>NZ_JAFMPY010000011.1 GCF_017353515.1 Jiella sonneratiae
CATCTGCCGGCCCAGCAGGTCGCCCGCGACGGCTCGATCACCATCCCCTATGCCGGGCGCATCCGCGTCGCCGGCTCGACGGCGGCGACCGTCGAGAAAAGGATCGTCGCCGCCCTGAAGGACCGGGCGATCGAGCCGCAGGCCGTCGTCGCGGTGTCGCAGGGCAATTCGACGACGGTGACGGTGACCGGCGATGCGATCGGCGGCGCCTCGGTGCCGATCCCGACCTCGGGGCTGAAGATCCTCGACCTGATTGCGAGGGTCGGCGGGCCGAAGACGCCGATCTACGAGACCGCGGTGTCGCTGACCCGCGGCGGGCGGACGGTGCAGATGCCGTTCTCCGAACTCGTCGACGATCCGACCGAGGACGTCTATGTGCGCCCCGGCGACGTCGTGCTCATGACCCGCCAGCCGCGCACCTATGTGGCGCTTGGGGCGACGGGGCGCAGCGACCAGCTGCCGCTGCAGGGCTACGAGATGTCGCTCGCCGAGGCGCTGGCGCAGGTCGGCGGGCTCAATCCGGCGCTCGCCAATCCGATGGGGGTCTTCGTCCTCAGGCGCGAGGCGGGGGCGGAGATGCTCGCCCGCTACGAGGGCGAGGCGTTCAAGCACAGCGATCCGGGCGATCCGGAGGCGACGCGGCTGACCGGCCAGGTGCCGGTGGTCTACCGCTTCAACCTGCGCGAACCGTCCGGGCTGATCTTTGCCCAGGACTTCAAGATCCGCTCCGGCGACATGGTCTATGTCGCGACCGCTCCCTACGTCCCGGTCAAGCAGGTCTTCGACGCCTTCAACGGCGTGGTAACCCCGGCGCTGAGCGCCGTTAATACGGCCGCGGTAGCCGCAATCCGGCTCAATCAGTAGGCGGGGCTCGGCGAGCCGGGCCGATCCGTCACGGACCGGCCTTGGTCTTCCCGCGGCCGGCCCCCGGCGCATCGCGGCCGGCCCGCGTCCCGCGGCGGCGCTCCTTGTGTCAGCGCGCCGAGAACCGGTCGACGAAGCCGCGGTCGATCCAGTCCTTCAGCCGGAAGGCGATGCTGGACTGCAGTGCCAGCCGGCCCCTGACGGCGATGGCATCGCCGTCGGAAAGCGCCAGCAGCATCAGATGCGCCTTCTGGGCGCGGTATCGCCGCAGCGGCCGGCCGAGCGCCGCGCGGCGCAGGTTTTCGGCGAGCACCACGCCTTCGCGGACGGCGAAGACGCCGGCCTTCGGCCGTTCCTGCCCGAGAAGCCCGACGCAGTCTCCGGCGCCGAAGATGCGATCGTCGCTCGCGCTCTCAAGGGTCGGGCGAACGGCGAGGAACCCCCCGCCGTCGACGGCAAGGCCGGCGTCACGGAACAGCGCCGGCGCTGCGGCGGCCGTCGTCACGATCGCTTCGTCGGCATCGATCTGTCGCCCGTCGTCGAGAACGACCCGGCCCGGTCCGATCGACGCCACCCGTGCGCCCTCGATGCAGCCGATGCCGGCATCTTGCAGCGAATGCCGGGCAAGTCGGCGCGCCCGCTCCGGCAGGCCGGCGAGCAGCGTCGTGCCGGCGGCGAGGGTGATCGCGACATTGTGTCCTTTGCACGCCGCCGAAAAATTCGCGCGCCGTCTGAGGGCCTGGGCGAGTTCGAAGCCGGCAGGCCCGCCCCCGACGACCGCGAGGTGGCGGATGCGGCCGTCATCGAGGCCGTCGACGAGGCGTTCGAAACGTTGCCGGAAGGTCGAGATCGGCTTGACGAGGAGGCCATGGGCCTCGGCGCCGCCGATGGCGGAAACGTCGGGGACGATGCCGATGTCGAGGGAGAGCAGGGAGTAGGGGATCGGCGGGTGCCCCTCGACGGCGACCTCGCGCCGGCCGCAGTCGATCGCCGTCGCCGCAGCGTGGATGAAGCGCGCCCCGGCCCGTCCGGCCAGACGCTGAAGGTCGATCTCGCCGGCGTCGATCGGATACTGGCCGGACACCCGCCCGGGCAGCATGCCGGAATAGGGCGCGAAGGCTTCCCTCGCGACGAGGGTCAGCCGGACGTCGTCGAGCGGCCTCTTCGCAAAGGCTTCGAGGACGAAGAGATGGGCGTGGCCGCCGCCGACGAGGACGATGTCGTGCATCGCCCGGCTATCGCCGATGCCTCGCCGGCCGGCAAGGCGCCGCGACGATGCGTCCCAAGCCTGCCGACGAAGCGTCGTCGGATCGCCGGCCGGTAGTCAGCCGACGAAACCGCAGATCAATGCGGTGCAGAGGATCACCGCCGCTGCGAGCTGCATCAGTTCCAGCACCGGGAACGGCCGCCGGTAATGGCGCCGGTCGCCGCCGATCGGCCGGAAATCCGCCCGCTGCCGGTCCCCGGCGTCCGGCAAGCGCTGCTCCCCCGTCGCCGTGCAGCAGGTCATATGCCGCCTCCCGCGTCGACGATGCTCGGATCGGCGGAGCTTGCCTCCGGCACACGATGGGCGCCGAAGGCGACGGCGAGAAACGGCCGGATCAGGAAGTCGAGGACGGCGATCATCGGCACGAGGGCGAGCGGCATCTGAAAGAGCAGCGCCAGGAGGCCGACCAGCACCGAACCAGCGATCCGGGCGCGGATCTTCGCCCGCCGGTGCGCGGCGTCGCCGCGCGCCGCCTCTCCGAGCCAGAGACGCCCGATCGTCGCAAGGCCCGGCCCGGCCTCGGAAGAGCTCTCGGTCGAGGCGGCATTCTGAGGTCCGGCGACGCCGCGAACCACGCCGAGCGCCACCGTCTCGTTGGTCACCGGATCGATCAGGATGAACGCGCCGAGCTCACAGTTTTCGGCATAGGGCAGCGCGACGACCGGCCGTTCGGCGGTGATCGTCACCTTGCCGATCTCGTTCATCGACAGGGCGTCGGCGGGCTTTTCCTCGTAGGAATGGATGTCGATCGTCGCATCGAGGTGGCTGAGCGCCGCCGGCGTCTGCGTCGTGCCGAGCTTGAGAATCAGCCGTGCGCCCTGCACCAGGGGCCGGTTCGCCATCCAGAGGACGTCGCCGGAAAGCCGGCGCGACACCCCGGCTGCCGCCGCCTCCGCCACCAGCACGTCGCCGCGCGAGACGTCGATCTCGTCTTCGAGCGTGACGGTGACCGCCTCGCCCGCCTCGGCGCTCTCGACCGCGCCGTCCGGCCCGTGGACGCCCCTGACCCGGCTGCGGCCGCCCGAGGGCAGAGCGACGACGGCGTCGCCCTTCTGAACCCTGCCGCCGGCGATCGAGCCGGCAAAGCCGCGGAAGTCGAGATTCGGCCGGTTCACCCACTGCACCGGCAGCCGGAACGGCTCGGCCGCGGCGTCGAAGGTTTCCGGCTGGGCGGATTCGAGGCGCTCGAGCAGCGTCTCGCCATCATACCAGGGCGTGTTCGGCGAGCGCGTCGCGACGTTGTCGCCCTTCTTCGCCGAGACCGGAACGAAGGTCACGTCGGTGAAGCCGAGCGCCGGCAGGATCGCCCGGTAGCCCTCTCTGATCTCCTCGAAGCGTTGCTCGGAAAAGTCGACGAGGTCCATCTTGTTGATCGCGACGATCACCGACTTGATGCCGACCAGCGAGGTGATGAAGGAGTGCCGGCGGGTCTGCGGCAGGATGCCCTTGCGCGCGTCGACCAGGATCACCGCGAGCTCGGCCTGCGAGGCGCCCGTCGCCATGTTGCGGGTGTACTGCTCGTGGCCCGGCGTGTCGGCGATGATGAAGGCGCGGCCCGGCGTCGAGAAGTAGCGGTAGGCGACGTCGATGGTGATGCCTTGCTCGCGCTCGGCCGACAGACCGTCGACGAGCAGTGCGAAATCGAGCTCCTCGCCGGTGGTGCCGAACTTTTTCGAGTCGCGCCGCAACGCCTCCATCTGGTCGTCGAAGACGGCATTGGTCTCGAAAAGCAGCCGTCCGATCAGCGTCGACTTGCCGTCGTCGACCGAGCCGCAGGTGATGAAGCGCAAGAGCGAGGCGGCCGGCGAGGCGACCGGCCGCATCGCCTCCCGCGGGTCGATCGCCGCGCCGGCGGCGGCGGCGTCAGGCGCCGGCCCGGCGAAGGTCTCGTCTTCGAGGGCTGCGGGCGTCGAGCCCTGGGCGAGGTCGGCCTCGTCGGGAAGGCGGCGGGCGGAAATGGCGCTGTTCATCAGAAATAGCCTTCCTGCTTCTTTTCTTCCATCGAGGCGCCGGAATCCTGGTCGATCACCCGGCCCTGGCGTTCCGAGACCCGCGAGCCGCGCATTTCCGCAATCACGTCGTCAAGGGTCGCTGCCGTAGATTCGACCGCGCCGGTGAGCGGGTAGCAGCCGAGGGTGCGGAAGCGGACCATCATGGTCTCGACGCTCTCGCCCGGCCTGAGTTCCATCCGCTCGTCGTCGCGCATGATCAGCGCGCCGTCGCGCCTGACGATCGGGCGCGGCGCAGCGAAATAGAGCGGCACGACGGGGATGTTCTCGATGGCGATGTAGTCCCAGACGTCCTGCTCGGTCCAGTTCGACAGAGGGAAGACCCGGAAGCTCTCGCCCTTCCTCTTGCGGGTGTTGAACAGCCGCCAGGGCTCGGGCCGCTGGTTCTTGGCGTCCCACCTGTGTTCCGGCGTCCTCAGCGAGAACACCCGTTCCTTGGCCCGGCTCTTCTCCTCGTCGCGCCGGGCGCCGCCGAAGGCCATGTCGAACCGGTACTTGTCGAGCGCCTGCTTCAGCGCCTCGGTCTTCATCACGTCGGTGTGGACGCGCGAGCCCGAGGCGAACGGGTTGATCCCGGCCCGCAGACCCTCCTGGTTGGTGTGGACGATGAGGTCGAGGCCGAGGTCCCGCGCGATCTTGTCGCGAAACGCGATCATCTCGCGGAACTTCCAGGTCGTGTCGACATGCAGCAGCGGGAAGGGCGGCTTTCCCGGGCGAAAGGCCTTCATGGCAAGATGCAGCATCACCGCCGAATCCTTGCCGATCGAATAGAGCATCACCGGATTCTCGGCGCCCGCCGCCGCCTCGCGGATGATGAAGATCGACTCGGCCTCGAGCCGCTGCAGGTGGGTCATGTGCTTCATGGGGGAAGCCTTCGTGTTCGTATGGGAGGCGCCGCGCCGCTCTTCGGCGCGGCCGCCTGCCGACCAGACTTGGCGCCGACGGTCCGGCGCCGGGATTGATGTCGTCGTCCGCGGGTTCGTCCCGGAGATCTCCTGCCTTTCAATCGAAGGTCCGGCCGTCGGCGCCCGGCCAACCGGCATCGCCTCTGGAGCGGACGCGCCGGTCGATCATCGGGGCAAGCCCGAGGATGACGCCGCGGAGTGGGTCTCGCCGCCCTGCGTGGTGGGGGGCTGCCGGACATCCCGGCGCCCCTCGCCCTTCGAGGCTCGTTCCGCTCGCACCTCAGGATGAGGGGCTACGGAGAGGCCGCGTTCTCTCCCGCCTTCGTCATCCCGGGCTTGACCCGGGATCCATGCCAAACCGGTCGAGCCGCCGGGTCGCGTGAGACCCAAGGCTGTCTTTCGGACCGGACCGGACCGCCGCCGTCGAGACGTCGGGCCCGGGTCATGCCCGGTGGGACGACGAGGCGTTGATATTGGCGCCTCGCGCCCCTCGCCCTTCGAGGCTCGCGTCGCTCGCACCTCAGGATGAGGGGCTATGAGAGGCCGCGCCGCTTCCGCCCCGCTAAGCGCGCACCTCGGGATGAGGGGCGACGGAAAGGCCGCGACGCCTCCGTTTGTCGTCATCCCGGGCTTGACCCGGGATCCATTCCAAACCGGTCGGGCCGCCAAATCGGCTTCGGTTCGCCCCTCATTCTGGACCAAACCATCGCGTTGCCGCGATGGCATGGATCCCGGGTCAAGCCCGGGACCACGAAGCTTACAGGCTTGCGCCCCTTGCCCTTCAAGGCTCAGTCCTCAGGATGAAGGCCCTTGAAGGGCTGTGGCCTGGGCGAAATGCTGAGCGCCACGCGTTTCCCCTCATCCTGAGGTGCAAGCGCAGCGAGCCTCGAAGGACGCGGGCGTCACACCCGCTCAGATCCCCGCGCCTTCGCTCACCATCGTCCGGTCCGGCAGGTGCAGGCCGCATTCGCGCTTGACGTCGTCCTCCCACCACCAGCGGCCGGCACGTTCCGGCTCGCCCGGCTGGATCGCCCGGGTGCAGGGAGCGCAGCCGATCGACAAAAAGCCCTTGTCGTGCAGCGCGTTGACCGGCACGCCGTGGTCGTCGCAGAAATGCGCGATCTTCTCGCGCGAGAGGTCGAGGAGAGGGTTCGCCTTGATCAGCTTCTTCTGCGTCTCGTAGCTCGCGAACGGCATCGACAGCCGGTTCTGCGACTGGTCGCCCCTCAGCCCCGTCACCCAGGCCGCCGCGCCGTCGAGCGCCCGGCCGAGCGGCTCGATCTTCCTGACGCCGCAGCAGGCCAGGCGGAATTCCTTGGCGTAGTAGAAGCCGTCGATCCCCTGGTCGTCGACGAGGGTCTCGAGCGCCTCGGCCTGCGGATATTTCGCGTGGATGCGCTTGCCGTATTTCTCTTCGGTTCGGCGCCAGACGTCGTAGCTTTCCGGAAACAGCCGGCCCGTGTCGAGCGTGACGACGTCGATCTTGATGTCGTTGCCGAAGATCAGATGGGTCAGCATCTGGTCTTCCAGCCCGAGGCTCGTCGTGAAGACGATGCGGCCCTTGACCTTTTCGCGCAGGGTCTTCAGCCGATCGAGCGGCGACATTTCGGCAAATTCGGCGTCGAGCGTCGTTGCGAGGAGAGTGGGATCCTGGATCATCGGGTGGCCCCTTTGCGGGCAGTGAGGCGCTGTTGGAGGATGCTCGGCTCCGTCCCGTAGCCGGTCTGGTAGTGGACGCTCATCGTCTCTTTGGCGGCGAGCCACTGCTGCACCGGCTGGCGATTGGCCATGGTCTCGGGCAGTTCCACCTCGGTGAAGCCGCAGGCGAGCGCATCGGCGAACTGGTCGGCGATCAGCGGCCCCGAGGCGCGCAGCGTTCCCGCGAAGCCCTCGCGCCGGATCTTCCTGGCGAGCGAGAAGCCGCGCCCGTCGGAAAAGCCCGGAAACTCGACGGCGACGAGGGCGGCTGCGGCGAGATGCGGCCGGATCTCGTCGATCGACGTCGCGCCGGGCACCGAAATCCCCGTCTCGGCCCCCGGCCGCTTCGCCAGATAGTCGGCGGCGACCGGTAGCGGCACCAGAACCGGGCCCTCGGCCGCAAGCGCCGCCTCGAGCGTGTCTGCGCGGGTGAAGCGGTCCTCGGCCGCGCCGTCTTCGGTGATCAGCGTCATTATTCCGCGGCCTCGCTGGCTGGCGCCCGGTCGTCGAGGAAGCTGGCGAAACCGGCCTTGAACGGCTCGATGCCGGCCCGGCGCACGGTCTCGATGAAGCTTTCCCCGCCTTCCCGTTCGGCGAGATAGGTTTCGACGATCGCCTCGATCGCCGCCGGCACGTCCTCGGCGTCGATGCCGGGGCCGAGCCGCTCGCCCAGCGCCGCATGTTCGCTCGCGTCGCCGCCGACGGTGATCTGGTAGTTCTCGCGCCCGCCCTTTTCGAGGCCGAGAATGCCGATCGCGCCGACATGGTGATGGCCGCAGGCATTGATGCAGCCGGAGATCTTGATCGGCAGTTCGCCGATTGCCGCTTGGCGCTTCTCGTCGGCGAAGGTCTTGGCGATCGCCTGGGCGATCGGGATCGACTTCGCCGTCGCCAGCGCGCAGTAGTCGAGGCCGGGGCAGGCGATGATGTCGGTGATCAGGCCGGCATTCGCCGAAGCGAGGCCGGCGGCCTTCAGCGCCGCGAACACCGCCGGCACGTCGTCTTTTCTGACATGCGGCAGGACGAGGTTCTGGCTGTGCGTCACCCGGAACTCGTCGAAGGAGTAGGTCTCGGCGAGGTCGGCGAAGGCCCGCATCTGCGCCGCGCTCATGTCGCCCGGCACCGCGCCGATCTCCTTCAGCGCGATGGTCAGCGCGATGTAGCCCGGCTGCTTGTGGGCAAAGCCGTTCTGCGCGACGAAGCGGTCGAGCGCCGGGTCCGCCGCCCGGGCCGCGTCGAGCACCGCGGAGGTCTCGGGCAGCGTCGCGTAGGCCGGCGGCGCGAAATAGGCGGCGATCCGCCGGACTTCCTCGTCCGGCGCGTTGATCGTCGGGCCGTCGAGCCTGGCATACTCCTCCTCGACCCGGGCGCGGAATTCCTCCTCGCCGGTCTCGTGGACCAGGATCTTCACCCTGGCCTTGAACTTGTTGTCGCGGCGGCCCTCCGAATTGTAGACCCGCATGACGGCTTCGAGATAGGCGAGCAGTTCGTCCTTCGGCAGGAACTCGCGGATCACCTTGCCGATCATCGGGGTGCGGCCGAGGCCGCCGCCGACGATGACCTCGTAGCCGACGGCGCCGGCGGCATCCCGCTTCAGCTTCAGGCCGATGTCGTGGACCTTGATCGCCGCGCGGTCGTGGCTCGCGCCGGTCACGGCGATCTTGAACTTCCGCGGCAGCCAGACGAATTCCGGATGGAGGCTCGACCACTGGCGGATGAGTTCCGCGGTCGGGCGCGGATCCTCCACCTCGTCCGCGGCGACGCCGGCGAACTGGTCGGAGGTGACGTTGCGGATGCAGTTGCCGGAGGTCTGGATGCAGTGCATCTCGACGTCGGCGAGAAGGCCGAGGATGTCCGGCACGTCCTTCAGCTTCGGCCAGTTGAACTGCAGGTTCTGGCGCGTGGTGAAGTGGCCGTAGCCCTTGTCGTAGGTCTCGGCGATATGGGCGAGCTGGCGCAGCTGCCTCGAATTCAGCGTGCCGTAGGGAACGGCGATCCGCAGCATGTAGGCGTGGAGCTGCAGATACAGCCCGTTCTTCAGCCTGAGCGGCTTGAATTCGTCCTCCGACAGCGACCCGTCGATCCGGCGCTCCACCTGCCCGCGGAACTGGGCGACGCGTTCGCGCACGAAGCGTTCGTCGAATTCGTCGTAGCGGTACATGGTTGTTCCTCGAAAAATTTGCGTCTTGCGAAGGGCGCCGCGCGGCCTCGGCCGGCGCCTCGAATTGGCCGGTCCGGCCGCGTCTTATTCGAGCGGCGCGAATTCCGCCTGCTTGCCCATGTCGGGATGGACGGAGGGGCCCTTCTGGCGCATCGCGTCGCGGAAGTGCCGGGCGATCGGCAGTCCCGCCTCGGAAAGGTCCACCGGAACGAGATAGGGGTCGATCACGGCGTTCGCCGCCGCGGCCGCCTTGCCCTCGGCCTCCATCGCCGCCGCGGTCTCGGCGTCGTGGGCGATCCGCGCCGCGGAGGGATCGCGGGTCCAGCCGGCCTTGCCGAGAAAGACCGTGTCGCCCTCGATGAGATGGCTCGCCATCAGGATCGCCGGCAGCTTGTCGCCGCGCACCTTCGATCCCGCCCGGTGGTCCTTCGCCATCGTCTCGCTCCCTTCCTGCCGGCAGCCGCCGCCGATGAGGGGCGAGGCCGGATGAATCTGGTAGCATTCTAGATAAGCCGGATCGCCCGGCCGATCACCGGCGGCCATTGCGGAGTGAGCGGGCGAAGCGAAACAGATTTGCCGGGGATGGCCGCGGGACGGGAAAATCGTCCGAAGGGCTCCCGGCGATCCCCGCCATCCGCCGATCGGGGCCAGTCTCCGCCACGTCGAACCGGCCGCATCCTTCCTTTCGCTCCGCTTCGTCGCTCTCGCTCTGCGGTTCGATTTGCCCTTGCGGCGGAACTCCGCCACTCTCCCCCCGGGCATCGTGCGGGCCGGGAAGCGGCGCGCGGCGTCGGCGGCAGGGAGGCCGCCGTCGCAAGGCCGGTGCCCGGACGTTCTTCGGGAGGAGACAGGGCATGAAATTTCTGACGACGGTTCTTCTGGCGGGTGCCGCGACGGCGCTTGCCGGTGCGGCGAGTGCCGCGGACGGCAAGGGGATCAGCGACGATGCCGTGAAGATCGGCATGATCCTCGACATGTCGGGCGCCTATTCCTCGATCGACGGCCAGGGCTCGGTCGCCGCCGTGCAGATGGCGATCGACGAAATGGGCGGAAAGGTCGCCGGCAAGCCGATCGAGCTGATGTCGGGCGACCACCAGAACAAGGCCGACATCGGCTCCAACATCGCCCGGCAGTGGGCCGATCAGGACCATGTCGACCTGATCCTCGGCGGGGCGAATTCCGGCGTCGGCATCGCGCTGCAGGGCATCACCGCCGAGAAAAACGTCGCCTACATCAACAACGGCGCGGCCTCGAACGCTTTGACCAACGAGAGCTGCGCACCGAAGACCGGGCTCCACTGGACCTACGACACCGACGCGCTCGCCAACGGAACCGCCGTCGCGATGGTGAAGGAGGGCAACAAGTCCTGGTACTTCATCACCGCCGACTACGCCTTCGGCCACAATCTCGAAAAGACCGCGGCCAACGCCGTCAAGGCGAATGGCGGCGAGGTGGTCGGCTCCGTCGCCGCGCCCTTCCCGACGCCGGACTTCTCGTCCTTCCTGTTGCAGGCGCAGGGCTCGGGCGCGCAGGTGATCGGTCTCGCCAATGCCGGAACCGACACCCAGAACTCGGTCAAGCAGGCGCAGGAGTTCGGCATCGTCTCGGGCGGCCAGAAGCTCGCCTCGCTGCTGCTCTTCATCTCCGACGTCGATGCCCTCGGCCTCGACGCGGCGCAGGGCCTGACGCTGACGACCGGCTTCTACTGGGATCTCGACGACGATACCCGGGCGTGGAGCGCGAAATACGAGGAGAAGACCGGCGCCAAGCCGTCGATGGTGCAGGCCGGCATGTATTCCTCGGCACTGCAGTATCTGAAGGCGGTCGAGGCCGCCGGCACCGACGATCCGGAAACGGTGATCGCCAAGCTGAAGGAGATGCCGATCGACGACGTCTTCGCCCGCAACGGCAAGGTCCGGGCCGACGGGCTGATGGTCCACGACATGTATCTCGCCCAGGTGAAGACGCCGGAGGAGAGCAAGGGCAAGTGGGACTATTACAACATCGTCCGCACGATCCCCGGCGACCAGGCCTTCCAGTCGATGGACAAGGGCAGCTGCGAGGCGGCGAAGAAGATGTGATGGAATGACGGAGCGGCCCGCGGGCTTGTCGGCCGCGGGCCGCGGCCCTGCCCGTCGGCGTTCGCCAGGATGCGGACGCATCGAAGCTTCGTCATCCCGGCCCCCGAGCCGGGATCCATTCCAAATCGTCGCCGCCGTAGTCGCTGCTGAATCGGATGACGGGCTTTCCTGACGCCGGCGAGGTGTGTTCGCCGCCGAGGAATGGATCCCGGGTCAAGCCCGGGATGACGAGGCGGCGCGGTCTGCGGCCGTCCTGATCGGCCCCGGCCGCCTCAGATCGCCTCGCCCTGCAGCAGCCGCGGGCTCGGCCCCTTGGTCAGCCCGGCCGCCTGCCCGATGAAGAAATCCTTCAGCGGCGGAGCGCGGTCGACGAGGGACAGGCCGAAGGAGCGGGCCATGCGCAGGACGGCGTTGTCGTTGGAGAACAGCCGGTTGAGGACGTCGGTGGTGACGCCCATCGACAGCGTGTCGAAGCGCCGCCAGCGCTGATAGGTTTCCAGCACGTCGAGGGCGCCGATGTCGAGCCCGCGGCGCTCGGCGTCGACCACCACCTCGGCAAGCGCCGCGGCGTCCTTGAAGCCGAGATTGAGGCCCTGGCCGGCGATCGGATGAATGCCGTGGGCGGCGTCGCCGGCGAGCGCGATGCGCGGGCGCACGAATTCGCGGGCGAGGGTGAGGCCGAGCGGAAACGCCCGTCGCGGGCCCTCGACGGTCAGGGCTCCGAGCCGGTGGCCGAAGCGCTGTTCGAGTTCGAGTTCGAACACCATGTCGTCGGCGGCGACCAGCCGCTCGGCCTCTCTGGTCGGCTCGGTCCAGACCAGCGACGAGCGATTGCCCTTCAAAGGCAGGATGGCGAAGGGGCCGGAGGGCAGGAAATGCTCCTCCGCCCGGCCCTCGTGCGGGCGCTCGTGGGCGACCGTCGCGACGATGCCGGACTGGCCGTAGTCCCAGTGCAGGGTGCGGATCCCCGCCATGTCGCGGACCGCCGACTTCACCCCGTCGCAGGCGACGAGCAGCCGCGCCGACAGCGCCGAGCCGTCCGAAAGCCGCACCTCGACATGGCCGATGCCTTCCGCGATGCCGCGCACCGCGACGCCCTGGCGGATCGAGATGCCGAGATCCGCGGCGCGCGCGCGCAGCGCCCCGTTCAGCCTGACGTTCGGCATCATGTGGGCGAAGGGCTCGCCCGGCCGCGCCTCGCCGCCGAAGGTGAGGAAGACCGGCCGGACGGCGTCGCCGGTCTTCGAATCCGTGACGATCATCTCGGTGATCGGCTGCGCCTCGGCCTCGATGGCGCGCCAGATGCCGAGCTGCGTCAGCATGCGCACCGCCGCGGCGGCGACCGCCGAGGCGCGGGTGTCCTTTTCCCACACGCCGTCCGGCGCGGCGTCGACGATGGCGACGGAAAGATGCGGCGCCGCCTCCTTGATCGCGACGGCGGTGGTGAGCCCCACATAGCCTGCCCCGGCGACGAGGATGTCGACCCTCTCGGCCCCCGGCTTCTGATCGAACGGCACGTCACTCATGATGCTTCCCGATGCTCTTCGTCTCGTTTCCGGTCGGCTGGCCCGTGCGCGACGTCCGGCGGGGCCGGCGCCGCATCGTCGGCGGCGCGATTTCTGACCCGCCGCCGGGCCTTTGCGATCCTTCGATGCACCAGCTACGAGGAACCCTGCATCGAGCGGAGTATCTATGGATGAGCGACCCGGTTGAACAGCTTCTGGCGATCCTCGACCTCGAAAAACTCGAGGAGGACCTTTATCGCGGCGTCAGCCCGGAATTCGGCTGGCAGCGCGTCTTCGGCGGCCAGGTAATCGCCCAGGCCCTCGCCGCCGCCATCCGCACGGTGCCGTCCGAGCGCGCCTGCCATTCGCTGCACGCCTATTTCATGCGGCCGGGCGACCCCGCCGTGCCGATCGTCTATACCGTCGACCGGATCCGCGACGGCGGCTCCTTCACGACGCGGCGCGTCGTCGCCCTGCAGCACGGGGCGGCGATCTTCTCGCTTTCGGCCTCGTTCCAGAAGCGCGAGCAGGGCTTCGAGCACCAGATCACCATGCCAAAGGTGCCGCGGCCCGAGGACCTGCCGCATGGCGAGGCACTGGAGGCGACGATCCTGAAGAACGCCTCGCCGGCGGTGCAGCGCTACTGGCAGCGGCCGCGGCCGATCGAGTTCCGCCCGGTGATCCTGAAGCACTACGTCTCGGGCGAGAAGCTCGAGCCCTACCAGCACATCTGGGTGCGCTGCCGCGGCGAGATCGGCGACGATCCGGTCAAGAACGCCGTCGTCCTCGCCTATCTCTCCGACATGACGCTGCTCGACACGGCGCTCTTCGCCCACGGCCTGTCGGTGTTCGACGAGAGCGTGCAGGCGGCGAGCCTCGACCATGCGATGTGGTTCCACCGGCCGGCGAAGGTCTCGGAATGGATGCTCTACACGCAGGATTCGCCGTCCTCCTCGGGCGGCCGCGGCCTCACCCGCGGGGCGCTCTACGCCCTCGACGGGACGCTCGTCGCCTCGGTCGCCCAGGAAGGGCTGATCCGCCCGCGGCGGGGGTAGAGCTAGTGGTCCGATTCCGACATTTGGTATCGCTTTGTCGAGACCGCGCAGCGGATGTCGGAATCGAAAGACCACTAGCCAACATTATGATCCTAGTGGATTTTCCGAATTTGACATTTGATACGACGCCTCACCCGATCGGGACTCAAATGTCAAATTCAATCCGCTAGCCGTGGGCGAGGCATTGCGCGACACTCCGCCCGAAGCGACAATGGCGCGGAGTGCCTGAGGGCCGGAGCGATGGAAGTCGAGACGATGGAAGTCACGACGATCGGGGAAAGAAGGGCGAACGAAGCCGAGCGGCGAAGGAAAGCCGCCGATGCCGTCGTTGCGGCCTTGGCACGCTACGCATCGCGACACGGTGGCCGCTTCGTCGTCTTCGGCTCCTACGTGTCGGGCACCATGCGCTTTGACAGCGACTTCGACGTGCTTCTGGACTTTCCCAAAGAGGCGAGCGCCGAGGCGTGGCGCTTCGTCGAGGAAGCCTGTGCGGAGCGGGACCTGCCGGTGGACATTCACGACGCATCGACGACGACCGTGGCCTTCGTCTCGCGCGTGTGCGCGGCGGGAATGATCGTCCCGTGAGCGATGCGCGTTGGATCGAGGTCGATGACGATGTCGCGGCTGCCTGCCGGCACTATGCCAGAGCGGCGGAACTCTTCGATCTCGGTGGTTTCGGCGACGAGGGGCTCGAGGGATATCGGGCGACGATGGCACTGATGCACGCCATGCAGTCGGCCCATACGTCCGTCGAAGCCGCCCTTGGGCGCATTCTCGAGATGCTGGGTGAAGAAGCGCCGGCCGGCGACCGCTCCCATGCCGATCTCGTCAGGCGCGTGGCGAGGCCCGTGGCGTCTCCCGGCCGGGGGCGCCCTGCGATCCTTTCCGCCGAGTTGGCCGCCGATCTCGATGAATCCCGCAGGTTCCGCCACCGCGCGAGCCATGACTACGACAATTTCGATCCGTCCCGGGCGCTGCCTGCGATGGCGGCGGCCCGGCGGCTGTCGGCAACACTGGCGGGTGCGATCGCGACGTTCCGCGAGATCGTCGACCCGCCGTCGCCGGACGCGTAGAATTCCGTCGGCAACTTTGGCCTGGCCAGGCTGACGCGAAGATCGGCGGGTCCGTTGTTCGTCGCTTGGGGAGAAGCACCCGGGCAGCCGACGAAGAGACCACGAACCGGCCGCTTGCACATGCCTCGCCCGACGTTGCACACTGCTTGACCGTATGGTCAAATTTCACCGAAGGAGCGTTCATGCCGGATGCGGCGCGGCTCACGACCCATGTCCTCGACACCATGCACGGCCGGCCCGCCGCCGGGATCCGGATCGAGCTCGCGCGCTACGAGGGCGCTGCCGCCGCAACGGTGAAGACCGTCTCGACCAATGACGACGGGCGGGTCGACGCGCCGCTCCTTTCCGGGGACGAACTGCGGCCGGGTGAATACGGCCTGACCTTCTTCGTCGCGGACTATTTCCGCGCCGCCGGCGTCGCGCTCGCCGACCCGCCCTTCCTCGACGTCGTGCCGATCCGTTTCGGCATCGCCGGTCCCGCGCACTATCACGTGCCGCTCTTGATCTCCCCTTACGCCTATTCGACCTATCGGGGCAGCTGATGGCCGAGACACCGACTGCCGCGACACCGCCGAGCCGCCCGATCCGCTTCGTCCTGAACGGCGAGGCGCGTGAAGTCTCAGGCGCGAAGCCGACGACGACGCTGCTCGACCATCTCCGCCAGACCGAGCGCCTGACCGGCACCAAGGAAGGCTGCGCCGAGGGCGACTGCGGCGCCTGCACCGTGCTTCTCTGCGAGCCGGACGGAAGCGGCGGCATCGCCCGCCGCTCGGTCAATGCCTGCATCCAGTTCCTCCCGGCGATGAACGGCCGGGCGGTGGAGACGATCGAGCATCTCGGCCGCGATGGCCCGACGAAGCTGCAGACGGCGATGGTGGAAAGCCATGCCAGCCAGTGCGGCTTCTGCACGCCGGGCTTCGTCATGCAGCTCCATTCGGCCTGGCTCACCGGCGCGCTCGGCGACCGCCAGTCGGTCAAGGACGTCGTCTCCGGCAATCTCTGCCGCTGCACCGGCTACGGCCCGATCGTCGACGCTGGGCTCGCGATCGCCGGCGAGCCGGTGCCGGATACCGCCGGGGAGGATGCGGCGCTTTCGGCGCGGCTCACCGAGATGGAGGGTGCGGGCGTCTTCGCCTACGAGGCCTCCGGCGGGCGCTGGTTCACGCCGACCAGCGTCGACGACCTCGCCGACACCTACGCGGCGCACCCGGACGCCGTGCTCGTCGCCGGCGCGACGGACGTCGGCCTCTGGGTGACCAAACAGTATCGCGAACTGCCGCTCCTCATCGACGTCTCGAAGGTCCGCGACCTGATGATGATCGAGGAGCGGCAGGACAAGGTCTATCTCGGCGCCGCCGTGACCCACCGCACGGCGCGGCAGGTCCTCGCCTCGATCCACCCGGATCTCGGCGAAATGCTGCGCCGCTTTGCCGGCTATCAGATCCGCAACGCCGGCACGGTCGGCGGCAACATCGCCAACGGCTCGCCGATCGGCGACCTGCCGCCCTGCCTGATTGCGCTCGGGGCGCGGCTGTTCCTGAGAAAGGGCGACGACCTGCGCGTCGTGGCGCTCGAAGACTTCTTCATCGACTACGGCCGGCAGGACCGGGAAAAGGGCGAGTTCGTCGCCGCCGTCGAGGTGCCGCGGCTTTCCGACGACCAGCGCTTCTTCGCCCACAAGATCTCGAAACGCTTCGACTCGGACATTTCGGCGGTGATGGCGGCCTTCCGGCTGACATTTGCGGCGACGGGCGACGGCGCGGTGGTGAGCGAGGCGCGGCTCGCCTTCGGCGGCATGGCGGGAATCCCGAAGCGGGCGAAGGCGGCCGAGGCGGCGCTCGTCGGCCGGCCCTTCGACGCGGCTGCCGCGGAGGATGCGATGGCGGCGATGGCCGGCGACTTTGCGCCGCTCACCGACATGCGGGCTTCGAGCGGCTACCGGCTGAAGACCGCGCAGAACCTCCTGAAGCGCTTCCAGCTGGAGCATTCGGGCGTGGCCACCGCCCGAATCGCCGTCATCGGCCCTGACGCCCTCGAAGAGGTCGCGTGATGGACGAGACCAGGATCCAGGACCGCTCCGGCGCCGGCGGGCCGGGGCTCGCCGAACTCGACGAGCGCGCACCCTCGCACGCTCCCCGCATCAGGGGCGGCGTGGCGTCGCCGACGGTGCACGACAGCGGCCTGAAACACGTCACGGGCGCCGCCCGCTACACCGACGACGAGCCGGAACTGCCGGGGACGCTGCAGGTCTTCATCGCCATGTCGCCGAAGGCGCATGCGCGGATCACCCGGCTCGACCTTGCCGCCGTGGGTGATGCGCCGGGCGTCGCCGTGGTGCTGACCGCCGCGGACATTCCCGGCCAGAACGACTATTCCCCGGTCTTCGGCGACGATCCGATCTTCCCGCCGCTGACGGGAGACGGCGCGATCGTCCAGTATGTCGGCCAGCCGCTCTTTGCCGTCGCCGCCGAGACCGAGGGCGCCGCGCGCGCCGCGGCGAAGCTGGCGGTGGTGGAATACGAGGATCTGCCGGCGGCGGTCTCGATCGACGATGCCGTCACCCATGCCGACGAGGCGGGTGCGGACCTTTTGCCGGCCTACGAGATGCGGCTCGGCGACGTCGGGGCGGCGCTCGAAGCGGCCCCGGGGCGCGCCGGCGGCCGCGTCGAGGTCGGCGGCCAGGACCATTTCTATCTCGAAGGGCAGGTTGCCTATGCCGTGCCGATGGAGGACGGCGACGTATTCGTGCGTTCCTCCACCCAGCATCCCTCGGAGGTCCAGCACAACGTCGCCAAGATGCTCGGGCTTCCGGACCACGCGGTGACGGTGGAGCTTCGCCGCATGGGCGGCGGCTTCGGCGGCAAGGAGAGCCAGCCGGCGCTGTTCGCCGCCGTCGCGGCGCTCGCCGCGGTGAAGACCGGGCGACCGGCGAAATGCCGGCTCGACCGTGACGACGACATGGAGATGACGGGAAAGCGCCACGAGGTGCGGATCGACTACGATCTCGGCTTTGCCGAGGACGGGACGATTCTCGCCGCCGATTTCGCCCACGTCGTACGCTGCGGCTATTCCTCCGATCTTTCCGCCGCCATCGCCGACCGGGCGATGTTCCATGCCGACAACGCCTACGACCTCAAGGCCGCGCGCATCAATTCGCGCCGGCTGAAGACCCACACGGTCTCGAACACCGCCTTCCGGGGCTTCGGCGGGCCGCAGGGCATGGTCGGCATCGAGCGGGCGATGGACGAGATCGCCTTTCTGACGGGGCTCGACCCGCTCGACGTCAGGAAGCGCAACTTCTATCCGGCGGTCGGTGCGGAGCCGGCGACGACGCCCTACCACATGAAGGTCACCGACTGCGTCATCGGCGAGATCGTCGCGGAACTGGAGGCCTCGTCGGACTATCGCGCCCGGCGCGAGGCGGTGAAACGCTTCAATGCCGGAAGCGGGGTCCTCAAGAAGGGGCTGGCGCTGACGCCGGTGAAGTTCGGGATCTCCTTCACGACCACGCATCTCAACCAGGCCGGGGCGCTCGTCCACGTCTACAAGGACGGGTCGGTGCATCTCAACCACGGCGGCACCGAGATGGGGCAGGGGCTCTTCGTCAAGGTGGCGCAGGTCGTCGCCGAGGAGTTCCAGATCGATCTCGACCGGGTGAAGATCACCGCGACGACGACCGCCAAGGTGCCGAACACCTCGGCGACGGCGGCATCCTCCGGGTCGGACCTCAACGGCATGGCGGCGCAGGCGGCGGCGCGGACGATCAAGGACAGGCTGATCGCCTTTGCCGCGACGCGCTATCACGTCGCCCCCGATCAGGTGGTGTTCAAGCCGAACCGGGTTCTCGTCGGCAACATGGAGAAGCGCTTCTCGGACCTCGTCGGCGAGGCCTATCTCGCCCGCGTCTCGCTTTCCTCGACCGGCTTCTACGCGACGCCGGAGATCGACTACGACCGTGAAGCGGCGAGCGGCCGGCCGTTCTACTATTTCGCCTATGGGGCGGCATGCTCCGAGGTCGTCGTCGACACGCTGACCGGCGAATACCGGCTGCTCCGGGCGGACATCCTGCACGACGTCGGCAGGTCGCTGAACCCGGCGATCGACATGGGGCAGATCGAGGGCGGCTTCATCCAGGGCATGGGCTGGCTGACGACGGAAGAGCTCTGGTGGAACGACAAGGGCCGGCTGATGACCCACGCGCCCTCGACCTACAAGATCCCGACCGCCAACGACCGGCCCGACGACTTCAGGATCGCCATCTGGGAGAAGGGCGAGAACCGCTCCGAAACGGTCTATCGCTCGAAGGCCGTCGGCGAACCGCCCTTCATGCTGGCGATCTCGGTCTTCTCGGCGCTGACCGACGCGGTGATTGCGGCGGGCGAGGGGAAGGCGTTTCCGCGCCTCGACGCCCCGGCGACGCCCGAGCGGGTGTTGAAGGCGGTGGAGGAGGTGAGAGACGGGCTGTGATGGGCGACGCGATCAAGATCGACGGTCATGAAGCCAGGGTAGCGTTCGATCCGGAGATCGGGATGTTTCGCGGCGAGTTCCTAAATCTCCGGGGCGGGGCCGACTTTTATGCCTCGACCGAAGACGGGCTGGAGCAAGAGGGGCGAATTTCCCTGCAGGTCTATTTCGATCTTTGCTCCGAGTACGGCCTCGATGGGATGTCTGGCGGCCGAAAGGCCTGACGCAATGGCGCCGAGGCACCCCCCTCTGTCCTGCCGGACATCTCCCCCGCAAGGGGGGAGATTGAAGGCGTCGCTGCTTCCGCCTTTTGCTGAAACATCCCTGCCACGACGAACGCCGAATTCGAGGCAGCGGCGTTCGTGCGAGGTCGATCTCCCCCCTTGCGGGGGAGATGTCCGGCAGGACAGAGGGGGGTGCGCAGGGGCGCCGACTTGCGACCGTCTGGAAGCTTTTCGCTGTCGGGAAAAATCAGACGTCGGGCGGGCCTTACCCCGATGACCAGCCTCCTCGCAGCCGTAAAGACCGCGTTCGAACGGCGCGACGCCGCCGTCCTCGTCACCGTCGAGACCGCCCTCGGCTCCACCCCGCGCGAGGCGGGGGCGCGGATGCTGGTGACGGCGGGCGGGACCGCCGGCACGATCGGCGGCGGGCGGCTGGAATTCGATGCCATCGACAAGGCGCGGGCGATGATAGCCGCCGCCGAGGCCGAAGCGACGTGCGACGTGCCGCTCGGGCCGGAGATCGGCCAGTGCTGCGGCGGCCGCGTCGGCCTGTCCTTCCGGCGGATCGACGCGGCGGAGCTGGCGGCCATGGCCGAAGAGGAAGAGCGCCGGCGTGCTCGGCTCCCCGCCGTCCTGGTCTTCGGCGCCGGCCACACCGGCCGGGCTCTGGCGACGGCGCTTGCGCCGCTGCCGCTTGCCGTCAGCCTCGTCGATTCGCGGCCGGAGACGTTCGTCGGCCTGCCGGAAGGCCTGTCCACCGTCGCCGCCGCGATGCCGGAATCGCTGGTCGAGGGCGCGCCGCCGGGCGCCGCCTATGTCGTCATGACCCACGACCATTCGCTCGACTTCCTGATCGCCGCGGCAGCGCTCGCCCGGGCCGACGCCGCCTATGTCGGAATGATCGGGTCAGCGACCAAGCGCGCGCGCTTCCGGCGCCAACTGGAGGCGGAAGGACGCGCGGCCGACGCCGCCCGCCTGACCCTGCCGATCGGCGGCTCGGCCCTGCGCGACAAGCGCCCGGCGGTGATCGCGGCGCTGGCGGCGGGGGAGATCGTCACGTGCCTGTTAAAACGTCACCAAGAAACCCTGCCGTGAAGCTTGGCAGGGGGCTCTTCCGGATGCCATAGTGCCGAAGCAACATCGGGTTGAGGCAGGGACGGAGATCCATGGCGGGAGCGGCGGCGGCGCCACGTCTGGAATTGCGGGAGATCTCCAAGCGGTTTCCCGGCGTCGTCGCCAACGACGCCGTGTCCTTCCAGGTGCCGGCCGGCGCCATCCACGCGCTGCTCGGCGAGAACGGCGCCGGCAAGTCGACCCTCGTCAAGATCATCTACGGCGTCCAGCAGGCGGACGAGGGCGAGATCGCCTTCGATGGCAGGCCCGTTCACATCGGCTCGCCGCGCGAGGCGCGGGCCCTCGGCATCGGCATGGTGTTCCAGCATTTCTCGCTGTTCGAGGCGATGACGGTGCTCGAAAACATCGCGCTCGGCATGGACGAGCCGCCGCCGCGCGGCGAACTCGAGACGCGGGTGCGCGAGCTGCTCGATTCCTACGGCCTCGCCCTCGATCCGCACCGCCGCGTCCATACGCTTTCGGTGGGCGAGCGCCAGCGCATCGAGATCGTCCGGGCGCTGCTGCAGAATCCGAAGCTGCTGATCATGGACGAGCCGACCTCCGTCCTGACGCCGCAGGAGGTCGAACAGCTGTTCGGAACGCTCCGGCGCCTCGCCGCGGAGGGATGCTCGATCCTCTACATCTCCCACAAGCTGCACGAGATCAAAGCGCTGTGCGAATCGGCGACGATCCTTCGCGGCGGCAAGGTGGTGGCGAGCTGCGACCCGCGTGAGGAATCGGCCAGGTCCATGGCCGAGCTGATGATCGGCGGCTCCCTGAAGGACCTGTCCCAGAAATCCACCGGCGCGGCGGGCAAGGAGCGCTTCGTCGTGTCCGCACTCTCCGCCCCCGGTGAGCCGCCCTTCGGCACCAGCCTGAAGGACGTCTCCTTCATGGTGCGGGCCGGCGAGATCTTCGGCATCGCGGGCGTCGCGGGCAACGGCCAGAACGAGCTTCTCGCGGTGCTTTCCGGCGAGGAGCGGGCCGGGGTCACCGGCTCGATCCGCCTCGACGGGCGGGAGCTCGCCGCCCTCTCCGTCGGGGCGCGGCGCCGGGCGGGGCTCGCGACCTCGCCGGAAGAGCGCAACGGCCATGCCGCGGTGCCGGGCATGTCGCTCTCCGAAAACGCCCTCCTCTCGGCCCGCAGCCGCATGGGCCTTGCATCCGCCGGCGTCGTCCGGGCGGGCGCGACGAAAGCCTTCGCCGCAAAGGTGATCGAGGCCTTCTCGGTCAAGGCGACCGGCCCCGGCGCGGCCGCGGGCAGCCTTTCGGGCGGCAACCTGCAAAAATTCGTCATGGGCCGGGAGATCATGGAGAATCCGGCCGTCCTCGTCGTCTCCCAGCCGACCTGGGGCGTCGATGCCGGGGCGGCCTCCTTCATCCGCCAGGCGATGATCGACCTCGCGGCCGGCGGTGCCGCCGTCGTCGTCGTCAGCCAGGATCTCGACGAACTCCTCGAACTCTGCGACCGTCTCGCGGTGATCAACGAAGGGCGGCTGTCCGAGACGATGGACGTGACCGGCATCTCCATCGAGCGCGTCGGGCTCCTGATGGGCGGCATCCACGGCGGCGCCCACGCCGCCGGGCAGGCCGGCGCTGCGGCCGGGCATGACGGCCGTTCTCCGGCGCCGCGCCAGCCGGAGCCCGCCCTGTGAGCCTCCTGCGCCTCGAACCGCGGCGGCAGGAAAGCCGGGCGATGATGCTGGCCGCGCCGGTGATCGCGGTGGCGGCGACGCTCATCGCCGGAGCGATCCTCTTCACCCTCCTCGGCCATGACGGCCTCGGCGCGACGCTGGAGATCTTCGTCAAGCCGCTGTTCGATCCCTATCGCTGGCAGGATCTTCTGGTGAAGGCCGCACCGCTCGCCATGATCGCGACGGGCCTTGCCATGGGCTTCAGGGCGAATGTCTGGAACATCGGCGCCGAGGGCCAGTACATTCTCGGCGGCCTCGCCGGGACGGGCGTCGCGCTCTCGACCCTCGACATGACCGGGTCGTGGATCCTGCCGCTGATGCTTATCTGCGGCGTCGTCGGCGGTATGGTCTGGGCGGCGGTCCCGGCGCTCTTGAGAACGACCCTCGGCGTCAACGAGATTCTCTCCAGCCTGATGCTGAACTACGTCGCGATCCAACTCCTCTTCTATCTGATGCGCGGGCCGTGGAAGGATCCGGAGGGCTTCAACTTCCCCCAGACGGCGATGTTCTCCGCCGACCAGACGCTGCCCATGGTGGTGCCCGGAACGCTGATCCATCTCGGCGTGCCGCTCGCCGCCGCCGTCGCGCTGACCGCCTTCTTCGTGATGGCGCGCACCGTGACCGGCTTCCAGCTCAAGGTGGTCGGGCTGGCGCCGCGGGCCGCGGCCTTCGGCGGCTTCGGCGCCGCCTCGACGGTGTGGATCGCCATGCTCTGCGGCGGCGGCCTCGCCGGGCTCGCCGGCATCCTCGAAGCCGCCGGGCCGTTCGGCCAGATGGTGCCGCAATTTCCGACCGGCTACGGCTACACGGCGATCATCGTCGCCTTTCTCGGCCGGCTGAACCCGCTCGGCATCCTCCTCGCCGCTCTCGTCCTGGCGCTGACCTATGTCGGGGGCGAGAGCGCCCAGACGACGATCGGCCTTCCCTCCGCGGCGACCGGTGTTTTCCAGGCGATGATGCTGTTCTTTCTGCTCGCCGCCGACATCCTCGTGCGCTACCGGATCGTCTCCGGCCGCGCCGCCGCGGCGTCCGCGCCCCACGCGGCCGCCGCCAAGGAGGCCGAGCCCGCCAAGGGCAAGGCGGTGACGGCATGAGCCTCGATCTCCTGGTCGCCATCCTGATGACGGTCGCCGGCGCCGCGACGCCGCTTCTCATCGCCGGGCTCGGCGAACTCGTCGTCGAAAAGTCGGGCGTCCTCAATCTCGGCGTCGAGGGGATGATGCTGATCGGCGCGGTCACCGGCTTTGCCGTCGCCACCTCCACCGGCGTGCCGGTCCTCGGCGCCCTGGCCGCGATGGCCGCCGCCGCCGCCGCCTCGCTGATCTTCGCCGTCCTCGTCCTGACCCTGATGGCCAACCAGGTGGCGACCGGCCTTGCCCTGACGATCTTCGGCACCGGCGTCTCGGCGCTGATCGGCGCGCCCTTCGTCGGCATCACGACGCCGACCCTCGGGCCGGTCTTTCCGGATTTCTTGACGTCGTCGCCGCTCCTGCGGCTCGTCTTCGGCCATTCGCCGCTGGTCTATGTCGGGCTGATCCTCACCGTCGCCGTCGCCTTCTTCCTCAACCGCTCGCGTTCCGGGCTGATCCTTCGCGCGGTCGGCGAATCCGACGCCGCCGCCCATGCGATCGGCTATCCGGTCCTGAAGATCCGCTATCTCGCCGTCCTCTTCGGCGGCGCGATGGCCGGGCTCGCGGGCTCCTACTATTCGCTGGTCCTGACCCCGATGTGGGCCGAGCGGCTCACCGCCGGCAGAGGCTGGATCGCCATCGCCCTCGTCGTCTTCGCCTCGTGGAAGCCGGGGCGCATGCTCGCCGGCGCCTATCTCTTCGGCCTCGTCATGACCATGGAGCTGCAGGCCAAGGCCGCCGGCTTCAACGTCTTCGCCCCCGAGCTCCTCGCAGCGCTCCCCTATGTCGCGACGATCGCCGTCCTCGCCATCATTTCCGCCGCGAGGCGCACCGGAACGGCCGCGCCCGCCTGTCTCGGCAAGCCGTTCCGGGCGGCCGCCTGACCAGATCCCCGCCATCCCCTCAAGAGGAGACACGAAGATGTTTCAGACCAATCGCCGCCACCTTCTCGCCGGCGCCGCAGCGCTCGGCGCCAGCTCTTTCGTCGGGCTTCCGGCCCGCGCCGCGATCGGCGAGAAGAAGGACAAGGTGAAGGCCGCCTTCGTCTATGTCGGCCCGGTCGGCGACTACGGCTATTCCTTCGCCCACGACCAGGGCCGCAAGTATCTGGAGAAGGAGCTCGGCGACAAGGTCGAGACGAACTTCGTCGAGAACGTCGCCGAAGGGCCGGATGCCGAGCGTGTCATCCGCCAGCTGGCGCAGGGCGGCAACGACATCGTCTTCACCACCTCCTTCGGCTTCATGAACCCGACTCTGAAGGTCGCCAAGCAGTTCCCGAAGGTCGCCTTCGACCACGCCACCGGCTACAAGACCGCCGCCAACATGGGCGCCTACAATTCGCGCTTCTACCAGGGCCGCGCCGTGCTCGGCACCATCGCCGGCATGATGTCGAAGACCGGCGAGGGCGGCTACATCGCTTCCTTCCCGATTCCCGAAGTCGTCATGGGCATCAACGCCTTCACGCTGGCGGCGCGGGCGAAGAACCCGAAATTCGTCACCAAGGTCGTCTGGGTCAATTCCTGGTACGACCCGGCCAAGGAGGCCGACGCCACCAAGGCGCTGCTCTCCCAGGGCGTCGACGTGATCAGCCAGCACACCGATTCGCCCGCCCCGCTGCAGGCGGCCGAGCAGGCCGGCGTCATCGCCTTCGGCCAGGCCTGGGACATGTCGAAATTCGCGCCGAAGTCGCACATGACGGCGATCGTCGACCACTGGGGCCCCTATTACGTCGACGAGGTGAAGAAGCTCCTCGCCGGCGAGTGGAAGCCGAGCGACATCTGGTGGGGCATGAAGGAGGACATCCTCGAAATGGCGCCGTTCAACGACGCGATGCCCGAGGACGTGAAGAAGGCGGCGCAGGACATCGTCGATCGCACCAAGGCGGGCGAATACGACGTCTTCACCGGCCCGATCAACAACCAGGCCGGCGAAAAGAAGGTCGCCGATGGCGAGAAGATCCCGGACGCCGACCTCCTCAAGATGGACTGGTACGTCGAGGGCGTGCAGAGCTGAGGCGTCAAGAAGTCCGGCGGCCTTGCTTTCAGAGAGACTCAGCCATTCCAAAGGTCGGCTGAGTCTCGAAGAGGCGTGAAGGGGTGCAGGCAATCGCTTCTGCGACGCTCGCGCCGAGGCACCCCCCTCTGTCCTGCCGGACGTCTCCCCCGCAAGGGGGGAGATCGGCGGCTTCGCCCGTTTCGCCTTCTCTGAAGTGCTGGTGTCGGCTTCGGCACCGAAAGTGAGCCACGGCGTCCCTGCAGGGTCGATCTCTCCCCTTGTGGGGGAGATGCCAGGCAGGGCAGAGGGGGGTGACCGGCGCCGACGTCCATGAATGGCCGGAAAGGGTGGGCTGCGCGGAGGCGATCCGTCCTTGCATCCAGCCCAATCCCATGTCGCGCAAATCCAAGGGACCCGACCCCGCATGTGGACATACCTTTCCGAATGGCTGCAGTTCGCGGTGCGGTGGATCCACGTCGTCACCGCCATCGCCTGGATCGGCTCGTCCTTCTATTTCATCGCCCTCGACCTCGGCCTGAGGCGCCGCCGCGCGCTGCCCGAGGGGGTTTCCGGCGAGGCCTGGCAGGTGCATGGCGGCGGCTTCTACAACATGCAGAAATACACCGTGGCGCCCGACGAGATGCCGGACGAACTCACCTGGTTCAAATGGGAGAGCTACGCGACCTGGCTGTCCGGCGCGGCGCTGCTCTTTCTCGTCTATTACGTCCAGGCCGATCTCTTCCTGATCGACCCTAAGGTCGCCGACCTGCCGGTCTGGGGCGCGAGCCTCATCGGCATCGCCGGCCTCGGCCTCGGCTGGATCGTCTACGACCTCCTCTGCAAGTCGCCGCTGAAGGAGAACGACACGGCGCTGCTCGCCGTCCTCTTCGTCTATGTCGTCGCGTCGAGCTATCTGTTCTCCCAGGTGTTTTCCGGCCGCGGCGCGATGCTCCACACCGGCGCGCTGATCGCGACGATCATGACCGCCAACGTCTTCCTCCTGATCATTCCGAACCAGAAGATCGTCGTCGCCGATCTGAAAGCCGGCAGGAGCCCCGACCCCGCCCTCGGCAAGGCGGCCAAGCAGCGCTCGCTGCACAACAACTATCTGACGCTGCCGGTCGTCTTCCTGATGCTGTCGAACCATTATCCGCTGGCCTTCGCGACCGAGTGGAACTGGGCGATCGCCGGCCTCGTCCTTTTGATGGGCGCGGTCGTGCGGCACTTCTTCAACACCATGCATGCGACGGGCGAAAAGCTCTGGTGGTGCTGGCCGGTCGCCGGGATCCTCTTCACCATCGTCATCACGCTCTCCGGCGCGCCGGGCTGGCGCAGCGCCGGGGCCGGGGCCGGGGCCGGAGACGAGAGCTCGCAGCGGGAATGGGGCGGCGATCCGCAATATGCGCTCGCCAACTCGCCGCATTTCGAGGCGGCGGAATCCATCGTGCTGTCGCGCTGCTCGATGTGCCATGCGAAGGAGCCGCTCTGGCCGGGCATGATCCACGCGCCGAAGAACGTCCGCCTCGAGACGCCCGCCGAGATCGTCC
Source organism: Jiella sonneratiae (assembly GCF_017353515.1). Taxonomy (GTDB): domain Bacteria; phylum Pseudomonadota; class Alphaproteobacteria; order Rhizobiales; family Rhizobiaceae; genus Jiella; species Jiella sonneratiae. The sequence goes on from NZ_JAFMPY010000011.1 coordinate 26,786, forward strand.
ACTACGCCGCCCTGATCGAGCGCCAGGCGGTGCGCAGCCACGCCATGCCGCCCGGCAACGTCACCGGCCTCGAACCCGCCGAGCGCGAGATGCTGGGCCGCTGGCTCGCCGACGGTGCGGCGCCGGGTCTCGGTCGGGGACTGTAGGAACCGGGGCTGCGGGGAGGGGCTGTCGGGCCGCCGCGTTTGCGGCTATGACCGGGACATGACAGCAAGGCCCGGCACGATCGCGATCCGCGGACGGCTTCTCTCCTTCGATGCGGACCCCGCGATCGAGGCGGAGGCGCGCGCCGTCCGCTTCATCGAGGACGGCATCGTCGTCGTGCGCGACGGCCTGGTCGCCGAGGTCGGCGAAGGGCCGGCGATCGCCCGCCGCCTCGATCCCGGAACGCCGCTCGTCGACCACCGGCCGCATCTCGTCCTGCCGGGCTTCGTCGATCCGCACCTGCATCTGCCGCAGACCCAGGTGATCGCCTCCTACGGCACCGAGCTGATGGAGTGGCTGCAGAAATACACCTTTCCGGAAGAGCTGCGCTACGGCGACTCCGGCGTTGCCGGCGATGCCGCGCGCTTCCTGCTCGATACGCTGGCGGCGAACGGCACGACGACGGCGGCGGTCTACTGCACCTCCCATCCGATCAGCGCCGAGGCCTTCTTCCACGAGGCCGGGCGGCGGAACCTCAGGATGGTCGCCGGCAAGGTGATGATGGACCGCAACGCCCCGGCGGGCCTCCTCGACACGCCGCAGCGTGGCTACGACGAGACAAAGGAGTTGATCGCGACGTGGCACGGCCGCGGCCGGCTCGAAGTCGCGATCACGCCGCGCTTCGCCCCGACCTCGACCGAGGCGCAGCTGGAAGCCGCCGGGGCGCTCGCTGCCGAATATCCCGAGCTGCCGGTCCAGACGCATCTCTCCGAGAACGCCGCCGAGATCGCCTATGTCGCGGAGGCCTTGCCCTGGTCGACGGACTATACGGACGTCTACGAGCGCTACGGTCTCGTCCGCCCCCGCGCGCTCTTCGGCCACTGCATCCATCTTACCGGCCGCGAGCGCGCGGCGCTCGCCGAAAAGGGCGCGTCGGCGATCTTCTGCCCGACCTCCAACCTCTTCCTCGGTTCGGGGCTCTACGACCTTTCTGCATCCCGCGCCGCCGGCCTCATGACCGGGATCGCCACCGACATCGGCGGCGGCACCTCCTATTCGATGCTGACGACGGCCGCGGAGGGCTACAAGGTGCTGGCGCTGAAGGGCCAGAAGCTGCCCGCCTTCGAGGCCTTCCACATGCTGACGGCCGGCAATGCCGCCGCCATGGGCCTTCAGGACAGGGTCGGCCGGCTGGCGCCGGGCCTCGAGGCCGACATCGTCGTCCTCGACAGCCGCGCCACCGAGGCGATGCGCCGGCGCATGGAGCGCGTCGAGACGCTTGCCGAGGAGCTGTTTGCCCTAATGATCCTCGGCGACGAGCGGGCGACCGTCGCCACCTATGCGATGGGACGGCGGATCTTCGACCGCCATCACGCCGGCCGTCTGGCGCCGAAGCTCGACCAGCCGCCGCAGCCGAAGACCCCGCAAGGCGGCGAGAGCGCGCAGTAGGTCAAGTGGAGGCGAGGCGGCCGCCCTCTGCCCGTTTCGCGGCTTCGATTTCGCCGAACGTCCGGAGGTCGTGCGGTGAGTAGTGCAGAATGTTCTTCAGCAGGTTCTGCCGCGCGCTGATCCTGATGAGAGCGCTCTTGTCTGGCCGCCCGAAGCTTTCCTGCACGGCGTTGTAGGCGATCGCGTTGACGACATGGTAGGTCGGCGGCTCCTCGCCGTAGAAGGTCGCCATTTCGCTCTCGATTTCCGCGGCCAGACGGTCCGGCTCGCTCCCCGGCCGCTCCGCCTTTGCCAACAGGCCGTAGAAGCGGGCCTGGAACATCGCGTGGTCGCGGGCGCGGCCGCCGAAGTTGAAGACGAGCTGCAGGCCTCCGACGAGCGCGACGAGAAAGCCGATCGCGAGAGCCGCGTTGTTCTCGTCACCGATCGTCCGTGCCGTCACCTGCGCGACGCTGGCGGCGCCGAGGAGGAGGACGGCGAGGTTGCCGAGCCGTTCGCAGCGCTCGAAGAATTGCCGGCGCATCGAATGATAGATGCCATTCCGCATGGCGCGCATTCGGGTGAGGTCGATTGGAGTGAGATCGCTCATCGCGTCAATATACACACCTGCGTCGTCTATTTCCCGTCTTTCGGGGGACGTGGATCGGGAGGAAGTCTGCCGGCGTCGCGATCCTGCCTGACGATCTCCCGCGAAATGCGCGCCTGATTTGCCGGCGAAAGCGGGCCGGGCCGGCGTCTGCCGCCGTCGGAGGAGCCTTGGCGATCGCTGCCGGCACCGCGACTTCCCCCATGTCGCGGATCCTTTCCCACACCACGCTCCTCGAACCCTTAGTTGCATGATGTCCTGGATGCAATGAGGCAGTCAACACGACGAGCCGACGGAGGTGCGCGCTTTTTCGCCTCGGAGGGTCGAACCCCGGAGCCTCTTCGGGCGTTGCGACTGGACATGCCACCCGGCCCGCCTATCCCTTAACCAAGTGCTCAGCGACCGCCGTCACCTGTCGGCGGTCATCGCCCGACCCGAAATCTCGTCTCGGAAGGTTCGTGCATGTCCGATGTGGAATTGCAGTCGAAGAAGCCGAAAAAGTCCGCGAAAGCCGGCGACCCGGCGAGCGAGGCGCGGCTCTTCGCCCTTGCCGAGAACCGTGTGGCGATCGAGGGCGTCGAGCCCGAGATCGACGGTGGCCGCTTTGCGGTCAAGCGGGTCGTCGGCGAGCCGCTGACCGTCTCGGCGGACATCTTCTGCGACGGACACGACAAGATCGACGCCGCGCTGATCTACGGCCCGGCCGAGGTCGACCCGGCGAAATGGTCCGAGGTGAAGTTCGAATTCGTGGAGAACGACCGCTGGCAGGCGACGGTCACCTTCGACCGGCCCGGGCCGTATCGCTATTCCATCATCGCCTGGCGCGACCTCTACGCCTCCTGGCGGGACGAGGCGAAGAAGAAGCGCGCCGTCGGCAAGCTCACCGACCTCGAACTCATCGAGGCGCGCGAACTCGTCGCCAAAGCCGCCGATTCCGGCCGCGGAACGCGAGCCGATCAGCGGGGCCTCGCCAAGCTCTCCGAAAAGCTCGAAAAGCTCGGCCAGAAGGGCGATCATGAGGGCCAGTATGCGCTGCTGGCCTCCGACGAAGCGATCGGCCTCCTCATGGCCGCCGGCCACCGCACGCATCTGTCGCGCTATCCCGGGCAGGTGCCGGTCTGGGTCGACCGCGAGCGGGCGGCCTTCTCGGCCTGGTACGAGCTCTTCCCGCGCTCGCAGTCCGGCGATGCGGGCCGCCACGGTACTTTCGACGACGTCATCGCCCGCCTGCCGGACATCGAGGCGATGGGCTTCGACGTCCTTTATTTTCCGCCGATCCATCCGATCGGCGTCACCAACCGCAAGGGCAAGAACAACTCGCTGAAGGCCGAGCCCGGCGAGCCGGGCAGCCCCTATGCGATCGGCGGCAAGGAGGGCGGCCACCTCGCCATCCATCGCGAACTCGGGACCTTCGACGACTTCCACCGGCTGATCGACGAGGCGAAGAAGCACGGCCTCGAGATCGCCCTCGACATCGCGCTCAACGCCTCGCCGGACCATCCCTGGATCAAGGAGCATCCGGAGTGGTTCGACTGGCGACCGGACGGCACGATCAAATATGCCGAGAATCCGCCGAAGCGCTACGAGGACATCGTCAACTTCCACTTCTACCGCGGCGCGCTGCCTTCGCTGTGGTTCGCCATGCGCGACATGTTCCTGCACTGGATGAAGCACGGCGTCCGGATCTTCCGCATCGACAATCCGCACACCAAGGCCTACCCGTTCTGGGAGTGGGTGATCGGCGAGGCGCGCAAGGTCGATCCCGGCGTCATCTTCCTCGCCGAGGCCTTCACCCGCCCGAAGGTGATGAAGCGCCTCGCCAAGGTCGGCTACAACCAGTCCTATTCCTACTTCACCTGGCGGAACGAGAAGTGGGAACTCGCGGAATATCTGACCGAGCTGACCACCGAGGAATGCGCCGAATACATGCGGCCGAACTTTTTCGTGAACACGCCGGACATCAACCCGATCTATCTGCAGACCTCGGGCCGCCCGGGCTTCCGCACGCGGCTCGCCCTCGCAGCCTCGCTCGCCGGCAATTACGGGATCTATTCCGGCTTCGAGCTCTGCGAATTCCTGCCCATCCCCGGCAAGGAAGAGTATCTGAACTCCGAAAAATACGAGATCCGCGCCTTCGACTGGCATGCCGAAGGCAACATCCGCGACGACATCGTCTTCTTCAACCGGCTGAGGAAGGACGAGGCGGCGATGAAGGACTTCCGCTCGCTCGCCTTCTTCAACTTCTGGAACGAGCAGGTCCTCTACTACGGCAAGCGGACGAAGGATCGTTCGTCCTATCTCCTGTTCATGGTGAACCTCGATCCGCATCACGATCAGGGCGGGCATTTCGAGGTGCCGCTGTGGGAGTTCGGCCTGCCGGACGACGCGACGATCCATGCGACCGACATGGCGACCGGCAACGCCTTCGCCTGGACCGGCAAGATCCAGCACTGGTGGCTGAATCCGCAGGACCGGCCCTACGCCGTCTTCAAGCTGTCCCGATAAGAACCAGAACGCCGAAAGCGCCCGCCTCAATGAACGAGTTTGCCGCCATCGTCGCCCCGGAGACCACTTCTGGGCCGGATCTCAACGCCCCGGACTGGTACAAGGACGCGATCATCTACCAGCTCCACGTCAAGACCTTCGTCGATTCGAACGGCGACGGGATCGGCGACTTCGCCGGCCTGTTGTCCCGGCTCGACTACATCCAGGAGCTCGGCGTCACCGCGATCTGGCTCCTGCCGTTCTACCCGTCGCCGCTGCGCGACGACGGCTACGACATCTCCGACTACCGCTCGGTGAACCCGTCCTACGGCACGCTGGAAGACGTCGAGCGGCTGATCGAGGAGGCGCACAAGCGCGGCATGCGGGTGATCACCGAGCTGGTGATCAACCACACCTCCGACCAGCATCCCTGGTTCCAGGCGGCGCGGCGCGCGCCGAAGGGGAGCCCCGAGCGCGACTTCTACGTCTGGGCGGACGACGACAAGGGCTACGACCTCACCCGCATTATCTTCCTCGACACGGAGACCTCGAACTGGACCTGGGATCCGGTCGCCCAGCAGTATTTCTGGCACCGCTTCTATTCGCACCAGCCGGATCTCAACTTCGACAATCCGAAGGTCATGGAGGAGGTTCTCTCCACCATGCATTTCTGGCTGGACAAGGGGGTCGACGGGCTGCGCCTCGACGCGATCCCCTATCTCGTCGAACGCGAGGGTACCAACAACGAGAACCTGCCCGAGACCCACGACGTCCTGAAGGCGATCCGCGCCGATCTCGACGTGCACTATCCCGGCAAGATGCTGCTCGCCGAGGCGAACCAGTGGCCGGAGGATACGCGGCCGTATTTCGGCGAGGGCGACGAATGCCACATGGCGTTCCACTTCCCGCTGATGCCGCGCATGTACATGGCGCTGGCCCAGGAAGACCGGCACCCGATCACCGACATCATGCGCCAGACGCCGGACATCCCGGACAACTGCCAGTGGGCAATCTTCCTCAGGAACCACGACGAGTTGACGCTCGAAATGGTGACGGAGGAGGAGCGCGACTATCTCTGGTCGACCTATGCCGCCGACACCCGCGCCCGCATCAATCTCGGCATCCGCCGGCGCCTGGCGCCGCTGATGGGCAACGACCGGCGCAAGGTCGAGCTCCTGAACGCTCTCCTGATGTCCATGCCCGGGACGCCCGTCGTCTATTACGGCGACGAGATCGGCATGGGCGACAACTACTATCTCGGCGACCGCGACGGTGTCAGGACGCCGATGCAGTGGTCGGCCGACCGCAACGGCGGCTTCTCGCGCTCCGATCCGCAGCGGCTCTATCTGCCGGTGATCCAGGACGCGGTCTACGGCTACCAGGCCCTCAACGTCGAGGCGCAGTCGAACAATCCCGCCTCGCAGCTCAACTGGATGCGGCGGCTGATCCAGGTGCGCCGGACGAAGGAGGCCTTCGGGCGCGGCGAGATCAACTTCATCCTGCCCTCCAACCGCAAGGTCCTCGTCTATCTGCGCGAATTCGCCGAGGAGCGGGTGCTGTGCGTCGCCAATCTCTCGGGCTCCGCCCAGGCGGTCGAGATCGACCTTTCGGCCTATGCCGGCTCGGTGCCGATCGAGATGCTGGGGCTTTCCGCCTTCCCGCAGATCGGCACGCAGCCCTACGTCCTGACGCTGCCGGCCTACGGCTTCTTCTGGTTCGATCTCGCCGACGGCAGTGCGGCGCAACAGCGCTATCCCTCCGCGCCGGTGGCGCTGCCGGCCTTCTCGACGCTGGTCGCCCAGGGCGATCTCAAGGCGACGGTCGGCGGGCGCAACCTCACCGAACTGAAGACGATCCTGCCCGACTACGTCGCCAACCAGCGCTGGTTCGCCGGCAAGGCGGCCGGGCGGCGGGCCCTCGACGTCTCGGTGCTCGGCCCGCCGTCGCCGGACAGCCGCCGCCACCTCCTCACCGAACTGCGGGTCGACACGCCGGACGGCGGCCAGAACTATTTCATGCCGCTGTCGGTGCGCTGGGGCGAGGCGCATCTGTCGACCCAGGACCCGGACCTGCCCTACACCATCGCGAAGGTGCGCCAGGGGCCGCGCATCGGCGCGCTGATCGACGGCACGCGCAGCGCCGATTTCGCCAAGGTCGTGATCGCGCTGATCGCGGCGGACGCCGGCGTCGAGCTCTCCGGCGGCGAACTCGTCGTCGAGGCTTCGGCGAGCGAGCGCGAGGGGCTCGCCCGCACCCTTCTCGTCGACAACGATGCCATCCGCGTCCTGTCCGGCGAACAGTCGAACACCTCGCTGCTGATCGGCGGCGAGGCGATCCTGAAATACTACCGGCGGCTGCGCGACGGCATCCAGCCGGAACTCGAGGTCACCCGCTTCCTCACCGAAAAAACCGACTTCGAGGCCGCACCGGCGCTCTACGGTTCGATCGAGCTGAAGCGGCCGGACGGAACCCGCACCGCCATCGCGGCGCTGTTCGAGCAGGTGCAGAATCAGGGCGATGCCTGGACGGTGATCGTCGAGGCGCTGGCGCGCTACCTGCGCGATCACGCCTATGCCCATCAGCCGCTCGCCGACGAGAATCTCGAAACCGGCGCGCTCAGCGAACCGAAGCTGCAGATCCAGATCGATCCGGCCGAGGTTCTCGGGCGCCGCACCGGCGAGATGCATGCCGCGCTCGCCACCTCGACCGGGGATCCGGCTTTCGAACCCGAGCCCCTCGACGACGACAGCTACATGGCGATCGTCAACGAAGCGAAGGAGGATGCGCGCGAGGCGCTGGGCGTCCTCGCCAAGGCGCGCGCGAACCTGCCGGCCGAGGAGATGGAGAACGTCGACCGGCTGCTCGGGTCGGAAAAGGACATCCTCACCTTCTTCGACCGCTTCGGCGGGCTGAAGGTCGAGGCAGCGAGAACCCGCATCCACGGCGACTACCATCTCGGTCAGATCCTCGTCGCCAAGAACGACGTCGTCATCCTGGATTTCGAGGGCGAGCCGGGCCGGTCGCTGGAGGAGCGCCGCGCCAAGACCTCGCCGCTGCGGGACGTCGCCGGCATGCTGCGCTCGTTCGACTACGCGGCTTTCGCCGCGAGGGACCGCTCCGGCCCCGTCGACGAGGCGACGGCCGAAAGGCTGCGCGAGATGGCGACGAGCTGGCGCGACGAGGTGAGCGAGCAGTTCCTCCTGCACTGGAGCGAGGCGTCGAAGATCGCCCTCGACGAGCCGATGCGCCAACTGCTCGATCTCTTCGTCCTGCAGAAGGCCTTCTACGAGCTTCGTTACGAGGCCGCCATGCGGCCTGCATGGCTGTCGATTCCCCTGCGCGGCATCGTCGCCCTCCTCGAGAAACGACAGGTACTGAAATGAACATGATTCCCGCAAAACCTCCCGAAGGCGTCGAGCACAGGCCCGACGAGCGCCAGGCCTGGGAGATCGGTCGCGGCGTTCACGGCGACCCGTTCTCGATCCTCGGCCGCTTCCCCACAGACGGCGGCGCGATCGTCCGGGTCTACCGGCCCGGCGCGCATTCGGCCAAGGTGGTCGACGCCGGCGGCAAGGAACTCGCCTTGCTGGAATCCTTCGGTCCTGAAGGGTTCTTCACCGGCTACGTGCCCGGCCTCGACGGCGGCGCCGCCTATCGCATGCGCTACGGCCATGGCGGCGGCCAGGAGTGGGACGAGGAGGATCCCTACCGCTTCGGACCGATCCTTGGCGATCAGGACGTCTATCTTCTCGCCGAGGGCAACCACTACCGCTTCTACGAGAAGCTCGGGGCCCATCCCAAGGAGATGGACGGCACCTCCGGCGTCGCCTTCGCGGTCTGGGCGCCGGGCGCCCGCCGCGTCTCGGTGGTCGGCCACTTCAATTCCTGGGACGGCCGGCGCTCGGTCATGCGCAAGCGTCACGAATGCGGCGTCTGGGAGCTCTTCGTGCCGAATCTCGGCAGGGGCGAGGTCTACAAGTTCGAGGTGATCGGTCCGGACGGCAACGTGCAGCCGCTGAAGGCCGATCCCGTCGGCTTCCGGCAGGAACTCGCTCCCTCCACCGCCTCGCTCGTCGACGGCCTCGTCGAGCACGAGTGGCAGGACGCCGAGTTCCGCGCCCAGCCCGACGACTGGCAGAGCCGCGAGAAGCCGATCGCCATCTACGAGGTGCATCTCGGCTCCTGGCGCCGCGGCGACGGTAACGAGATGCTCGACTACGACGCGCTCGCCCGCGAGCTCGTCCCCTATGTCAAGGACATGGGCTTCACCCATGTGGAGTTCCTGCCGGTCTCCGAGCACCCGTTCTACGGCTCCTGGGGCTACCAGCCGATCGGCCTCTTCGCGCCGACCTCGCGCTGGGGATCGCCCGAGGCCTTCGCGCGGCTCGTCGACGCGCTGCATCAGGAGGGGATCGGCGTTCTCCTCGACTGGGTGCCCGGCCACTTCCCGACCGACGTGCACGGCCTCGTGCGCTTCGACGGCACGGCGATCTACGAGCATCCGGATCCGCGGCGCGGCTTCCACAAGGACTGGAACACGCTGATCTACGACTACGGCCGGCCGCAGGTGAAGAACTTCCTCGTCGCCAACGGCATGTACTGGCTCGACCGCTTCCACATCGACGGGCTGCGCGTCGATGCCGTCGCCTCGATGCTGTATCTCGACTATTCCCGCTCGCACGGGGAATGGGAGCCGAACATCTACGGCGGCCGCGAGAACCTCGAGGCGATCACCTTCCTGAAGGACGCCAACGAGCGGATCGGCGAGTACTACCCGAAGGCGACCACCCACGCCGAGGAATCGACGGCCTTTCCGGACGTGTCGAAGCCGACCTATGCCGGTGGCCTCGGCTTTCACTTCAAGTGGAACATGGGCTGGATGCACGACACCCTGCATTACATGCAGGAGGACCCGGTCAACCGGCGCTACCACCATCATCACATGACCTTCGGGATGGTCTACGCCTATTCGGAAAACTTCGTCCTGCCGCTCTCCCACGACGAGGTCGTCTACGGAAAGGGCTCGCTGCTCGGCAAGATGCCCGGCGACGAGTGGCAGAAGTTCGCCAATCTGAGGGCCTATTTCGGCTTCATGTGGACCCACCCCGGCAAGAAGCTGCTGTTCATGGGCGGCGAGTTCGGCCAGTGGGCGGAATGGAACCACGACCAGTCGCTCGACTGGCACCTGCTCGACAATCCGCGGCATGCCGGCGTCCAGAGGCTGGTGCGCGACCTCAACACCCTCTACCGCGAGGTGCCGGCGCTGCATCAGCTCGACTGCGACCCCGGCGGCTTCGAATGGGTCGACACCGCCAATGTCGACGAGAGCGTCATCGCCTTCCTGCGCAAGGACCGCGACGGGCGGCAGGTGCTGATCGTCTCGAACTTCACGCCGATCCCCCGGCACGACTACCGGGTCGGCGTCTCGAAGGACGGCACCTGGACGGAACGGCTGAACACCGATGCGGAGATCTACGGCGGCTCGAATGTCGGCAACATGGGCGGCAAGGCGGCGGAAGAGCATTCCGTCCACGGACGGCCCTATTCGATCTCGCTGACGCTTCCGCCGCTCGCGACCGTCGTCATGGTCCACGAAGGCTGAGGCACCGTCCGCTCAGACGGGCAGACCCATCCCGCGCGGGAGGATCGGCGGGGTTTCGGCCTCGGCCTCTCGCAGGGCGGCGTCCTCGACGCGGTTGCGGCCGCTGGTCTTCGCCCGGTAGAGCGCCTCGTCCGCCCGGAAGAGCAGCGCCTCGAGCCTTTCAGGTTCCTGGGTCGTCGTCAGGCCGATGCTGACCGTCGCCGAGACCGGGCCGAGGTCGAGATCGAGCATCGCACGTTCGAAGTCGAGGCGGATCGCCTCCGCGAGGCGCCATGCGCCCGCCGGGTCGCCGTCGGCGATCACGACGGAAAATTCCTCGCCGCCCAACCGGGCGAAGATGTCGCCGGGCGCGAGGCGCGCCCGGACGATCGCGGCGAAGCGCCGCAGCACCTCGTCGCCGAAGCTGTGGCCGAAGATGTCGTTCACCTGCTTGAAGTTGTCGAGGTCGAGCATCATCAGTGCGGCCGTCCGATGCGGGCCGGCCCTGGCGAGCGCGCGCTCGGCCTTCAACTGGAAGGCACGGCGGTTGTCGGCACCCGTCAGAAAGTCGGTCTCGGCGAGCCTGATCAGCGAGGTCTCGCGCTTCTCCCGCAGCAGGGCGAGCATCAGATAGCCGACGAGGACGGACGTCCAGAGGCCTTCCATGATGACGATCTGGAAGCCGACGCCGCGGGCTGCGTCGCTGACCGGACCGAGGGCGCCGACGGACCAGATCAAACGCCCGAGAAAGAAGGCGGCGCGCAGCGACATGACGACCGCGAGAACGCGGCCGAGCCGGTCGATCCGCGGGGAAAAGGCCAGACGGGCGCTGATTGCCGAGATCGTCGCCGTCGCCGCCGACATGACGACCACCCTCGTGTCGAAGTCGGCCGCCAGGGGGGAGGTGAACCAGAAGACCAGCCAGCAAAGGCTCGGGAACAGGACGAGGGCAAGGCTCGGTCGCCGGCCCGCAAAGGCGGCGATGCCGGCGCCGACCGCGCTGTAGGAGGCGAGGAAGGCGGCGTTCGACAGGCCGATCGAGAGAAAGTCGAAGGCCAAAATTCCCCGCAGCGGGAAGACCGATGCGCCGGCGGCGCTCGAAAGGAAGGCCGCGCACCACCAGCCGGCGGCGGGATCGCGAAACTTCCGCCACTCGGACAGCATCGCCGCGCCGGCGATGAGGCAGGTACCCATGGTGAGACAGAGAATGAGCGGGATGTTGCCGGTCATCGGCGGCCCGCGAGGGGAGCAAATTGCGACTTCATCTGCCCACGACCTCGCCCCGACCCTCGTTCCAGGCGTTCCCGCCACTCGCAGCACCGAACCTCGCGCCGCGGATGGCGCGCCGCGATGCGGCAGGCGCCTCCAGGACGGGCATCTCCTCATCGCTTTCCGCCGTCCGGTGGCGAGGGTCTCGGGCGTCCCCGGTCCCGTCTTTCCCTGGACGGTCGGCGACGACAGTGCGGCCGATATCTGGAAAAAGCCTTAACGCATGACCGGAGAATTCCGGGCGGCGGGGCGGTCGGTCCGACCGGCGTTTCGCGCGGGCCGGAAACGCCGAGGTCCGGCGACGAACCGTTCACATCAGGCGACCGGCACCACGTCGACGAAGTGCCGGGTCTCCTGCGAGCCGGAGGTGACGAAGGTGCCGGCGATCGGCTGGGCGTCCTCGTAGTCGCGGCCAACGGCGACGACGATGTGGTCGTCGCCCGCGGCGATGCCGTTGGTGGGGTCGAAGCCGACCCAGCCGCAGTCCTCCCCGAGCCATGCCTCGATCCAGGCATGCATCGCGTCGGCGCCTTCGAGGCGCGGCTGGCCCTTCGGCGGGTCGGTGCGCAAAAAGCCGCTGACGTAGCGCGCCGCCATCCCCCGGGCCCTGAGGCCGGCGATCATCAGATGCGAGAAATCCTGGCAGACGCCGCGCCGTTCGGCGAAGATCTCGGCGACGCTGGTACCGACGACGGTCGAGCCCGGCCGATAGGCGAATTCCTCGCGGATCCTCCTCGCAAGCGCCATCACAGCCTCGCCAGCCGGGCGCTTCGCCGTCTCGAACGTCTCGGCGACCCAGTCGGAAAGCGGCGCGAAGCCGCTGATCCTCGGGCTCGGCCCGAGATGATGCAGCGGCGAGCCGGCGTCGAGCGAGCGGACGGCACAGGTCTCTGCGAGAATCCGCTCGATCTCCGGCGTCTCCGACAGCCGCGCCGCCGGCCGCTCGACGCTCACGTCGGCCCGCATATCGATGGCGAGTTCGGTCTGCGGGGCGAAGAAGGCGATCGCGTCGACGGGGTTGCCGAAGAAGTCGGTCTCGCCGCGCTGCTCCTCGGGGCGCGGAGCGATCGAAACGGCGACGTTCCGCACGAACTGGTCCGTCTCCCGGCGCGGGCGGATGCGCAGGAGATGGCGCGCATCGGTCACCGCGGCGGGATAGTCGTAGGTGATCCTCAGCCGGACGGCGTATCTCATTCCGGACCTCCGAGCCATTCGGCCCTCGCCCGCGGGCTCGACAGGAGGTAGCGCTGGGTGAGGAGGTCGGAGATCAGCGAGAGATCGCCGACCACCCGGTCGAGAAAGGCGCTGTCGACCTCCACCGCGTCGGCCGTCTGCAGGCGGACGCGAAGCCGCGCCAGACGGCGGATCAGAAGATCCGGCGTCTCGCCGAGATGGACGCCCGGCAGCGCCGAGGTGACCTCGGCGAGCCTGTTGACCTGGAAGGCGAGGGAGCGCGGATTGAGCGGATCGAGCACCGCGAGGTCGACGACGGTCTCCTCGGAAAGATCCACCGAATAGCGGCGCCGGTAGGTGACGGAGGAGTCGGTGAAGGTCAGCACCGCCTCGAGCGCCCCGACGGGAGCTTCGCCTGCGATGAGCGACGAGATCACCGCCGCCGTCGCCTGGCCGCGTTCCAGCGCCCGGCCGCACTGCATGAAACGCCAGCCGGTGAACTGGTACATGTTCTCGTGGGCGAGGCCGGCGAAGCCCGAGAGCTGGGTGAGGATCGCGCTGGTCAGCTCGACGGTCGCCTGGTCGTCCTCGGCGATGGCATCGAGCACCAGGGAGACGATCTCGTTCAGCGTGCGCCAGGCGTCGGGGGAGAAGCGCTCGCGGATGCGCGAGGCGGTGTCGGCGGCCTGCCGGGCGAGGGCGAGCAGGCCGCGCTTCGGCCGGCCGGGATCGATGTCGACGCCGTAATCCTTGAGGATGACGGCGAGCCGGGCTTCCAGTTCGCCCGCCGCCCAGCCCTCGGTGGTCCTCGCGGCGTGGAGCCGCGTCAGCCGGGTGGCGCCCTCGCAACGCTCGGCGTAGCGACCCAGCCAGAACAGGTTGTCGGCGGCACGGGCCGGCAGCGCGCCGGGCAGCCGACGGGCGAAGCGGTCGCCGCGCGGCCCGATCAGGGAGATCGGCTTGATCGGCTGGTCGGAGGGAATCCAGACGTCGATCGAGCCGCCGCCGCGCTGCATCGAGATCACCCGCGCGTCGCGGGAATCGGCGACCCGGGCGAAGCCGCCCGGCATGACGTGCCAGCCTTCCTCGTCGCGCATCAGAAAGGCGCGCAGCGTCACCGGCCGCGGCTCGAGACCGCTTGCCCCGAAGACCGGCGTCGTCGAGAGGGCAGCGATCTCCTGTCCGACGAAGGCGACGCCCTCGCGCGCCGTCGCCGGCATCGCCTGCGGTTCGCTTCTGCGCTGGGCGGAGGTTTCGTCGCCCGCCGCCGCCATGGTCGCGGGAAAGGCCGGGCCGAGCTGCAGGCGTCCGGCATTTTCCGCGACGTAGCGGCGGACCGCCTCGTCGCCGCACCACCATGTGGCGATCGTCGGCAGTTTCAGCTCCTCGCCGATCAGCGCCTTCGCCAGCGCCTTCTGGAAGGCGAGCAGTGCCGGGGTCTCGAGAATGCCGGAGCCGAGGGCGTTGACGAGGCTGAGCGCGCCGGAGCGCACGGCCCGGCAGAGCCCCGGCGTGCCGATGCGCGAAGCGCCGAAAAGCTCCAGCGGATCGCAGAAATCGGCGTCGAGACGGCGCCACAGGACGCGGATCGGCTGGAAGCCGTCGACCGTGCGCACCTCGGCGCGGTCGCCATGGACGATGAGGTCGCCGCCTTCGAGGAGCAGCAGGCCGAGATAGCGGGCGAGATAGGCGTGCTCGTAATAGGTCTCGTTGTGCGGGCCGGAGGTGAGGAGGCCGATGCGGCTGCGCTCCGGGCCGCCGAGGGCGAACAGCATCTCGCGGAAGTTGCGGAAGAAGCCGGCGAGACGTTCGACGTTGAGGGCGCGCGACAGGTCGGGGAACGCCTTTGAGGTCGCGACCCGGTTTTCCAGCGCGAAGCCGGCGCCGGAGGGTGCCTGGGTGCGGTCGCCAAGCACCCACCAGCGCCCGTCGGGGCCGCGGCCGAGATCGACGGCGATGAAGGACAGAAGCGGGATGCCGAGACGCGCCTGGTCGGCGACCGGGCGCAGGAATTCCGGATTCCGGCCGACGAGGACGCCCGGCAGGACGCCCTCCGCCACCACGCGGCGCTCGCCGTAGAGGTCGGTCAGCAGCGCTTCGAGAAACCTCGCACGCTGAACGAGACCCGCTGAAAGCGCCGTCCATTCCGCCCGGTCGATGATCAGCGCCGGATGGCCGAGCGGCCAGTCGTGGCTCTGCTCGCTCTCCTCGCCATAGACCTGGTGGAACACGCCGGCTTCGGAAAGATACTGCCGTGCCGAGGCGAAGCGGCGTTCGACCTCGCCGCCCGGCATCGCCGCCAGCCGCCGCATCAGCGGCGTCCAATGCGGCCGGACCGCACCGCCGGGCGCGATCATCTCGTCGCGCGACTTGGCGGCGAGGCTGGCATAGCGACGGAGTTGGACGGTATCGGGAGGCACGTTCGTCCGCGCGTTGCGGCATCGCTCTGGTCGGAAGTCGCAGGCGATTTCCGATCGGCAAAATGCCTGGATCCAAGGTGCCGGAGCGTTCTTCGGGCGTTTGAGAGAACGCCCGAAGTATCAGCCCGGCCGGGGCAAGCTACAGCATGGCCGGCACGATGGGGAGACGTCGGCGTCGTCGCTTCGCGGTTCGGCGCGGGCGCGCGGCCTCGGATTATCGCGGCGGGGCCTTCGCTCCTGCGTCAAGCCTGATGCCGTCGACCGGTCACCGTCGGCCAGCGGGAGACATCGATCCCCGTCAGGGCCGAAAACTCGCGTACATCGGCGAGATACCGATCGCGCAGAAACCGGAAATCCTCCGCCGACGGTGCTCGATAGTCCTCGAGATCGCCACGGCGCATCAAATGCGCAGCCGTACCGTTTGGCGGGGCGTCGAGACCGAGGAAGTCCATGATCTCCCGCATCCGGAAATCATCGTCCTGCCATACGTCTTCCGCCTGCAGGAAGAGCACCTGCTCGCGCGGGAAAAGGGAAAGTATCCGTTCGGCCTGGCCATGATAGTATCCCCGGCCGACATAGCTGTAGATCCGGGCCTCCCGGGACAACGCCATGCCGATACGCGAGGTCTCGCTCCGGATCGCCTCGGAAAAGCCCTGCCTCTCCAGTCCCCTCGCATGCTCCATGCACCAGTGCGACCATGCCCGCTCGATCGGGTCACGGAAGACCACGATGATCTTCGCGCCGGGATTATACGTGGCGATCCGCTCCATGGCCGGCGGCCAGAAGCAGTAGATCGGCGTCGAATCGATCCACATCTTCGCCGTCGAATCGAAAAACGCGTCGATCGGACGATAATCGGGATCGTCCCAGTCGACCGTCAGCTCGTCGTCGAAGAAATGAAGTTCCTTGCGTGTCGGCGCGGCAATCCGCGGATGATCGGTCATCCGACTGTGGAGAGATGACGTCCCGCCCTTCTGGACGCCGCAGATGAAAACGTCGATCTTCTTCAAGCCGCAACCCGACCACTGAGATGGCGGCTCGAATCCACTGTCTGCCCTGCCGACGCGATCGCCGCGCGTCGGCGAAGCCTCCTAAAACCGCACGCCGTTGCGTCAAATTCAACAGTTTCCGCAACCGAATGCAATGCGACAATTAATCTTCGGCAACGATCTCATACGCCCAGCCGGCCCGCGGGACGCCGCAGATCGAGCGTCATCGGGAAGCTCGGATCGGGGAGTTCGCGGACCGGCTGGTAGCCGCCGGGGGTGTGGCCGATGGCTTCGAAGCGCGCGAGGCGGCGCGCCTCCGCCTCGTAGGAATTCACCGGGAAGGTCTCGTAGCTGCGCCCGCCGGGATGCGCGACGTGATAGACGCAGCCGCCGAGCGAGCGCTTCGACCAGCGATCGTAGATGTCGAAGGTCAGCGGCGCGTGGACGGGGATCGTCGGATGCAGGCCCGAGGCCGGCTGCCAGGCCTTGAAGCGGACGCCCGCGACCGCCTCCCTGCCGCGCCCCGTTGCCGCCAGCGGCACTTCCCGGCCGTTGCAGGTGACGACGTGCCGGGCCGGCTCGAAGTCCGACAGCTTCACCTGCAGCCGCTCGACGGAGGAATCGACGAAGCGCACCGTGCCGCCGATCGCCCCGGTCTCGCCCATCACGTGCCAGGGTTCCAGCGCCTGGCGCAGCTCCAGCGTCACGCCCTCGCGCTCGATCCTGCCGCAGAAGGGGAAGCGGAACTCGGCCTGCGCCTCGAACCATTCGGGCCGGATCGGATAGCCGGAGCGGCCGAGGTCGTCGAGGACGCCGAGGAAATCCGCCCAGACGAATTCCGGCAGCATGAAGCGGTCGGCGAGCGCCGTTCCCCAGCGCACGAAGCTGCCGTCCTCCGGCTCCTTCCAGAACTTCATGATCAGCGCCCGGATCAAAAGCTGCTGGGCGAGGCTCATCCGGGCGTCCGGCGGCATCTCGAAGCCGCGGAACTCGACGAGGCCGAGCCGGCCGGTCGGCCCGTCGGGCGAATAGAGCTTGTCGATGCAGATCTCGGCGCGGTGGGTGTTGCCGGTGACGTCGACGAGGAGGTTGCGGAACAGCCGGTCGACCAGCCAGGGCGGGGTCGAGAAGCCGTCCTGCGTCACCTGCGCCATGGCGATCTCCAGCTCGTAGAGCTGGTCGTGGCGGCCCTCGTCGATGCGCGGCGCCTGGCTGGTCGGACCGATGAAGAGGCCCGAGAAGAGATAGGAGAGCGAGGGATGGCGCTGCCAGTAGAGGACGAGCGACTTCAGGAGGTCCGGGCGACGCAGGAAGGGCGAATCGAGCGGCGTCGCGCCGCCGACCACGACATGGTTGCCGCCGCCGGTGCCGGCATGCTTGCCGTCGATCATGAACTTGTCGGTGCCGAGGCGGGACTGGCGGGCGTCCTCGTAGACGCCGGTGGTGATCGCCTTGGCCTCCTCCCATGACGCGGCGGGATGGACGTTGACCTCGATGACGCCGGGGTCGGGCGCGACGCGGATGACGCCGAGCCGCGGGTCCGGCGGCGGCGCGTAGCCCTCGATCTGCACCGGCAGGCCCTCGGCGGCGGCAATTTCCTCGATCGCCCCGAGAAGGTCGAGATAGGCCTCGGCGAATTCCAGCGGCGGCATGAAGACGCAGAGCTTGCCGTCGCGCGGCTCGACCGAGAGCGCGGTGCGCACGGAGCCCGAGATCTCGGTCGAGAGCGGGGCGAAGCTGCCGAAGCCCGGCATCAGGCCGCCGGCCGCGCCGCCGCCCGCTGGCAGCGGCGGCAGCGGCGGCATCCACTGCCGCATGCCTTCCCGGCCCATCTTCTGGCTCATGCCGCCTTCGTCAGCCGCCTGGGCGGAGCCGCCTGCCGCGCCGAGATGCTGCTGCATCTCGATCCGCCCCCATTGCTGGCGGCTCTGCGGCGGCAGCGGCGGGAAGGGCTGCGTCGGATCCTCGGGATGGATGAACGGATAGTGCGAGGGGCCGAGATGCGGCAAAGCGGAAAGCGGCAGGCGGTAGCCCATGGCGGAATCGCCTGGAACGAGGAAGAGCTGCCGGCGCCGGGTCGACCAGCGCTCGGAGAACCACCTGACGCCGCGGGCCCGGCCCTGCCAGGCCTGGATCGGCAGGACGTGGCCGGTCGGCTTCGGCAGGCCGCGCTCGAACACCTTGGCGAGCCGCGCGCGCTCTTCGCGGTCTTCGAGCTTGGAATTCGTCGGTTCGACGTTTTCCGGCAGTTGCGCCTCGCGCAGCAGCCAGTAGGCGGTGTCCTCGTAGGCCGGCAGGACGTAGTCCGTCGCCACGCCCAGCGCGTCGGCGACGGCGCGCGTGAAGCGCTCGGACTCCGCTGCGCCGACCGCAAGTCCGGTCTTTTCGCGGGCGATGGTCTCGGCGTTCTGCCAGATCGGCACGCCGTCCTTGCGCCAGTAGAGGGAGAAGGTCCAGCGCGGCAGCGTCTCGCCCGGATACCACTTGCCCTGGCCGTAATGCAGGAAGCCGCCGGGCGCGAAGCGGTCGCGCAGGCGCCGGATGAGGTCGTCGGCAAGGCCCCGCTTGGTCGGGCCGGTGGCGTCGGAATTCCACTCCGCCGCCTCGAAGTCGTCGATCGAGACGAAGGTCGGCTCGCCGCCCATGGTCAGGCGCACGTCGCTGGCCTTCAGTTCGGCGTCGACCCTTTCGCCGAGCGCGTCGAGTTCCTGCCAGCTTTCCTCGGAGAAGGGGTGGGAGACGCGCGGTCGCTCCTCCACCCGCGTCACCGACATGGAGAAGTCGAACTCGACCTCGGCATAGTCGACGGCGCCGGTGATCGGGGCGGCGGAGCGGTAGTGCGGGGTCGCCGCGAGCGGCACGTGGCTCTCGCCGGTGAGAAGGCCCGAGGTGGGGTCGAGGCCGATCCAGCCGGCGCCGGGAAGATAGACCTCGGCCCAGGCGTGCAGGTCTGTGAAGTCGTGGGAGGTGCCGGCCGGCCCGTCGATGGCCACCTTGTCGGGCTTCAGCTGGATCAGATAGCCGGAGACGAAGCGCGCGGCGAAACCGAGGTGCCGCATCACGTTGACGAGGAGCCAGGAAGAATCGCGGCAGGAGCCCGACCCCTTGCCGAGCGTCTCTTCGGGCGACTGCACGCCCGGCTCCATGCGCACCAGATAGTCGATGCGCTTTTCCACCGCCTGGTTCAGCCCGACGAGGAAGTTGACGGTGTTCTTCTCCGAGCGGTCGAGCTCTTTGAGAAATGCCGCGAGCAGTCGGCCCGCCGGCTCCGGGACCAGATAGGCGGCAAGGTCGCTCTTCAGGATCTCGTCGTACTGGAACGGCCATTCCTCCGCCGCTTCCTCCACGAAGAAGTCGAACGGGTTGTAGACGGTCATGTCGGCGAGGAGGTCGACCTCGATGCGGAACTCGGTGGTCTTTTCCGGAAAGACGAAGCGGGCGAGATAGTTGCCGAAGGGGTCCTGCTGCCAGTTGACGAAGTGGTCCTCGGGCGTCACCCGCAGCGAATAGGACGGCACTTTCGTCCGCGAATGCGGCGCCGGGCGGAGCCGGATGGTCTGGGGTGCGAGGGAAACGGGGCGATCGTATCGGTAGTGGGTGACGTGGTTGAGGGCGGCAAGGATCGACATGGTCGCTTTCGTTCATCCCGTTTCGTTGGCGGGAAGCTTAATCGCATCTCGCAATGCGGCAAGCGCCTCGACACGCGACCTCGACACGCGACATGGGCGAAGCGGTCGTAGAGGCAGGGAAAATTCCCGCGGCCACCGGTCCGGCCCGGAACCCTTCGCCCCCGTAAGCATTGATGCGCGCAACCGATATCCGGCGATATACGGCGATTTCCGGCGCGGCGCCGCGCCCTGAGGACCTCGATGAAACTCTTTTCCTGTCCCGCCTGCGCGCAGGTCGTTTTCTTCGAGAACGTCGTCTGCGAGCGCTGCAACCACGCCCTCGGCTACGAGCCGGATTCCAACCGGATGCTGGCGCTCGACCCGGCGGACGGCATCTTCGTCGCCGCCGGCACCCATAGCGACGGCTCGAAGTGGAAATACTGCGCGAACTATGCCTTCGGCGTCTGCAACTGGCTGGTTCCGGGCGAAGGCCCGGAGGTCTACTGCAAGGCCTGCCGCCACAACGTGACGGTGCCCGACACGTCCGACCCGACGAACGTCGCCCGCTGGCAGAAGATGGAGATCGCCAAGCGGCGGATGTTCTACACGCTGCTGCGCCTACGCCTGCCGCTGGCGACGCGCGACGAGGCGGGGGAGGGTCTCGGCTTCGACTTTCTCGCCGAAACGCCCGGCGAGCAACATGTGATGACCGGCCACGACCTCGGCCTGATCACCATCGCCCTCGCCGAGGCCGACGACGCCGAGCGGGAGAAGCGTCGGACGTCGATGGGCGAGCCCTATCGCACGCTGCTCGGCCACTTTCGCCACGAGGTCGGCCACTGGTACTGGGACCGGCTGGTGCGCGACGGCAATCCGGGCGCGCTGCAGGCATGCCGGGCGATCTTCGGCGACGACACGGTCGACTACGGCGAGGCGCTGCAGCAGCATTACATGAACGGCCCGAAGCCGAACTGGCAGACGGAATACGTCTCCTCCTATGCCGGCTCGCACGCCTGGGAGGACTTCGCCGAGACCTGGGCGCATTACCTCCACATCGTCGACAGCCTCGAGACCGGCCACTGGTGGGGTGTCTCGGTGGATCCGCGCGTGCGCGATTCCGGCCTGCTCACGACGACGATCGATTTCGACGTCTATCGCGACGAGGTGACGATCGACGAGATCGCCGATGCCTGGCTCGCGCTGTCGGCGGCGCTGAACTCGTTCAACCGCTCGATGGGCCATCACGACCTCTATCCCTTCGTCATTTCCGAGACGGTGAAGCAGAAGCTCGGCTTCATCCACGATCTGGTGCGGGGCAGGGCGGGCCGTTAGTCGCCTGCCTGGACGGTCGATGCGTTGCCGACCCCTGGCGGCGTGCGCATGCCGCGGGATCGTCCGACGTAGTCTCCGGCCGAAAACCGTCGGAACGCTCGCGGTGCGTTGGCCCGACAGCCGAATACGGAAATTTCCTCGACAGCAAGGGCTGGAAGCCTGCGCGCCCGCTTTAATTAAGATGCGGTGCGGCAAGCGGTCCGCTCGACCGCGAGCGTCTGTGGCCTCGGTTCGGGACCTCGTAGGCAAGACCGCCCGCACGGAAATCAGCCTTCAGGGACGGGGACTGAGGACATGGCACAAACTGCCGACCGCTTCTTATTCGAGACGCATTGGGGCCCGCGCCTTCTTGCAGGCCGGACCGAATTCCGACTCTGGGCGCCGTCGGCGCCATCGATCGAACTCGCGATGGGGGACGGGGCCGGCAAGCCGGCCGGTTTCCTGCCGATGGAAAAGGACGCCCGAGGCTGGTGGCGGATCGAGACCGACCGCGTCGCGGTCGGGCAGGGATACGGCTTTCGGCTCGACAGCGGCCTCGTCGTTCCCGATCCCGCGGCGCGGGCGCAATGCGGCGACGTCCACGGCCTGTCGAAGCTGGTCGATCCGAAAGCCTATGCCTGGAAGACGGCAGGCTGGAACGGCCGCCCCTGGGAGGAGGCGGTGTTCTACGAACTCCACACCGGCACCTTCTCGCCCGAGGGGACCTTCGACGGCGTCGCCGAGCGGCTCGACTATCTGAAGGAGACCGGCGTCACCGCCGTCGAGCTTTTGCCCGTCGCGGAGTTCGCCGGCCGCCGGGGCTGGGGCTATGACGGGGTGCTGCTCTACTGCCCGCACGAGGTCTATGGCGGCGGCGACGGGCTGAAGCGGCTCGTCGATGCCGCGCACGAGCGCGGCCTGATGGTGTTCCTCGACGTCGTCTACAATCACTTCGGGCCGGACGGGAACTACATCGGCTCCTACGCGCCGGAGTTCTTCCATCAGGAGATCCACACGCCCTGGGGGGCGGCGATCGCCTATGACGAGAAGCCGGTGCGCGACTTCATGATCGACAACGCCCTGTTCTGGCTGGAGGAGTTCCGCATCGACGGGCTCAGGCTCGACGCGATCGATTCCATCGAGGACACCACCGACGTGCCGCTGGTGCGCGAACTCGCCGCGACGGTCCGCGCCGCCTTCCCGGACCGCCACGTCCACATCACCACCGAGGACGACCGCAACATCACCTGGCACGTCGAGCGCGAGAACGGCCGGGCCGCCCTCGTCTCCGGCGAGTGGAACGACGACTTCCACCATACCGCCCACGTCATCGCCACCCACGAGGAAGAGGGCTACTACGCCGACTATTCCCGCAAGTCGGTGGCGCAGATGGCCAAGGCGCTCGCCACCGGCTTCGTCTTCCAGGGCGAGCACTCCAAGCATCGCGGCCGCGACGTCGGCAGACCCTCCGGGCACCTGCCGCCGACCGCCTTCGTGAACTTCCTGCAGAACCACGACCAGATCGGCAACCGCGCCTTCGGCGACCGGCTGACCGACCTCGCCTCGCGCCGCGTGGTGGAATGCCTGCAGGCGATCCTCCTGCTCTCGCCGCAGATCCCGCTCATGTTCATGGGCGAGGAATACGGCAACACCGATCCGTTCTGCTTCTTCACCGACTTCGACGGCGAACTCGCCGACGCGGTGCGCGAGGGGCGGCGCGCCGAATTCAAGAAGTTCGCGGCCTTCCACGATGCCGACGCCCGCAAGCTGATCCCCGATCCGAACGCCGAGACGACCTTCAAGGCGTCGAAGCTCGACTGGTCGCTGCTCGACCGCCCGACCTACCGGCGGCGTTGGGCGATGGTGAAGACGCTGCTCGAAAAGCGCCAGCAGCGCGTCGTGCCGCTGATCGCCGGCGAACTGGCGGGCGGCTGCGGCGAATATCACGTCTCCGACGACACGCTGGCCTTCGTCGTCGCCTGGCATCTGAAGAACAATGCCGTGCTGCATCTCTTCGCCAATCTCGACGACGAGCCCTGGGCGCTGCCCTCCGACGTCGTCAAGAGCGATCTGACCTGCGGCGACCTCCTCCACTCCCATCCGAAGGACGCTGCCCCGATGCTTGAAACCGGCTGCCTGCCCGGGCCCTCCGTGGTCTTCCGCATCGAAGGACAGAAGCTGATCTCCGGGACCGCACGATGACGTCACGCCTCGACCTGCTTGCCGCGAGCCACGGCATCCAGCTCGCCTACGTCTCCGAACTCGGCGAAGAGAAGGTCATCGACGATACCGCCAAGCGCGCGCTTCTCGGCGCCCTTGGCGTCGATCCAGAGACCGGCGCGCCCGGCGACTTCCACGACAGGGTCGAGGCGCCGCGGCGCGCCTGTCCGCTGCCGGAGGCGATCGCCGACCACCGGCACTGGGGCGTCGCCTGCCAGCTCTATGCGCTCCGCTCCAGCCGCAGCCTCGGCATCGGCGATTTCGAGGATCTCGCCCGGCTTTCCGTCATCGCCGCCGGAGAGGGGGCCGCCTTCGTCGGCGTCAATCCGCTGCACGCGCTCTTCCTCGCCGAGCCGGCCCGCTACAGCCCCTATTCGCCCTCGACACGGCGCTTCCTCAACCCGTTCTATCTCGCCGTCGACCACATGGAAGGCGGCGCTGCGGCGATCGAGGCCGTCAGGGCGCAGGCGCCGGAACTCTTCGACGGGCTCGAGGGCGACCTCGTCGACTATCCGGCCGTCGGCCGGCTGAAACGGGCGCTGTTTTCCCGGCTGTTCGAGGCCCGCCGCGGCGAGATCGAGGACGAGCAGGCCTTCCAGCGTTTCGTCGAGGCCGGCGGGGAGGCGCTGCAGGGTTTCGCCCTGTTCGAGGCGATCTCGGAAGCCGAGGTCGAACGGGGCGGCCATGCCGGCTGGCATCACTGGCCGGAGGCAATGCGCGACCGCCATTCGCCCGAGGTCGCCCGCTTCGCCGAGGAACGGCGCGAGCGCGTGCTCTTCCATCTCTGGCTGCAGTTCGAGGCCGAGGAGCAGCTCGCCAGCGCCCAGGCCCGGGCAAGGGGCGCCGGCATGGCAATCGGCCTCTATCTCGATCTCGCAGTCGGCGTCACGCCCGATGGGGCCGAGACCTGGGCCGATCCGGCGCTCACCGTCAACGGCGCGCGGGTCGGCTCGCCCCCCGACATGTTCAACAGCCAGGGCCAGGACTGGGGCCTTGCGCCGCTGTCGCCGAAGGCCCTCGCCGAACGCGACCACAAGCCGCTGTTCGAGGCCTTCACGGCACTGACCCGCAATGCCGGCGCGGTGCGGATCGACCACGCCATGGGGCTTGCCCGGCTGTGGTGGATCCCGAACGAGGCGCGCTCGGCCGGCGGCGGCTACGTGCGCTATCATCTCGGCGCGATGATCGACGCCGTGGCGAAGGCCGCCGCCGACAACCGCTGCCTCGTCATCGGCGAGGATCTCGGCACCGTGCCGCCCGGCTTTCGCGAGGTGATGGCGGCGGCGAACGTCTTCTCCTACCGCGTGCTTTACTTCGAGCGGCATGCGGACGGCAGCTTCGTCGACCCCGGCGCCTATCCGCGGCTCTCCCTCGCCTGCATCTCGACCCATGACCTCGCGACGCTGTCGGGCTGGTGGACGGCCGGCGACATCGCGCTGCGTTTCGAAGCGGGCACCCAGGACGAGGCGGCGACGGCGCGCGACAGGCAGTCCCGGTCGGGCGAGAAGCGCATGCTGCTCGAAGCGCTGCACCGGTCGGATCTCCTGCCGGAAAGTCTCGAGGCCGTGCGCCGCGGCGCCGCGGCGATGCCGGAGGAACTGCCGGACGAACTCGCCGTGGCGGTCCACCGTCACCTCGCCCGCAGCGCCGCGCTGGTCTTCGCCGTCCAGCTCGACGACATGGTGGGTGCCGTCCGGCAGGCGAACCTTCCCGGCACCACCGACCAATATCCGAACTGGCGCATCAGGACGCCGGTCCCCCTCGAGGACCTGTCGAGCGACAGGCGCTTCCTCGAAATGGCGGCCGCCATGCGCGAAGAAAGGCCCACCCGTTCATGAGCCGCATGCTCGTCGCAACCTATCGCCTGCAGTTCCGCGAGGGGATGGACTTTGAGACCGCCGCCGGCCTCGCCCCCTATCTGAAGAAGCTCGGCGTCAGCCATCTCTATGCCGCGCCGATCTTCGCGGCGGCCGCCAACTCCACCCACGGCTACGACGTCACCGACTACAACGCCCTCGACGAGGCCCTCGGCGGCGTCGCCGGCTTCACCGCGATGAGCGACGCGCTGTCCTCGGCCGATCTCGGCCTGCTGCTCGACTTCGTGCCCAACCACATGGGCGTCTCGCCCGCCAATCTGTGGTGGGAGGACGTCCTGCGCTGGGGCCAGGAAAGCCGTTTCGCCCGCACCTTCGACATCGCCTGGGAGGCCGAGAAGATCCTCGTGCCGGTGCTCGGCAAGCCCTATGGCGAGGCGCTGGAGGCGGGCGACCTCTCGGTGCGGCTGGACGGCAGGGCCGGCACGCTCCGCTTCGACGCGTCCGGATACGGTCTGCCCATCGATCCGCGCAGCTACGGCCACGTGTTCGGCCTCATCGACCATGCCGAGCGGGACCGGCTCGTCCGGCGCTTCTCGGTCTCCACCCCGGCGGAGGCCGACGAGCTGGCCGAGCTCCTGCTCGAGCACCTGCAGGAAAAGGATTTCTCCGAGGCGCTGGAAAAGGCGCTCGCCGCCATCAACGCCGACCAGGCGGCGCTGCACGATCTCCACGAGGCCCAGGCCTGGCGCCTCGCCTGGTGGCGCACGGCCCGCGAGAAGCTGACCTACCGCCGCTTCTTCGAGATCGCCGACCTCATCGGCGTGCGCCAGGAGTCGCGCCGCGTCTTCCGCGAGTCGCACCAGCTGGTCATCCGCCTCGCCCGCGAACGCCGGCTCGACGGCATCCGCATCGACCATGTCGACGGCCTCGCCGACCCGAAGGGCTATCTCGAACAGCTCCGCCAGGCCTTCCAGTCGGTGCGGCGCTCGCCGTCGATCCACGTCGAGAAGATCCTGACCGGCGACGAGCGGCTGCGCACCTCCTGGGAGATCGAGGGCACCACCGGCTACGAGTTCATCACCGCGCTCGCCGGCCTCTATGTCGACCCGGCGAAGGAAGCGGCGATGAACGGGGCCTATCACGCCTTCGTCCGCGACGAGCCGGACCTGCGCGCGATGATCCTCCGCCAGAAGCGTTCGATCTTCCAGCGCAACCTCGCCGGCGAACTCGCGGCGCTGACCGGCCTTGCGCTTTCCGTCGCCTCGCGCGGCCTTTCCACCCGCGACCTCGGCCCGGACACGATCGCCCGGGCGATCGTCGAGGTGGCGGCGGCGCTGCCGGTCTACCGTACCTACGTCTCCGTCGACGGCGTGCCGCGCCGCGACATCGCCGTCATCGACGAGGCCGTCGACCGCGCCCTGACGTCGCGCGAGGTCGAGGCCGACGAGCCGATCCAGTTCATCGGCCGGCTCTTGAAGCTCGACTTCACCGACGGCGCCGACATCGCCGGCGCGCTCGACTTCACCCGGCGCTTCCAGCAGACCACCGGCGCCGTCATGGCGAAGGCCGTCGAGGACACGGTGTTCTACCGCTACAACCGGCTGATCGCGCTGAACGAGGTGGGCGGCGAGCCGGATCTCTACGGCGCCGAGGTGGAGGCGTTCCACGACGCCATGCGCATCCGCCTCGCCGACCAGCCGCTGGGCCTCCTCGCCACCTCCACCCACGACACCAAGCGCGGCGAGGACGCGCGGGCGCGGCTCTACACCCTCTCCGAGGAGCCGGAGCGCTGGCGCGACCTCGTCGCGGAATTCGCCGAGGCGCTCGGCGCCTCGCGGCTCGAGGTCGAGCCCGGGCTCGATTCGCCCGACCCGGAGACCGAATGGGGGCTCTACCAGTCGCTGCTCGGCGTCCTGCCGGCGGATTTCGATCCGGGCGATGCCGCGTCCCGCGAGGCGGTCGCCGCACGTCTTGCCGCCTATGCCGAAAAGGCGGTCCGCGAGGCCAAGCGCTGGACCAGCTGGACATCGCCGGCCGAAGCCTACGAGGCGGCGCTGGCAGGCTTCGTCGCGGCGATGCTGGAGGGCGGCGGCGAGGGCTCCTTCATCGCGAGGTTCTGGCGCGCGGCCCAGCCCTTCGTTGCCGCCGGTGCCCTCAATTCCCTGTCCCAGACCGCGATCAAGCTCGTGGCGCCCGGCGTGCCGGACATCTACCAGGGCACGGAATTCTACGACTTCTCCCTCGTCGATCCGGACAACCGCCGGGCGATCGACTTTAAGGCCCGCTCCGCGGTCATCGGGACCGACGGCAGCATCGCCGACGACCTTCGCGACTGGCGCTCCGGCGCGATGAAGGCGCGGATCGTCTCGGCGGGGCTGACGCTGCGCGGCGAGATGCCGGAGTTCTTCGCCGCCGCCGCCTACGTGCCGATCGAGCCCCAAGGGCCGCGGGGCGCCCACCTCGTCGCCTTCCTGCGCCGGGACGAGGACCACGGCGCGGTCCTCGCCGTCGCGCCGCGCCTGTCGCTGACGCTCCTCGACGGAGCCGAGGATCTTCTCCCCGCGACCACCGGGTGGGAAGGCACCAGCCTGCCGCTTCCCGAGGGGCTGGCGACGCGGGGATGGCGCAATATCTTCACCGGGGAGATGCTCGCCCCGGCCGGCGCGCTCGACGTGGCGGGGGTGTTTTCCGACCTGCCGGTGGCGATCCTCGTCGCCACCTGAGGGCGGGAGCGGGCAGGGCACGAAGATCGAGGGGTGCCCGCGACCCGCAGGTCGCCCCGGGGAGATATCGCATGACCATCCGCGCACTCGTCTGGAACGAGTTCTTCCACGAACGCCACAATGACACCGTCAGGGCGATCTATCCGGACGGCATCCACGCGACCATCGCCGGCTTCCTCGGCCGCGAGCCGGACATCGAGGCCGCGACCGCGACGCTTCCCGAAGCCGGGCACGGACTTTCGCAGGAGCGGCTCGACGCGACCGACGTCCTCCTGTGGTGGGGCCACAAGGCGCATGGCGACGTCGAGGACGCGGTGGTCGATCGCGTCGCCGAACGCGTGCATCAGGGGATGGGCCTGATCGTCCTGCATTCCGGCCACTTCTCCAAGCCGTTCAAGCGGCTGATGGGTACGCCCTGTTCGCTGAGATGGCGGGAGGCAGGCGAGCGCGAGCGGCTCTGGGCGGTCAACCGCTCGCATCCGATCGTGCAAGGGGTGGGGCCGGCGATCGAACTGCCGAACGCCGAGATGTACGGCGAGCCCTTCCTTGTCCCCGAGCCGATGGAGACGGTGTTCATCTCCTGGTTCGAGGGCGGCGAGGTGTTCCGCTCCGGCCTCACCTACCAGCGCGGTGCGGGAAAGGTCTTCTACTTCCGGCCCGGTCACGAGACCTATCCGATCTACCACAACCCAGACATCCAGCGGGTCATCGTCAACGCCGTGCGCTGGGCCCACAACCCGGTCCCCGCCTGGACCGACGTCTCGGCCGCGCCGAACGTTCCGGTCGACAAGGCGCCGGAAAAGATCGAGCAGAAAGGCGGCTCGCTGCACAAGCCGGGCGAAGAAGGCTACCGGTAGGGCGCGGGCGGATCCATGGCCAACCAGACCCATCAGGCCGCCCGCGAGGCGGCGGCCGTCGCCGGCGAAAAGCGCATCATGATCCTCGGCACGGGTGCGATCGCCCATCGCCATGCCGAGCATTTCATCTCGATCCCCGGCTGCAAGGTGGTCGCCGCCTGCGACGTGGTTCTCGACCGCGTCCGCGCCTTCGCCACCCTGCACGGCATCGACAAGGCCTTCGCCGACCTTTCCGAGGCGCTGGCCTGGGGCGCGTTCGACGCCGTCGTCAACGCCACGCCCGACGCCGTGCACAAGGCGACGACGCTGCAGGTCGCGGCCGCCGGCAAGGCGATCTTCTGCGAAAAGCCGCTGGCGCTGAACGCCGAGGACGCCTTCGAGATGGTCGGGGCGGTCGAGCGGGCAGGGCTGATCAACATGGTCAACCTGACCTACCGCAACGCCCATGCCATCCAGCTCGCCCGGCGCATGGTCGAGGCCGGCGACATCGGCGCGGTCCGCCATGTCGAGGCGAGCTACCTCCAGAGCTGGCTCACCGGCAGCCACTGGGGCGATTGGCGGACCGACGAGCGCTGGCTGTGGCGGCTCTCCTCCGGCCACGGCTCGAAGGGCGTCGTCGGAGACATCGGCATCCACATCCTCGACTTCGTCACCTACGGCTCGGGGCAGGGGATCGCGGCGCTGCAGGCGCGCATGAAGACCTTCGACAAGGCCGAGGGCGGCGCCATCGGCGCCTATACGCTCGACGCGAACGATTCCTGCGCGATGACCGTCGAGTTCGACAACGGCGCTCTCGGCGTTGTCCATATGAGCCGCTACGCCACCGGCAAGGCGAACGATCTCGACCTGACGATCCACGGCACGACCGGGGCCCTGAAGGTCTGGTCGAACACCACCGATTCGAGCCTCGACGTCTGTCTCGGCGAGGACATCCACACCCAGACCTGGCGCCGGGTCGAATGCCCGCCGACGCCGCGCAACGCCGACCGCTTCGTGCTGGCGCTTTTGTCGGGCGTCAACGGCGAGCCGGACTTCCGGCATGCGGCCGAGGTCCAGAAGCTGCTCGACCTCGCCTTCGTCTCCGACGCCGAGCGGCGCATGCTGCCGGTGGTGCTGCCGCCGGTCTGATCCGAGATCCGCTCGATCGAAGCGGGGCTCGTATCAAGCCTGCGCGGCGAATGAGCGTCTTTGTTTTCGGCATCACGACGTGATCTGCCGGAAACCGTCTGACGCCGGCGCCGCGTCTTCGGGCCGCTTGCCTTCGCCGGAACTTTGGATTTTCCGGGTCCGCGTTCAGGCGGCGGTAAGCAGATCGAAAGCATCGCCGTGGCAGGCCGGCCGCCCTTAACGCTCCGTTAGGCATAAGCGGCTATGGCTCGATCCGACGGACTGCGTCCGCCTTCCGGGGAGGGTGTGCGCGTGCCGAGCAACGGGGCCGCCATGCTTTCGACCTTCACGACCTACCAGCTCTACACGCGCGACCAGTCCCGGGTGCTCGACCGGATCGCCGCCGACCCGACGAACAAGCGTCTTGCCGACTACTACCGCGAGAACATCGGCAATGTGACGTCCATCGACGAGTTCATGGGCGACTACAAGCTCTATTCCTACGCGATGACCGCCTATGGTCTGGAAGACCAGATCGATTCCCGCGCGCTGATCAAGAAGGTGCTGGAGAGCGACCTCACCGACACGTCGAGCTTCGCCAACCAGCTCTCGGACGAGCGCTACCGCGACTTCGCCAAGGCCTTCAACTTCACCGCGGCGGCGACGGAGACCGACCCGACGGCCCAGTCCGCCGCCCAGCAGCAGGTGATGGTCGAGAGCTATTCCGAGCACCGGGTGCTGGCCGGACAGGCAATCGCCGCCAACGCCAACTACTTCATGGACAAGATCGGCTCGGTGAAGACCGTCGACCAGTTCCTGTCCGACAGCAAGCTCTTCACCGTCGCGCTGGAGGCCGCCGGCATCGACGCCTCCGTCGCCTCGGAGAGCTTCATCCGCGAGGTCCTGACCGGCACCAAGGCCGACGAGATGTCGAAGAAGGGCGACGACCGCTATCTGCTGCTCGCCGCCATGCTGCCCTTCGGCGAGGACGGCAGGGCCCCTTCGGACGGGCTGCAGTCGAGCTCGGAAGCCAACAGCACCGCCTATCTCTACTACAAGCAGAAGGGGCTCGAGGCCTCGCCCCAGGCCGCCGCCCTGCAGGCCTCCTATTACGAGGCCGAGATCGGCAACGTCACGTCGGCCGACGATCTCATCGAGAACCCGCGGCTCTACGAGGTGGCGCTGACCTCCGTCGGTCTCGACCCGACGGTCGAATCCTCGGCCTTCGTCTGGAACGTTTTGACCAGCGACCTCTCCGACCCGACCAGCGTCGTCAACGCCATGTCGGAATCGACCACCACCGACAAGACGCGCAAGGAGCAGTATCTGCAGCTTGCCAAGATGTTCCAGTTCCAGACCGACGGCAGCCTCGCCTCGGGAACCAGCGCCCAGACCGCGGCCAACGTCACCGCCCTGACCGATTCCTATCTCGAACATTACGGCGACGCCGCCTCGAGCGACGACCGGCTGAGCGCCTCGCTCTACGCCGCCAACATCCAGAACGTCACCAGCGTCACCGACTTCCTCGCCAATTCCACCGTCTACGACTATGCGCTGAAGGCCGTCGGCCTCGATCCCGACACCGAGAGCAAGTCGACCATCATGCGCGTCCTGCGCAGCGATCCCTCCGACCCAACGAGCTATGCGGCCAAGCTCGGTGACGACCGCTACATCCGGCTCGCCGCCGCCTTCAACTTCGGTTCGGACGGCAAGGTCACCGACGTCCGCCGCGTCCAGACCGAGACGGCCCAGGGCGACACCATCGACCGCTATCTCGCGCAGTTCGACGACGACGAGGACAAGGCGACGGTCACCACCGTCGTCCAGGATTCCCAGGCCTTCAAGTCGGCGATGGACAGCGTCTCGACGATCGACGAGTTCCTCGCCGATTCGACAACCTTCACCTATGCGATGAAGGCGATCGGCTTCAATCCGGACACCCAGGACGCCGACACCATCCGCAAGGTCCTGACCAGCGACCTCTCCGATCCGGACAGCTTCGCCAACAAGCTCGGCATCGACGCCTACAAGACCCTCGCCGCCGCCTTCGACGTCGACGCCTACGGCAACATGACCCTCGCCACCGACGCGAACGGCGAATCGTCGCTGGTGAACACCTATTTCTCCAAGGTTCTGGGCAGTTCCAACACCGAGCTCGTCGACGCGGCCAAGGAGATCCTCGCCTACAACGTCGCGGTTCCCGAGATCGCCACCATGGACGATCTCCTGTCGAACTCCGATCTGGTGGACTTTGCGCTGAAGGCCTTCGATCTCGACGGCGAGAAGCTGTCGACCGCCGACATCAGGGCGATCCTCACCAGCGATCTGTCGGATCCCGACAGCGTCGCCGCGAAATACGACGACGACCGCTACCTGGAATTCGCCGCCGCCTTCAACTTCGACACCGACGGCACGATCGAGCGCGACGTCACCAAGGTCCAGACCGTGTCGGACATGCTGTCGACCCAGGATCTGTATCTCCGCCAGCGGATGGAGGAGGAGGCCGGCGACGAGAACAACGGCGTGCGCCTCGCCCTCTACTTCAAGCGCACCGCCGCCGATATCACCAACGTCTACCAGTTCCTCGCCGACGACGCCTTGCTGGAATTCGTCAAGACGACGCTCGGCCTGCCGGACGAGTTCTCGTCGAGCGACATCGACGTCCAGGCCCGCAACCTGACCAAGAAGATCGACGTCGACCAGCTCAGCGACAGCAAATATGTCGAGCGGATGATCAACCGCTTCCTGGCGATGTACGACATCGCGAACGACACGAGCTCCTCCACAAATCCGGCGCTGACGATCCTCAGCGGCACGGCGGCGAGCTACGTCTGACATCGCCGCCCATTCAGGTCCCTTTGACCGTCGGCGATTGTCGCCCGGCGGCCGCGAAGCGGCGCATCGGGGAGACGAAATCAAATCTTCAACAGCTTCCGCGCGTTCTCCTTCAGGATCAGCGGGCGCACCTCGTCCTTCATGTCGAGGGCGGCGAAGTCGGCGAGCCAGCGGTCGGGCTTGATCACCGGCCAGTCGGAGCCGAACAGCATTTTGTGCTTGAGGATCGAATTGGCGTATTTGACCAGGATCGGCGGGAAGTATTTCGGCGACCAGCCGGACATGTCGATATAGACGTTCGGCTTGTGCTGGGCGATCGCCAGCGCCTCCTCCTGCCAGGGGAAGGAGGGATGCGCCATGATGATCGGCATGTCGGGAAAGTCGACCGCGACGTCGTCGAGATGGATCGGGTTGGAATATTTCATCCGCATGCCCATGCCGCCGCGCAGCCCCGAGCCGACGCCGGTCTGGCCGGTGTGGAAGAGGGCGATGCAGCCTGCCTCCGCAATCGCCTCGTAGAGCACGTAGGCGGCGCGGTCGTTCGGATAGAAGCCCTGCATCGTCGGATGGAACTTGAAGCCCTTGATGCCGAAGTCGGCGATCAGCCGCCGCGCCTCCCGCGCGCCGGCCTTGCCCTTGGCCGGGTCGATCGAGGCGAAGGGCAGCATGACGTCGGCATTTTCCGCCGCGATTTCCGCCACCTCCTCGTTGGCGTAGCGCCGGAAGCCGGTCTCGCGCTCGGCGTCGACCGGGAAGATGACGCAGCCGATGCGCTTTTCCCGATAATAGGCCGCGGTCTCGACCATCGTCGGCGGATGCTCGTAGGGCGCCTTGAAATAGCGCGCCATCGCCGCCTGGAAGTCGTCGTAGCCGTCGTCCGGGTGGCAGCCGCAGGGCTCTTCGGCATGGGTGTGGATGTCGATGGCGACGAGATCGTCGACGTTCATGAAAACCTCCCTCATGTCTTGGTCAGGCAAGAATTTCGCCGCGGGCGCTCAGCCGCCGCTCAGCTTGCGCAGGAGATCGAGCAGCGTCCGCCGTTCGGCCGCCGAGAGGCGCGATGCGCTCAGCGTCTCGTGGGTGCGAAATTTCGGCATCGCCGCCGCGACGCGCCCGCGCCCCGCCGGCGTCAGCGTCAGTTCGACCGCCCGGCGGTCGTCGGCCGGCACCCGGCGGTCGACGAGCCCCGCCGCGTCGAAGCCCTGGACGATCTTCGCCATGTGCGAGCGCTTGATCTTCAGTGCGTTGGCGAGGACGCCCTGGCGCACGCCGGGATTCTCCCCGATGGTGATCAGGACGGAGAGCAGGCCCGGCTGCAGGCCGTCCTCCGCGAAGGCCGCGAAGAACGCGTCGAAAGCCTCGATCTGGGCGAGCCTCAGATGAAAGCCGAGGCTCTCCTCGAGCGGGCCGAGGGCGAGCGGCACCGCCGCGGCGGTCTCCGCTTCCGCTTCCGCTCCCGTCGCAAGATCCCGTCCGCCCGCCCCGGGCTGCGGTCCGGCCTCGGGCTTCGGAGCGGGTTTGACGAGGGCGCTCACCGCCCGTCGTCCCCGCCGTCCCGCGCCAGCGCCACCTTGCCGGCGCGCTTTTCGAGGAAGGCCCTCAGCCGCTCCTTCGCCTCGGGGCTGGTCTGGGTGAAGGAGGCCATCAGGCTTTCGACGAAGAGGCCGTCCTCGGCACTCATGTCCTGAATGCGCGAGAGCGCGTGGATGACGGCGTAGTTCGACAGGGGGGCGTTGCCGGCGGCCGCTTTGGCGATCTGCTTTGCCTTTTCCAGCGCCTCGCCTTCGCCGACCACGTACTGGACGACGTTCCAGCGCTCTGCGGTCGCCGCGTCGATCACCCGGCCGGAGAGCATCAGATCGGTCATGCGCGCCGCGCCCATCAGCCGCGCGACCCGCACCGCGCCGCCGCCGCCGACGAAGATGCCGCGCTGGCCCTCGGGAAGCGCGAAGAAGGCGGTCGCCTCGGCGACGCGGATGTGGGTCGAGGCGGCAAGTTCCAGCCCGCCGCCGACCACCGCGCCGTGCAGCGCCGAGACCCAGGGAATGCGGCCGCGCTCGATCGTCCGGAACACCTCGTGCCAGCGGCGCGAGCCTTCGATCCCCTCGATCGGGGTCTTCTCGGAATGTTCGGCGAGATCGAGCCCGGCGCAGAAATGCGGCCCGTGGCCGAAGATGACGCCGGCCTTCGCGGTCTTCTCGACCGTCGCGACCGCTTCTGCGATCGCTTCGACGAAACGGTCGGAGATGGCGTTGCGCTTCTCCGGCCGGTTGAGGCCGAGGAGCGCGACCGGCCCGTCCTGCTCGATCGTCACGAATGCGTTCCGTGCCTCGTCCATCGTCCACTTCCGGCCGTTGCCTTGCCCGGCGCCATCAGAACACCGGATGCGCGGGCAAGTCAATTTTGTTTCCGCATGGAATGTTTTCGAGTGGACAAAATTGCCGCCCTTTGTCACCTTCGCCTGGCGCCGGAGGGAGAAATGCCGGCGCGGCGGGAGGAATGACATGGTCGAGGAGGCGGAGCGCCGGGCGGCGGGGAGCAGGGATTCGGCCGCGGCGACGCCGCTGCGGGCCCCGCTGCGGCCGTCGCGGGTCTGGAAGCCGGTCGTGCGGACCGAGGAGCGGGCGGACGGCAGCATCCTCGTCACCCAGGAGGGCGATCTGCCGCCGTTTCCCGTGCGGTTGACCGAACGGCTTCTCGAATGGGCGCAGCGGGCGCCGGAGCGCACGCTCTTCGCCCAGCGCCCGGCGCCCGGCGGCGCCGGCTGGAACCGCATCGGCTACGGCGCGATGGTCGAGCGGATGCGCGCCGTCGGACAGGCGCTGCTCGACAGCCCGGCCTCGGCCGACCGGCCGGTGCTGATCCTCTCGGGCAATTCGCTCGACCATGCGACGCTGGCGCTCGCGGCGATGCATGTCGGCATTCCCTATGCGCCTGTCTCCCCGGCCTATTCGCTGCTCTCGTCGGATTTCGGCAAGCTCAGGCAGATTGCCGGGGACCTGACGCCGGGCGTCGTCTTCGCCGAGGACGGCGCGGCCTTCGGGGCCGCCGTCGCGGCGATCCTGCCGGACGACGCGATGCTCGTCCTCGGCAGGGGCGCGGTGCCCGGCAAGGCCAGCGCCGCCTTCGCTTCCCTGCTCGCCACCCCGCCGACCGCGGCGGTCGAGACGGCCCATGCGGCGATCGGCGCCGGGACGGTCGCCAAGATCCTCTTCACCTCCGGCTCGACCGGCAGCCCCAAGGGCGTCGTCCAGACACACGGCATGCTCGCCGCCAACCAGGCGATGGTCGCCGACTGCTACCGTTTCCTCGAGGACGAGCCGCCGGTCCTCGTCGACTGGGCGCCGTGGAACCACGTCGCGGCCGGCAACAAGGTCTTCAACCTCACCTTCTGGCACGGCGGCAGCTACTATATCGACGAGGGCAAGCCCTCGCCGGCGGGCATGGACGAGACCTGCCGCAATCTGAAGGAGGTCTCGCCGAGCTGGTACTTCAACGTGCCGAAGGGCTACGAGGAGCTCAGCCGGCGCTTTGCCGGCGACGAGGCGCTGCGCCGCTCGTTCTTCCGCGACCTGAAGATGATGATGTATGCCGGCGCCGGCATGGCGCAGCACACCTGGGATCAGCTGGAAGCGCAGGCGCTCGCGACCGTCGGGCACCGCATCCGCCTCGTCTCCGGCCTCGGTTCGACCGAGACCGGCCCCTTCGCCATCGCCGGCACCGACCCGCAGCCGCAGGCCGGCAACATCGGCATTCCGGCGAAAGCGGTCGTCCTGAAACTGGTGCCGTCGGCCGGCCGCCTGGAAGCGCGCCTCAAGAGCCCGAGCATCACCCCCGGCTACTGGCGCCGCCCGGATCTGACGCGCGAGGCCTTCGACGGGGAGGGCTTCTACCGGCTCGGCGACGCGCTGAAATTCGCCCGGCCGGGCAGGCCGGAGGAGGGCTTCC
Source organism: Jiella sonneratiae (assembly GCF_017353515.1). Classification (GTDB taxonomy): domain Bacteria; phylum Pseudomonadota; class Alphaproteobacteria; order Rhizobiales; family Rhizobiaceae; genus Jiella; species Jiella sonneratiae. Next base: position 63,307 of record NZ_JAFMPY010000011.1, read on the forward strand.
TGTTCGACGGCCGGGTGGCGGAGAACTTCAAGCTCGACACCGGAACCTGGGTCGCCGTCGGGCCGCTCCGCGCCGCGCTGGTCGACCACTTCGGCGCCCTCGTGCGCGACGCCGTCATCGCCGGCGAGGGGCGGCCGGAGATCGGCGCCCTCGGCCTCGCGGATCTCGCCGAGTGCCGCCGTCATCTCGGCCCGGCGGGGGAGGGACTGGGGGATGCCGAGCTCCTCGCCCACCCGGCGTTGCGCCGCCATCTCGGCGAGCGCCTGCGGCACTTCGCCGAGACGGCGACGGGCTCGGCGACCCGGGTGGCGCGTCTCGTCCTCATCGACGTCCCGCCGTCGATGGATCGCGGCGAGGTGACCGACAAGGGGTCGCTCAACCAGCGGGCAGTGCTCGCCAATCGGGCCGAGCTCGTCGCCGCGCTCTACGACGATGGCGATCCGCGCCTGATCCGCGCCTGAGCGACGCCGGGTCCGGTTGCGACATGCCGCGCATCAGGGCGCATCGCGCTTTCGCCGGTCTCGGCGGTCGAAGCCCGTCGGAGGGATGGCCGCTCCCGCGGCGCCCCGGAGGCCTTCGGCCGAGCCCCGGCCGTGAAAGGCGGCAGTCTGCGCAAAATTCAGGCAGTTGCGCATGCATTGGGCAGCATCTGCTTCGCACCTGCGAGCAAAGTTGCTGACTCCTGCGTGTTTTGGTCAGCCCGGCGAATTGGCACGACTTTTGATTAAGTGGGATCGGGCCCGGAGTTTCAAAGGCACCCAGCCGTCAAGGGTCGGTCAACGATCGGAAGCACGAAAAAAGATGATGAGACCATTCTTCAACGCACGAACGCTCACGGCCGCAGGCCTCGGGCTCGCAGCCGCCGCGCTCGCCTGCCATCCCGTCCTGGCGCAGGACGCGCCGGCCGCCGCCGAGGCAGCGGGTGATGCCGCCGCGGCTGCCGCGCCGGCGATCGACAAGGGCGACACCGCCTGGATGATGACCTCCTCGCTGCTCGTCCTGTTCATGACGATGCCGGGCCTGGCGCTGTTCTACGGCGGCCTGGTGCGGGCCAAGAACATGCTTTCCGTCCTGATGCAGTGCACGGTCATCACCGCGCTGGTCATGGTGATCTGGGTCCTGTGGGGCTACTCCTTCGCCTTCGGCGGCTCGGAATCGCCCTGGTGGGGCGGCACCGCCAAGCTGTTCCTCGCCGGCATCCAGCCCGACACCGTCTCCGGCTCGATCCCGGAATACGTCTTCGTCGTGTTCCAGATGACCTTCGCGGTGATCACCCCGGCGCTGATCGTCGGCGCCTTCGCCGAGCGGGTGAAGTTCACCGGCGTCCTGCTCTTCGTCGCCCTGTGGGTCACCTTCGTCTACTTCCCGATCGCCCACATGGTCTGGGACGCCAACGGCTTCCTGTTCAAGCAGGGCGCGATGGACTTCGCCGGCGGCACCGTCGTCCACATCAATGCCGGCGTCGCGGCGCTGATCGGCTGCTTCTTCGTCGGCAAGCGCACCGGCCTCGGCAAGGACATCATGGCCCCGCACTCCATGACCCTGACCATGGTCGGCGCCTCGATCCTGTGGGTCGGCTGGTTCGGCTTCAACGCCGGTTCGGCGCTGGCGGCCAACGGTACGGCGGGTCTTGCGATGATCAACACCTTCGTCGCGACGGCCGGTGCGATCCTCTCCTGGTGCGTCGTCGAGGGCGTCGGCCGCGGCAAGGCGTCGATGCTCGGCGCAGCGTCCGGCATGGTCGCCGGCCTCGTCGCCATCACCCCGGCCTGCGGCTTCGTCGGCCCGGTCGGTGCGGTGGTGCTCGGCCTGATCGTCTCGCCGATCTGCTACTTCTTCGTCTCGGTGGTGAAGAACTCCATCAAGTACGACGACAGCCTCGACGTCTTCGGCGTCCACGGCATCGGCGGCATCGTCGGTGCGATCCTCACCGGCGTCTTCGCCTCGCCCTCGCTCGGCGGCGTCGGCTATGCCGAGGGCCAGACCATGGCCGGGCAGCTGATGGTCCAGATCGAGGGCGTCCTCATCACCATCGTGTGGTGCGGCATCGGCTCGGTGGTCTTCTACGCCATCACCAAGGCGCTGGTCGGCCTGCGGCCGAGCGTCGAGGAAGAGCGCGAAGGCCTCGACCTCACCTATCACGGCGAAGTCGCCTACCACTCGTAAGGCGAAACGGTCCCGCCGCTGCCCGCCACGGCCGCGGCGGGGCCCGCCAACAGGGCCCGAGGGCCCCCGGCTAGGGGGCGATCCCCCGGCC
>NZ_JAFMPY010000012.1 GCF_017353515.1 Jiella sonneratiae
CCACACACCCGGGCCCCGGCGCCCCCCCCGGGGGGGGGGGCCCCCCCCCCCCCCCCCCCCCCCGGCCCCCCCCGGGACCGGCCATCCGGGCAGGAGGGCCCGCGGATCGGCGACGATCCGCGGGCCTTCGTTCGTCATGGCCGTTGTCATCCTCGACGCGGGTCGCCTCGCAGCGGCCGGGTCGGGTCGGGCAGGGTCGGGTCGGGCAGGGTCGGGTTGGACCGGGGTGACGGGGCGTTTCCTTGCCGCCAGCCATGAACCACTACCTCTTCTGCGGATGCGCGTCCGCGCCGGACCGGCCGGGCGCCCCAGTAGAAGAGGATTCATCGCCATGAAAGCCATCCGACTTGCCCGGCCCGGCGGTCTCGACCGCCTCGGCCTCGTCGATCTCGACGATCCCGGCACGCCCGGCCCGGGCGAGATCCGCGTCCGCATCCGTGCGAGTTCGCTCAATTTCCACGACTACGGCGTCGTCTCCGGCAGGGTGCCGAGCGAGGACGGCCGCATCCCGATGTCGGACGGCGCCGGCGAAGTCGAGGCTGTCGGCGAAGGCGTCACCGAGTTTGCTGTCGGCGACAGGGTCGTCTCCGGCTTCTTTCCCCACTGGCTGGACGGCGAGGCGGCGGTCGCCGACTTCCGCACGACTCCCGGCGACGGCGTCGACGGCTATGCCCGCGAGGTCGTGGTGCGGCCGGCGACGTGGTTCACCCATGCGCCGAAGGGCTACTCCGACGCCGAGGCGGCGACGCTGACGACCGCCGGGCTCACCGCCTGGCGGGCGCTCGCCGTCGACGGGGGGCTGAAGGCCGGCGACACGGTGCTGACCCTCGGCACCGGCGGCGTTTCGATCTTTGCGCTGCAGATCGCCAAGGCGATGGGCGCGACGGTGATCTCCACCTCCTCGTCCGATGCGAAGCTGGAGCGGCTGCGCGGCCTCGGCGCCGACCATGTCGTCAATTACAGGACCACCGAGAACTGGGGCGAGAGGGTCCGCGAGATCACCGGCGGCCGCGGTGCCGACATCGTCGTCGAGGTCGGCGGGCCGCAGACTCTCGGCCAGTCGATCACCGCCTGCCGCATCGCCGGCCACATCGCGCTGATCGGCGTTCTGACCGGCCGCTCGGGCGAGGTGCCGACGGCGGCGCTGATGGCGCGGCAGCAGACCCTCAAGGGCCTGATCGTCGGCAGCCGCCGCCATCAGCAGGACTTCGTCCGGGCGCTCGAGGCGACGGGGGTGAAGCCGGTGATCGACCGGACGTTCCCGCTCGCCGGGATTGCCGACGCGTTTCGCCACGAGGAGTCGGGCGCGCATTTCGGCAAGATCTGTCTGGAGATCTGAGGGGAGGAGTTCTTTCCGGGGAGGCGGCAGCGGCCTTGAACGGCGCAGCTGGATTTTGAACGGCAGCGGCTGCTGCTTCACCCCCCTCTGGCTTGCCAGCCATCTCCCCCGCAAGGGGGGAGATCGGAAGCTCCCACCGATGCCGCTTCCTTTGGACGTCTATGCCAGCGGCACGCCTCCGCTGACCGCAAGGCATCGGCGCAGGGCCGATCTCCCCCCTTGTGGGGGAGATGCCCGGCAGGGCAGAGGGGGGTGCACCGACATCCGACGAATGTCTGGAAAGGCCGCAATTCTAAGGGCCCTTCCGCCTTTTCGCCTCAGGCTCCTACATCGCTTCCTTGATGCCCTTGTCGATCAGCCAGACATTGACCGGATAGGCGGTGAGGAAGCCGCAGAGCATGGCGATCTGCATCATGAACCAGAATTCGACGCTGTTCACCTCGAGCTTCGTGCCGAGCAGGCTGCCGAAGATCCAGAAATGCGCGATCGCCATGAAGCCGTACATGCCGACCTGCCAGGAGGTCAAAGAGAGCGTGTCGGCCTTCAGCGCCGCGACGATGCCCTGGCCCGGCGACATGTCCTCGTTCATCGGCTTGATCGCGAAATACTGGAAGACGATGCCGAAGCCGAAGGCCAGCACGTAGTCGAGGATCCAGACGGCGAAGATCTTTTCGGAAAAGATCGAGTGCCAGCCGAGCCACACGGCGACGGCGGGGATGAGAAAGGCGAGCCACTCGGCGCAGATGTCGCCGAGCGTGCAGCCGGCGCCGCAGTGGGCCGCGCCCTTGCCGACGCTCGCATAATGCGGCGTCTCGGTCTTCGACGGCATCGGCTTGCCGGCCTGCATCGCCGGCATCGCCCGGCTGTGGGCGGCGAGCTTGCCCCATCTGCGATAGGCCCAGACCGCCAGCGGCCCGGCATAGAGGCCGGTGATCGGCCAGACGACGTTCATGATCGCCATGTGCTGGGGATCGCGGCGCGTGTCGACGAGGATGGCGAGGGCGGAAAGGACGCCGACGACGAGCGCGACGATCGCCAGGACGTGCAGCCAGGTGGGAATCAATGCGGGCCTCCAGATCTCGGTTCGAGCGGAGGCGGTCATCGGCTGTCGGACATCGCTGTCCGGGAAAACGCGTCGCCCCGCGCGGGTCCCGCGATCCGGAAAGATCACGGGGGCCGCGCGGGGCGGGCGCAAGAATGCTGCCGACCCTGGATGCATCGGGCCGATCGGCCCGGTGCCGGGTGGAGAGTGTCTGCCGGTCTGCCCCGCCTCGCGCTTCGGTGCGTTACAGCGTGGCGGTCGCATCGGACGGATGCGGCTCGCCGCGCTGCCTCGAAGGGCGAATGATCAGGCTTGCGGATGGTTCCGGCAGGCGCTTGCCCGGCGGGCAGCGTCAGTGAGCGGCGCGGCGCTTCGGCCCGGGCAGCAGCCCTTCGCGCTGCGCCTGCTTGCGGGCGAGCTTGCGCGAGCGGCGGATCGCCTGCTGCTTCTCGCGGGCGCGGCGCTCGGACGGCTTCTCGTAGGCGCGGCGCGCCTTCATCTCGCGAAAGACGCCCTCGCGCTGCAGCTTCTTCTTCAGCGCGCGCAGGGCCTGATCAACATTGTTGTCTCGAACGTCGACTTTCAAAGCGACTCCCTCTCTTCTCGGTGCGAAACCGGCGGCGGAGACCGACGGGTTTCGATCAGCTTCAGGACGCGGACACAGCCCCGCCGTTTCCGGCACGGCGCGGTTCCGCGCGACACGGAATGCGGCCGACCCGGCCGGCCGCGCGGCGACCGGTCCTCGTCGGCCGGGCGCCCTTGCGGGACGCCCTTGCCTCGGCTCGCTCTGCCATCATCGCAGGGGAGCAACGCTGTCTTGCGATCGCTGGCGGATCGATCGCACCGTTGGCGCCGCAGGCACTGGAGCGACGGCTTCGGCCATCGTCCACCGCTTCCGGGGCACGGCATTCCGCAGGACGGTCTCGCGTTGCGACTGGCGGTCGGCGGGACGGGAATGCCCGGTGTGTCAAGGCGTCGAGCGCATCGAAGACCCCTTTCGAAAAGGGCCGGACGGATGCGCCGCAGCAAGACTGTGCGCGGTCATATAGGCCAATATCCCCGCGACCGCAAATCGCGATCGCGAGATCGCGACCCACCGTCGCTGCCCCCTTGCCGCGCCGGATGTCGTTTCCGCCTCAGTGGCGCCGCGAAATCCGCATCGGCAGGCCGCCGTCCGGCTGGACGGTGATGCGCTGGACCACTTCCGGCGGCCGCTCGCCCACATAGTCGAAGCGCAGGTCCCTGAGGAGCAGCGCCAGCGCGATGACGCCCTCCTGGATGGCGAAGCTCGCGCCGATGCACACCCGCGGGCCGACGCCGAAGGGCAGGTACTGGTAGCGGTCGATGCTGTCGCGATTCTCCGGCAGGAACCGGCTCGGCATGAAGTGATCCGGCCGGTCCCAGAGCATTTCGTGGCGGTGGACCAGCCAGGGCATGACGAGAAGGGTCGAGCCGGCGGGAATGTCGAGGCCGCCCACCCGGTCGGGCTTCAGCGCCGTGCGGTTGAGCGAGGGGGCGGGCGGATAGAGCCGCATCGCCTCCTCGAAGGCGGCCTTGGTGTGGATCAGCCGGTCGGCCCACTCGCTCGGATGGGAGAGCGTCGGCAGGACCTCGTCGATCTCCGCCTCGACCAGCGCCCGCTCCTGCGGCGCCTGCGACAGGAGATACAGCGTCCAGGCGAGCGACCGGGCGGTGGTCTCGTGGCCGGCGCCGATGAAGGTGATGATGTTGTCCTCGATCTCCTCGCTCGACAGGCCGTCGGCCTTGATCAGCAAGGTGAGGAGGTCGTTCGGCGTGCCATCCGGGTCGCGGCTGAGGCGCTCGCGCCGCTTCTCGATCGTCTCGGCGATGAGCGCGCGGAAATAGGTCATCGACTTGCGGCCCTTCAGGCGCCGCAGCCGCGGCAGGAAGGCCGGGGCGTTGAGGAGGTCGAGCGGATCGATCCGGCCCATCGAACCGAGGAAATCGCGCGTCGAGCGGGCGAAGCCCTCAGGCTCGGAGGCGATGTCGCCGGAAAACAGCGTCTCCTGCAGGATGTCGAAGGTGAGCAGCGTCATCTCGTGCGAGATGTCGGCGGTCTCGCCGGCGCGCCCTGCGAGCCCTTCGGCGAAGAGGGCCGAGCGCGCCTCCATCTGGACGGTGAAGCCGGCGATGTGGCGCGGCGTGAAGACCGGGGCGATGGCCTTGCGGGTGCGCCGCCAGAGTTCGCCCTCGGCGGTGAGGAGCCCGTCGCGCAGGAGCGGCCGCAGGATCCGCTGGCGCAGCGGCTGCATCACGTAGTTCCTGGCGTTCTCGACGAGGCAGTAGCGAATGCCGGCGGGATCGTTGACGACGACGTTCGGAACGCCCAGCCAGGCGCCGCGCACATAGGGCTCCTTGAAGGCGCGCGTGCCCCAGATTTCGATCGGGTTGCGCGTCGCCGTGCGGATGAAGCTCGCAAAGCCGAGCGGCTGGGAATGCGGCACCGGGGCCGGGGCGCGGAAGGGCTGACCGCCCGGACGGGACGGGGCGGCGGAAACGGCGGACGGGTTCGACATGGATCGCGACTCGCGCATGTTGACGGTCGGGCCGCCGCGGCCGCAGCGCGGCCGGGCGGCGCCTCGACCGCGCATATGGGAGGAGTGGAGAAGGGCGTCGAGGGGAAGGCGCGGCGATGAAAGGTCGCGCCGGCGAGGCGCGCCCGCGCCCCGGCGCGTCTTCCGGGCCCCGGCGCCGGTGCTCAGCCGCCCGCGCCGCCCGCGCCGCCGGCGACGACGTGCGGCGCCAAGGCCTCGCGCATCTCCTCCGGCAGCGGCGTCGACCGGCGCGTCGCCTCGTCCATCAGGACGATCACCGTCTCGGCGCCGGCGCAGAGAGCGCCATGCTGGAAGACCGCCTGGACGAGCCGGATCGAGCTGTTGCCGAGGCCGGCGATCCCGGTTCCGATCTCCACCTCGCCCGGCCAGTTCACCTCGCGGCGAAAGTCGATGGCGAGGCGGGCGATGACGAAGGCCCGGCCTTTCGGCGGCGGCGCCTTGCCGGAATGCAGCAGTTCGACGCGGCCGGTTTCGAAGAAGGTGGAGAACACCGCATTGTTGACGTGGCCCTGGCGGTCGGTGTCGCGGTAGCGGAGTTTTTCGCGCGTCCGGAAGGGAAAGCTCGCGAGCGTCGTCTCGGCCATGGAATCGGCCTCCTTTCGTGTGATGGTGGCTGGTCTGCGCAAGGCCCCGCGGCGCGAGGCCCGGCTTTGAAGGATCGGGGCGGGCCGCAGCGGCGGCAGAAGCGCGCGGCGGCCGGCGTCGCGCCGGACCGGCCGGCAGGCCGGCGCTTTCGCCTTGCCGGGTGAATGCCTATATAAAAGCGACAAATCCGGCCGATTCGCGAGCCCTTCCCGGCCGGCCCCAGATCAAGGACCGTCATGTCAGCAGTGCCCGAAACGAACCCCGCGGCCGGCGCCGAATACGGTGCCGATTCGATCAAGGTGCTCAAGGGTTTGGATGCCGTGCGCAAGCGTCCCGGCATGTATATCGGCGATACCGACGACGGCTCCGGCCTGCACCACATGGTCTACGAGGTCGTCGACAACGCCATCGACGAGGCGCTGGCCGGCCACGCCACCCTCGTCACCGTGACGCTGAACGCCGAGGGTTCCTGCACGGTCACCGACAACGGCCGCGGCATTCCGACGGACATGCACACGGGCGAGGGCGTCTCGGCGGCCGAGGTCATCATGACCCAGCTGCACGCCGGCGGAAAGTTCGACCAGAACTCCTACAAGGTCTCGGGCGGCCTGCACGGCGTCGGCGTCTCGGTGGTGAACGCTTTGTCGAGCTCGCTGAAGATGAAGATCCGGCGCAAGGGCCAGATCCACGAAATGTCCTTCACCCACGGCGTTCCCGACGCGCCGCTCGCCGTGACCGGCGATGCCGGCGGCGAGACGGGGACGGCGATCACCTTCATGCCGTCCTTCGACACGTTCCGCGGCGTCACCAGCTTCGACTACAACACGCTGGAGCATCGCCTGCGCGAACTCGCCTTCCTGAATTCCGGCGTCAGGATCGTCCTCACCGACAAGCGGCCGGCGGACGAGAAGAAGATCGAGCTGCATTACGAAGGCGGGCTCGAGGCTTTCGTGCGCTATCTCGACCGCTCCCGCAAGCCGCTGATTCCCGAGCCGATCGTCGTCGACGGCGAGCGCGACGGCATCACCGTCGAGGCGGCGCTGTGGTGGAACGATTCCTACAACGAGACGGTCCTCTGCTTCACCAACAACATCCCGCAGCGTGACGGCGGCACCCATCTCGCCGGCTTCCGCGGCGCGCTGACCCGGCAGGTGACCGGCTATGCCGAAGCCTCCGGCATCCTGAAGAAGGAGAAGGTGGCGCTCACCGGCGACGACTGCCGCGAGGGGCTTTCCTGCGTCCTTTCGGTCAAGGTGCCGGATCCGAAGTTCTCCTCCCAGACCAAGGACAAGCTGGTTTCCTCCGAGGTCAGGCCGGTGGTCGAGAGCCTCGTCAACGAGGCGCTGTCGACCTTTTTCGAGGAGCACCCGCAGGAGGCGCGGATCCTGGTCGCCAAGGTGGTCGAGGCGGCTTCGGCGCGCGAGGCGGCGCGCAAGGCCCGCGAGCTCACCCGCCGCAAGGGCGCGCTCGACATCACCTCGCTTCCCGGCAAGCTCGCCGACTGCCAGGAGCGCGATCCGGCGAAGTCGGAGATCTTCATCGTCGAGGGCGATTCGGCCGGCGGCTCGGCCAAGGGCGCCCGCTCGCGCAAGAACCAGGCGATCCTGCCGCTCCGGGGCAAGATCCTCAACGTCGAGCGCGCCCGCTTCGACCGCATGCTCGGCTCCGACCAGATCGGCACGCTGATCACCGCGCTCGGCACCTCGATCGGCAAGGACGAGTTCAACGCCGACAAGCTGCGCTACCACAAGATCATCATCATGACCGACGCCGACGTCGACGGCGCCCATATCCGCACGCTGCTCCTCACCTTCTTCTTCCGGCAGATGCCGGAGCTGATCGAGCGCGGCCACGTCTTCATCGCCCAGCCGCCGCTCTACAAGGTGACGCGCGGCAAGCAGAGCCAGTATCTGAAGGACGAGAAGGCGCTCGAGAACTATCTCATCGAGGGCGGCCTGGACGATGCCTCGTTGACACTTGCCAACGGCGAGGTGCGGACCGGCCGCGATCTGAGGGCCGTGGTTGACGACGCGCTTGCCGTCCGGCAGGTGCTCGCCGGCCTTCATTCGCGCTACGACCGTTCGGTGGTCGAGCAGGCGGCGATCCTCGGGGCGCTGTCGCCGGAGGTCGCCGACCACCCGGAGGACGGGCCGAAGACCGCCGAACGCATCGCCGAGCGGCTGGACCTCATCGCCGAGGAGACCGAGCGCGGCTGGAGCGGCGTCGCCGCGGACGGCGGCTACCGCTTCACCCGCGTGGTGCGCGGCGTCACCGAACTGCGCATCCTCGACGCCGGTCTGCTTAATTCCGGCGACGCGCTGCAGCTGATGCGCCAGGCGCCGCGGCTGAAGGACGTCTATGACGGCGGGGTGCCGACGCTGAGGCGCAAGGAGACCGAGCGTCCGATCTCCGGCCCGCTCGCGCTGCTCGCGGCGGTCTTCGAGGTCGGCCGCAAGGGCATCGCCACCCAGCGCTACAAGGGTCTCGGCGAGATGAACCCGGAGCAGCTCTGGGAGACGACCCTCGATCCGGAGGCGCGCGTGCTGGTGCGGGTCAAGGTGCAGGACGCGACGGATGCCGATCAGCTGTTCTCCAAGCTGATGGGCGACGAAGTCGAGCCGCGGCGCGAATTCATCCAGGACAACGCGCTGAAGGTGGCGAATCTGGATATCTGACGCGGCGGCTATCGGCGGTCATTCTTCGTATCCGATCTGACGGACGAAGAGATGGACCTTTTTCTCCGGCCAGGGTCCCAGCGGATTTCGACTGGGATCCGGAGGAGACTGTGGTCACGGCGTCGTCGTAATCCGTGCGGATTTCGGAGCGGATCGAGCCGGGCCTCGTTCTCAGACACTCATAATCTGTGGGCTGAAGAAGCCGAGGACGGCCGTGAAGAAGGCAGCAAGGAGGACAGGCCGGCCGTCATCGTTCTCGCGCCGGGAGGCCGAGAGGATGCGGCTTCAGGGCGTCCGATCATCTGCGGTGTGAACGACGACGTGCAACTGCGGCCTCCGCCTCGGCTCCAGCGTATCGTAGACATCGGCCAAGGCGAGAGAGCCGCCGATCTCCGGCAGATGAACCGTGTCGGCTAGATCGTCGTATTTCTCGATGGACCAGACGCCGTTCGGATCGCGGCGATAGACCCTTACCGACACGACGTCGGGCTCGACGAGCACGATCACCCGAATGTCTTCGCGTCCCCGGTATTCTTCCAGCTTGTCCGCCAGATCGGTGGCGAGCGTGCCGGGAGACGAGACTTCGACGACGATCGTCGGGCGGGACGCCTCTTTCGCATCGGCGTCCGGCGGGCCGCAATCGACGACGACGTCGGGAAACCGGATTCCGCGGGGGCCGGTCCTGACGGCGGTGTCGCTCGACGTCGTTCGGCAGCCACGCCGTTTCGCATGGGCCGCCAGCGACACGACGATGTTCGTCGTGACCACGTTGTGGCTCTCCTTGGCGCCCGCCATCATGCGAACCACGAGGCCGTCCGCCAGCTCGTAACGCTCTTCCTGCGCCTCGATCCAGACGAGAAAACGATCGGCCGACATCGGTTCATGCTCGGCTACGGCCATCTCGAAAACATCCTTCCCGGTCCGTTCCGGCCGGGCGTCGTCGGCAGGAACGGCGCGAAGGATAACAATTCGCCGGGTGGCGTGAAAGAACGTGCGATCCCGGCCGCCGCCCGGTCGACGCCTCTTTGTCGTCCCGGACCGGGCCGTCACTCATGGCGAGGCCGCCGGCACGGGTCGGCGCCGGCGGCCTTTGTCTCATTCGGCCGAACGGGTCTTACATCGAGCCGAGATCGACCTTGAAGAACAGCGTCTCGCCGGAGGAATCGTCGACGCCGTCATTGTCGGTCACGGCATAGGCGGTGCCGTCGCTGGCGAAGGTGAACCCCTCGATCTTGTCGACGACATAGCCGCCGATGGCCTTGAGATCGGGAAGGAAGTCGTGGACCTCCTGCTTTTCCACCACCGGCAGTTCCGCGCCGATCGCCCCCGGCGTCACGCCGTCGAGCGAGACCTTGAAGAGTTTCTTCTCCTTCGCCGCCGTGCCGATCTGGTTGTCGCGCTCGACGATGTAGAGCGCGCCGCCATGGGCGGTGATCTCCGACAGGCCGACCCAGCCCGTCTTCGCCTTGTCGAGCGGATAGCGCACGGCACTCCACGTCTTGGAGGCGGGCTCGTAGGCAAGGAGCTTCACCGTGCCCTTCGGATCGTCCTTCCACTCGCGCTGGATGGCGATCCACAGCCGCTCGCCGTCCATGGCGATGCCCTCGGCGCCGAAGCGCGTCGACTGGTCGGTCAGCTGCTTCGGCATGTCGACCACTTCCTGAACCGCGCCTTTGCCGTCGACGTGGAGGATCCGGTGCGGGATCTCCTTCTCCGGATTGCCCTCGCTCGCCAGCCAGAAGCCGCCCGCGCCGTCCGCGGTGATGCCCTCGAGGTCGAGCTTTTGCATCGGCGCGCCGTTCTCGGTGACGTCCATCGCGCCGGTGATCTTCGCCGGTCTGGACGACACGTCGATCGAAAAGATGCGCGGCTGGTTCTTGTAGAAGGAATCCGACACCGCATAGAGGGTGGAGGCGTCGTCCGGATCGCCGGCGAGGGCAGACAGCGCGCCCCAGCCGAGCGGCGTCTCGCCCTGATCCTGCGATACGATCATCGGATAGGACGGTGCGCCGTCGCCGAGCTCGTAGATCATCACGTGGCTGCGCGCCGCGCCGTCCTCGACGAGGTCTTCCTCGTTGGCGCTGGCAAGAAGCCCCCGCGCCGGGATCGCCACCGCGCCCTCCGGCCCGATGCCCGAGGGCAGAAGCTGGACGAAGGTCGGATCGCCCTCGGAGACGTCGTAGACGCCGATCGTCGAGCCGCGTTCGGAGAGCACGAAGGCATAGGTCCTGTCGCCGAACTTCGCGACTTCGAGGCCCTCCGGCTCGATGCCCTTGGCGTCGGAGCGCTTGTCCGGATAATGGCCGGCGCGTACCAGCTCGTATTCATAGGCCGGGCCGCTCTCATAGGCGACCGTGCCGTCCTTGTTCCAGACGGTGAAGGAGCGCGAGCCGCCCTTGTAGTCGCCCTCGTTGGCGGTGATCAGCCGGTCGTCGTCGATCCACTGCACGGCGTCGGGCTCGCGCCGGCGGCCGTCCTGGCTATCGGTCAGCTTGATCTCGCCATTGTCCTCGGCGTCGATGTTCTTCAGATCGACCGTGCCGGCGGAGAAATGGCTGGTCACCGTGCCGGTCGCCGCGTCGATGATGGCGATGGCGTTGTTTTCCTGCAGCGTGACGGCAATTTCGTTCTTGGAATTGAAGTCGACGAATTCCGGCTCGGGATCGTCGCCGCCGATGTCCGACAGGCCGGTCATCTCGACCTTCTTCATCGAGCCGCATTCGGGCGCGCCGTCCTTCAGATCGAAGACGGTGACGTAGCCCGCCGGCATCTGCGGCAGCGCGCCGTCGTTCAGGTCCTCGTCGCGCTCGTTCTCGATGGCGACCGCGGCGAACTTGCCGTCCTTCGAGACGGCGACCGAATCCGGCTGACCGCCGAGGTCGCAGGAGGCGATCTCCTTCTTCTCGGCAAGGCTCACCACCGCGAGGCGGCCCGAAGGATTCTTGAAGCTTTCCGACGTGTTGACGCCGACGAGCACGTCGCCGCCCGCCACGGCGACGGAGGTGGGCTCGCCCTGCATGGCGATGAAGCCGGCGGGCTTCGGCGCCTTCGGATCGGCGATGTCGATCATACCGATGCCGCCGGCCGGGCTGTCGGAATAGATCAGCGTCATGCCGTCCTGGCTCGCCGTGACGATCTCCGACGAGGTCGGCGTGTTCGGGTCCCTGTCCGCAGGCAGGTTGCTCGCCACGGGAAAGGATGCGATGCGGTGAAAGCTCTGCTCGGCTCCGGCGGCGCCGGTGGCGGAAAGGATCGTGGTCGCCAGAAGCGCGGCAAGGACGTGGCGCGGCATGAAGCTGCCTCCCGATGGCTCAAAGGGGTTGTCGACGCGCCGTTCTTCCTGACCTTGCGTGACATGGCGATGACGCCGGGCGGCGGAAATTTCGCCATGCCTGTCATGACGATGATCGCAAAGACGAAATATCGAGAAGAATGGTCACGATTTCGGACATCGCCGGGCGGCTGGAGGGCGGCGGACACCGCCTCGACCTGCGCGTCTATTTCGAGGACACCGATTTTTCCGGCGTCGTCTACCACGCCCGCTACCTGCATTTCCTCGAGCGCGGCCGCTCGGACTTCCTGCGGCTGAAGGGGATCGGCCACCGCGAGCTGATGGCCGGCGGCTTCGGCGCGCCGATGGCCTTCGCCGTGCGGCGCATGGAGATCGACTTCCTCAGGCCGGCGCGCATCGACGACGTCCTCACCGTCCTGACGACGACGCGCCAACTCGGCGGCGCGCGGGTGCTGCTCGACCAGAAGATCCTGCGCGCCGAGGAAGTGCTCGTCGAGGCGAACGTCAAGGTCGCGGTGATCTCGCCGGAGGGCAAGCCGATGCGCATGCCGCAACGGGTGCTCGAGGTGCTCGCACCCGGCGTTTGAGGAGCGCGAGGCGGGGCAGCTCGACGCGTCTCGCTCGTAACCGCTTGTTAACCATGATGGGTCCAGAACTGGGAACGGCGGATTTGAGTCGATTTTGCCATGCTTTCACCGGAATCGTTGGTGAAAGCGGGTGAGGGGTCCGGTTCGCGCAGTCTCACATGCTGTTGCGCCGAGGGGGCCGCATGAGGATCGGGATGTGCGGGACGGGTCGATCGCGTCGCGCCGGGTGGAGATCCCGACCGGCGGCGATGAACGACCGCACGACGCAGCGGATGCGAGGAAACGGATAGCATCGGCCAGGCCCTTCGCGGGTCCTGCGGCCGGTGCTCGGTTTGTTTGAGGGGCTTGATCGCAAATGGATGGGCAAATCGCTCAGGAAGCGCTGTCGGCGGCGGGATCGGTCTCCCTCTGGGACCTGTTCTGGCAGGCGGGCTTCGTCGTCAAGCTGGTGATGATCGGGCTGCTGTTCGCCTCGATCTGGTCGTGGGCGATCATCATCGACAAGACCATGCGCTACGGCTCGTTCCGCCGGCAGCTGAACCGCTTCGAGAGCCATTTCTGGTCCGGCCAGTCGCTGGAAGAGCTCTACCACTCGCTTTCCGAGCGCCGCACCACCGGCATGGGCGCGCTGTTCGTCGCCGCCATGCGCGAGTGGAAGAAGAGCTTCGAGAAGGGCGCGCGCTCGCCGATCGGGCTGCAGCAGCGCATCGAGAAGGCGATGGACGTGACGCTCGCCCGCGAGATGGACAGCCTGGAATCGCGGCTCGGCTTTCTGGCGACGGTCGGCTCGGCGGCGCCATTCATCGGCCTGTTCGGCACGGTGATCGGCATCATGACCTCGTTCCAGGCGATCGCCGGCTCGCAGCAGACGAGCCTTGCGGTCGTCGCGCCGGGCATCGCCGAGGCGCTGCTCGCCACCGCCATCGGCCTCGTCGCCGCGATCCCCGCGGTCATCGCCTACAACAAGCTGTCGTCCGACGCCGGCAAGCTCGGCATGCGGCTCGAGGCCTTCGCCGACGAGTTCTCCGCGATCCTGTCGCGGCAGATCGACGAGAAGCTGACGCAGCAGCGCTGAACCGTCAGGCGGGCGGCTCGCCCGGGACCTGCAGAAGGGATTTGGCCATGGGTATGTCGATGGGCGGTGGCGGCGCGAGACGCTCGCGGCGGGGCCGCACGCGCCGCGCCCCGATGAGCGAGATCAACGTCACCCCGATGGTCGACGTGATGCTCGTGCTTCTGATCATCTTCATGGTCGCCGCGCCGCTCCTGACGGTGGGCGTGCCGATCGAACTGCCGAAGACCAAGGCGAAGGCGCTGAACGCCGACACCCAGCCGATCACCATTTCGGTCGATTCCAACGGCGGCGTCTTCATCAACGACACCAAGATCGCCGTCGAGGAAGTGGTGCCGAAGCTCGAGCAGATCGCCAAGACCGGCTATCAGGAGCGCATCTTCGTCAAGGGCGACAAGTCCGCCGACTACGGCACGGTCATGCAGGTCATGGGCCGCATCAATGCCGCCGGCTTCAAGAACATCGGTCTCGTGACCGACCAGGACACCAAGGCGTGAGGGACATGAGCCGCGGGGTTGCGACCTGAGATGAGAGCCGGCGTCGTCGTCTCCGCCGTCCTGCATGCCGTGGTTCTCACCTGGGGACTGTGGTCTTTAGGCGCGCCCGACCCGCTGGAGGTGGCGAGCGTCGATTCGCTTCCCGTCGACCTCGTCCCGGTCGAGGAATATTCGCAGTCGCTGATCGGCAAGAAGGACGCGCCGGTCACCGAGACGCCGGCGCCCGACCCGACGGAAAAGCCCGTCGTCGACGACAGCGCCCAGAACGCCGGCGACAATTCCACCGACCTCGAGACGCCGCCGACCCCGACCGAGCGGGAACGGGCGGTGGAACAGACCGCCGCGCCCAAGGCCTCCGAGCCGCCGCCGCCTTCGAGCAAGCCCGCCGAGGAGACGCCCCCGGTTCCCGAGGCGGTGCCGACGCCGCGCCCCGAGCCGACGCCGCAGCCGCAAGAAACCAAGACGGCCGAGGAGCCCGCGCCCGCCGAGCCGGCCCCGCAGGAGGCCGATCCGATCGAGGAGGCGATCGCCACCGCCGAGACGCAGCCGCAGCAGCAGCCCGAAAAGAAGCCGGAGCAAAAGCCGGCCGAGCCCGAGGTCGCCGCGCTGCCGGAGCGCGGCCCGGTGCCGCAGCTGAGACCCTCGCGTCCGCAGCCGACCGAGACGAAGAAGCCGGAGAAGCCCGCCGAAAAGCCGTCCAAGCCGGCTCAGGACGACAGCCAGTTCGATGCCGACAAGATCGCTGCGCTCCTCAACAAGGAGAAGTCCGCGGGCGGCGGCGCCAGGCGCTCGCAGCAGCAGGCCTCGCTCGGCGGCGACCGCAAGACCGGCGGCAAGCTCTCCCAGAGCGAGCTCGACGCGCTGCGCGGCCAGGTCAGCCAGTGCTGGTCGCCGCCGGCGGGCGTCTCGGAGGCCGGCGCGCTGCGCGTGACGATCCGCATGCGCCTCGATCCCTCCGGCGGCCTCGAGGGCCGGCCGGAACTCGTCGAGGGCGGTGGCGGTTCGACGGTGGAGCGGGCGGCGGCGGATGCCGCGCTGCGCGCCGTGATCCGCTGCGCGCCCTACAAGCTTCCGGCCGAAAAATACGACACCTGGTCGGAAGTGCTTCTGAATTTCGATCCGAGCCAGATGCTCTGATCGGGCGGTCCCGCGTCGATCGCCATCAAATTTCCCGAAAGTGACCTAGGAAGGGCCTGAAGGGAACTGCCAATGCCGGGCCCGGGGGAGGGCGGCTCGTTGCCGCGCGGGGGCCGGACGAATGATTTTCGGCGCGGCCGCCGGAAAGCCGATGATGCGCCGCGGCCGCTGAAGAGGGGAAATTCCGCTCATGCATATGTTCATCAGCCGCGTCTTTGCGGCCGTCCTGGTGCTCGCCGGCGCCCTTGCCGTCGCGACGCCGGCCGCGGCCGTCGTCGAGCTCGACATCACCCAGGGCAACGTCCAGCCGCTGCCGATCGCGATTGCCGACTTCCAGTCGCAGAACGGTCTCGGCAAGCAGATCTCCGACGTCGTCTCGGCCGATCTGAAGCGCTCGGGGCTGTTCGCGCCGATCGACCCGGCGGCCTTCATTCAGAAGGGCCTCGGCCCGGACGTCAGCCCGAGCTTCCAGGACTGGACGGTGATCAACGCCCAGGCGCTGGTCGTCGGCCGCGTCTCGCCCGAGGCGGACGGGCGTCTGCGCGTCGAGTTCCGGCTGTGGGACACTTTCGCCGGCCAGCAGCTCGACGGCCAGCAGTTCTATACCAATCCCGACAACTGGCGCCGCGTCGGCCACATCATCGCCGATGCGATCTACGAGCGGATCACCGGCGAGAAGGGCTATTTCGACAGCCGCATCGTCTTCGTTTCCGAGAGCGGCGACAAGGCGAACCGGGTCAAGCGCCTCGCCATCATGGATCAGGACGGCGCGAACGTGCGCTTCCTCACCGACGGCCGCGACCTCGTCCTCACCCCGCGCTTTTCGCCCAACCGCCAGGAGGTCACCTACATGTCCTTCGGCAACGGCGAGCCGCGCGTCTACCTGCTGCAGCTCGAGACCGGCCAGCGCGAGATCGTCGGCAACTTCCCCGGCATGACCTTCGCCCCGCGCTTTTCGCCGGACGGCCAGAAGGTGATCATGAGCCTGCAGCAGAACGGCAACGCCAACATCTACGCGATGGACCTCAGGTCGCGGGCGACGACGCGGCTGACCTCCACCAACGCCATCGACACCTCGCCCTCCTATTCGCCGGACGGCACCCGCATCGTCTTCGAATCCGACCGCGGCGGGCGCCAGCAGCTCTACACGATGGGCGCCGACGGCTCGAACCAGCAGCGCATCTCCTTCGGCGACGGCTCCTATTCGACGCCGGTCTGGTCGCCGCGCGGCGACCTCATCGCCTTCACCAAGCAGTCGGGCAGCCAGTTCCAGATCGGCGTCATGCGGCCGGACGGCTCCGGCGAGCGCATCCTGACCTCGGGCTTCCACAACGAAGGCCCCACCTGGGCGCCGAACGGCCGCGTCCTGATGTTCTTCCGCGACCAGAAGGGTGGCGGCGGGCCGCAGCTCTTTTCGATCGACCTGACCGGCTACAACGAGCAGAAGGTCCCGACGCCGGGCTATGCCTCCGATCCGGCCTGGTCGCCGCTGCTCGACTGAGCCGCGCCACGAGAGTCGGCGAAGGGGCGCCGGCGATCCCGCAGCGCATTCCGGGCCGGCCCGTGGCATTCGAGCCCCGGCCGCCCGCACCGCGCGGGCCGGCCGGGCGCGCCGCGACAGCCCGGGGCAAGGCTTGCGGCATAAACCCCTTGGCTGTTGCCGGAACGCATCAGAGGCGCCGGAAAGGGCGATGACGGGGCAAAAAACGCCCGCTTCGACGCGCTCTCGTCAAAAGCCTGCCGCGGGGTGGGAAAACAATCGATTTTACCAGTCGTTAAGCTTGGCCGTGGTAAGCCGTCGATAACGAAAAATCCTTGGATTTGAAGGAGTTCGCCATGCTGGGCATGGTTTCTCAGGGTAAGGGCCGGATCGCGATCGCGCTTCTCGCCGGCCTCCTCATCGCCGGCTGCGCCAGCAAGAAGGACGGTCTGCCGGACAACGCGGCCGGCCTCGGCCTCGGCGGTGCCGGCGGCGCGGGCAACGTCGTGCCGGGCTCGCCGCAGGACTTCACGGTCAATGTCGGCGACCGGGTGTTCTTCGAGACCGATTCGTCGGACATCACCGCGACCGGGCAGCAGACGCTGCAGCGCCAGGCGATGTGGCTGAAGCAGCACACGCAGTATCCGATCACCATCGAGGGCCATGCCGACGAGCGCGGCACCCGCGAATACAACCTCGCCCTCGGCGCCCGCCGCGCCTCGGCGACCCGCGACTACCTCACGCAGCTCGGCGTTCCGGCGACCCGCATGCGGACCATCTCCTACGGCAAGGAGCGTCCGGTCGCGGTCTGCGACGACATCTCCTGCTGGTCGCAGAACCGCCGCGCGGTGACCGTCCTCGGCGGCCCGTCGAGCTGATCTGACGAGACGCGCCGCCGCCCGCCCCTTGTTTCCGGGCCGCGGGCGGCGGCGCCCTTCTTCCCGGAACGGCGAGGTCGGCCGGATCGCCCTCCGCCGGCGCCGTGCGACCATTCCCGGCCCGCTGTCACGGCCGCAACGGCCCGTCAGCCTGCCCGTCCTTCCGCCCTGCGGATCGACAGGCGGGCCGTCACACTTTGGCCGAACTCGATGGTTCCATGCTTCAGGCGTGAGCTCGCGCGAGGGGTGAACCGCGGTCGCGTTCCGTCGGAGAGGGCGGGGTGACGGTCCGGCCCCATGGCTCTCGTCCGGCGTCTGCCGGTGACGGGCCGAGGCTCGACGATCAGGCCGCGCGGGCGAGGGGAACGAATGGAGACGAGAGTGACGATGCTTCGTCGCAGCCTGGCCGCCGCGGGACTTCTGATGGTCTTCCTGCCGCAAGCGGCTTTAGCCTTCGATCTGCCGGGCGTGTTCGGCGGCGCCGACGAGCCGGCGACGCGCACCGCCGCCGCGACGCCTGGCCTCGGCGCGGCGCAGCTTCCCGGGGCCGCACCGTCGACGCCGCAGGAACAGCCGATCAGGCTCGCACAGTCGGGCGACCTCGTGGTGCGCCTCAACCAGCTCGAGGACGAGGTGCGCCGCCTGAACGGCAAGGTCGAGGAACTGAGCTTCCAGCTGCTCCAGGCGCAGGAGGACATGCGCAAATATCGCGAGGATTCCGAGTTCCGCTTCCAGCAGCTCGAAGGCGGCGGCAGCAGCCCGGCCTCCGCCAAGCCACAGGAGCGGCGCGGCGAGGCGGCGCCGGCCGCGTCCTCCGACGCGACGGCAACGGCCTCGGCCGACGGCAGCGACGACATCGGCAAGCTGCTCTCCAACGGCCTCGACACCAGCGCGGTCGCCGGTTCGTCCTCCGCCGCTTCGGCAGGCGGGCAGGGGTCGTCCGATTCCTCCACGGTCGCCAGCATCAAGGCGAGCGGGCCGCGGGACATGTACGATCTGGCCTACAACTACCTGCTCGCCGGCGACTATGCCAAGGCCGAGCAGTCGTTCCGGCAGTATTCCCAGACCTATCCGAGCGCCAAGGACGCGCCGGACGCCGAGTACTGGCTGGGCGAGAGCCTCTACCAGCAGAAGAAATACGCCGACGCGGCCGAGGTCTTTCTCGACGCGCAGAAGTCGCATCCCAAGAGCGCCAAGGCGCCTGACATGATGCTGAAGCTCGGCATGTCGCTCGCCAAGCTCAACAACCGCGACACCGCCTGCGTCACCTACAAGGAGGTGGCGCGGCGCTATCCGGAGATGAGCGACAACGTCCGCCGCAAGCTACAGGACGAACAGAAGGCCGCAAGCTGCTGACGGGCGGCGTCGCCCCGATCGTTTCCTCCATGGCGGGCGGCCCTGCCGCAACGCCGCAACCGGATGCCCCAGGCGGAGATCCGCGGCTCGCAGCGTCGATCGGCGCGGTGATCGCCGCCGCCGAACAACGGCTCGGCCGTCTCGACGGCCTCCTGCTCGCCGTCTCCGGCGGCCCCGATTCCCTGGCGCTGATGCTCGCCGCCGCCGGCTGGCAAGAGCGCAACGCCGCTTCCGCGCGGCTGCTCCGCGTCGCCACCGTCGACCATCGCCTCAGGCCGGAGTCTTCCGCCGAGGCCGCCTTCGTCGCAGG
Organism: Jiella sonneratiae; assembly: GCF_017353515.1. GTDB lineage: Bacteria > Pseudomonadota > Alphaproteobacteria > Rhizobiales > Rhizobiaceae > Jiella > Jiella sonneratiae. Next base: position 18,827 of record NZ_JAFMPY010000012.1, read on the forward strand.
TCTCGCCGCATCGCTCGGCCTTGCCCACGACACCCTTCCCTGGACCGGCTGGGACGGCACCGGCAATCTTGCCGCCAGCGCCCGGGAGGCCCGCTACCGGCTTCTTCTCGACCACGCCCGCACCCATCGCCTCGGCCTCGTCCTCGTCGCCCACCACCGCGACGACGACCTCGAGACCCATCTCCTGCGCCGGGCACGCGGCGGCGGGCTTGCGGCACTCGCCGGCATGCGGCCGCTGCGCTGGCTCGGGCCGGACGTGCTTCTGGGCAGACCGTTCCTCGACATGCCCCAGTCGGTGCTCAAAGGGGCGGTCGCCGCCGGCGGGATCGTTCCGGTCGACGATCCGTCGAACCGCGACATGCGCTCCGACCGCGCCCGGATCCGGCGCGAACTTGCCGTCGACGCCGGTCTGCGGCAGCGCGCGCTGCGCGGGCTCGGACGGGCGAAGCGGGCGCGCGCTGAGGGCGAAGCGGCGCTCGCGGCGCTCCTCGCCGATCTTCAGGACACCGGGCGGCTTCGCTACGCCGATGACGGCGCGGTGCTTCTCGACCGCGCGGTGCTCGCCGGCCTGCCGAAGCGCTGCGCCGCGCAGCTCCTGTCGCGGGCGATCGTCGCCGCCTCGGGCAGTCCGGCGCCGCCCCCCGGCCGCGGCGTCCGGGATCTTCTCGGCAGGCTCGCGGAAGACGCCGGCCCGGATCTCGTCGCGACCCTCGGCGGGGCGGTGGTCGAGGCGCGGGAAAGCGACATCCTCCTTCGACGCGAATACGGGCGCTGCGGCATCGCGGATCTGGCGGTAGGCGGCGCGACGCGCCTGATCGGCCGCTTCGCCGACGAACTCCCGGCGCCGGTCGTCTTCGACGGGCGGCTGGCCGTCGGCCTCGGCCAATTCGCCCAGCTTCCCGGCGCGCGGCTCGTGGCATATGGCAGCCTCGGCCTCGGCGGCCCGCGGCAGAAATGCCTGCCCGTTCTGGTGGATGCGGCCGGGCGGCCGAAGGCGGCGGCGGCCGCCGTCGCTCCCCGCCTCGGGCCGGATGTCGCGCCCCTCGCTGTCCTGCCGCTCGCGCCACATCTTCTGCGGCGCGACCTGCCGCCGGCGGACGGCCTAACCGCTTCCTCACCATGAACCGAGGCATGCCCGGCTTTTTGCCGCAAATCACGGGCAATGTGTTGGCAAGGGGCATCGCAGCACTTATCTTCGCGGGGTTCGCGACGCGGCCCGTTTTGCCGACTCAGGAAGAGTGATGAACCAGAACTTTCGAAACTTTGCGCTGTGGGCGATCATCGCCCTGCTGCTGATCGCGCTCTTCCAGCTGTTCTCGAACGGCACGCAGAGCAGCAATTCGCGCGAAATCCCCTATTCGATGTTCCTGTCGGACGTTGACAGCGGCCGCATCCAGTCGGTGAACATCCAGGGCCAGCGGATCAGCGGAAAATACAGCGATTCCTCCTCGACCTTCCAGACTTACGCTCCGGAAGACGCGCAGCTGGTGTCGCGGCTGGAGGGCAAGAACGTCCAGATCACGGCGAGCCCGCCGGGCGACAATTCCAACCCGATCTGGTCGATGCTGCTCTCCTTCGGTCCGATCCTCCTCATCCTCGCCGTCTGGATCTTCCTGATGCGCCAGATGCAGGGCGGCGCGGGCGGCAAGGCGATGGGCTTCGGCAAGTCGAAGGCCAAGCTCCTGACCGAGGCGCACGGCCGCGTCACCTTCGCCGACGTCGCCGGTGTCGACGAGGCCAAGGAAGACCTCGAGGAGATCGTCGAGTTCCTGCGCGAGCCGCAGAAGTTCCAGCGCCTCGGCGGCAAGATTCCGCGCGGCGTGCTGCTCGTCGGCCCTCCGGGCACCGGCAAGACGCTGCTGGCGCGGTCGGTCGCCGGCGAAGCCAACGTGCCGTTCTTCACCATCTCCGGTTCCGACTTCGTCGAGATGTTCGTCGGCGTCGGCGCGAGCCGGGTGCGCGACATGTTCGAGCAGGCCAAGAAGAACTCGCCCTGCATCATCTTCATCGACGAGATCGACGCCGTCGGCCGGCATCGCGGCGCGGGCCTCGGCGGCGGCAACGACGAGCGCGAGCAGACGCTCAACCAGCTCCTCGTCGAGATGGACGGCTTCGAGGCGAACGAGGGGATCATCCTCATCGCCGCCACCAACCGCCCGGACGTGCTCGATCCGGCGCTGCTGCGCCCGGGCCGGTTCGACCGGCAGGTCGTGGTGCCGAATCCCGATTTCACCGGCCGCGAGAAGATCCTCAAGGTCCACGTCCGCAATGTGCCGCTGGCGCCGAACGTCGACCTCAAGACCATCGCCCGCGGAACGCCCGGCTTCTCGGGCGCCGATCTCGCCAACCTCGTCAACGAGGCGGCGCTGATGGCGGCGCGGCGCTCGAAGCGTCTCGTCACCATGCTCGAATTCGAGGACGCCAAGGACAAGGTCATGATGGGTGCCGAGCGGCGCTCCATGGCCATGACCGAGGAGGAAAAGAAGCTGACGGCCTATCACGAGGCCGGCCACGCCCTCGTCGGGATCCACGAGCCGTTCAACGACCCGCTGCACAAGGTGACGATCATCCCCCGCGGCCGGGCGCTGGGCGTGACGATGAACCTGCCGGAGCGCGACCGCTACGGCATGCGCAAGAACGAGATGGAGGCGCGCCTCGCGATGATCTTCGGCGGCCGGGCGGCCGAGGAGATCATCTACGGGCCGGAGAACGTCACCACCGGCGCCTCCAACGACATCCAGCAGGCGACGAACATGTCGCGCGCCATGGTCATGGAATACGGCATGAGCGACAAGCTCGGCCGCCTGCGCTACAAGGAGAACCAGGACGAGGTGTTCCTCGGCCATTCGGTCTCGCGCCAGCAGCACATGTCCGAGGACACGGCGCGTCTGATCGACTCCGAGGTCCGGCAGATCATCGAGACCGCCGAGAACAAGGCGCGCAAGATCCTGACCGACCACATCGACGAGCTGCATCTGCTCGCCAAGGCGCTGCTCGAATACGAGACGCTGTCGGGCGACGAGGTCCACGACCTCCTGGCGGGGCGGCCGCTCACCCGCGACATGGGCGACGACACGCCGCCCTCGCGCGGCTCGGCGGTGCCGAAGGCCGGCCCGCAGCGCCCGGCGCGCGGCGACGGCCTCGAGCCGCAGCCGACCTGAGCGGCGCGGGAACGAGACGAGACGGAAGCGGGCGACCCTCGGCGGTCGCCCTTTCTTTGAGCGGGCCGCTTAACCCTTCCGGCAGATCGGGCTGACGCCGACCCGGAAAATGCGGCTAGAATGGGCGGAGCGCCGGGGCGGGCTGTCGGTCCGCCGGATTTGAAGCCGGCGCGAGGGGATTTCAGAGGGCCGTCGGCGGCCGACCGCTGCGGAGAGATGTCCGCTTCGACCGGACCGGCGGAGACGATCGCCGGCGGGTGAGGACGCTGCGCCGCGCGGCCTGGGATGCCGGCACGCTCGTTTTTTCAGGGCGTCCGGCATCGTCGATGCGCGAGCGAGGGAAGTGGGGAACTGATGGCGAGAAGCTATTTCGGAACCGACGGCATCCGGGGCACCGCCAACCGCCATCCGATGACCGCGGAAGTCGCGATGAAGGTCGGCATGGCGGCCGGCATCGTGTTCCGCCGCGGCAAGCACCGGCACCGGGTGGTCATCGGCAAGGACACCCGCCGCTCCAGCTACATGATCGAGAACGCCATGGTGGCCGGCTTCACCGCCGCCGGCGTCGACGTCTTCCTGCTCGGCCCGATGCCGACGCCGGCCGTCGCGATGCTGACGCGCTCGCTGCGGGCCGACATCGGGGTGATGATCTCGGCCTCCCACAATCCGTTCGAGGACAACGGCATCAAGCTCTTCGGCCCGGACGGCTACAAGCTGTCCGACGACATCGAGGCGGAGATCGCCGGCCTGATCGACGAGGACCTCTCGGCCCGCATGCCGGTCGGCGCGGAGATCGGCCGGGCCAAGCGCGTCGACGGCGACATCTACCGCTACATCGAATTCGCCAAGCGCACCCTGCCGCGCGAACTGTCGCTGGACGGCATGCGCGTCGCGATCGACTGCGCCAACGGCGCCGGCTACCGGGTCGCGCCCGAGGTGCTGTGGGAGCTCGGCGCCGACGTCGTGAAGATCGGCGTCGAGCCGGACGGCGTCAACATCAACCGCGACTGCGGCTCGACCGCCCCGGACGCGCTGATCGCCAAGGTGCGCGAAGTGCGGGCCGACATCGGCATTGCCCTCGACGGCGACGCCGACCGCGTCCTGATCGTCGACGAGAAGGGCGACATCGTCGACGGCGACCAGCTGATGGCGGTCATCGCCGAGAGCTGGGCCGACGACGGGCGCCTGTCGGCCGGCGGCATCGTCGCGACGATCATGTCCAATCTCGGTCTCGAACGGTTTCTCGAGGCGCGGAAGCTGCAGCTCGCCAGGACCAAGGTCGGCGACCGCTACGTCGTCGAACACATGCGCCAGCACGGCTACAATGTCGGCGGCGAGCAGTCGGGCCACATCATCCTGTCGGACTTCGCGACGACGGGCGACGGGCTCGTCTCGGCGCTGCAGATCCTCGCCGTCGTGCGCCGCCGCGGCGGGCCGGTGTCGGAGGTCTGCCGGCGGTTCCAGCCGGTTCCGCAGATCCTGAAGAACGTGCGCTACCGCAACGGCGAGCCGTTGCAGCAGAACGGCGTGCAGGCGGCGATCTCGGCCGGACGCGACCGGCTCGGCAATGCCGGGCGCCTGGTGATCCGCCCCTCCGGCACGGAGCCGCTGATCCGCGTCATGGCCGAGGGCGACGACGCGGTTCTGGTCAATGCGGTGGTCGACGACATCGTTGGGGCGCTGCAGGACGCCGCGGCCTGAGCCGAAACCCGCCGCGACGCTCCGGCGGGCCCGGCGTTTCCCCGCTGCGAGTTCTTGGCCGGCTTCCGGTTGCCGCGAAGAAACCTTGCCGCAGACTTGCGGCGGCAAGAGAAGACGGCTGCGGCCGCAACGTTATGGTAAACGAATCGTCGTTCTAAACCATCCGTTAACCACTCGCGTTTACCGTCTTTCGTCGAGGTCACCCAATCCGGTGACGCCGTTCGCACCGACCTCACGGAGACGAAAACAATGAAAAAGCTGATCTTGACGACCGTCGCCGCCATCGGTGCATGGTCGACCCTTGCCCCCGCCGCCCACGCAGCGGACATCATCGAGGCCCCCGCCTACGTCGCGCCGCCGCCGGCGCCGGTCGTGGTCCAGACCTCGGGCTGGTACCTGCGCGGCGACATCGGCTATAATTTCAAGTCGAAGACCGACGGTCACTACGACTTCTACAATGTCGGCTTCGGCAACGACGGCGTCGACAACACCGAATATTACGACTCGATCACCCTGAAGAACTCGGCGAATTTCGGTGCCGGTATCGGTTACCGCGTTTCCGACCACTTCCGCACCGATCTGACGGTCGACTACTTCCGGACCGGCGTCGAGGGTTCGAGCCGCTGCGGCTATCTCGTCGAGATCGGCTACGGCCTCGATCCGGTGAACAACAACTGCCGCTACGACGATTCCTCGCACGCCTCGATCTGGACGGCGATGGCCAACGCCTATGTCGACATCGGCACCTACGGCCGCATCACGCCCTATATCGGCGCCGGCCTCGGCTTCGCCCACGTCAAGTATGACGACATGGAAAACACCATCTCCTGCGGCGGCGCGGCCTGCGACGCGAGCGGCATCTATCACGGCACGCATCCGGGCGAATCGTCCTGGCGCTTCGCCTCCTCGCTCATGGCCGGTGCCAGCGTCGACATCACCGACAGCCTGAAGTTCGATGCCGGCTACAAGTACACCCGCATCTCCAAGGGCGACGCCTTCGGCTACGACGAAGCGGACAGCGCAGCGGGCGCCAGCGGCGTCCAGGGCAAGGACGACGGCTTCAACATCCACACCGTCCGCGCCGGCCTGCGCTACGAATTCGGCGGCACGGGCTTCGGCAAGGGCAAGGAGCCGGCGCCGCTCTACACCGCGCAGGACTCGGTCTATGCCGAGCCGGCCCCGGTCTACAAATAAGCCTCGGAGGGCCGGGGAACCCGGCCGCCACTGACACGAAGACACGAACGATGCCCCGCCCGCCCGGCCCCCGCGCCGCGGCGGGCGGTCGCGTCGAAGGATGGCAAGGACGTCGTCGCCGCTGCCGCCGCAGAATGAGCCCGGGATCAGCGCGAGGCGACCCGGTGGGCGCGCCGCCGCCGCCCGACGAAGATCCGGCCGCGCCGCCGGCGTTTCGGGGCGTCGTCCTCGATGATCGCCCCGTGGTCCTCGCCGTCCGGCATCTTCTCGACGGCGTGGAGGCCCGGCCGCGGCCGCACCAGCGGCTCCGGGGTGACGACATGCGTCGTCATCATGTCGCTGCCGGCATAGATGCCTTCGGCCTCCTGCAGCTTCAGCCGGGCGTTGTCACGATTGCGCACGTCCTCGACGATGCGGGCGGCGAGCTCGTCCTCGATGCCGAGGGAAGCGATCGTCGCCCCGCCGAAGGCCAGCGCCGATTCCACCGTCTCGCGGATCTCGTAATCGACGCCGCGCGCCCGCAGCGACAGCGCGTGGGTCCGGTCGTAGGAGCGCACGAACAGCCTCACGTTGGGAAATTCCGAGCGGATCATGTCGACCACCCGGTCCGTCGTCTCGCGCTTGTTGGTGCAGACAGCGACGAGCCCGGCCTTGCGGATTCCCGCCGCCTCCAGCACGTCCTTGCGCACGCCGGAGCCGAAATAGATGCGGAAGCCGAAGCGCTCGGCGGTGCGGATCCGGTCGACGGAGGAGTCGAGGATCGTGACGTCGATGCCGCTCGACAGGAGCACCTGCGCGACGATCTGGCCGAAGCGCGAGAAGCCGATGAGCAGCACCTCCGAGCCCGCCCCGTCGAAATCCTCCTCCAGTTCCTCTTCCGCGTCCTGACGGTCGAGCCGGCGGCCGAGAAAGGTCGAGAGCGGCGTCAGCACCATGGTCAGCGAGACGACCGCGACGAGGACCGAGGAGGTCTCTGCCGAAAAGATCCGCTCCGACGCCGCCGCCGAGAACAGCACGAAGCCGAACTCGCCTGCCTGGGAGAGCAGGGCGGCGACCCGGATCGACAGGCCCCGCGTCTCGCCGAAGATCCGGCAGAGGCCGAAGATCAGCGCCGCCTTCACCGCCATCAGCACCGGCGCCGCCACGAGGATCACCGGCCAGGCGTCCTTGAGGACCGACAGATCGATCGACAGGCCGACGCCGATGAAGAACAGGCCGAGGAGCAGGCCGCGGAACGGCTCGATATTGGCCTCGAGTTCGTGGCGGTAGGAGGAATCGGCGAGGAAGATGCCGGCGATGAAGGCGCCCATCGCCATCGAGAAGCCCGCCGCCTGCATCAGCATGGCCGATCCCAGCACCACGAACAGCGCCGCGCCGAGCATGACCTCGCGCGCCCCCGCCGAGGCCATCAGCCTGAACAGCGGATTGACCAGGAAGCGTCCGGCAAGGAGCAGCGCCGCGAGGGCGCCGAGCGAGATAAGGATCCGCATCGGCTCGATGCCGGCATTCTCGCCGCCCGGCGCCAGGAAGGGCAGGATGGCGAGCAGCGGCACCACCGCGAGATCCTGGAACAACAGGATCGAGAAGGCCGCCTGTCCGTGCCGCGTGTTGGTCTCGCCCGCCTCGTCGAGGAGCTGCATGCCGAAGGCCGTCGAGGAGAGGGCGAGGCCGAAGCCGACGACGATCGCCGCCGGAATGCCGAGACCGAACAGCCAGCCGGCGGCCGCCAGCACCGCGCCGGAGACCGCCACCTGGGCGAGACCGAGGCCGAAGATCTGCCGGCGCAGCGCCCACAGCCGGTCGGGCTTCAGTTCCAGGCCGATGATGAACAGGAGGAAGACCACGCCGAGCTCGCCGACGGAGAGGATCTGCTCGCCCTCTCCGATCACCCGCAGCACCGGCCCCATCAGGGTTCCGGCGGCGAGATAGCCGAGCACGGTCCCGAGGCCGATCCGCTTGAACAGCGCGCCGGCCGCGACGCCGACGCCCAGCAGCAGCAGCACTTCGAGAAAGATGGCGCTTGATCCGTGTTCCACAGCCGGGCACTCGTTCCTATCTCTCGCCTGTCGACGGCGTTGGAATTGTCGACGCCGCCCGTCGCGGCGGCCGGCGGCGACGGCGGGGCGGCTTGCGATGCATGCGCCGCACAATAAATAGTCTCGAAGCGAAGATCAGTAGGCGAAGCGATGGACGAGGATACGAAGCGGCTGACCGGGACCGCGGAACGGCTGATCGCGGCGGCGAGAAAGGCCGGCGCCGACGCCGCCGATGCGGCGGTCGTCCGCTCGCAGGGCCGTTCGGTCGAGGTCAGACTCGGCAGGGTCGAGGACACCGAGAGCGCCGAGAGCGAGGATCTGGCGTTGCGGGTCTTCGTCGGCCGGCGCGTCGCCACCGTCTCGGCCGACGTCCACGCCGACATCGACCGATTGGCCGAGCGGGCCGTCGCCATGGCCAGGGTCTCGCCGGAGGACCGTTACGCCTCGCTCGCGCCGAAGGACCGGCTGGCGCCTTCCGGCGATCTCGACCTCGACCTCTACGACGCCACCAGCCCGTCCAGCGAGGCCATGGTCGAGGCGGCGCTCGCCCTCGAGGACGCCGCGCGGTCGGTCGCCGGCGTGACGAACTCCGGCGGCGCTTCGGTCTCGGCCGGGGCGAGCGGTCTCGTCCTCGTCACCTCCGAGGGCTTCGTCGGCGAACGGATGCGATCGGGCTTCTCGCGCTCGGTCAGCGTCATCGCCGGCGAGGGCACCGGCATGGAGCGCGACTACGACTTCGATTCGCGCATCCATTACGCCGACCTCGAATCGCCCGAGGCGATCGGCCGGCGCGCCGGCGAGCGGACGGTGCGCCGGCTTTCGCCCGGCAAGGTGGCGACGGGCAGCTACCCGATCGTCTTCGACCCCCGCGTCGCCCGCGGCCTGATCGGCAGCGTCATCGGGGCGATCAACGGCGCGGCGATCGCCCGCAAGACGAGCTTCCTGATGGACCGGATGGACCGGGAGATCCTGCCGGCCTCCGTCTCGATCGTCGACGAGCCGCTGCTCGCCCGCCGGCCGGGATCGCGGCCGTTCGACGGCGAGGGGGTGCGCGGCGAGACGCTGACGCTGGTCGAGAACGGCATCCTGAAGGCGTGGCTGCTCGACACGGCGACCGCCGGCGAACTCGGGCTCGAGACCAACGGGCGCGCCGCCCGCTCCTCCGGCGGGGTCTCGCCGTCCTCGAGCAACGTTTCGGTGACGCCGGGCGAAGTTTCGCCTGAGGAGCTGATCGCCGAAACGAAGAGCGGCATCTACGTGCACGAGCTGATCGGGCAGGGCGTCAATCTCGTCACCGGCGACTACAGCCGCGGCGCGACCGGCTTTTTGATCGAGGACGGCGTGCTGACGCGGCCGGTGTCGGAATTCACCATCGCCGGCAACCTCAGGGAGATGCTGCTGGCGCTGACGCTCGCCGACGACCTCGACACGCGCTTTTCGCTCGTCGCGCCGACGCTGCGCGTCGAACGCATGACCGTCGCGGGGAACTGAGCTTGGACGGCTTCTCCACCAGCCTCGCCGACGATCTCGCCCTCCTGAAGGAAGCGGCGTGCCGCGGCGGCGCGATCGCCATGACCTATTTCCAGCGCGATCCGCAGGTCTGGTACAAGAACGGCACCTCGCCGGTGAGCGAGGCCGACTATGCCGTCGACCGCGCGCTCGAGGAGGCGCTGTCCACGGCGCGGCCCGGCTATGGCTGGGTCTCCGAGGAGATGCAGGACGGCGACCGCGCCGGTACGGAGCGCCACCGGGTGTTCGTGGTCGATCCGATCGACGGGACGCGGGCGTTCCTGCGCGGCGAGGACGTCTGGTGCGTCTCGATCGCGGTGCTCGAGGCGGGCGTTCCGGTGGCAGGCGTCCTGCACGTTCCGGTGCGCGGCGAGACCTTCGAGGCGACGGCGGACGGGCCGGCGCTCATCAACGGCGCGCCATGCCGCGTCAGCGAGGCGCCCGCGGGCCGGCAGATGCGCCTGTCGGTGCCCGATTCGATGCGCAAGCGGCTGCGCGCCCGGGAGGGCGAGGCCGTGGAGGCGCTGCCCGTCGTGCCGTCTCTCGCCTACCGCCTCGCCCTCGTCGCCAGCGGCCGCCTCGACGGCACGCTGGTGCGTCCCCGCGCCAACGACTGGGACGTCGCCGCGGCCGACCTCATCCTCGAACGCGCCGGCGGCTTCTTCGCCGACGCCGAGGGCGGGCGATGGCGCTACGGCGACGCGGCGACCTCCCACGGCGTCATGGTCGCCGGCCCCCTTGGCTTGGCGCCGCGTTTGCGCGATATCGCCCGGGGCATCGCCGCCTGAGATGCCCGTTCCTCCACCTTCCGATCGATCAGGACCCTTGCCATGCAGGAAGAAAAAAAGCCCAAGCAACTGCTTCACCTCGTCTTCGGCGGCGAACTCGACAATCTTGCAACCGTCGAGTTCAAGGACCTCGAAAGCCTTGATATCGTCGGAATTTTCCCCGACTACGCCTCGGCCCTCGCTGCATGGCGCGGCAAGGCGCAGCAGACGGTCGACAATGCCGCGATGCGCTACTTCATCGTTCACATGCACAGGCTGCTCGACCCGCAGAAGTGACGTGCAACCAAGACGGAAGGGTCGACGTGTCGCAGACCGTGTCGGATGACGAGTACCTCGAGGCGGACCCGGCCCGGCAATCAGACATGGAAGGCAGCGTCAGGCGCGAGCCCTCGGGCCGCCGGCGCAAGCGGCGCGGCGTCTTCCGCCGGCTGATGCGCTCGCAGGCGGCGGTCGGCGCGATCGGCACGGCCGTCCTCGGCGCCCTGCGCTTCGTCCATGCCAGCCAGCGGCTCGCCCCCGGATCGTCCGACGTCTCCGGCCTGCTGCACAGCCACCATCCGGCGATCGTCGCCATGTGGCACGGGCAGCATCTGCTCGCGCCGTTCTACCGGCCGCGCGACCTGCCTTATGCGGCGCTCCTGTCGCGCAGCGCCGACGCCGAGATCAACGCCCGGGTCGTCGAGGCCTTCGGCATCTCGACCCTGCGCGGTTCGGGCGGGCGCCCCGGCAAGGCGAGGCGCTTCCGCGAAAAGGGCGGGGCGCGGGCGCTGGTGGCGATGCGCCGGCTGCTGCAGGGCGGCAGCGGCATCTTCATGATCGCCGACATCCCGAAGGGTACGCCGCGCGAGGCGGGCCTCGGCATCGTCACCCTGGCGAAGATCTCCGGCCGGCCGATCGTCCCGGCCGCCGCCGTCACCAGCCGCCATCACGTCGTCGCGGGCTCCTGGGACCGGACGCGCATCCCGCTGCCCTTCGGCCGGCTGGCGGTGATCGCCGGCGAGCCGATCAGCGTGCCCGCCGATGCCGACGAGGCGGTGATGGAGGAAAAGCGCCGCGAGATCACGCGGGCGATCGAGGCGGCGAACCTCGCCGCCGAGCGGCTGGTCGGGACGCTGCGGTGAGCGACCCGATGACCCGCGCCGCCTTCGCCGCCTATCGGGCCGTCGGCGTCTTCGCCTATCCGTTCCTGAAACCCTATGTCGGCTGGCGCATGGCCCGCGGCAAGGAGGACCGGCGGCGGCTGAAGGAGCGCTACGGCATCGCCGGGCGCAGGCGCCCCGACGCCGGGCCGCTCGTCTGGATCCACGCCGCCAGCGTCGGCGAGAGCGCGGCGGTCGCACCGCTCGTCCGGCGCATCGCCGCCGACGGCCTCTCGATCGTCATGACCACCGGCACCACCACCTCGGCGCAGCTCGTCGAGGAGCGGCTCGCCGACTGCGTCATCCACCAATACGTCCCGCTCGACGTCAGGCCGGCCGTGCGGCGGTTTCTCCGCCACTGGCAGCCGGACCTCGCGATCGTCGCCGAGAGCGAGATCTGGCCGCTGACGATCCACGAACTCACCGCCCGGCGGATTCCGCAGATCCTCGTCAACGCCCGCCTGTCGGACCGCTCGTTCCAGCGCTGGAAGACCCGGCCGCGGCTGGCGGAGGCGCTGTTCGAGAGCTTCGCCCATGTCGTCGCCCAGTCCGACATCGACGCCGAGCGCTTCCGCCTGCTCGGGGCGCGGGCGGTGACGAACGCCGGCAATCTCAAGGCCGACGCCGAGCCGCTGCCCGCCGATGCCGAACTGCTCGATGCGCTCACCGGCGCGATCGGCGCCCGGCCGCGTTTTGCGGCGATTTCGACCCATCCCGGCGAGGAGGCGATCGTCGCCGAGGTGCACGAGCGGCTGAAATGGCGCCACGAGGGACTCCTCACCATCATCGTGCCACGGCATGTCGAGCGCGGCGCGGCGATCGCCAAGGCGCTCGCCGACAGGGGCCTTTCGGTGAAGCGGCGCAGCCTCGGCGAACTGCCGGACGCCGCCACCGACGTCTATCTCGGCGACACGATCGGCGAACTCGGCGTCTATCTCAGGCTGAGCGAGATCGCCTTCGTCGGCAAGTCGATCACCGGCCAGGGCGGCCAGAACCCGATCGAGGCGGCGATGCTGGCGACCGGCATTCTCTCGGGCCGTTACGTCCAGAACTTCCGCGATACCTATCAGCGGCTGTTGAAGAACGGCGGGGCGCGGATCGTCAAGGACGTCGACATGCTGGCCGCGCAGGTCGACGGCCTGCTGCTCGATCCCGTCCAGCGTCTCGCCATGGCGGGGGCGGCGATGCGCTCGGTCGCGGAGATGCGCGGCGCCCTCGACCGGACGCTTCTGGCGCTCGACCCCTTCCTGCACCCGCTGCGGCTCTCGATCAGCCTGGAGCGACGCGGCCGCGTCGCGCAGGGCCGTTGAGCGGGCGGCGCGCGCCGGATTTCTGGTGGCGGCCGGCGTCGCTCTCCGCCCGGCTGCTCCTGCCGGCGGCGGCGCTCGTCGGGGCGCTGGCGCGGCGCAATCTCGAAAACGGCCGGCGCGCCGCCTTCGACCTGCCGGTGCTGTGCGTCGGCAATTTCACCGCCGGCGGCGGCGGCAAGACGCCGACGGCGCTGGCGCTCGCGGCGGCCGCGCGCGAAGCCGGACGCCGGCCGGGCTTCGTGTCGCGCGGCTACGGCCGCAGCGCGCGCCAGGCGCTGATCGTCGATCCGGCCCGCCACACCGTCGCCGATGTCGGCGACGAGCCGCTGCTGCTCGTCGCCGCGGCGCCGACGGCGGTGGCGGCCGACCGCGCCGCGGCGCTGCGGCTGCTCGAGCGCGAGCGCGCCGTCGACTTCGTCATCATGGACGACGGCTTCCAGAGCCAGCGGCTCTTGATCGACTATGCGGTCATCGCGCTCGATGCGCGGCGCGGCCTCGGCAACGGCCACGTCGTGCCGGCGGGGCCGCTGCGCGCGCCGCTGCTCGACCAGGTCCGCCGGGCCGACGCCCTCGTCGTCATCGGCACGGGCGAAGGCAGCGAGGGGCCCGTGCGGGCGATGGCCCGCGCCGGCCGCGCGGTGTTTGCGGCGCGGCTCGCCCCGAAGTCCCGGCATATCCTGATCGGCGAGAAGGTCCTCGCCTTCGCCGGCATCGCCGATCCGGCAAAATTCTACGCCTCGCTGGAGGAACTCGGCGCCGAGATCGCGACGACCCGCGACTTTCCCGACCATCACGGCTTCAGCGACGCCGAACTCGACGATCTCGTGCGCACCGCCGCCGAGGCCGGCCTTATCCTCGCGACGACGCGCAAGGACGCGGTGCGGCTCGCGACCGGAAGCCCGGCGGCGCGCGCCTTTCATCGGGACTGCGCGGTGATCGACGTCGCGCTGGAATTTGCCGGACGCCACGATGCGGCGCGGATCGTCAAGGAGACGCTTGCCGCCTACGAGCGCCGTCGCTGGGCCACACGGTAGCGCCATGCCGCGGCGGCCGAAGGGCTGCTGTCGGCGGACCCGTCTCCGGTTGCCGCCGGCCTCAGCTCAGCCGCCGGTCCTGCCGCGGCTTTCCAGATCGCGCTTGAACGAGGCCGCCGCGTCGACATAGGCCTCCTGCCGCTCGACGCTCCAGTAGCGCAGGAGATCGAGCGGGATCGGCTCGCCGGTCACGGCGCAGCGCACGTAGGACCCCGCCCGGATCACCTGGAAATCCGGCGTTCCGTAGCGCAGCTTCGCCTCGCCGGAATTCTCGAAACGGTTCATGCGTCCCTCGAACGGTCGTGCATTCTCGTGGGGGCCGCCCCGGGCACCCCGGGGCCTGCGGCGAAGATGCCGCACTACCGCCTTCGGCCCGGAAAGGCAAACGCCGGCGCGGCTCAGTAACGATACCAGAGCGCCGTGACGAGGCCGCGCTCCTTCGGGGCGTTGCTGCCGGCGATGGTCGTAAACAGCCCCGCCTCGATGGACCACCGATCGGCGACGTCGAAGACCACGGAGCCCTGGAGCTTGTGATAGGCATAGGGGGCGGCCGCGCCGGTTCCGGAAACCGCAAGGGTCGAATTGCTGCGGGCGAGGAACAGCCAGCGGCGCCAGGCGCGAAGGCCCGCCGTCACGTCGAGGCGGAGTTCGTCGGACGCGTCGCCGCCGGTGCGAAGCCGATAGGCCGCCTCCGCGTCGACGAAACCCGGAAGGCCGGCGAGCTCGAAGCCGTAGCCGGCGGCGACCCGCGGTTCGAGCGTCGTCCGTGCCGCCGCAAGCAGCGGACCGTCGCCGGGGGCAAAGCCGCCGGCGAGTTCCGCCGCGGCGACGAAGCCGCCGTGTTTGAACAGCCGCAGCCGCGCCCCGCCCAGAAGTTCCGAGACGCCGGAGCGTTCGTAGCCGGAAACGCCGTCGGATTCGCGGGCGACCTCGATCTTCGAAAATACCGTCAGCCGGTCGGTCCAGCCATGCTGCACGAAGAGGCTCGCCGCGCCCTTGCCGAAGTCCGACGGGAGGCTGCCGGCACCAGCCGCGAAGGCCGCGTCCGCCCGCGACCAGATGCCCGTGGCAATCACCTCGCCCCGCCCGGCGGGCAGGGTCCAGGCGCCGGCCCGCGCCGCCTGCGGTACGGCGACGAGAATCGCCAGCGCGAGGCAGGCGGGGGCGGCGAAACGGCATGCCGGTCGGTATTTTGCTCGCCTCGCCATGCCGATCCCGGCCCCGAACCCTTCACCATCTCTTATGGTTGCATTATTGCGCGATGCAATGCCTGTCGGCAAGACGCCTCTGCGACGCCGGCACCGGAGGGGCTTCACCCCGGCGCAGTCGCTGGTGGAAAACGCGTCAGAGAACCCGGCACGCGGCCCCGCGCCGTTTGATGACGGCGCCGGGCCGGACTAGAAAGGCGGCGGAAGGAAAGCGCCGCCAAAGAGAGGAGGCCCCGTGCCGATCGTCCAGCTCGACGAGCATCTGATCGACCAGATCGCCGCCGGCGAAGTGGTCGAGCGGCCGGCGAGCGTCGTCAAGGAACTGCTCGAGAACGCCATCGACGCCGGCGCGAGCCGCATCGAGATCGCCACCGCCGGCGGCGGCAAGACGCTGCTGCGGGTGAGCGACGACGGGTGCGGCATTCCCGAGACCGAGCTTCGGCTCGCCGTGCGCCGCCACTGCACGTCGAAGCTCGCCGGCGGGCTGGAACAGATCGCCTCGCTGGGCTTTCGCGGCGAGGCGCTCCCCTCGATCGGCTCGGTGGCCCGGCTGTCGCTGCGCTCGCGCACCGCGGGCGCTTCCTCCGCCTTCGAGATCCTCCTCGATCACGGCCACTGCGAGGGGCCGCGGCCGACGGCCCTGTCCCGCGGGACCGTCGTCGAGGTGCGCGACCTCTTCCAGAAGGTGCCGGCGCGGCTGAAGTTTTTGAAGAGCGACCGTGCGGAAGCCACCGCGATCACCGACGTGGTGCGCCGCCTCGCCCTCGCCGAGCCGGAGATCCGCTTCGAGATCACCGGCCCGGACCGGTCGCCGACGGTGTTCGAGGCCGCCCGCGACATGGGCGAGCGAATCGCCCAGGTGCTCGGCGAGGGCTTCGGCGAGAACGCCGTCACCATCGACGCCGAGCGCGAGGCGGTGCGGCTGACCGGGCTCGCCGGCCTGCCGACCTTTTCGCGCGGCAATTCGCTGCAGCAGTTCCTGTTCGTCAACGGCCGCCCGGTGCGCGACAAGATGCTCGTCTCGGCGCTGCGGGGCGGCTATGCCGACGTGATGGCGAAGGACCGGCATCCGGTCGCGGTCCTGTTCCTCACCCTCGATCCGGCGCTCGTCGACGTCAACGTCCATCCGGCCAAGGCGGACGTGCGCTTCCGCGATCCCGGGCTGATCCGCGGCCTCCTCGTCGGGGCGTTGCGCCAGGCCTTTGCCGAATCCGGCCTGCGCTCGTCGAGCGAGGGGGCTGCCGGCGTCCTCGCCCGCATGCGGGCAGGGGCGGGCTCCGTCACCCCGGCGCCCCGGCGCTTCGACGGCTTCGCGCCGGGCGGTTACGCCGCCGCTGCGGGGCCAGGGCCAGGGCCAGGGCCAGGGTCAGTCCCGGGCCGCGGCTTCGCCGCGCCGCATCAGGCGCCCTACGATCCCGGCGCCTCGCCGTTCCGCCCGCTGGCGCCGGACGCCGCGCTCCTCGACCGCCCGTCGCCCGCGCCGCAGCCGCTACAGAGCGTCGAGCCGGGCGAAGCGGCGGAGGCTCCGGGCGGCGAATTTCCGCTCGGCGCGGCGCGGGCGCAGCTCCACGGCAACTACATCGTCGCCGAGACCGAGACCGGCCTCGTCATCGTCGACCAGCACGCCGCCCACGAGCGGCTGGTCTACGAAACGCTGAAGACGGCGATCCACGGGCGCCGCCTGCCGTCGCAGATGCTGCTGATCCCCGAGATCGTCGACCTGACCGAGGACGACGCCGAACGGCTCTGCGAGCATGCCGGGGAACTGGCGCAGCTCGGCCTTGCGGTCGAGCGCTTCGGCCCGGCCGCCGTCGCCGTCCGGGAAACGCCGGCGCTGCTCGGCCAGGTCGACGTTCCGCGCCTCGTGCGCGACCTTGCCGACGAACTCGCCGAATTCGGCACGCGCGACTCGGTGAGGAGCCGGATCGACCACGTCGCCGCCACCGTCGCCTGCCACGGTTCGGTGCGGTCGGGGCGCATCCTCAAGCTCGACGAGATGAACGCGCTGCTGCGCCAGATGGAGAAGACCCCTTCGGCGAGCCAGTGCAATCACGGTCGGCCGACCTTCATCGAGCTCGGTCTCGCCGACATCGAGAAGCTCTTCGGGCGGCGCTGAGCACCGGCAGCGGCGGCGCAAGGTGGCTTAGGCGGCTTGGGGGGCTTGGGCGGCTTTTCTGAAGCGCAAGCTTCGCGATCTTCTGGCGGGCTAGGAAGGCGGCGATCGCTTGTCACCGGAGCCCGCCACGCCATGCCGCAGTCACGCCTGTCCGCCGACCGTGCCGTGAGGAAGGTCCGCACGCTTGCGGCGAAGGGCCGGATCGGCGAGGCGCTGACGCTGGCCTCCGCCGAGATCCGGCGGTTTCCCGACGACAAGCGGCTGCAGGCGGAATTTGCGACGATCAGCCGCCGGGCGCCGGCGGCGGCGCTGCCCGTCGAGGCCGAGATCGAGCGGCTGAAGGCGCTCTACGGCGAGGGTCTGTTCGAAGAGGTCGTCGCCGGCGCGAGCCGGCTCGCGCCGCATTTCCCGCGCTTTCCCATCCTGCCGAAGCTTCTCGGCGGCGCCTACCAGCAGCTCGAACGCCACGACAGGGCCGCCGGCGCATTCCGGCTCGCCGCCCTCCTCACGCCGAACGACGTTTCGGTGCAGCGCAATCTCGGCGCGGTCCTCGCCAAGCTCGGCCGTCACGGCGAGGCGGTCGCGGCCTTCGACGCGGCGCTGCGTCTCGATCCGGCCGACTACCGCACCACCGGCGTCCGGGCGGTGTCGCTCGCCGCGCTGTCGCGCCAGGCCGAGGCGATGGCGGGCTTCGACGCGGCCATCGCGCTCGCGCCGGCCGACCTCGCCTTGAAGCACGATCGGGCGCTCGCCGAGATCGCCTTCGGCGAGACCGAGGCGGCGCGCACGACGCTTGCCGCAATTCTCGAACGCGCGCCGCACCATGCGGAGAGCCACGCGACGCTGAGCCGGATCCGCCGCTACGGCGCCGGCGACCCGCACATCGCCGAGATGGAGGCGATCCTCGAACGCGGCGGGCTTTCCGAGGAAGGGCGCGTCCATCTCCACTTCGCCCTCGGCAAGGCCCATGACGAGGCCGGCGACACCGACCGCGCCTTCTCCCACTTCGCTGCGGCGAACCAGCTGAAGCGCCGGCAGCTGCCCTACGCCGTCGACGCCCAGGCCGCGATGTTCGCAAAGGTCCGCGACGGCTTTGCGGCAGGTTTCGTCGAGCGCTTCGCCGGCCACCGCCCGGCCACCGCGCTGCGGCGCCGGCCGATCTTCATTCTCGGCATGCCGCGGTCGGGGACGACGGTGACCGAGCAGATCCTCGCCAGCCACTCCATGGTCCGCGGCGGCGGCGAGATGCGGGCGTTGCGCAACGCCGTGCAGCCGCTCTTCGACCGCCTGGTCGGCCAGGACGAGGCGGCGGCGCTGGAGGCACTCGGGAAGATCCGCGAAGCCTATGGCCGCGCCCTCGACGAGATCGGCGGCGACGAGCCGGTGGTCACCGACAAGATGCCGGCGAACTTCGTCTTCGCCGGCTTCCTGCCGCTGATCTTCCCCGAAGCGACGGTGATCCATCTGAGCCGCGATCCGATGGCGACCTGCTGGTCGAACTTCCGCCAGCACTTTGCCGAGGAGGCCAACGGATACGTCTACGACCTTGCCGATCTCGGCCGCTACCACCTTCTCCACGACGCGCAGATGGCCTTCTTCAAGGCGCGGATGCCGGGGGCGATCCACGAACTCGTCTACGAGCGGCTGACCGAGGATCAGGAGCGCGAGACGCGGGCGCTGCTTTCCTGGTGCGGTCTCGACTTCGAGCCCGCCTGCCTCGACTTCCACACGCTGCGCCGCCGCGTCGAGACGGCGAGCCGGACGCAGGTGCAGCGGCCGATGTATCGCGGCAGCTCGGACGAATGGCGTCGCTACGCGGCGCATCTCGGCCCGCTCGCCGAAAGCCTCGGCATCGCAGACGCCGCGGCCGGCTGAGCCGGGCCCCCGGGCCGCGCATGGGCCGGCACGGCCGGCCTGCTTCCCGCTTGCGTTCGACGATCGGCTCGCCTAGGCGTGACGGCGACAGCGTATACATCGCCGCAGGCGCAAGGGAGACCAGCCGATGTCGTCCTCGAGCTTTTTCGACCGCACCACCCCCGTCGCATTCGAAGGCCCGGACAGCCGCGATCCGCTCGCCTTCCGCTTCTACGACAAGGACCGCGCGGTGATGGGCAGGCGCATGGAGGACCAGCTGCGGTTCTCCGTCGCCTACTGGCACTCCTTCACCTGGCCGGGCGGCGACCCGTTCGGCGGCGAGACCTTCAACCGGCCCTGGATGCATGGCGCCGACCCGCTGGAACTCGCCAGACGGAAGGCCGAGGTGGCCTTCGAGATGTTCCGGCTGCTGGACGTGCCGTTTTTCGCCTTCCACGACGTCGACGTCGCGCCGGAGGGCGAGACGCTGCAGCAGTCGATCGACAATCTGAAGGCCATCACCGACATCTTCGAACGGAAGATGGAGAGCGCCAAAGTGCGCCTCCTCTGGGGCACCGCCAACCTCTTCTCCAACCGCCGCTACATGGCGGGCGCCGCGACCAATCCGGATCCGGACGTCTTTGCCTATGCGGTCGGCCAGGTGAAGGCGGCGATCGACGCGACGCACCGGCTCGGCGGGGCGAACTACGTCTGCTGGGGCGGGCGCGAGGGCTACGAGACGCTGCTCAAC
Organism: Jiella sonneratiae; assembly: GCF_017353515.1. Taxonomy (GTDB): domain Bacteria; phylum Pseudomonadota; class Alphaproteobacteria; order Rhizobiales; family Rhizobiaceae; genus Jiella; species Jiella sonneratiae. The sequence continues at coordinate 38,628 of NZ_JAFMPY010000012.1, forward strand.
ACCGACATGAAGCGCGAGCTCGACCAGCTCGGCCGGTTCATGGCGATGCTCGTCGACTACAAGCACAAGATCGGCTTTTCCGGCCCGATCCTGATCGAGCCGAAGCCGAAGGAGCCGACCAAGCACCAGTACGACTTCGACGTCGCGACGGTCTACGCCTTCCTGCAGAGATACGACCTCCTCGCCGACGTGAAGCTCAACATCGAGCAGAACCACGCGATCCTCGCCGGCCATTCCTTCGAGCACGAGGTGAAGCTCGCCTTCGCCACCGGCATCTTCGGCTCGCTCGACGTCAATCGCGGCGACGACCTGCTCGGCTGGGATACCGACCAGTTCGCCATGGACGTGAAGGAGATGGCGCTGGTCTTCCACGAGATGCTGAAGAACGGCGGCTTCTCGACCGGCGGCCTGAACTTCGACGCCAAGATCCGCCGCCAGTCGATCGATCCGGACGATCTGCTGATCGCCCATGTCGCCTCGATGGACGCCTGTGCGCGGGGTCTGCTCGCCGCCGAGGCGATGCTCGAAGACAAGGCGCTGACCGGGCCGATCGAGGCGCGCTATGCCGGCTGGGACAAGGCCGAGAGCAAAGCGATGCTGGCAGGGGAAATGACCCTCGAACAGATCGCCGAAAATGCGCTGTCGCTGAACCCGCAGCCGAAGTCCGGCAAGCAGGAGATGCTGGAAGGCATCGTCAACCGCTACGTCTGAGGGCGGCCGCCGCCGGAAGGGCGGCGCTTCGAAGTCGACGGGCTCGTCATCCCGGGCTTGACCCGGGATCCATTCCTCGGTGTTAGAATATCCTGTCCGCTCGAGACAAGTCCACGACGTCGCGTCGACGCGTCCAACAGGTGGCGAAGATTTGGAATGGATCCCGGCTCACGGCCGGGATGACGACCTTTCGAGACATCGCTTGCAGATCTGCTGACGGCGGCGTGAGGCCGCCAAATTCACGCTGAACGGAAGGCACTCGGCCATGACCAGCTATCTCGGCCTCGACCTCGGCACGTCTTCGCTCAAGGCGCTGTTGATCGGCGAAGACCAGGCGGTGATCGGCTCGGCCTCGGTGCCGCTCACCGTCGAGCGGCCGCATTTCGGCTGGTCGGAGCAGAACCCGGAAAGCTGGATCGTCGCCTGCGAGGCGGCGCTCGCCGAGCTTCGCGCCAAGCACGGCGAGGCGTTCTCCGCGATCGCCGGCATCGGTCTCTCCGGCCACATGCACGGGGCGACCGTCCTCGGCGAGGACGGCAAGGTGCTCCGACCCTGCATCCTCTGGAACGACACCCGCAGCCATGCCGAGGCGAAGGCGCTCGACGACGCGGAAGCGCGGGCGATCACCGGCAACATCGTCTTTCCCGGTTTCACCGCGCCGAAGCTCCTGTGGATGCAGGCGCACGAGCCGGCGCTCTTCGAACGAACGAGGCTCGTCCTCCTGCCGAAGGACTATCTGCGGCTCTGGCTGACCGGCGAAGCGGTGTCGGACATGTCCGATGCGGCCGGCACCGCCTGGCTCGACACCGGCAGGCGCGACTGGTCGGGCCGGATGCTGGAGCGGACGGGCCTGTCGCGCGCCGCCATGCCGGGGCTCGTCGAGGGCACCGAGGCTTCCGGGGCGGTGCGCAACGTCATCGCCGAACGGTTCGGCCTGAAGCCCGGGGTGGTCGTCGCCGGCGGCGGCGGCGACAATGCCGCCTCGGCCTGCGGGGTCGGCGTCGCCGCGCCCGGCACCGGCTTTCTCTCGCTCGGCACCTCCGGCGTCCTCTTCACCGCGACGGCCGGCTACCGTCCGGTGCCGGAGACGGCGCTCCACACCTTCTGCCACGCGATCCCGGGCCTCTGGCACCAGATGGGCGTGACGCTCTCGGCGGCCGGCTGCATGGAGTGGCTGTCGAAATTCTTGAAGGAGGAGCCCGCGGCGCTGACCGGAGCGCTCGGCGAGACGATCGAGGCGCCCGGCCGGCTGATGTTCCTGCCCTATCTTTCCGGCGAGCGGACGCCGCACAACGACGCCGACATCCGCGGCGTCCTCGCCGGGCTCGAAAGCGACACCTCGCGCGAGGCCGTCACCCGGGCCGTCCTCGAAGGCGTCGCCTATTCGATGCGCGACTGCCTGGACGCGGCCGGGGACACGCCGAAACCGGAACGGCTGATCGCCGTCGGCGCCGGCTCGCGCTCGGCCTACTGGCTGGAGCTGATGGCGACGGTGCTCGAAACCGAGATCGCGCTGCCGGCGGCGGGCGATTTCGGCGCGGCCTTCGGCGCCGCGCGGCTCGGCATCACGGCGGCGACCGGCGCCGATCCGGCGAGCGTCGTCTCCATGCCGCCGATGGCGAGAACCTTCGAGCCTGTGGCCGAGAAGATCGGTGCCTTCCGCGACGCGCACGCGCGCTACAGGGCGCTCTATCCGGCGGTGAAGGCGGCGATGGCGGGCTAGCGGCGCCGCCTTCCGTCGGCCGCCCGCGCGCGGCCGGCGAACCGACTTCTTCGGCAGGGGACGGGCCGAAAGGCCATTCGCTGTTGCCCTTGCCGGCCAATTCGTGAAGATGGGAGCACATGAGCGGCAACCTTCACGACGACGACGAGCGCCAGCGCGAGGCGAACGCGATCCTCGAGCGCGTGCGCCAGGAGACCGATCCGCAGATCGGCGCCCACAGCCTCGCGATCCTGACGCGGGCGGGCGACCATTTCCTCGCCCGCGACGTCGACCCGGCCGACCGGATCGAGGTGCTCGGCACGCGCATCGGCCGGCTCGCCGGCATCGTCGGCTTCCTCGTGTTCGCACTGCTCCTGGCAAGCCAGTTGCTGAAAGGCTGAGGCGCGATGACCAACGACCAGGACAAGGCGGGCGAGCGCCCGGCTGTCATCTCGATCGCGAGCCACGTGGTGCGCGGCTCGGTCGGCAACCGGGCCGCCGGCTTTGCGCTGGAATCCCTCGGCTTTCCGGTCTGGTCGGTGCCGACGGTGACGCTGTCCTGGCATCCCGGCCACGGCCCGTCGACGCGGATCGTGCCGCCGGCGGAGGCCTTCGCCGCGATGATCGACGATCTCTGCGGGGCGCGCTGGCTCGGCGAAGTCGGCGCCGTCCTCACCGGCTATTTCGGCGCCAGCGACCAGGTCGGGCCGGTGGCGCGGCTGATCCGGGCGGTGAAGCGCTGCAATCCGGGGGCGCTGATCGTCTGCGACCCGGCGACCGGCGACGGCGGCCGGCTCTACCAGCCGCGCGAGACGCTGGAGGCGATCTCGGCCGAGATCCTGCCGCTCGCCGACATCGCGACGCCGAACCGCTTCGAGCTCGAATTCCTCACCGGCCTCGAGCTTTCCGACAACCGCGAGCTGATCGAGGCGGCGAGCGCCCTCGGCCCGCGCACCGTCGTCGTCACCTCGGCCTTTCCGATGCTGCGGGGCGGCACCGGCAACCTCCTCGTCGACGACCGCGCCGTGCTGCTCGCCGAGCACCGGCTGATCGAGAACGCGCCGAAGGGGCTCGGCGACCTGACCGCCGCAGTGTTCCTCGCCAGGCTGCTCGCCGGGGCGACGCTGGAAAAGGCGCTGCAATCGGCGACCGCGACGGTCTTCGAGCTCCTCGCCCGCACCACCAAGCGCGGCGCCGACGAACTGACCATCGAGACCGACCTCGACAGCCTGAAGCATCCGATGGCGATGGTGCAGCTGCGCCGGCTCGGCCGCTCGATGCCGAAGCAGCCGGCATGAGCCGGGCTGGGACGGAACGCGGCGCCGCCTTGTCCGGCGGCACCGGCGGGCCTTTTCATTTCTGCCGGACTGTGTAAGCAGAACGATCCAGCGTGCGATGCAGCACGGCGTTGGAGAAAACCATGGCAGACCTTCTTCCGGACCATCTGCTCGCGGGCTACAAGTCCTTCATCGAGAAGCGACTGCCGGGCGAGCGCCAGCTCTTTCGCGAACTCGCCGACAAGGGCCAGCATCCGAAGACGATGGTGATCGCCTGCTGCGATTCCCGCACCGCGCCGGAGACCCTCTTCGACAGCGCGCCGGGCGACATCTTCGTGCTGCGCAACGTCGCCAACCTGGTGCCGCCCTACGAGCCGGACGGCGAGTACCACTCGACCTCGGCGGCGGTGGAGTTCGCGGTCAATTCGCTCGGCGTCGAGCACATCGTCATCCTCGGCCACGGCAATTGCGGCGGCATCCACGCCGCGCTGTCGCCTTCGGCCGAGCCGCTGTCGCCCGGCGACTTCATCGGCAAGTGGATGAGCCTTCTCGATCCCGCGGCCAAAGCCGTCGGCGCCAACGAACTGATGACCGGGCGCGAGCGCCAGTCGGCGCTCGAGCGCATCGCCATCCGCTATTCCCTGCGCAATCTGCGCAGCTTCCCCTTCATCGCCGCGCTGGAGGCCGACGGCCGGCTGTCGCTGCACGGAGCCTGGGTCGACATCTCGTCCGGCGAGCTCTGGGCGATGGACCCCGAGAGCGGCGACTTCTCCAGGACGGTCGACGACTAGGACGGCAGGCAGGGCAGGTCGTCTCGGGGGACGCGCCCTCAGGGTTACCGAATGGTGACGGTATTGGTGGATTGTTGTCCCGGCGCGCGGCGATCTGTCGCGTTTTGAACCAGCGACGTCTTGCGCAGCCTGTGGTCTCTCCGCTTTATGGAGGTCAAGCAACGGCGCTGGCGCAGCTACGCCGCGCCGATCGTCTGGGGGAATCTTGCTCATGAAACATCCGGTCAGGTTCGCGGCCGTATCGCTCGCGCTTCTCGCTGCGGCGGGCTGCTCGCGATCGATGTCGCCCTATTCCGACAATTCGCCGCCGCCGCTGACGCCGGTGCCTTCGGGCCAGGTGGCCTCGAACCAGCTGCCGCCGCCGCCTCCGCCGCCGCCGCCGTCGAACGACACCGTGACCAGCCCCGATCAGGTGGCGACCGATCTCGAGACGACGCCCGGTACCGCCACCGGCGACCAGCCGGCGACCGAGCCGAAGAACACCCAGGTGGCGAGCGTCAGCCAGCCGGCGCTGTCGCGCAATTCGGTGCTCGGCGCCTACAAGGTGACCACCGACGGCGGCAACTGCCAGATCATCCTGTCGCTCACCAAATGGTCCGGCGGCTATCGCGCCGCCTCGCGCGGCTGCCCCGGCAAGGTCGCCGACGTCTCGGCCTGGGACGTCTCGGGCGGCCAGGTCCTGCTGAAGGATTCCGGCGGCTCGAACGTCGCCAACCTCTCTTCGGCCGGCAAGGCACGCTACGAAGGCCGCACCACCGGCGGGCAGGCGATCACGCTCTATCGCTGAGGCCGGACGGCGCCCGCCCGCCGGCGGGGGGCCGCACGGCCCGATCCGGGCGGGCCGGGGTCTGCCGACCATGCTCGGCCGCCCGCTACGGTCGGCAAGGACTGCCGCCCGGGCGCCCTGCGGCTGCGCGTGACGATTTCGAACTGCCGAAGGAAACGCACGGAACCATGGCCCCCAGCGCAACCGTCGAGCCGAAGCCGCGCCAGGGGCCGGTGCGCTCTGCGCTGGAGCGGCTGATCGCCGCCCGCGAGATCGAGCCCGATCCGCTGCAGCGCCATCTCGCCGACCGGCTCGACGCGCTGGACCGGCGGCTTTCGGCCGAGATCGGCGCCTCGAAGAAGAGCGCGCTCGGCTGGCTCTTCGGCAAGAAGCGCGAAGCCGATCCGGTCAAGGGCCTTTATGTCTACGGCGACGTCGGCCGCGGCAAGAGCATGCTGATGGACATGTTCTTCCGCCAGACCGCCGTCGCCGCCAAGCGGCGCGTGCACTTCCACGCCTTCATGGCCGAGGTGCACGAGCGGATCGGCGAACATCGCCGCGCCCACAAGAACGGCGAGGTGCGGGGCGACGACCCGATCCCGCCGGTCGCGGCGGCGATCGCGGCGCAATCCCGGCTGCTCTGCTTCGACGAATTCACCGTCACCGACATCGCCGACGCGATGATCCTGTCGCGGCTGTTCAAGGCGCTGTTCGCGAACGGCCTCGTCCTCGTCGCGACCTCCAACGTCGCGCCGGACGCGCTCTATCCAGACGGCCTCAACCGGCAGCTCTTCCTGCCGTTCGTCGAGGTTCTGAAGAAGCATGCGGAAACCTTCGAACTTGCCGGCGCCGAGGACTATCGTCTGGCGTTTCTTGGCGAGGAGGACGTCTATCTGGACAGCCGCGATCCGTCCGCCGCCGAGCGCATCGACGCGGCCTGGGAGCGGCTTCTCGGCGGCGGCAGGGAGACCACCGCGTCGCTGTCGGTGAAGGGGCGGACGATCCCGGTTCCGCGGGCCGGCAACGGCGCCGCGCGGTTCGCCTTCGAGGACCTGTTGAAGCGGCCTCTCGGGGCCCAGGACTATCTGGCGCTGGCACGGCGATTCCACACGCTGGTGGTCGAGGACGTGCCGGTGATGGGCGAGGCGGAGCGCAACGAGGCGAAACGCTTCATCACCCTCGTCGACACCTTCTACGATGCCGGCCGGCGGCTGGTGGTCTCGGCCGAGGCGCCGGCCAACGCGCTGTATCAGGGCCGCAGCGGCACCGAGGCGTTCGAATTCGACCGGACGGCCTCGCGGCTCTTCGAGATGCGCTCGTCGGAGTATCTCGAGCGGGCGAACGGGGAGCAGACCCGGGAGGGGTGATCCAGCCCGTCGAGCCCTCCCGGCCCGCCGGCACCCTCTCGACCGTTGCAAATCCAATGGGTCAGCGTCGTACGACCGAAAGATCGTCGTGGTGGATCTTCGACGATATTTGGCGCGCTCACCTCTTCCGCTGACCTTCGGCCGGCAGGGGGTCGATGCGAGACGCCCGGCTCCGTGGACGAAAAAGGCCGCCCCGTCGCGAGACGGAGCGGCCTTATCGATTCCGGTATCGTCCGAAGGTCAGATCGCCCGGCGACGGCCGAAGATCAGCGACAGGACGAACAGAACGATCGCGACGAAGAAGATGATCTTGGCGATGCCGACCGCGGTGCCGGCGATACCGCCGAAGCCAAGCACGGCCGCGATCAGCGCGACGATGAGGAAAGTAATGGCCCAACCGATCATGGTCGGTACTCCTTTTCACGAAGAGTTTAGTTGGCGTAGTAACGGCCCTGTCCGGGAAAAGTTGCAGACGCGCCGGTGATTCTTTTCGCCGGCGACCGTATGAGCGCGAGCGCATGACCGGGCGGCCGGCCGGTGCAGCCGGCCGCCGGTCTCGATCGGCCTTCGCGGCCGGATCGGGCGCTGCGCCTTTCAGCGCCCGAGATGGTGGGTCTCCTGCAGGCCGAAGACCGGCGTCGGGATACCCTCCATCCGCGCCTTGAGCTGCAAGGCGAGATACAGCGAATAGTGCCGCGACTGGTGCAGATTGCCGCCGTGGAACCACAGATGCTCGATCTGGGTCGGCTTCCACATGTTGCGCTGCTCTCCCTCCCAGGGGCCCGGATCCTTCGGCGTCTCGGATCCGAGGCCCCAGACCTTGCCGACCTTGTCCGCCGCCTCCTGGCCGACGAGATCGGCGACCCAGCCGTTCATCGAGCCGTAGCCCGTGGCATAGACGATGAGATCGGCCGGGAGCTCCGTCCCGTCGGCGAGCTTGACCCCCGTCTCGGTGATCTCCTCGACCTGGCCGGCCTTCAGCTTGATCTTGCCGTCGATGATCAACTGCGAGGCGCCGACGTCGATGTAGTAGCCCGAGCCGCGCCGGAGGTATTTCATGAACAGGCCGGAGCCGTCGGCGCCCCAGTCGAGCTGGAAGCCGGCCTTTTCGAGCGCTTCGTAGAAGGCTTTGTCGACCTCGCGGATCTTCTCGTAGACCGGAATCTGAAACTCGTGGAGGATGCGGTAGGGGATCGAGGCGAAGATCATGTCCGCCTTGTGGGTGTCGATGCCGGCCTTCAGCGCCCGTTCCGAATAGAGATCGCCGAGTCCGTGCTCCATCAGCGGCTCGGAGCGCACGATGTGGGTGGTCGAGCGCTGCACCATGGTGACGTCGGCGCCCGCCTCGTAGAGCGCCGCCGCGATGTCGTGGGCCGAGTTGTTCGAGCCGATGACGACCGCCTTCCTGCCCTTGTAGGCGTCGGGGCCGGGATGCTGCGAGGAATGGTGCTGGTCGCCCTTGAACCGGTCCTTGCCCGGAAAGTCGGGGACGTTCGGCTTGGCCGACATGCCGGTGGCGAAGACCAGCTCCTTCGGCCGCAGCGTCACCGCCTCGCCGTCACGGTCGACGACGACCTCCCACTCACCCTTGTCTGCGTCGTAGCGGGCGCTCCTGGCGGTGGTCTTCGACCAGTAGTTCAGCTCCATCACCCGCGTGTACATTTCCAGCCAGTCGCCGATCTTGTCCTTCGGCGAAAACACCGGCCAGTTGGCGGGAAACGACAGATAGGGGAGGTGGTCGTACCAGACGGGATCATGCAGGCAGAGCGACTTGTAGCGCCTGCGCCAGCTGTCTCCCGGCCGTTCGTTCTTCTCGACGATGATGGTCGGGACGCCGAGCTGGCGCAGCCGTGCGCCGAGGGCGATGCCGCCCTGGCCGCCGCCGATGATGACGACCTGCGGCTGGGTCTCGTAGCCGAGGCTCTTTGCTTCCGCTTCGCGCTTTTCGAGCCAGCTCTTGCGGTTAAGTTCCTGGCCGTGCTCGGCGCCCATCGGCCGGCGCTCGCTCATCGGCTCCTCGAAGCCCTTGAGCTCCGTCATGGCGGTGAGGAAGGTCCAGGCCTTGCCGTCCTTCAGGCGGACGACGCCCTCGCCGCGGGCGACGCCGGTCTCGAAGGTGAAGAAGGCGGTGACGATGCCGCCGTCCTCGCCCGGCTCTTCCGAAAGGCGGAAATTCCGTGGCTTCACGCCGGCAAGGACGGCCGAGAGCATCGCCTCGACGCCGTCAGGGTTTTCGACCGTCTTGATGTTCCAGGTGAAGGCGATCAGGTCGCGCCAGAAGCTCGTCGCGGCGAACATCGAGGCCGCCTTTGCGGCGTCGTTTGCGGCGAGTGCCGCCTCGAAGTCCGACAGCCATTTCTCCGCCTTGGCGCGCGCGGAATTCGCCGCCGCCCCGGTCGGGCGGTCCAGGGTTTCGCTCATTGTCTCCTCCCACTCGGTTGAGGCCGGCGAGAGTGAGTTGCCGGTCCCCGCTACAGGTCCTCGACCGTCTTCGCCCCCGCCGTTCGACCGCGGCTTGGGTGGTGGCGACGCTCCTTAGGCCGGAGACCCAGTCCGGCGAGATTGCGCCGAGGGACGGACATGCGCAAGCGGCACCGATCACATCAGGGAGATCGGTGCCGCGCGGGAAGGGAGGTGGGATGGAAGGGGAGAACGGCGTTCGCCGCGATCCGGGAAAGTCGGGATAAGCGGGAGATGACCCGCGCTGTCAGGACGATGCGGGTTCGCCCGTCTGCTGCGGCCTACTGGCGGTCCTCGGGAAAGAACACCGGCCCGACCATGCGGATGCCGGTGGCGGTGCGGCGGATCTTCGCCGCCTTGGCAGGCGCAGACTCGCCCAGAACCTTTTCGCGGGACGTCGGAATCGGCAGGCTCGACAGACGAAGGCTCGAGACCTGGAAGCTTTCCTGAGAATTGCCGTCTTTTGCGGCCGCGACCGACGGCGCGAGGGCAAGTATAGAAAGGCAGGCGAGAAGGGTTCCGGTCTTGCTAAGCACTGGCTGCTCCTTGAGGACCTCGGGGGTGGTCCGTTCAACTTGCTGCCTAAAGGCTTTTGGAGGGCGCCGGGTTCCCCGCGCCGCAAAAAACCGTTGCCGAAACCGGTGGAAGAAACGGCGAAATCCCGCACGGCCGAATGGGCGGAATGCCGTGACCCGGCCGCTTCATGTCCCGATCAGAGGGCGACGAACGCCGCGTCGCCGCGGCTCGGGCGAGGATCGGAAGGAAGCGTCGACTTGAAGATCTGCGTCAGCGGAAGGATGCGGCCGGCGCGCCTTGCTGCCGGCAAAAAGTCTCCGGAACCGTGCCCGGGACGGCGCGCCGTCCTGGCGTCGCCCTTCGCCCCGGCGTCGCGCCGGGCGGTCGATCGGGTGGGAAAGCGGCAGCTCACCCATCCCCCTCGCGTTTCGAGCGTCCACGGAGACGACAGTGCCGCCTCACCCCTCGCAGTTGCCCGTCTTTCTCGTTCCCCTCAGAGGATGTCGAGCTTCACCGGCGCGGTGCCGGAGGAAAGCATGCCGATCCGCGACGCGGCCGCACGCGACAGGTCGATCACCCGGCCATGGGCGTAGGGCCCGCGATCGTTGATCCTGACGACGACGGACTTGCCGTTGCGCCGGTTGGTGACGCGCACCTTGGTGCCGAAGGGCAGCGACTTGTGGGCCGCGGTCATGGCGTTCATGTTGAACCGTTCGCCGTTGGCCGTGCGCCGTCCGTGGAAACGCTTGCCGTAGTAGGACGCGCTGCCAGCCGACGCCTTGACGCTGCCGGCGAAAGCCTCGGCCGACAGGACCGGCGCATTGGTCAGGGCCGGTGCGGCGAGGAGGGCAACTCCCAGGGCGATGGTCTTCACGATCTTCATCAGTGCTCTTGCTCTTTTCCCGTTGCGATGCGGCGCTCTTTCGGCAACGCCTTTGACGAAACCGTGATGAGAAACGGGCGGCAGGAAGATTTTTTCGGGGCAAGCGGAACCTTTTTCAGTTTCCCGCAACCTTCTGCCGGAAAAGCGGAAAAACGTGATCGCCCGGTGGCGGGAATGCGACGCCCGTGTCGCAATTCGGCGGAATGTGGCGGGCGACGGCCCGCTCGTCAGACGTCTTCTCGCACGCGTGCGATCCGTGCGCGGAATCGCCTTTCACGAGACCGCTGGCGGCTCCGCCGGAGGCCGCCGTGCCGACGGCATCTGGCGGCACCCGTCGCCGCATCCCGATTTCTTGGCTCTTGCCGCCGCTCCGGCTTTCCGCTATCTGCCGCGGCGGGACACCTCTCCCCAACGAGAGGCGCCTATCTGAAAGGGTAGCTACAAGATGGCGAACATTTCCAAGCCGGACCTGCGTCCGGCCAATCCCCGCTTCTCGTCCGGACCTTGCGCGAAACGACCCGGGTGGTCGCTTCAGGCGCTCGAAGATGCAGCGCTCGGCCGCTCGCATCGCGCCAAGGTCGGAAAATCCAAACTCCAACAGGCGATCGACGAGACCCGCGCGCTGCTCGGCGTTCCCGCCACCTATCGCATCGGCATCGTTCCGGCCTCCGACACCGGCGCCGTCGAGATGGCGATGTGGTCGCTGCTCGGGGCCCGCGGCACCGACGTCGTCGCGTGGGAGTCCTTCGGCTCGGGCTGGGTGACCGACGCGGTCAAGCAGCTGAAGCTCGCCGACGTCCGCAAGTTCGAGGCCCCGTATGGCGAGATCGTCGATTTCGCCGAGATCGACTTCGACCGCGACGTCGTCTTCACCTGGAACGGCACGACCTCCGGCGTGAAGGTGCCGAACGGCGACGCGATCCCGGCGGACCGCGCCGGTCTCACCATCTGCGACGCGACCTCGGCGGCCTTCGCCCAGGACCTTCCCTGGGACAAGCTCGACGTCGTCACCTTCTCCTGGCAGAAGGTGATGGGCGGCGAGGCTGCCCACGGCATGCTGATCCTTTCGCCGCGCGCCGTCGAACGGCTGGAGAGCTACTCCCCGGCCTGGCCGCTGCCGAAGATCTTCCGCATGACCAAGGGCGGCAAGCTGATCGAGGGCATCTTCAAGGGCGAGACGATCAACACGCCCTCGATGCTCTGCGTCGAGGACTATCTCGACGCTCTCCAGTGGGGCAAGGAGATCGGCGGGCTCGAGGCGCTGAAGGCGCGGGCGGACGCCAATCTCAAGGTCCTCGAGGACTTCGTCGCCGCGAACGACTGGATCGGCTTCCTCGCCAAGCGCCCGGAGATCCGCTCCAACACCTCGGTGTGCCTGACCTTCACCGATCCCGATCTCGTCGCCCAGTCCGAGGACGCCCAGAACGCCTTCGCCAAGGGTGTCGCCTCGCTTCTGGAGAAGGAAGGCGTCGCCCTCGACATCGGCGCCTATCGCGACGCGCCGGCCGGGCTTCGCATCTGGTGCGGCGCGACCGTCGAGGCCACCGACCTCGAAGCGCTGATGCCCTGGCTCGCCTGGGCCTATGCGCAACAGAAGGGCGAGCTGAAGAAGGCGGCCTGACGGGCGCCCGGCTTCCTGCTCGTCCCTCATCCTGAGATGCCACGGAAGGTGGCCTCGACGGGCGCGGGACGACAGGCGCCGGATCCCGCCCTTCGCCCTTCGAGGCTCGCTTCGCTCGCACCTCAGGATGAGGGGCTCGGGGCGCTCACTTTAGGCGTTCAACCTCGAAGCCTCGCCATCCCGGCCTCACGCCCGACCCCGACGCTTCGTCATCCCGGGCTTGACCCGGGATCCATGCCAAACCGCCGAACATGAACCGATCGGGCCGAGATCATCCTCGACCGAACTGCACGCCGAGAAGGCCGAGGAATGGATCCCGGCTCAAGGCCGGGATGACGACCAGGTTCAGCTTTCGCACTCGTTATTCAGCCGGCGCTGCCTTGAGGTTATGCGCCGCACCGAAAAGGACCACGCACCATGGCACCTCGCGTTCTCGTTTCCGACGCCCTGTCCGAAACCGCCGTCCAGATCTTCAAGGACCGCGGCATCGAGGTCGACTTCCAGCCGCAGCTCGGCAAGGACAAGGACAAGCTGCTCGAGATCATCGGCGACTATGACGGCCTCGCCATCCGCTCGGCCACCAAGGTCACCGAGAAGATCATCGAGGCGGCGACCAATCTGAAGGTGATCGGCCGCGCCGGCATCGGCGTCGACAACGTCGACATTCCGGCGGCGAGCCGCAAGGGCATCATCGTGATGAACACGCCCTTCGGCAACTCGATCACCACCGCCGAGCACGCCATCGCGCTGATGTTCGCCGTCGCAAGAGAGCTTCCCGCCGCCGACACCTCGACGCAGGCCGGCAAGTGGGAGAAGAACCGCTTCATGGGCGTCGAGATCACCGGCAAGACCCTCGGCGTCATCGGCTGCGGCAACATCGGTTCGATCGTCGCTTCCCGCGGCGTCGGCCTGAAGATGCGCGTCGTCGCCTTCGATCCGTTCCTGTCGGCCGAGCGCGCCGCCCAGCTCGGCATCGAGAAGGTCGAGCTCGACGAGCTGTTCAAGCGCGCCGACTTCATCACCCTCCACACGCCGATGACCGACAAGACCCGCGGCATCGTCAACGCCGCGGCGATCGCCAAGATGAAGGACGGGGTCAGGATCATCAACTGCGCCCGTGGCGGCCTCGTCGTCGAGGCCGACCTCGCCGCGGCGCTGAAGTCCGGCAAGGTTGCCGGCGCCGGCGTCGACGTGTTCGAGACCGAGCCGGCCAAGGAGAGCGTCCTCTTCGGCCTGCCGGGCGTCGTCTGCACGCCGCATCTCGGCGCCTCGACCACCGAGGCCCAGGAGAACGTCGCGCTGCAGGTGGCCGAGCAGATGGCCGACTATCTCATCCGCGGCGCGGTCTCCAACGCCATCAACATGCCGTCGATCACCGCCGAGGAGGCGCCGATCCTCACCCCCTTCGTCAAGCTTTCCGAATGCCTCGGCGCCTTCGTCGGCCAGGTCACGGAAGAGCCGATCAAGTCGGTCGAGATCGTCTATGACGGCACCGTCGCGGGCATGAACACCAAGGCGCTGACCTCGGCGGCGCTCGCCGGGCTGATGAAGAGCCAGGTCGCCGACGTCAACATGGTCTCGGCGCCGGTGATGGCGAAGGAGCGCGGCATCCAGGTCACCGAGTCGCGGCGCGACCAGTCGGGCGTGTTCGAGACCTACATCAAGCTTCAGATCAAAACCGAGAAACAGACCCGCGACGTCGCCGGTACCGTCTTTTCCGACGGCAAGCCGCGCTTCATCCAGATCAAGGGCATCAATCTCGACGCCGAGATCGGCCGCTACATGGTCTACACCACCAACAACGACGCGCCGGGCATCATCGGCCTGCTCGGCACCACCTTCGGCAATGCCGGCGTCAACATCGCCAACTTCCAGCTCGGCCGCAACCGGCCGGGCGGCGACGCCATCGCCCTTCTCTACGTCGATTCCCCGGTTCCGGACGAGGTGCTCGAGGCGGTGCGGGCCCACAAGGCGATCGCCAGCGCCAAGCCGCTGACCTTCGACGTCGCGGAAGTCACGGCCTGACGGCCGCTCTCCCGCGTCCTCATCCGCCATCCATCAGAAGCGAGACCGGCGACATTCGTGTCGCCGGTACTTTTTTGCGCGTTTTCGGCAATCGCTTCGCCTGTTATCGCAGGAGCGCCGGCGGACCGGCGAAGCGGCGGGATCATGCTGGCGCCGGCAGGAGAGACCCGCCGGGGGGATTTGAGGAAGCGTTGCGATGAGCCAAGCCGAAGCCTGTCCGATCGTCGTGCCGGCGGGGCGCCCCGGGCGCGTCGTCCTCGAAGGCCGCTACGTCCGGCTGGAGCCCATTGATCCGGCGCGGCACGCCGCCGACATCCTCGCGGCGGTCGGCGGCGAGGCGGCCGAGCGCCGCCATCTCTGGCTGCCGGACCATCCCCCCGCGGATCTGGCCGACATGCTCGCCTGGGCCGATCGGGCGGCTGGGTCCGAGGACCCGCTGTTTCACGCCGTGATCGACCGCCTGACCGGGCGGGCCGGCGGGCGGCAGGCGCTGATGCGGATCACGCCGGAGCACGGCGTCGTCGAGATCGGCAACATCCTGTGGGGCGAGGGGATCGCCGGCACGCGCATCGCCACCGAGGCGCTTTTCCTCGCCGCCCGATACGTCTTCGAAACGCTCGGCTATCGCCGCTTCGAATGGAAATGCAACGACCGGAACGAGCCGTCGAAGCGCGCGGCGGAGCGGTTCGGCTTCGCCTTCGAGGGCATCTTTCGCCAGCACATGGTGGTGAAGGGGGAGAACCGCGACACCGCCTGGTTCGCCATGCTCGACCGCGACTGGCCGCGGCTGAAGGCGGGCTACGAGGCCTGGCTGGCGCCGGAGAACTTCGACGCTGAAGGACGGCAGACGCAGCGCCTGCGCCTCGGCTGAGCCGGGCAGCGCGGCCGTCAGGGTCCCGTTCGGGGACGCGACCTCGCCGCGCCGGCTCTCCCGAGACGCGGCAAAAGCATGGCTTCGCCGCTTCCGGCACCGCTTCGCGACGGCTCTCTCAACGCGCGCCGTCATCCTCGGCCTCGTGCCGAGGATCTACCGTCGCATGCGGCATCCGATCCGGTCGCGGAGAGGCATCCCCGGCACAGATCCGTCGCTTCGACGGCAGTAGATCCTCGGCACAAGGCCGAGGATGACGACGTGTGAAGGTTGCTGCCTCTTCCGGCACCGCGCCCGTCGTGTCGGTCACTGACAGACGCGACGGAAGAATGGTTTCGCCGCTTCCGGCACCGCTTCGCGACGCCTCTCCCGAGACGCGCCGTCATCCTCGGCCTCGTGCCGAGGATCTACCGTCGCCGGCGACATCCCATTCCTGTCGCGGAGGGGCATCCCCGGCACAGATCCGTCGCTTCGACGGCAGTAGATCCTCGGCACAAGGCCGAGGATGACGACGTGTGAAGGTTGCTGCCTCTTCCGGCACCGCCCCGTCGTGTCGGTCCTGCCGAACATGTTGGGAGAATGGTTTGGCCGCTTCCGGCGCCGCTTCGCGACGCCTCTCCCAACACGCGCCGTCATCCTCGGCCTCGTGCCGAGGATCTACCGTCGCCGGCGGCATCCCATTCCTGTTGCGGAGGGGCATCCCCGGCAGCGATCCGTCGCGTCGATGGCAGTAGATCCTCGGCACGAGGGCTAGGGGATGACGACGTGTGAGGGTTTCGGCGGCGCCCGATCAGCTCCGGGTGCGGGCCAGGCCGTCCTTCGCCGGCCGGTAGCCGGGGTTCAGCTGCGAGGCCCGTGCATAGGACTTGAAGGCCCGGCTCTTGTCGCCCTTGCGCTCGTAGACCAGCGCCTGGTTGGTCCAGTATTCCGCCTTGGTGTCGTCGAGGCGCAGCGCGGTGTTGAAGTCCTCGAAGGCGTTGTCGTCGTCGCCGAGGGCGAGATAGGAGACGCCGCGCGCCGAATAGGGCTCGGCGGCGCTGGGCTGCAGCGAGATCGCCCGGGAAAAGTCCTCGATCGCCAGCTTGTGCTGGCCGTCGAGCTGATAGAGCAGGCCGCGGTTGTGATAGGCGCGCGGATCGGACGTGCCGAGATCGATCGCCTTCTGGAAGTAGTTCAGCGCCTCGCGGTTGCGCCCGGCCACCCGGTAGACGTTGCCGAGCCCGATATAGGCCGAGCCGTAGTTCGGGTTGATCTGGATCGCCTTGGTATAGTCGGCCGCCGCCTTGCCCGGATCGTTGATCTGGCGATAGACCAGCGCGCGATTGGCGTAGGCCTGGTAGAAGTTCGGATCGAGCTGGATCGCGCGGTTGAAGTCGGCGATGGCGCTGTCGTAGTCGCCGGCCCGGCCATAGGCGGTGCCGCGGACGTTGTAACCCTCGGGATCGGAGGGGTTAGAGTCCACCGTCGCGCTCAGCGAGGCGATGTTCTGCTCGGTGCCCTGGTTCTTGTCGAGCGAGATCGCCTGGATCGCCGCGACGTCGGAGCCGGTCTGGCAGCCGGCGAGGACAAGGGCCGCAAGCAGCGCTCCCGACATGCCCCGACGCCCGCCCCACCATGTGGGCACTGCAGGGCGTCGGCGATTGGCGTCAGGCGTCGGGCGCTCGGTCATCGGCATGTCGTGTGGATTTCGTCCGGCTGTTGCGTGGGAGAATTTCTTACTATCTCGCACAAGCGGCCGAATTTTGAAATCGTTCCCCGCCGAACGGGCCAGGACTGTGGCGCAGCCAACCCACCCGCTGCCCGATCGCTGCCTGCGGCGAAATCGTCTGCCGGGCTCCTAGAACCGCCCGGGCTCCGGCGCATCGGCGCGCCGCCAGACTGTCGCGGATCGCCGCGGACAGGCGAGGGGCGGCGAAACGACGCGTGCCGTCGTGACGGGGATCATCGCATCGCGCCGCCGCGACACGCGAAGCAGCGATGCTGTCGATGACGCTGCGGCAGAATCAGTGGACGCGGCCGCCGGCGGTCAGCCCTTCGCGCTGCGCGCGCTTGCGAGCCAGCTTGCGGGCGCGGCGGACCGCCTCCGCCTTTTCGCGGGCGCGCTTCTCGGAAGGCTTTTCGTAGAAGTTGCGCATCTTCATTTCGCGGAAGATGCCCTCGCGCTGCATCTTCTTCTTCAGCGCCCGAAGCGCCTGATCCACATTGTTGTCGCGGACGAGTACCTGCACCGAGTTTTCCGTTTGTAGCGCTAGGAAATATTGTTCCGACAGCCCGTGCCGTTCCTGTGAGGCACCGCGCCCCGCAAGTCGGGCTCCGTTAGCAGATCGTCGCGCATCTGTCGAGATGCGAAGCCGGCCTGCCGGCAGCGAAGGTCAGCCGGTCAATGTTCCGGCGCTGGCATTTCCGCCGACGAGTCGCTACGCACGGTTTCGGGGGTCGAATCCAGGGCGCGGGATCGCAGTGACGTCGAAAGCAACGGCAATCTTCAACTGGAGAGCGACGGCGGCGGGCGGCGCCCCCCGCACGATCCCATGGGAGGCGATCGCCGCCGGCGTCCTGGTCGCGATCCTCGTCGAAGTCACCGCCGCACTTGCCGGCTTCGGCCTCTTCGACGATCTTCTCGCCACCGGCAGCGGGCCGAACGCCGCGCCGCTCCTCTCGCCGGCCGGCCTCTTCTGGGTCGTGGCGGCCCCGGCGGCTTTCGCCGCCGGCGGATTTGCCAGCGCCCGGCTCGCCGACGCGGCCGGTGCGCGCGAGGCGGCGCTGTGCGGATTGCTGACCTTTTCCACCGCCCTTCTCGTCACCGTCCTCGTCCAGGCCGAGCGGCCGCCGGCCCTCGTCGGGCGAAGCCTCGGCCCGGTCGGTGCCGCGGTCTCGTCGCTCGCAACCGCGGCGCGGCTCGAGGCGCCGCGGCATGCCGGCGGATCGCCCGCGCTGCCGCGCGAGGTGCAGGCGTTCCTCGACCGTGCCAATGCCGGCCGCAGCCAGCAGGCGAGCGAAGCCGAGACGGCGGCGGCCTATGCGACGATCCTTGCCGGCATCGCGGAGACCGCGGATGCCGGGGCGGTCGGCGCTGCCGTGACCGCGATCGAGACGGCGTCGGGGATGGCGCGCTCCGCAGCAGAACGGCGGCTGCTCGACTGGCAGAGGCAGAACGACCGCGACCTGCGCATTGCCCGGCGTGCCGCCGACCGCGCCGCCGGCGAACTCGCCGCCGGTTGCTTTACCGCCTTCCTGGCGCTTCTCGCCGCGCTGCTGGCGGCAGTCGCGGGCGGCCTCGTCGGTCGGCCGCGCGAGCGGGCACTGGAGATGCTCGCGTCATGACGCTAAGGAAGACGACGGCCGTAGCGGGCATTGCGTCCGCAGATGCGTATCGAGGGTTGCGGCTCGCGCCCGATGCGGGGCGCATCGCGGCGGCCGAGGAAACAGCCGGCGACACGCCGGCGCCAATCTCAACGAGGGGAGGCGGGCATCGCTGATCTTTCCGGTATCGGGCGCGAGAGGCGCCACGGTGAAACACGGGTGAGCGAGCTCGGCCGCGAGCGGGCCGCCACACCCGTCGGGACGCTGCGCCGGATCTCCTGGGGCGGCATCGTCGCCGGCGCGATCCTGGCGCTGATGATCCAGTTCATGCTCGGCCTGTTCGGGCTTGGGGTGGGGCTTTCCACGGCGACCGGCGCGCCCGGCGGCATTCTGTCGGTGGCGGGAATCTGGGCGGTCGTCGTCGTCCTCGTCGGGGTGTTTGCCGGCGGCTTCGCCGCCGCGCGCTTTGCCGGCATTCCCTCGGCGGTGGACGGCGCGCTGCACGGCATCGTCACCTGGGCGGTCACGGCACTTCTCGCCCTCTATCTCCTGACCAGCGGCGCAGCGGGCCTCGTCGGCGGGGCCTTCGGCGTGCTCGGCCAGTCGGTCGACGACATGGCGCGGGCGGCCGAGGCCCTGGGGCCGGCATCGGCGAGCCTCGGCGCCTCGCTCAAGGCGAATTCGGCGCAGCTCTTCGCGCCCGCCGAGGCCGGCGCCGACGGCGCAGCCTCCGGCGAGGCGGCCGCGCCCGAGGGTGCCGCGACGCCGCAGGACCGCGACGCGGCCTATTCGGAGGTCCTCGACGCCGCGGCGGCGAAGGGCGACGGCGAGGCGCGCAACACGGCGATTTCCGCGATCGCCCGGACGGCGGGCGTCGGAAGGGCCGAGGCCGAGCGCCGCTTCGACGCCTTCGCCGAACGCTACGGCAAGGCGCAGGCCGCCGGCGAGGCGGACCGGCAGGCGGCGGCGAGCCGGCTGGCGCGGGCGTCGTTTTCGGCTTTCGTCGCGATGCTGCTCGGCATGGCGGTCGGCGCCGCCGGCGGCGTCATCGGCCGGCCGGGACGCGGCGCCGGCGAGGGACGCTCCGCGCGGCACTGAGCGTCCGGCGGGATAAAGGGGTCAGGACGTCGGGCGGGCGGCCGGCCGCCCGGTCTGGCACGGTCTCGGCCGGCAAGCCCTCACCGATCCTTGACGAAGAAATGGTCGACGGCGAATTCGCCCCTGAAGCCTTTCGACCGGAGGGCGTCGGCCAGCGAAGGGAAGAACCGCCCGGCCGGCTCGCCCGGCTCGCCCTCGTCCGGATGGACGAGGCTTTCGGGCAGCGCCATCGCGATGACCAGCTGGGCGCTCTTGGCCGGTGCGCCGGAAAGGCTGACCGGAACGGAGAAGCGCGCGGCGGCGCCGTCGCGCTCGACAAAGGCCGACAGCGGCAGGACCGTCCCCTCGTCGTCGACGAGGAGGAGATCGAGAGCGTCGGTCGCGCCGAGGCCCTCGACGCTGCCGGCGAGCCTGCCGCCATCCGCGATCCTCCGATCGTCGAGCCTCAGCCGCAGACGGTAGTCCGGATAGCCGGGACGCTCGGCCAGGAAGGCGAGGGCGCTGCATTGCGCGCTCCCGACCTCGCCGACGTCGATGAGCAGCTTGCGGAACGCGTCCGGCGACTTTTCCAAAAGAACCGTCGCGAAGTCGTCGATCCGTTCGGGATCGTCAGACAGGGCCGACAGCCGGGTGCCGGCCGGCGACGGATCGCCGTTGGTGAGCGCCGCGAAACAGTCGCCGCCGGAATAGTCCGAGACGAGCCGCGACAGAAGCAGCCGGGCGGCATTGGCCGAGGCCTCGGCAGCGCGGTCGCCGCTGCCGAGCGGCGCCTCGCTCGGCACGATCGTCTGGCGCTCGGGACGGCGGGGTTCGAGCGTCGCGACGGCGGCCGGACCGGCGCGGCCGGCCGGCGCGACCGGGCCCGCGCGCTCGCTTCCGGAAAGCGCCTGCGGCGCGACCCGCTCGGCGGCCGAGAAACGGGGCGCGGAGCCGTCCGATCCCGTCGCCCCGCCGGCGGTCGTGTCTGGGGATCTTGCTGAGACGACGAGACCGCCGCCTGATCCCGAAGGAGCGATGCGTGCGGGGTCGGGGCGGTTACCGGCCTCGATGACGGCGCCCTGCCGCGCCGGGAGCACCGGCCGTGCCGACGAGGTCGGCGCGAGCGGCGTCGCTTCGGCAAGCCTCGGCGCTTCCTCGCCGGCTCCGGACCGGTCGGCCGGCTGCGGCGCGGCGCGTTCGACGACGACATCGGCGCCGGTGGGCTTTCGACGCGCCGCAACGGTTTCCGCAGCAGGGTCGATCTCGGCGACCGCCGCTGCCGCGGCGGGCGGCACGAGGCCGGCAATCTCCGATCGTCGGGCGATCCCGGGCACCACGATGGCGGCGCCCGACCCGGTCGCCTCCGCCCGCCGGGCAGCGACGACGCTCGCCGGCGCGGCCCGTGGCACGGCGATGCCGTCGGGCACGGCGTCGGGCGCGGCGAAGCGCGTCGTCGCCGTTTCGGGCGTCGGCTCGCCGCGGGTCGCCACCGCGGCAGGGATCGCCTGCAACGGCTCGAAGGCCTGCCGCTCGCTGGCGGCGACGCTTGGTGCCACCGGCGCCGGCCGTTCCGACGACGCGACGACCGCCGCCGCGGCCTCCGGGGCGCGCCGTCGCGCAGGGTGCGGCGCTGCCGGCGCGATTTCGCTGCGCTCGCGCAGCTCGGGCACCTGCTCCCGCTGAGCTGACGGCTCAAGGATCGCGGCGGACGTCGACGCGGCTTCGCGCTCCGCCGCCCGGGGGGAGAGGGTCGTATCCGCGGCCGCCGCGGACAATGCCGTTTCGGTCTCGGACGGCCCGGTCCGCAGCGGCGCGACCCTTGCCGCGAACTCCGGCTGGAAATGCTTCGTCGCGACGCCCGATTCCGGCTCTGCCTCCGCCAGCGCTGCCGGCCGCTCTGCCGGCGGGCGCGCTTCCTCCGCCGGAACGAGCCGTGCGGGGGTGCCCTCGTCGTCCGCCGGATCCAGCCGTTCCCGGGCCGCCTCCGGGGCGAGCGGTGCGGCGGCGGGGTCTTCCGCCGCTTCGAGGGGCGTCGCCGTCCGTCCGGCGATCCGGTCCGTCGGAACGACCGCCTGCGGCGTTGCGGCGGCGGGCGCGGCGCGGGCGGCGCGGTGCGCCTCGACCGGTTCGGCGACCGTAGCAGTCGGTCGCCCGGCCTCCTCACGCGTCTCGGGAACCGCCTCGACGGTGACCGTCGTCTCCCGGCGTTCGTGGCGTTCGGCCTGCGGCAGCAGCGCCAGGAGAAGCGCCAGGCCGGCGGCGTGGAACGCCAGCGAGCCGGCGCCGGCGACGATCCAGAGGCGGCGTCCCGGCCTCATGGCGAGGCTCCGGCATCCCGCTGGCCGGTCTTCATGACGACGAGCGTCGTCGCGGCGCCGGCGGCGGCGGCCTCGCCGAGGATCGCGACGAGGGTGCTCGCCGGAAGATCGCGCGCCGGCAGGACGTAGAGCGTCGCGCCGCGCCCCTCCTCCGGTCGGCGGAGCGCCGCGACGGCACCGGCGAGCGCCTCGCGGGAGAGAGCCTTGCCATTGAGGCCGAGCGAGCCGTCGCGCGCGATCGACAGCAGCGGCCGCGGCAGCCGCTCGCCGGCTCCCGTGCCAACATGGGCCGGATCGATGTCGGCCTCCTCCGGCGCTGCCAGCGTGCCGGCGACGAGGAAAAAGAGAAGAAGCAGGAAGACGACGTTGATCGTCGGGATCGCCGCGTCGGCCCGCGGCCGCCGGCCGCGCCGGCGCAGGACGGTGCCTCCGAGGCGGGGCCGGTCCGCGATCATGACGGGTCCGCCCCGCCGCCGGGTCCCGCGATCAGCCTGACCGCGGCGATGCCGGCGCCGCGCAGCGCGTCCAGCGCCGCGGCAACGTCTTCCGCGCTCGCGCTGCGGGCGGTGACGACGAGCACCGTTTCGATGCCCTCCGCCTCGAGGCGGGCGGCCTCTGCGGCGAGGTCGCCGAGCGGCAGGCGGCGGGCGTCGATCCTGACGCTGCCGCGCGAAAGGACGAGCGTCGCCTCCGGTTCAGGGCCGGCCGCCGGGGCGGGCGCCGCGACGCCGGACGGGCGATCTCCCGCCGCGACGCCGTGGCCGGTGACGGGGATGAGGCCGAACGGTGCAATCCGCGAGGAAAGCGCGAAGAAGATGACGAGCAGGAAGATGACGTCGACGAGCGGGGTGAGGACGAAGCGTCTGACGGCCCTTTGCCGCGGCGCGCGCATCGCTCAGCGCGGCCGGGCGAGCGCCCGCTCGAGCAGGCCGCCCCCGGCGCGGGAATCGGCCGCCGTCTCCGCCTCGCCGGCCGGGGCGGCCCGCGACGCCCGGCCCCGCTCGCCATGGACGGTGCGGATGATCAGCCCCTCGATCGCCCGCGTTTCGGCATCGAGGGCGGCGTCGAAATAGGCGGCGGCGAAGAAGAACGGGATTGCGACGACGAGGCCCGCCGCCGTGGTGATCAGGGCGGCGAAGATGCCGCCCGAGAGCAGCGCCGGATCGATCGCCCCCTCGCTGCCGGACATGGTGAAGAACACCTGGATCATGCCGAACACCGTGCCGAGCAGGCCGAGCATCGGGGCGGCCTGGACGATCGCGTCGAGAAGCGGCAGGTGCCGCGACAGCCGGGCGAGGCCGTCGATGGCCGCCTCCTCGGCGAGCGCGCTCGCCCGCTCGCGGGCTTCCCGGCCGGGCGGCATGTCGGCAAGGGCGCTCCGGGCGGCTGCAAGCACGATGTCCCGCAGCGTCGCCTGGCGCCGGCGGCCGGAACGGGGCGTGCCGATCCGCCCGACGCTTGCGGCCCTGAATTCCGCCGCCTTGACGATCGTCACGGCGACGCCGGCGACCGACAGCGCCAGGAGCACGATCAGGATCGGTCCGGCGCTGGAGCGAAGCTGCGATGCGACGATCTCCCACATGACGTTCAGCCCGGCTCCTGCGGTTTCCAATTCCGGCCAATGCCTTCGCGGCGGCGGCCGCATTGCCGCCGCGCCGCCGATGCCCGCGACCGAAGGCGATCCGCCGCCCCGGCCTCGCCGCCCGGCCCCGCCCGCGGGCCGGGGGCGATCATGGCCGGAACGCCGTCCCTCACGTGTCGAAGGTGATCGCGGTCCGCGAGGTCGGGCGCAGCGCGTCCATGCACAGCGTCGAGGCGCCGGCGCCCGTGTCGCATTCCGAAACGTCGTTGACGAGGATGCGCGAGATCGCCCCGCAGGCCTGGTCGGCGAGATCGAACTGGACGACCTTGGTCTTGCCCGCCGGAAGCTGGCCGAACTGCAGCACGAGGAAGCGCGAGACGCGTTCGTCCTTGTCGAACACGACGACGTCGTAGGACAGCTTTTCCAGCTGTTGTCCGGTGCGGTTCACCGCGACGTAGGAGAGCCGGCAGACGCCGGCGTCGTCGACGGCGTTGTTGAGCTCGAGGCTGAGCCCGGCCTCGGCCTTCGCCGCCTGGGCTGCGGCCTCCTCGGCAAGAGCGCCGGGGCCGGCCGCCGAGAGCGCGAGGCCTGCGCCGAGGACGATCGCCGTCGCCGCCCGCCGGCGGGAGCCGTCGCTCCGCCGCGCCGCCGCCGCTGCAGACCCTTCGCGGAAATGGCCACCCGATCCGACGCCGCTCACCCTCATGCCGTCCTTGCCCCCTTGCTGGAAACTCTCATCAACCCTTGATAGAAGACCTAACACGGCCAACGGACACGGTACAGGTCGCCCATGGCGCGGGTGCGGGCAGAATGAGCGGAGGAGGGGAAGGCTTGCGAAAAGGCCCGGCCGCCGGCATCCGCCGGCCGTCCTGCCGCCGGCTCATACCTGCCGCCCTGCTCTTCTGCGTCGTCGCCATGCCCGCGCCCGCTCTTGCCCAGTTCGTCGTTTGTAACCAGTCCCTCGACGTCGTCAACGTCGCGATCGGCCGCGACACCCCGGAAGGCTTCGCGACCGAGGGCTGGTGGATCGTCGGTGCCAACCGATGCGCCACCACGATCCGCGAGGAGCTTTCAGCACGCTACGTCTACGTCCATGCCAGCGACGTCTTCGGCCGGCCGGTGCTCTACGGCTCGACGCCGATGTGCGTCGGCGCCCGGCGGTTCCGGATCACCGGCGTCGGGGACTGTTTCGCCCGTGGCTATCGCCCGGCGAAATTTCTCGAGGTCGACACCAAGGCGGTGTCGCGCTGGACGCTGTTCTTGTCGCAGCGGCCCTGACGGCCGTCGTCGGCAAGCAGGCCGGCCGGGCGATCCTTCAGGCGCGCCGCAATCGGAGGTAGAGATCATCTTCGCGCTGCGCTAGCATCGCTCCGGCGATGGCGGGCTCGGCGGCGCTCCGCCGCAAAGTGGTGGCAAGGTGCTGAAAGACCAAGCGCAGACCCACGGCATCGACCCGGCCTTCCGCGCCGACCGCGCCGAACGGCAGCGCAGGCGGCGGGCGCGCCGGCTGAAGGCCCGTCTGGCATTCGCGATGCTGCTCGTCGTCGCAGCGGCCGCCGGCTACCTGCTGCTGCCCGCCGGCGAGCCGATCCCGCTCGACGCCGAACTCGTGCCGGTCGCGGAGGATGCCTCCGCCGTCGCCGAGGTCGAGGCGGACCTCGCGGAGGCCGCGATCGCCCGGCCGATGATGCTGGACCTGCCCGGCGACCCCTTGATCGTCACCCTCGGCAGCAGCGCCGGCGCGGCGTCGCGGCTGAAGCGCGTCGAGCGGCCGGAGGCGCTGGCGGCCGCGATTCCCGCCGCCGAACTGACGCTGCTCTCCGACCGGCTGGTGAGCGGCGGCGAGCGGCTGATGGTCCAACTGCCGTCGAGCCAGGCGGATTTCGCCTTTTTCCAGACCCAGCGGACCGGCGCCGACGCGGCGGCGGAAGCCCCTACAGAAGCGCCGGCGACGGCCGGCGACGGCTTCGCCTCGGCAGCTTTCGAGGGAGATGCGGGGGCGGCCGAGGCCGGGCTGGACGATGCCGAGGCCGCCGGCTGGGGCGAGACCGTCGATCGGGGCGAGGCGCCGCTGCCGGAATTTCAGAAGACCCGCATCGAGGATACGACCAGCCTCGCGCGGCTGCGGCCGGAGAGCGAGCGCTTTGCCGAGACGGAGGATCTCGGCGAACGCATTCTGGCGCCGACGGCGATCGCCGGTTTCCTGGCCGAGCGGGGCTTTGCGCCCGAAAGTGCAGGGGCCGCCGCGGCGGCGGCGGAACGTCTGTTCAAGGTGACGGATCTCGCGCCGGGCATGGTGGTCGGCGTCAGGGGCCTGCGATCGGGGCCGGGCGACAAGCTGACCGTCGCCCAGATGTCGATCTATTCCGGCGGCCGCTTTCTCGGGACCCTGGCACGGAGCGACGGGCCGGGCGGCGAGGGCGGCGCCGCCGACGGCTTCGTCGAAGGCGCCGATCCCTTCGCCGGCGAGGACCTCGCGACCGCGGCCGCGCGCCCGTCGACGGGCGGACGCCAGTTCCGCCTGCTCGACGCGATCTATTCCACCGGCATCCGCAACGGTGTCCCGATGACGGTGGTCGGCGAAGCGATCATGCTCCTGTCGAAGGACAACGATCTCGATGCGCTCGCGACGGCCGAAGACCGCTTCGACCTCCTCTTCGAGGCCGGCGACGCCGCTGCCGCCGCACCCCGCATCCGCTATGCCGCGCTGACGCGCTCCGACGGGCCGGTCGCCTGCTTCGTGTTCCGCCCTGCCGACGAGACGCCCGCCTGCGCCGACGGCACCGCTCCGGGCACCGCAAGCGGCGGGCGCGATGCCGCAACGCCCGAGGGCATGGTCGTGCCGGTGAAGGGCGTGATGACCTCCACCTTCGGGCCGCGCCTCCATCCGATCCTGAAGACCGTCCGCATCCACAAGGGCGTCGACTGGGCGGCGCCGGTCGGAACCGAGGTCCATGCCGCCTTCGCCGGAACCCTCGCCTATGCCGGCGACGGCAAGGGCTACGGCAATCTCGTCCGGATCGGTCACGGCGGCGGCCGCGAGACCCGCTACGCCCATCTCAGCCGCTTCGCGCCCGGCCTGAAGGCGGGGCAGGCGATCGCGGCGGGACAACTGATCGGCTATGTCGGCACCACCGGCCTGTCGACGGGGCCGCATCTGCATTTCGAGCTCTATGTCGACGGCAAGGCGACCGACCCGCTCGCGCCGGCGGCGCGCCGCGCTGCAGCGCCCCTCGTCGCGGCGGGGGACGATCCTCCCGCGGCGGGCCCTGCGAGCGGGGCGGTGGATCGGCTCGTCGGCTGGATCGTCCATGTCGAGAGCGGCGGCAACGCCCGGGCGAAGAACCCGCTTTCCAGCGCCGCCGGCCTCGGCCAGTTCATCTCCTCGACCTGGCTGCGGATGATCCGCACCTATCGGCCGGATCTCGCCTCCAGCCTGTCGGAGCGCGAGATCCTCGACCTTCGCTACGATCCGACGCTGTCGCGGGAAATGATCCGCAACCTCGCGCGGGAAGGCGAGGCCTATCTCTCCCGCCGCGGCCACCAGATCACCGCCGGCCGGCTCTATCTCGCGCATTTTCTCGGGATGGACGGCGCCCACACGGTGCTTTCCGCCGATCCGGATGCCGCCGTCGTCAGCGTCCTCGGCCCGGGCGTCGTCAAGGCGAACCCGTTCCTCGCCGGCCAGAAGGTCCGCTACGTCATCGACTGGGCGGAGCGGAAGATGCGCACGGCGCGGGGCGGCGCCGGCGTGCCGGCCCGGGACAGGGCGGCCGGCAAGTCCGCCGCGCCGGCGGTGCCCGAGCCGCCGCGACCGGCGAGCGCGCCGGATCCCGGCTTCCTCGCCTACCGAAAGGCGATCCGGGATCTTTTGGCGGAAAACGGCGTCGGCTCCTGACCGGGCCGGGACACGCCCCCGGCCTTGCGGGTTTTGTGGTGCCTCGGGAAGCGGCCGATCAGGCGCTGCGGCCGCCGCGGCGCAGATGCTCGTCGAGGCGCGGCATGATCTCGACGAAGTTGCAGGGCTTGTGGCGATAGTCGAGCTGATCCTTCAGGATCGCGTCCCAGGCGTCGCGGCAGGCGCCCGGCGAGCCCGGCAGGACGAAGACGAAGGTCGCGTCGAGGACGCCGCCGGTCGCCCGGGACTGGATCGTCGAGACGCCGATCTTCTCGAAGGAGATGCGGTGGAAGATCGCGGAAAAGCCGTCCATGCGCTTTTCGAACAGGGGCTCCAGCGCCTCCGGCGTGACGTCGCGGCCGGTGAAGCCGGTGCCGCCGGTGGTGATCACCACGTCGACCGCCGGATCCTCGCACCAGGCCTTCACCGCCCCGCGGATCGCGCCGACGTCGTCCGGCACGATCCGGCGATAGGCGAGGCGGTGGCCGGCCGCCTCCAGCCGGTCGATCAGCGTCTGCCCGGAGCGGTCGTCCTCGATCCGGCGCGTGTCGGAGACGGTGAGCACCGCGATCGACAGCGGCACGAAGGCGCGTTCGGTCTCGCTCATGGGGTTCTTTTTCCTCTCTTTGCGGACGGGCCGGGCGGAAGGCTCAGGCGGGGCTCCGCGACAGCCACCAGCCGGGTTCTGCGGCGGCGATCCGCCGCGCCGCTTCATCCCTTTCGTCGTCGTCGCCGAAGAGGCCGAAGACCGTGGCGCCGGAGCCCGACATGCGGGCGAAGGCCGCCCCCGCCGCAAGCAGCCGCGCCCGCGCGATCTCGACTTCCGGCGCCAGCGCGCCGGCGGCGAGCGCCAGATCGTTGCGGGTCTCGGCCAGGAAGCCGAGGAGGTCGCCGAGGCTCGAAAAACCATCGGCCGGGACGGGCGGCATCGGCGGATTGTCGCGGCGGCCGAGCATGCGGAACACCGCCGCGGTTTCCACCGCGATCCCCGGATTGACCAGGAGCATCGGGAGCGGCGGCATCGCCGGAAGCGGGCGGATCGCTTCGCCGATGCCGGTGACCAGCGCCGGACGGCCGGCAAGACACATCGGCACGTCGGCGCCGAGACGCAGCGAGGCGGCGGCGAGGGCTTTGCCGACCTCGGGGCCGATCTCGTGCGGAGCGGCCTCGGCGAGGAGGGCGAGAAGCGCCGCGGCATCGGCCGATCCGCCGCCGATCCCGGCCGCGACCGGCAGGTTCTTGGTCAGCGCGACGTCGAGAAGCGGCAGGTGCAGGTCAAAGCGGGCGAACTCCTCGCGCGCCAGCTCGATCGCCGCGAGGACGAGGTTGCCCTTCAGCGCCGGAACGCCCGCCGCGAAGCGCCCGGAGACCGTCAGCCGGTCGGCCGGGCCGCCGACTGACGCCGCCGATTCTTCGCCGGCTTCGTCCTCGCCTGAGCCGAGTGCACGGTCGAGCGGGCAAAGCCCGATCTCGTCGGCGGCCGAATCGTCGAAGACGACGAGGCTCTCGAGGAGGTGATAGCCGTCGTCGCGCCGCCCGACGACATGGAGGGCGAGATTGACCTTCGCGGGCGCCATGCGGCGCGAATGGGCAATGGCTGCGGCTTGCATCGCGGTCGCCCGGCCGATCTCCCGTCCAAGCGGCGTCAGTCGGCCGACTTCGGCGCCTCGCCGCCGCCCGGCGCCGCGGTCGAGCCGGTCGACCCGGCCGCCGGGGCGACGGTAAGATCGCTCGCGGCGCCCTTCGCCTCCGCCTCGGCGCGGGGCGCCGTCTCGCTGCTTTTGGTCTCGGCCTTCTCGGTGTCAGCGCCGGCCGAAAGCCCGTTCTTCAGCTTCGCCTCGATTTCCTTGCGCTGGTCGGCGTCGGGCTCGGGCTTGCCGACGAGGGCGCGCTGCCACTGGAACTTCGCCTCGCGCTTGCGGTCGACTTTCCAGTAGGCGTCGCCGAGGTGGTCGTTGATGGTCGGATCCATCGGCGTGATCAGCACAGCCCGTTCGAGCTGGTCGACGGCGTCCTCGTAGCGGCCGAGCCGATAATAGGCCCAGCCGAGGCTGTCGATGATGTAGCCGTCGTTCGGCCTGAGATCGACGGCCCGCTTGATCATGTCGAGGCCTTCGTCGAGATGGCGGTCCATGTCGACCCAGGAATAGCCGAGATAGTTCAGGACCTGCGGCTGGTCGGGAGACAGTTCGAGCGCCTTCTTGAAGTCCGGCTCGGCCTTGTCCCACATCTTCTGGCGCTCATAGGCGATGCCGCGCTGGTAGTAGAGGTTCCAGTTGTCGGTCTTGTCGGCCTTGGCGAGCTCGATCGCCTTGTTCAGCGCATCGGCCGCCCGGGCATAGTCCTTGTCCGCCGAGAGGACGTCGGCAAGGGCGGTGTGGGCGCGCACGTCGTCCGGATAGTCGCGCACCGCCCGCTCGAGATGCCGCTTGGCCTCGTCCTTCTTGTCGGCATACCAGAGGTCGAGCCCGATCTGCAGGTCGGCGGTGTGGCGGAAGGCCGAGTTCTCCGGCACCGCCTTGTAGTAGGAGATCGCGAGGTCGAGCTGGTCGGCCTGCTCGGCGATGCCGGCAAGCGCCGTCAGCAGGGCCGGGCTGCGCGGATGCAGCGCCCGCGCAAGCTGGAAATAGAGCAGCGCGACGTCGCGGCCGTCGCCGCGGTTGATCGCCTGGCCGAGGACGTAGAGCGTCTCGGCGGCGCCTTCCTGCACCCGCGCCACGGCCGGCTCGATGGTCTCGCCGCGCTCGATCCGCTCGCGCAGGAACGACAGCGGCGTGTAGTTCGGAGCGACCGCGAGCCCGGCGTCGACCGCCTTCAGCGCCGCGTCCTTGTCGCCCTCCCGGGCCTCCAGCCTCGCCAGCGCGTCGGCGGCGCCGAGATAGGCGTCCGGCGAGGTGCGGGCGAGCGTCTGGTCCTTGACGACGTCGCCGAAGGCGGCGCGCGCGACCTGCGGCCGCCCGGCGAGCGAGGCGACGAGGCCCTTCTGATAGCCGTTGAACACCCCGTACCACGGAGCGCCCTTGGTCTGGTCGATCTGCGACAGCGCCTCGTCGACATGGCCGGCGCCGGCCTTCGCCCAAGCGGTCATCTGGGCGAGCAGCAGGGCGTCGAGATCGCTGGGATTGGGGATGGCGAATTCGGCGATCGCCGCTTCGTAGTCGCCCTTCGTCAGGGCATCGACGCCGAGGGTGATGCGCGCGACCTTGGCGACGGTCTCGTCGTCGTGCAGCTTCGCCGCGAGGTCGACGCCCTCCTTGAAGCGGCCGTCCGCCAGATAGGCGAACATCGCGTCCTGCTGCAGCATCGCCGAGGTCGGATCGATCGCCAGCGCCTGGGTGTAATAGTCGGTCGCCGTGTCGAGGTCGCCCGCCGCCTGGGCGGTCTTGGCGGCGAGATAGGCGCCCGAGAGCGAGCCCGCGCTCTCGACCGGAGGCTTCGGCACCGCCGGCATCGCGTCCTGGCCCGCCGACAGCGCGGGCACGACGCCCGCGACCGCGAAGAGAGCCGAGGCCGACAGGATGGTGAAGAGGCGTGAAAGCGTCACGATCGATCCTTTTCTCCGGCACGGCCGGTGCGGTTGTCCTTGCGAGCAGGCCGATTGCGGCAATTGCCGTCGCCATTCGCAGACCGGCCGTCGACGCCGGCATCGAGTGCCGCCTCGCCGGGTGCCGCGATTCCGGCAAGCCCGGCCGCGGCCGAGGTGAAGCGAAGCGGGCGCATTTTGCAAGTCTCTCCGGCGTGTTGCACAAAGACCTTGACCGCATTGCGACGCACGGCCGCCACCGGCGGTCCCGATGCGTCCGGCGCCCGGTGCGGGGTCAATTCAGCCGGTCGATGCAGAACTCGACCACGCCGAGCATCGCCTCGCGTGCCGGCGAGGGCGGCAGGCTGGCGCCGGCGGCCAGCGCTTCTTCGCCATAGTGGCGGGCCCGCCCGACCGTCGCCTCGAGGGCGCCGTGCCGCTGCATCAGCTCGGTGGCGCGGGCGAGCGCGGCGTCGTCGTTCTCGCCCTTTTCCATCGCCGCCTGCCAGAACGCCTTCTCGGAGGCGTCGCCCCTGGCATAGGCGAAGATCACCGGCAGGGTGATCTTGCCCTCGCGGAAGTCGTCGCCGGTGTTCTTGCCGAGTTCGGCCAGCGAGCCGCCGTAGTCGAGCACGTCGTCGACGAGTTGGAAGGCGAGGCCGAGCGACCGGCCGTAGTCGCGCATCGCCCTGCGCTCGGTCTCGCCCTTGCCGGCGAGCACCGGGCCGACCTCGGTCGCCGCGGAGAACAGGGCGGCCGTCTTGGCGTCGATGACGGCGAGATAGTCCTTTTCGCTCGTCGTCATCTGCTTGGCCGCGGCGAGCTGCCACACCTCGCCCTCGGCGATGACCGCGGAGGCCGCAGAGAGAATCGCCAGCGCATCGAGCGAGCCGACCTCGACCATCGTCTTGAAGGCCTGGCCGAGCAGGAAGTCGCCGACGAGGACGCTCGCCTGGTTGCCCCAGATCGTCCGGGCCGTGCGCTTGCCCCGCCGCATGTCGCTTTCGTCGACGACGTCGTCGTGGAGCAGCGTCGCCGTGTGCATGAATTCGACGCTCGCGGCGAGCTTGACGTGGTTCTGGCCGTCGTAGCCGTGGGCGAGGGCGGAGGCGATGGTGAGCATCGGCCGCAGCCGCTTGCCGCCGGAGGAGATCAGGTGTTCGGCGATTTCGGGAATCAACGTCACGTTCGATCCGGCCATGGCGAGGATGAGATCGTTGACGCGCGCCATGTCGGCCCTGGTCAGCGCGAGGATCGGATCGATCGACCCGGATGTCTGCCGCTGTGCGGTGCGGATGGCCAGGCTCACCATGATTCTCCGTTTGCTTGCTGGGGCGGCGCTGCTGCGCTGCCTTAGAGCTTCGAGGCATCCTCCGGCAAGGCCGGCCCGCGGCGGCGCGGTCGCGGGCCGTGCGGCCCGGCCGTCCCCCGAACATGGCACGGCGGCCGCCGACGTCCATCGCGGCCGCGGCCCGTCGGCTGCGGGGCAGCGCCCGGCGCGGCGGCCGGCGAGCCGTCCCCGGGAGCTTTCGGCCGACCTCTCCGGACGCTTTCGGCCTCGACAATTCGCCGCGCCGTCGAAAAGATGTTGCCCGTGCGGCGGCCGTGACCGAAAAGTTGCGGGAAAAGGAGCATTCATGAAGGAACTGATGCGATCGAACGACGCGGTGCTGATCTCTTTCGTCGATGCACTGCTCAACGACGCCGACATCGAGCATTTCGTCGCCGACGTCCATATGAGCATCCTCGACGGCTCGCTCGGCGTCCTGCCCCGCCGCGTCATGGTGGATCCCGAGCGGCTCGACCAGGCCCGCCGCATCCTGCGCGACGCCGATCTCGGCCACGAGCTTTCGGCGGCGGACTGATCGCAGAAGGGGTGTCGAGCGACAGGCGAAAGGCGGCGAGGCGGGTGGGCCATGGGCAGTGATGCGGCGGGCGATGATGCGGCCGGCGAGGCCCCCGACGCCCGCGACGCCGACGTTGCCGATAAAGCCGACGATGCCGTGATCGGCGACAGGCCCGTGCGGCTCGATGCCTTCTGCGGCGGCGGCTTCTCGCTCTATCAGCCGAAGGGCTGGGGCTACCGCTCCGGCCTCGACGCCATGCTGCTCGCCGCCTGCGTCGCAGAAGGTTTCGACGGCCGCATCGCCGATCTCGGAGCGGGCTCCGGCGCCGCCGGCTTCGCCGCCGCGCATCGCGCCCCGGCGGCCCGCGTGACGCTCGCCGAGGTTCAGCCGACCATGGCGGCACTCTGCCGCAGGTCGCTCACTTTTGCAGGAAACGCCGCCGTCGCATCGCGGATCGCGGTCGCCGAGGTCGATCTGCGTACCGCCCGCGGCAGCCGGGAGGCGGCGGGGCTCGCCGATGCCGGCTTCGACCTCGTCCTCACCAACCCGCCGTTCCATGCGCCGGGCGATCGCCGGCCGCCGGATCCGGTCCGCGACCGCGCGCTGTTTGCGTCCGACGACCTGCCGCTGGCGCGCTGGTTCGCGGTCGCCGCGGCGCTTCTTTCGGGCAAGGGGCGTCTCGTCGCGGTGCTGCGCACCGACTGCCTTGGCCCGGCGATCGCGGCGCTCGACGGGCGCTCGGGCGGCCGGCTCGGCGGCGTGACGGTGCTGCCGGTCCACACCCGCGCCGGGGCGCCGGCCGAGCGGATCCTGATCGCCGCCGCCAAGGACTCGCGGGCGCCGCTGACGCTGATCGAGGCGATCGTCCTCAACGATGCCGCCGGCCGCCCGACGCTGCTGTCGGACGCGATCGCCGGCGGCAGGGCGACGCTCGCCCTCGCCGCCCGCTGAGCCGGGAGGGGCGCGGCCGGGGCGGCCGTCCTCCGCTTCGTCAGCCTGCCCCCCGCGTCGCCATTTGCGAAGCCGGTGCGCGTGCTTACATCCTGCCGAAACCGCATCCAGACCACGAGGGCACCCGCTTGGCCAACCCGCTCAAGAAATTCATCCCGAAGCGCTTTCGCCGCGACGGCGTGACGATCCCGGTCGTCAAGCTCTCCGGCACGATCATGGCCTCTGGCTCGGCCTTCCGGCAGGGGCTGTCGATCGCCTCGGCGGCGCCGCTGCTGGAAAAGGCCTTCGGCGACAAGAACGCGCCGGCCGTCGCCATCGTCGTCAACTCGCCCGGTGGCTCGCCGGTGCAGTCGCGGCTGATCTTCAAGCGGATCCGCGACCTCGCCGCGGAGAAGGAGAAGCATGTCCTCGTCTTCGTCGAGGACGTCGCCGCCTCGGGCGGCTACATGATCGCCTGCGCCGGCGACGAGATCATCGCCGACCCGTCCTCCATCGTCGGCTCGATCGGCGTCGTCTCCGGCTCCTTCGGCTTCGTCGAGGCGATCCAGAAGCTCGGCATCGAGCGCCGCGTCCACACCGCCGGCCAGAACAAGGCGACGCTCGATCCCTTTCAGCCCGAGAAGCCGGAGGACGTCGCGCATCTGAAGGAACTGCAGCTCGAGGTCCACGAGACCTTCATCGACCTCGTCAGGACGCGCCGCGGCGCCCGGCTCGTCGAGGACGACCAGCTCTTCTCCGGTCTCTTCTGGTCGGGAAAGCGCGGGCGCGAACTCGGCCTGGTCGATGCGCTCGGCGACATCCGCGAGACGCTGCGGCTGCGCTACGGCGAGACCGTCAAGCTGGAACTGATCGCGCAGGGGCGCACGCTGTTCGGCCGTAAGCCGCGGGGCATCAGCGCCGGGGCGGAGGGCGGCCTTGCGGCGATCGGCGAGGGGCTCGCCGACCGGATCATCGCGAATCTCGAGGAGCGCGCGGTCTGGGCCCGGTTCGGCCTTTGAGCGGGAACCTGACCTCTCCCGGCCGCCCTTGTGCCGGCGGGGGTGGTTGCGGGCAGGCATCAGGCCGGTCGCCGCCGCCGCGCGCCGCAGATGGTGAATTGCCGCGATCGGCGCGGCGGCGCATAATGGCGGTGGAAGCTGCGTATTGGAGATGATCGAAGCGATGCCCCAGCTCATACTTCTGGGCCTCGTCGGAGCCGCCGCCTGGCTCGGTTACAAGCAGATGGCGAAGGATGCCGAGAAGGTGTCGGAGCGCAACCGGCAGACCGAAGCGGAAGTGCGCAACGGCGCCAACGGGACGCTGGTGCGCGGCCCCGACGGCGTCTACCGCGTCCGCAAGGACTGAGCCCGCGCTCGTGGGCGGGCGACACCGGCGCCCGTCTGCTCGAAGCCCTCTGCGACAGCATCGATCGCTGCACCGAAATGCCGCGCAGCACCCGGCCGTTTCGACGGGGATGCGCCTTGCGGGAGGATGGTTACGGCGCGGCGACAAGAGCCATCGCTGCCGCCCCGATCTCCTGAAGCGCCGCGTTGCGCGTGGCGAAGTCGGCATTCCCGTCTGAAATGAAGATGGCGACGATCCAGGGAGCCCGGTTCGGAGGCGTGACCATCGCTACGAGGTTGCGGGTGTGGTCGCCGGCGCCGGACTTGTCCGAGACGGACCATCCGTCGGGCACGTTGCGGCGCAGCAGCGCTTTGGTCACGCCGCCATGGCTCATCCAGTCGGCAAGCCGTTTGCGCGAAGCTTCGTTCAGCGTGTCGCCGAGGAGCATCTCCTGCCATTGCGCGGCCATGGCCGCCGGGGTGGTGGTGTCGCGCGGATCGCCGGGCGAGAAGGTGTTGAGCTCCGGCTCCAGCCTGTCGAGGCGGCTGACCTCGTCGTCCAGCCGGCGCATGAAGGCCGTCACGACCTTCGGGCCGCCGAGCCGCCGGACGAGGAGGTTGGCCGCGGTGTTGTCGCTCATGTCGAGCGCCGCGAGGCAGAGATCGTCGATCGCCATCTTCCCGCCGACCTTCGTCTCGGTCACCGGGGCATAGTCGAGGATGTCGGCGGCGCGCACGGCAAGCTCGTCCGCAAGATCGAGTCTGCCCTCCTCCGATTGCCAGAGAGCCGTTCCGCAGATCGCCGCCTTGACGGTGCTGTTCATCAGGAAGCGCTCGTTTGCGCGATGCGTCCAGGTCCGGTCGGCCCCCGTATCGGTGAGGGCGACGCCGACGCGGGCGTCGAGCGTCTTCTCGACACGGGCGACGACAGCCTCGAGACGGCTCTCGGGCGTCTCGGCTCGGGCGCTCGTCGCGATGAACAGACCGAGGGCGAGCCATGCCGCGACGGGCGGCATGACGGATGCGATGATCCGCATGTTCAAGTCCTTTGAGGAGAGGAGGAATTTCCCGGCTCGCGGCCTCGGGTATGACTTCAAGTCACCATAAGGTCTCTATCGGCCGCTAGCGATAGAGACAAACGACAAATTGTCGGCTGCAATATTAGGTGAGCTCATACCTATGGATCGTCCCGACATTCCCCTCAATGCGCTTCGGGTGTTCGAGGTGGCCATGCGGCAGGGGAGTTTCACCAAGGCGGCAATCGAATTGCGGGTGACTCAGGCGGCGGTCAGCCATCAGATCGCGAGGCTCGAGGATCTCCTCGGCTGCACGCTGTTCCTGCGCACTGCCCAGGGACTGATCGCGACGGACGAGGGACGGGTGCTCTTCCCGGTTCTCGAACATGGCTTCGACGCGATCGCCCGGGCTCTCGACCGGCTGAAGGGGCGACGCTACGGCGAGGTCCTGAAGGTGGGAGTGAACACCACCTTCGCGCTCGGCTGGCTGATGCCGCGCCTTGCGGCGTTCGAGGCCGCCTATCCCGAGGTCGACCTTCGGATATTCACCAACAACAACCGGGTCGAGATCCTGCGCGAAGGGCTCGACATGGCCATTCGTTTCGGGATCGGCGGCTGGACCGGCCACGAGGTGGTGACGATCGTGGAAACGCCGTTTTCGCCGCTTTGTGCCCCGGTCGCTGCCGCGCGCCTCACCCACCCGGCTGATCTCGGCCGCGAAGTGCTGCTCCGCAGCTATCGCAGCACCGAGTGGCCGCTGTGGTTCGAGTCCGTCCATACGCCCTGTCCGCCGATCGCCGGGCCGGTCCTCGACAGTTCCGTCGCCCAGGCGGAACTCGCCGCCGGCGGGGCGGGCGTCGCGCTGCTGCCGGTCGAAATGTTCGACCGCTTCACCGCCGACGGCCGTCTCGTCCAGCCCTTCGGCGCCGCGATCACGCTCGGACGCTATTTCCTCGCCTGGCCGTCGGAGCGGGTGCAGACGCGGGCCATGGCGAGCTTTGCGAACTGGCTGGCGGAGGCGGCGCTGGCCGCATAGCGGCGCTGCCAGATCAGGCCGGAACGCCGGCCGCCGTGAGATGCGGGCCGAG
The DNA here is from genome assembly GCF_017353515.1 of Jiella sonneratiae. Taxonomy (GTDB): domain Bacteria; phylum Pseudomonadota; class Alphaproteobacteria; order Rhizobiales; family Rhizobiaceae; genus Jiella; species Jiella sonneratiae. The sequence goes on from NZ_JAFMPY010000012.1 coordinate 75,543, forward strand.
GCGGCCGGCGCTCCTGTCTGCCATCCTTGCCTCCCAAAGCAAGGTCGTCCTCTTGCCTCGAACGACAATCCGGAATTGCGAGCCGCGGCGGGCGCTGCTGCAGGTGCCGCCTTGACCGGCCGCGCGGCGGCGTGGCAACTCGCGGCCGACCCTTTTCGCCCGCCTGCGACCATCCCGCGGGCTCATGCCGGACCGCCCATCATGTCAGACATTGCCCCCCACATGGACCCGCGCCGCTCCTTCCAGGCGCTGATCCTGACGCTGCACCGCTACTGGGCCGATTACGGCTGCGTCGTGCTCCAGCCCTACGACATGGAAGTCGGCGCCGGCACCTTCCATCCGGCGACGACCCTTCGAGCCTTGGGCCCGCGGCCGTGGAACGCCGCCTATGTGCAGCCCTCGCGCCGGCCGAAGGACGGACGCTACGGCGAGAACCCCAACCGGCTGCAGCATTACTATCAGTATCAGGTGATCCTGAAGCCGAATCCGTCGAACCTGCAGGAGCTCTATCTTGGCTCGCTGAAGGCGATCGGCATCGACACCGGCCTGCACGACATCCGCTTCGTCGAGGACGACTGGGAGAGCCCGACCCTCGGCGCCTGGGGTCTCGGCTGGGAATGCTGGTGCGACGGCATGGAGGTCTCGCAGTTCACCTACTTTCAGCAGGTCTGCGGCATCGAATGCGCCCCAGTGGCGGGCGAACTCACCTACGGCCTCGAGCGCCTGGCGATGTACGTCCAGAACGTCGACAACGTCTACGACCTCAACTTCAACGGCCGCAAGGGCGACGAGAAGGTCACCTATGGCGACGTCTTCCTGCAGGCCGAGCAGGAATATTCCCGCTTCAACTTCGAGATCGCCGACACCGGGATCCTGCACCAGCACTTCATCGACGCCGAAACCGAGTGCAAGGCGATCCTCGCGGCGGGTGCTCCGACCGAGGCGGGGGGGCTGCACAAATGCGTGCTGCCGGCCTACGACCAGTGCATCAAGGCGTCCCACGTCTTCAACCTGCTCGACGCGCGCGGCGTCATCTCGGTGACCGAGCGCCAGAGCTACATCCTGCGCGTCCGCAACCTCGCCAAGGCCTGCGGCGAGGCGTTCCTGCTGACCGAGGCGGGCGGGGCGAATTGGAAGGGCCGAGATGAAAGGGAAGCAGATCGAGTAGCGCGCCCGGGCCGTGTTCCGGCAATGCCAGACGCCTAGCCCGGACCCTGCGCGAAGGGATCGATGACCGTGATCTCGGGAAAGCGGAAATCCCGCGTGTTCCTGGTAAGCACCACGAGGCCGTGGACTGCTGCCGTCGCGGCCAAGAGGCTGTCATAGCTCTCGGTGCCTGCCTCGGCCTGCATGGCACCGCAGAGCATCGCCTCCGTCCCACCGAATGGCAGGATGCGGCCGTCATAGGCAGGCAGGACGTTGCCGGTCAGCCAGCGGTCCAGGGCGACGGCATCGTCGGGTGCGCGGCGCTTGAGCCGCAGGATGCCCCGACGGATCTCCATGATGGTGATCGCCGACAGGAAGAAGGCGCGCTGCGGCACCTCCTCGAACCACCGCTGCACGAGCGGATCGGCCCGACGCCCCTTGCGCGCTTCGGAAAGGACGTTCGTGTCGACGAGGTATGTCGTCAAAATGTGACGTCCCGGCCAGATTGGGCAGGGCGCTCGAAGTCGATGTCGATGCGGGCGGCGTCCTCGCTGGCAAGGAGATCGAGCATGGTGGGGCCGGCCTTATCTCCGCTCATCCGCCGGTATTCTTCGTAGGTCATCAGGACGAAGGCCGGCTTGCCCCGATCGGTGACGACGACCGGCGCCACGGCGGCGGCACGCTTCGCCGCCCCGATGTCCTGATTGAGTTCGCGTGACGAGATCGTGGCCATGACCGTCTCCGTGTAGTAACGAAAAAATAGGTTACTACAAGGAGCCGGTCAAGTCGTTCAATCCACGGGTTGGTGATCTAACAGCTTGGGACGACGGCACCCTTGTGGGCGAGCTGTGTCTTCAACCTGCTCGACGCCCGCGGCGTTAGCTCGGCGACTCAGCGCCAGAGCTACATCCTGCGCGTCCGCAACCTCGCCAAGGCCTGCGGCGAGGCGTTCCTGCTGACCGAGGCGGGCGGGGCGAATTCGAAGGGCTGATCGCCCTTTCCGAGGTCGCGCGAAACCGGCCTCAACGCCGATCCTGGTTCAGCACCGTCTGCACATAGGATTCCAGAATCGTAGTGACGGACAGGCGCTCGATCGCCAGCGCGACCCGATCTCGATCGACTGTCCGCGTCGGTGCGATGTCAGGGAAGAAGCCATCTCTCCCGATCCGCGATCCTTTCGCAATCGCCGCCCACGCACTAGGTAGGTGAAAACGCAGCGGGAGTGCCCCCCCCGCTGCCCCGCCGCGATCGCCGCCAATCGACGGGCTCATGAGCCGACCGACCTTTCCCCAAACGACGAGCCAGACCCGCCCCAGCGACGCCAGCGTCACGGCCGTCCTCGGCCCGACCAACACCGGCAAGACGCATCTCGCCATCGAGCGGATGATCGCCCACGGCTCCGGCACCATCGGCCTGCCGCTCCGGCTGCTCGCCCGCGAGGTCTACCAGAAGATCTGCGACCGGGTCGGGGCCGGCGCCGTGGCGCTGATCACCGGCGAGGAGAAGATCCGGCCGCCGGGCGCCCGCTACTTCGTCTGCACCGTCGAGGCGATGCCGCGGAAGCCGGGCACCGCCTTCGTCGCCATCGACGAGGTGCAGCTTTCCGGCGACCTCGAGCGCGGCCACGTCTTCACCGACCGCATCCTCACGGCCCGCGGCTTTCAGGAGACGCTGCTGCTCGGCGCCGGCACCATGCAGGGCGTCCTCACCCGGCTGATCCCAGGCCTTTCGACCCAGACCCGGCCCCGCCTGTCGAACCTCGTCTATGCCGGCTCGAAGAAGATCACCCGGCTGCCGCGCCGCTCGGCGATCGTCGCCTTCTCGGCCGAGGAGGTCTACGGCATCGCCGAGCTGATCCGCCGGCAGCGGGGCGGGGCCGCCGTCGTCCTCGGCGCGCTCTCGCCGCGCACCCGCAACGCCCAGGTCGAGCTCTACCAGGCCGGCGAGGTCGACTATCTCGTCGCCACCGACGCCATCGGCATGGGGCTCAATCTCGACGTCGACCACGTCGCCTTCGCCCAGGACTGGAAATTCGACGGCTTCCAGTACCGCCAGCTTTCCGCCGCCGAATACGGCCAGATCGCCGGCCGCGCCGGCCGCCACCTGCGCGACGGCACCTTCGGCGTGACGGGCCAGGTCGATCCGCTGCCCGACGAACTCGTCGAGGCCCTGGAAGCTCATGCCTTCGCCCCGGTGAAGGTCCTGCAGTGGCGCAGCGGCGATCTCGACTTCGCCTCGCTCGACACGCTGAAGCAGAGCCTCGAGCGCCCGCCGCCGGACGAGACGCTGACGCGGGCGCTCCCCGCCGTCGACCAGCGGGCGCTGGAATTCCTGTCGCGGGTTCCGGACATCGCGGCCCGGGCGAAGGGGGCGAAACGGGTCGAGCTGTTGTGGGAGACCTGCAAGCTGCCGGACTATCGCCGCATCGCCCCGGCCCAGCATGCCGAGATCATTGCCTCGATCTTCGCCGACATCGACGAGAACGGCCACGTCTCGGAGGACTACATGGCCGCCCAGGTGCGCCGCGCCGACCGCACGGAGGGCGACCTCGACACCCTCTCCCAGCGCATCGCCGAGATCCGCACCTGGACCTATATTTCGCACCGGCCGGACTGGCTGGCCGATCCGACACACTGGCAGGAAAAGACACGCGACATCGAGGATCGCCTGTCCGACGCGTTGCACGAGCGGTTGACGAAACGGTTCGTAGATCGCAGGACAAGCGTCTTGATGAAGCGGCTGAGAGAGAACGCGTTCATGGAAGCAGAGATCGCCAGCGACGGAACGGTGTCGGTCGAAGGCCACGCCGTGGGCGAACTGCAGGGTTTCCGGTTCTCGCCCGACACCAAGGCGGACGGGCCGGACGGCCGCGCGTTGCGCACGGCCGCCCAGAAGGCGCTGGCCGGCGAGTTCGAGAAGCGGGCGGAGCGTTTCGCCAACGCGCCGAACGGCGATCTCGCCCTCGGCTCCGACGGTCTGGTGCGCTGGCTCGGCGCGCCGGTGGCGATGCTGACGGCAGGCGAGGACCCGTTGAAGCCGCGGATCGTGCTGCTCGCCGACGAACAGCTGACCGGCCCGATGCGCGACATGGTCGCCGGCCGGGCCGATCGCTTCGTCACCTATCAGGTCTCGACGATCCTCAAGCCGCTCGCCGATCTCAAGCAGGCGGAGGGGCTCGAGGGCGTCGCCCGCGGCCTCGCCTACCGGCTGGTCGAGGACTACGGCATCCTGCAGCGCCGCGACGTCGCCGAGGAGGTGCGCTCGCTCGACCAGTCGGCACGGGCCGCGCTGCGGCGGCTCGGCGTCCGCTTCGGGGCCTATCACATCTTCGTGCCGACGCTGATCAAACCGGCCCCGGCGAGCCTCCTGACGCTGCTCTGGGCGATCGCCAAGGACGGCCGCGAGCGCCCGGGCTTCGGCGACGTGACGCATCTTCTTTCCACCGGCCGCACCTCCGCCGTCGCGGACCAGAGCTTCGATCCGGTGTTCTACAAGCTCGCCGGCTACCGGCTGCTCGGGCGCAGGGCCGTGCGCGTCGACATCCTCGAACGCCTCGCCGACCTGATCCGCCCGGCGCTTTCCTGGAAGCCGGGCAGCGGCCGCCGCCCGGAAGGCGGCTACAACGGCGCGCAGTTCCTCGTCACGCCGGCGATGATGTCGATCCTCGGCGCGACGGCCGACGACATGGACGAAATCCTCAAGGGGCTCGGCTACCGCCCGCAGCCGATGGACGCCGACGCCGTCGAGGCCGAGGTGAAGCGGCTCGACACGGAAATGGCGGAGCGCGAGGCGGCCGAGCGGGCCGAGGCGGCGCGCAAGGCAGCGGAAGCCGCGGCGAGCGCCGCCGCGCCGCAGGTGCCGGACGAAGCCGCCGAGCCCGCAGCGGAGGGCGAAGAGGCCGCGACCGCAACGGATCAGGAGACGGAGAGCGCCGCCGCGGCGGATGCATCCGCCGACGCCGCTTCGTCGCCGGCGGAAGAGCCGGATGCCGCCGCGAGCGAGGCGGATGCCGGCGAAATCGCGGACGAGACGGCGGACGCGGCCGGCGATGCGAGTGGCGGTCTCGTTCTCGAAGCCGGCGAGACGGAAACCCCCGAAACCTCCATTGCCGAAACGGATTCGACGCCCGAGGCGGCCGTCGCGACGGCGGAGCCTCAGGCCGCTGCAGCGACGCAGGCCGAGGCTGCCGCCGAGACCACGGCTGGCGGTCCTGCTGCGCCCGCGCCGGGCGAAGCCGCCGCGGCTTCCAGCGAAGCTGCCAGCAAGGAAGCGCCGGCCGAGCCGCGCATCGTCCAGGTCTGGCGTCCGCATCGCGGCGATCGCAATGCCGGGCAGAACCGCCACGGGCGCCGCGGCCGCAGGTCCGGACCCGACCAGCAGGCGGCCGGCCGCGCCGATCAGCCGGGAGAGGGGCGCGGACAGCGCGGCGAGGCGGCCGGCGAGAGGCCGCAGCGTTTCGGCCGTGGCCCGGGGCGCGAGCAGCGCGGCGAGGGCGACGAACGCCCGCAGCGCCACGGCAAAAGCGGGCCGAAGGGCAAGGGGCGCGAGCGCCGGGATTTTGCCGGCGATGCCGCCGAGCGCGGCCAGAACCGCGGCCAGCATCCCGGCAAGGGCGACGGTGGCGGACGACGCGACAAGGGCCCGCAACGGATCGATCCGGATTCGCCCTTCGCCAAACTCGCCGCTTTGAAGGAAAAGCTTGGCCGCTGACGACGAGCCGCGGCCGCAGGAGGGGCGGCCGCTAGCAGGGCCGGGCGGCAGCGCCGGCGCGCAGCGCCTCGACAAGTGGCTCTTCTTCGCCCGGATCGTGAAGTCCCGCACGCTCGCCCAGAAGCTCGTCCTGTCCGGCGGCGTCCGGGTCAATCGGGAGAAGGTCGACAATCCGGCCCGGCAGCTTCGCCCCGGCGACACGCTGACGATTTCCCTTGCAAGGACCGTCCGGGTGCTGACGGTGCGCCTGCCCGGCGCAAGACGCGGGCCGGCGAGCGAGGCCGCGACGCTCTACGAGGACCTGTCGCCGCCGACGCGGGAAACCGGCGCCGCCGGAGAGGCGAGCGACAAGCCGGTGCCGCCGCCTGCCGCGCCGGAGGCGGGGACGCCGCGTCCCTCGAAGAAGGATCGCCGGGCGCTCGCACGGCTGAAGGGCGGGGAGCCAGGCTAGCTCGGCGAAGCCTCCTTGGATGATTTCGAAACCCTCGCGCCCGCGGTGAAATGACATTCCGGAATGGGGCTTCCAGGCGACAAGCTTTGCGCTTGCAAGCCAATTGGCGAGTGGATAGGTCCTGTTTCGACGTATTTTTCCCGGCCAGTGGCATGCCGGGCGACCTGGCGGGCAAGGACGGCCCGCCGCATGAGGATGACCGATGACCTATGTCGTGACCGACAACTGCATTCGCTGCAAATATATGGACTGCGTCGAAGTCTGCCCGGTCGACTGCTTCTACGAAGGCGACAACATGCTCGTCATTCATCCGGACGAATGCATCGACTGCGGCGTCTGCGAGCCTGAGTGTCCCGCCGAGGCGATCAAGCCGGATACCGAGCCGGACCTCGAGAAGTGGCTGACGGTCAATGCCGAATATGCCGACAAGTGGCCGAACATCACGATCAAGCGCGACGCGCCGGCCGATGCCGAGAAATTCGACGGCGAAGCCGGCAAGTTCGAAAAATACTTCTCGTCCGAACCCGGCCAGGGCGACTGACCGCAGCGCCGGAGGCGCGGCGCGGCTCACGGCATGCGAGGATCGTCGAAAGCGGCCTTCAGCCGATCTATCGTCTGCCCGGAACCGGCGCGAGTTCGGCCGGGGAGGGCAGGGTGTTCGGCCGGGCCGCTCGGGCCGACCGGGGCGCGGCGATGCCGGCGATCGGAGCACGATGCCAGGATCGGACGTGCCGACATGAAGCGCGGGATGCGACGGGCTTTACCCGTCACCTCGCCCATTCTTCTCGTCGCCGCATGATCTTTTCCGAAGACCGGCGGCGGCTTTTCGGGATCATTCTTTCCCGAGCCGATTGCGCGCTTGGTTAAGATCCGGGCGCCGCGGGGCGGCGATCCCCGTGCGCAGACAGGCGATTCGCCCTGTGCGCCGCACAATTGCGGCATCCCCCCGAATTTCTTGAATTTTCCGGCAGGATATAGTAGTGTCCCAGGCACAGTCGGGTGCCAAGGCACTGCAGCGTCCCGTTCCATGTCAGGAACGGATCGTTTTCCGAAAGGATGTTTCCCCCAGCGCGGCCACTGCGACGGTTCTTCGTGAGGAACCGGTTTCGCCACGTGACATGCGCGAGATCCGGGCAACTTCCTGCCGTACCGCGGCTGCGATCTGTCGATCCTTCTGGAGGGATCGTCGCGAAACCGGTGGCTCTGAGGCCACCGCCCGTGTCTAGCGGCTGTCTCGGCCCGGCACAATAGGGAGTTGGAAAAAGCGTATGAGCAGTCAGAAGAAGGCAACGGCTAGCCAGGGGTTCAAGACCGGCGAGAGCATCGTCTACCCTGCGCACGGTGTCGGCCAGATCGTCGCGATCGAGGAACAGGTGGTGGCGGGCATGACGCTCGAGCTGTTCGTCATCGACTTCGAGAAGGACAAGATGCGGCTCAAGGTTCCTGTTGCCAAAGCGAAGTCCGTCGGCATGCGCAAGCTGTCGGAGACGGATTTCGTGGAGCGTGCGCTGAAGGTGGTCCAGGGCCGTGCGCGCGTGAAGAAGACGATGTGGAGCCGTCGCGCCCAGGAATACGACGCCAAGATCAATTCCGGCGACCTGATCCAGATCGCCGAGGTGGTCCGCGACCTCTACCGCGCCGAGAGCCAGCCCGAGCAGTCCTATTCCGAGCGGCAGCTCTACGAGGCGGCGCTCGGCCGCATGGCGCGGGAACTCGCCGCCGTGAACGAGGTCTCCGAGACCGAGGCCGTCAGGCTCATCGAGGTCAACCTCAACAAGGGGCCGAAGCGCGGTCCCAAGGCTTCGACCGAGGCAGAAGCCGACGCCGATTCCGATGCGGATGCCGAAGAGGGCGACGAGGAGCAGGAACAGGCCGCCTGAGCCGCACCCACCCGCCGTCGCGAGGCGCGACAGCGTTCGAAAAAGACCCGACCAACGAGATCGGCCCGGTTTCAACACCGGGCCGGTCTTTTTTTTGTCGCGCGCCGGTGCTACACAAAAGGAAAGAAAGCGTTATCACGATGATGCGCTTGACCTTTTCCCCCTCTCCCCTATCTCGCACCAAAAAGTTTGCCCTTTTGGGAACGTTTGGCTCGTCGCCGCGTTAATCGAGGACCCGGAGCGTGTGTTTCGCACGCCAGAGGCATCAAAAGCCGTTCTGACCGACCGGAGGGTCCCATGAAGTCACAGTCCGCTCGTCGCACCATGATCCGCGCCGCAATGGCCGCCCCTTATCTGCAGAGGGAGGAGGAGTACGAGCTGGCCGTACGCTGGAAGGAGCAGGGCGACCAGGAGGCACTTCACAAGATCACCTCCGCCCACATGCGCCTGGTGATTTCCATGGCCTCGAAGTTCCGCCATTTCGGCCTGGCGATGAGCGATCTCATCCAGGAAGGCCATGTCGGGCTCCTGGAGGCGGCCGCCCGCTTCGAGCCCGAGCGCGAAGTGCGCTTCTCGACCTATGCTACCTGGTGGATCCGCGCCTCGATCCAGGACTACATCCTGCGCAACTGGTCGATCGTGCGCGGCGGAACCTCGTCCGCCCAGAAGGCGCTGTTCTTCAACCTGCGCCGCCTGCGCGCCCGCCTGAGCCAGGGCTCGGAAAGCCTGTCCGGCACCGACATGTATCGCGAGATCGCGACCGCGCTGAAGGTTTCGGAAGGCGACGTCGCGCTGATGGATTCGCGCCTTTCCGGCCCGGATTCCTCGCTCAACGCGCCGCTGATCGAGGACGAGTCCGGATCCGCCGATCGCCAGGACTTCCTCGTTTCCGACGCGCCGCTTCCCGACGAGATGGTGTCGAGCTCGATCGACGACGAGCGCCGGGTCACCTGGCTGAACAGCGCCCTCGACGTCCTCTCCGAACGCGAACTCAAGATCATCCGCGAGCGCCGGCTGCAGGACGACGGCGCGACGCTCGAGGCGCTCGGCCTGAAGCTCGGCATCTCCAAGGAGCGGGTGCGGCAGATCGAAACCCGGGCACTCGAAAAGCTGCGCGTGGCCCTGCTCGAGACCAACGCCGACCGCGCCGCCTATGTGAGCTGACGGCGAGCGCCCGGCCGGGCCGGTTCTGCCGGCCGGCTCAGGAGCCGGCTCAGGCGCCGGCTCTGGCCGGATGGCGCAAATCTCGGCGCCGTGCCGTTTCACCGCCCGTGTCGCCGCGTCGAATCCGCAATGCCGCGGCGGCGGACGGGCGCTTGTGCCGGCCGCCTTCGGCCGAGTCCGAAATGGAGGGATTTGCATCCATCGCGGCCCACGACGCCGCAAGGATGGGGTTTCCTCTCTGCCGGGTGAAAGAGGCGGCCGTTCGCCGCCTCTGGCCGGCGGGGACCGCCGCACGCAATTCGGCGGTCTCAAGGCTGGCCGCGGGCTCGCCGCCGGTCGGGTTTCGGGACCGGTGGACGGCGGGCGGCGGAAACGGAACCTTCCGGGTGCTTCGGGATCAGTCCCGTGCCCGTTCCGTGCGGATGCGCTGCATGATGGATTCGATCAGCCGGTCGACGGCGATCCCGGCGGCATGGCCGTTCGAATGGGATGTCGCCACGACGTCGCCGTCCGCCCCGTCGGGGCCGAACTCGCCGAGACCTTCGAAGAAATAGGTCGGCTGAACGCGCAGGCGCTGGCAGGCGAGATAGAGCCGACTTGCCCCGATGCGCTCGGCGCCGCGCTCGAACCGGTCGAGCTGGTCGCCGCTGACGCTGAGCGCGAGACCCAACTCCTCCATGGACAGCCCAGCCGCGATCCTGGCCTCTCGCAACCGCGCTCCGACATGGACGTCAATGGGGGCTGGCACGCTCGGGTCACTCCTGCAGGACGAATGTCTCGATGGTCGCATATATCATATTTTCGTCGACGAATTGTAGTGGGGCGTGAGGCCGCAGAAATAGGTTGCGAGGTCTTCTTCACTGAAACGTGCGGCAATTTCATGGGGGGGCATGAAGGAATCGCCGAACCAGGGAAAACGGTGCGAGGAGAACGATTCCGCCAGCCAGTCGATGAAGGCCCGGTGCCGGATCGTCTTGCGGACCTCGGGATGCACCGCCATCCAGATGTCGAGGCTGAAGACGAGGTCGATGTCGACGGGAACCACGTCGGCGCCGATGGCGATCGCGTAGTTCGGGAGGAGGCCGATCCCGGCGCCCTTGGCGATCGCCCAGTAATGGGCGCTGGCGAAATTGGTGTTGAGCTTCACCATCCGCTCGCCGAGCTCGAGGCCGAACACCGCCGAAAAGTCGATGTGCTGGAGCTGCTCGGTCTGCTGCACGACGATGCGGTGGTGGACGAGGTCGGCGATCGAGCGGGGGGTGCCGTATTTCTCCAGATAGGCGCGGCTGGCAAAGGGCATGGTATGGAGCCGCCCCAGCTGCTTCTTCACCAGTTCCGGCGCGGTCGGCTCGGTGAGCTGCACCGAGATGTCCGCCTCGAGCCGCAGCACGTCGACCGAGCGCATCGCGCATTGCAGGTTGATCTGGATGTCGCGCCCGTCCTCGGTCTCCATGAATTCGGCGAGGCGCGGCGTCAGCCAGAAGCTGCCGAGCCCTTCGGTGATGGCGAGGAACACCGGGCCGGCGCGGGTCGCGGCGGATGTCTGCGCCACCCGCCACATGTCCGACATCGACTGCTCGACGTCGCGCGCCGAGGTGATCACCCGGCGGCCCTCCGGCGTCAGGGTGACGCCGGCGACCTCGCGGTAGAACAGCCTGTAGCCGAGCTGGTCCTCCAGCCGGGCGACGGCGTTGCGGACGGTGTTGACGCCGACGCCGAGTTCCTCGGCCGCCGAACGGAAGCTGCGGTTGCGCTCCACCACCAGAAAGATGCGGACGCTGTCCCAGTCGACACCACGCCATGTGTGTTCCATCGACGGAACGCCCCCCTTTCAAATTCGCAAAACATACCCGGGAAGAGATCGCATAGATTGCCGGCAATCCAGCCATTCTAAGCCATTTGACGGGAATGCACATGGGCAATCATGCAGAGACCGGCGCCGCGCGTGCCGCCCGTTTGATCGAGGTCCGCAACGCGGTCACCCGCGAGGCCATCGAAGCCCTGCTGCCCAAGGCGGAGGCCGCGATCGGCCCGCTGGCCCGGCCGGAGACGATCGAGCGGCTGACGCGGACCAATCCCGACACGATCTGGCTCGCCGCCCGCCGCGGCGCGGCCCGGCCGGAGGGCTTCGTCACCGTCCTCCTCCTCAACGAGGAAGGCTACGAGGCGCTGCTCGACGACCGCATGGACCTCGCCGATCCGCAGGACCGCTATCTCGTCAGCCAGGCCGAGACGCCGGCCGCCGTCTACAGCTGGGCTTCCTACACGCCGGGCATCCTCGCCAATGCGATCACCCTGGTCGTCGATCACTTCTCCTCGCCGCGCTACGCCGGCGCCGACATGATCGCCAACGTCGCGACCGAACGCGGCCGCCGGGCGATGCTGCGCCTCGGCTTCGAGGAGGGCGTCGAATGGCGCGGGACCTTCCGGCCCAACCTCTTCATCAAGCGCCGGGCGCAGAATTCCCGCTTCTTCCCGCGGCCGCGCTACGACCAGCCGGTGGCGACGAACGGCGGCACCGGCATCACCGTCGTCCACGGCCTCGACGACCTGTTCCGGGTCGCCGCGGTCCGCAGCGCCGTCTATATCGGCGAGCAGTCCTGTCCCTTCGACGAGGAGTTCGACGGCAACGACTTCGCGGCGACGCATCTGCTCTATTCGGTCAAGGGCGAGCCGGCGGGCTGCATGCGCATCCGCTTCTTCGGCGACTTCGCGAAGATGGAGCGGCTCGCGGTGCGCAAGGAGTTCCGCCGCTCGACCATCGCCTTCGAACTGGTGCGGGCGAGTGTCGATCTCTGCCGTGACAAGGGCTTTCGCAAGCTCTACGGCCACGCGCGGGAGGACTATCTGCCGTTCTGGCAGCGCTTCGGCTTCAAGGTGAAGCACAACGGCGCGCCCTTCGACTTCTCCGGCCACACCTTCGTCGAGATGGTCGACGAAGCCGCTCCCCCCGCATCGGCGATCTCGATCGACGACGGTCCCTACAAGCTGATCCGCCCCGAGGGCCAGTGGGCCTATCCGGGCGTGCTCGAGCGGTCTGGAAAAAGCCCATGGCTTTGAACGTTACCGACGATCTGGATCTGCAAATGGCAAGCCTCATTCACGAGATCGCGCATTGCAAGGACCTTGCCGAGCGCGCGAATCTCCACTTCGCCTCGCGGCTTCTCGACATGTGCCTCCTGGAGGTGGCGATGGAGTGGGAAGGCCGTGGGCGCACCCAGCCGCTCGGCGACGAGGAGATGCTGATCGTGCTGCTCCGCTCCAAGCTGAAGGTCGCGATGACCGGCAGGAACAAAGCGGTCAGCGTCGGCTCGTCGCGGCAACGGCCACAGGACCCTTCCGGCGGCGAATGATCTTTGCCGACCGGATGCCCGGGATGCCCGGGATGACGGTGCGCGGCGCCGGCCATGCCGGGGACCGGGTGGTGTCGATTTTCCGCACGATGCCTTTCGGCGAACCGCGCCGAGTTCCGGACCGGTGGGGCGGGATCGAAGCGGCCGCGCGGCCCCCGCCCGGCGTCTATTCGGCGACGATCTTGTAGCGCTCGCCGGCCTTCACGGCATCGTCCGGGCCGAGCTCGTTGAGCAGGCGGAACAGCCGCTCCTTGCCGTCCACCCCGATCATGCGGGACGAGAGCGTGTCCGCCGTCTCGCCGGCCTTCGCCTCGACGATGCGGATGCGCAGCGGCTTCAGCGCCGCCTGCTCCTCCGGCGTCAGCTGGTGGAACGTGTCGGCGGTCTGCGAGGCGATCTGGGTCGCATCCACCGAGGCCTTGGCCGGCACCGCGGTCAGGAAGCGGTACACCTGCCCGCCGAGCCGCACCACCGTGACGTCGAAGCTGTATTCGCCGCCGAGCGCCTTGGCCGAGACCGCCTCGAGCCCGTGGATCTGGCGCTGGCGCACGCTGCCCGGCTCGAGCCCGCCGATCCAGCCGGAATTGACGTAGTCGACGAGGCTGCGGTTCGGCGGCAGAGCGACGCCGTCGAAGCGGATCGCCGTATCGTCCGGCCCGGTCGCCATCACAGCCTCGGCGGTGTTGTCGAGGACGAAGCCCTTCGGCACCGTGAAGCTGATGCCGAGGCCTGGATGCAGGAAGGTCCGCTCGCGCACGTAGCCCTCGGCGGCGGAATCGCCGAACAGCATGCCGTCGATCCCGTCGAGATAGCGGTCGCGGTCGCGCGTGCCGGTGCTTCCCGCCGGCCCGACATTGCGGGCGAGGCGCTCGGCGAGCTCGATGCGCTGCGGCGCCGAGGGGTGCGAGGCGAGGAAGTCGAGATTGGGATCCTTCGCCTGGAAGGCGTTGCGCATGTTGGCATAGGCGTCCATCGCCTTGAGGAAGCGCGACGCGGCGAAGGGATCGTAGCCGGCCCGGGCGATGTGGGCGATGCCGAGGCTGTCGGCCTGCAGCTCCTGCTGCCGCGAGAACTGGGCGAGGCTGAGCTTGCCCTTGGCGAGCGCGATCTGCCCGGCCGATTCGTTTTCGAGCACTTCCGAGACGACGCGGCTCGCGAGCTCGGCCGCCTGTTCGCGCTGCTGGCGCTGGATGCCGTGATTGGCGGTGATGTGGCCCATCTCGTGGCCGATCACCGCGGCGACCTCGGAGGAATCGTTGGCCAGCGCGAGCAGGCCGCGCGTGATGTAGACGTAACCGCCCGGCAGGGCGAAAGCGTTGATGTTGGGCGAGTTGAGGATGGTGATCCGATAGGCCCGATTCGGGTCGTCGGTCGCCGCCGCCAGCCGCCCGACAATGCCGGCCAGAGCCTGTTCGAGCTTCGGATCGGAATAGGCCCCGCCATAGGCGGCGAGGATCTTCGGATGCTGGCTCTTGCCGATCACCGACTGCGGGTCGCTCTGCTGGGCGGTCTCGAAGGTGATCGGCTGGCGTGTCGAGGTATAGCCGGCCTGCAGGCTGTCGTCGGTCTTGGCGCCGGAGAAGCTGTCGAGGCCCGCCTCGACCGTCGTGCAGCCGGTAGAGAGCGCGAGCCCTGCCAGTGCGGCGCCGCTTAGAAGCGCCCGCAATGTCGGCCCGATCTTCAGTTCATGCCAAATAGCTGCCATTGACGCGATTGACGCCTCGTCCATCCCGACCGCGATCTCGCCTTCGCCGCCCTCGATTGCCGCCCAGCAACTAATCGAATCGGTTGCCGTTCCGAAAGCCCGGAATGGCAACATCGCCGATCATTTCGCGGATAGGAATCCCCCGACCCCATTTTGCTAAGGGCTAGACAGGAATTCCGCCGGAAATGCGTCAGCCCGGCCGCTCGGCGAGGCCGAGATAACGCGCGACCCGCGCATCCGCCTGTCCGGAGAGCATCGGACCGGTCGCCCCGATCGCCGCGACGGAGCCGGCCTCGAGATAGGCGACGCGGTCGGCGTCGCGGGCCGCGTCCTCCGGATGATGGGTGACCATCACGACCGTCGCCGGCGGCTCGCCACCCTCCCGTCTGAGCCGCGCCAGAAGCGCCAGCATGTCCCGCCGCAGCGCCGGGCCGAGTGCCGCGAAGGGCTCGTCGAGCAAAATCAGCGGCCGCCGGCGCAGGAAGGCGCGCGCCAGGGCGACGCGCTGGCGCTCGCCGCCCGACATCTCCGCCGGCCGCCGCCGCCCGTAGCCTTCGAGGCCGACGGCGGCGAGCGCCGCCTCGACCCGCTTCCGGTCGGCCTTCGAGACCCGATGACGCGGCGACAGACCGAGCGCGACGTTGCGGAAGACGTCGAGGCCGGGAAAGAGGTTGTTCTCCTGGAACAGCATCGAGAGCGGCCGCTCCGCCGGTGAAAGCCCGGTGACGTCGCGCCCCGCCATGAAGATCCGTCCGGCGGTCGGCCGCAGGAAGCCGGCGGCGAGATCGAGGAGGGTCGACTTGCCCGCCCCGCTCGGGCCGATCAGCGCCAGCCACTCGCCGGCCTCGACCGCAAGGTCGAAGCGCATCGGCATTTCGCCATGGGCGAAACGCACCCCGTCGAGGACGAGCGCCGCGGGGGCCGCCTCGGACGCGGGATTGGGCTGTCGGCCGGTCACGTTCCGGCCTCCCGGCGTCCGGCGAAGCCGCGCTCGACGAAGCCCATCAGGACGATGGTGATCAGCGCAAGGATGAGCGCGAGCCCGGCCGCATCGGCGCTGCGATAGCTCCCCATCCGCTGCAGCAGGAGATAGGGCAGCGTCACGAAGTCGTTCGAGCCGAACAGGGCGATCGCACCGAGATCGCCGAAGGAGAGCGCCAGCGCGAAGGCGAAGGCGAGGGCGAGCGGCCGCCGCATCGCCGGCCAGTCGACGAAGGCGAGCCGCGCGAGGCCGGCGAGGCCGAGGCTCTCGGCGAGGCGGCCGGTCTCGTCGCTCGCCTCGCTGAGGGCCGGCCCGACGATCCGCACGATGAAGGGCATCGCCATCACCGCGTTCGTCGCGACGACGACGTAGGGTGCGGCGGCGAGGACGTCGGTGACGTTGCGCAGGAGCAGGAACCAGCCGGCCCCGACGATCACCGGAGAGACGACGAGGACGAGGCTCGTCGCGGTTTCGAGGCCGATGCGCAGGGATCTGCGGACGGGGCCTTTCCGGTCCCCGAAGCGCAGCGCCTCGATCGCCATCAGCACCAGGGCAGAGAGGACGACGGAGAGCGAGGCGGCGGCGCCGGCGACGCAAAGGCTGGTCAGCGCCGCCTCGAGGACGGCCGCGTCGCCGGCGAGGCGGTAAAGGTCGGCGGCGAGGCCGGAGACGAGGATCGCGGCAAAGGGGCTCGCGACGAAGAGCGTACCGCAGAGGACGACGAGGCCGTCGAAGCCGGCCCGCACCGGGCTCTGCGCGTCGAAGCGCCGGGCCGCGGCGCCCGTGCCGAAGCCGCCGGCGGGATCGCGGCCGAGGAGGAAGGTCGAAAGGAGAACCAGCGCCGTCAGCACGATCTGGATCGCCGACAGGCCGATCGCCCGGCCGGGGTCGAAGTCGTAGCGCAGCGCCTGGTAGACGGCGACTTCCAGCGTCGTCGCGGCGGGGCCGCCGCCGAGGACGAGGACGATGGTGAAGCTCGTGACGCAGAGCATGAAGACCAGCGCCGCGGCGCCGGGAAGCGCCGTGCGCAGCGCCGGCCATTCGACGGTCGCGAGGACGGTGAGGGGCGGCAGCGCGAGCTGGCCCGAAAGCTTCCAGCGTTCCGCCGGGATCCGATCGAGAGCCGCGACGAACAGCCGGGCCGCCAGCGGCATGTTGAAGAACACATGGGCGATCAGGATGCCGGAAAGGCCGTAGACCTCGAGCCGCGGCAGCCCGAGAAACGCCAGGGCGTCGGAAACGATGCCGTTGCGGCCCCAGATGGTGATGACGGCGAGGGCGCCGACGAGGACCGGCAGCGCCTGCGGCAGAAGGAACAGCCGAAGGATCGGCCGCTTGCCCGGAAAGCGAGCCCGATGGAGAGCGAGGGCGAGGGGGATCGCCAGGATGACCGAGAAGAGAGTGGAAAGCCCGGCCTGCGTGAGGGTGAAGCCGAGGATCGACCGGACGTAGGGATCGCCCAGAAGCGCCACGACGTCCGGCGCCTGGTCGGTGGCGACGAGGAGGACGAGAATGCCGCCGAGGAGAAAGCCGAGGGCGAGGAGGGCGGCGATGATCCCGGCGCCGATTCGGATCCGGCGATCGGTGCGGGTGTTCATGGGACGTCGCGGTCCGCAGGTCGGGTCGGCGCTCTACGAGATACCCCCCTCTGCCTGCCGGCATCTCCCCCACAAGGGGGGAGATCGAAGCGGGAGTGGCGGCGCCTCCTCGGCAGCGTTTCTGCCGCCGCAACCGTTGAGGGATTGGAGCTGCGCCCGACGCTGCCTGATCTCCCCCCTGGCGGGGGAGATGCCGGCAGGCAGAGGGGGGCGCCCAGCCGCACCGGCACAGGCTTCCCTCCGCACACCAACACGCCCGCTCTCACCGCGCCCCGACGGCCTCGAGCCATTCGTCGGTCCAGGCGCGGCGGTTCTTGGCGACGGTTTCGGGGTCGATCATGATCGGCTTTTCGACATCGACGAGATGCGAGAACGCCTCCGGCAGGGCGACGTCGCCGCGCACCGGCAGCGTCCAGTTGGTGGTCGGCAGGATCTCCTGCGCCTCGCGGCCGACGAGGAAACCGAGAAAACGCGCGGCGAGGTCGGCATGCGGGCTGTCCTTCAGGATGCCGGCCACCTCGATCTGAAGATACTGCCCCTCCTTGAAGCCCGCCGCCTTGTAGCGCCGGGTGTCTTCCTCGATCTCGTGATAGGCGGGCGAAGTCGTGTAGGACAGGACGATCGGCACCTCGCCCTTGGTGAACAGGCCGTAGGCCTCGCTCCAGCCGGGCGTGACGGTGAGGATGCGCGGCTTCAGCGCCTGCCATTTCGCCGCGGCCTCTTCGCCGTAGACCGCCTTCATCCAGAGCAGGAAGCCGAGGCCGGGGGTGGAGGTTCGGGGATCCTCGATGACGATCTTCTGATCCGGATCGCCGGAGACGAGATCGTCGAGGCTCGCGGGCGGCGATTTCACGGTGTCGCTGTCGTAGACGAAGGCGAGGTAGGAATAGTCGTAGGGCACGAACACCTCGTCGGAAAAGCCCGTCGGAACCGTCAGGCCGGAGGTGTCGACGCCGCTCTTTGCGAACATGCCCGTCGCCTTCGCCTCGGGAATGAGATCGCTGGTCAGGCCGAGGGCGACGTCGGCCTTGGTCGAGGCGCCCTCGAGCTTCAGCCGGTTGAGGATCGCGACGCCATCCTCGAGGCCGACGAAGACGAGGTTGCAGCCGCAGCCCGCTTCGAAGGCCTGCTTCAGCTTCGGCCCCGGGCCCCAGTCGGCCGAGAAGCTGTCGTAGGTGTAGACGGTGAGGGTGGGCTTCTGGCCGCCCTCCGCGGCGAGGGCAGGCGTCACGATCGCAGCGGCGGATCCGGCGAGGCCGGCCAGCAGGCCGAGGACGGTCCGTCGGGCGATGGATGGGGTCGAGGCCATGAAGCGCGCTTTCGTTTCGCCGGAAGCGGGAGGGCGAGGCGCGTCAGGTTCGATTCGGCCTGAGCCCGCAATCCCTCCGCCGGCATGATCCGGATCAGGTTCGACGGGTTGGCTCTCGCCTCTCAGCCTTGTCGGCACCCCGTGTGAGCTGTGCCGAGAGGTAACGGTCCGCGGGGCAATTGCAAGGGGGATCTTCGCCGCGGGGAAAGCGCCGGAGGAGCGCCGGACGCCGGGACGGGATTGCCTGAGGATGCTTCAGTGCCGCTCGTCGTCGCGGCCGCCCCCGCCGGCGGTGCGGATGTCGCGCCCGGCGCCGGCTTCGCCGGGCTCCTCAGCCTCGCGTCCGTCGTCGGCTTCGCGCTCGTCGTCGCCGTCGGGCCGCCAGCGCCCGCCATGGCCGGGCTCGGCGTCGCCGTTCGCATGCCAGCCCTCGTCGTTCAGCCCGTCGTCGTGCCAGCGTTCGCGCGTCGCGGATCGCGCCTCGCCGGTGGTTCCGGCCTCGACCTCCTCCATCTCCTCGATCGCGGCGTCGAGCACCTCCGGATCGGTCTCCTGCGGCTCGGCGATCGGTTCGGCGAGCCCTGCCGCGGCATGGGCGAAGGCCGGCTTCTTCGGCGGCACCAGCACGGTCGCCGGGCGGATCCGCAGCTTGGCGATGCGGTTCTTCTCGCGCTTCAAGACGGTGAAGCGCTTGTTGAAGAAGGTGAAGGCCTGGCGCTCTTCGGGAATCGTCTGGGTCTCGTGGATCACCAGGCCGGCGATGGTCACCGCCTCCTCGTCCGGCAGGTTCCAGTCGAGGGCGCGGTTGAGGTCGCGGATCGGCACCTGGCCGTCGACCACCACCGAGCCGTCCGCCTCGATCTTGACGCCCTGCATGTCGACGTCGTGCTCGTCGGCGATGTTGCCGACGATCTCCTCGAGGATGTCCTCGAGGGTGATCAGCCCTTCGACCTCGCCATATTCGTCGACGACGATGGCGAAATGCGACTTGCGCCGCAGGAAGGCGTTGAGCTGGTCCTGCAGCGTCGTCGTCTCGGGCACGAACCAGGGCCGGATGCAGATCTTCGGGACGTTGACCCTCGAAGGGTCGTTGTCGACCTCGTGCAGCGCCCGCAGCACGTCCTTGGCGTGGATGACGCCGACGATGTTGTCGTAGTGGCCGCGCCAGACCGGCATGCGGGTATAGGGGCTTTCGAGCACCTGCCGGACGATCTCCGCCGGCGGGTCCTCGGCGTTGATCTGCCGCATCGAGGTGCGGTGGACCATGACGTCCGACACTTCCAGCTCGTGCAGGTCGAGCAGGCCGCCCAGCCGGTTGCGGTCGGCGTTGACGAGGGAGCCCTCGCGGTGGAGCACCTCGACGGCGCCGCGCAGCTCCTCGTGGGCGGTCAGCAGCGAGGCGCCGGATTCCAGCCCGACGCCGAACAGCAAGAGGATCCGCCGGACGACGAAGTTCACCGTCGCCGTCACCGGCCCGACCGCCGCGACGAAGAACGCCACCGGCCGCGCGACGTTGAGCGCGAAGCCGTCCGGCCGGGCGATCGCCGCCGATTTCGGCAGCACCTCGGCGAAGATGACGACGAGGATGGTCATCGCGATCGTCGCATAGACGACGCCGGTCTCGCCGAACAGGCCGATGAAGGCGGTGGTGGCGAGCGAGGAGGCGAGGATGTTGACGAGGTTGTTGCCGATCAAGAGGGCGCCGATCAGCCGGTCCTTCTTCTCGATCAGCCGCTGCACCACGCCGGCCCGCTGGTCGCCGTTCTTTTCGTAGCTCATCAGCCGGGCCCGCGAGACCGCCGTCAGCGCCGTCTCCGAACCGGAGAAGAAGGCGGAGACGAGGATCAGCACGATGACGATGCCGAGATAGATCCAGAGCGCCGTGGTCATTGGGAGAGTTCTTCGTCGAGGAAGCCTTCGACCTCGGCGGGATCGACGCCGCCGGCGAGGAAGGACCGGCCGATGCCGCGGGTGAGGATGAAGGTGAGGCGGCCGCGCGAGACCTTCTTGTCCTGGGCGATCGCCTCCATCAGCGTCTCGCGGCCGATCGCCGGGCCCGGGATTGCCGATATTTCGGTCGGAAGCCCCGCGGCGCGCAGATGCGCCGCGACCCGCCCGGCGTCCTGGCCGGTGGCGAGACCGAGCTTTACCGAAAAGCGGTGCGCCAGCGCCATGCCGATGGAAACGCCCTCGCCGTGCACGAGCCGCGCGGCGTCGTAGCCGACCGCCCGCTCCAGCGCGTGGCCGAAGGTGTGGCCGAGATTGAGCAGCGCCCTCGCGCCGTGTTCCTCCTCGTCGGCGGCGACGACCGCCGCCTTGGCCTCGCAGGAGATGCGGATCGCCTCGGCACGCTCCGGGCCGCCGGCAAAGATCGCCGCGCGGTTCTTCTCCAAAAAGTCGAAGAAGTCCGGCCGGTCGATCAGGCCGTATTTCACCACCTCGGCATAGCCGGCGGCAAATTCCCGCGGCGACAGCGTGTCGAGCGTCGCGACGTCGGAAAGCACGAGCGCCGGCTGGTGGAAGGCGCCGACGAGGTTCTTGCCGCGCGGCGTGTTGATGCCGGTCTTGCCGCCGACGGAGGAATCGACCTGGGCGAGCAGGGTCGTCGGAACCTGCACGAAGCCCATGCCGCGCTTGGCGACGGCGCTGGCGAAGCCGGCGAGGTCGCCGATGACGCCGCCGCCGAGGGCGACCACCGCGTCGCCGCGTTCGAGCCGGGCTTCGAGGATCGCGTCGACGCTGCGCTCAAGATGGGCGAAGGACTTGGTCGTCTCGCCGGCCGGCAGGACGAGGGTCGAACTGGCGATGCCGGCTCCGGAAAGCGCGATCTCCAGGCGGCCGAGATGGAGCTTCGCCACCCGCTCGTCGGTGACGACGAGGACGCGCGCGCCGGGAAGCCGGGCCGCCACCTCCGTGCCGGCGCGGTCGATCAGCCCCTCGCCGATCAGGATGTCGTAGGAACGCGCCCCGAGTTCGACGCGGACGCTGTGCTCCTTGTCGACGCGGGCAGGGGCGTGGCCGGCATGAGCCGCCGGAGCCGAAGGATCGCCGGCTGGCATCAACGCCTCCGTCCGCCGTCGAGATGGGCTTCGAGCGCGTCGATCATCTCGGCGGCGATCACCTCGCGTTTCACCGGCCGCGACGTCACCGTCAGGTCGGCTTCGGCATAGACCGGATAGCGCTTGTCCATCAGTTCCTGCATCACCTTTCTCGGGTCCGGCGCCTTGAGCAGCGGCCGGTCTGAGCGCCGGGCGACCCGCTCCATCAGCGTGTCGAGATCGGCCTTCAGCCACACGGTCACGGCATGATCTGCGAGGAGTTGCCGCGTGCCGGCATTCATATAGGCGCCGCCGCCGGTGGCGATCACCCGCGGCCCCTCCTGGACGAGCCTTGCGATGACCCGCGCTTCCAGGGCCCGGAACTCCGGCTCCCCGTATGCTTCGAAGAGTTCGGCGACGGTCATGGTGGAGACGGCTTCGATCTCGGCGTCGCTGTCGACGAAGGGCAGCGACAGGCTCGAGGCGACCTTGCGGCCGACGGTCGTCTTGCCGGCCCCCATCAGCCCGACGAGCACCAGCGGCCTTTCGCCCAGCCGCTCGCGGACCGACGCACTCGTCTCCAACACCGTCTCGCCGTCCATCAGCCCGACCGTCCCTCCGTTCGGCGTAACCTTGAGATTGCGTCGAACCCGGCACGCCGTAACGGGCGCCGGATCCCGAGCGGACTTGCGTCTTTCGTCATTGCCTCTAGAAGCGGGGCAAAGGGACGCGAGCCGTGGCTCGAAACTGACTTCGACAGACGCCGATGCCGACACTCGTACGCCTCTTGACGATCCTCGCCGTCGTTTGCGGCCTCATCTACGGCATGATGGCCGCTCTCGTCTACTTCGTGCAACCGACCCGCACCGAAGTCAGCGTGCCCGTCGTCCTGCCGGAAGCCGACGAGACGCCGAAGCCCGCGACGGGCGCGGCGCCCGCCGCCGCGTCGGACGAGGGGCTGTCGGAGCTGCGGCCGTGAGCCGGCCGCGGGCTCAAGCCCCGGCGGGCGATGCGGGGAAAGGGCAGGGCGCGATGCCCGGGCGCGGCGCCGGCTTCGAGGCGGAGGCGTTCCTCGAGATGATGGCCGTCGAGCGCGGGGCGTCCGTCAACACGCTCGACGCCTATCGCCGCGACCTCGAAGACGCGAGCCACCATTTCGCCGGCCGCGGCACGTCGCTCGCCGCCGCCGACACCGCCGCCATCCGCTCCTATGTCGCCGCGCTCGCCGCCGCGGGCCTTGCCGAATCGAGCCGGGCGCGCCGGCTCTCGGCGCTCCGCCAGTTCTACCGCTTCCTCTATACAGAGGGCCGGCGCGGCGACGATCCGACCGGCCCGATCGAGGGGGCGAAGAAGAAACGGCCGCTGCCCAAGGTGATGGGCGAGGAGGAGGTCGACAGGCTGCTCGACCTCGCCGCGGCAGAGGCCGGCGACGACCGGCTTTCGGCGGCCGCCAGGCTGCGCGCGGCGAGGCTGCACGCCCTCGTCGAACTGCTCTACGCCACCGGGATGCGCGTCTCCGAACTCGTCTCCCTGCCGCGCTCGGTGCTCAGGGCGACCGGCCAGGCGATCGTCGTCAGGGGCAAGGGCGGCAAGGAGCGCATGGTGCCGATCGGCGAGGCGGCGGGCGACGCCATGAACCGCTATGCCGAGGTGGCGCGGGAGCCGGGGCGCAGGCCGGAGGGGAACGAGCGCTTTCTCTTTCCCGCCGATTCCGCGGCGGGTCACCTCACCCGCCAGGCATTCGCGCGCGACCTCAAGGCGCTCGCGGCCCGGGCCGGCATTGCGGCCGCGAAGATTTCGCCGCACGTCCTGCGCCACGCCTTCGCCAGCCATCTCCTGAAACACGGGGCGGATCTCAGGGCCGTGCAGGAACTGCTCGGCCACAGCGACATCTCGACGACGCAGATCTACACCCACGTCCTCGAAGAACGGCTGATCCGCCTCGTCACCGACCATCATCCGCTGTCGCCGGCAAGCCGGGACTGAGCGTCGAGCCGGCTGAAGGTCGGATCATGCCGACGGGCGAAGCCGCTGACGCGTCCGCCCGTTGAGGACATCTGGATTTCGATGCAAATCCGGAGGCTCGGTGAAAATCCAGTTTCGGAACAAAATCCGTCTTCAATGCCTCTTGCTGCCAACCGGCCGCTGCTCGCTCCGGCCTGAAACCCGCAGCCGATCCACTAATCGGAACCAGTGAGACTGTTCAGACAACTGGAACCACCTCTCTCGGCGGCGTCCACCGGCGAGACGCAGGCAGAAATCCGTCTCTCGAGTATCGGCCTTTCTTCGCGGCGAGCGACCAGGGCCGCTCGCCGCATCGCGCCGGATAGTCGAGGCTAGAATGACAGTGTGGCCGCCCCGTCCTTGATCTCGGCGTGCATGACGCCGGCGCCGGCGATGACCACTCCGTCGAGCAGATCGGCCTGCTCATATCCGCGCGACCTGACGCAGGGCGGACAGGCCCAGATCACCCCGCCGCGATTCTGGAAATCGCCGATCAGGGCCGCCAGTGAGTCGAGCGGCGGAACATGAGTTAACGTCTGGCCATTCTTGCGCACGACGTCGATGGCCGAGCTCGTCAGGAAGACGAAAACCTTGAGCCCCGCGGTCAGCCCGCCATTGGCGATGGTAAACGCGACCGACGACAATTCCGAGTCGATTCCCTTGGTGATGAGCACGACCAATTTCTTTGCATTGTCCGACATGATAATCTCCGCCTCTGTTCTTCATTGAACTGGCGCATCTTCGCCCAGTGCTGACGTCATGTCTTTGGCCGCGACACCCGAACTCTTGACCAGAAATCCACGCACCGGCGTGGTTGGGGACCTGCTGTCGGAAGCCCTGAGGCGTGTCCGTATTACGGGCTCGATGCAGTACTGCTTCATGCCGAGCGGCGAGTGGGCGACCGATGCCTCGCCGGCTCCCTACAAGCCGCGCGATTCTATTGGCTTCCACATCGTGGCGGGAGGCACGTGCTGGCTTGAGTTCGAGGGTGAACGCACAACGCTTGTCGAGGGGGACATCGCTGCTTTCCCCTTCGGTACCGGTCACGCAATCGGAGTGGGCGACGGTGGACCACTTATCGATCCGGGCAGAGACCTGCCGCCAGGCCCGTGGGGCGAGGTCCCGGTCCTCCGCTATGGCCGCGGTGCGCATGAACTGCGCATGCTCTGCGGCTACATCCAGTGCGAAGCGATGGACTTCCTTCCGTTCCGCAACGTTTTGCCGACATTCATCCATGTCCGCACGCTCGGATCCACACACGACGACTGGCTCGCCCAGACGATCCGCCAAATCGTCATCGAGGTGGACAATCCGATACGCGGCGGCGGCTCGGTGCTCGAGCGGCTGACCGAGGTAACCTTCCTCGAGGTGCTGCGACGCCAGTTCCTTCCCGAGGATGTACAGGGGAGCGGTTGGCTGGCGGCCGTGCACGATCCGGCGCTCGGCCGCTGTCTATCGCTGATTCATGCCGAGCCGACGCGTGACTGGACCGTGATCGAGCTGGCGCGCGCCTCCGGGCTGTCGCGCAGTGCACTCGCGGAGCATTTTGCCGGATGTCTCGGCATTTCTCCGATACGCTATCTTCGCGATTGGCGTCTCTACCTGGCAAGCTTGCGGCTCAGGCATTCCGTCGACGCGATCGTGGTGATTGCGCAGGAGGCCGGATATGGAACCGAGGCGGCCTTCAATCGGGCCTTTGCCAAACGTTTCGGCATACCGCCCGCTGAGTGGCGGCGCACGCAGAGCGCTTTGGGGGCGTCGGGAGCATCGGCTGTGCGCGCCGCAGCCCCGCGATCGGCATCGGTGAGGATTGCGAAGACGACGGCGCGGCGCCCGTGACCCGCCGAAGTGCCAGGAGCGACACGCCACCCGCTATGCCTCGCGCGAGCAGGACAGCCCGGCGATAACCGCGGTTACGATCATGCTTCGTCTGCGCGGTATGCCTTTCGAACATCTGGACCAAGCTCAACTCAGCCGCCAGCTTGTCCGGGAATCCACGACCACCTCAGTATCAGGCGTGTCCGATCCAGCCGCGCCAGGTGAAGGCCGCGTAGAACAGCGACGCGTCCTTGAACCCCGCCTCCCGAAGGATCGCTTCGTCCTTGTCGGGCGAAAAGCTGTTCAGGCTGGCGGCGACCGCGGCGCGGGCCTTCGCCACCGCGTCGGGATCGGCGCCCATGGCGACGGGATAGGCGGCGTAGCGGTCGAGCCAGACGTCGCGCTGGCCGGGATCCTGGGGAAAGCTCGCATGGGCGGCGACGAAGGGGGAGCCCGGCCGAAGCCGGCGGCGGATTTCGCCGGCCGTGCGCGTCCGCTCCGCCGCTTCGAGAAAATGCAGCGTCAGCAGGCAGGTTGCCGCGTCGAACGGGCCCTTGGGCGCATCGTCGATCGTGCCCCGGACGAGCGTGACGCGCTCCATCAAGGGGCCGAGGACGCGCTCCGCCAGCTTCAGCATCTCGCCGGCCGGATCGACGCCGACGAAGCGCCAGCCCGGTTGCGCTTCCGCCATGGCTTTCAGTTCGCTGCCGCCGCCGGCGCCGAGCACCAGAACGCTGGCGTCACGCGGTGCGCGTTCGGCAAGAAGCAGAACGGTCATGCGATGCAGCGCCTCGAGGCCGGGCACGAAGCGTTGCGGTCCCTCCGCGTAGCGGGCGACGGCGGCGGGATCGTCGAAGCTCCTGATGAAGGTCTCCTGGCTCGGCGCGGCGTCAGTGGCCATGGTGGCGCTCCCCGGCGGTCGTGGCCGCCCGGCAGGCGGCGAGGCGGCGATGGAAGGTCTCGCTCAGGCTGGCGAGGGTGATGTCGCCGAAGGAGGCGAGAAGCAGCGCCTCGACCCGGTCGAAGGTGGCGCCGAGCGCCGCGTTGACGGCCTGCTCCACGGCGCATTCGGGCGCATCGTCGCGGTTTCCGATCGCGAGAAGAGCCGGCGAGCCGAGCGCGCGATGGATGTCGAGCAGGGTCAGGGTCTCGAGGTCGCGGGCCAGCGTCCATCCCCCGCCATGGCCCTTCTCCGACCGGACGTAGCCCTTCGCTCGCAGACCGGCCATCACCCGCCGGATCACCACCGGATTGGTCCGCATCATCTGCGCGAGGGTCTCGGAGGTGACGGGGCCGTCGCACTCCGCCATGTGCAGGAGGACGTGCAGGACGCCCGAGAGCCGGCTGTCGCGTTTCATGTAACTTTAGATATTACGAGAGAACGCAGGAGGCAAGTGCGGCGACGCTGCATGTCGGCCGGGCCGCCATCGCGCCGGCGGCCGTTGCTTGACATTCAACCGGCCCGTCGCCAGTTTCCGCCGCGAAGAATTCCCCGCCGCAGGCGGGGCGGCGCCCTGCGTCGCCAGTGCCGCCACGCGGTCGCCCTGCCTGCCGGCGCTCGCCCGCTTCATCCCTTCAGGACGGCCGCAGCCGCAGGACGCATGCACAACTATCTGGACTTCGAAAAACCGGTCGCCGATCTGGAAGGCCAGATCATCGAGCTGAAGAAGATCGAGGCCGGCGAGGACGCCGTCGACGTCAGCGAGGAGGTCGAGCGGCTGGAGAAGCGCTCCCGCGACGCGCTCGAGGATCTCTACAAGAAGCTCACGCCCTGGCAGAAGACCCAGGTCGCGCGCCACCCCGACCGGCCGCACTGCATGGACTATCTCGGCCGGTTGATCACCGACTTCGTGCCTCTGGCGGGCGACCGCTATTATGCCGAAGACCATGCGGTGATCGCCGGCTTCGGCCGCTTCGAGGGACAATCCGTCGCGGTGATCGGCCAGGAGAAGGGCTCCGACACCCAGACGCGGCTGAAGCACAATTTCGGCATGGCCCGGCCGGAAGGCTACCGCAAGGCGGTGCGCATCATGGGGCTCGCGGAGCGTTTCGGCATCCCGGTGCTGACGCTGGTCGACACGGCCGGCGCCTATCCCGGCATCGGTGCCGAGGAGCGCGGCCAGGCCGAGGCGATCGCCCGCTCCATCGAGGCCTGCCTCAACCTGACGGTGCCGCTGGTCTCGCTGGTCATCGGCGAGGGCGGCTCCGGCGGCGCGATGGCGCTCGCGGCGGCGAATCGCGTCCTGATGATGGAGCACGCGATCTACAACGTCATCGCGCCGGAGGCGGGGGCCTCGATCCTCTATCGCGACGCGGCGCGGGCCCGCGACGTCGCCCAGGCGATGAAGATGACGGCGCAGGACCTGATGGGATTTTCGATCATCGACGCCATCGTCGAGGAGCCGATCGGCGGGGCGCATCGCGGCCCCGAAACCGCGATCGACGCGGCCGGCGAGCACATCCGCCGGGCGCTTGCCGAGCTCGCCGGCCTCACCGGCGAGGAGCTGCGGGGGCAGCGGCGCGAGAAGTTCCTCGCCATCGGTCGGAATCTCTGAGCGTAGTTGCAGCCAGGCCACAGGACTCAACTTCCGTTCCCTACCGTCATTTGTCAGAATGTCGCCATCGTCGCGCGTCATGGTGCGGCGACGGGTTGCAGAAGGGGTGCACCCCGGCGGCAGGGATCACGGTTTACGGCTGCTTAAGACAATCGTGAGAAACTGTCGGCAGGCATGCGTCGCGACCGTCCGGGGGTACGGACGGTCCAGGGCGTGATGAGGGGCAACCGGTCGGCGGTTGCCGTTCGAGAGGGGCGGTCGGGCCATGACTGGCTCGCCGCAGGCGATTGGGGACTTGAGGGGATGTTCGTCCGACGTATCGTGACGGCCGCGGCTCTGGCTGCGACGCTGATGACCGTTTCCGCCTGCAACTACGAAGATCTTACGCCGGAAAAGGCGCCGCTCCCGGCCGATCTCGTGCGGGCGATCAACGCCAACCACATGGGCGTCAACTCGCCGATCCTCGTCCGGCTCTTCAAGGAGGAGTCGGACATGGAGGTGTGGAAGCAGAAGACCGACGGCACCTACGGCCTTCTGAAGACCTACAAGATCTGCGCCTGGTCGGGAAAGCTCGGGCCGAAGCGACGGGAGGGGGACCGGCAGGCCCCCGAGGGCTTCTACACCGTCACGCCGGCGCAGCTGAACCCGAAGTCGAACTACCACCTCGCCATCAACATGGGCTATCCGAACGCCTATGACCGGGCGAACGGCGGCACCGGCCAGCATCTGATGATCCACGGCTCCTGCAACTCGTCCGGCTGCTACGCCATGGACGACGACCAGGTGCAGGAGATCTACACACTCGCCCGCTATTCCTTCGACGGCGGCCAGCGCGCCTTCCAGATCCAGGCCTATCCCTTCCACATGACGCCGAAGAACATGGCCCGGCATCGGAATTCCGAGCATTACGGCTTCTGGCAGATGCTGAAGAAGGGCTCGGACTACTTCGAGATCACCCGCCGGCCGCCGAATGTCGGCGTCTGCGAGAGGAAGTACATCTTCGACCAGACCGCCGAGACCGTCGCCAACCTGTCGCCGTCCGGCGCCTGCCCGAGCCTCGCCATGCCGCAGCTCGTCGCGGCGAAGTCCCAGGCCGACGAGGCGAAAGCCGCCGAACTCGCCGCCAGCATGGCCCCGAGCGAGTTCGCGACCTCCTCGACCTTCTCCTATCGCACCGGCGATCCGATCACCGCGGAGGCCTACGCCCAGGAACAGCACCGGCGCCCCGGCTACGACCGCGAGGGCCGGCGCATCGGCGGCTCTTCCTCCGACTCGATCCTCAGCCTGTTCAAATAGGCCGCACGGGGCGGCGCAGGCGCGAGCCGACGAAAGAGACGGGCCGGTCCTTCGACCGGCCCTTTTTCGTGGGATCTTCGCAGGCGCGACGACGCGCCAGGCTCCGGAAAGGACGTCCGTTTCGCCGGAAGAGGTCTCCTTCCGGACCTTCGGACCCGGGGGACAGGGCAGCAGCCCGGCCGCGCTCCGGAGGGCAGGGCAAAGCGCTGCACACGGTCTCCCTGATCCCATGCGACTTCGACTGCGAGGTCGGGAGCCCTCGCGCCGTTCCGCGGGATCACAAAAAAAGAAAGGGCCGCCCGCAGGCGGCCCCTCGTGTTTCGGCGGAAGCGATTCGCGCCTTGCGACGCCGGCTGGCGAGCCTCAGAACTTCACGGTCAGCATGCCCTTGGCCGCATGGCTGACGTCGATCGTGTCGCCGAAGCCGACCGAATAGCTGACCGATGCCGCGATGGCGTCGGTGACCGAGGCTTCGGCTCCGGCGCCGAGAACGAAGCCGCGCCCGGAGAGGTCGTCGAAGGCGGCGAAGGAATCGTGCGACGGGCTGCCCGATATCCGCGAGACGATGCCGGCGTCGTCGTTCGAGAGATTGTCCTCCCAGCCGATGCGGCCGGTGAGCTTCGCCGGTCGCCCGAAGGCCTCGGTCTGGTAGGCGAGGTCGAGATTGGCGGCGCCGAAGAGCGCGTCGCGGTCGTAGCCGTCATACTGGATGCGGGCCGCGAGGCCCGACTCGGTGAAGCCGTCGACGTCGAAATGCAGATAGGTGAGGGCGAGGCTCGGCGTCGCGGTGAGATCGCCGAAGACCATCGGATAGGCGATCTCCGCCCCGACGTCGTAGACGACGGCGTTGGTGTCGGCGCCGCCGTTGACGATGCCGGGAACGAGGGTCACGCGCTCGATGTCGTTGAAGTCGGCATGGGCGATGCCGGCGGTGGCGCCGACGTCGAAGCCGCCGACGCGGGTTCCGGCATAGAGGTCGGCGGCGAACGCCTGGGTGTCGTAGGTGATCGGCGCATTGTCGACCGCGCCGTTGGAATAGCTGACCGCCCCGCCGAACAGATAGTCGCCGAGCATCGTGTCGTAGCCGAGCCTCAGCGTGGCGACGTCGTGGTCGTAGCCGTGCATGCGGCCGCCGTCGCCGCGATCGTACCAGTTGCCGCCGACGCTGGCGTAGAGGCCCGGAACGCTCGCGCCGCCTGCCAAGACGTCGCGGCTGCGGGCGTATGCCGAGGAGACGCCCTCGTAGCGGTCGAGGATCGCCGTCTCCGACATCGAGCCGACATTCACCGCCTGCTCGCCGGCGGTGAGGTAGTCGAGGACCAGCGAGCCGAAGATCTGGTGGGCGGCCGCCGTCGGATGGACGGCGTCCCAATAGAGATAGCGGTTCTGGACGTCCTGCGGGGCGGCGACGCAGGTCGGAACGTTGACGCAGCCGTCGGTCACGTTGGTGAAGCCGAAGCGGCCGGGATCGGCGACGATCGCCCGCTGCACCCGCTCGACGTCGACGAGGAAGGTGTCGGTGCCGGGATTGGCGGCGGCCGTGGCGTAGACCGCCTGGGTCAGGGCGGCGTTGAAGGTGTCGGCAGCCAGCGTGCCGGCGACCATCGTGGTCGGGGTGCCGTTATAGGCCGGCGTCAGGCCGAGATCGGGGAGATTGACGACGACCAGCGTCGGCGCTCCGAGCTTCGACAGGGTGCCCGCCGCCGCGCCGATGTTCTGCGCGGCCTGCGTCGCGACGGCGACGATGCCGGCCGGCGTCGGGACCGGGTTCTGGAAGATGTCGTTGGCGCCGCCGTAGAGCGTCACGACGTCGTTCGGCGCGAAGACGCCGTCCTCCTTGAGAAACAGGCCGATCTGGTCGGGGATGCCCGGGGTCAGTGCCGGCAGCGTGTCGGTGCGCGCGCCGCCGAAGGCATAGTCCTGGTTCTTCGTCGGATCGATCTGGATGCCGCCGAGTGCCGCGGCGCCAGCCCGCTGCAGCGCGCCGTTGAGATATTCGGTGAACACCGGACCGTTTGAGTAGCGCCCCTGATAATAGGGCGGCGAGGTCGGCGTCGTGCCGCCGGTAACAGCGTAGAGATTGCCGTTGTCGCTCAGGCTGTCGCCGAAGGAGATGACGGCATCGATGTCGCGGGCCGCGGCTGGAGTGAGCGACAGCGCGACGAGTGACGCCGTGATCGACAGGCGCGCAAGAAGTGTTTTCGGCATCGTTTCCCCCCAACTATGATGCTGAAAGAAAAAAGCCCTCTCGCTGCCGTTGACGCAAGCGTCAATATTCGGGATGGCGGCCGTCGGCGCGTTCCGCCCGCCACCTGTCACCCGGAAGCCGCAATCGTGCCGGGGCCCGGCGGCGGTTCCGCGACGGGGCGCAGATACGACGAGGCCGCCCCGGAAGGGCGGCCGCGTCTCGCTGTCATGATGGAAGTTCGCCGGCCTCAGGCCTGCTGCATCGCGATTGCGGTGTCGGACATGCGGTTCGAGAAGCCCCACTCGTTGTCGTACCACGACATCACGCGCACCAGCGTTCCTTCCATCACCTTGGTCTGGTCCATGTGGAAGACCGAGGAATGCGGATCGTGGTTGAAGTCGGAGGAGACGTTCTTGTCGTCGGTGAAGCCGAGAATGCCCTTCAGCGGGCCGTTCGCCGCCGTCCGGATCGCGTCCTTGATCTCGTCGACGCTGGTCTTGCGCCTGGCGACGAACTTGAAGTCGACGACCGAGACGTTCGGGGTCGGAACGCGGATCGCGACGCCGTCGAGGCGGCCGTTCAGCTCCGGCAGGACGAGGCCGACGGCCTTTGCCGCACCGGTCGAGGTCGGGATCATCGACAGCGCCGCGGCGCGGCCCCGGTAGAGGTCCTTGTGCAGCGTGTCCAGCGTCGGCTGGTCGCCGGTGTAGGAGTGGATCGTCGTCATGAAGCCCTTGTCGATGCCGATGGCGTCGTTGAGCACCTTGGCGACCGGGGCGAGGCAGTTGGTGGTGCAGGAGGCGTTGGAGGCGATCCTGTCGTCGGCCGTCAGCGTCTGATGGTTGACGCCGAAGACGATGGTCTTCTCGGCGCCGGCCGCGCCGGACAGCGGCCCGGAGATCAGCACCTTCCTGGCGCCGGCCTCGAGATGCGCCGAGGCCTTCGCCGGATCGGTGAAGATGCCGGTGCATTCCATCGCGACGTCGATGTCCATCGCGCCCCAGGGCAGGGCCTTCGGATCGCGCTCGGCGGTGACCTTGATCGGTCCGCGGCCGACGTCGATGCTGTCGCCGTCGACGGTCACCGTGCCGGGGAAGCGGCCATGCACGGAATCGTAGCGGATCAGGTGGGCGTTGGTCTCGACCGGGCCGAGATCGTTGATGGCGACGACCTCGATGTCGGTGCGGCCCGATTCGACGATCGCCCGCAGGACGTTCCGTCCGATGCGGCCGAAGCCGTTGATTGCAACGCGAACTGCCATGTCTTTAATCTCCCAGAAGGGTGCTCGGAAACGGTCTCGTCGAGGCGGGCTGTAGCGTCGGCGGGGCTTTCGATCAAGTTGGCGACGCCGCCGCCCGTCGCAAGGTCTCGCCGGATTTTTCCCTCGCCCGGCGCGGCGCGGCGGCCAGAAGGCCGGAAACGCTCCCGATCCCGCTCAGGCGGCCGCGGTATCGGTTTCGTCGTCCTCGCCGAGCTTGCGGGTGGCCGCCTCGACGATCGCCTCCGCCGTGATGCCGAAATGGCGGTAGAGCTCGGGCGCCGGGCCCGACGCCCCGAAGCCGGCCATGCCGACGAAGGCCCCGTCGCGGCCGATGATCTCGTCCCAGCCCTGGCGGATGCCGGCCTCGACGGCGATCTTGAGGCTGTCGTCGTCGAGGAGCGCACGGCGGTATTCGGCGGTCTGGCGGCGGAACAGCTCGAAGGACGGGACCGAGACGACGCGGGTCGGGATGCCCGCCGCCTCGAGCCGGCGGCGCGCCTCGACGGCGATCTCGACCTCCGAGCCCGTCGCATAGACCGTCACCTTCGCCTCGCCGGAGGCCGGGTCGATCTCGTAGGCGCCGCGGGCGCTCTTGTTCTCGTCGTATTCGTCGAGGCGCAGCGTCGAAAGGTTCTGGCGCGACAGAGCGAGGATCGAGGGGGCCGCCCGGTTCTCCAGCGCGAGCTGCCAGCATTCGGCCACCTCGACGGCGTCGGCGGGGCGGAACACCAGCATGTTGGGGATCGCCCTGAGGGCGGCGAGATGTTCCACCGGCTGGTGGGTCGGGCCGTCCTCGCCGAGGCCGATCGAATCGTGGGTCATCACGTGGACGACGCGGATCCCCATCAGCGCGGCGAGCCTCAGCGCCGGCCGGCAATAGTCCGAAAATGCCAGGAAGGTGCCGGAATAGGGGACGAGGCCGCCATGCAGCGCCATGCCGTTCATGATCGCCGCCATGCCGTGTTCGCGGATGCCGTAGTGGACGTAGCGGCCGGAATAAAGACCGGCGGTGATCGGCGTCGTCTGGCTGGTGCGGGTGTTGTTCGAGCCGGAGAGATCGGCCGAGCCGGCGATCGTCTCCTCGACCACCTGGTTGATTTCCTCAAGCGCCATTTCGGAGGCCCGGCGGGTCGAGACCTTCGGCCGCTCCTCGTTCACCTGCCGCTTGAGGCGCTGCAGCGCCTGGGCGAAGCCGCTCGGCAGGTCGCCGCGCATGCGCCGCTCGAACTCGCCGCGGGTCTCGGCGTCCACCCCGGCGAAGCGGCGCTCCCACTCCTTGCGCTTCGAGCCGGAGCGGAGGCCGGCGAGCCGCCACTGGTCGAGAATGTCCGAAGGGACCTCGAAGGGCTGATGCGGCCAGCCGAGCGCCTCGCGCGCCGCGGCGACCTCCTCGGCCCCGAGCGGCGCGCCGTGCGCCTTGCCGGTGCCGGCCTTCGACGGCGCGCCGAAGCCGATGATGGTCTTTGCCGCGATCAGGGTCGGCCGGTCGCTCTCGCGCGCCTTGGTCAGCGCCGCGGCGATCGCATCGTGGTCGTGGCCGTCGCAGGCGAGCGCCTGCCAGCCGCAGGCCTCGAACCGCGCCATCTGGTCGGTCGAGTCGGCGAGCGAGACCTTGCCGTCGATGGTGATGCCGTTGTCGTCCCACAGGAAGACCAGCTTGGAGAGCTTCAGGTGGCCGGCGAGCGAGATCGTCTCCTGGCTGATCCCCTCCATCAGGCAGCCGTCGCCGACGAGGGCGTAGGTGAAGTGATCGACGATCTCGTCGCCGAATCGCGCATTGAGGATGCGCTCGGCGAGCGCCATGCCGACGGCGTTGCCGGTGCCCTGGCCGAGCGGCCCGGTGGTCGCCTCGATGCCGGCGGCGTGGCCGAATTCCGGATGTCCCGCCGTCTTCGCCCCGAGCTGGCGGAAGCGCTTGATCTCGTCGATGTCGATGTCCGGATAGCCGAGCAGATAGAGCAGGCTGTAGAGCAACATCGAGCCGTGGCCGGCGGAAAACACGAAACGGTCGCGGTCCGGCCAGTCCGGCAGCTTCGGATCGAAGGTGAGGAAGCGGGTGAACAGCACCGTGGCGAGGTCGGCGGCGCCCATCGGCAGGCCAGGATGCCCGGAGCCGGCGGCTTCGACCGCGTCGGCGGAGAGGAAGCGGATCGCGTTCGCCATCTGCTGGCGCATCGGCGTCGTCATCGAAGAGTACCCCCCGCTTGTCCGGATCAAGCGTCGCCGCCGGGAAGACACACCGTGTCAGGCTCGCGGGGCCGCCGAGACGCGCGGCTTGCATCATAGGCGCTCCGCCGTGTCAACGAAACCCTGGCCCCGGCGCCCGGACGCCCGCTGCGCCGGGGCGTCCGGGCGAAGCCGCAGCGCTCGCCGCGACCTTCAGGCGGAACAGCCCGCGCGGCGCGCAAGCGCTCGCCGCTCCATCGCGCAGCGCTCGCCCGGATCCGAAGGCCATGGACCGCCGCCGCAAGGCGGGCTACGCCGCAACGAGGCTGCCCGGTCCGGTGCTGTCCCGAGACACCGTCAGCAGCCCGACCCGGACGGCAACGACGAGGAGAATACGCAATGAAGAAGATCGGCTTTCTCTCCTTCGGCCACTGGTCGCCCTCGCCGCGGTCGGGCACCCGATCGGCGCAGGACGCGCTGCTGCAGTCGATCGACCTTGCCGTCGCGGCCGAGGAGCTCGGCGCCGACGGCGCCTATTTCCGCGTCCACCACTTCGCCCGCCAGCTCGCCTCGCCGTTCCCGCTGCTTGCCGCCGTCGGCGCGAAGACCAGCCGCATCGAAATCGGCACCGGCGTCATCGACATGCGCTACGAAAACCCGCTCTACATGGCCGAGGACGCCGGCGCGGCGGACCTCATCGCCGGCGGCAGGCTGCAGCTCGGCATCTCGCGCGGCTCGCCCGAGCAGGTGATCGAGGGCTGGCGCTATTTCGGCTACCGGCCGGAGGAGGGCCAGAGCGACGCCGACATGGGGCGGCGCCACGCCGAGGTTCTGCTTCAGGTCCTGAAGGGCGAGGGTTTCGCCGAACCGAACCCCCGGCCGATGTTTCCCAACCCGCCGGGCCTCCTGCGCCTCGAGCCCTTCTCCGAGGGGCTGCGGGAGCGCATCTGGTGGGGTTCCGGCGCGAACGCCACCGCCGTCTGGGCGGCCAAGCTCGGCATGAACCTCCAGAGCTCCACCCTGAAGCAGGACGAGAGCGGCGAGCCCTTCCATGTCCAGCAGGCGCGGCAGATCCGCGCCTATCGCGAGGCCTGGAAAGAAGCGGGGCACGCCCGCGAGCCGCGGGTCTCGGTGTCGCGCTCGATCTTCGCGCTGGTGAACGACGAGGACCGGGCCTATTTCGGCCACGGCAAGGAGGGCGACCAGATCGGCGTCATCGACGACATGCGGGCGATCTTCGGCCGTTCCTATGCAGGCGAACCGGACCGGCTGGTGGACGAATTGCAGAGGGACGAGGCGATCGCCGAAGCCGACACGCTGCTTCTCACCGTGCCGAACCAGCTCGGCGTCGCCTACAACGCCCATGTCGTCGAGGCGATCCTCAGCCATGTCGCGCCGGCGATGGGCTGGCGGTAGGGCAGGCGCGGCAAGCTCCCCGGCGGTATGGCCGAACGACGGCGGCCGCCGCGGCGGCCTCACGCCGGGATGCGGATCAGCGCCCTGAGGCCGCCGAGGGCGCTGTCCGACAGGAGGATGTCGCCGCCATGTGCCCGCGCCACGTCGCGGGCGATGGCAAGGCCGAGCCCGGTGCCGCCGGCGTCGAGATTGCGCGCCGGATCGAGCCGCACGAAGGGCTTGAACACCGCCTCGCGCTGCTCCGCGGCGATCCCCGGCCCGTCGTCCTCAATGGCGATGGAAAGCCAGCGAAAGTCGTGGTTGAGGGTCATCTGCACCGTGGTGCCGTGGCGGATGGCGTTGGCGACGAGGTTGGAGATCATCCGGGTGAAGGCGTCCGGCCGCACGGTGACCCGGGTGTCGCCGGTGATCTCGAAGGAGAGCTTGCGGCCCTTCAGCTCCGCTTCCGCCTGGTAGCGCTCCATCAGCGGTTCGAGGTCGATCTCCGCGACGTCCTCGCCGGCCTCGCCCTTGGCGAAGGCGAGATAGCCCTCCAGCATGCGCTGCATCTCGTCGATGTCGGAATTCAGCGCGTCCTGGTCCTCGCCTTCGCCGAGCAGCGCCAGTTGCAGGCGGAAGCGCGTCAGCACCGTGCGCAGGTCGTGGCTGACGCCGTTCAGCATGCGGGTGCGCTGCTCGATCTGGCGCTCGATGCGGTCGCGCATCTGGATGAAGGCGACCGAGGCCTGGCGCACTTCCGAGGCGCCGCGGGGGCGGAATTCCGGCGGCATCGGCTTGCCGCGGCCGAAATCCTCCGCCGCGGCCGCCAGCGTCTGGATCGGGCGGATCTGGTTGCGCAGGAACAGCACCGCGATGATCAGGAGCACCAGCGAGGTGCCGACCATCCAGATGAGAAAGATGTGGGTGTTGGAGGCATAGGCCGAATTGCGCGGGGCGAAGACCCTGAGGATCCCCTCGTCGAGGCGGATGCGGATCTCGACGATCTTCGAATTGCCGACGGTGTCGATCCAGAACGGCCGGCCGATCTGCCTCGTCAGCTCCTCCGAGAGGATGCCGTCGAGGATGTTGAAGAACGGCTTCGGCGCCGGCGGCGGCAGTTCCCCGGCCGGCAGCAGGGCGATGTTGAGGTCGAGCCGCCGCTGGGCGATGTCGAGGATCGCGTCGAGATCGCCGGCGCTGCGGTCGAGCTCGATGAGGTCGACCACCGCCGCGATGTCCTGGACGACCCCCTGCGACAGGCGTTCGGTGACCAGCGCCCAGTGCCGCTCCATGAACACCACGGTGACGACGCATTGCAGCAGCACCATCGGCGCGATGATGATGATCAGCGAACGCGGATAGAGGCCCTTCGGCATGAAGCGCCGGACGATGCGCGGAACGGGCCGCAGCGGCCCCCGCCAGACGTCGAGCCGGCTCGGGGCGAGCCGGCTGGGGGCAAGGCGGCGGGCGGCCTCGGCGAGGCGGGCGAGCGGCGCCGGCGTCCGGCGGCTGCGCTGGCCCCGAAGCCCGGGCCAGCCGCGCGGTCGCCGGGCACTGCGGAAGATGCGGTCGATCAGCGTCATCGGTCGATGCCGATTGGATTGATGGTCAGGGGCGGGACGGCCCGGGCGAGCGCGAATTTGAAAAGTTGAGGGCGAAGCCCGTCATCCTCGGCCACGGCGTTCAATCGATGTTGAGCCGGTAGCCGATGCCGCGCACCGTCTGCAGCCACAGTGGATTGGTCGGGTCCGCCTCGATCTTGCGCCGCAGCCGGTTGATCTGCACGTCGACGGTGCGTTCGCCCACCTCGCTCTCCTCGCCGAGGAGTTCCAGGCGGGGGATCGTCTCGCCGGCCTTGGCGGCGAACTGCGCCATGATCTCCTGCTCGCGCTCGGTGAGGCGGATGATCTCCGCCCCGCGCTTCAGCTCGCGTCTGGACAGGGAGAAGGTGAAGGGGCCGAAGCGCACGTGCTCGAGCTTGGCGACCGGCTGCTGCCCGCCGCGCTTCAGGATGTTGTTGACCCGCAGCAGGAGCTCGCGCGGATCGAAGGGCTTCGGCAGGTAGTCGTCGGCGCCGGCCTCGAGTCCCTCGATGCGGTCCTCGGTCTCGGAGCGGGCGGTGAGCATCAGGATCGGCGCGTCGCGGGTCTTGCGGATCGCCCGGACGAGATCGATGCCGTTCTCGCCCGGCATCATGACGTCGACGACGACGAGATCGAAGTCGAGGCCGCCGAGGATGCGCCTAGCCTCGGCGGCGTCCGCCGCCGCCGACACCCGGAAACGCTTGCCGGTGAGAAAACGCGACAGCAGCGAGCGGATCCGGCGGTCGTCGTCGACGATGAGGATGTGCGGGGCGTCGTCGTCGATTCCCGGCACCGCCTCGTCGACTGTGCTCTCGGTCTCGGTCATTCGCGGTCTTTCCAGCTGATGTCCTTGCGCTCGAACCAGTCCCGGGCGGCCTGCCGGTCCGACGCCATGGCGGTCAGGAAGGTCGCGATCGGCCGCATGTCCTCGTCGGTGGTCTTGGCGAGCGCTGCCTCGATGCGGCGAACCTGCGCCCGCGACAGTTCGATGGCAAGCGCACGGCCCTTCTCGGTTGGATAGAGCCGGCGCTGCCGGCGATCCTCGTCGCCGGGGATCTGGCAGATGAAGTCCTCGTCGATCAGCTGGCGCAGCACCCTCGACAGCGACTGCTTGGTGATCTGCAGGATGTCGAGCAGTTCGGCAATCGTCAGCCCCGGATCGCGGTTGACGAAATGCAGGACGCGGTGGTGGGCGCGGCCGAAGCCGTATTTCTCGAGGATCGAGTCGGCGTCGCCGGTGAATTCGCGATAGGCGAAGAACAGGAGCTCGATGACGCGGAAGTCCAGAAGGCCCTGCGTCGGCAGGGGATCGCGCACGACGGCGGCTGCGCCGACGGGGCGGGGGTCGTCTCGAACGGCCGGAGGTTCCATCAGATAGGTCAGCACCATTGACGTAATTTTCGTTTATTGTTACACCGGCGGCCAGGATGTGGAAACCGCGCGATACCGCAGTTGCGGCACCGGGCAGACACCAACAATCGCCGTTTGTTCGCATTGCGCCCGCTCGAATTCTGCCCGCAGTGCGAGGCCACGTCCAACGGCAATCTAGGGAGAGCGCCGATCACGGCGCTGATGACACCATGAGCGCGGTTCCGTTCGATCAACTCGATGGCGAAATCTGGTTCAACGGCGAGTTCGTCGCCTGGAAGGACGCCAAGATCCACGTCCTGACCCACGGCCTGCATTACGCCAGTGCCGTCTTCGAGGGCGAGCGCGCCTATGGCGGCGAAGTGTTCAAGCTGCGCGAGCACACCGACCGGCTGATCGAATCGGGCCGCATCCTCGGCTTCAAGGTTCCCTATTCCGCGGGCGAGATCGACGCGGCGACCACCGAGCTTCTCGCCCGCCAGGGCTTTTCCGACGCCTATGTGCGGCCGATCGCCTGGCGCGGTTCGGAGATGATGGGCGTCTCGGCCCAGAACAACCGCATCAACGTGGCGATCGCCATCTGGCAGTGGCCGAGCTATTTCGACCCGGCCCAGAAGATGAAGGGCATCCGCCTCGATCTCGCCGAATACCGCCGGCCGGACCCGCGGACCGCGCCGTCGAAGTCCAAGGCCGCCGGCCTCTACATGATCTGCACCATCTCCAAGCACGCGGCCGAGGCCAAGGGCTATGCCGACGCGCTGATGCTCGACTGGCGCGGCCAGGTGGCCGAGGCGACGGGCGCCAACGTCTTCTTCGTCAAGGACGGCGTCATCCACACGCCGAAGGCCGACTGCTTCCTCGACGGCATCACGAGGCGCACGGTGATCGACCTCGCCCGGCGCCGCGGCTTCGAGGTGGTGGAGCGGGCGATCATGCCGGAGGAACTGACCGGCTTTTCCGAATGCTTCCTGACCGGCACCGCCGCCGAGGTGACGCCGGTCTCGGAGATCGCCGACTGGCGCTTCACGCCGGGCGCGATCTCGAAGCGCCTCGTCGACGACTATGCCGCCGAGGTGATGCCGAAGCAGGCTGCCGCCGAATAGGCGGCGGTTTCTCTCTGGAAGGCCGGACGGGCGCGCGCCATCAGGGTTCGCGCCCGTTGTCGTCGGTGCACAGAGGCGATCGGGCCTCCGACGGCGGTCAGTGCAGGGTGCGCGGCACGGTCTTCGGCGGCACGCCGTCGTCGACGACCTTCTGGCGGTGGAAGATGAAGAGACCGGCGACGATGATGATGCCGGCGCCGACCAGCACCTGCGGCGTCGGCAGGTTGCCGAAGAACACGATGCCGAAGACGACGGCCCAGACGAGCAGCGTGTATTGCAGCGGCGCCAGCAGCGAGGCGGGAGCAAGCTTCAGGGACCTGGTGATCAGAAGGTGGGCCGCGCAGGAGACGACGCCGAGGAGAAGCAGCGCGGCGAGTTCGAAGCCGGACGGCGTCTGCCAGGTCGTCAGCGTGAAGAGCAGGCCCGCGACCAGCGCCGCGAGGGTCTGCCAGCCGACGAGGACGGCGTCGCTGGTCCGCCGCAGGACGCGGGCGAGCACCAGCGTCATCGCGAAGGCGAGGCTGCCGGCGAGCGCGAAGAGCGACGGCAGCGAGAGCGACGCCGCGGAGGGCCGCAGGGCGACGACGACGCCGGCAAATCCGAGGAGGATCGCCAGCCAGCGCCGCCAGCCGACCTTTTCCCCCAGGAAGAGGTGCGACAGCGCCGCGACGTAGACCGGCCCGGCCATGTAGAAGGTCATGACGTCGGCGAGCGGCATGTAGGCGACGGCGGCGTAGAAGAGGCCGGTGTCGACGGTGGCAAACAGTGCCCGCAGGACCTGCAGGCCCGGCCGTTCGGTCCGGAACAGGGCGGTCTTTCCCTGCCTGATGAGCAGCGGGCCGAGGATCAGGAAGGCGCCGATCGAGCGGACGAACAGCACCTGGCCGACCGAGAAGCTGGTGACCAGCCATTTGCCCATGGCGTCGTTGAGCGCGAACAGGAAGTCGCCGACGAGCATCAGGCCGACGCCGA
The DNA here is from genome assembly GCF_017353515.1 of Jiella sonneratiae. Lineage (GTDB taxonomy): Bacteria > Pseudomonadota > Alphaproteobacteria > Rhizobiales > Rhizobiaceae > Jiella > Jiella sonneratiae. The sequence goes on from NZ_JAFMPY010000012.1 coordinate 116,588, forward strand.
GCGCCACGGGGCCGACGAGGGGAAGGGCGGGGACGGGACGCGTCGTCATCGGGAGCCGGAAGCTGTCGCAGGACTTTGCACGAGCGAGGGGTTCCGGCGTCGGTCGCAGGACCGGCGCGGACCCTCCACGGGAGACGTCCAGATTGTCGGAAACGGCAGGCGCATTCCCGCGCCGTCCATTTCGCTCTACAGCATCGCTCCGGAAATCGGAAAAGATTTTCGGCAGGCACGATGCGCCGGAGCGACCCGCGACGGCGTCTTCGATGCGGGGCGCCGGACGCGTGGCGCCGCAAGCCTCCGGCCGACTGCGGCGACAAGGCCGCGAAACGAAAGAGCCTCATGATTCCCTGGGAACACCTCGCCACCTCCGAGATCCCCGGCACCGCCGGCGAGATGAAGCTGATGCGGCGCGGCGCCGAATATTCGATCATGCTGGGGCGGATCGAACTGATGAACAGCCGGCTGTCGGGTTCGGAGGAAGCGCTGGCGAACCTTTCCTGCGCGGCGATCGCCGATCACAAGGCGCCGGTGATCCTCGTCGGCGGCCTCGGCATGGGCTTCACCCTGCGCGCCCTCCTTGCCGTGGCTCCCGCCGACGCCCGCATCGTCGTCGCCGAGCTCGTTCCCGCCGTCGTCGACTGGGCGAGGGGGCCGATGGCGCACATCTTCGCCGGCAGCCTCGAGGATCCGCGCGTCGAGATCGCCGTTTGCGACGTCCGATCCGTCATCACGGAGGCGAAATCGCGCTTCGACGCGATCCTGCTCGACGTTGACAACGGCCCGGAGGGGCTGACCAGCGAGGCCAACGACGCCCTCTATGCGGCGAAGGGACTGGGCGAGGCGCGCCGCGCCCTGAAGCCGCGTGGTGTGCTGGCGGTCTGGTCGCAAGGGCCGGACGAACGCTTTGCCGCGCGGCTTCGCCGGGGCGGCTTCGCCGTCGAGGAGGCGCGAGTGAAGGCGCATCGCGGCAAGCGCGGGGCGCGGCACCTGATCTGGCTGGGGCGGCGGTAGCGCGCCGGACGGTTCCGTGGCCACTCGTCCTGCCCGCCGGGGCACGAGATCACGATAGGCAACGACACGGTTGCGTTTCCCCGGGCGCTCTGATAGGAAAAAGGCAACCAGGAGGTTGCCGAAAATGGATCGCATCGAGCAGACCATCGATCTCGCCGCCCCGCTCGACCGTGTCTGGCAGGCGCTGACCGACCACGAGGCGTTCGGCGCATGGTTCCGCGTCGCGCTCGACGGTCCCTTCGTGCTCGGCGAGGTGTCGCGGGGCCGCATAACCTATCCGGGATACGAACACGTGCAGTGGCGGGCGACGGTTGTCGCGATGGAGAAGCCGGGGCTCTTCGCCTTCACCTGGCACCCCTATGCCATCGATCCCGCGGTCGACTATTCCGGGGAAACGCCCACCCGCGTCGAGTTCCGGCTGCAGCCGATCGACACCGGCACGCGGCTGACGCTCACCGAGAGCGGCTTCGAGGGCGTCGCGCCGGGGCGGATGCCGGAGGCGTTCCGGATGAACCAGCGCGGCTGGGAGATGCAGATGCAGAACATCCGGGCCCATGTCGAATCCTGAAGGAGGAATCGGCGAACCGGCGAAGCTCTTCGCCGCGCTCGGCGATCCGACCCGGCTGGCGCTGGTCGCCCGGCTCAGCGCCGGGGAGAGCCTGTCGATCGCGGCGCTCTCGTCCGACACGAGGCTGACCCGCCAGGCGGTGACCAAGCATCTGCACGTCATGCAGGAGGCGGGGCTTGTCGCCAGCGAGCGGGTGGGCCGGGAAAGCCGCTACGCCTTCCGACCGGAAGCGCTGGACGGCGCCCGTGCCTATCTCGACGCGGTGTCCGGCCAGTGGCGGGACGCGCTGCATCGGCTCAAGCGTTTCGTCGAGGAGTGACGGGACGAGGCGGCGGACCGGCGGACCGGCGGATCGGCCTGCCGCGCCGTTTGCCAGCCGGGGGCCGGGCGTTTAATCGGTTGCGCGACAAGCAGCGGTGCCGATCGCCAGGGAGCGGAAGGGACCGTCGACCCAGCCGATCTGCCGGAGGCAATCTTGACGCGACTCAATGCCCGCATCGTTCCGGTCACGCCGTTCCAGCAGAATTGCTGCATCCTGTTCGATGCCGACGAGAAGGTCGGCGTGGTCGTCGATCCCGGCGGCGACGCAGATCAGATCTTCGCGGCGGTCAAGGAGACCGGCATCGCGGTGAAGGAGATTTGGCTCACCCACGGCCATCTCGACCATGCCGGCGGGGCGATGGATCTGAAGGCGCTGCTCGGGGTCGACATCGTCGGGCCGCACAGGGACGACGCGCTGCTGCTCGCCTCGATCGAGGAGCAGGCGACGATGTTCGGCGTTCCCGGCGGCATGAAGAACTGCACGCCCGACCGCTGGCTGGAGGAGGGCGAGACTGTCTCCTTCGCCGGCCACACCTTCGAGGTCTACCACACGCCGGGCCATGCGCCGGGCCACGTGATCTTCTTTCACCGCGCGGCGCGGTTCGCCCATCTCGGCGACGTGCTCTTCGCCGGTTCGATCGGCCGCACCGATCTTCTGGGGGGCGATCATGCGACGCTGCTCGCCTCGATTCGCGACAAGGTGATGCCGCTCGGCGACGACGTCGGCTTCCTCTGCGGCCACGGCCCGGGCAGCCGCATCGGCGACGAGCGCCGGACCAACCCCTTCCTGCAATAGACCGGGCCGGGATCAGCTTCGCCCGTCATCCCGCTCGCTCGTCTCGCCGCGCCCGATCTCGTCCGAAAGCCGGTGCACACGACGCTTTCGGCACGATGCGCCGGCGACCGGCCCTGCGGGAGGCGAGCGTCTGCCGGCTTGTCTTCGGGCCACGCGCCGGCAGGCAGCTGCCGTATCGGCTATTTCGCCGAGGCGGTGTCGTCGGCGCCGCGTCTGTAGTCCTTGCCGATGCGGATGATCTTCGCGCCGCCGCTCCAGACCGTCTCGATGCCCGACGGCGGCAGCGCGCGCCGGTCGAGCCGCTCGGCCGCGACGTCGATGATCTTGGGGCCGGCCGCCGTCAGCGCCGCCGGGATGCCGACGGCGCCCTCCGCCGCAGCCTCGCGGCGAAAGCGGCGATTGCCGGCCTCGGCGCCGACATCCGAGGCGATAAAGGTGACCGAGCCGCGCCGGGAGAGATTCACCGGCTCGACGACGACGTGGCGCCAGTGGCCCTCGGCCGGACCGCGCAGGACCCGGATGCCGTCCCGGTAGACGATGGGCGAGGATATGCTGCCGCCGTCTTCCAGGAATTCTTCCCGCCCGCCGGTCGAATAGACGTCGGGGGCGGTGTTCAGATTGTCTTCGCGGGCGTCGTCGAGCACGCCGCCGTCGGAAAGCGGGTCGAAGCCCTGTCCGCGCTCCGGCGTGGTGAAGCCGCCGCCATGCCGGTTGTCGATCTGCGCCCGAACGGCGCCGGCATCGCGCCGATAGCCCTGGTCGCCGGCGTCACGCAGGTGCCTCTCGGAAGGCCGGCCGCGCTCGCCGGCAGCGGCATCAGTGGCAAGGCCCGGCAGGGCTGCGGCGGCGAAGGTCAGCGCCGTCGTGGCGGCGAGGAGTTTGTGGCGGAGCATTCCGTCTCTCCCATCGGTAACGAATCGTTAACGATCAGGAGGTTTGCAGGTTTCGTGCCAGAGAATTCCGCATCGAAACGACACGAAACCGGGCCGGCCGTCCCGGATCGGGACATTTCCGCCGGTGCGTGCCGACGTTCGGGGACAGGCGGTGCCCGGCCGGGCGCAGATCGAACCGGACCTGACCGACGACGTTCCGAGCGGCGCGTCAGAGCGCCAGGATGTGGTTGTCCCATTCGAGATCGGCCATGGTCGGCCGGTCGTCTTCCTCGAGGCGAAGCACCGCGCCCTTGCCGGAGGTCGCGAGGAAGCCCGCACCGTCCGGCGCGAGGCCGCAGCCCGAGGCGAGGCCGATGCGGTCGAGGACCTTGCCGCTGCCGGCGTCGAGCACGACGAGGTTGCCGCCCACCGGCGAGGAGACGGCGATGCGCTCGCCGTCGCGGCTCGCCGCCACCGAGCCGATGTAGTTGCCGAGCGCCGCGAGGTCGGTCTCGGGCAGTTCGGCGAGGGCGAGCGGCTTGCCGGGCTCGGCCGAACCGACCAGCGGCGGGGCATCGGACGCGGCGCCCTGATACTGGCCGCCGAACCAGACGCGCCGCCGTGCGTCGATCGCGATGTGGTGAAGCGACAGCTTGTGCAGATGCTTCGGCAGGAGCTGCTTGTCGAGGAGATCGCCGCTCTTGCGGTCGATGAAGACGATCGACGGCTCCATGGTCGGGATGTTGAGCATCTCGCGGCCGTAGTCCGGATGGGTCTCGATGCCGCCATTGGCGATGACGATGGTCTCGCCGTCCGGCATCAGCAGCGCCTCGTGGGTATCCATGCCGTGGGCGTCGAACTCGCCGATGCGGCGGTAACCGGCCTGGACGTCGTAGACGGCGACGAGGCCCTTGGCGGCGTCGTAGTCGTGCTCGGTCGCATAGAGCAGCCGGCCGTCCGGCGAGAAGAAGCCGTGGCCGAAATAGTGCCGGCCGGCCGGCGAGGTCAGGGTCTCGACCGGCGCGCCGGAGGTCGGATCGAAGACCACGGCGAAGGTGCGGGGCCGGCGGGCGAAGACCACGGCGCGGCCCGAGATGGGATCGAAGGCGACGTCATGGCCGCGATCCGGCAGGGCGACGGTCGAGACGATCTCTCCGGCATCGGAGAAGACGGCGCAGCCGAAGCTGCCGTCGGGCCTCAGGCAGGACGCGCCGAACAGCGCCGCGGCCCGGTCGAGGGCCTCGGCGCCGCGCGGTGACAGGCCGGCGGCGAAGGCGGCGCCGGCCCCGATCAGAAAGCTGCGCCGATCGATCGGCGTGCCTGCCGAAAATCCGTTCCGCTGGAGAAGGCGCATCGTCGGCTCCCTTCTTCTCGTGTCTGGTGGTTCCGTCTCGTGGTCCGGGCGGCCCGGCTCAATCGCCGTCGAGGGCGGAGAAGCCGGCGGAGAGGCCGAGCAGCGGCGACAGCTGCCCGGCGAACTGGGACTGCAGGCTGTCGGTGACGATCAAAAGATATGTCAGGCCCTGACGCTGGCTGGCGGTGGTGAGGACCTTCGCGAGCGGCGGCGAAAGCTTGCCGAAGGTCATCTCGGCATTTTCGAACTCGAACAGGATCGAGTCCTTCAGATAGGCGTGGGCCTCGGGCAGCAGCGAGGCGACGTTCGAGGCGGTGAAGAGCTGCTTCATGCCGGCGAAGTCGGCTTCGAGCGAGACCAGCGCGAGCTCGGCGCGATGGAAGAGGAGAAGGTTCGGCTTGGCGGCCTTCTCGCTGTCGCCCATGGCCGGCTTCAGGCGGAGATCGCGGATCGCCTCGAAACCGTTGATGAAGACGCCGACGATCTCCTTCAGCGAATCGTCGGCGCTGCGATAGGCGGGATCGCTGTCCTTGGGCTCGGTCAGGCGCTGGACGATGCCGCCCTCGTCTTTGGCCCATTCGCCCCGGATCGCCGTGCCGATGCCGACGAGGTTGTGGGCGATCGCCTTGCCGAATCTGCAGCGGAAATTGCCGTCCTTGCCGGCGAGGACGTCGGCGCCCGTCCCGTAGAGGACGTATTCGAGGGCGCCGAGGCCCTGGACCGCGACGGATTTTTCGTAGAGCCCGTCCGGCGTGGTGGCGCTCTCGTCCTTGTCGGCAATGATCGCCTGGACCTGCCTCAGGCCGATGCCGCGGCGATCCGGGAAGAACAGGATGCGCGAGCCGCGATTGTCCTCCATGACCGGGCCGAACTGCACGAACTCCACCCGCGACCAGGCTTTCACGAGATCGGCGAAGGCTTCGCGCGCGCCTTGAAGATTCTCGCCGGCCGGCAGCTTGCAGAGGTCCGCCACCGCGTCCTCCTCCGCCTTGGCGGCGTCGACGAAGGCGGCATAGCCCGGGCGGATCGCCCCGTCGACGGCGTTCCAGACGACGTCGAGCTTCTGCTCGCGGGTGGCGTTGGTCACCTGTACCGCAGTCTCTTCCTGCGCCGCAGCGGGGCCAACGAGAAGCGGCAGGGCGATGAGAAGGGCGGCGAAAAGCCGGCCGGGCAGCCGCCGCCGGCCGGTGGGTCCTTTGCGGCCGGCCGGGCGGGGGGACTGAAACGCGGTCATAGGGACTCCAGGAATCGGTGCAGGGCGTCGCGATCGGCCTTGTCCATCGCGGCATAGGCGTCGCGCGAGGCCGCCGCCTCGCCGCCGTGCCAGAGGATCGCCTCCGTCAGACTACGCGCCCGGCCGTCATGGAGAAACAGGGTGTGGCCGTTCACCGTCTCGGTGAGGCCGATACCCCACAGCGGCTGGGTGCGCCATTCGTTGCCCGAGGCGTCGCCGACCGGGCGGTGGTCGGAAAGGCCTTCGCCCATGTCGTGCAGCAGGAAGTCCGAATAGGGCCAGATCAGCTGGAAGCGCTGGGCCTTGTCGGGCGCGTTCTTCGAGGTGACGAATTTCGGCGTGTGGCAGGCGGCGCAGCCGGCGTCGTAGAACAGCTTCTTGCCGTGAAGGACCTCCTCGTCGCCGACGTCGCGGCGGGCCGGAACCGCGAGGTTCTGCGAATAGAAGGTGACGAGATCGAGGATCGGGTCGGGCGCCTCGACCGGCCCGAGGCGATCCTGGACGCCCGACGGCGCGTCGCGGCAGATGGACTGGGCGATCGAGCATTCGCCGAAGGCGTCGGTCTTCAGCGGCGTCGAGATTCCGAGGTCGCCGGAAAACGCCTCGGCGCTCTGCACCCGGATCGAGGGGATCGTCGCCTTCCAGCCGAAGCGCCCGAGGACGGGCTTTCCCGTCTCGGGATCGCGCGCCATCGAGACCCTGCCGGATATGCCGTCGCCGTCGGCATCGTTCGGATCGGCATTGGCGAGGATGTCGGCCGGTTCGATCTGTTCGACGAGGCCGAGCCCGATCATCGGCGGGGCGACGCGCGGCGACAGCATCGCGTCCTTTGCCATCGGGCCGTAGCTAAGATCGGCCACCGCATAGGTCGGATGGCGCAGATGGACGACCGTGCCGTCGCCGAGCGTCACCTTCTCCTCGCGATAGGTGATCGCCATGCGCCCCTCGGGCTTCAGACCCGCGACGGCGAAGTTCTGGAGCTGCCCGCCATAGGTCGGTTCGGGGATGCGCGTGAGTTCGTGGCGGGCGAGCTTGCCCCGCTCTTCCTCGGTCTTCGGCGGGACCGAGAGGCGCAGGAACATCGACACGGCAGGTTCGTCGTTTTCCGGCGGATGGCCGCGCCCGTCCTTCAGGTGACAGGACTGGCAGGAGCGCGAATTGAACAGCGGGCCGAGCCCGTCGGACGCCTCGGTCGAGGACGGCGAGGAGACCCACAGCTTGCGGAACAGGGCGTTGCCGAGCTTGAAGCGGTCCTCGCCCTCGAAGGTCTGGTTGGCCGAGACCTGGCTGAAGGAATCGCGGTTGACGAGCTTGGTCGAGGTGGCAGCGCCCGCCTGCATCGCCTCGAATTTCTCGGGCTGCGAGAAATCCCGCGTCGGGCGGGTCACGGCCCGCACGCGGGCGAGATCCTTCTTCGACAGGTCCTGGCGAACCGGCCGGTCGAGACCGAGCGCTGCGGACAGGGGGAGCCCGGCAGGCAGAAGGATCATGCCGAGGACGAGCGTCACATTCGTGGCGAAACGCAAATTCGCGCTCCAAAATCATCGACGGCAGAAAGGGCCGCCATGGCGCGGCCCTTCGTGCCTCTCAGGTCTCACTGCCGTCGCACCTTGCGCGGTGCGGGCGCACCCGGCTTTCGGCCGGCCCGGGCCTACTGGAAGACCGCCTGGGTGTTGTCGAGGGAATCCGAGCCTTCGATCGTCACGCCGCCGAGGCCGAGCGCGGCGACCGCCCGCTCGATCGCCCGGGTCTGGGTGATCAGCGCGTCGATGCCGGCCTGGACGCGGGCATTGCCCGCATCGTTGCCCTCGGCGATCTGCTGGTCGTAGGCCTCGCCGCCCTCGGCCGCCTTGGCGATCGCCTCGAACTTGCCGACGCTGTCGTCGAGGTCGGAGCGGATCTCCGCGTCGATGTCGGGTGCCTTCGCTGCGACGAGTTCGGCGATCGCCGGGCCCTCGACGACCTTGCCGTCCGCCCGCTGGTAGCGGCCGGTATAGACGTTGCGGATGCCGAGGACGTCGTTGAGATGCGAGACGTGGGTGTTGTCGGAGAAGCAGTCGTGCTCCTCCTCCGGATCGTGCAGGAGCAGGCCGAGCTTCATCCGTTCGCCGGCGAGCTCGCCATAGGAGAGCGAGCCCATGCCGGTGAGGATTGCGGCGAGGCCCTTCTGCGGGTCGTCCATCAGCGCCTTGCGGGCCGCGCCGTCCTCTTTCCAGTTGCCGACCATTTCCTCAAGGTCGGAGACGAGGAGGTCGGTCGCGGCGTCGAGATAGTCGCCGCGCCGGTCGCAGTGGCCGCCGGTGCAGGCCTCGCCCTTGGCATAGTCGGTCCACGGGCGCTCGCCGGCGCCGGGCCCGGTGCCGTGGAGATCCTGGCCCCAGAGCAGGAACTCGATGGCGTGATAGCCGGTCGCGACGTTCGCCTCGATGCCGCCGGCCTCCTGCAGCTTGTCCTGCAGCAGCGCCGGCGTGATCTTCGACACGTCGAGCGTCTCGCCGTTGACGGTGATCGACTGATTGGCGACGACATTGGCGGTGTAGAGAGAATTCTCGTCGGATTCGGTGCCGTAGCTCTTGTCGACATAGTCGATCAGCCCCTCGTCCAGCGGCCAGGCGTTCACGCGGCCTTCCCAGTCGTCGACGATCGGGTTGCCGAAGCGGAAGGTCTCGGTCTGCTGATAGACCGGGCGCGACCGGCGCCAGGCCTCGCGCGCCGCCTTCAGCGTTTCTTCGCTCGGATCGGCGATCAGCGCGTCGGTCGCCTCGTCCAGCGCTTTCGCCCTGTCGAGCGCGTCGGAATAGCCGGCGAGCGCGATGTCGGCATAGTTCGAGAGAACGGCCTCGGGCGTCGGCGTCTCGGCCGAGGCTGCGGGCGCGAAAGCGGACCCGGCAGCGGTGGCGGCGAAGGCTGCGGCGGTGACGCGGGCGGCGAATTTCATCACGACGGATCTCCTCCCGGGCACGGGAGGTGCGCCCAGTGACGGTTGCGGCGTTGCGGGCGCAGAGCCCTCGGCTCCTCAAGATAATCTTGGCTAAAGCGGTCAACTTTCCCTGTCAACCGCCGCGACAAAGATTGGAATCGCTCAAAACTCCAGCAACGTCAGTCGTTTGATTTCTGGGCTGTGACGAAGGCCTTGAGCACCGCGTTGATGCGCGTCTGCCACCCGCGACCCTGTCCCCTGAAGAAAGCCAGTATCTCCGGATCGAGGCGGATGGTCACCGGTTGCTTCTTCTCATCGGATGCGGGCGCCGGAATGCCGGTCTCGAGCCGCGCATGAACGAACCAGTCGCGCGCGACGTCCGCGAGGTCTGGATCGTCCCGCTCCTGCCGGGCGAGTTCCGCATCGTCGTCGATACGGTCGAAGTTGGTCTTGCCGAAATCGTTCATCAGTGTCTCTCGATTGCTTCGAGATAGTGCCGCTCTTCGCGCTTCCATGCGCGCCTGGCCGTGATCATCCAAATGGCATTGCCTCTCCACATCCAGACGACGGCGAAGAGGCGTCCTTTCACTTCACCGACAGAAACGAAACGGTCCTCGCCGGTTCTCGGCGAAGGATAGCTGAGGCGCGGACGACCATCGAAAAGAGCCTTCATATCGTGGAAGTCGATCTGCAGATCGTCGATCAGCCAGTTTCGCTTACCTTCGTCCCATCCGAAATCCAATGATCGCTCGTACGTACAATGTGTTTACAGTCACGCACAATCAAGCGCGATGAACCCCGGCCGGACAACGTAGCGGTTCTGCCATCAAAAATGGCGGTAAGAAGCCGCCCTCAGCGTCACTGCCGAGAGCGGGGAATAACGGCCTATCTGGGGATCTATTGCGGACGACAATTTTCAAGGAAGGCGAGGAACCGCGACAGCCCCTGTTCGACCGGCCCGGAATTGTCGATCTCGGCAATGCGCCAGACGGTTCGGGGCAGATCGAGCGGCGCCTCGCGCTCGACGCGCTCGAGCGCGGCCTGCCGCCCCTCGCGGCCGCGCCGGACGATGCGCTCGACGAGGAGCGGCTTCGCCACGACGACATGGGCGACCGCGAGCCGCGGAAAGGCGGCCGCCGCATCGCCGATCTGCCGGCGCGAGATGTTGGCGACGACGGTTCGGCCTTCCGCGACGTGGGACAGGAGGCCTGCGTCGAGGCCGTAGCCGAGGCCGTGGGCGCGCCAGGACAGCGAGAAGCCTCCCTCGGCTTCGCGCGCTTCGAAGGCGGCTTCGTCGATCTCGGCGTGGTCTTCCGCGTCCGGATCGGCGGCGCGCGTCACGAAGCGGCGGGCGAAGTGAAATCCCGCGTCGCGGGAGTGGTGGCGGGATGCGAGGCGGATCAGCGTGTCCTTGCCGGCGCCGCTCGGTCCGACCACGGCGACGAAGCAGCCGACGGCGTCGTGGGCGGGGCGATCAGGCGACACGGCGGCCGGCCCGGTAGACGCTCCTGACGAGCGGCGGCCGGTCGGCCCGCGTCTCGCGGATGCGGACGAGATCGGCCCTCTTGCCGGGCACGATTGCGCCGCGATCGTCGAGCCCGGCCGCCTTCGCCGGATTGGCCGTCACCAGCCGCACGGCCGCCGGCAGATCGAGGTGGCCGTCTCTTGCCAGCCGGAACACCGCCTGGATCAGCGAGAACGGAACGTAGTCGGACGACAGGATGTCGAGATGGCCGGCGGCAAGCAGGTCGCTCGCCGCGACGTTGCCGGAATGCGAGCCGCCGCGCACGACGTTCGGCGCGCCCATCAGGACGCCCATCCCGGCGAGATGCGACGCCTTCGCCGCTTCGAGGGTCGTCGGGAATTCGGCGATGCGGGTGCGCAGCGCCACCGCCTCCTCGACATGCGCCGTGGTCGCGTCGTCGTGCGAGGCGAGGGCGATGCCGCGTTCATGGGCGCCGGCGGCGATCGCCTTGCGGGCCGTGTCGCTGTGCTTTTCCGACTCGGCGATGCGCTTTGCCGTGAAGCGCTCGAACTCGGCGTCCGAGAGCGCCTTCTTCTTCTGGTAATAGGTGCGGTAGGTCTCGAAATCGACGAACTGCCGCTGGCCGGGCGCGTGGTCCATCAGCGAGGCGAGGCGCACCCGCGGATTCTTCGACAGCCGCTCGAACCCTTCGACGGCGTCCGGCGCCGAGACCTCGCAGCGAAGGTGGATGAAGTGTTCGGCGCGGGTCAGGTCGCCGGCCGCGGCCTCGGCGACGACGTCGGACAGCTTCTCCATCGTGTCGACGGTGAGCGTCGCGTCCTCGTCGGTGCCGACGCGGATCGCGTCGAAGACGGTGGTGATCCCCGAGCCGGCGATCTGCGCGTCGTGCGCCTGCAGCGCCGCGAACATGTCCCAGTAGACCTTCGGCCGGGGCATGAAGTGCGTCTCGATGTGATCGGTGTGGAGTTCGACGAGGCCCGGTATCAGGACGTCGCCCTCCATGTCCTCGCCGGCGGCGGCCGGCCCCTCGCCGATCTCGGCGATCATGCCGTCGCGAATGACGACGTGGCCGGAAAGCTCTTGCTCGGGAAGGACGATGCGGGCGTTGGTGAGGATGGTTTCGACGGGCATTTCGGACTTTCGGGGCGATGGCGGCGGGCGATGCGGTGGACGACCGCGGCGTCTACGGCGGGACGAGATGGGCCTCACCCGTCATCCCGCTCCGTTATCCTGTGGGCGCATGATCCTGTCGGAAAGCCGGTTCCGATTTCCGGGATCATGCTTCAGGCCCGCCGCCTTTCAGGTGACGAACCGGCGCAGCTGCTGGGACAGAAGGTCCGTGAGGACGACGGTGGCGACGACGATGACGAGAATGGCTGAGGATTGCGGATAATAGAAGCCGCGGATCGATTCGAACAGCACCTGGCCGATGCCGCCGGCCCCGATCACGCCGAGGATCGTCGCCGTGCGGACGTTCGTCTCGAAGCGGTAGAGCGTGTAGGAGACCCAGAGCGGCATGACCTGGGGCACGACGCCGAAGACGACCTCCTGCATGCGGGTCGCGCCCGTCGAGCGGATGCCTTCCACGGGCCGCGGGTCGATCGCCTCGACGGCCTCGGAGAACAGCTTCGCCATGATGCCGGTGTTGTGGATGAACAGCGCCATCACCCCCGCGAAGGGGCCGAGGCCGACGGCGACGACGAAAAGCACCGCCCAGACCACCTCGTGGATTGCCCGGAAGAAGTCCATCAGCCGGCGGCAGGGATGGAGGACCCACCAGGGCACCATGTTGTGGGCGCAGAGAATGCCGAAGGGGACCGACAGGATGAGCGACAGGAAGGTGCCCCACACGGCGATCTCGACGGTGACGATCATCTCCTCGAGGTAGAATCGCCAGTCGGAGAAATCCGGACGGAGGAAACCCGAGGCATATTCCGCCATGTTGGCGGAATCGGTGAAGAGGAACGTCCAGCGGCCCATCTCGGCGGAGCCCCAGCTGATGGCGAGCGCCGCGATCAGCCCAACGAGGATCGCGCCGTTCCACAGCGACCGCGACCAGTCGCGGCCGGCATTGACGTTCGCCGCCCTGTCGGCCGGCGTGGCGGCGGAGGCGCTCGCGACAGTCTCGCTCGTCGTGCCCATCTGAAGTCGATCCTTCGAGGCGCTTCATCGAAGCGGCCGGTCGCGGGTCAGCGACCGGCCGCCGATTGTCTGCCCACGGCCGCGAGCGGCCCCGGCGGGCCGATCAGGCGCCGGACTTCTTCTCGTTCGCCTCGATCTTCTTCTCGTACTCGGCCTTCTGGGCCTCGAGCTTTTCGATCTCGGCCTTTCTGGCGCTCTCGTCCATCTTGTCGTCGGCCTTCAGTTGGCCGATCTTCTTGGAGACTTCCATCACCCGGATCGGCAGCAGCTGGTCGTCGTCCGACTTCCTGAACGGCGCCCATTCGAGGCCGGCGAGCACGTCCTTCTCGGCGGCGGCGTCGCCCGTCGTCTTGTCGGTGCCGTAGGTGAGGACGAAGTCCTCGATCTTCTTGCGGGTCGCGTCGTCGACCTTCTTCGAGATGACCAGCGGGTCGGAGGGGATCAGCGGCGACTTCCAGAGGATCTTGATCCGCTTGAAGGCTTCCGGCTGGTTCTTCTCGATCAGCGCGAGGTTCTCGGTGTTGTTCGACGCCGCGTCGACCTGGCCGTTGGCGACCGCCATGGCGTTGGTCTCATGGTTGGCGTTGGTCACCGTCTTGAAGCATTCCTTCGGATCGACGCCGTTCTTGGCGAAGACGAAGGTCATCGGCACCAGGTAGCCGGAGGTCGAGTTCGGGTCGCCGAGACCGAAGTTCAGCGACTTGTCGCACTTCAGGAGATCGTCGAGCGAGGTCAGCTTGGAGGAGGCCGGGACGAGGATCAGCGACCAGTAGCCGGGGTTGCCGGAAACGTCGACGGTCTGGGCGAAGATCTGGCCGTCGGCGCGGTCGACGGCCTCCATCGCCGACTTGTTGCCGAACCAGGCGACCTGCACCTTGCCGAAGCGCATGCCCTCGATGACGCCGGCATAGTCGGAGGCGAAGAACGGCTTCACGGTGAGGCCGGTCTGCTCTTCCATGTCCTTCAGGAACGGCTCCCATTTGGGGCGCAGGTTCTGCTGGCTCTCGGTGGAGATGATGCCGAAATTGACGGTCTGGCCGTCGTCGGCGAGCGCGGGGCCGGAAAGCGAGGCCGCGACGGCCGCCGCGGTGAGCGCCTTGGAGAAGAAGTTCATCGGTTTTCGGCTTCCCTGTTGGTTGAAGGCTTGGGGTGGGCGAACGGCGCCGGCCCTCAGGCGGGCACGAGCGCATCCTGCCCCTGGCGGGCGCCGGGGGCGGAGGGTCTCGGCGCCTTGGCGGCGCCGGACTTCACCGGCAGACGCTGCGGAAGAACCAGTTCCTCCGAGGCCGCGCCGTAGAGTTCGGTCAAGAAATCGTCGGAAAGGGCGTCCGACGGTCCGTCATAGACGACGCGGCCGTCCCGGAGCGCGATCGTCCGGTCGCAATACACCCGGGCGTATTCGACCTGATGCAGCGAGACGAGGACGGTGATCTTCTCGGTCCGGTTGATGTCGGCGAGAACGTCCATCACCCGCCTCGCCGAAGCCGGGTCGAGCGAGGCGATCGGCTCGTCGGCGAGGAGAATCTGCGAGCGCTGCATCAGGGTGCGGGCGATCGCCGCGCGCTGCTGCTGGCCGCCGGAAAGCGTCGAGGCGCGCTGCCAGGCAACCTCCGGAATGCCGACGCGGCCGAGCGCCTCGATCGCCGCGCGCTTTTCCGCCCGGTTGAACAGGCCGAAGGTGCCGCGCCAGGGCGAGACGCGCCCGAGCAGGCCGCACAGCACGTTGGTGATCACCGGCAGGCGTGCGACGAGGTTGAACTGCTGGAAGATGACGCCCGTCCTGCCGCGCAGATCCCGCATGTTCGGGCCGAACCTGCCGTCCTTCTGCTGGATATGGCCGAGGATCCTCACCGTCGAACCCGCATCGCCGCGTTCGAGACCGGCGATGTGGCGCATCAGGGTCGACTTGCCGGAGCCGGAGGCGCCGATGAGCGCGACCATCTCGCCCTCGCGCATTACGAGGTCGATCCCGGCGAGCGCCTGCTTCTTTCCGAAGCGCTTGGTCAGCTTCTCGACTGCGATTGCGCTCATGGGGATGCTCCTCGATCGTCGTCGCGGTGGCGCCGGAGGAAGCATTAGAGGTCGCGGATGAGAGGCGGATGACGCTTTGCTGACGGTTCGATGACAGACGAAACCGTTTTCCCGGTAAGGGCTTAGGAAGCATACTTCGCAAGGAAGGCCGGCGCGTCGAGAGTGCGGAAGTCGGCCAGCGCCGCGCGCAGGGCGGCATGCGGCCAGTCCCACCAGCAGAGCGCGTCCATGCCGGCCGCAACGTCTTCGGGAAAGCGGCGGCGGATGAGCCGCGCCGGAACGCCGCCGACGATCGTATAAGCCTCGACGTCCTTCGAGACGACGGCCCCGGCGCCGACGACGGCGCCGTTGCCGATCGAGAC
This sequence comes from Jiella sonneratiae, assembly GCF_017353515.1. GTDB lineage: Bacteria > Pseudomonadota > Alphaproteobacteria > Rhizobiales > Rhizobiaceae > Jiella > Jiella sonneratiae. The sequence goes on from NZ_JAFMPY010000012.1 coordinate 131,685, forward strand.
GCCCGGCAGGATCGTCGCGCCGTGGCCGATCCAGACGTCGTTGCCGATGCGGACCGAATGGCTGCGCCGCCATTCGAAGAAGTCCGCCTCGTCCGGCTCGCCGTCGAAATAGTCGCCGGCCCTGTAGGTGAAGTGATGGAGGGTCGCCCGCCAGGTCGGATGGTTCGTCGCGTTGATGCGGACGGCCGCGGCGATGTTCACGAACTTGCCGATCTCGGCCGCCCAGATGCCGCAGTCCTGCATGACGTAGGAATAGTCGCCGAGGCGGGTCTCGGAAAGGCGGGAGCGCTCGGCGACCTCGGTGTAGCGGCCGAGATGCGAGGCCTCGACCTCGGCGCTCGGATGGATCAGCGGCGTTTCGGAAAGCTTCGGCATCAGGCGGCCGCCTTGCGCGCCGAAAAACCAGCGACGTCGACGATCCGCGTCGCGATGCGCTCGCGCACCGCCTCGTCGTGGAAGATGCCGAGGATCGCGACGCCATTGCGCTGCTTCTCGGCGACGAGATCGCAGACGACGTCGCGGTTGGCGTCGTCGAGCGAGGCGGTCGGCTCGTCGAGGAGCAGGATCGGGTGGTCGGTGGCAAAGCCGCGGGCGATGTTGACCCGCTGCTTCTCGCCGCCGGAGAAGGTGGCGGGCGGCAGGTCGTGGAGGGCGGCGGGAAGGTTCAGCCGTTCCAGAAGGTCTCCGGCACGCCGGCGCGCCGCGTCGGGCGCGACGCCCCGGATCAGCAGCGGCTCGGCGACGACGTCGCGGGCCGAAACGCGCGGCACGACCCTCAGGAACTGGCTGACATAGCCGACGGTGTCGCGGCGCAGCGCGACGATCTCGCGCGGGGTCGCCGCCGCGAGGTCGACGAAGGGCGCCTCGCCGCAGCCGCGCATCAGGATGCGGCCGGCCTCGACGCCGTAATTGCCGACGATCATCCTGAGGATCGACGACTTGCCGACGCCGGACGGGCCGCCGAGGACGACGACCTCACCGGCATCGACGTGGAATGAGACGCCGGCGACCACCGGCAGGTGGATGCCGCCGCGCAGATGGTTGGTGAAGCTCTTGGCGACGTCTTCGAGGATCAGCCGGGTTTGCGGTGAAGCGTCGGGCATGGCTCATACCAGATTCGGGTGATCAGGTCGGCCTGACTGGCTTGGGCCACCATGTAAAGCTTGTATGCGCCGCGACGGTTTGGCGTTGTTGGTCGAGTTCGCGGCAGCGTTTTTCGAGAACGAGCTCGAGGTCCCCGAGCGTTTCGAAGTATCGATTGGCGAGCGGTTCGTCGACGAGCGGCCAGAGGTGTTCGGCGGGTTGGACTTCTGGCGTGTAGGCCGGCTGATGGACGAGACGCATGCCGTCTGGAACGGCGAGATTGGGCTTTGTGTGATAGCCGGCCCCGTCGAGGACGAGGATGACGAAGCGAT
>NZ_JAFMPY010000013.1 GCF_017353515.1 Jiella sonneratiae
TCGACGGGAACCAGCAGATAGCCGTCGCGCCACTGCACCGCGCTCTCGTCGACATTGCCGACGAAGGCGCCGGCCGTCGGCCCCGCCGAGGGCAGCGCCGCGCAGCCGGACAACAGCCCCGCCGCCAGCCCCGCCAGAACCAGCCGCGCGCAGCCGCCCCGCGCCCTCACGGCCTTCCTGCGCACGACCTCGCCCCCGGACATCGTCTTCGACGCGCCCCAGCCAACAGCCTTCATCGATACCATGCAATGCCACTCCATGCCGGCCGGCCCCGCCGAGAAAAGCTCGTGCGGGGTCCGGCCCGTCTGCCACGCTCGAAGCGCCGAAGCGCTTCGACGCGCCCGACTTTCCGGCGGCCCCGGTGCATCGCCACGCGCAGCGCGCAATGGCGACGACGGGGCCCGTCGGGCCGGGCTGCCGGCGACGTTCTGCCACAGGGAGAAGCGGCATGGGTAAACGCAGATCGGCTGCGACGCCTGACAGGTCAGGAATCGTCAGTCTCTGTTGGCATTCTGCAACATCTTCGCCCGGCATGATCGTGGCAACGCAGAGGGTCGCGCATCGCGCGCGGCCATCACCACAAAATCGGCACAAGACCTGCCTAACGCCGGGCGCTTGCAGGATGGTGCCTGAAACCGGTATCGCAGAGACGATGCCACGGAAATTTCACCGGGCGGCAGGAGCGTGACATGATGGTTCTGGGTTTCGCCCGATGACAATGACGACCGAGCGAGGCGACGACCGGCGCCGGGCAGACGATCCGCGCGGCCCACAGAGAGGCGTCGTCCGGCTGTTCTTCACGCGCCTCGCCGTGCAGTGGCGGGTGATCCGCGCCCTGATGATCCGCGACATGATTGGCCGCTACGGCCGCGAGAACATCGGCTTCCTGTGGCTGATCGGCGAGCCGGTTCTCATGATAGGCGGCATCATCGTGCTCTGGTCGCTGATGCGAGGCGCCGTCACGCACGGCCTGTCGGTCGTCACCTTCGCGCTGACGGGCTATTCCATGCTGACCCTGTGGCGGCACATGGTATCCCGTGGAACGAGTGCCCTCCGCCAAAATGCCGGGCTTTTGTTCCACCAGAACGTCAAGGTGGTGGACACGGTGCTCGCAAACATCTTCTCCGAGTGCATCGGGTGCTTCGTCTCGTTCCTGTTCTGTTATATTTTGTTGTACATCTTCGGAGTGGTGAACTTGATATACGATCCGTTGCTCATGGCATTGGCTTGGCTTGGCATGACACTGTTTGCCGGCGGCTTCGCTCTACTGCTCGGCGCACTCGTGCAATCCTCGAAGCCGTTCGGGCGCATGCTTCAACCAATCATGTATTTCACCCTGCCGCTGACCGGCGCCTTCTATCTCGTCGACTGGATGCCGCAGCGTGCGCAGGATTTCCTGGTCTGGGTGCCGATGGTCAATGCTCAGGAGATGTTCCGGGCCGGCTTTGTCGGCCCCGTCCTCACCTTCCATTATGATCCGTGGTATCTTTTCCTCACCGGTATCATCGCCTGGGCTGGCGGCATCACCGCGCTGAAGTTCGGCGAACGCAAAATTCATGTGGGCTAGAATTCGGATGTCGTCACTTGTCGAACGCCTGGCTCAGCGCGTCCACCACATTTCCGCCGACGCCCAGCTCGCGGCAGGGGAAAGACCGACGAATGTCAGGCAGCACGCCGATCGAATGCCCGGCGAACCTGCAACGGGCGTGGCCGCGCGGACAGGCGAGGCGCTGACGACTGCCGTGCCGCCGCATCGTCTTGACGATCGCCCCCGCCCCGCCGACCACGGCCCGTTGGTAAGGGCGCGTCGGGTCCTCGACGCGCCGATCCGCAAGGTCGGGGGCATCCTCGGGACGATCGAAGATCTCGACTTTCTGCCGTTCCGTAGAACCGTCGAGGCCGCCCACCGCGGGGCACCGGCAGACGCGAGGAGTTCACCCGTGTCCACAGACGTCAAAAACTCCTTGGTGCCGCATCCGGGACGGACAGAGACGACACACGTCAAAAGGTCCGAACCGAGACTTGAGCCCACGGACGGAAACCGTGCAGGCCGGGCGCCGACGGTCGCCCCACCAGTTGCCGCGCACTTGCCGGCCGGATATCAGGCGCCCCGGCCCCTTGCCGAGCCTCGTCCCCGCCTTCCGGAAACCGAAACCTGGGAGCTGACGCCCGAGGCGGCGGGGACGATCCGACGCCTGGACGAGGTGGCGGTGAAGCCAGCCGGGGGCCGCGAGCGGCCTTGGCTGTTCCTGGTGTGCGTCGTCCTGCCGACGCTAGTGGCGGGGACGTATCTGTTGGCGTTCGCCCCCGACCTCTACACCGCCGAGGCAAGCTACATCCTGCGCAAGGGCGGCGCGGCGCTCACGGTGGGATCGGTGATTCCCGGGCTCGGACGGTCTGACGATTCCAGCGAAGCGATCGTCGTGTATTTTCAGTCACGCGACGCGGCAGAACATCTTGCCGCCGACGAAAAGCTCAAGGCCGCCCTCATGCCGGACACCTCGTCGAGCTTTTTCAGCGGCTTGCCGGGCTTGTCCGAGAACACCCGCGAAACATTCTACAGGGCGATGCTCGATTCCGTCGATGTCAGCATCGATACGGACACCGGCATCTCGACGCTCGCAGTTACTGCCTCGTCTGCCGCCGACGCGAAGATGCTGAACGAGGCCCTGCTCGACGAGGCGGAAAACCTCGTCAACAGGCTGAATGCCCGCGCCGTGAAGGACACGATCTCGTTCGCCGAAACCGTCGTTTCCGAAAACGAAGACCGCGTCCGCGACGTGCAGAAGCGCATGACGGCATTCCGGAACTCGGAAAGCATACTCGATCCCGGCGCCCAATCGACCGGCCAGATCGATCTGATGACGCAGCTCACCCAACAGGTGACGAGCATCGACACTCAGATCGCCCAGCTGACGGCCTCCGCCCCGAAGAACCCGCGGCTCGCCAGTCTGAAGGCACAGCGCAAAGCCCTGGAAAATCAGATCGCCGAGGTTCGGCAGGGACTTGCGGGCGACGATACGTCGCTGGCGGGGAAACTCTCCGCCTACCAAAATCTCGACCTCGAACGGACTCTGGCGATCCAGGCCCTGACCAACGCTTACGCGTCCCTGGAGCAGGCCCGCGAGGAGGCATTCACCAGCCGCCTCTACCTTCAGACAATCGCGGCCCCCAATCTGCCCGAGAAGCCCTCCTATCCCCGTCCGATCCTCTGGACCGCAATCGTCGCCGCCATCGGTTTCGCCGTCTATACGACCGCGCGCACGATGGGGAAGGACACGATGGAACACTCGGCGTGAACTCTTCGTCGGATACCGCCGGCAAGCCGAGAAAGCCGGGCAGAGCGATGGTCAGGGCCGTGGCCGCTGCCGCGGCTTCCGTGGCGTCGAGGCCGCCGCGCATTTTCGAGGGCGAGCGGATTGTCGCCACTCCAAAGCCGCGGGGGCCGGCCGTCGCCAACGAACGCGCGGTCATCGTCCGCGATCTGGTGAAATCCTACCATGGGGAAGCAGGCACCGTCCGCGTCCTCGACGGGATCAGCTTCGAGATCGGTCCGGGCGAAAAGATCGCCATTCTCGGAAAGAACGGCGCCGGCAAGTCGACCCTCGTCAAGCTAATCGGCGGCGTCGAGCAGCCGACGAGCGGCATCGTCCATCGCGGCCTGAACATGTCCTGGCCGCTGTCCTTCGGCGGCGGCGGCGTTCATCCCGGGATGTCCGGTCTCGACAATGCCCGCTTCGTCGCCCGAGTCTACGGCAAGTCCATCGACGAGACGCTCGACTTCGTGGCCGACTTCGCCGAGCTCGGAAAGTATATCCGCTATCCAGTGAAGACCTACTCCTCGGGCATGCGGCAGCGTCTTGCCTTCGCGCTGTCGATGGCGGTCGACTTCGAATGCTACCTGATCGACGAGGTTCTCGGCGTCGGCGACCAGCGGTTCCAGAAGAAGTGCCGCGACGCCCTGTTCGGAAAGGTCGAATCGAGCGCGATGATCCTCGTCAGCCACCATCGCCAGACGATCCTCGAATACTGCTCCAAGGCCCTCGTTCTGAAACGGGGGCGCAGCCGTCTGTTCGACGACGTCGAGTTTGCCCTCGACCTCTCCGCCTCCCTGTGACGGCCTGAGGCACGCCTGAACGGTGCCTTCAGCAACGACCGTCCGAAGCGGTGATGCCGGCCAGCGGCGCAATTTCCAATCCTCGGCGAGAGGCACGTCATGACGCTGTTCCTGGACCTGACGCGGATATCGTCGCGGCTGCTCCGAGGCGCCCCCACCGGCATCGACCGGGTCGAATACGCCTATGCCGAAGCGCTGGTGCTCAACCAAAGCTATGGCCCGGTCATGCCGGTGATCACCACGCCGCTCGCCACCGGCGCGATCGCCGTCGACACGATGCGCGAACATCTTCGAAAGATCGAAGCCGGCTGGCTGCGCGACCGGATCAACGCCGCCGAGGATCCGTTCTACATGAGCCTCAAGGCGGCGATCGAGGCCCCCGCAGATCCCCTCCAGACCGGCGGAAAGCGGCTGAAGCGTCAGAGCCGCCGCGAGGCGGTGGCCAAGACGCTGCACTTTCCGTTTCGTCGGATTGCCGCGGCGCCCTCGCTCCTGCGGCATACGCTGCGCGAGACCAGCAGCTCCGCCCGACGGTACTTCCACGCCTCGCATACCCAGCTCGACAAGCCGGACCGGTTTCGCTGGCTCGGCGAAAGCCACATCCGGTCGGCCTTTCTGATCCACGACGCCATTCCCGTCGACTATCCCGAATTCTGCTCGCCGGGCTCCGCCGACCGGCATCATCGGCGGCTGAAGACCGTCGCCGAAAAGGGCGAACTGATCGTCGTCAATTCGGCCGCGACCGAAACGGCCGTCGCCGGCTACATGCGCAGCCAGGGATGGCGAGTCCCCCGGACCGAGGTGGTGCATCTCGGGGTCGACCGCTGGTTCTCGCTGGAGCGGACGGAGGACGCACCGGTGCCCGAGGCGCCCTATTTCGTCTGCGTCGGCACCATCGAGCCACGCAAGAACCTGATCTTTCTCCTCAATGTCTGGCGCGGCGTGGTCGAGCGTCTGGGCGCCTCGGCGCCGAAGCTCGTCCTCGTCGGACGCCGGGGATGGGAAAACGAGAACATCATCGACGTCCTCGAACGCTCCCGCGAGATCGGCCCGCATCTCGTCGAGGTCGCCGATCTCTCCGATCTCGGCCTGTCGGCGCTTCTGAAGGGCGCGCGGGCGCTGCTCGCTCCCTCGCTGGTCGAGGGCTTCAGCCTGCCGGTGGCCGAAGCGCTCGCGATCGGCACGCCGGTGATCGCTTCCGACATCGCCGTGCATCGCGAGATCGCCGACGACCGCGCGATGCTTCTCGGTCCGGTCGACGGCCGTGGCTGGCTCGAGGCGATCCTCGACATCGGCATGGCAAGGAGCGATCTCAGGACCGAATGGGCAGGCCGGGCCTCCGGCTACAGGCCGATGGGCTGGGACGACCATGTCGAACGCACCATGGCGGCGCTCGAGACGCTTTCCCGTTGACCCCGCCAAGCGCAAGAACGCCGCACCAAATGACCGAAGTGCCCGGCGCGGCCGATTGTCCGCCGGTCGCAGGCCGCAGCGCACGGAGCATGTTGTCTCGCCGGCCGAAAAGGCTTAGCCCGATCCGACGATGCCCGTCCGCAATGCTTTTTCCTAATCTGGACCTCCCATGACAGCACCGGTTTTGATCGAGGGCCGCAACCTCGCCATCAGGAACGGCACGGGCATTGCGTCCTATGCCCGCAATCTCACGGACACCCTGCGCAGCCTCGGATACGAGCTCGACCTCCTGTTCGACACCGAGTTCCGCCTCAGCCGCGACCGCGCCGACTGGAACGAGACGCGCCTCTACGACATGTCGCTACGGCAGTCGTCGCGGATCACCCGCCTGCAGCGCTACAGGCGGGCCTTCCGCTACCTCACCGTGCCGCCGATGGCGCTCGAGGCGCGGGAGGTCGCCGAGACGAACCTGATTGCCGACCAAAGCGTGTTTCCCGGCCTTCACGGCTTCGGCAAGCGCATGGCGATCGAGATGCTGTTCATGCGGGCCGACCAGCATCTGCTGCGCTACGGCCGCCGGCTGACGGTCAAGCCGCTGCGCCAGCCGAAGGTCTTCCACGCCACGCATCCGGCCGCAATCGAGGTCAGAGACTGTCCCAACCTCTACACGGTGCACGATCTCGTTCCCTTGCGCCTGCCGCACATGACGCTCGACAACAAGCGCGCCTTCCACAAGACGCTGAGCGCCATCGCCGCCGGCGCCGACAGGATCCTGACCGTCTCGGAAAGCTCACGGCGCGACTTCCTGCACTATTTCCCGGTCGAGGAAGACCGGGTCGTCAACACCTACCAGGCGGTGTCGCTGCCGGCCGAGTACCTCGCCCGGTCGGCGGAAGAGAAGGAGCGAGAGGTCAATGCCTTCGGCCTGACGCGCGAAGAGTATTTCGTCTTCGTCGGAGCGCTCGAGCCGAAGAAGAATCTCGAACGGCTGATCGACGCCTATCTCGCCGCCGGTTCACACCGGCCGCTGGTCATCGTCGGCAAGCTCGGCTGGGGCTTCGACGCGATCCTCGAGAAGCTGCACCGGGTGAGCGACCGACCTCCGGTCATGCCAGACGGCTCGCCCTCGCCGCTCAAGGAGCGGATCATCCACCTCTCCTACCTGCCTTTCACTCAGGTGCTCTCGCTGATCGAGAACGCCAGGGCGCTACTGTTTCCCTCGCTCTACGAGGGCTTCGGCCTGCCGGCGCTGGAGGCGATGCTGCTCGGGGCCCCGGTGATCTCGGCCGATACGAGTTCGCTGCCGGAGGTGGTCGGCGAGGCAGGCATCCTCGTCGATCCCTACGATCCGGTCGCGATCGCACGGGCGATCCGGGACGTCGACCATGACGCCGACCTGCGCGCCGAACTCCGGCACCGCGGTCCGGCCCAGGCGGCGCTGTTCTCGCCGGAGCGCTTCACGGAGCGGATGAAGGCAATCTACGATCGGCTGGCGTGACGCAGAGGATGCATGCACCCCAGCGCACCGCCGGAACGATCCGCGCCGGCAGTTCGCGGCCGGGGCCGTATTCTCGCCCGATTGGCAACGCAACTGCGCCGATGGCGCATGACGTGGAGCGAGCGGGGCGATCCGGCTCCGTGAACGCCGAAGTGCCTGCCGGTTTCGCGTCGCCAATCGGACTGCAGCGGCGATGCCGCGGGTTGTCGAGACTTGCTCGGGGGATTGACGGATTGAGCAAATCGGCGGAATCAGCGACCGGTGATCCGGTCGGATGCGACCAAGGCCTTGTGGCCGAAGGCCGCAACGGCGGCTCGATCTGCAGCATAGAGGCTGACACGTGTCTGCGCTGACGACATTCGATGACCTGAGGGCCCGGCTTCCGGGACGCGCGAAATCGCAGCGCAAGTCGCTGCGAAAGGCCTTCAGTGCCGGGCGGACCCTGTTCTACGTCATGGTCGTGCTGCCGTTCTGCGTGTCCGTCGTCTATTACGGCTTCGTCGCGACCGGCCGCTACGTTTCCGAAAGCCGCTATCTGGTGCGCAGCGCGTCGTCGCAGGACGTCAGCGGCTTCTCCTCCATCCTCAAGACATTCGGCATCAGCCGTTCCGACGACGACAGCTACGCGGTGCAGAGCTACATGCAGTCGCGCGACGTTCTTCACGAATTGATGAAGACGCTGCCGATGGAGGAGATGCTCGATCCGAAAGGCATCGACCTGATCTCGCGGTGCTACTGGCCCTGGGAGGACCACGACTTCGAAAGCCTATACCAGTGCTATCTCTCGCGGGTGAGCGCGATCCGCGAGGAGACGACCGGCATCAGCATGGTGACGGTGTCGCTCTACACGCCGGAAGATTCCAAGAAGGTCGCGGAAACGCTCATCGGTCTCGGCGAGGCGCTCGCCAACCGCATGAACCGGCGGGCCGAGAACGACGCGCTGTCCAATGCCACCGAATTCATGGCCCAGGCCGAGGCGCGGGTCATGGAGGCGGACAAGAACCTCACCGAATTCCGCAACGAACAGAAGATGCTGGACATCAAGGCCGGTGCGGCGCCGACGGCAAACGTCATCGCCGGCCTGACCACCGAACTCGCCCACACCCGCGCCGAGATCGAGCAGCAGGAGCGGGTCTCGCCCTCCAACCCGGGACTGCCGTCGCTGAGAACCAAAGCCATGGTGATCGAAGATCAGATCACCAAGGAAAACGCCAAGCTGACCGGCAGCGGCGACTCTCTGTCGAACCAGATCTCGAATTTCGAGAACCTGTCGCTGCGCAAGCAGATCGCCGACCAGGCGCTGTCGATCGCCTCGCGGGCCATCGATCAGGCGCGGCTCGAGGCGAAGCGCCAGCGCATCTACATCGAAACCATCGTGCAGCCGAACCTGCCCGACGAGGAGACCGAGCCGAACCGGCTGCGCATCATCGTCTCGGTGCTGGTGGTGTCGCTGATGCTGTTCGTCGTCGCCTGGATGCTGATGATCGGCGGACGCGAACATCTGAACAAGAACAACACCTGACGAGCCCGCCGGCGCGGCCGCACAACGCTTGCGACGCGTATCGCATCGCCGCGAGGCGGGCCCCGCCGGGCCGCTGCCGCGTCCGTCCAAACAGGCCGGGCAGCGGCATCCGGGCGACCGCCGCCCCATGCCTGTCCGAAGCGGATCATTCGAAGCAGCGGATCTCCGCCTCGGCCTGCGCACGGCGCAGGTCGTCGATCGCCGCCTTGCCCTCGGCAGCGCTGCGAAACAGGCTGCCGTTCTCGCCCGAGACCTGGCGCATCGACAGCCACGTCGAGGCTTCGACGTAGCGGCTGTAGGGTATCAGCGAGGCGACGACGTCGAAGGAGCAGGAACACTGGTTCAGCGCCGTCTGCGTGTTGCCGTTGGTGGCCATGCAGGCGAAGACGTAATCGGCGATCGTCGGCGTCGGATAGTCGGCCCGCGTCGACGACGGCGCCATGTCCGGCCCGACGGGCACTGCCGTCGCCCCGGCGTTCCCGCCGCTCATCGTGCCCGTGAACTTCTGGGCTCCGGCGCCCGCGCCGGGAACCGCGGCAGACCCCGGCGTCACCGCCTGCCCGCCGGAAACGGCCGGGCCCGTCGCGGTCTGGGCGCTGCCCGCTCCCGCCCCCGCAACGGCGAACGGCACGAAAAGCGCGAGCGCCGCGAGCGCCAAGCGTCGATTGAAGATCCTCGTCATCTGGCTTCCTCCCGAAGCGGGCCGCCAGCCGGCGCAATCCCGCCTCCCATGATTTCCGTCGCAAATGGCGTCGGGCGCCGTTTTCCCGCAAAGCGCCGCGGGAAAGGTTCCCGATCTTGACCGCGCGGTCACTTCTTTCGAGCGCCCGCCTCGTCCGCCGTCGCCGGCGCCGGCCCGACGAAGCTGCCGAAGGCGCGCGGCCCGTCCGGAACGTCGACGCTGCCGGTCTCCTCAAGGCCGGCCGCATCGAGCCTGACCAGCGTGTTGGCGAACCAGTTCGCGACATAGACGCTGGTCCCGTCGCTGCCGGCGGCGATCCCCTCGGGATAGTCGCAGCAGTCGAGTTGGCCGAGCCGCTCGCCATTCGCCGGATCGAAGACCGTGACGCTCCCGCCATACTGGTCGGTGACGAAGACCTTCCCCATCGTCTCCACCGCATCGTAGGGGTGGGAGCCGACCGGGACGGTGCGCAGGACGACATGGCTCTCGGCATCGACGACGCTGACCGAATCCGAGCCGACATTGGCGGCATAGACCCGTTTTCCGTCCGGCGAGAACGACACGCCGAACGGCCGCTCCCCGACGCCGACGCGGGCGATCACCGCCCCGCTCCGCGCCGCGAAGAATGACAGCTGATCGGAATCGCGGTCGGCGGTGACGACCACTTCCCCATCGGCGGAGACGACGACGCCTGAGGGCGACTTGCCGGTCTCGAAGCGGCCGGTCACGGCACGCCTTTCCGGATCGACGAGCAGCAGCGAATGGGAATACCAGTCGGCGACGTAGACCGGCGCGCCGGACGGGTGGACGGCGATGCCGAGCGGCCCGCCGCCGACATCGACCTCCGCGATCAGCCGGCCGGCCTGCGTGTCGACGATGGCGACCTGTTTGGAATCCGGCTGCGAGACGTAGGCGCGCCGGCCGTCGCGGCTTACCGCGATGCCGGCAGGCTTGCCGGGGATGTCGATCGTGCGGACGACCGCCATCCGGTCGAGATCGACGATCGACAACGTCTCCGCCTCCTGGCTGGTGACATAGGCGCGATCGCCGGCCAGGGCCGGCGTCTGCGCCGTCGCCACGGCCAGCAGCGCGCCGGCGAGAGCGGCCGCGACGCGCCGAGCCGCCGGTCTGCGCAGCGAAGCGATCGGCCGGCTCACGAGCCCGCTTCGACCTTCTTCTTCAGGCCTTCGAGGCCTTCGGTGATGAAGCCGGTCACGCCCTTCACCGAGGCTTCGTCGTTGAGCTCGGCCGGCGGGTCGTTGTTCGGATAGCCGCGATAGAAGGCGGCGCGCCAGGTCACCTCGGACTTCGCCCCGCCGTCTGCGGGCTTGACGGTGATGGTCGAGGAGTAGTTCGTCGCCGGCAGGAGGTCGGTGTTCACATGGCCGATGAAGGTGGAATAGCTCATCTTGTCGGCGTCGTATTTGGAGAGTTCCTCCTCCATCATCCCGCCGGACTTGAAGCCGAGCGTGCGCACCGACCCCTTCTCGTTGCCCTTGCTGGCGTCGGTCATGGCGATCCGCGGATGCCAGGACATGTCGCCGAAATTCTCGATCGCCGCCCAGACCTTCTCGGGGGCCGCATCGATGGTGATCGTGTCGCTCGCCTTCTGGCGGGTCGGACCATGCGCCGCGGCGATGCCCGGCAGGACGAAAAGCGCCACGACCAGCGCGGCGAAAGCTCTGAACACGGCCAGACTCCTCTTTCGATTCGGTGCCCACCCGAACCATCGGCCGGCGTGACCCTAGTCACAAGGCCCGGCGAGGGAAAGGGGCATCGCGCCGGCCGGCGCCGGCCCGATGCGCCTGCAGCTCTGCCGGGACGGCCGCATCGATTTACTCTTACGTTCGCGTCAATTATGCTAGAATCGCGGCGAAGCGGCGATGCCGTTTCGCGTCGCATCGCGCCCTAGCACGCCCGCCCGTTCCGCATTGCATCGGGCGGCATTCGCATCGGGGCGACGCGGGCGACGACCGGGAGGACGAGACATGGACCTGACCTTTTCAGCCGAAGAGACGGCGTTCCGCGCGGAGGTCCGCGCCTTCATCGCCGAGAACGTGCCGAGGGACGCAAAGGAAACGCTGCGCGCCGGCCGCCATGTGACGAAGGACCAGCTGCAGCGCTGGACGCGCATCCTGAACGCAAAGGGCTGGTCGGTCCCGCACTGGCCGGTCGAACACGGCGGCACCGGCTGGGATCCGATCCGCCAGTACATCTTTCTCGACGAGATGCAGCGCGCGCCGGCACCGCAGATGCTGCCCTTCGGCCATTCGATGGTCGGGCCGGTGATCTACACCTTCGGCTCCGACGACCAGAAGAAGCGCTTCCTGCCGCGCATCGCCAATCTCGACGACTGGTGGTGCCAGGGCTTTTCCGAGCCGGGCGCCGGCTCCGACCTCGCCGGCCTCACGACCAAAGCGGTGAAGGACGGCGAGACCTATGTCGTCAACGGCCAGAAGACCTGGACCACCCTCGCCCAGCATGCCGACTGGATCTTCTGCCTGGTGCGCACCGACCCGGCGGCGCCGAAAAAGCAGATGGGCATTTCCTTCCTCCTGATCGACATGACGACGCCCGGAATCACCGTGCGGCCGATCCGCACCATCGAGGGCGGCCACGAGGTCAACGAGGTGTTCTTCGACGACGTCAGGGTGCCGGCGGAAAACCTCGTCGGCGAGGAGAACCGCGGATGGGACTATGCGAAGTTCCTGCTCGGCAACGAGCGCACGGGGATCGCCGGCGTCGGCGCCACCAAGGAACGCATCCGCCGGCTGAAGGAGATCGCCAGGGCGGAACCGTCCGGCGCCGGCACCGTCTGGGACGATCCGCGCTTCCGCGAGAAGGTGGCGGCCGTCGAGATCGAGCTGAAGGCGCTGGAGATGACGCAGCTGCGCGTCGTCTCGGCGGAAGCGCGGCGCGGCCACGGCAAGCCGGACCCGGCATCCTCTATCCTCAAGATCAAGGGCACTGAGCTGCAGCAGGCGGCGACCGAGCTTCTGATGGAGGCGATCGGCCCCTTCGCCCTGCCCTTCGAGGCCGAGGAGATCGAAGGACGCAACGAGCCGCCCGTCGGGCCGGACTACGCCGCGCCGATCGCGCCGAACTATTTCAACACGCGCAAGGTGTCGATCTACGGCGGCTCCAACGAGATCCAGAAGAACATCATCGCCAAGGCGATCCTGGGGCTGTGAGGGGGCGCTGAGTCTTCTGGCTGGCGTTGGCGCATGCATACCCCCCTCTGTCCTGCCGGACATCTCCCCCACAAGGAGGGAGATCGATCCTGCGCAGAGGGCTACGCCAATCTCAGACGCCCGAAACCGCATAAACGCTGGAAGTGAGGCGACGACGACGAAGCCGCCGATCTCCCCCCTTGCGCGGGAGATGCCGGCAGGCAGAGGGGGGTGCCTCGGCACCGCCTGATCAGAACATCATGTCGACGTCGTTGCCGCAGCAAGGCGGCCCGCCATCGACGGCAATTTCCGGGAGGAACCACATGGATTTCGATCTCTCCGAGGAACAGCGCCTCATCAAGGACTCGGTGACGCGGCTGCTGCGCACCGAATACGGCTTCGAGGCGCGCGAGAAGCATCGGGCCGAGGCGGCCGGTTTTTCCGAAAAGCTCTGGGCATCCTTCGCCGAACTCGGCCTTCTCGCCATCCCCTTCGACGAGGCCGACGGCGGCCTCGGCGCCGGGCCGGTCGAGACGATGATCGTCATGGAGGCCTTCGGCCGCGCCCTCGTGGTCGAGCCCTATCTCGCCTCGGTGGTGATGGCGGGCGCCGCCCTGCGCCATGCCGGTTCGCCAGAACAGCGGGCCGAATGGCTGCCGGGCATCGTCGATGGATCCAGCCGCCTCGCCTTCGCCTTCGCCGAGCGCGGGACACGCTACGATCTCTCCCAGATTGCCATGCGGGCGACCCCGGAGGACGACGGTTTCCGCCTGTCGGGGGAAAAGACGCTGGTGCTGCACGGCGACACGGCGACGGGTTTCGTCGTCGCCGCCCGGACGGCGGGGGAGGCCGGCGAAGCGGAAGGCCTCGGCCTGTTCCTCGTGCCGGCCGACGCCGAGGGGCTGTCGCGGCGCGGCTTTCCGACCCAGGACGGGATGCGCGCCGCCGAACTTTCCTTCGCCGACGTCCGCGTCCCGAAGGAAGCGGTGCTCGGCGAGCCCGGTGCGGCCGCGGCGACGATCGCCCGGATCGAGGCCGAGGCGATCGCGGCGCTCTGCGCCGAGGCGGTCGGGTCGATGGAGCGGATGGTCGAACTGACCGTCGCCTACATCAAGGAACGCAAGCAGTTCGGCGTGCCGATCGCCGCCTTCCAGGTGCTGCAGCACAAGGCGGCCGAGATGTACATCGCGCTCGAACAGGCCCGCTCGATGGCGATCTTCGCGGCGATGAACGCGGCCGAGAGCGACGAGGGCGCGCGCCGGACCGCCATGGCCGCGGCGAAGGTCCAGATCGGCCGTTCCGGCCGCTTCATCGCCCAGACCGCGGTCCAGCTTCACGGCGGGGTGGGCGTGACCATGGAGTACGAGATCGCCCACCACTTCAAGCGCCAGGCGATGATCGACCTTTCCTTCGGCGATGCCGATCACCACCAGCAGATCGTGGCGGCTGAAGGCGGCCTCGACGACCGGTGAGGTGGTTCGGCCGGCCTTTCGGGCCCGGCTGACACCATTCGTTACATATCGATACCGGCGACGAATGGAAGCGCGCCCGCCGGCGACGTATTTCTGGGAGTGTCCCAGACCTCAATTCCCGCGTGCGTCCGCCGATGAAGCTTCCCGCCATCCGATGGAAACCGACCTGCGTCCTCGTCCTGACGGCCTGCCTCGTCGTCGCCGGGGCGATCCGCATGCCCGAGCGGCATACCGGCAGCGAGGATGCCGCGAGCGCGGCCTCCGCCGCCGCGCCCGACGCGGCTTCGGACCAGCCGGCGAGCCTGACGGTCACCACCGACACGGTCCGCCATGACACGATCGGCCGGACGATCGTCGGCAACGGCGTCGTCGCGGCGCATCGCGAGGTCACCATCGGGGCGGAGGCGACCGGCCTCGCTCTCACCGACGTCCTCGTGGCACAGGGCGACCGCGTCGAGAAGGGGCAGGTGATCGCGCGGCTCGACGGCTCGCTCCTGAAGGCTCAGATCGCCGAACAGGACGCCGCGATCGACAGCGCCGAGGCGACGCTCGCCAACGCGGTCTCGACCAGCGACCGCAGCCAGCGGCTGATGAAGTCCGGCACCGTCTCGCGGGAGACCGCCGAGAGCAACGCCACCAGCGTCGCCACCGCGAAAGCCGCACTCGCCGAGGCCGAGGCGGCCAGAAAGACGCTGGAGGTGCAGCTCGCACGGACCGAGATCCGCGCCCCCTTCGCCGGCGTCGTCTCCGCCCGGCCTTCCGTGCCGGGCATCATCGTCCAGGCATCGACCGAGATCGCCCGCATCCAGGAGGACGGCGCGCTCGAGGCGCGGGTCGACGTGCCCGAAGCGGCCGTTTCGAGCCTCGAAGCGGGCGCGAGCGCCGAGATCACCGCCCCCGACGGCCGCACCATCGCAGCGAAGCTCGCCTCGCTCGACGAAGTGGTCGATTCCGACACCCATCTCGCCCTTGCCGTCGTCCCGCTTCCCGACGGGTCGGGCCTCAGGGCCGGCATGTTCGTCACGGCGAAGATCGAGGCGGGCGGTGCCGACAGCCTGACCGTCGCCGACCGGGCGCTGACCTGGCAGGAGGGCAAGACCGCGGTGTTCCGGGTCGGCGCCGACGATACCGTCGCCGCGATTCCGGTGGCGGTCGGCGCGCGCAGCGACGGCCGCGTCGCCGTCGCCGGCGACCTTGCCGCCGGCGACCGGGTGGTGACGAGCGGCGCCGGCTTCCTGCAGGACGGCAACAGGGTCCGGCTGGTCACCGAGCAGGCGTCGGCGGAAGCGACCGGCCAGAAGGAGGGCGGCCAGTGAAGAACGTCTCCGCCTGGGCGATCCGCCACCCGCTGCCGACCATCGTCCTGTTCCTCGCCCTAGCGATCTGCGGTGCCTGGGGGTTCACCCAGCTGCGCGTCAACAACATGCCGGACATCGACTTCCCGATGGTCAAGGTGACGGTCGCCGAGACCGGCGCCGCGCCGACGGAACTCGAGACCCAGGTGACCGACCTCGTCGAGAATTCCGTCGCGACGATCTCCAACGTCGAGAGCGTCTCCTCGACGATCAGCGAGGGCTCCTCGGTCACGTCAATCGAGTTCAAGCTCGGCACCGACCTCATCGAGGCGACCGACGACGTCCAGAATGCCGTCGACGACATCCAGAGCCAGCTCCCGGACGCGGCGGAAACGCCGGTCGTCTCGCGCGTCGAGGCCGGCGATAACGCCATCCTGACCTATGTGGTCGACGCGCCCGGCATGAAGCCGGACGAACTCTCCTGGTATGTCGACGAGGACGTCTCCAAGGCACTCCTCGGCGTCGAAGGCGTCTCGAAGATCGAGCGCTCCGGCGGCGTCGACCGGGCGATCCTCGTCAAGCTCGACCCGGCGCGCATCGACGCCTACGGCACGACGGTCGCCGCCGTCACCAAGGCGCTCGCGGCCCAGAATCTCGATCAGGCGGGCGGGCGAACCGTCATCGGCGGCACCGAACAGTCGGTTCGCACGCTCGGCAGCGCCGGCTCGATCGCCGAGCTCGCGGCAACGCCGATCACCGTCGGCTCGGGCAAGTCGGTGCGGCTGTCCGATCTCGGCCAGGTCGTCGACGGCTGGGAAGAGCCGCGCAGCAGGGCCCGGCTGAACGGCAAGGAGGTCGTTTCCTTCGAGGTCTACAGCGCCAAGGGCTCGAGCCAGATCGGCGTCACCAAGGCGGCGCGCGCCGCAGTCCAGGCGATGGACGCCGCCGACCCGAAGGTGAGCTTCACCGAGGTCACGTCCTCGTCGGACTTCGTCCAGGAAAGCTACGACGCCGCCATCGAAGCGCTCTGGCTCGGGGCGCTGCTCGCCGTCGCCGTGGTCTTCCTCTTCCTCAGGGACGTCCGCGCCACCATCGTCGCCGCGACCGCCCTGCCGATGTCGCTCGTCCCGACCTTCTTCGTGATGGAGTGGCTCGACCTTTCGCTCAACAACATCACGCTGCTCGCCTTGTCGCTGGTCGTCGGCATCCTCGTCGACGACGCCATCGTCGAGATCGAGAACATCGTCCGGCACATGCGCCAGAGCGGCAGGAGCGCCTACGAGGCGGCGATCGAGGCGGCCGACGAGATCGGCCTCGCCGTCGTCGCCACCACCGCGACGATCGTCGCGGTGTTCCTTCCCGTCGGCTTCATGCCCGGCATCCCGGGCAAGATGTTCGTCTCCTTCGCCATCGCCGTCTGCGTCTCGGTCGGCTTCTCGCTGGTCGTTGCGCGGCTGCTGACGCCGCTGATGGGGGCCTATCTCGTCAAGGCCGGCCATGGCTCGACGGAAGAGGACACGCCGCGCTGGGTGCCGGCCTATCTCGCGCTCCTGCGCCAGGCGCTGCGGTTCCGCTGGCTGACGGCGCTCATCGGCGTCGCCTTCTTCGCCGGATCGGTCTATGTCGCGCTCGGCCTGCCGACCGAGTTCATGCCCTCGTCCGACCGCGGGCGCTCCCTCGTCGCGGTCGAGCTCGTGCCCGGTTCGAGGCTGGAAGAGACCGACGCGGTGGTGAAGAGGGTCAGCGCCGTCCTCGAAAAGCAGCCGGAGGTCGAAAGCGTCTTCGCCTCGATCGGCACGGCGAGCGAGGGCGGAGGCGGCCCGCAGCGCAACACCACGGCGAGCGTCAATTCGGCGACGGTGACGGCCAATCTCGTCGACCGCGACGCACGGTCCGTCAGCCAGCAGGCGTTCGAAAAGCGCCTCTCCGGGGCCTTCGACGACATTCCGGGCGCGCGGATCCAGTTCGGCGCCGACGACCAGTCCGGCGCGAAGGTCAAGATCACCCTCGCCGGCGCGGACGGCAAGAAGCTCGCCGAGACGGCGAACGCGCTCGCCGCCGAAATGCGCGACGTGCCGGGCCTGCTCAATCCGATCTCCGACGCCGCGGCGGCCAAGCCGGAACTCGTCGTGACGCCCGACAAGCAGCGCATGGCCGCGTTCGGCATCACGGCGAGCGACGTCGCGACGCTCCTGTCGGTCGCCACCATCGGCGCCGACGAGGCGTCGCTGGCGAAATACAGCCTCGGCGACCGGCAGGTCTACGTCGTCCCGACGCTGAGCGACGACGCGCGGGGCGACCTCGACCGGATCAAGGCGTTGAAGATCGCCGGAACGTCCGCCTCCGTTCCTCTCGGCTCGATCGCGGATTTCGGCTTCGGCGCCGGCCCGACGACCATCACCCATTACGACGGCGAGCGCACCGCGAGCGTCGAGGCGGAGCTTTCCGGCATCACGCTGGGCGAGGCGGAGAAGGCGGTCAAGGCCCTGCCCGCGATGCGCGACCTGCCGGCCGGCATCCACGAGAAGGCGCAAGGCGACGCCAAGCGGATGAACGAGATGTTTTCCGGCTTCGAGATGGCGATGATCACCGGCGTCCTGTTGATGTTCGCGACGCTGGCGCTGCTCTTCAACTCGTTCCTGCAGCCGATCACCATCCTGACCGCGCTGCCGCTGTCGATCGGCGGTGCCTTCGGCTTCCTGTGGCTGACCGGCTCGGCGGTGGCGATCTCGGTGCTGATCGGCGTCCTGCTGCTGATGGGCATCGCCGCCAAGAACTCGATCCTGCTCGTCGAATACGCCATCGTCGCACGGCGGGAAGGAACCTCGCGCTTCGAGGCACTGATGGAAGCGGCGCAAAAGCGCGCCCGGCCGATCGTCATGACGTCGATCGCCATGGGCGCCGGCATGGCGCCGCTCGCCCTCGGCTTCGGCGCCGACGCCGAGACGCGCGCGCCGATGGCGATCGCGGTGATCGGCGGCCTCGTCTCCTCGACGCTGCTCAGCCTCGTCTATGTGCCGGTGGTCTACACGATCGTCGACGATCTCGAGCGGGTCCTCGGCCGCTGGCTCGGCAGGCTCCTGCCGACGGACGACCGGACCCCGTCGGGCGGCGCCGGGGCGGCAGCGCCGGCCGAATAGGCCGCGCCGGCGCGACCCGGTTCACAGGTCTTTGCCAGCGGGCGAAGACGCCGACGCGTCCGCCCGTTGAACACATCCGGATTTTCAATGCGACGCCAGAGGCTTGGATCCGGAACCGAGAGTCGCTTCCAGCGCCTCCTGGTCTCATACGGTTTCCGGCAGATCACTTCGTGATGCCGGAAAAGACGCTCATTCGCCGCGCGGGCTTGATACGAGCCCCGCTGTGATCGAGCGGATCTCGTCTCATCCGCCGACGTGGCGCAGCGCCATGCGCTCGCGGACCAGCCGGCGCAGTTCGTCGATCGGCTTCAGTTCTCCTTCGGCCTCGACGTGCCAGAAGGTCCAGCCGTTACAGGCCGACAGCCCCTGGACCCGCGCCCCGACGCGATGGATCGAGGCAGCCTCGCCGGCGACCGAGACCGTGCCGTCGGCGCGCACATGGGCGACGTGGCGGCGGCCGGCGTCGGTGAGCTGCGTTCCCGGCTCGATCAGCCCGGCTTCCAGCAGGGTGGCGAACGGAATGCGCGGCTCGGCGCGCTTGCCGGCGACGATCTCGAGGCTTTCGCCGGCCAGCGGCTCGACGGCGGCGATCCGCTTCTCGGCCGCCTCGACATAGGCCGCGTCGCGCTCGATGCCGACGAAGTGCCGGCCGAGGCGCCTGGCCACGGCGCCGGTGGTCCCGGTGCCGAAGAACGGGTCGAGCACGACGTCGCCGGGCTTCGTCGAGGCGAGCAGCAGCCGGGCGAGCAGCGCCTCGGGCTTCTGGGTCGGGTGCAGCTTCTGGCCGCCGTCGTCCTTCAGCCGCTCGCCGCCGGTGCAGATCGGGAACAGCCAGTCGGAGCGCATCTGCACGTCGTCGTTGGCCGCCTTGAGGCTGTCGTAGTTGAACGTGTAGCCCTTGGCGTCCTGGTCGCGGGAGGCCCAGATCAGCGTCTCGTGGGCGTTCTGGAAGCGCCGCCCGCGGAAGTTCGGCATCGGGTTGGACTTGCGCCAGACGATGTCGTTGAGGATCCAGTAGCCGATGTCCTGCAGGATCGCGCCGACCCGGAAGATGTTGTGATAGGACCCGATCACCCAGATCGTGCCGTTCGGCTTGAGCACCCGGCGCGCGGCGAGCAGCCAGGCGCGGGTGAAGGCGTCGTAGGCCTGGAAGCTCTCGAACTGATCCCAGGCGTCGTCGACGGCGTCGACCCGCGACTGGTCCGGACGATGCAGGTCACCGGCAAGCTGGAGGTTGTAGGGAGGATCGGCGAAGACGACGTCGACCGACTTCGCCGGCAGCGCCTCCATCTGCGCAACGCAGTGCCCCGTCAGGATCCGGTCCCGGAAGTCGGGAGCCGGCGGCGGCGGGGTTTTGAGACGGGCGGAGCGGAGAGGAGCCATGGCGATACCGGAAACACAGGAACACTCGGATGACCGCCATGGTTACCGAACAGCGTAAACAATCGATAAAGTCTGCAGAACATGTCGACCGGCGGCGCCAAGGCCGCAGCTTTGGCGGGACGACGCGGGCGGACCGCGCATCCCCGGGCCTCGCGCAGGCCCGATGGCAGTTTGCCGCATCATCCCGCCATGCTAACCCGCTTGGCCGAAAACGCCGATCATCGCTCGCCGCGGCGAGCGACACCCTCCAAGGCGCCGAGAAAGGATCATCATGGGCCACCCACAGCTCCTCATCTTCGACTGCGACGGCGTCCTGATCGATTCCGAGATCATCGCGGCGAAAGTCCAATGCGAGCTGCTCGGCGAGGAGGGGATCGAGATCGACGCAGGCGAGATCGCGGCGCGATTCGCCGGCCTCACGTGGCCGACGATCGTCGAGCGGCTGGGCGAAGAGACCGGACGGCGGTTTTCCGCGGCCTTCATGAAGCGCGTCGACGAGGAGATCGACCGGCGGCTCGCCACCGAGGCCGAAGAGATCGCCGGCGCCCACGAGATGCTCGACAGGCTTGAGATGGCCCGCTGCATCTGCTCGAATTCGACCGCCCACCGCCTCGAACTCGAACTCGACCACGTCGGCCTGTGGGACCGGTTCCGTCCCTACGTCTTCTCCGCGGTCGACGTCGGCAAGGCCAAGCCCGCGCCGGACGTCTTCCTGCACGCCCTGAGCGTGTTCGGCGTTCCGGCCGACAGGGCGATCGTCCTCGAGGATTCGGTCCATGGCGTCGCCGGCGCCCGGGCGGCGGGCTGCCGCGTCGTCGGCTTCACCGGCGCCGGGCACAGCTATCCCGGCCACGCCGACGCCCTGACCGAGGCCGGTGCCGAGACCGTCATCAAGCGTCTCGCCGATTTCCCGGCGCTGGTCGAGGTTCTCGCCGCCTGGCAGGATGCCTGATCTTCCGCCCGCGGGACGGTTCTTTCCAACTATACTTAGCTGATATTTTGCCCAGATCGCCGCATTCGCGCGATCGATTGGCATTCCTGTGCATATATTATGCTTGACGCATCGTTTCCCTAAGCAACTTTTGAGTCTTTGACTGAGCCTTTGCGCTGCAGGTCGACGAGGGGTTTATTAAGATATTTTTCTACAATTAGGACGTAATTTAATTTCGCCCCTCCACGCGGCAAGCCAGCAATAACATCAGTCGGCTTTACATTGGTTCGGGTTTATCCGCGTCCCCACAAGAGAACGAAGATGTCGCTTCCCTTTCGCCGTAGCAATCTCGCAGGTCAGAAGATCGCCGCCCTGGACGCCCTGCGCGCCAATGTGATGATCGCCGACGCCAAGCTGAACATCTCCTACATGAATCCGGAACTCGAGCGCCTGCTGCGCCAGGCCGAGCCGGAGCTCAAGCGTGAGTTGCCGCGGTTCAACGTCGATACGCTGGTCGGCGCCAACATCGACATCTTCCACAAGAACCCGGGCCATCAGCGCAACATGCTGGCGGGCCTGCAGCGTCCGCATGCCGCGACGATCAAGGTCGGCGGCCGGGTGTTCGATCTGCTGGTCACCCCGCTTCGCGACGGCAACACGACGACGGGCTTCGTCGTCGAATGGGCGGACGCCAAGGAACGGCTCGAGAACCTCGACTATTCTGGCCAGATCACGGCGGTCAAACGCTCGCAGGCGGTCATCGAATTTTCGACCGACGGCACCATCCTCACCGCCAACGACAATTTCCTGACGACGATGGGCTACAAGCTCGACGAGATCGCCGGCAAACACCATTCGATGTTCGTCGAACCCGGCTATCGCGACAGCCAGGCCTATCGCGAATTCTGGGAAGAGCTCAGGGCCGGCCGTTACCAGGCGGCGGAATACCGCCGCTTCGGCAAGGGCGGCGCCGAGGTCTGGATCCAGGGTTCCTACAACCCGATCCTCGACGCGTCCGGCAAGGTCACCAAGGTCGTCAAATACGCCGTCGACGTCACCCAGCGCGTCAAGGCCGTCGCCGAGATCGGCTCGGCCCTCGCCGCGCTCGCCGAGGGCAAGCTCGACCGCCGCATCGCCGTGCCGCTGACGCCGGAACTCGACAAGGTGCGCGAGGACTTCAACCAGGCGCTGGAGGGTCTCGAAAGCGCCATGGGCCAGGTGAAGGCGGCGACGACCACCATCGGCGAGGGCATGAGCGAGATCAACACCGCGGCCAACGACCTGTCGCAGCGCACCGAGCAGCAGGCCGCGAGCCTGGAACAGACCGTCGCGGCGCTGTCGGAGATCACCCGCGGCATCAACGCCACCGCCGCCGACGCGGTGAAGGCCAACCAGGCGACGACGACGGCGCTGCGCGACGCCGAGAACGGCGGCACGGTGGTCGCGCAGGCGGTCAATGCGATGAGCGCCATCGAAGGCTCCTCGCAGAAGATCTCGCAGATCATCGGGGTGATCGACGAGATCGCCTTCCAGACCAACCTCCTCGCCCTCAACGCCGGCGTCGAGGCGGCGCGGGCGGGCGAGGCCGGCAAGGGTTTCGCCGTCGTCGCCCAGGAAGTTCGGGCGCTCGCCCAGCGCTCCGCCGAAGCGGCCAAGGAGATCAAGGGCCTGATCATGACCTCGTCCGAACAGGTCGAGAGCGGCGTGCAGCTCGCCCGCGCCTCCGGCAAGAGCCTCGAGGAGATCGTCGCCCGCGTCCAGGAGGTGAGCCAGCTCGTCGCCGAGATCGCCCGCAGCGCCGACCAGCAGGCCGGGACGCTGCGCGAGGTCTCGACCGCCGCCGACCAGATGGACAAGGTGACCCAGCAGAACGCCGCGATGGTCGAGGAGACGACGGCGGCCGCGCGCAACCTCAGCGTCGAGACCGAGCAGCTCGGGACGCTGATGCAGCGCTTCCGGACCGCCGCGGACGCAAGCGTCGCCGCCCGCCGTCCCGCCCCGCGACCGGCCGCGGCCCGGCCGCGCCCGGCCAACCAGTCCCGCCCGGCGACGGCCGGCAACACCGCCCTGAAGGCGGCGCCGAGCGAGGAGAGCTGGACGGAATTCTGAGCCGGCCCGGCATCCGCAAAGGCAGGGCGGCACGCCCCGATCGTCCCTGCCCCGCCGCACGGCCGCCGCAAGGCGGCCGGCGGCTCCTTCTTCGTTCAGGTGATGACGGGCCCCCGCGGCAGGCCCCCCCCGTGTAGCCACCGCCCAGCATAGGCGGCCCCTCGTCGAAGCCCGCATAGACGATGATGCCGCCCTTGGCGGGCGGGATCAGGATCTCGTCGTCGACATAGCGGAAGCTGCGGGACGCCGCCCCCTTCTCGACCGAGAGCGGCAGCTTGCCGAGTTTCGAATAGATCACCCCGTCCTGGCCGACGACGGCGATGCGGATCGGCAGTTCCACGCCGCGGGTCTTGGCGGCGCGGCCGGGCATCAGCCGGCCCTCGACGCCGACGGTGATCTTCAGCTTGCCGCCGACGATGCGGCAATCGCGCTTTGCATTGACGATCACCGCCTGATAGTCGAGTGCATCCCCGTCCTTCTTCTGGAGCGTCGAGGTTCCCTCGCGGATCGAGGCCTGCGGGCAGTAGCGTGCTTCGCCGCCCACGGCCTCCGCCTTCCTGGTGGCGTCGCCGGCGGCAGGATCGGCGCTCGCGACGTCGGCCGAGGCGGCGGTGTCGGCGGCGGCCGGCTCGGATGCCGCGGCGGGCGGGCCGAGATCGGTGTTCTCGATCCTGTCGGCCGTGGTGCAGGCGGCGAGGCTTGCCGCAAACGCTGCGACGAAGAGGCTCCGGATGACCGGCACGGTATGCATCGCTGGGTTCTTCCCTTACTGTGACGGGCCGTTCTATATCAGCCGGACATCGGATAGGCGACCCGACCGCCGGCGGGCAAGCCGGGCGGCCGCGGTTCCACCGCCGGTCCGGCAGGGAGTTTTGACCACGTGAGGTATCTGAGTACGCGCGGCGAGGCCGAAATCCTCGGCTTTTCCGACGTCCTTCTGAAGGGGCTCGCCAGCGATGGCGGGCTCTATCTGCCGGAAAGCTGGCCCAGCCTTTCCCATGCGGAGATCGAGGCCTTCGCCGGCCGGCCCTATGCCGACGTCGCCGAGGCGGTCTTCCGCCCCTTCGTCGGCGACGACATCGCCCCGGCGGCGCTGCGCGCCATGATCGACGAGGCCTACCGGACCTTCCCGCACCCCGCCGTCGCGCCGCTGGTGCAGCTCGGGCCGGCGCATTTCGTCCTCGAGCTCTTCCACGGCCCGACGCTCGCCTTCAAGGACGTCGCCATGCAGCTGATCGCGCGGCTGATGGATCACGTCCTGAAGGAGCGGGGCCAGCGCGCCACCATCGTCGGCGCCACCTCCGGCGACACCGGCGGCGCCGCCATCGCCGCCTTCGCCGGCTCCGAGCGCACCGACCTCTTCATCCTCTTCCCCAACGGCCGCGTCTCGCCGGTGCAGCAGCGCCAGATGACGACCTCCGGCGTCGACAACGTCCATGCCGTCGCCGTCGACGGGCATTTCGACGACTGCCAGGCGCTGGTGAAGGCGATGTTCAACGACCGCAGGTTCCGCGACGAGGTGGCGCTGTCGGGCGTCAACTCGATCAACTGGGGCCGGATCATGGCCCAGATCGTCTACTACTTCACCAGCGCGGCGAGCCTCGGCGCGCCGCACCGGAAGATCTCCTTCACCGTGCCGACCGGCAATTTCGGCGACGTCTTCGCCGGCTATGCGGCCCTGCGCATGGGCCTGCCGGTCGAGAAGCTGGTGATCGCCACCAATGCCAACGACATCCTGGCGCGCAGCCTCGCGACCGGGCGCTACGAGACCGGCGAGGTCCATGCGACGATGTCGCCTTCGATGGACATCCAGGTCTCGTCGAATTTCGAGCGGCTGATCTTCGAGGCGAGCGGCCGCGACGCCGCGCTTGTGCGCCGGCTGATGGCCGGCCTTTCCCAGTCCGGCGGCTTCGACCTACCGCCCGAGCTGCTGCAGACCATGCTTTCGACCTTCGCGGCCGGGACCAGCGACGAGGCGGCGACCGCCGCGACGATCCGCCGGGTGCTGGAGGAGACGGCCTGCCTGCTCGATCCGCACACGGCCGTCGCCGTCGGCGTTGCCGAAACGACGGACACGCCGCCCGACACGGCGATGATCACCCTCGCCACCGCCCATCCGGCGAAGTTCCCGGAGGCGGTGAAGCGCGCCTGCGGGCGCGAGCCGGCATTGCCGCCGGCGCATGCCGGGCTGATGGAAAAGGCCGAGCGCTTCGACCGGCTGCCCGCCGAGCTCGCCGCGGTCGAGGACTACATCCGGGCGCGAACCCGCGCCGCAACCGCAGGAGCAAGGCCATGAGCGTCGAGGTCACCCGGCTGGCCAACGGCCTCACCATCGCGACCGAGACCATGCCGACGCTGGAAAGCGCCGCGCTCGGCATCTGGGTGAAGGCCGGCGCCCGCGACGAGACCGCGGGCGAGCACGGCATCGCCCATCTTCTCGAACACATGGCCTTCAAGGGCACCAGCCGGCGCACGGCGCGGCAGATCGCCGAGGAGATCGAGGACGTCGGCGGCGACCTCAACGCCGCGACCAGCGTCGAGACGACCTCCTACTACGCCCGCGTCCTCAAGGACGACGTGCCGCTGGCGATCGACATCCTCACCGACATCCTGGTCGATTCCCGCTTCGACGAGGCCGAGCTCGAGCGCGAGCAGCAGGTGATACTGCAGGAGATCGGAGCCGCCGAGGACACGCCCGACGACATCGTCTTCGACCATTTCCAGCAGGCCGCCTTCGCCGACCAGATCATCGGCCGGCCGATCCTCGGCACCCGCCAGACGGTGCGCTCCTTCACGCCGGACGATCTGAGAGCCTATCTCGCCCGCCACTACGGCCCGGACCGGATGGTGGTGGCAGCCGCCGGCGCGGTCTCCCACGACGCCGTCGTGCGGCAGGTCGCCGAGGCGCTCGGCGCCGACGCCGCGCCGGCGCCGCCGGCCGCCGAGGCGCGCAGCCCGGCGACCTATGTCGGCGGCGAGCACCGCCAGGAACGCGACCTCATGGACGCGCAAATGGTCCTCGGCTTCGAGGGCCGGCCCTATTACGCCCGCGACTTCTACGCCAGCCAGGTGTTGTCGCTGATCCTCGGCGGCGGCATGTCGTCCCGGCTCTTCCAGGAAGTGCGCGAGCGCCGCGGCCTCTGCTACGCCATCTACGCCTTCCACTGGAGCTTCTCCGACTCGGGCGTCTTCGGCGTCCATGCCGCGACCGGCGAGGAGGAACTCGCCGAACTCGCCCCGGTCATCGTCGACGAGCTCGTCGCGGCGGCGGAGGGAATCACCGACGCCGAGGTGACCCGGGCACGGGCGCAGATGCGCGCGAGCCTCCTGATGTCGCAGGAAAGCCCGGCCTCGCGCGCCGGCCAGATCGCCCGGCAGCTGATGTTCAACGGCGAGGTCATCCCCAACGAGGACCTGATCGCCCGGCTCGACGCGATCACCGCGCCGCGCCTCGCCGATCTCGCGGGGCGGACCTTCACCGGCTCGTCGCCGACGCTGGCGGCCATCGGTCCGGTGTCGCGGCTGCCCTCCATGGCCGATCTCGGCGAGCGCCTCGCCGGCCGGCCGCCGTTGCGGGCCGCCGCCGGGCGATGAGGCGCTTCGCTCTTGCGGGCGCCCGATCTTCTCGGCTAACCGGCTTCGACGCCGCATGCCATCGTATTCATCTCTCGTCGCGCGCCATGGGCCTGATCGATCATCTCAGCCGGCCGAACGTTCCCGTCCTGACCGGCGATGGCGTCGTGCTGCGGCTGCCGCGCCGCGCCGACTTCGCCGCCTGGCGGGCCCTGCGCGAGGAGAGCCGGGAGTTCCTGACCCCCTGGGAGCCGGTATGGACGAGCGACGAACTCACCTACGCCTCGTTCCGCCGCCGCGTCGTCCGCTACAATCAGGAGGCCCGGGAGGCGAGCAGCTACAGCTTCTTCCTGTTCGACGCAGACGAGACGACGCTGATGGGCGGGATCAGCGTCGGCCACATCCGGCGCGGCGTCGCGCAGGCCTGCACCCTCGGCTACTGGATGGGCCAGCGCTTCGCCGGCCACGGCCACATGCGGCGCGCCGTCGAGGCGGTGAAGCTCTTCGCCTTCGAGGTCGAGGGGCTGCACCGGATCGAGGCAGCATGCCTGCCGAGCAACCAGCGCTCGATCGGCCTTCTGGAGCGCTGCGGCTTCACCCGCGAGGGCCATCTGCGCGGCTATCTCAAGATCGCCGGAAAATGGGAAGATCATTGCCTCTACGCCATCCTCGCCGAAGAATGGTCGCGCGCCGCGGCGGCGCGGGGGCGGAGCGCGCCGGCCCTGCGGGCGGGCATCGTCGAGATGAACGGATGATTGCAGCTTCACCACAGTGCCGAAAACTGCGACAATCCGGACCGGCGGGGGCAATCATGGCGACGGAGCTGATGCAGGCGAGACTGAGAGCAGCGGGCACGACGAGCGGGAACTTTCACCGGTGACCGATGGACGGGCTGTAGCAGCCGACAGGAAGGCGCCGCCGGCAATGCCCCTCGCGAAGCTCCGCCGGCTGGTCGTCGGCCTCGTGCTTCTCGCCGTCTTCCTGGTGGCGGCGGGCGCGCCGACGCCGGCGCGGGCGCTGGAGCCGGTCGGGGTCTCCAAGGACGACGTCGCCATCGACCTGAAGCCGGCGACCGACCTCTATTTCGGCCAGGGCCGCAATTTCCAGGTGACCACCGTTCCCGGCGCCGACGGCATCGTCCGGCGCATCGAGGTCGAGGCGAAATCCGCCGCCGCCTCAGGCAACTGGGCGGTCTTCGCGCTTGCCAACAACACCGACGACCAGATCGACCGGCTGGTCGTCGCCTCGCATTTCCGGCTGGTCGGCTCGGGAATCCTCTCGCCGGATCTCGGCTCGCAGCGGATCGCCTCGATCACGCCGAGCCAGGGCTTCGCGCTGGAACGCCAGGCGAGCAGCGACGCCGACGTCTTCCTCGTCACGCTCGATCCCGGCTCGGTGGTGACCTTCGTCGCCGAACTGACGAGTTCGCGGCTTCCCGAGCTCAGGCTCTGGGACCCCAACGGCTACAAGGACACGATCAACGCCTTCACCCTCTATCGCGGCATCGTGCTCGGCATCGCCGGCCTGCTCGCGGTGTTCCTGACGATCCTCTTCGTCGTCAAGGGGTCGGCGATGTTCCCCGCCGCCGCGGCGCTCGCTTGGGCGGTGCTCGCCTATATCTGCATCGACTTCGACTTCTGGCAGAAGCTCCTGCCGCTCGCCCCAGGCCAGGAGCGGATCTGGCGCGCCTGGACCGAGGTCGCCCTCGCCTTCACGCTGGCGATGTTCCTGTTCGCCTATCTCAACCTCAACCGCTGGCACCGGGCGCTGTCGATCACCCTGCTCGTCTGGCTGACGCTGCTCGCCGGGCTCGGCGGTCTCGCCGCCTTCGAGCCCGTCGCCGCCTCGGGGATCGCGCGGCTGTCCCTGGCGGCGACCGCCGGCATCGGCCTCGCGCTGATCGTCGGGCTGGCGTTTCAGGGCTTCGACCGCGCCGTCATGCTGATCCCCACCTGGTGCCTGATCATCCTCTGGCTCGCCGCGAGCTGGATGACCGTCACCGGCCGGATCGACAACGACATCATCCAGCCGGCGCTCGGCGGCGGCCTCGTCCTCATCGTCCTCCTCATCGGCTTCACGGTGATGCAGCACGGCTTTGCCGGCGGCAGCTTCGCGCAGGGGCTGCTGTCGGACATGGAGCGGCGCTCGCTCGCTCTCGCAGGGGCCGGCGACGCGGTGTTCGACTGGGACGTCTCGCGCGACCGGATCTTCCTCGACGCCGACGGCGACACCCTCTCCGGCATGCCGATCGCGGCGATGAACGGCGCCGCGCGCGACTGGCTCCCCGTCCTTCATCCCGACGACCGCGACCGCTTCAAACTGACCTTCGACACGGTGATCGAGCATCGCCGCGGCCGCATCGTCCAGGAATTCCGCGTCGCCGACGAGGACGGCCATTATCACTGGATGCAGCTGAGGGCCCGTCCCGTGCTCGGTTCGGACGGCGAGGTGGTGCGCTGCGTCGGCACGCTGAAGGACGTCACCGATCTGAAGAAGGCGGAGGAGCGGCTGCTCCACGACGCGCTGCACGACCAGTTGACCGGGCTTCCGAACCGCGAGCTGTTCCGCGACCGGCTGGAGGCGATCGGGATCCTCGCCGCGACACGCGACGACGTCCGCCCGACGATCTTCGTCATCGACGTCGACCGCTTCAAGCAGGTCAACGACGATTTCGGCCTCGCCGTCGGCGACACCATCCTTCTGACCGTCGGGCGGCGGCTGAAGCGCATCCTGAAGCCGCAGGATTCGCTCGCCCGGCTCGGCGGCGACCAGTTCGGCCTGATCCTCGTCTCGGAGAGCGACGTCGCCGCCGTCGCGGCCTTCGCCGAATCGCTGCGCGAGGCGATCAAGGCGCCGATCGCGCTCGCCGGCCGCGAGATCGTGCTCACCGGCTCGATCGGCCTCTCCGGCTGGGCCGAGGGAGCGACCAGCGAGGAGACGCTGAAGGAGGCCGAACTCGCGATGTATCAGGCCAAGCGGTTCGGCGGCGACCGGATCGAGCCGTTCCGCCCGGCCTACAAGACCATCGGCGCGGGCAGGCTGCAGCTCGAATCCGACCTTCGCCGCGCCTTCGAGCGCTCCGAACTGTCGCTGGCCTTCCAGCCGATCGTCGATCTCGCGGCCGAGACCGTCGCCGGCTTCGAGGCGCTGCTGCGCTGGGAGCATCCGCGCCGCGGGACGATCTCGCCGGCGGAATTCATCCCGATCGCCGAGAACACCGGCCTGATCGTCAGCCTCGGCCAGTTCGCCCTCGAGGAGGCGGCCAAGCGGCTCGGCGACCTGCACCGGGCGACCGGCGACGAGAGCTTCTTCATGTCGGTCAACATCTCCAGCCGGCAGCTGATCCGCCAGGACCTCATCGCCGACGTCAAAAGCGTCCTCGAGCGCTACAAGCTGGCGCCTTCCGTCCTGAAGCTGGAACTGACCGAATCGATGGTGATGGACAATCCGGAGCGCTCCGCGCGGCTGCTCGCCCGGCTGCGCGAGCTCGGCGTCGGCCTTTCGCTCGACGACTTCGGCACCGGCCATTCCTCGCTTGCCTATCTGATGCGCTTTCCCTTCGACACGTTGAAGATCGACCAGTCGTTCCTGCGCAACAACAGCCAGCCGCAGCGGCCGATCATCCTGCATTCGATCGTCACCATGGCCCACGATCTCGGCCTGAGGGTCGTGGCGGAAGGCGTCGAGAGCGAGAGCGACATCGTCCAGCTGAAGCAGCTCAACTGCGAATACGCCCAGAGCTTCGCCTTCTCGCCGCCGCTCAACTTCGAAATGGCGCGGCGGCTGCTGGTCGATCGCTCCGCCAGCCTGAAGCGCGCGAGCTGAGGGGAACGCCTCGGGTTATCCGCAGAACGCTGCCGTGGCGGCTGGCGTCAAGCCATCGCGTCACGCCTGCGTCTTCCAGGCAGCGCCCGAAAACCGGGACCGCCCCCCGTCACACGACGGAGTGCCGTCAGGCATGCCCCGCTTCGCCGGCGAGGAAGACCGGCTCGATGCCGAGAAGGCCGAGGGCGCGCTTGTACTTCGCCTCGAGGTCGGTGTCGAAGACGATGCCGAGATCGGCCTTGCAGGTCAGCCAGCCATTCGCGGCGATTTCCTCCTCGAGCTGGCCGGGCGCCCAGCCGGAATAGCCGAGCGCCATGATCGCCGTCTTCGGACCGACGCCCTCCGAGATGGCGCGCAGGATGTCGACCGTCGGGGTCAGCGCGATGTTCTCGGCGACATGGACGGTGGATTCGGAATCGTAGTCGTCGGAATGCAGGACGAAGCCCCGCCCTTTCTCCACCGGCCCGCCGATGCAGACAGACACCTCGCGGCCGCCGGAAGGCAGGCGGATGTCGCCTTCGCTCTCGACGATGCCGAGCTGGGTCAGGAGGGCCGGAAAGCTCATCGGCTGCGACTTGTTGATGATGAAGCCCATCGCGCCGTTGGGAGAATGCGCGCAGACATAGATCACGGTTCCGGCGAAGGGCTCGTCGCTGATCGCCGGCATGGCGATGAGGAAATGCCCCTCGAGCGAGTTGGCGACCTCACCTGCCTCGGAGTCGAAATCGATATCGAGCTTCATACTTCCTCACCGCACAGTTTGCGACAGCGAAACCTTCGATGACGTGGCACTCCTCGCGACGACGCCGCTCCATGGACACCGGGCCGCCCTCGCGCCGTGACCGGCCGTCTCGGAAGACCGGCGGCCTCCACCGCGACGTCCGGCACGACTTCGGGCCACCGCCGGGCCACCGTCCCTGAAACGAAGGTGGCATTCGCATCGAACTATGACCAGAGCGAAATTGTCACGAGCATTCCGAATTCGACAAAAAGCCGTTATCTCCCCATGGAACAATGGAAATGAGACCGTCCATGCAGATCCGCCGAACCGCAGGCGAGAGCACCGTCGAAAAGCCCCGCCGCCGATTTCGGGCCGGGCCGGCCTTTCTGGGGGCGACGACGAGCGCCGCCCGGGCGGCACTCGCGGCGATCGCCATGTCTTCCGCCGGCCTCGCCACGCTGCCCGCCGCCGCCGCGGGCCAGGATGCGACGTTCCAGAACGACGAGGTGACGCTGCAGCTGGTCAGGGCGGCGGACCCGGTGGACGACAAGGTTCGTACCGCGCTCCTCGTGTCGCTTGCTCCCGGCTGGCACAGCTACTGGCTCGACCCGGGGGCGTCCGGCGTCCCGCCGCAGATCGACCTTTCCGCGACGAAGGGCGCCGGCAGCGTCCGGCAGCGGCTGCCGGCGCCGCGGCGTTTCGGCGAGGGAGAGACCCGGGCGAACGGCTACGAGGGCGAAGCCGCCTTCGCTTACGAGATCGCTCCGGAAAAGGGCGCGACGATCGGAACGGTGAAGGCCACGGTCTTCATGGGCGTCTGCAAGGAGATCTGCATTCCGGTGACGGCTGAGCTTGCGACCGACGGCAGCGACCCGGCAGCCGAGGCAGCTGTCGCGGCGGCCTTCGCCGCGCTTCCCGAGGAGGCGCCGGACGGCGCCGTCACCGTCTCGGCGGCCGGCGACGGGAAGACGCTGCGTGTCGCCGTGAAGAACGCTGCTGCCGAAGGGACGTCCGGCGACACGCCGGACCTCTTCGTCACCTCCGGCGACGGCTGGTTCTTCGACGAGCCGACCGTGGCGGAGCGGACGGACGACGCCACGGTCTTCGACGTGCCGGTCGTCGAAAGCCCCGCTAGTACGGCGACAGCGCCGGCCAGCGTCGACGTCCTCGTCACCGCCGGCGGCGGCCGGGGCGTCGAGGCGCGCTCCGTGCCGGTCTCGCCCGGAAGCTGAGGGCCGGCGGCGGGCGGCGTTTTGCGCCGCGCGCGCCTGCGTCGATTTGCACCAGCGGGCCGGGCTGCGCTGGACAAGCGCCGCGGCGACGCCAGTTCGATGCTCGGCGGGCCGCAGCAGCGCACGCCGCCCAACGATTTCTCCGAGGGGAGCATCCGCCATGACCATCGCCGTCGGGGACAAGATCCCGAACGCCACCGTCAAGACCCGCACCGAGGACGGCCCGGCCGACCTTTCGACCAACGAGATCTTTTCGGGCAAGACCGTCGTCCTGTTCGGCGTTCCGGGGGCCTTCACCCCGACATGCTCGATGAACCACCTGCCCGGCTTCATCACCCATAACGACGAGTTCCGGCAGAAGGGCGTCGACACCATCGCCGTCGTCGCGGTCAACGACATCTTCGTCATGGGCGCCTGGGAGAAGGCGAGCGAGGCGGGGGGAAAGATCCTCTTCCTGTCGGACGGCAACGGCGACTTCACCAGAGCGCTGGGGCTCGACATCGACCTCTCGGTCGCCGGCCTCGGCGTCCGCTCCAAGCGCTATTCGATGCTCGTCGAAGACGGCACGGTGAAGCAGCTCAACATCGAGGAAAGCCCCGGCCAGGCCGACAAGTCGAGCGCCGAGGCGCTGCTCGAACAGATGTGACGCCGCAGGCGGGGCCGGAGCGGGCGCGAGCCGCCATTGGCCAGCGCGCGATCGGTCGAATGACGCGGCGCATTCGACCGCTGGCCCTGAGCGCCGCCGCCGCTCTTCCTTCGCCGCGGCTGCCCGTGCCTCAATGCGCCGAGATGAAGGCCGTCAGGATCTCGCGGGCGGCATGAAGATCGCGCTTGTCGATCATCTCTGCGACGGTGTGGATGTAGCGGGTCCCGACGACGATGCCGATCGCCCGCGCTCCGGCGCCGGTCTGCTGGGCTGCCGCGCCGTCCTGTCCGCCCTTGGCGAGGATGGTGCGCTGGCAAGCGATGCCCCGCTCTTTCGCCAGCGTCTCGATCTCCTTCACGAGGCCGTAGTCGGCGATGAAGGAGCCGTCCTTCATGTGCAGGCCGAAGCCCTCGCCCTGGACCGTCGTGCGGTCTTTTTCGGGAACGCCCGGCGTGTCGCAGGACAGCGTCGTGTCGACGCCGATGGCGATGTCCGGTTTGACGCCGTAGGAGGCCGTCTTGGCGCCCCTGAGGCCAACCTCCTCCTGCGCGGTGAAGGCGACGGTCAGTTCGCAGTCGTGGGAATGCCCGTCCTCGACCAGCTTGCGCACCGCCTCGATCCCCAGCCAGCAGGCGATTCGGTTGTCGAGCGCCTTGGAGACGATCTTTTCGCCCATCTCCTCGAAGGGCTCGTTCATCACGACGTAGTCGCCGATCCGGATCCTCTCCTTCGCCGCCGTTCCGAGACCGGTGTCGACGACGAACTCGTTCGGCTCCGGCATCTTCTTGCGCTCGTCGGGCGACTGGATGTGGATCGGCTTGCCCTCGGCGTTCATCACGCCCTTGATGTCGCCGTCCTCGGTGCAGACGAGGACGCGGCGGGAGAAAAGGTTGCGCGGATCGAAGCCGCCGACCGGATCGACATGGACGAAGCCCTTGTCGGTGACGTGGCTGACGAGGAAGCCGATCTCGTCCATGTGGCAGAGGAGGAGCAACTTCTGCGGCGTGTCGCCCTTGCCCTTGCCCTTGCGCCTGCAGATCAGCGAGCCGAGGGCATCGATACGGATCTCGTCGAAGAGGCCGCCGACCTCGGCTTCGATCAGCGCGCGCACGCGGGTTTCGCGGCCGGGAACGCCCGGCGTTTCGCAGAGCCGCTTGAGGAGGTCGAGATTCATCGATTCAGTTCCTTGGAATTCTGGATTGCGGGCGAATGCCACACGCCTTCGTTTGGCTGAAATTCGTCCGGGGGAGGCAGATTGCGCCCGAGGTCGGGATTATTGCCGAGACGAGCACCTTGTCCGACCCGACGGGCGCCGGGACGGCGGTACTCGCAGCGTTTGTCAGCGCGAACTGCTGGTGAAGTACAGGGTCGCAAGCCCGAGTACCAGCAGGCTCACCGGGCCGAGAAGTGCCAGCCAGAGGTTGAGATCGCTCATTTGCGCAGCGCTCGCTGGAGATAAGATCTTGTCGCCCAATGTAGGCCCGCGGAGCCCGACAGGCAAACGAGGCTGACGACGCCGAGGCGCCACATCCCGACAGAAAGCGGCTGCTTCGCGTATATGGCAGTGAAAACCGGCGCGATGCCACCCACCGCGGCAAGCGCGATGGCGACGCCATTGACATAGCTCGCCGTCAACTTGGCAGCCTCGCGGCGGGCTTCTTCGTCTCCCGGCCTGACACGCGTCGTCAATCCCGCGTTCGTCGGCAGCGTCATCGCTCACTCCGCGGCGGCCGGTCGCCTGCCCTTGCGCTTGAACGGCTCCATGCCGGATCGCGCCAGTTCGTCGGCGCGCTCGTTCTCCTCATGGCCGGCATGGCCGCGGACCCAGTGGAAGGTGACGTCGTGACGGTCCTTTTCGCTCTCCAGCGCCTGCCAGAGCTCGGCATTCTTCACCGGCTTGTTGTCGGCGGTCTTCCAGCCCTTGCGCTTCCAGCCGAAGATCCACTTGGTAATGCCGTCGCGCAGATAGTTGGAGTCGGAATAAAGATCGACGGCACAGGGCCGGTTCAGCGCCTTCAGCGCCTCGATCGCCGCCGTCAGCTCCATGCGGTTGTTGGTGGTCTCCGCCTCGCCGCCCTTCAGCTCCTTCTCCTGGCCACGAAAGCGCAGGATCGCGCCCCAGCCGCCCGGGCCCGGATTTCCCGAACAGGCACCGTCGGTGAAGATCTCGACGCGGTCGGCGCCGCCTGCCTCGCTCATTCGCTTCCTTTCGTCACTTCCGCCCGGTCGAGCCCGTAGGCCGAAGCCTCGCGCACGCCGCGGTGGAAGCGCAGCTTTCTCAGATATTCGCGCGGATCCTTCTTGGTGACGAAGGAATCGTCCGGCACGTTCAGCCAGTCGTAGAGCCGCGTCAGCAGGAAGCGCATCGAGGCGCCGCGGCACAGCATCGGCAGCGCCTCGTATTCCCGCGGCGCCAGCGGGCGGACCGAGACGTAGCCGGAAATCAGGGCCCGGCCCTTGGTGACGTTGTAGGAGCCGTCAGGTTCGAAGCACCAGGCGCCGAGCGTGATGGCGAGGTCGTAGGCGAGAAGGTCGTTGCAGGCGAAGTAGAAGTCGATGAGGCCCGACAGCTCGCCGGCGAGGAAGAAGACGTTGTCGGGGAAGAGGTCGGCATGGATCACCCCTTCCGGCAGGTCGGCCGGCCAGTTGGCTTCGAAGTCCGCGAGTTCCGCCTCGATCTCGGCCGACAGACCCGGCTCCACCGTGTCGGCGCGGCCGGCGCAGCTGTCGTAGAGCGGCCGCCAGTCGGCGGGGGCGAGGCCGTTGCGCCGTGCGATCGGAAAGCTCCGGGCGCTTTCGTGCATCCTCGCCAGCGAAACCCCCACCGCCCGGCACTGCTCGGGGCTCGGGCGCCGCGTCCACATGCCGTCGAGAAAGGTGAACACCGCGGCCGGCCTGCCGGCGAGCTCGCCGAGGGCATTGCCGGAACGGTCGTGCACCGGCAGCGGGCAGGAGAGGCCGCGCTCGGCCAGATGCTCCATCAGGCCGATGAAGAACGGCAGATCGCCGCGGTTCACCCGCTTTTCGTAGAGCGTGAGAATGTAGGTGCCGGCGGTGGTGCGCAGCAGGAAGTTGGAGTTCTCGACGCCCTCGGCGATCCCCTTGTAGCTGGACAGGCTGCCGAGATCGTAGCGGCCGAGAAAGGCGGCGAGATCTTGTTCCGTAACGTCGGTGTAGACGGCCAAGTCGGTCAGGCTCCGCCGTTGACGAAGGCCATGTCGGCGCTGGTCAGCGGCACGTCGCGCAGCGCACGCATGACGGGGAAGTTCTCGTTCTCCTCGGCCGTCTGCACCAGTTCGAGCCGCAGGTCGAAGCGTTCGCGCAAGGCGGCGATGATCGCGTCGACGAGCACCTCCGGCGCCGAGGCCCCGGCCGACATGCCGACCACCGGATGCTCTTGCGTCAGCATCTCGAACGGAATCTCATCTGGTCCCTCGACGAGAAGGCCGTGCGCCGCCCCGGCCCGCTCGGCCACCTCGACGAGGCGCCTGGAATTCGACGAGTTGGGCGCGCCGACGATCAGAAACAGATCGCTGCCCTCGGCCGAGGCCTTCACGGCCTCCTGGCGGTTGGTCGTCGCATAGCAGATCGATTCCGACGAGGGCGCCGTCATCTGCGGAAACTTCGCCTTGAGCGCGGCGACGATGTCCGCCGTGTCGTCCAGCGACAGCGTCGTCTGGGTGACGAAGCCGAGGGCGGCGGGATCGGCGGGCTCGAAGGCGGCGACATCCGCCACGGTCTCGATCAGGCTGGCGGTGCCGGGCGCGAGCTGGCCCATTGTTCCGACCACCTCCGGGTGGCCCTTGTGGCCGATCAGCACGACGTGGCGGCCGCGTTTCACGTGCAGCATCGCCTGTTTGTGGACCTTGGAGACCAGCGGGCAGGTGGCGTCGAGATAGAGCATCTCGCGCGTCGCGGCCGCGGCGGGCACCGATTTCGGCACGCCATGCGCCGAGAACACCACCGGCTGGCCGTCGTCGGGGATCTCGTCGAGTTCCTTGACGAACACCGCCCCCATGTCGCGCAGCCCGTCGACGACGTATCGGTTGTGGACGATCTCGTGGCGCACATAGACCGGCGCGCCGTATTTCTTCAGCGCCAGGACGACGATCTGGATCGCCCGGTCGACGCCGGCGCAGAAGCCGCGCGGCTCGCACAGGCGAAGGGTCAGCTTCGGCTTTGTCGGCGCGTTGAAGGACACGGGATCTCCAATGGCGATGGGCGGGCGCCGGGCCTTTCTCGCGAGCCTGCGGCGTCGGCCCGAATGAAGGCATCCGCCCCCGCCCTGTCAAGCACCGGGCCTCTGCAGCCAGCGCGATCGCTTGAAGGCAGCCGCCGCCACCGACGCTTCGATCTCCCCCTTGCGGAGGAGATCAGCCCCATCGCGAATGCGGCCACCTGCTCCAAGCGAACGCCCTGCCTCAGCCGCGCCGCCGAAACCGCCGAACCACCATCAGCCCGGTCATGACCACCAGGACGAGGCAGAGACCGTACCAGGTGATGGCATACTGCAGATGGTCATTGGGCAGCGAGACGACGGTGACGCCGCCGACCGGCCAGCCGCCCTCGGCGCGGCCGGGCCCGGCATCGACGAAGAACGGCAGCAGCCGGCCGCCGGGCGGGATCGCCACGCCCTGCCCCATCGCCGCGAGGTCCTGCCAGTAGAACTCGGCCTTTTCCGGGGCGTTGTCCGGCGTGAAATAGTCCGGCTTCTGAGCCGGCGGGATGCGGACGAGGCCGGTGACCGTCACCGGCCCCGAAGGCAGGCCGGCGCTGCGCCGCGCCGGCTCGCGCAGCGCGTAGGGCACGAAGCCGCGATTGACGAAGACGACGTCGCCGCCATCGAGCACGAGCGGCGTGTAGACGTTCCACCCCGCCTCCCCCTCGAAGGTCGAGAGGAAGTAGCGCTCCTCGGCGTTGCGGAAGCGGCCGGAGATCGTCACGGGCGTGTAGTCGACCGGCTGGCCGGCGGAAAGCCGCGACTCGATCGTCGCCAGATCGGCCGGTGCGGCATGGATGCGCCGGTCGATGGCGGCGATCAGCCCTTCCTTCCAGTGCAGGCGCTGCAGCTGCCAGGTGCCGAGCGAAAACAGGATGGCGATGCCGACGAGGCAGAAGGCGAGCGCCGTGAAAAACCGGCCCCGCCGCATTGGCAGGGACACCGCCCCGGCGTCGGCACCGACGCCCGAGCTTGCGGGCTGCGCGGTGCCCGCGTCTCGACGGCCGGTTTCGGCCGGCCCCGCCGTCACGTCACGCGCTCCCGTCGCCCCGCCCGTCGAGGCGGCCTTCCGCGGCCCGGTTGCGGTATTGCAGGCCGATCATCGTGCCCTTCAGGAGCCGCAGCAGCGGCAGGCAGAGGACGAAGGTCAGCGGGATCCAGAGAAGGAAATGCACCCAGAGCGGCGGCGAGACGCTGACCTCGAGCCACAGAGC
Source organism: Jiella sonneratiae (assembly GCF_017353515.1). Lineage (GTDB taxonomy): Bacteria > Pseudomonadota > Alphaproteobacteria > Rhizobiales > Rhizobiaceae > Jiella > Jiella sonneratiae. The sequence continues at coordinate 38,163 of NZ_JAFMPY010000013.1, forward strand.
GAGGCCGCAGACGACGAAGCCGATGATCAGGATGACGAAGACCGCCGGCCCGTCGCCGGCATCGGCGAAGTCGTAGTCGAGGCCGCAATTGCCGCAGCGCGGCCGCAGCGACAGGAAGCCGGCGAACAGCCTGCCCTCACCGCAGCGCGGGCACCGGCCCCGCGTCGCCGCCTTCACCGGGTCGGTCTCGGCATGGAGCGCGCGATCCTCGGTCATGGTGACGTCCCCTCGAACGGCAAGGGCGGCCCGTCAGCCGGCGCCGCCCCGCTCGCGTTTCATCCTGACGCCCCGGCCGAAAGGGCCGGAGCGGATGCGGCGACGATCAGGCCGCGTGCACCGGCGCGCCCCAGCCGCCCCAGACATAGATGCAGAAGAACAGGAACAGCCACACCACGTCGACGAAGTGCCAGTACCAGGCCGCCGCCTCGAAGCCGAAATGCTTCTGCGGCGTGAACTGGCCCATCATCGCGCGGATTAGGCAGACGGTCAGGAAGATCGTGCCGATCATCACGTGGAAGCCGTGGAAGCCCGTCGCCATGAAGAAGGTCGAGCCGTAGATCGAACCCGAGAAGGCGAAGGGCGCGTGGGCGTATTCGAAGAACTGCACGTAGGAGAAGATGGCGCCGAGCACGATGGTCAGCGCCAGGCCGATCTTCAGGCTCTTGCGGTCGTTGTGCAGCAGCGCGTGGTGCGCCCAGGTGACCGTCGTGCCGGAGAGCAGCAGCGTGATGGTGTTGAACAGCGGCAGGTGCAGCGGGTCGAGAACCTCGATGCCGACCGGCGGCCACTGCCCGCCGAGCACCTCGACGCGCTGCGCCTGCACCGCCTCGTTGGGAAACAGGCTGGCGTCGAAGAAGGCCCAGAACCAGGCGACGAAGAACATCACCTCGGAGGCGATGAACATGATCATGCCGTAGCGAAGATGCAGCGACACGACGCGCGTGTGGGCGCCCTCCTGGCCCTCCTTCACCGTGTCCGACCACCAGGCGAACATGGTGTAGAGGACGATGGCGAGACCGAGCAGGAAGATCCACGGCGTCGCGAGGTTGAGGCCGAGGATGTTGAAGTCGAGCCCGCCGTGCCAGCGCATGAAGCCGACGGCGCCGATCATCATGATCAGAGCGCCGATCGATCCGACGAACGGCCAGGGGCTCGGGTCGATGATGTGGTAATCGTGTTTCTTCGCGTGCGCGTCCGCCATGGCTCTCCCCGCTCACTCCCCTTTTCGGCCCATCCGGTTTCTACATCACCGCGGCGCCGTACTCCAGCAATCCCATCGTCGCGGGTTCCTCCCGCCGGGCTCTCAACTGTCCTTGCCCTTTTCCGCCGCATCGGAGGGCCGGTTCGGCGCCGCGACTTCCGCCGGATCGTCGACAGGAAAGAAGGTGTAGGACAGGGTGATCGCCAGAAGGCTCTTCAGCTCTTCGGTGTCTGCCATCTCCGGATCGACGTAGAAGACGATCGGCATGTCGGCGGTCTCGCCCGGCTGCAGCGTCTGGCTCGAGAAGCAGAAGCAGGCGATCTTGTTGAAGTAGAGCCCCGCCGCCTCCGGCGTCACGTTGAACAGCGCCTGCCCGGTGATGGCGTGATCGGAGCGGTTCTCGACATGGTAGCTCACCTCGGTCTTTTCGCCGAGATGGACGCGCACCTCGCGCTGGTTCGGCCGGAACGTCCAGGGCAGGCCCTCCGCGACGTTGCCGTCGAAGCGCACGGTCACCTGCTTGTCGCTGACGCTGGTCGGCGCGGCCTCCGCCCGCTGGGTGGTGCCGCCATAGCCGGTGACCTGGCAGAACAGGCGGTAGAGCGGCACCGACGCGAAGGCGGCGCCCAGCATGCCGGCGGCGAAGGCGGCGCAGACGAGCGGAACGACGATGCCGCGCATTCCCTTGCCGCGGTTCGGCGACGGGCGGTTCTTGTCTTCGCTCATGACGCCATCTTCGCCAGCGTAACGAAATAGAAGATCACGACGAGGCCGACGAGGACGGCGCCGATCGCCAGCGAGCGGTTGCGCCGCGCCCGCTGCTCGGCCTCCGTCAGCCTGACCCTGTCCTCCCGCTCCACGATCATCCTCCTAGGGCGACCTTGAGCGCGGCGTCGACGAGCAGCATGGCGAAGAGGCCGAAGAGATAGAGGATGGAGAAGCCGAAGAGCTTCTTCGCCGGGATCATCTTCGCGTCGCCGTCCGCCATCTTCAGGACGGCGAAGGCGTGGCGCAGGAAGTTGAGGCCGAGAAGGATCGAGGCTGCACCGTAGACCGGGCCGGCATAGCCTAAGATGAAGGGCGCGACGCCGACCGGCGCCAGCACCAGCGAATAGGCGAAGATCTGGATGCGGGTCGCCCGCTCGCCGGCGACGTTCGGCAGCATCGGGACGTTGGCGGTGCCGTAGTCGCGCAGCTTGAACAGCGCCAGCGCCCAGAAATGCGGCGGCGTCCACAGAAAGATGATCAGGAAGAGGATGATCGATTCGGGCGAGACCGTCCCGGTCGCGGCGGCATAGCCGATCATCGGCGGAAAGGCCCCGGCCGCGCCGCCGATGACGATGTTCTGCGGCGTCGAGCGCTTAAGCCCCATCGTATAGACGACGGCGTAGAAGAAGATCGTGAAGGCCAGGAAGGCGGCGGCGAACCAGTTGGAGGCGAGGCCGAGCAGGCAGACCGAAAGCAGCGACAGGGCGAGGCCGAAGGCGAGCGCCGCCTCGCCGCTCACCCGGCCGGTCGGCACGGGGCGCTTCGCCGTGCGGGTCATCATCGCGTCGATGTCGGCGTCGTACCACATGTTGAGCGCGCCGGCCGCACCCGCGCCGATGGCGATCGCGAGGATCGAGATCACCGCCAGCGTCGGATGCATGGTGACCGGCGCGACGACGAGCCCGGTGAGGGCCGTCAGCACGACGAGCGACATCACCCGCGGCTTCAGAAGCGCGACGAAATCCTTCGGCTCGGAGAGGCTGATCGCTGCGGGAGAAGCGATGGGGGCCTGTGCGTCGACTAGCGTCAATTCTCCAACCTCGATCATCAGGGCCCGGCGGGCGGTACGCGTTCGGCGCTCTCCGCCCGTGGGCCGAAATCCGCCGGCGGAACCCGCCGCCGGCGATAGGAGCCGCGGCAGCCCGCGGCCGTCTTCTCAATCTGGTGCCCGGCCCTTCCCGGCCGGGGCCGGCAGCCGGTCGCTTTCACATGGCCACGGAGCGCGGAACGCCCGCTCTCCATGTCCAGGCTCCGGCGTCCGTCAGCGGATCCGCGGCAGCTCTTCCCACTGGTGGTAGGGCGGCGGCGACGGCAGCTGCCATTCCAGCGTGGTCGCACCCTCGCCCCAGGGATTGGCGCCGGCGACGCGCTTCTTCGAGAAGGCCTCGAAGACGCCGTAGAGGAACACCAGCACGGCGATGCCGGAGATGTAGGAACCCATCGAGGAGACGAAGTTCCAGCCGGCGAAGGCGTCCGGATAGTCGACGTAGCGGCGCGGCATGCCGGCGGCGCCGAGGAAGTGCTGCGGGAAGAAGATGATGTTCACGCCGACGAAGGTCATCCAGAAATGGATCTGGCCGATCCGCTCGTTGTACATGTAGCCGGTCATCTTCGGGAACCAGTAGTACCAGGCCGCGAAGATCGCGAAGACGGCGCCGAGCGACAACACGTAATGGAAGTGGGCGACGACGTAGTAGGTGTCGTGGAGCACGCGGTCCATGCCGGCATTGGCGAGCTTCACGCCGGTGACGCCGCCGACGGTGAACAGGAAGATGAAGCCGATCGCCCAGAGCATCGGCACCCGGAACGACAGGGAGCCGCCCCACATCGTCGCGATCCAGGAGAAGATCTTGATGCCGGTCGGCACCGCGATCACCATCGTGGCGAAGACGAAGTAGCGCTGCGTGTTGAGCGACAGGCCGGTGGTGTACATGTGGTGCGCCCACACGACGAAACCGACGACGCCGATCGCCACCATGGCGTAGGCCATGCCGAGATAGCCGAAGACCGGCTTCCGCGAGAAGGTCGAGATGATGTGGCTGATGATGCCGAAGGCCGGCAGGATCAGGATGTAGACCTCCGGGTGGCCGAAGAACCAGAACAGGTGCTGGAACAGGATCGGGTCGCCGCCGCCGGCCGGCGCGAAGAAGGTCGTGCCGAAGTTGCGGTCGGTCAAAAGCATGGTGATGGCGCCGGCGAGGACCGGCAGCGACAGGAGCAGCAGGAACGCCGTCACCAGCACCGACCAGGCAAAGAGCGGCATCTTGTGCAGCGTCATGCCCGGGGCGCGCATGTTGAGGATGGTGGTGATGAAGTTGATCGCCCCGAGGATCGACGAGGCGCCGGCGATGTGCAGCGAGAAGATCGCCAGATCCACCGCCGGGCCGGGATGGCCGGAGGTCGACAGCGGCGGATACATGGTCCAGCCGGTGCCGGCGCCGTTCGAGCCCGGCGCGCCCTCGACGAACATCGAGAGGATGAGCAGCGGGAAGGCGGCGGCGAGCAGCCAGAAGGAGATGTTGTTCAGCCGCGGGAACGCCATGTCCGGCGCGCCGATCATGATCGGCACCATCCAGTTGGCGAAGCCGCCGATCAGCGCCGGCATGACCATGAAGAAGATCATGATCAGGCCGTGGCCGGTGGTGAAGACGTTGTAGATCTGCGGATCGCCGAAGATCTGCAGCCCGGGCTCCTGCAGCTCCATGCGCATGACGACGGAGAGCGCGCCGCCGAAGACGCCCGCGCAGATCGCGAAGATCAGGTAGAGCGTCCCGATGTCCTTGTGGTTGGTCGAGTAGACCCAGCGCGTCCAGCCGTGCGGCTTGTGGTCGTCGTGAGCCTCGTGGGCGGCGGAATATGCCATGATCCTATCCCCGAAGAAAATGTCAGCGCGCGGCGACTTTGGCGCCGCCCTTGGCGGCGATCGCGGCGGTCAGCGCCTTGTTGGCGCCGTCGAGATCGGCGCCCGCGGACTTGTACCACTCGGCGAACTGATCCTTGGAGACGACGCGCAGCGCGATCGGCATGTTGGCATGGTTCTGGCCGCAGAGCTCGGAACACTGGCCGTAGAAGATGCCCTCGCGCTTCGCCTCGAACCAGTATTCGTTGAGGCGGCCGGGAACGGCATCGACCTTCACGCCCATCGACGGCAGGGCGAAGGAGTGGATCACGTCGGCCGAGGTCGAGAGCACGCGGATCACCGTGTCGACCGGCACGACGAGTTCGTTGTCGACGGCGAGGAGCCGGGGATACTGCGCGATGTCGCCCTTGGCGGCGGCCGCGGCGTCCTGGTCGGCCAGCGAATCGGTCAGCTGCGCCAGCGGATAGGATTCGAAGGAGACCGGCTCGGCCTGCGCCTGTTCCGACTTGTCGCTCGGCTGGTATTCGTAGCCCCAGTACCACTGGTAGCCGGTGGCCTTCACCGTCAGTTCAGGCTCGCTCGGCGGATTGTACTGGGCGGTGAGGAGCTGGAAGCTCGGGATCGCCAGCATCAGCAGGATGACGACCGGCGCGAGGGTCCAGATCACCTCGATGGTGGTGTTGTGGCTGGTGCGCGAGGGCGTCGGGTTCTTCGGCGCGGCGAAGCGGTAGGCGCACCAGCCGAGCAGCGCCGCGACGAGGATGGTGATCGGGATGATGAAGGCCAGCGTGTAGTTGCTGAACCAGTGGATCTGTTCCTCGATCGGCGACAGCGCTTCCTGCAGCGTGATCTGCCAGTCGTGCGGCTGGCCCGGCAGCATCGGGCCTCCCTCCTGCGCCAGGGCGGCGCCGGCCGACGAGAGCAATGCCGCGGCGGCAAAGATCGGTCGTCTCACTTGCATGTTCTCCCCTCACACGCACGGTCGGCGCCGAAGCGACGCAACCGCGATCGACGCCGGGCGTCGCCCGGCTCCCGCGTTGAATCGTCCTAAACTTCGGTGACCCGCAAGCTTCAAATCACGAAACCCGGCAAATCGCAACTCCATAACAAGGCCCGAAGCTTGCGGCATATTGGCGGATTCCGCTGCGGAATCGGCGGCCGTTCCCGGGCACGGCCGGCGCATTTCGCTGCACTGCGCCGCCGCCCGCGTGCGCCGCGGGACTTCCGGTCGCAATCTGGTCGGCGTAAGTTCCCGGCAAGACGCGACGCAACCGCGGCCGGCACCCGCATCCGCGGCCCGGGCGCTTGACCGCGGCGACGCTTTCGCCGACCCCGACCACGCAACTGATTCGGATCGTTTCATGACCAAAGTGCCGAGACCGCCCGCCTTCGTCCTTTCGATCGCGGCCGCGCTCGCTTTCCTCGTCTCCCTCGCCTGCGCCGGTCCGGCCGCCGCCCAGGCCGGGGCGACCGGAACCGTGAAGTCCAAGCACGGGGCATGGGCGGTGGTCTGCGACAAGCCGGCCGGCGCCGGCGGCGAGCAGTGCGCCCTCCTGCAGAACGTCGTCTCCGACAAGCGGCCCGAGCTCAGCCTTTCCGTCGTCGCGCTGAAGACCGCCGACGGCAAGGCGCGGATCCTCCGGGTGCTGGCGCCGCTCGGCGTGCTGCTGCCGCTGCCGGACTACGGGCTCGGCCTGATCATCGACGGCAAGAGCGTCGGGCGCACGCAGTTCACCCGCTGCTTTTCCGACGGCTGCTACGCCGAGGTGCCGCTCGACGACAATCTTCTGAAGATGCTGTCGGACGGCAAGGAGGCGGTGTTCACCTTCTTCCAGTCGGCCGAGCCGAACGGCGGCATCGGCATCTCGGTCGACCTGAAGGGCTTCAGGGAGGGCTTCGACGCCCTGTGAGCCGGGCCGGGCCCGGCGGGGCGCTGGCGGCTCCCGCCGCATGGCCCGCGGCACGGCATTCGCATCGCCGCTGGCGCGACCCTATCTTCGGCGGGCCGACGACATCGAGGCCGGCCCCGACCGGACGGCCGACGAAACAGCAACCCGGTGCGGCGTCCGCCGCCGCCGCCGCGAGGACGACAAGACGATGGCCATCTCCCTCATCGACCGTTTCGATATTTCCCGCGAGAGCGTCGAGGCGGTGCTCGCCGAGACGCTCGCGGGCGCCGACGACGGCGAACTCTTTCTCGAATACCGCGAATCGGAGAGTCTCGTCTTCGACAACGGCCGGCTGAAATCCGGCAACTTCTCGATCGACCAGGGCTTCGGCATGCGGGCGGTCGCCGGCGAGGCGGTCGGCTACGCCCATGCGGGGGATTTCTCGGCAGCGGCGCTGAAGCGCGCCGCCGACGCGGTCGCCGCCGTCAAGACCGGCCATTCCGGCACGGTCGCCGAACCGCCGGCCGGCACCAACCGGCGGCTCTATGGCGACGAGAACCCGATCCCGACGCCCGGCTTCGAGGCCAAGGTGAAGCTGCTGCAGGCGATCGACGCCTATCTGAGGGCCAAGGGCGACGACGTTCGCCAGGTCTCGGCGACGCTCGGCGCCACCTGGCAGACGGTCGAGATCCTCAGGGCCGACGGGCGGCTGGTGAAGGACGTGCGGCCGCTGGTCAGGATCAACGTCTCGGTGGTCTGCGGCAGCGGCGACCGGCAGGAGACCGGCTCCTCCGGCGCCGGCGGCCGCCGCGGCTTCGGCGAGTTCCTCGCCGACGGCTCGTGGCAGACGATCGCCGACGAGGCGCTGCGCCAGGCCCGCGTCAACCTCGAGGCGGTGCCGGCGCCGGCCGGCAGCTTCGACATCGTGCTCGGCGCCGGCTGGCCGGGCGTGATGCTGCACGAGGCGGTGGGCCACGGCCTCGAAGGCGACTTCAACCGCAAGAAGACCTCGGCCTTCGCCGGGCTGATGGGCAGCCAAGTGGCGGCCAAGGGCGTCACCGTGGTCGACGACGGGACGATCGCCGAGCGCCGCGGCTCGCTCACCATCGACGACGAGGGGACGCCGACCAACAAGACCGTGCTGATCGAGGACGGCAGGCTGGTCGGCTACATGCAGGACCGGCAGAACGCCCGGCTGATGGGCATGGCGGCCACCGGCAACGGCCGCCGGCAGTCCTATGCTCATGTCCCGATGCCGCGCATGACCAACACGATGATGCTCGAAGGCCCCTACGGCTCGGACGAGATCGTCGCCTCGGTGAAGGACGGCATCTACGCCGTCTCCTTCGGCGGCGGCCAGGTCGACATCACCTCGGGAAAGTTCGTCTTCGGCTGCACCGAGGCCTACCGCATCCGCGACGGCAGGGTCGCCGAGCCCTTGAAGGGCGCCATGCTGATCGGCAACGGGCCGGAGGCGATGCACCGGGTCTCGATGGTCGGCAACGACGTCGCCCTCGACACCGGTATCGGCATGTGCGGCAAGAACGGCCAGGGCGTTCCCGTCGGGGTCGGCCAGCCGCATCTTCGGATGAACCAGGTGACGGTCGGGGGGACCGAGGCGGGGTGAGCTGTCGATGGCCGCCTCGACGGATGAGGTTTCCACCGCGGCCGTGCCCTCGGCCCGACTTCAAGTCGGCTTGAATCACTCTTGCCAAATTAAACTTTTCGGCCTCAAACTTTAATTTGAGGCGCTCCGTTCAAAGCGGCTTTAATGGACCCTGCCGGATCGAGCTAGTCTCCCGCTGGCTGAAGGCTCGGGGCGTGGCGCGGTCGATGGATCGGCTTTTTTCTTCCTCGTGATGGTCAAGAACGCCGCCCAGCCGGCTATACGGGCGATCGAGCGTCTCTGAGCGCTCCGCCGGACGCCTCGCTTTCCCGCTCACGCTTCACCATTTTCCTTCCCCCATCCTGTCGTGATAGTCCTTGCCCTCGTCGCGTGGGGTCCGGCACCGCCCGTCGCGCGGCGATGGGAGGAGCATGGTGGACCGTCCGCTGGCCGAGGCGCTGACCGCATCGAACGACCGTCGACAAACGGATGCCGCGCCGCTCGGGGCCGCAGCGCCGCTCGCCCGGCTGCGCGAAACCGTCGAGGCCGGGCTGATCGGTCGCTCGAGCCTCGTCGAGCGGCTCCTGATCGCGCTGCTCTCGGGCGGCCACCTGCTCGTCGAAGGCCCGCCCGGCCTTGCCAAGACGCGGGCGGTGAAGCTGCTCTCGGGCGGGCTCGAGGCCTCGTTCTCGCGTATCCAATGCACCCCCGACCTGATGCCCGCCGATCTCACCGGCACGCAGGTCTTCAGGCCGGAGACCGGTCGCTTCGAATTCGTCGAGGGCCCGATCTTCCACTCCCTCGTCCTCGTCGACGAGATCAACCGCGCCCCGCCCAAGGTCCAGTCGGCCCTGCTCGAGGCGATGGCCGAGGCGCAGGTGACCGCCGGCGGCGTCACCTACACGCTGCCGCAGCCCTTCATGGTCGTCGCCACCCAGAACTCGATCGAGCACGAAGGCACCTTCCCGCTCCCCGAGGCCCAGCTCGACCGCTTCCTGATGCATGTGCTCGTCGATCTGCCGGATGCCGAATCGGAGCTGAGGATCCTCGACCTCGTCGAGCGCGAGGCCGCCGGCGAGACCGCGTCCCGCCATCCGCCGATCGCGAGCGAGGCGATTCTCGACGCGCGGCGCCAGGCGGCTTCCATCCACCTCGCCCCGGCGCTGAAGGACTACATCGTCCGGCTGGTCATGGCGACGCGCAAGAGCGGCGCGATGCCGGACCTCGCGGAGAAGATCGAACACGCCGTCTCGCCGCGCGGCTCGCTCGCCCTCGCAGCGGCGGCCCGGGCGCGCGCGCTGCTTGCCGGCCGCGACTACGCCGTGCCGGAGGACGTCGCCGAACTCGCGCCCGACATCCTCGCCCATCGCGTCATCCCGACATGGCGCGCCAGCGCCGAGGGAGTGACCGGGCGCAGCCTCGTCGAACGGCTGATCGCCCGCGTCGAGCCGCTGTGATGCTGGCGCCGGCACCGGATCTCGCCGCGGAGGCGGTCGACGTCGACGCCGCACGGCTCTTCGCCCTCCGCCACATCGTCCGCCACGTCCCCGAGCGCGGCCTTGCTCCGACCGGCCGGCCGGGCGGATTTGCCGGCAGGCGCCGCGGCAACGGGCTGGAGATCGTCGACGTCAGGCGGTTCTCGCCGGGCGACGACATCCGCCACGTCGACGCGGCGGCGACGGCGCGGACGGCAAAGACGCATGTCCGCACCTTCCGCGACGAGCGCGACCGGGCGGCGCTGCTCGTCGCCGACTTCCGGGCGGCGATGTTCTTCGGCACGCGCGGACGGCTGCGCTCCGTCGCCGCTGCCGGTGCCCTCGCCCTCGCCGGCTGGCGGGTGGTCGAGGCCGGCGGCCGCGTCGGCCTTCTCACGGCTGCGGCCGGCAGCAGCAGCTTCCTGCCGCCGCGGCCGCGCGAGCGGGCGATGGCGGCGATCGCCGGAGCGCTGGAAAGCGCCCATGCGGCGGCGGCAGAGGCGCTAGCCGCCGGCGGCGGCCAGCCGGAGCCGAGCCTTGCTGGCATTCTGGAAGAAGCCGTCGCCCGCGCGACGCCCGGCACCTCGATCCTTCTCGCCACCGCCCTCGACGACGAGGGCGAGGACTTCTACCGCCTCGCCGGCGCCGCCTGCCGGCGGTTTCCGACGACGGTGATGCTCCTGCGCGACCGTTTCGAGGCCGAGCCGCCGACCGGCGCCTATCCCTACCGGCTGGCGGGCGCGCGCGGTGCCGGGCCGATGCGCTGGGCGCTCGTCGCCCGGCGCGACCGGCAGGCCAAGCACGCGCAGCAGGCCAAGCCGCTGCCGCGAAGGCCCGAGGATGCGCGCGTCGAACGCCTCGCCGCCGCCGGCATCACGGTGCGCAGCCTCTATGCCGACGCTTCCTTCGAGGCGATGGCCGCCGAGATGGAGGGGGCCGATGGCCGCCGCTGACCCCGATCTCGTGGCGCGGCTCAAGCCGGTGCGCCTGCCGCCGGGCTTCGACGCGCTCGACTGGAACGGCATCCTGGCGGTGTTCGCGCTGGCGCTGGTCGCTGGCCTCGTCCTCGCGCTTATCCTGCGCGCCTTCACCGCGCCGCGGCTTTCCGAAGGCGAGGCCGCCGAACGCGCGCTCGCCGCTGAGCGCGGCCTGTCTCCCGCCGACCGGCTTCTCGGCCAGTCCCGCCTCGTCGCCCGGCTCGCGCGCCGGCAGGACGGCGGCCGGGCCGCCGCGGCCGCGGCGCGGCGGCTCGCCGAGCTGAAGGCGACGATCGACGCCGAGCTCTACCGGCGCGAGCCGGCGCTCGATCCCGACGCGGTCGAGGCCGCGATCCTCGAGGCGCTCGGAAGGCGGGGCTGAGCGATGTTCGACTTTGCGACGCCCGCCGCCTTCCTGCTCCTGCCGCTGCCGCTTCTCGCCATGCGGCTGCTGCCGGGCCGCGAGGCGGTGACCGGGGCGCTGATCCTGCCCGAGAGCATCGGCCGGGTGCTGCCGAAAGACGCGCGCGAGGGCGTCAGCGTCAGGATCCGCCGCACCGTCCCCATCATCCTGTGGCTGTCGCTGGTTCTCGCGCTGGCCGGGCCGCAGCGTCTCGCCCCGGTCGATGCGCTGCCGGTCTCCGGCCGCGATCTCGTCGTCGCCCTCGATCTTTCCGGCTCCATGGAACAGAAGGACTTCACCCTCGACGGCGACACCGTCTCGCGGCTCGAAGCGGTGAAGGCGGTCGGCAAGCGCTTCGTCGAGGGCCGTGGCGGCGACCGCGTCGGCCTCGTGCTGTTTGCCGAAAAGGCCTATGTCGCCGCGCCGCTGACCTTCGACGTCGCCGCCGTGTCGCGCGCCATCGACGAGGCGACGATCGGCATTTCCGGCCGCTCGACGTCGATCGCCGGCGGCCTCGGCGTCGCGCTGAAGCGGCTGGAACGCGGCGAGGCGCGATCGCGCGTCGTCGTGCTTCTGTCCGACGGCGCCGACACGTCGGGCAACGTCCTGCCGGCCGACGTCGCGCGGCTGGCGAAGAGCCTCGGCGTCACCGTCTACACGATCGCCCTCGGGCCGGAGGATCAGGAGGCGCGGCCGAACGATCCCGACGCGGTCGACACCCGCACCCTGAGGCAGGTCGCCGAGGCGAGCGGCGGCCGGACCTTCCGCGTCAGGTCGACGAACGACCTCGAACAGGTCACCGCCGCGATCGACCGGCTGGAACAGAGCGGCCTCGACCGGCCGCCGGCGACCGTCCGCAGCGACGACTGGATCTGGCCGGCTTTGGTCGCCTTCGCCTGTTCGTTGTTCCTCGTCGTCAGCCGGAGGGCGATGTGACGGCGGCGCTCGGCTCTCTCGTGCTTCTGCGGCCGCTCTGGCTCCTGGCGATCCCGGCGCTCGCCATCCTCGCCTTTCTCGCGCTGCGCCGGGCGCGCGGCCTCGGCGCCTGGGAGAGCGCGATCGACCCGGTGCTGATGCAGGCGCTCGAACGCTTCGGCCGCGTCGTTCCCGGCCGCGGCCGGCGCCTGCTCATCCCCGTCGCGGTGGCGGCGCTCGTCGCGCTGGCGCTCACGGGTCCCGCGCATCGGATCGCCGACCCCGAGACCTTCCGCAATCTCGACGGGATCGTCGTCGCCGTCGATCTCTCCCGCTCGATCGTCGAGAGCGACGGTCTCGCCGACGCCCAGGCGGCGACGCAGCTGGTGTTGCAGCGGGCGGGCGGCCGGCCGGTGGCGATGATCGTCTATGCCGGCGAGGCCTATGTCGCGAGCGCCTTCACCGAGGACGCCGCAGCGCTTTCGCCGCTCGTCGCCGTCCTCGACGGGACGGTGGTGCCCAATCCGGGCTCGCGCACCGACCGGGCGCTGGCGCTGGCGGCGCGGATGTTTCAGGAGGCCAACGTCCTCAAGGGCGACGTCGTCCTCGTCACCGACGGGGACAACCTGTCGCCCGCGGCCTTCGACACGGCGCGGGATCTCGGCGGCCGCGGCATTCATGTCGACGCCTATCTGGTGCGCCCGGCGACGAAGAACGGCGACGCGCCGCCGCCCGACGCCGATGGGCTGAAACGGCTGGTGGCGGCGGGCGACGGCAGCTTCGGCGTCGCGGAAGACCCCTTCGCGCTCGCCGAGACCATCGCCGGCCGGGCCGCGAGCGACCTTGCCAGGGGCGACACGGCGGCGTTGTTCTTCGCCGATTTCGGCCGTTACCTGCTCGCCCTCGCGCTCTTCCCGGCGCTGCTCCTCTTCCGCAAGGCGACCTGACGGCGATGCGAAGCCGGACCCTTCCCCTCGCCGCCCTCTGCCTCGCCGGCGCCGCGGTCGCCGCCTTTGCCGCCGGTCCTGAGGCCTTCGGCAGGCTCGCCCTCGCTTCCGGCCTGCCGCGGCTCGCCCTGCCGCTGCTCGCCGACCCGCATGCGCGCGGCGTCGCCCTCTATGCCGCCGGCGACTATGCCGGCGCCGACCGCGCCTTCGCCGAGGCCGGCCGCAAGGCGACCTACGACCGCGGCCTCTCGCTCGCCGCCACCGGCAGATACGCCCTCGCCGTCGGCTATTTCGACGGCGTCCTCTTCGTCGATCCGGCCGATGCCGACGCCCGCTTCAACCGCGACCTCGTCGTAGCGAAGGTGCCGGGCGTGATCGGCGAATCGAATTCCATCGACGGCGTCGCCGCCGACGCTGCGGCAAACGGCCCGTCCGAGGCGACCACCTCCGACCGCGACCTCATCAAGGCGAAGAGCCTGGCGATCCAGCTCAGCATCCTCGATCCGCGGGTGAAGAGCTTCACCGCCGCCACCGAAAGCTGGCTGACGACGCTGGAAGACGAACCGGCGCTCTACCTGAAGCGCCGGATCAAGGCCGAATATCAGCGCCGCCAGGATCTCGGCCTCGCCAATCCACCGGAGGACACCGCATGGTAGCCGGAAGATCGGGACGGCAAGGTCGCGCGGCGCTCCGTGGCCGCCGGCCCGTCGCCGCATTTTACTGGGCCGCGTTCTTCGGGGCACTCTTCTCCGTGGCCCTCTTCTTCGGAGCCGCCGCGGCCCGGGCGGCGACGCCGGACCTCACCCTCACCGCGACTATCGAGGCCGACGCGCCGGAACCCTTCGTCGGCGAGATGGTGATCCTGACGCTGAAGGGCGACTACGACGCCTTCATCACCCGCGAGCGCTTCGAGGGGGTCGAGCTTGCCAACTTCACCTGGCTGCAGCTCGGCCGCGACATCTGGTCGAAGGGCCGCAAGAACGGCCGGGAATACACCACGGTGGAGCGCAAGCTGGCGCTCTATCCGCAAAAGGCCGGCAGTTTCACCATCGGGCCGTTCCGCCACCAGCTGACCATCGACGACGGGACCGGGCGCTGGACCGAGACCGCCGTCGTCTCCAACGCCGTCACCCTCACCGTGCTGCCGAAGCCGTCGACGGGCGGCGGCTGGTGGCTGCCGGCACGGAACGTGACCGTCGACGACCGTTTCGACATGGACACCGCCCATCTCGCCGACGGGGCGACCGCGACGCGCACCGTGACGATCACCGCCGTCGGCCAGACCGCCGCGGCCCTGCCGCCGCCGCCGAAGCTGGTGGCGCCGTGGCTGATCGCCTTCATCGCACCGGAGGAGCGCACGACGACGCTGACCCGCGACGGGCCGATCGGCACCGTGCGCTGGCAGTGGCGGCTGCGGCCATCGAAGGCCGAGCCCGGCAATCTGCCGGCCTACGACATTCCCTGGTTCGACACGAGGAGCCGGCAGATGCGCGACATCGTGCTGAAATCCGCCCGCTTCGCCTATGCGACGATCACCGCCCCGGAAGGCCGGGCGGCGCGCACGAATCTCGCCGCGTGGCTGCTGCCGCTGCTGCTCGGCCTTTCTCTGCCGCTCGTCGCGGCGCTTGCCGGCCGCCGGCCGCTGCCGGCGGGAACGCTTGGCGCCCGTCTTCGCCGGCTGCTGCCCGACCGGGAGGCTCCGGCGATGCGTCTCGCCCGCGGGCGGGGCGACCTGCGCGCCTATCGCCGCCATGCCGCGCGGCGTCTTGCGAGACACGGCCTTTCGCCCGAACGGGCGCTCGCGCCGCTCGACGCCGCACTGTTTCGCAGAAGGGCCGGAGATGCCGCCGGATCGGCCGCGCCGGTCGACCTTGGCGCCATCGACCGGGCGGTCATGGCCGCGCTGCGCCGGCAGGGCGCGCGGACCGACGCGGACACGCGCCCTGCCCATGGGGGAGACGCTGCGCCGGTCTATTCGCCGTCGAGCTCCAGATAGCGCCGGAAGATGCCGTCCTCGTTGAAGGCAAGCCGCCGGTCGCTTGCGAGATAGGCGGCGATCCGCGGCTCTTCGGCGAGGCGTGCGCAGAGCGCCTCGACGCGCGGATAGGAGCCCGCAAGGCTTTGCATGCGCCGGGGAAAGGCGTAGCGCAGCCCCGCCACCGTCTGGAAAAGGCCGAGATCGGCATAGCTCGGCGCCTTGCCGACGAGCCAGCCGCTCGCCGCAGGATTTGCCGTGAGGAGCGCCTCGTACCAGCCGAGGAACTTCGGCATCCGCTCGGCGCGGAAGCCTTCGGCCCTACGCGCCGCCTCGGCCTTCTGCTCGTCGTAGTAAAGGCCCGACCCGACCGGATGGTGGGTATCGTGCGCCTCGGCGACGAAGTCGGCCGTCGTCACGGCAATCGACCGCGCGAACAGCCGGTCGGCCTCGCCTTCCGGGGCAAGACCGTGGCGCTCGCCGAGGAAGGCCGCGATCACCGCCGTCTGCGAGACGACGATGTCGCCGGAAACGAGGAAGGGCGGGGCGAAGGGGCGATGGGCGCCCTTTTCGCCCTTCATGAAGGCGAACATCGCCTCGATGCCCCCACCCTTCGAAGCGGGGAGCCGCGCCATGTCGCGATAGGCGAGCCCGGCGGCCTCGAGGACCAGCCGCACATATTCGCCGCGGCCGGGGATCGAAGGCCAGTAATAGAGATCGTAGGTCATCGGTTCAGGGCTCCTGATGTCTCCGTCGCCGGCCGCCGCGCCGGCGCTCATGCCTTCCGGCACCGAGGATAGTGCGGCCGGGCGCCGGCGCCACGCGGGGCCCCTGACGGGAGCATCGGGTCGAAAGTCAGGGAGGAGAGTGCGGGCGTGACCGATCCGCCGCACCATGCCGGCAATCTGGCGCCCCTTCAGGCGCGACCCGTCTTTGCGGTGGAACCGTCCGAATTTCGCGCCGATTGGTGATCGAGACTTGCGGGCAACGTGCCCGAGGCTTCGAAGGGCGGTCGATCCGAAGGACGCAAAGCATGAGACAATCGCCGACGCCGCGTCTTGCGGCTGCTTTGTTCGTCGGACTTCTCGCCGCGGCGACCGGCATCGGCCCCGTCTTCGCCGAAACGCCGGCGAAGACGCTGTTTTCGGCCGAGCGCGCGCCGTCGGCGGGCGGGACGCAGAGCCTCGGCTTCTATTCGGACGGATGCATCGCAGGCGCCGCGGAACTGCCGCCGGACGGGCCGAACTGGCAGGTGATGCGGCTGTCGCGCAACCGGCGCTACGGCCACCCGGCCACAGTCGCGCTGATCGAGCGGCTGGCCGGCGAGGCGGCTCGGCGCGGCATCTGGCCGGGGCTTCTCGTCGGCGACGTGTCGCAGCCGCGCGGCGGTCCGATGGCGTCGGGCCACGCCTCCCACCAGGTCGGCCTCGACTTCGATCTCTGGCTGCGGCCGATGCCCTCGCCGCGGCTGAGCGTCGAGCAGCGCGAGACCTATCCGTTCCGCTCGGTCCTGAAGAAGGGCACCTTCACCGTCGACGACCGGATCTGGAACGGCCACTATCTCGACCTGATCCGGCTCGCCGCCGAGCAGCCCGAGGTGCAGCGGATCTTCGTCAATCCGGGCATCAAGAGAAAGCTCTGCGAAACGGCGGGCCGTGGCCGCGGCTGGATGGCGAAGGTCCGCCCCTTCTACGGCCATGACGAGCATTTCCACGTCCGGCTGTTCTGCCAGCCGGGCTCGCCGGGCTGCAAGCCGCAGCAGGCGGTGGGGCGCGGCGACGGCTGCGACGAGCTCGACTGGTGGTTCAACGTCGCGCTGAAGCCGCCGCCGCCGGGGTCGAAGCCGCCGAAGCCGAAGCCGCCGCTGACCCTCTCCGGCATGCCGGCGGCGTGCAAGGCCGTGCTCGCCGCACCGGCCAGGGGCAGTGCCCGGCCGGACGCCGCCCCGGCCGGAAGCTCGACCGGCATGGAGCCGGCCGGGGCCTATGCCAGCGCCTTCGCCCCGCCCGCCGCCAGCGTTCCCGTGCCGACCCCGCGCCCCGCGCGGTGACAGCTGCCCGGCGGCCGTGCTGCCTGCGGCCGGCAAGGCTCCGAACGCTGCCGGGTAGACCTTCCGGCGGCGGCCGAACGCCACCGCCCGACGCGTGCGAAAGGCACCTTCGACGGGCCGCGGCCGCTTTGCCTTCGCAGGCCGGATGTCCTATGTCGATGCCATCCAAATCGATTTGAGCGGCGGGCATCAGATGGCATCGACACGCGAGGTCAGCGACGCGCTGAAATTTCCCATCCTGATCGGGGACATCGGCGGAACCAACGCCCGTTTCGCGATCATCGTCGACGCCTATGCCGAGCCGAAGATGTTTCCGGTGGTGCAGACGGCGGACTACGAGAACATCGACGCGGCGATCCAGGAGAGCGTGCTCGACAAGACCTCGTTGCAGCCGAAATCGGCGGTGCTCGCGGTGGCGGGCCCGATCGACGGCGACGAGATCGACCTCACCAACTGCCCCTGGGTGGTCCGGCCGAAGGCGATGATCGCGGCCCTCGGGATCTCGGAGATCATCGTCCTCAACGACTTCGAGGCACAGGCCCTCGCCATCTCGTCGCTGAAGGACGACGCGCGGACGCAGATCGGCGGCGGCATCGTCCGCGAGGGCGCGAGCCGCGCCGTGCTCGGGCCGGGCACCGGCCTTGGCGTCGCCGGCCTGGTGCGCGCCCGCAACATGTGGATCCCGGTAGCCGGCGAGGGCGGCCACATCGACATGGGGCCGCGCAGCGAGCGCGACCTCCAGATCTGGCCGCATCTCCAGACCATCGAGGGGCGCGTCTCCGGCGAGCAGATCCTCTGCGGCCGCGGCCTCGTCAATCTCTACCGGGCGATCTGCGCGACGAAGAGCGTCGAGCCGTCGCTGGAGACGCCGCAGGCGATCACCGAGGCGGCGATCAACCGCATGGACGCGGAAGCCGGCGAGGCGGTCGATCTCTTCGCCACCTATCTCGGCCGCATCGCCGGCGACATCGCCCTGGTATTCATGGCCCGCGGCGGCGTCTTCATCGGCGGCGGCATCTTCCAGCGGCTGATTCCGGTGGTGAAGAAGAACCACGTGCGCGCCGCCTTCGAGGACAAGGCGCCGCATTCCAACCTGATGCGCGAGATCCCGCTCTATGTGGTGACCGAGCCGCTGGCGGCGCTGGCGGGTCTTGCGACCTTCGCCCGCACGCCGCGCTTCTTCGGGCTGGAGACGACCGGCCGGCGCTGGGTCGGCTGAGGCCCCCGGCCGCGCGCGTCCTCCGGGACGCACGGAGACCGTTCCGACATCGCCACTCTCCGCGGCATGCCTGCCGAAGTCGCTTTCACGGTCCGGGGCGGCGGCGGGAGGCCGGCACGTTATCGCATTGACCGACGACGCCGATCCGGTTGATCGGGAAAGCCCATCCCGCCTTCCGGCGCCGGGCCGTCGCGCATGGTCGCTTGGAAAGCCCCGCTCCCACCGATGGCCCCGCCGGAATCGCCGGACGCCCCGTGCCACAGGCGGTGTCGCCCGATCTTTCTCTCGATACCGGCGAGCAAGAACGCCGAGGCGTCCCCCCGCCGAATGCGGCGGAAGGCCCCGACCCTCCGGTAAGATTCAGGCTTCGACCGGTCGGCGTGCCCTTCCCGCCGCAGTGGCCGAACCCGCGGCATAATCTCGGGACCGCGCGAAACCGACCACGCAAACGAAAAGGGGCCCGGCGCGAACGCCGGACCCCTTCATCATGTATTCCTGGCTTGTCGCTGCTTCGATCAGAAGGAGCGGACGAAGCGGAGGAAGCCGGCGGTCTGGTCGACCGAGTTGCCGCTGAAGTCCGACACGGCAGTGTTGGTGCCGTCGAAGTCGATGTTGGCGTAGGAAACTTCCGCCAGCATGTCGAAGTTCTTGGTGATCTCGTAACCGACGTTGCCGACGATCTTGTAGTACTTGCCGCGGCCGAGGTCGGCGACGGTCGTCGGGCCGACAGCGGTGACGCCGTCGATCGCGAAGGTCTCGCCGTAGGCGCCCGACAGGGCGACGCCGAGCTTGCCGAATGACTGCGAGTAGCCCGCACCCACCTGCCACTCGACCGGGAGCGGCGTGCCGGCGAGCGTGCCGACGAGCGTCGTGCCGACGGTCGAGGTGTTGAACAGGCCGATCGTCATGTAGCTCGACGGATCGAACGCGTAGCCGCCCTCGATGCGCAGCTCGGAGTCGGTGGCGATCAGGTCCTTCAGGCTCAGGCCGCCCTTGAGGGCGAAGGCGCCGTCGTTGCGGCCCTGGTCGAAGTCGCTGATGAAGAAGTCGCCCGGCAGGCCGGTGTTGACCGCGTAACGGTTGCTGATGAGACCACCGGCCTCACGCTCGTCGTACGAACCGGCGATGTAGACGCGGCCCCAGCCACCGGCATAGGCCAGACGGCCGACCACGTCCGGACGCCAGTCACCCGAAGCGTCGTCTTCGATCGCCAGAGCGGCCGAGAAGCCGTTCGAGGCGTAGGTGTAGGAAATGCGGTTGGTCTGGTAGTCGCCGAGGGCGAGGTCGGTATCGGTAAGGAGGCCGTCGTCCTCGGTCCAGAGGCTGTCGAGGTAGCCCATGGTCAGACCGCCGAGCTGGATGTAGCCCTGGTCCATCGCGTAGGCCTGATCGGCCGAGTAGGCGCCGAAGGAGTTCGTGGCCTGGACGCGGGCGAAGGCGCGCAGGGTGCCGAGCTCGGTCTCTTCACGGGCGTCGAAGTTCAGGCGGACGCGGACCTGCGAACCGACGAGGTAGTTGGTGCCCTCGTTGTTGAACAGGTAGTTGGTGCCGAAGTCGTCCTCGACCTTGCTGAACGCGTTGATCTGGTAGCGGACGTAGCCACCGATCGACAGGCAGGTCTCGGTGCCCGGGATGTAGTAGAAGCCGGTGCCGTAAACGTCGCAGACCTTGACGTATTCGACGGGTTCCGGCGCAACCGGAACGATGACGTCCGCAGCGCGGGCGCCGGAAACTGCGACGAGGGCCGCAGCGGAGCCGAGAAGAAGGCTCTTGATGTTCATGTCCTGACCTCCAGTCAATTAATAGGTTAGGGTTGGGCCTTGTATGAAGGACAGCCTTCCCTGCCCCATCCCCTCTGCGAAAGTCCGAAGCCGTTTGCCCCCGCGATCTTTCTGACGCGACAATATCCAGCCGGGAAATCGATGCAATCGCATAACTGCCACACTCGCGGTTTGGGACGCTTTGGTCACACCCGTGTTGCGCCGATGCCACTTTTTCGTTCACCAGCCGCTAACCACAGCCGGAACGCGGCGGTTTCGGAGCGTTTTTGAACGGTTTTCGGCCGAGGAGGGCATCGGGGCGGCTCCGGCCGCGCGGCAGGGCCCCACGCCGGCCGCGGACGAAGCTTGCACGTGGCTTGAGCCCGCCCGAGGCTGACGTCGCGCGGCGGCTTGCGGCGGGCCGGGCAGCAGGGCCCGGCGGCCCGAATCACAGCCGGAAGGTCGGGGCTCCGAGGTCGCGGAAGTCGCGCTCGCGGCAGGTCAGCACGATCACCTGCAGATCCTTCGCCGCCTCGCGCAGCACCTGGTGCATGCGTTCCAGCCGGATCTCGTCGGTGTTGACCAGCGCGTCGTCGAGGATGACGGCCGCCGGATGGCCGCCCTGCTTCAGAACCTGGGCGAGCGCCAGGCGCGTCACCACCGCCACCTGCTCGCGCGCGCCCGCCGAGAGCCGCTCGAAGCGCTCGGCCACCCCGGCGCGGGTCAGCCCCTTCAGTTCGAGCGTCTCCTCGTCGAGGTCGATGTCGCTCTCGGGATGGATCAGCCGCAGGTACGGCGCGACCCGCGTCTTGATCGGCCCGAGCCAGCGCTCGCGGGCCGCCCTTCGCGCCTCGCCGAGGGTTTCGTAGAGAAGCCTTGCGGCGGACGCCTCCAGCGCCGTGCGGGCGCGGCGCCGTTCGAGATCGGCAATCTCCTCTTCGAGGAGCTGCACCGTCTCGCCGAGGCCGCTGCCGCCGGAAACGCGCACCTCGGCTTCGAGGCCGATCGTCTCGTCGCGCAGTTCCTGCAGCGTACGGCCGATCTGGCGGAGCGTCCGTTCCGCCGCCTTCTGCCGCGCTTCGGCCGCCTCGCGCCCGTCGCCGACCCGCTCACGCTCCTTCAGAGCGAGGCGTCCGCGCTTTGCCTCGAGATCGGCATCGGCCTCGGCGAGCCGATCGACCAGGGTGGTGCGCGGGGCCGCGGCCTCCGCACCTTCGCATTCGGAGCGCAGGCGCAGCGCCTGGGCTTCGAGATGGCTGCGATCGCTCTCCGCCGCGGCACGGCGCAGCGCCGCGGCTTCGCTTTCCTTGGAGGCCGCCCGCAGCCGCTCGTCGGCCGTGGCGGTGGCGCGGCGCGCCTTGTTCAGCGCCGCGACCAGGCTTTCGGCAAGGGCCTCGTCGTCCCCGCTCTCCCCCGCCGTCGCTTCAGCTTCAGCTTCCGCCGCGCCTTTTGAACCCTCGCCGCCGATCGCGGCGTTCAGCCGGTCGGCCGCCGCCTCGGCCGCGCGCAGCCTTGCCTTGGCGGCGTCGAGGCCGTCGGACACCAGCGCATCGCGGCGGGCCGAGACCAGCTTCAGCTCGGCCTCGACGTCCTGACGCTCGGCGAAAAGCCGCCGGGCCTCGTCGCCGCTCGCCGCGCCGCCGCCCTTCAGAAGCGCCGCGAGGGCGGCCTCCGCCTCGCGCAGCTCGGATTCGAGGTTGGCCGCGCCGCCGCCCGGCTCGATCGTCACGGCGCCGAAGCCGCCGAGAAGGTAGCGGCTGCGCGACGTCACGCGCGTGGGCACGCCGGCCGCCACCGCCTGTCCGTCCTCCCGCTGCACCGCCCCGTCCGCCTCAGGCTCGAAGGTGACGGCGGGCGCCGCCACTTGCAGGCGCACCTCGCAGTCGCGCCGCCGGCGCTCGGCCTTCTCGACGGCTGCGAGGCTCTTCTGGTCGATCGGCAGGAGGTCGCGGTGCGCCGCGAGTGCCGCGATCCGCTCGGTCAGGTCGCCGGCCTCGGCGACGACCGCCGACAGCCGGTCCCGTTCCGCGACCGCGCGGGAAAGATCGGCGCGCCGGCGGTGGGATTCGTGCCGGTCCTCGGCCGCCTTCAGCGCCTTGCGCGCCTCTTCCTGGGCCTGAGCGGCCGCCGTGACCGCTTCGACCGCGAGGCGGGCGGCGGCGTCGATCTCGGCGTGATCGGCGGCGGCGCGTTCGAAGGCGGTGCGCGCCGCCTCCACCGCCTTGACCAGGTCGTCGCGGCGCTTCAGCGCCTCGGCCGCGCCGGTGCGCACCGCCTCGGCCTGCCGGACGGCGCTTTCGGCCGCCTGCCATTCCCGGTCGTGATCCTCGGCCCGGCGCATCGCCGCCTCGGCGGAGCGCAGCGCCTCCTCGGCCTTTTCGAGGGTCGCGGCCTCCTCGTATCCCTTGAGCGCCCGGCGCCGGTCTTCCAGCCGTTTGAGCTTCTCCTCGAGCTCGGCAAGCGCCGCCCGCCGGCCGACGAGGTCCTCCCGCGCGCGCGTCAGTTCGTCGTCGATCGCCTTCAGCGGCGCATTCGCCGCGGTCCGTCCCGTGGCGGTGAAATGCCGGTCGTTCAGCGCCTTGGCGGCGGCGATCAGCGAGCGGCCGCGCTCGCCGCCGAGAATGGTGCCGACCTCGCCTTCCAGCGAGGCGGTCACCGCGTCGCGCCCGGCGCCGATGTCGAGGCCGCCGTTCGAGCGGCCCTGCTCGACCCAGAGCAGGCCGAAGGCGCCCTGATGCTCGGCGAGCTTGGAATCGCCCCGCCCGGGATGGACGAAGCCGAAGAGCTCGGCGAGCTTCTCCTCCACCGCGTCGCCCGACACCGGCGACGGCCAGGGCCCGAGGAGCTCGGCCGCGGGCCGGGTCAGGAAGCTCTTCGACAGGCGGTAGTCGGCGCCGCCATGGGAAAAGGCGATGGAAACGCTCGGCCGGCCCTCGCCGCAATAGGGCAGGAAGGCTTCAACCGTCTCGCCGCGGCCCCGATGCTTCTGGAAGAAGGCGGCGCGCAGCGCTTTGAGAAGCGTCGACTTGCCGGCCTCGTTGTCGCCGACGACGACGTTGAGGCCGGGATCGAGCGCTTCGAGCCTTGCCTCGGCGAGGCTGGCGAATTCGGAGACGGCGAGCGACTTCAGATACATCTCAACCCTCGGAAGGGGTCAGGCGGCGATGTTCGACATAGGCCATCCGGATGGCGAGCCGCGCCGCCTCCCGCTCGGGATCGGCGGGATCGGCCGCTTTGGCCCGCAGGGTCTCGATGGCGCTGCGCACGAAGCCCGAGACGTCGATGCGGTCGAGATCGTCCTCGTCGGGCTCGTCGTAGAGGTCCTCGTCCCGGAGGTCGAGATGAAAGAAGCGCTCGCGCCAGTGGCCGATCGCCGCTTCGAGCTCCACCCGCTGGCGCAGCGGCAGGCTGCCCGAGAGGACGAGCCGCAGGAGCGTGTGCCCGGGATCGGGAAAGGCGGCGAAGACCGCCTCCAGCCCGCCGGCGTCGCCGTCGATGCGCTCGGTCCGCACCGTCCAGGCATAGCGCGCGACGGCGACCCGCTCGATGCGCGGCGGCTCGCCCGGCCCGTCAAGTTCCACGAGGGCGACGTGGCCCGGCTCGTTGGCGGGGTAGCGATCCGGCTCCGGGGTTCCGGCATAGACGGTCTTCGGCGCGATCTCGACGAAACCGTGCCAGTCGCCGAGGGCGAGATAGTCGAGCCGCGCGCTCGCCGCCCGGGTCTCGGCGATCGGGTTGCCGGCATCGGCGCCCTGCGGCAGGCGGTTCTCCAGCGCGCCATGGGCGAGGCCGACCCGGAGCGCGGCCGCCGGCGTCTCGGCGGCGTCGAACCAGGCGGTGAGGTCGGCGCCCTCGTGGCGGCGGCGCAGCGGCGCCGGCAGGACGACGAGCCGCCCGCCCGCAAGCGCGATCGGTGCCGGCTCGTCGGCGATCACCAGATTGGCGACACCGCGCCGGAGAGCGAGGGGCCGCAGCCGGTCCCAGACGCTGCCCGTCGTCGCCGCGTCGTGATTGCCCGGAAGCAGGATCCAGGGTCCCTCATAGGCCGCCATCGCGTCGAGCACGCGGTTGAGGTCGCGCTCCTGCACGGTGTTGTCGTCGAAGGCGTCGCCGGCGACGAGCACGGCGTCGACGCCGCGGGTCGCGGCGAGCGCGGCGATCCGGCCGACGGCCTCGAACCGTGCCGCCCGCAGCCCGGCCCGCCGCTCCTCGTCGAAACCGCCGAAGGGCTTGCCGATCTGCCAGTCCGCCGTGTGGAGAAGCCGGATCATCGTCTGACGTCTGCGATTCGGGTTGCCGCCAATCTTGGCGGGAACGTGCCGGGCGGCGGCGGGCGATGCAAGGGCGAATGGCCGTTCGCGAGCCTTTTCAACGGCTTTTCCGGGCCGGCAAGGTGCGGCTTTCGGCGATGCCGCGCCGGCCGCGCTGCCCGGCACCCCCGGGCGCTTCGCCCTTCCGGCAGCGCTTGACCGCATGCGCCGCCATCGCGCAAATTCCCGCGGCAACAAGAAGAAGAAGGAGAGGAGCGGCGATGCCCGTCTATCAGCTCGGCGAGGACCGCCCCGAGATCGGCGAGGACGTGTTCATCGCCCCGAACGCCCAGGTGATCGGCCGGGTGCGGATCGGCCGCGGGGCGAGCGTCTGGTTCGGCGCGGTGATCCGCGGCGACAACGAGTGGATCGAGATCGGCGCGGACACCAACATCCAGGACAATGCGGTGCTCCACAGCGACCTCGGCTCGCCGCTGGCGATCGGTGCCGGCTGTACGATCGGCCATGCGGCGATCGTGCATGGCTGCCAGATCGGCGAGAACGTTTTGATCGGCATGGGCGCGACGGTGCTGAACGGTGCCAAGGTCGGCGACCGGTCGATCGTCGGCGCCAACGCCCATGTCACCGAGGGCAAGACGTTTCCGGAGAGTTCGCTCGTCGTCGGCGCGCCGGCCAAGGTGGTGCGCACGCTCGATGCGGCGGCGGCGGAGAAGCTGAAGGAATCGGCCCGGCACTATCGCGACAACGGCCGGCGCTACGCCGCGGGCCTGAAGCGGATCGACGGATAGATCGTCCGGTCCGGCGGCCCGGCATCTTTTCCCGAAGGTCACGACCGCGTAAGACGCCTCACCTTCTTCACCTATGCCCGCGATCGGCTCGCCATACCCTGCCGGTCGCCAGACCGCCGGAACCGCCGATGCCGCTCTTCACCGATCTCGCCCGCTCGCTTCCCGCCACCGTGCCCTTCGTCGGGCCGGAGACCCTGGAGCGTCGCATGGGACAGGCGTTCCGCGCCAGGCTCGGCGCGAACGAGAGCGTCTTCGGACCCTCCCCGGCCGTCGTCGAGGCCATGGCCCGGGCGGCGACCGAGAGCTGGGCCTATGGCGACCCGGAACAGTACGAGTTGAAACGCGCGATCGCCGCGCATCACGGGATCGGTCTCGAAAACATCGCGATCGGCGAAGGGATCGACGGCCTTCTCGGCCATCTGGTGCATCTTGCGACCGACCCCGGCGACACGGTGGTCACTTCCTACGGCGCCTATCCGACCTTCAACTATCACGTCGCCGGCCATGGCGCGAAGCTCGACTTCGTTCCCTACCGGCCGGACGCCCACGAGGACGCCGAAGCCTTGGTGGAGCGGGCGACGGCGCTGCGGCCGAAACTTCTCTATTTCGCCAATCCCGACAATCCGACCGGCAGTTGGCACGACGCTCGAACGATCGAGCAGATGATCGACGCGGTGCCGGAAGAGACCATCCTCGTCCTCGACGAGGCCTATAGCGATCTCGCGCCGGAGGGCGCGCTGACGCCGATCACGCTGATGCGGCCGAATCTCCTGCGCTTCCGCACTTTCTCGAAGGCCTACGGCATGGCCGGCGTGCGCGTCGCCTATGTCGTCGGAGAGCCGGCCACGGTCGCCCAATTCGACAAGGTGCGCAACCATTTCGGCGTCTCGCGGATCGCCCAGGCCGGCGCGATCGCGGCGTTGAAGGATCAGGCCTTTCTCGTCGACGTCGTGAAGAAAATCGCGGCCGCGCGCGCGGCGCTTGCGGACATCGCGCGTCGTGCGAACATGACCCCGCTCGCCTCGGCGACGAATTTCGTCGCCATCGATTGCGGCGGCGACGGCGACTACGCGCGCGGCCTTCTCGCCGCCGTCCTGAAACGCGGCGTCTTCATCCGCATGCCGGGGGTCGCGCCACTCGACCGGATGATCCGGGTGTCCGCCGGCCGGCCGGATGATCTCGCGCTGTTCGAGGATGCGCTTTTCAGCGCCATCGACGAGATCGGCCGGCCGAACGCTCGCTGAGCCGGCGCGGGAAGGATGCGCCGAGACGGCAGCGCCGAACCTCCGCACCGGTCCGACGGTCGGGTTCAGTCGGAAATCACGGAGGAGAGCGCGTATCGGCGCAAGACGACTTCGCCGGGCAACGCTTGCAGGAACGGATCGCCGTAGAGCCCGGCCATGACCACGACGACGAGGTCGTGGTCCGGGACGACGAACAATCGTTGACCGCCCCAACCGAAGCCGGCAATCCACCGGATCTCCCGGCGTTTGATCAACGACCGACCGAGCCACCACTGGTACCCGTAGAAGAATAACCCCTCGCCGTTGATATGCGCGCGGGTCGATTCGGAGATCCAACCGCCGGAGACAACGCGCTGCCCGTGCCACAGGCCCGCGTCGAGAACCAGTTGGCCGATCTTCGCGAGATCGCGGGGCCGCATGCGCAGTCCGGACGCCGCCATGGGTGTGCCGTCGCGATAGCGAACCCATTCCACTTCGACGATGCCGAGCGGATCGAAGAGCCATTCCCGCGCCAGCTCATCCGCCGGTCGCCCCGACACCCTTTTTAGGACATTGGCAAGCAGCATGGTCGTGCCGCCACTATAATTGTAGCTGGCGCCTGCCGGGCGAACGACCGGCCGCTCGAGAACGTAGCGGCACCGATCCGCCGCCTCGATCATTTGCCGTTCGCTATTGGCCGGATCGCTGTAGGGAATGGATTCGTTCCATTCGAGGCCCGCGGACATCGTCAGGAGGTGGCGTAGCGTGATCTGCTGCTTCTCTTTCGATCGCAGGTCCGCATGGTCTGGGAAGAAATCGAACACCGACACGTCGATATCCGCGATCAGGCCGCGATCGATCGCCGCGCCGATGAGAAGCGACGTGATGCTCTTGGTGATCGAGCGGAGGTCGTGTGTCAGCCCGGCATGATAGTCGACGCGGCCGAGCGGCACCGCAAA
Source organism: Jiella sonneratiae (assembly GCF_017353515.1). Taxonomy (GTDB): domain Bacteria; phylum Pseudomonadota; class Alphaproteobacteria; order Rhizobiales; family Rhizobiaceae; genus Jiella; species Jiella sonneratiae. The sequence goes on from NZ_JAFMPY010000013.1 coordinate 65,449, forward strand.
AGCCATGTCGTCGGCCGCGAAATAGCGCTCGTAGACGACCTTGCCGTGACGCAGGATAAGCGCCGCATGCAGCTTCGCTTCGGGCCAGGCCTCGAACTGTGGTGCGAGGCCCGCGAGCGTGGCCGCATCCATCCCCGCCTCTTCCGGACGAGCCGTCGGCCAGCCATCATCTCCAGCACTGCCATCGGCGGTTTCCTGCATGGCGCACCTTCGACGTCATTGCGACATGACGTCATCGTGCCTTCCCGTATCGGGTTTCGCAAGCCACGCGAACTCAATCGCCGGGGGCCGAGAACGGTCTCGACACTTGGCGATCCGTGCCCCAGTCAGTGCAGCGTCAGCCACCTGCGGGCGCTGCGCAGCGCGGCGGCGATCTCGGCCTTGGTCATCTCCGCCGCGACATCCTGGCGGTGCGCGGCGGCACCGGCGACGCCCTTTTTGTCGGCGAGGTTGAAATACATATGGGCGGCGACGAAGTCGGCGGTGCCGTCGCGGCCGAGCGCGGCGCGCATGCCGAGTTCGAGAAGCAACTGCCCGTCGACATGCGCCGCGCCGTTGCCAAAGGCCCGATCGAAGGCCGAAAGGTCGATATGTGCCATGATCCCTGTCCCGAAAGCTGTTGTCGTTATGGCGATGATCATCCCGCGGTCGTTTCAATGCGCACTTAAAATTTGCGCTTAATTCGAGATGAATCCGCTCGAATGCCGTTGCGGTAAACAAAGTCCGACGGCGATCGGACGGCGCCGGAACGCGATCACGAGCCCGCGAATCTTGCCCAATAGTTGATCACGTTTCGCGGAGACGGGTTCCCTTCACGTCAATCCGGCTGTAGGTGGCGCCTCCACGGGCGATCGCCGCCGTCGTGGCCCGGCCATCATGCATGTCGAGACGCAAAGAGCCGCCGGCTGGAACCACAGCCCGGGCGACCGAAGTTTTTGTCCCGCCTGCATGGGCGGGGAGCCACCTTGGCGGATCGAGGCGGCCCGCACGGCGGAACGTTCGCGAAGCCGCGGCCGACGGCCCTGCTGCCGCCGGGCGAGCCGCCGAAGACCGCATCGCATGAAACCGAGAGGATGAAACCATGATGATGAAGTCCCTGGTCTGCGCGCTGGCGCTTGCAGCCGGCCTGACCGCGCCGGCGCTCGGCGCCGAACCGATCCTCGGCAAATGGCGCGCCCCCGGCGGCGGCATCGTCAGGGTCAGCACCTGCGGCGGCGCCTATTGCGCCACCGTCATTTCCGGAAAGCACAAGGGCAAGGCCGTCGGCCGCATGTCGGGAGCCGGCGGGGAATACACCGGCGAAGTGACCGACCCCCGCGACAACCGGACCTATTCCGGCTCCGCCAGCGTCGGCGCCAGCCAGCTCAAGCTGACCGGCTGCGCCCTCAAGGTCTTCTGCAAGACGCAGGTCTGGACCCGGGTCTGACGCATTCCCGGCGGCGGCCCCGCGGGCGCGGGCTGCCACCCCGCCGGGGCGCCTTCCCGGCATTCTGACCTCATCCCCCGCGAAGTCTTTCCACCGTTCCGAGCCTTGCGATGCAGGGGCCGTCTCGACCCCCGGCCTTTTCCCGGCCACAAAGTTGAGTTACGTTTACGTAAACGGCGGATCCGCTGCGGCGGACGGGGAATCCGCCGGTCATCCGCGAGAACGACTGGTGGTCCGATTCCGACATTTGGTACCGTCCTGTGGAGGCCGCGCAGCAAATGTCGGAAACGAAAGATCCACTATCCAAGTTTATGATTATAATGGATTTTTTGAATTTGACATTTGATACGACGCCTCACGCGATCGGGACTCAAATGTCAAATTCAAACCACTGGGGAGGAGACCAGATGTCGAAGACGGCGAAACTTACTGCGGCGGCCGCCGCGATCATGATCCTTGGCGCCGGCACGGCCGCGGCGGCGCCGATCGAGGGCAACTGGCGGACCGCCAGCGGCGAGACCGCGAAGATCGCGTCCTGCGGCAAGGCCTATTGCACGACGATCATGACCGGCCAGCACAAGGGCAAGCGGATCGGCCAGATGAGCGGCTCCGGCAACAGCTATTCAGGACAGATCACCGATCCGGCCAACGGCAAGACCTATGAGGGGACGGCCAAGATCAGCGGCAATTCGCTGAAACTGACCGGTTGCGCGCTGAAGATCTTCTGCAAGTCGCAGACCTGGACGCGGCAGTAGGCAACAACGAGGTACGGCGGGATCGGAGGGGCGCCGATCCCGCCAGGCGGGCGCCGGCGCCATCCATGACGGGTGGCGCCGGCACCGTTCTCGCCGTACCGTGCTGTGGCATGGCTTGCCGGCGCAACGCCCGCGCCTGATCCGCACCGCTCCGCAAAACCAGCGCAAGGCGACGGCCGCTAGCATTTCGCGCGCCGATCCGTTATATGCGCCCCAGCATTCGCCGCTCGACGATGCCGAATGCCATCACGGCCCTCGCTGGACGACATCCCGGCGAAGGGCGACACGACCCCGCAAAACCGAAAAGAAAGGGTAACGCGATGTCGATCACCGCAGAGCGCAAGGCTGCGCTGCTGAAGGAATATGCGACCAAGGAAGGCGACACCGGGTCGCCCGAGGTGCAGGTCGCGCTCCTCACCGAGCGCATCAACAACCTCACCGAGCACTTCAAGGGCCACAAGAAGGACAATCACTCGCGCCGGGGCCTTCTGAAGATGGTCTCCCAGCGCCGGCGCCTTCTCGACTATCTGAGGGGCTGCGAGGAAAGCCGCTACCAGACGCTGATCGAGCGTCTCGGCCTGCGTCGCTAAAACACCTTCCGGCGGGCCCCGAACGCAGCTTCGCGGGCCCGCCGGCCTTTGCCGGCCGCGACGCGCGGCCGTCGCCTGACCCCCGAACGGGCCCTGCCCGCGAAGGACCACCGAACGGTCATGGGGCAGGATTGCCGGATGCTTCCGGGCAGGCCGAAAACGGCCGATCGCTTCCTCGACGAAGCGCCGCACGAAGCCTCTCGCCGTCTTGCCCATGGCGCGTTTCGACCAAAACAGAACGCCAAAGCGCCGCACCGGGATCTCCCGGCTGCGACGCCGAACGAAAGGCAAGAGAATGTTCAACACCCACAAGGTGGAAATCGACTGGGCGGGACGCCCGCTCACCCTCGAGACCGGCAAGATCGCCCGTCAGGCCGACGGCGCCGTGCTTGCGACCTACGGCGAGACGGCGGTTCTCGCGACGGTGGTCTCCGAGAAGCAGCCGAAGGTCGGCTTCGACTTCTTCCCCCTCACCGTCAACTACCAGGAAAAGACCTTCGCGGCCGGCAAGATCCCCGGCGGCTACTTCAAGCGCGAGGGCCGGCCGAGCGAGAAGGAGACCCTCGTCTCCCGCCTCATCGACCGTCCGATCCGCCCGCTCTTCGCCGACGGCTACAAGAATGACACCCAGGTCGTCTGCACCGTGCTGCAGCACGACCTCGAGAACGATCCCGACGTCGTCGCGATGGTCGCCGCCTCCGCCGCGCTGACGCTCTCCGGCGTTCCCTTCATGGGCCCGATCGGCGCTGCCCGCGTCGGCTATATCGGCGGCGAGTACAAGCTCAACCCGCATGTCGACGAGATGCCGGAATCGGCCCTCGACCTCGTCGTCGCCGGCACCGACGCCGCCGTGCTGATGGTGGAATCGGAGGCCCAGGAGCTTTCCGAGGACGTCATGCTCGGCGCCGTGATGCACGGCCACCGCGGCTTCCAGCCGGTGATCGACGCAATCATCAAGCTCGCCGAAGTCGCCGCCAAGGAGCCGCGCGAGCACGTCACGCCGGATCATTCGGCGCTCGAGGGCGAGATGCTGCAGATTGCCGAAAGCGAGCTGCGCGAGGCCTACAGGAACACCGACAAGCAGGCGCGCTATGCCGCCGTCGACGCGGTGAAGAAGAAGGTCGTCGCGAACTTCCTGCCCGAGGGCGCGGAAGAGACCCGCTACTCCAAGGAAGAGGTCGGCGCGGTCTTCAAGTCGCTGCAGGCGAAGATCGTCCGCTGGAACATCCTCGACACCTCCTCGCGCATCGACGGCCGCTCGCTCGACACCGTCCGCCCGATCGTCTCGGAGGTCGGCGTCCTGCCGCGCACCCACGGCTCGGCGCTGTTCACCAGAGGCGAGACGCAGGCGCTGGTCGTCGCGACGCTCGGCACCGGCGAGGACGAGCAGTTCGTCGACGCCCTGACCGGCACCTACAAGGAGCGCTTCCTGCTCCACTATAATTTCCCGCCCTACAGTGTCGGCGAGACCGGCCGCATGGGCTCGCCCGGCCGCCGCGAGATCGGCCATGGCAAACTGGCGTGGCGGGCGATCCACCCGATGCTGCCGGGCGCCGACCAGTTCCCCTACACGCTGCGCGTCGTCTCCGAGATCACCGAATCGAACGGTTCCAGTTCGATGGCGACGGTCTGCGGCACCTCGCTGGCGCTGATGGATGCGGGCGTGCCGCTGAAGGCGCCGGTCGCCGGCATCGCCATGGGTCTGATCAAGGAAGGCGAGCGCTTCGCCGTCCTCTCCGACATTCTCGGCGACGAGGACCATCTCGGCGACATGGACTTCAAGGTCGCGGGCACGAGCCAGGGCGTCACCTCGCTGCAGATGGACATCAAGATCGACGGCATCACCGAGGAGATCATGAAGATCGCCCTCGGCCAGGCCAAGGGCGGCCGCGACCACATCCTCGGCGAAATGGCCAAGGCGATCTCCGAGGGCCGCGCCGAACTCGGCGAGTTCGCCCCGCGCATCGAGGTGATGAACATCCCGACCGACAAGATCCGCGACGTGATCGGCTCGGGCGGCAAGGTGATCCGCGAGATCGTCGAGAAGACCGGCGCCAAGATCAACATCGAGGACGACGGCACGATCAAGATCGCGTCGGCCTCGGGCAAGGAGATCGAGGCCGCCAAGAAGTGGATCCACTCGATCGTCGCCGAGCCGGAAGTCGGCGAGATCTACGAGGGCACGGTCGTGAAAACGGTGGAGTTCGGCGCCTTCGTCAACTTCTTCGGCTCGCGCGACGGCCTCGTCCACATCTCCCAACTCGGCGCAGGCCGCGTCGCCAAGACGACGGACGTCGTCAAGGAAGGCGACAAGGTCTGGGTCAAGCTCATGGGCTTCGACGAGCGCGGCAAAGTGCGGCTCTCGATGAAGGTCGTCGACCAGACGACGGGCGAAGAGCTCAAGAAGGGCGCCGAGGAAGAGGCGTAAGCTTCACGGTGCTTTCGGGGCGGAAGCCCCACCGGACATGATGCGCGCGCTCGGGGAAACCCGGGCGCGTTTTGGTATCTGCGAAGATCATATTGGTCGAAGATCGATTTGCCTAAATCGGACATCCATGTTTTCATCGGGTGGTTGTGGTACCGAGGAATTGCAGTGAACAGGATTCTGATCGCAGCCGTTTTAGCCGCAGTGTGGATGCAGCGTTCATTTGCAGCCGAATTGAGCCTTTCCACCGGAGAAGGTCCTGGAGGTCAAGCTACCAGAATCTTGCGCATCGCTGGGGACATCACGGAAGGCGACAGCCAGAAGGTCGCTGCTCGACTTGACCAACCGCGTGACAAAGACAGCGAAAGATCGGCCGTTGATCAGGTAACTTTGGCGGGTGAGGGTGGAGATTTTTTAGAAGCAGTGAAGATCGCTCGGCTGATCGGCCAATCCGAGGTATCGACTGCCGTGTTAGCTGGAGATACGTGTTCAGATGCCTGTGCGGTCGCGTTCATGGCTGGCAACATGGGCAATTTCAACGAGACCACCGTCCGGGCCTCGGCAAGATGCCTGCAAGAAGGCGGCGTCCTGGAGTTTTCGATCCCCACATTCGCGCAAGTGCGAACCATAAATCCGTTGGAGGACCGCAATGCCGAACTCGCGCGGGTCGCGCGCCGTCAGATGTTTCTTTTTTTTGTTGATCTGATCACCCTGACGAGAGAGCACGAGTGGCCGGAGCAGCTAGTTCAGGCCGTACTTGAGGCCGGAATCTCTGGAAGAACGATTGTGCGGGCGGATTATGACCCTCTCCATCTACTACGAGAAGGAAGCCCGGATGATTATTATGGCATCGTCGCCCATGCGGAGCGCAGTATAGATTTGGGGCGACCTTGTCCTTTTGTTGTGACAAATTGATTATTTAGCCTATCCGAGACTATTATGAAAAAATTGTCCTCATTTTTGACATTATTTTTCGTCTGCACGTTTGCAGACTTTACGACAGCAGCCGAGGTCTTGACGCAGTCTGCTGCCCAGATCTCCGACCGTTGTGGCGCAGAACGGACGATTTTGCTGCACGGCCAAATCGATAAGGGGGACGTCGAAAGACTGAGAGCGGCCCTCGGACCAAAGCTGAGCGAGGCTCCAACAAGCGACTTTCGAGGTTCTCAGGCGCGTTTGGTTTTGGACAGCCCCGGAGGAAACCTCGTCGAAGGAATAGCTCTGGCGAACCTCGTCCGAGATGCTGCCCTCCGAACCTATGTCAGGAGCAACGCTCAGTGCGTTTCGGCGTGCGCGCTCGTTTTCATGGCAGGTACATCCATTGGAGCGAACGGCAAGCGCTTCTCGATCCGGGAGATCGAGCCCGGCGCAAAACTGGCATTCCACGCCCCTGACTTACCAGAAGAAATGCTTCGCGACATTGCGCCAGACGATCGGGTCGCGGCGCGGGCCATCGAGGAGGCAATGTTCCAGGCAGCGCGCGGCTTCGTCAATTTGCTGCATGATCACAATTGGGCGCAATCATTGACGGAGTTTACCCTTGAGGCCGTCGACAAAGGGGAATTCGTTGAGGTAAAAACCGTTGATCAAGCAGGTAGGTGGCGCATCGGGATTGCTGGATCTCGCCGCTTACGCATTGAGCCAAATCTGCGCGATGAAAGTTATTATGCGGCAGATGCAGGTTCGCCGCTGGGCCTGCATAGCTTTTGCGTCAATTCTGAAGAGTGGGCAAAAGATCAGTTCGCATTTCCTGTGTTGGACACCCCCTCTCCCTTGGCGGCGAACATTCAAGATCGGTCGATCTTAAGTCGCCCAATTATTGCTTATACGAGGGCGAGGCGATACCGGGAGCACCTCTTCTCGCACGAGACGATCGGCGGGTATGAGTCGTATTGCGTCGTGTCTACGGATCAAAGCGGCCGCATCTATTCAGCATTCTGGCCAGGCGACCTGACGGTCCGATCGGGGCTGCCGAACATCGATAATCAGGGCGTCGCTCTGATCCCTGTCGACCGAATTCGTGCATGGCAGGCTCTTCCGCCAGATACACCTATCACCCGTATCGACGAGTCCCTTGCCGATACCGGAATTTTTCGCAGCGTTGGTCCAGAGCAGGATGTCGAGCCGTTTGTCGTCGAGTCACAGACGACCAATTGGAACCATAACGGCTCGAAGATGGAGCTCAGGGTCGAAAAGCTCGATACCGGGCAGACCGATGTGACGATCAGCTACTCGCAGCCGAGAGAGTCGCTCCTGAAGTACGGCATCGAGCCTAAGCAATTGCTTTTCAAGGGACAATTGGTCGAAGGATCGCTGAGCGGCCGAGCCTTTGTCTTCCGTCGAGGTTGCGACCCCATCCCCTATGGCGTCACCGGCCGCTTCGATCCATCGCAAAGCGCGTTTCGCCTGACGGGAGCCGCCCCCGATCAGACCGGCGATCGCTGCCAGCCCGAAGGGAAAACCTTCGATAGCAGCGCGGCTGCGCTCGTATTCGATCATGACGGCATTGCCGAATACGAACGCGACGTCCAGACCAAGAAGATCGTTCTCGCCTGTCCTGCCGCTCCCAGCGACTGATCACAACTGTTCGCACCGCAGCATCCTGCCTTTTCCACCTCGGCGCCGAATGCTATGGCCCGTGGATCATGCAGTACCGGGATCTATGTCTTTAAGAGACCGCCCGGAAACCCTTTCTTTCCGAAAGCCCCTCCCCATGCTCGACCTCTCCCGCCTGCGACGCGAAGCCGTGGAGGCGCCTGAAAGCGGTATTGTTGCCGTCGTCAACCACGCCCGCGGCAGGGAGGGGATCATCCCGATGTGGGCCGGCGAGGGCGACCTCGCGACGCCGCGCTTCATCGCCGAGGCCGCGGCGGCGAGCCTTGCCGAGGGCGAGACCTTCTACACCTTCCAGCGCGGCCTGCCGGAGCTGCGCGTCGCGCTCAGCCAGTACACCAGCCGGCTCTACGGCCAGAACCTCGAGCCCGAGCGCTTCTTCGTCACCGGCTCGGGGATGCACGCGATCCAGCTCGCGCTGATGGCGCTCGCCGGCAGCGGCGACGAGGTGGTGTTCGTCGGCCCGGCCTGGCCGAATTTTTCCGCCGCCGCCGGGCTGATGGGCGCGATGCCCCGCGAGGTCAGCCTCGACTGCGTCGCCGGCCGCTGGCAGCTCGATCTGGGCAAGCTGAAGAGCGCGATTACCGACAAGACCCGCGTCCTCTTCGTCAACTCCCCCTCGAACCCGACCGGCTGGACCGCGACCCGCGAGGAGCTTGCCGCGATCCTTGCCGTCGCGCGCGAGGCCGGCATCGTCGTCATCGCCGACGAGATCTATGCGCGGTTCTATTACGAGGGCCCGCGCGCGCCCTCCTTCCACGACGTCATGGCCGCCCACGACGCCATCGTCTTCGTCAATTCCTTCTCGAAGAACTGGGCGATGACCGGCTGGCGGGTCGGCTGGATCGAGACCAGCCCGGCGCTCGGCCAGATCATCGAGAACCTCATCCAGTATTCCAATTCCGGCGTCGCGGCTTTCATGCAGCGGGGTGCGATCGCCGCGCTGACCCATGGCGAGGAATTCGTCGAGAACCAGATCGCCCGCGCCGAGACCGCCCGCGACATCTTCTGCGACATCCTGACGGCGACCAACCGCGTCGAACTCGCCCCGCCCGACGGCGCCTTCTACGCCTTCTTCAAGATCGACGGCATCGGCGACACCAGGGCGGCGGCCTTCAGGATCGTCGACGAGGCGAAGGTCGCGATCGCGCCGGGCACGGCCTTCGGGCCGGCGGGCGCGCCGTTCTTCCGGGCCTGCTTCCACCGCCGGCTCGACGAGGTCGAGGCGGCCGCCCATCGCCTAGCGGAGTGGATCGGATACCAGGTGTGAGCATGGGCCACCGGGCGGCGCGGGGCCGCCTGCGGGACCTTGCCGTCACCGGGGCGGCGGCGCTTTCCGCCGGCGCCGTCGCCAGTTCTTTCGGCCTGCCGGTCGCCTGGCTGCTCGGCCCGGTCGTCGCCGCGACGGCGCTCAGCCTCGCCGGGCTCGACACGCGGCTGCCGGACCGGCTGAAGACCCTCGCCTTCTACGTGCTCGGCGTCCAGGCCGGGTCCGGCGTCTCGCCCGAGATCGCCACCCAGTTCGCGGTCTGGCCGCTCTCCTTCGTCATCCAGCTTTTCGGCGTCCTCTTCGCCGTCGCCCTGTGTTACGGCTTCCTGCGGCGGATGCTCGGCTGGGACCATGCGACCGCGCTCTTCGCCTCGCTGCCCGGCGCGCTGTCCTTCGTCGTCGCGGCGGCCTCCGAGACGAAGGCGGACATGGGCCGGGTGGTGATCATCCAGTCGATCCGTCTCCTGATGCTGATCGCCGCCCTGGTGCCGCTGCTCGGCGCGCTGGAAGGCGGCGGGGCGATGGGTCCGGCGCTGCGGCCGGCCGGCGACGGCGGGGTGTTCGCCTATGCGCTGATGTTCGGCCTTTCCGCCGCCACCGCCTGGCTCGCCGCAAGGCTCAACGTTCCCGGCGGCATGATGCTCGGCGCGCTGATCGGCAGCGCCGTTCTGCACGGCGCCGACGTCGTCGCGGTCTCGCTGCCCTGGTGGCTCGCCCTGCCGAGCCTCGTGCTTCTCGGGATCATCGTCGGCGGCCGGCTGAACGGCATCTCGGTCTCCGCCTTCCTGCGGCTGCTCGCGCCTTCGCTCGGCTGCTTCGCGCTCGGCCTTCTCGGCACCGGGCTTGCCGGCGTCGCCGCCGTCGTCTTCGTCGACCTGCCGGCGCCGAACGTCGCCCTCGCCTATGCGCCGGGCGCGCTCGAGGCGCTGACGGTGCTCGCCTTCCAGTTCGACATCGATCCGGCCTATGTCGCCTCCCATCACGTCGTGCGCTTCTTCGCCATCGCGCTGATCGTGCCCTTCCTCGCGCGGCGGGTCTCGCGGCGCGAGGCCGTCACGGAAAGGGCCGAGGACGGGACGGCGGCCGCGCCGGCGCCCGGCGAATGGGATCGAGAAAGCGCGTGACGGCGCGGCGGGGTCAGGCGTCGATGGCGGCGAAGACCGACGGGCTCGGCGCTTCCGCCTCGCCGCCTTCCGGGCCCCACGAGACCACCCAGGCGGCGAAGTCGTCGCTCATCTCGGCGAAACGGAACGCCTCGCCCGCCTCGACCAGCAGCGCGTCGCCGGCGCCGACGGCCCCCGTCCCGTCGCCGGAGAGCGTCGCCGCGCGGCCGCTCGCGACGACGAACAGCCGGTCCTGATGATAGGGATCCTGGGCGTCCTCGCCGCGCGGGGCGTGGACTTCGAGGGTCATGGTGCCGTGGGCGAAGGCCTCAGCGGCAAACCTGCCGCCGGGAAAGGCCGTGCTGGCAGGGCCGGGCAGCTTCGACAGGAGGGAGGCGAGCGAAACCTTCATCGGGCAGGTCCTTGCGATCGTCGGGACCCGCCCCGTCGTCGTGCCGGCGGCACCGGCCGAGCCGGGGCCGCGACGGCCGCGATTCAGCCGCCGGCTTGCGAGACGACCAGCGGGGTCACCTTCTCCGAACGCTCGGGGCTCGCCGGGCGTTCCGCGGCGAAGGGAATGCCGACGGCCTGCCAGGTCTCGACCAGCGCGTCGCGCAGCGCCTCGATCAGCCGGTCGTCGTGCAGCGGCGTCGGGGTGATGCGCAGGCGCTCGGTGCCGCGCGGCACCGTCGGATAGTTGATCGGCTGGATGTAGATGCCGTGCTTGGCCAGCAGCCGGTCGCTCGCCTGCTTGCAGAGGTCCGGGTCGCCGACCAGCACGGGGACGATGTGCGTCTCGGACGGCATCACCGGCAGACCCGCCTCGGCGAACACCGCCTTCGCCCGCCCCGCCTGAAGCTGCTGGCCGGCGCGCTCCGACTGCGAGTGCTTCAGATGGCGGATCGAGGCGGTGGCGGCGGCGGCGAGCGCCGGCGGCAGCGCGGTGGTGAAGATGAAACCCGGCGCATAGGAGCGGACCGCGTCGATCAGCGCCTTCGACCCGGTGATGTAGCCGCCGAGGACACCGAAGGCCTTGGCCAGCGTTCCCTCGATGACGTCGATGCGGCCGGCGACGCCCTCACGCTCGGAGATGCCGCCGCCGCGCGCGCCGTACATGCCGACGGCATGGACCTCGTCGATATAGGTCATGGCGTTGTAGGTCTCGGCGAGGTCGCAGATCGCGGCGATCGGCGCGACGTCCCCGTCCATCGAATAGACGCTCTCGAAGACGATCAGCTTCGGCCGGTCGGGCTCGGCGGCGGCGAGCAGTTCCTCGAGATGGGCGAGGTCGTTGTGGCGGAACACCTGCTTGCGGGCGCCGGACTTCCTCACCCCCTCGATCATCGAGGCATGGTTGAGCTCGTCGGAAAGGATCAGGCAGTTCGGCAGAAGCTTGGCGATGGTCGAGATCGACGCCTCGTTGGAAACGAAGCCCGAGGTGAAGACCAGCGCCGCTTCCTTGCCGTGCAGATCGGCGAGTTCCAGCTCGAGCTCGACCAGCGGATGGTTGGTGCCGGAGATGTTGCGGGTGCCGCCGGCGCCCGAGCCCATGCTCTGCGCCGTCTTCGCCATCGCCCCGACGACGTCGGGATGCTGGCCCATGCCGAGATAGTCGTTCGAGCACCAGACGGTGATCTCCCGCGCCTCGCCCTGGTGCCGCCAGATCGCCTTCGGAAACTCTCCCGCGATACGCTCCAGATCGGCGAACACCCGATAGCGCCGCTCGGCGTGAAGGGCTTCGATCGCCGAGGCGAAATGGCGCTGGTAGTCAATCATCCTGCACTCCTCATCGGAATGGTTCTAAGTCCGTGCATCCGCCTTGTCCACCGCCGGCGCAACCGGCCGCCGACGCCCGTCCAATCAATATGACACGAATGGCGCACGAAGTGACAAAATAATTTGACACCCCGGCATCGATCCTGCCGCCGTTGTAACGTCCGCACCTTGATTTGGAGCAAATTAAAGTTTCGAAATGCCTCCGCCGCCGCGACCGGGCTGCTCGAACGGGGCCTCGGGCGCTCCCGACGCGCCGGCGGCGTCACGTCTCGCCGCCGCCCTCGCCCTCGCCGGCTTCCGGCATGGACGCGCCGGGTTCCCCTGGCTCCGCCGTTTCGCCGGCCGGCGTCCCGGCGTCGCGCCGCGCCCTGGCCTGGCTCTTGCGACGCGACAGATTGGCCCGCAGCGCCCGTTCGAGACGCTCCTCGCGCTGTGTCTTCTTCCGATCGTCGGGCGATGTACCGGCCATGGTTCCGCATGTATCGATTCCAGACTGGAAACGCCAGACGCCGCGGCGCGGCGGGGGCGGGCCGCTGCGTCTGGCCCGTTCCGATCCGGCCCGGTCACGGATTCGGGATGGCGCAGCCGACGCAAGCTGCCGGGCCCCGGGTGACAAGCTCGTTGCAAAACCGGTAGATCGGCGGTCGAAGCGTCGCCGCCGCGGCCCGACGCGCCGCAGCCGGCCGGTGCGTGTTGAAGGAAAGTTGAGACCTCATGATCGACCACATCGGCTTTGCCGCCGAACTCGCCCGTCACGCCGAATCCAGCGGGCCGGTGACGATCGGCCTTGCCGGTGCCGGGCAGATGGGCACGGACATCGTCGTCCAGACGGCGCTGATGCGGGGCGTGCGGGTCGGGGCGATCGCCGCCAACAGCCCGCGCCGGCCGCTGGAGGCGCTCGCGATCGCCGGCTACGACGAGGGCCACGGCGTCGTCGCGGCGACGCCGGCGGCGATCGACGCGGCAATCGAGACCGGCAGGATCGCCGTCACCGACGACATCGCGGCGCTCTGTGCGGCCGGCAAGATCGACGTCATCGTCGATGCCACGGGCAGCCCGGAAGTCGGCACCCGCCTCGCCCTCCTGGCGATCGAGAACGGCAAGCACGTCGTCATGCTGAACGTCGAGGCGGACATCACCGTCGGCCGCCTCTTGGCCCGCCGGGCGGCGGCGGCCGGCGTCGTCTATACCGGCTCGGCCGGCGACGAACCGGCGGCGACGCTCGAACTGATCGGCTTCGCCCAGTCTCTCGGGATGGAGGTCGTCGCGGCGGGCAAGGGCAAGAACAATCCCCTGCGCCACGACGCCGTGCCCGAGGAATACGAGGCCGAGGCTGAGGAGCGCAACATGAACGCCCGGATGCTGGTCGAGTTCATCGACGGCTCGAAGACGATGGTCGAGATGACGGCGATCGCAAACTGCACCGGCCTCGTCCCGGACGTGCCGGGCATGCACGGACCCGAGGCCAGCGTCGAGAACCTCGCCCAGGTTCTCTGCGCGGCCGAGGACGGCGGCGTGCTGTCGCGCGCCGGGCGGGTCGACTACACGATCGGCAAGGGCGTCGCCCCCGGCGTCTTCTGCGTCGTCAAGCCCCGCCACCCGCGCGCCATCGAGCGGATGGCGGATCTGAAGGTCGGACCCGGCCCCTGCTTCGCCCTCGTCCGGCCGTTTCATCTGACAAGCCTGGAGACGCCGCTGTCGGCGGCGCGGGTCGTCATCCACCGGCGGCCCGACATGGTGCCGATCGACCGGCCGGTGGCCGAATGCGGCGCCCGTGCCAAGCGCGGGTTGCAGCCGGGTGAGACGCTCGGTCGCATCGGCATGGCCGACTATCGCGGCTACGCTCTCGAATGGCGCGACGCACGCGGCAAGCGCGCTCTGCCCCTCGGGCTTGCCGAACATGCACGCGTCACAAGGCCGATCGCGGCCGGCGAGCTTCTCACCTACGAGAACTGCACGCCGGACGCTTCGCTCATCGTCACGCGCATGCGCGCCGAACTGGACGCTGCGGACGACAGGGCGTTCGGATAGGCGGTGCGTGGCTGCCGGTCAGAGACGGCCGTGCGGCATTCTCGTCGCGTCGATGGCGGTTTCGAGGCCCTTGGCGAGGACGCTGCGCTCGTGGGTCGACAACTCCTCCATCGCCTTGCGGATCGAGCGCAGCGGATCGCTCTTCAGAAGCTGGTAGCCCTTTTCGGTCAGCTCCAGACGCTCGGCGCGGCCGCGGCCGATCGTCCCCATCTTGGTGACCAGTCCCTTTTCGACGAGGGTGCGCACCGTGCGCGCCACGGCTCCGGAGGCAAGTCCCTGATAGCGCGCGAGGTCGATCGCGGTGCGCCGGTCCGCCTGTGCGTGGTGGATGTAGCGCAGCGCCGACCACTGGGCGGGGAAAAGGTGCGCGGCATAGCCGTTCGAATGCAGGCGGCGCGCCATTTGCTCGAAAAGCCCAGTGAGCACTTCGGTGGAATCAGTCTCCGTCATGTCGATACAAGTTGCCCCTTCACTCATCCGACCGCCGCAAAGCAGTCACAAGCATCATAGAACGGGAATCCTCGCAATGCGACCACGGAATGATTGCAAAATGTAGCGCCGCCTGCCTCACGCATGAACTTTCTAGAACAACTTTAATCTTGAGCCGGCGCCAGCCAGTATATCCGCAGCGGTTGCTGCAGCCGGCGGCCGGCCGCATCCGGCTGAGAACATTCGCGAAACCGGCGTTCCACCTCGTCGCGGCGGCGCTCCGCGAGGACGGCGCGCGCCGGATCGACGGCGACGAGACGCGCCAAGAAAGCGTCGACGTCGGCAAAGCGGATCGTCTCCTCAAAGACGACGTTGCCGCGCAGCCGCAACCGCCCGGCGCGCACGGCGTCGGCGATGGCGGCGCCCGCCGCCTGCCGGATCGCCGTTTCGTCCTCGACCGGACGCATCGCCTCGAAATAGCTGCCCTCGGCGAGCGGCTCGACGATCAGGATGGCCGCCTCCTGCCGCACCACGCGGCGCGCCTCGGCGAGCGCGTCCGCCATGCGCTCGGCGGGCACGTGATGCAGCGAGTTCATGAACACCACCGCATCGAAGCGTCCCGCCTCGAAGGGAAGCGCCTCGGCGCCGGCTTCGGCGAAGCCGGCGGCGGGAACGGTGCGGCGGGCCGTTTCGACGGCGAGCGGCGCCGGATCGACGCCCGTCGCGTCGAAGCCTTCGCGGATCAGCCGGCCGACCAGCCGGCCACCGCCGCAGCCGACGTCGAGGACGGTGCGGGCCGCGGCGAAGCGCAGCGCCGCGACGACGACGTCGTGCGGATTGCCGGAGGCGAAGGCGGCGTTGAGCGCCTCGGGTGTCTGCATGAAGTCCTGTCCTCCCGCGGCCGCCCGGTCGCGGCCGGCGCCTGTTTTTATGAGCGGAGCCTGCGCCCGCCCCTCACGCCCACCCTTCATCAATGCGCGCCGACCTGTCAAAACGGAACTGCGGCCGCGGGACGACATCCCACGATGCGACGAGAGGCTCGCCCTTCACAGGGCGGGCGCGCCGACGCGCGAGGGGCGCCGGCGGTACAGGTTTGACGGAGACGAGACATGAACGCTGCAAACAGCGGAGCCGAGCCGGGCGAGGGAAGCGTCGTGATCGCCGGCGGCGGCCAGGCCGGCTTCCAAGTGGCGGCCAGCCTGCGCCAGGCCGGCTATCCGGGCCGGGTGACGCTTGTCTCGGAAGAGGCGCGCCTTCCCTATCAGCGCCCGCCTTTGTCGAAGACCTACATCAAGACCGACGCGGCCTTCGAAAGCCTTGTCCTCAAGCCCGACGGCTTCTTCGAGAAGAACCGCATCGATCTGCGGCTGGGCGAGCGGGTCGAGGCGATCGATCGCGGCGACCGGAGCGTCACGCTCTCGCGCGGTGGGCGGCTCGCCTACGACCGGCTGGTGCTTGCCGTCGGCGCCTCCAACCGCGTCCTGCCGATCCCCGGCCACGACCTTGAAGGCGTCTACCAGCTGCGCTCGGCCGAGGATGCCGAGCACTTGAGGGCCGGGCTCGCCGGGGCGCAGCGCGTCGTCATCGCCGGCGGCGGCTTCATCGGGCTCGAGGTCGCCGCGGCCCTGCGGGCGCTGGAGAAGACGGTGACCGTCGTCGAGGCCGCCGACCGGCTGATGGGCCGCACCGTCTCGCGCGAGGTCTCGGCGTTCTTCCTCGACGAGCATCGGGCGATGGGCAGCGAGATCCGCCTCGGCACGGCGCTGTCGGCCATTCTCGGCGACGGCCGGGTCGGCGCCGTCGCCCTGTCGGACGGCAGCGAACTCGCCGCCGACCTCGTGCTGATCGCCGCGGGCGTCGTTCCCAACGACCGGCTCGCCCGCACGGCGGGTCTTGCCGCCGAGAACGGCGTCCTCGTCGACGGCACGATGAGAACGAGCGATCCGGCGATCTTCGCCATCGGCGACTGCGCGGCCTTTCATTCGCCCTTCGCCGAGAAGATCGTGCGGCTGGAATCGGTGCAGAATGCCGTCGACCAGGCAAAGCTCGTCGCCGAGACGATCGTCGCCGGCGAGGCGGCGGCCGGCGTCGCGCCCTACCGGGCGGTGCCGTGGTTCTGGAGCGACCAGGGGCCGTTCAAGCTGCAGATCGTCGGCCTGACCGCCGGCGCCGATCATGTCGAGATCGCCCCCCTCGGCGAGGCCGGCAAGCTCGTCGCCTATTGCTTCTCGGGCGACAGGCTGCTCGGCATCGAGACGGTGAACCGCCCCGGCGAGCACATGCTCGGGCGGCGGATCCTCGCCGAGGACCTCGTTCTCGCGCGCGGCGAGGTCGCCCGCCACGGCTTCGACCTCAAGTCCCACGTCGCGGCGCTGAAGCGCGGCGCCTGAGCGCCGCCTCGGGATCGGCCGGAAACCATTGCGGGGGAAACGCCGCATTCCCATCTGATGCTGCGGGCCGGCGGAACCGGCCGCCCTTTCGTCAGGAGGAACACAGCCCATGTCCGACACCACGATCGACGCCATGCGCGCCGACCGTCTCGACGCCCCCGGCACCTACAGCGGCGTGCGCACGCGGCGGATGCTCGCCTTCGTCTTCGACTACACGCTCGTGCTTTTGCTCTGCGTGCCGGCGGCGATCGTCGTCTTCCTGCTCGGCATCGTCTCCTTCGGCCTCGCCTGGAGCCTCTATGCCTTGCTGTTTCCGGTCGTCGCGGTGTTCTACGTCGGCTTCACCATGGGCGGGCGCAACCAGGCGACGCCCGGCATGCGCATGGCCGGCGTCCGGATCGCGCGGCTCGACGGCGGCGCCGTCGACCCGTCACTCGCCGTGCTGCACGGGGTGATCTTCTGGGCGGCGAACGCGGTGCTGACGCCCTTCGTGCTGCTGGTGTCGCTGTTCACGCCGCGCAAGCAGCTGCTGCAGGACCTGCTGCTCGGGACCGTCGTCCTGCGCGACCGCGAATTCTGAGACGCCTCGCCGGCCGAAGGCAAGCCGACCTTCGGCCGGCCGCCACCTGCCTGGACGGCATGCCGAGGCTCCGGCAGCTCTCCCCCGAGGCGGGGAATCAATCGTCCGGGGCCGGGTTGTCAGCCGGCGTTCGGCCGGAGATAACGGCGCGGGGACAACTGCTCGCGACGTTTCATGGAATTCTTTCACATCTGGCTCACCTATCTGCTGATTCTGGTGAGCATCGTGGGTTACGCGCTGGAGCGCTGGCCCATCGAGGGGGTCGCGGCGGCGTCCCTTGCGGGATTCCTGCTCCTCTTCTCGGCCTTTCCCTATGTCGATTCCGCCGGCCAGGCGGTGACGACCTCGGATCTCCTTGCCGGTTTCGCCAATCCGGCCCTGATCACCGTGATGGCGCTCCTGATCGTCGGCCAGGGGCTGTTCGCCACCGACGCCATGGCGCGGCCGGCAACCTGGCTGACCAAGGTCGGCGGCAATATCGGCGCGGGGGCCGTCGCGATCGTCCTCGTCTCGGCGGCGACGCTCTCGGCCTTCCTCAACAACACGCCGGTGGTGGTCATCTTCATCCCGATCCTGACGATGCTGGCGACGCAGCGCGGCATCTCGCCGAACCACGTCTTCATGCCGCTGTCCTTCCTGTCGATCCTCGGCGGCATCACGACGCTGATCGGCTCCTCGACCAACCTTCTCGTCGCCGGCGTCGCCCTGCGCTCCGGCATCCATCTCGGCTTCTTCGACATCACCGTTCCCGGCCTCGCCATCGCCGTCGTCGGCGCGATCTACGTCATCCGCTTCATGCCGCGCATCCTGACGCCGCGCGAGGCGCAGGAAGGAAGGGTCGTCGATCCCGGCGGCAAGCAGTTCCTCGGCGAGATCGACATTGCGCCCGGCCACGCCTTTCTCGGCCTCAGGGCGCGGTCGGGGCTGTTTCCGGGACTTTCCGACCTGACGCCGCGGATGATCATCCGCGGCGGCGAGACCATCCTTCCCCCCTTCGACGACATCGAGCTGTCGATCGGCGACCGGCTGATCGTCACGGCGACGCGGCGCGCCTTCTCGCGGGCGCTGTCGCGCGGCAATCTCAAGGTGAAGGCGCTGGACCCGTCGGGCGGCGAGACCGCCGGGCGCGCCAACAAGATCGGGCCGGACATGGTGATGGCCGAGGCGGTGGTCGCGCCCGGCTCGCGCTATGCCGGCCGCACCATGCAGTTCTCCGGCCTCAGGACGCAGTTCGGCATCACCCTGTTCGGCCTGCAGCGCAAGAGCCGCATGGCGCGGGCGGCCCTGTCGGAAATCCGGCTCGAGCCCGGCGACACGCTGCTCCTGTGCGGCCGCGAGGCGAACATCTCGGCGCTGCGCGGCAATCACGATCTCCTGCTGCTCGAATATTCGGCGCAGGCCATCCCGCAGTCGGCCAAGGCGCTGCTCGCCACCTTGATCTTCGTCACCATCGTCGGCTTCTCGGCCGTCGGCATCCTGCCGATCGAGGTGCTCGCCGTCTGCGGCGCCATCGCGATGGTGGCGACGGGGTGCCTGACCATCGGCGAGGCGGCCCGCTCCATCGACCGGTCGATCTTCATGCTGGTCGGCGCCTCGATCGCCGCCGCGACGGCGCTGGAGCGCACCGGCGGCGCTCACCTCATCGCCGAGAGCGCGCTGTCGGCTCTCGACGGCGCCTCGCCGATCGTGCTCCTGTCCGGGCTGTTCCTGGTCGTCGCGGTCTTCACCAACTTCCTGTCGAACAACGCCACCGCCGTCCTCTTCACGCCGATCGCCCTCGACATCTCGCGCCGCCTCGGCGTCGCGCCGGAACCCTGGCTCGCCTGCGTGATCTTCGGGGCCAACGCCTCCTTCGCGACGCCGATCGGCTATCAGACCAACCTTCTCGTCATGGGGCCGGGGCGCTATCGTTTCGTCGACTTCGTGAAGGCCGGTGTTCCCCTCGTGCTTCTGGTGTGGTTAACATTCACCATCGTCGCACCATGGTATTACGGGCTTTGACTGTTTCGGGATAGCACGTGACCGTCCATCATCCGCAGACGCCGCAGTTCTTCCTGACCTCGCCCTCGCCCTGCCCCTATCTGCAGGGGCGGGCCGAACGCAAAGTCTTCACGCATCTCCTCGGCGAACGCGCGCCGGCGCTGCTCGACCTGTTGAGCCAGGGCGGCTTCCGCCGCAGCCAGAACATCGCCTACCGGCCGGCCTGCGAACGCTGCCGGGCCTGCGTGTCGGTGCGCATCCTGGTCGACGAATTCGCGCCGACGAAGTCGATGAAGCGGGTGAGGTCGAGGAACCGCGACCTCGTTGCCCGCATGTCCGCGCCGAATCCGACGAGCGAACAGTATTCGCTGTTCCGGCGCTATATCGACCACCGCCACGCCAAGGGCGGCATGGCGGAGATGAGCGTCCTCGACTATGCGATGATGGTGGAGGACAGCCAGGTCGACACGCGGCTGATCGAATACCGCCGCCGCGGCCCGGACTCGCGCTTTTCGGCCGCCTCGGACGGCGAACTCGTCGCCGTCGCGCTCTCCGACGTCATGGCCGACGGCATGTCGATGGTCTATTCCTTCTTCGACCCCTTCGAGGACGACCGCAGCCTCGGCACCCAGATGATCCTCGACCATGTCGAGCAGACCAAGAAGCTCGGCCTCTCCTATCTCTATCTCGGCTACTGGGTCGAAGGCTCGAAGAAGATGGACTACAAGATCCGCTTCCAGCCGCAGGAACACCTGACGCCGAAGGGCTGGGAGAGATACGAGGGATAGTGCCGGGCTTTTGCTCGCGCGGCGGGTCGAGGCGGCCCCGCGTGGCGCCGGGCTTCGCGAACGGACCGGACTGGCGGCGGGCAATCGCCCGTGCGGAAAGCGGCGGCCACGACGGCAGCGATCCGGGATGCACCGGAGCGGTGTGCATTGGCTCACCCTTCGGCCGTCGTTCGCGCTTCTGTCCATCTACTGCCTCCACCCCCGAGCGCGACCGTGATGGAGGCACGATCTTCGATCTGGTAGAAATCTTTCGTGCCGGACGAACGGATCCGACCATGCCCCGCAAGATGACCATCACCATCGCCGAAGACGTCTTCGACGGGCTCACCCGGGCCGCCGGCGAGGGCGACGTCAGCGCCTTTACATCGAGAACCTGTTGCGTCGGCACGTGATCGACTCAGGCCTCGACGAGGCGTATCGCGCCATGGCCGCCGATGCGGAGCGGGAAACCGAAGCCGCGGACTGGCCTGACAGGGCTCGCCGCGGACACGGCACATGAGGCGCGGTGAGGTATGGTGGGTCGAATTCGATCCTTCCATCGGAAGCGAGATCCGCAAGAGGCGCCCTGCCGTCATCGTCAGCAACGACGCCGCCAACCGGAATATCAGGCGGGTCGTCGTCGTGCCATTTACGAGTGCCACGGGTCGGGTCTATCCGGGAGAGGCGGTCGTCACGGTCGGGACGCAGACCAGCAAGGCAATGGCCGATCAGATCATGGCCGCCGACAAATCCCGCCTGAAAAGCCGGCTGGGCATTCCGAGCGCACCCGACATGACGGCCGTCGAGGCGGCCATCAGGCAACATCTTGCCCTCGTGCCGTGAGAGTTCGCCGCATTTTTTGAGAAACAGCGACCGGAACGGCCCCGCCCTCAGCCGATGAACCTGTTGTTCTTCGGAAAGCCCTTCGGCACCAGCCGGCCGGCCTGGGCGCGGTCGCCGCGCCACTCCAGCATCTCGTCCTCGCGGCGCAGGAAGGCGCGGCCGGCGGAATCGGTCCAGCCGAGGCCCTCGGCCAGCCTGAACACCTTGACGTCCGAGACGCCGCCGTCCTTGTAGCGCTGCAGGCGCACGCCCTTGCCGCGGGCCATCTGCGGCACCTGGGCGACCGGGAACACCAGGAGTTTGCGGTTCTCGCCGACGATCGCCACCGCGTCGCCGCCCGCGAGCGGCACGGCGAAGCCGAGCCTCGCCTTGCCGGAGACGTTGACCAGCTGCTTGCCCTTGCGGGTGCCGGAGATCATGTCGGCCTCGCCGGCGATGAAGCCGGTCCCGTCGGTGGCGACGAGCAGCCGCTTCGCCTCCGGATCGGCGACGAAGCCGGCGGCGATGTCGTCCTCGTCCTCCATCTCGACGGCGAGCCGCACCGGCTCGCCCTGGCCGCGGCCGGAGGGAAGCTTGTCGGCCGACAGCGTGAAGGCCCGCCCGCCGGCCGACAGGAGGATCAGCTTGTCGGTGGTCATCGCATGGACGGCGAGCTTCAGCCCGTCGCCTTCGCGGAAGGTCAGGGCGGCAGGATCGGCGAGATGGCCCTTCATGCCGCGCAGGAAGCCCTTCTTCGACAAAACGACGGTGACCGGCTCCTTCTCGATCAGCGCGACGGCGATGTCGTCGAGATTGTGGCTCGGCGCATCGGCGAAGCGGGTGCGGCGGCGGCCGAGCCTGGTCTTCTTGGAGAAGGTCTCGCGCACCTCGCGCACCTCGTCGGCGACCCGGCCCCACTGCTTGTCGTCCGATGCGAGCAGCGCCTCCTTGTCGGCCTTCTCGGCGGTCAGCGCGTCGAACTCGCGCCTGAGCTCGAACTCCTCGAGCTTGCGCAGCGAGCGCAGCCGCATGTTGAGGATCGCCTCGGCCTGGGTGTCGGTCAGCTCGAAGGTGCGCATCAGCTCCTTCTTCGGCTCGTCCTCCTCGCGGATGATGCGGATCACCTCGTCGACGTTGAGAAAGACGACGAGATAGCCGGAGACGATCTCGAGCCGCCGCTCGATCTGGCCGAGCCGGTGGCGGGTGCGCCGCTGCAGCACCTCGCGCTGATGCGCCAGCCATTCCGACAGCGCCTCCTTCAGCGACAGGACCTTCGGCACCTTGCCGCCGGAAAGGACGTTCATGTTGAGCGGAATGCGGCTTTCCAGATCGGTCAGCCGGAACAGCGACTCCATCAAGAGCTCGGGATCGACGGTCCGGCTCTTCGGCTCGATGACGACGCGCACGTCCTCGGCGGATTCGTCGCGGATGTCGGCGAGGAGCGGCAGCTTGCGCGCCGCCAGCAGCTCGGCGACCTTCTCGATCAGCCGCGACTTCTGTACCTGATAGGGAATCTCGGTGACGACGACGACGTAGTTGCCGCGGCCGACATCCTCCTTCTCCCAGCGGGCGCGCACCCGGAACGAGCCGCGGCCGGTCTCGTAGGCCTCGCGGATCTGCGCCTGGTTGTCGACGACGACGCCGCCGGTCGGAAAGTCCGGTCCCTGGACGAAGCGCAGCAGCTGGTCGGTCGAGGCGTCCGGATCCTCGATCAGCTTCAGCGCCGCGTCGCAGAGTTCGGCGGCGTTGTGCGGCGGGATCGAGGTCGCCATGCCGACGGCGATGCCGGAGGAGCCGTTGGCGAGGAGGTTCGGGAAGGCGCCGGGCAGCACCACCGGCTCCCTGTCCTCCTCGTTGTAGGTCGGGCGGAAGTCGACCGCGTCCTCGTCAATGCCGCGCAGAAGCAGCGTCGCGACGTCGGTCATCCGGGCTTCGGTGTAGCGCATGGCCGCGGCGCTGTCGCCGTCGACATTGCCGAAATTGCCCTGACCGTCGATCAGCGGATAGCGGACCGAGAAGTCCTGGGCGAGGCGCACCAGCGCGTCGTAGATCGCCGCGTCGCCATGCGGATGGAACTTGCCCATCACGTCGCCGACGATGCGGGCGCACTTCTTGTAGGCGTCGCCCGGATCGAGCTTCAGGATGCGCATGGCGTGGACGATGCGCCGGTGGACCGGCTTCAGCCCGTCGCGCACGTCCGGCAGCGCCCGCCCCATGATGGTCGAGAGCGCATAGGCGAGATAGCGCTCCTCGAGCGCCGTCTTCAGGTCGATCGGTTCGATGTCGCCGCCGCTTCCCGGCGGTTCCGCAGCCTTGCCCATGCGCGGGCTCTAGCGGAGCGGGCCGATGAGAACAAGAGCGGAACGAAGCAATCCTCAGCTTTTTTCCGCAGGCATTCCCCGATGCGGTCCGTTCCCGTCGCCGGATTTCCTTCGCGGGCGTCTTTCCGGCGCCTGATTTGTCCGTAGATTGCGTCAACTGATCGCGCTAAGTCTCGCGCGGGGCATGATCGGCTCCGCGCGTCGCGCCGGGCTCAACGCTGAAAGAAGGTTCTGCATGTTCGCCAAGACTTCCGTGTCCCTGACCACGACGGCCGCCGCGCTCCTTTTCTGCTCGGCGAGCGCGCTCGCCGCCGACGCGAACGCCTTCGGCGAGCGCCTGAAGGCGGTCGCCGCCACCCAGAACATGATGATCGCCTACGACAGCGCGGCGTCCGAGGGCGACAACGTCGTCCTGAAGGGCATGACCGCGGCGCCGAAGGGAGAGGAGCCGGCAAAGCTCGGCGACGTCACCTTCGAGAGCGTCTCCGGCTCCACCGAGGAGGGCTGGAAGGTCGCCCGCATCCCGATCGCCGACGTCGACGTCACCAAGGACGACACCCACACCACCGTGACCGGCATGTCGGTCGAGGGGGTCGAGCTCCTGCCGGCTGACCGCTCGAAACTGCCGGCGGTCAAGCAGCTGTCGGAGTTCTATTTCCAGAAGGCCGGCCTCGACAAGATGACCGTCGAGGAGAAGGGCGCCAAGGTCTTCGACCTGTCGGGCGTCTCGATCGAGAACACCATCAACGACGACGACACGCTGTCGTCCGACTTCAATTTCGGCACCTTCGACGCCGATTTCTCCACCGCCGATCCCGAGACGGTCCAGACCATGGGCGATCTCGGCTACACCAAGATGAACGGCAGCGTCGAAGGCAGCGCCAGCTGGGATCCGAAGACCGGCACGCTGACGCTCGATCCGTTCGACGTCAACGTCCAGAACGCCGGCAACCTGTCCTTCACCTACGAAATGGCCGGCTACACCCCGGCCTTCATCCAGTCGATGCAGCAGATCTCCCAGCAGATGCAGCAGAATCCGGACGGCAACCAGAATGCCGGCATGGCGATGATGGGGCTTTTGTCGCAGCTCTCGCTCGGCTCGGCGGACATCACCTTCACCGACGATTCGCTGACCAAGAAGCTCCTCGACTACTACGCCAAGAAGCAGGGCACGACGCCGGACCAGCTGGTCCAGCAGCTCGAATCGATGGTGCCGGCCGCCCTCGCCCAGCTGAACAATCCGGACTTCCAGAAGCAGGTGAGCGAGGCCGTCTCGACCTATCTGAAGGATCCGAAGTCGCTGTCGATCTCGATCGATCCGGAAAACCCGGTGCCGGCGATGCAGATCATGGGCGCGGCGATGGGCGCGCCGCAGACCCTGCCGCAGGTGCTGTCGCTCCAGGTGACGGCCAACGACGCGACCAACGAATAGCAATCGCCGCGCCGGGCATCGCCGGCGGCCGTTAGCCGCAACCTGAAATTTCCGGCCGATATCGGCGCCGGCGGTCTTTCAAGGGCCGCCGGCGTTTTCATTTCCCGGGGAGTGCCCGACGCGACGACGAGCCCGTTCCCGGCGACGAGCCCGCCCGCAACGACGAGAAGGAGGCGATCATCTTCGGCCTGTCCCCCACCCTGAACGCCCTGGTCGGCGGCCTCGTCCTGGCGATCCTGGCGCTCGCGGTGGTGATCCTGCTGGTGCGCCTGATCGGGCTGCGCTCGTTCTCGAAGATGACGGCCTTCGACTTCGTCATCACCCTCGCCACCGGCTCGCTGCTCGCGACCGCCGCCTCGTCTTCCGACTGGCCGGCGTTTCTCAAGGCGGTCGTCGCGATCGCGGCGCTGATGGCCGTGCAGGTCGCCCTCGCCTTCGGCCGCCGGCGGTCGAGCGCGGTCACCGCCGTCGTCGACAACGAGCCGATGCTCCTGATGCGCGACGGCGCCTTCATCGACGCAGCGATGGCGGAAAGCCGCGTCTCGCCCGGCGACGTCTACGCCAAGCTGCGCGGCGCCAACATCCAGTCCATGGAGGAGGTGCGCGCCGTGGTGCTGGAGACCAGCGGCGACATCTCGGTGCTGCACGGCAAGGGCTTCGCGCCGGAGCTGCTGCGCCACGTGCGCGGCGCCGAGGCGGCCGGGTTCAACCTCCGCGCCGAAGCGGCGAGCGCCAGCCGCAAGGCGTGAGTACGGCACCACAAGGCGCCCGGAGCGGCCCCGGGCCGCCGCCGATCCGAATGCACCCCACCCCCGTCGGGCCCGGGAGCCGCGGTCCGCTTTCCGTGGCCCCTGGCCCACAGGGACCGCGCGAACCGCTGTGCCGCGGCTCTTCGCGCGCCATATGGCGGTCCGACACACCGCCCCGACCGGACCCCGACCGGACATGCCGGATGGCCGACGCGCCCCTCATCCTGACCCTCGGCTTCGATCCGGAGAGCTTCGCCTTCCTCGACGGGATGCGCCGGCGGCACTTTCCGGCGGAGCGCAACGTCGTGCCGGCGCATCTGACGCTGTTCCATCACCTCTCCGGCGAAAAGGAGAGCGACGTCGCAGCCGTCCTCAGCGCGGTGACGCGCGACGTCGCCCCGATCCCGCTGGTCGTTTCCGGCCTGCGTTTTCTCGGCCGCGGCACCGCCTTCGAGATCGCCGCACCCCGCCTCGCCTCGCTGCGCCGCGACTTCGCCGACCGCTGGCGCGACCAGCTGACGCCGCAGGACGCGGCGGCGTTTC
The DNA here is from genome assembly GCF_017353515.1 of Jiella sonneratiae. Taxonomy (GTDB): domain Bacteria; phylum Pseudomonadota; class Alphaproteobacteria; order Rhizobiales; family Rhizobiaceae; genus Jiella; species Jiella sonneratiae. Next base: position 91,451 of record NZ_JAFMPY010000013.1, read on the forward strand.
GCCCGCATGTGACGATCCAGAACAAGGTCCCGGCGGGCGAAGCGCGGGCGACCTTCGAGGCGCTCCGCGCCGGCTTCGAGCCCCTCGAGGCCACCGGCACCGGCCTCCTGCTCTGGCGCTATCGCGGCGGGCCGTGGGAGGAGGCGGGCGCATTTCCCTTCGGGGCGGCGTGAGCGCCCACCCGCACGCAGTTGGCGACGACAGGGCCTTGACCGGCCGCTCTTTCTGGCTGCCTACTGCCGAGGCGCAACGAACGCTGGATGCATCATGCCGACCGGCCCGGCCGCCCGCCGCCTCGACCCCGTCGCCCACCGGCATCCGGGCCGGCTGATGCCGGGGCCGGGAAGCGCGAATGTTGTCATCGGCGGCCTGCCGGCGTGGCGGGCCCGCATCGACAGGCACGAATGCCGGCACGGCACCGGCGTCGTCGTCGACGGTTCGCCCACCGTCCTGATCAACGGTCAGCCGGCCTGCCGCCTGGGCGACACGATCGTCGAGGGGCGAGAGCGGAACCTTATCACCGGCGGCTGTCCCTCGGTGATCGTCGGCGACGGCGCGCGGACGGTCTGACCCGTGATCCCGGCGTCGCGGCGGCTCCGCGACGATAGGCAGCCGGCGCGCTGCCTCCAGCCGCCATGCCGGAGCGGCCCTCGTGACTGCGGCGCGTCGCCGGCCGGTCTCAAATCCGATTCCGACATCGTTACCGTCTTGTGGAGACCGCGCGGCAAATGTCTAAATCGAAAGACCACTAGCCAAGATCATGATCCCAGTGGATTTTTCGAATTTGACATCTGATACGACGCCTCACCCGATCGGGGCTCGAATGTCTAATTCAATCCCCTAGCCAGACGCGGCCGCAGACTGTACCGATGCGCGCCATGTGCAACGCAGCGGAAAGCATCATGGCCGAATACGACCTCCTTGCCATCGGCAACGCCATCGTCGACGTCATCTCGCGCGGAGACGACGCCTTTCTCGAACGCGAAAACATCCAGAAGGGCGGCATGACGCTGATCGACGCGGCACGGGCGGAAGAGCTCTATGCCGCCATGGGCCCGGGCGTCGAGACCTCCGGCGGCAGCGCCGGCAACACCGTCGCCGGCTTCCTCAGCCTCGGCGGCAGCGGCGCCTATTTCGGCAAGGTCGCCGACGACCAGCTCGGCGCGATCTTCACCCACGACATCCGCTCGCTCGGCGTGACCTACCGCACCCGGCCGCTCGAGGGTCAGCCGCCGACGGCGCGCTGCATGGTCGTGGTGACGCCGGACGGCGAGCGCTCGATGAGCACCTATCTCGGCGCCTGCGTCGAGCTCGGCCCGGAAGACATCGACGAGGAGATCGTCAAGGCCGCCAAGGTCACCTATTTCGAAGGCTATCTCTGGGATCCGCCGCGGGCGAAGGAGGCGATCGTCAAGGCCGCCGGGATCGCCAAGGCGAACGGCCGATCGATGGCGATGACGCTGTCGGACGCCTTCTGCGTGCATCGCTACCGCAGCGAATTTCTCGACCTCCTGCGCACCGGCGCCGTCGGCATCGTCTTCGCCAACGAATCCGAGGCGCTCGCCCTCTACGAGACCGAGGACTTCGACGCCGCCTGCGGGAAGCTCGCCAAGGACGCCTCGCAGCTCGCGGTGATCACGCGCTCCGAAAAGGGCTGCGTCGTCCTCGAAGGCGACCGGCGGATCGACGTGCCGACCGAGAACGTCGCCGAGGTGGTGGACACCACCGGGGCGGGCGATCTCTTCGCCGCCGGGTTCCTGCGCGGCTTCACCGCCGGCTACGACCACGAGACTTCCGCCCGGCTCGGCAATCTCGCCGCGAGCCACATCATCCGGCAGATCGGACCGCGGCCGCAGACGCGCCTCGCCGACCTTCCGCCCGTTGCGGCGCTGCTCGGCTCAGCGCGGGGCTGAGGCATCGGGAGCGCCCTGCGTCCTGCGGGATGCCGGACGCTCCCGGATTGTGATTGGACGTATCGTTCGTGCCGAAGATCGAACCCGATTTTCGGCACGACGCCGGCGCGGCTGGTCGCTCTCCGGCAGGACGCCTTCCCATTGCGTGAAGGCGCCGTGCCGCCGCGGTTTCGGGGCGACGCTCGTGGAGCGATCCGAGGCGGTGTCCCGACGCGAGAGATGATGCGCGTCGCTCATCATCCTGCCGCCGGGCGCTGCACGGCGGCGCGTTATTCGGCCGGCACCAGGCCTTCGTGGGCGAAGAAGTCGTCTTCCATCTGAGCCGGCACGCCGGCGAGCGCCGGGCGCGGCGAGATGACCGGCGTCGTCAGTTCGAGCATCCGGCGGGACAGGGCCGGAACCAGGATCGAACGGGCCTCCGGCGTGTGGAAACCGCCGTTGAGCTGGCAGGTCGACAAGAGATAGTTGCGATAGGCACGCACCATCCGCGGATCGGGCTTCGGCGGGTTCGACCAGAATTCGGCGAGCGAGCCCTGGAAGGTGAGGCCCGCGACGTCGTAGACGGCCTTGCCGAGGCACTTCACCGGAATGCCGTTCATCACCGCCTGCAGGCCGCCGGTGGAATTGATCGTCACCAGGCAGTCCGTGCGATCCATCAGACCGGCGATGCCGGCCTTGCGCATATAGACCGCCCGGCCGGTCAGATCGAGCTTTGCGGCCAGCGCCTCGAAGGTCTCCTGCAGACGCTCGATCCCGTAGTCGAGCGGATGCTGCTTCACGACCAGGAAGGCATCCTGCGGCGCATGCTCGGCGAAGGAGGTCAGCACCTCCTCGAGGAAGCGGAGATTGGTGCCGAAGGGCGAGTGGTAGCGGATCTGGCCGTCGCCCGGCTTCTGCATCAGGACGAGGTAGACGCGGTTGCCCGACGTCGCCTTGTGGGCGTCGATGGTGGCAAGCTTCGCCGTCTCGTCGTGCCGCAGGCGCCAGGAATATTCGCCGAAATAGCCGATCCCCTGCCGGGCGATCGAATCCCCGTAATAATGCGAATTATAGGGGAGGACCGGCTTGAGCAGGATGCTCCAGAAGAAATGGCCCATCGTGTTGGTCACGTGCGGGCGCATGTGGACCGGGAACTCGCGGCACTTCTTCTTCGGCTCGGGCGTTCCGGCGATGACTTCGGGGTCGCAGCTCAGCTCCGAGTTGCCGTTGACGCCGTTCTGCGCCAGCGTGACGTGGTGCGGCCTCAGATAGCCGTTCTCCAGCACCAGCCGGGTCAGGCCGAGACGCTTGGCGATGGTCAGGGCGATGCGGTTGCGCGGCAGCGTATCGTTGTATGTGACGACCGTCTGGATGCGGCGCGTGGCGATGACCTCGCGCAGGAAGCGCGCCCAGCTCATCGAACGGTTCAGCATGATGCGGTTGCGAGCGGGAGTCTCGGCCCAGTCACCGCCGTCGAGAACGACGCGGAACACCTCCGCACCCTGTGCCTCGAGCGCCTCTGCGAGTTCCCGGAAAAACTGGCCGAAAGGAGCGCCAATGAACAGGATGCGTTTCGTCGCCATTCTGCGTAGCGCCCCCTAGCTTCCCGCAATCGGATTGCGGCCCGACCGGACGCATCCCGTTACGACCGCGATAGCCGAACTGTCTACCCGGCATCTCCCCCGCAGCCCCTGATCCCCACGGAGCGGCACGGAATTCACTCGACTGATGCAAGACCGCCACATACCTGCGCTACTCGTCCTTACGCTCGGGAACATGACGGCTTCAAATCAGATGACGCTCGTCAAACGCCGCCTTTGCGGCGAATCTTTGGAGAAGAACGGCGAGAAGATCAATACTTGATCCGACCGGCCGCCGCGACGCATGCAATGAGCACTCCGATCACGCTAGCATGGGGCGGCGGGATTTGCCACGCTCACATTTTGCGTTGCAGCATTGCAATTCGTGAGGAGGCCGGCAGACCCGGCGCGAGCCCGCAAACTCGAGCATGGCCGCCGGTCGCGGACCTCGCCGGGGCGGCTCCGGCTTCGCCCCGGGACGAGGCCGGCCGACACCGGGGAACAGCAAGTCTTTCCCGGTCGCGATCGGCCGCCGCCCCGCGCCTTCAGGCGACGGAGAAGAGCTCGACCCGGCGGTTGCGGTAGATCAGCCCGGCCTTGCCGGCGAGTAGATCGAGGGCGCGCCGCCCGAACAGCTCCAGCCGCCAGCCGGAAAGCGCCGGGATGTCGGCCGCCTCGCCCTTCGAGGCGAGGCGTTCGAGATCGGCGGACGAGGCGATGAGCTTGGCCGCCACCCCCTCCTCCTCGACGACGATCTTCAGAAGCACCTTCAGGAACTCGACCGCCGCAGCCGTGCCCTCGGGAAGCGGCTCCGGCCGCGGCACCGGCGGCAGGTCCGCCTTGGGCACCGCGAAGGCCCGGTTGACCGCCGCCAAGAGGTCGCGGCCACTGGCGCTGCGCTCGAAACCCTTCGACAGCGCGCGCAGCCGCGACAGCGCCGCCTCGTCCCGGGGCTGCTGCTGGGCGATCTCGTAGATCGCCTCGTCCTTCAGGATGCGCCCGCGCGGCCTGTCGCTGTCGCGCGCCTCGCGCTCGCGCCAGGCCGCGACCTCCTTGAGGATCTGCAGCTCGATCGGCTTGCGCACCCGCATCTTCAGCCGCGTCCAGGCCTCGTCGGGGTGGAGGTCGTAGGTCTCGGGATTGGCGAGCAGCGCCATTTCCTCGGCGAGCCATTCGCCGCGCCCGCTCGCCTCGATCCTCGCACGCAGCGCCTCGAAGACGTCGCGCAGATGCGTCACGTCGGCAAGCGCATAGGCGAGTTGCTTGTCGGTGAGCGGGCGCCGGCGCCAGTCGGTGAAGCGCGAGGTCTTGTCGATCCGGGCGTCGGTCAGCCGGGCGACGAGCTGGTCGTAGGCGATGGATTCGCCGAAGCCGCAGACCATCGCGGCGATCTGCGTGTCGAACAGCGGTTCGGGCACCCGGCCGGAAAGCTTGTAGAGGATCTCGATGTCCTGCCGGGCGGCGTGGAAGACCTTCAGCACCGAGGCGTCCGACATCAGTTCGAACAGCGGCGACAGATCGATGCCGGGGGCGAGCGGATCGACGATCACCCCCTCGTCCGGCGAAGCCATCTGGATGAGGCAGAGTTCCGGCCAGAAGGTCGTCTCGCGGATGAATTCCGTATCGACCGTGATGAACGGAGAATTTGCGAAGCGGTGGCAGAGCTCGGCGAGAGCCGCCGTCGTCGTGATGAGATGCATGATTCTTCTTTAGCCCGAAGAAACCTCCCGGCGAAAGCCCGGAAGGGCGACGCGGCGAATGGCCGCCCGCTGCGCCCTCCCCCGGCACCCCCGGCACCGCCCCGATGCGCCGGGAAGCGGCCGCGGCGGCGTCACCGCATCAGGTGGACGGCGTTGCGCGGCACGCGCTGCGTCTTCGCCCAGTCGGGCCAGCCGACGGTGTTCTCGACGATGGCGACCGCGGCACACAGGGCGACCGCGGCGCCGGCGGCGATCAGCCATCGCCTGTCGGGCGGGCGGCGCACCCAATAGGCCGTGCGCAGAAGCAGATGTATCGGCAGCCACATCGGCTCTCTATAAGGGCGCGCGCGCTGCCTGCCAAATTGCGGCTGCCCCAAGCCCGCGCATTTCGCCGCGACCGCGGTTCCGCCGATCGGCGCCGATGCTCTCCCGGCGCCTTCCGGCGCGTCGCTCCGCCCGTCCCCCGCAGGCGCCCCGTCGGCCTTGACATCGCGAGGCGGTCATGTGCTTTTCCGCCACCGATTCCACGAGATTTTCGCCCGCTTTCGCCCCGAGGGGCGAGGCGCCGCGCCATGAAACGCGACGAGACGAGCCATGCACCGCTACCGCACCCACCGCTGCGCCGACCTGTCCAGGGCGAATGTCGGCGAGGCCGTGCGCCTGTCCGGCTGGGCGCACCGCATCCGCGACCATGGCGGCCTCCTGTTCATCGACCTTCGCGACCATTACGGACTGACGCAGATCGTCGTCGATCCGGATTCGCCGGCCTTTTCGACCGCCGAGACGGTGCGCGGCGAGTGGGTGATCCGCATCGACGGCGCGGTGAAGGCGCGTTCGCCCGAGACCGTGAACCCCAAGCTGCCGACCGGCGAGATCGAGGTCTTCGCCCGCGAGATCGAGGTGCTGTCGCCCGCCAAGGAACTGCCGCTGCCGGTCTTCGGCGAGCCGGACTATCCCGAGGACATCCGCCTGAAATACCGGTTCCTCGATCTTCGCCGCGAGACGCTGCACAAGAACATCATGCGGCGGACCGAGATCATCGCGAAGATCCGCTCGCTGATGCAGGAGACCGGCTTCACCGAGTTCCAGACGCCGATCCTCACCGCCTCCAGCCCCGAGGGCGCACGCGACTTCCTCGTGCCGTCGCGGCTGCACAACGGCATGTTCTACGCCCTGCCGCAGGCGCCGCAGCAGTACAAGCAGCTGCTGATGATGTCGGGTTTCGACCGCTATTTCCAGATCGCGCCGTGCTTTCGCGACGAGGACCCGCGCGCCGACCGCTTCTACGGCGAGTTCTACCAGCTCGACGTCGAGATGAGCTTCGTCGAGCAGGAAGACATCTTCCAGACCATGGAGCCGGTCATCCGCGACGTCTTCAAGGCGTTCGCCGGCGACAAGAAGGTCACCGAGACCTTCCGGCGCATCCCGTATGCCGAATCCATGAAGAAATACGGCTCCGACAAGCCGGACCTCCGCAACCCGATCGAGATGCAGGCGGTGACCCGGCATTTCGCCGGCTCGGGCTTCAAGGTCTTCGCGAACATGATCGCCAACGACGACAAGGTCGAGGTCTGGGCGATCCCGGCGAAGACCGGCGGCTCCAGAGCCTTCTGCGACCGGATGAACTCCTGGGCGCAGGGCGAGGGCCAGCCGGGCCTCGGCTACATCTTCTGGCGCGAGGAGAACGGCGCGGTCTCCGGCGCCGGACCGCTCGCCAAGAACATCGGCGAGGAGCGCACGGAGGCGGTGCGCACCCAGCTCGGCCTCGCGGCAGGCGACGCCTGCTTCTTCGTCGCCGGTCGGCCGGAGAAGTTCGTGCAGTTTGCAGGCGCCGCCCGCACCCGCGTCGGCGAGGAGCTCAACCTCGTCGACCGCGACCGCTACGAGCTCGCCTGGATCGTCGACTTTCCGTTCTACGAATATGACGAGGACGAGAAGAGGATCGACTTCGCCCACAATCCGTTCTCGATGCCGCAGGGCGGCATCGAGGCGCTGGAGAGCGAGGAGCCCCTGTCGATCAAGGCGTTCCAGTACGACGTCGTCTGCAACGGCTACGAGATCGCCTCCGGAGGCATCCGCAACCAGCTGCCCGAGACGATGGTCAAGGCCTTCGAACTCGCCGGCTATTCGCGCGCCGACGTCGAGGAGCGCTTCGGCGGCCTCTATCGCGCCTTCCAGTACGGCGCCCCGCCGCATGGCGGCATGGCGGCCGGCATCGACCGCATCGTCATGCTGCTCTGCGGGGCGAAGAACCTCCGCGAGATCGCGCTGTTCCCGATGAACCAGCAGGCCTTCGACCTCCTGATGGGCGCCCCGGCCGAAGCCTCGCCGGCGCAGCTGCGCGAGCTCGGGCTCCGCGTGGCGCCGCAGGCGGAGAAGAAGGCGTAGCGGCCGCCGCCCTCCCCGCTACCGCCGAAGCGTCGAGGACGTCTTCGGGGGGGCCGGCCTTCGGCGATGCCACCGCCGGGCCGGCGCAATCAGGTCAGTCGAAGCTTTCGTTCGGATAGACGCCCCAGATGTCTTCCTGGCGCACGAAACCTTCGCGGTCCGAGGTGGTGACCTCGCACCAGCCGGTGGCGCATTCCTTGACCCTGGAGACGACGCCTGGCTCGAGCCGGGCGACCAGCGGCGCGTCGAGCGCCGGGCTTACATGGACGTCGACCATCGTCGCCTTGCCCTTCAGCCATGGCGCGGCGATGGAGGTGCGCTCGCCGGAGAGCAGCGAGTGATAGACCCAGCCTTCCGAGCCCTCGGAATCGCGGATCCGGCGCCACAGGCCGAATTCCTGGATGATCTCGACGGGAAGGCCCGGCTTCAGATAGAGCCAGACCACCGGATAGTCGCGGCCCGGACCGATCCGGGCGTTGACCCGCGCGGACTTGAGGCTGACATAGCGGGGCAGCGGCAGCTTCGAGACCGGGCCGAGCTCGACAGAGACGGCCGGCGACGGCGCGAGCCCGATCGCCAGGACGAGGGCCGCGAGGGCGGCCGGCAGACGGTGCATCGGGGCGAAACGAACGGCGGGCGGCATGACATCTCACTCCTTGACGCGGCCGAAGCGCCACAGCTTGCCCCGGCCGCTGGCCGATGCCGGCGGCGAATGGGCGGCGACGGGCCCCGCGGAACTTTTTTTCGCGGCGCCCGGCTGCTACTGGTGAGCATCGGCGTCGATCCGGATAATCGGCCGTTTCGGTTAACAAGGTCTTGAGAGTCATCGGGAAAGGCGGTTGATGGACGAGCGCAGAAGGCCCCTCGTGATCCTCACCCGCAAGCTGCCGCAGCCGGTCGAGAGCCGCATGTGCGAGCTGTTCGACACGCGTCTCAACGAGACGGACCGGCCGATGACGCAGCCCGAACTCGTCGCCGCGCTGCGCGAGGCGGACGTCGTGGTGCCCACGGTGACCGACCGGATCGACCGCGCGGTGATCGAACAGGCCGGCGAGCGGCTGAAGCTCATCGCCAACTACGGCAACGGCGTCGACAACATCGACATCGAGACGGCGCATGCCCGCAATCTCTACGTCACCAACACGCCGAACGTCCTCAACGAGGACACCGCCGACATGACCATGGCGCTGATCCTCGCGGTGCCGCGCCGGCTGGTGGAGGGCGGAACGCGGCTCGTCGCCGGCGGGCGCTGGCCCGGCTGGTCGCCGACCTGGATGCTCGGCCGACGGATCTGGGGCAAGAAGCTCGGCATCGTCGGCATGGGCCGCATCGGCACGGCGGTGGCGCGGCGGGCGCGCGCCTTCGGCCTTGAGATCCACTACCACAACCGCCGCCGCGTCAGCCCGAAGACCGAGAGCGAGCTCGAGGCCACCTACTGGCAGAGCCTCGACCAGATGCTCGCCCGCATGGACATCGTCTCGATCAACTGCCCCTACACGCCGGCGACCTACCACCTGATCTCGGCGCGGCGCCTCGCCCTCGTCCAGCCGCACGCCTTCGTCGTCAACACCGCGCGCGGCGAAATCATCGACGAAAAGGCGCTGGTCGCCGCGATCGAGGCCGAGAAGATCGCCGGCGCCGGGCTCGACGTCTTCGAGGAGGAACCGCAGGTCTCCAAGAAGCTGCTGCGGCTGGCCGAGGAGAACCGCGTCGTGCTCTTGCCGCACATGGGCTCGGCGACGATCGAGGGCCGGATCGAGATGGGCGAGAAGGTGATCATCAACATCCGCACCCTGATGGACGGCCACCGGCCGCCAGACCGGATTTTGCCGGGCGGGGTCTGAGCCGGCCGGATCAGTCCGGATCGACTTCCATCTGCGTCGCCGCGAGGATGGCGCCGGGACTGCCGTCCGGGCGCACGGCCTGCACCAGCACGGCGCAGCCATAGGTCTCCTCGCCGTCCGGCATGACCGAGGACAGCGGCATGTCGACCGCCATGCCGTCCTCGCCGACCATGCCCATCAGCTGCCAGCTCCTGACCGGATGGGTGGTCGCCAGCGTGCGTCCGCGGTTCTCGCCGCGCTCGATCGAAACCTCGGCACGGTCGGCGAAGCTGACGAGCACCAGCATCGGCTTCGGCTCGCCCGGCGCGGTGCGGATGCCGCTGGCGGTGATGTGGATGCTGTCGCCGACGCGCTTCACCCCGAGGCTGATCGGCGTCGTCGCGGCCGGCAGGCTGGACTTCGCCATCAGCCGGCGGATCTTTTCCGCATGCGAGCCGACGACGTCGTAGAGGCCGTTGATCACCAACTGCGGCGTGTAGATCATCTTGTTGGCGAAGCTGCGCGCATAGGCGCGCTGGCGCTCGCTGTTGTGGCCGGACCCGAAGGTGTCGCGCCAGCCGATATAGTCCCAGTAGTCGACGTGATAGGAGAGCGCCAGGACGTGCGGCGCGTCGGCGAAGCGGGCGAGGAGATCGTCCGCCGGCGGACAGGAGGAGCAGCCCTGGCTGGTGAACAGCTCGAGCACGTGGGTGATCTGGCTCTTGATCCGTTCGGCACACCAGCCGTGGGCAGGCAGCGCGAGAACCACGAGAAGAAAGAGCGGGGCAGCCGCCTTGCGGACGAGGCGGCAGGCAGGAAGAACCCGCATCAGCACCGGTCCGCCCGAGCCGGAGCGCATCGGCCGTCTGCGGCGCTCCGTCTCGCGGAAGCTCCCGGCCGCCGAAAACGGCGGTCGCACCCGGGTCGGTGTTGAAGGCTGGTCATGGCGGCTCGGCGGAATGGCATTGCAGGGGGCCCTTGTCGCGGCGGACCCTAAGGGATCGACCGTCACACGGGCCAGTCAATTGCGGGTGAAAGGCGCGCTCGCGAACCATAAGGCAAACGAACGGCTCCGTCTGCCCCTCCCCCCGGCTCCGGGCCGCGGGGCCCGGACTAAAGGAAGGGGCCGCGCGGCAGCCTGGCCGCGCGGCCCCTTCCCTCGTCAAGCAGTCTCAGGCGGCGAGCCGGCGCAGCACGTACTGCAGGATGCCGCCGTTCTTGTAGTATTCGAGCTCGTCGAGCGTATCGATCCGCACCTTCAGCCTGACCGTCTCGGTCGAGCCGTCGGCCTTCTCGATCTTCGCCTCCATCTCCTGGCGCGGCTTCACCTCGGTGAGGCCCTCGATGGTCACCTTCTCGTCGCCCTTGAGGCCGAGCGAGGACCAGGACGTGCCTTCCTCCGCGAAGACGAAGGGCACGACGCCCATGCCGACGAGGTTGGAGCGGTGGATGCGCTCGAAGCTCTCGGCGATCACCGCCTTGACGCCGAGGAGCACGGTGCCCTTCGCCGCCCAGTCGCGCGACGAGCCGGTGCCGTATTCCTTGCCGGCGAAGACGACGAGCGGCACGCCCTCGTCGCGGTACATCATGGCCGCGTCGTAGATCGGCATCTCGGCGCCGTCGGGATAGTGCCTGGTGACGCCGCCCTCGATTCCCGGCACCATCTGGTTCTTGATGCGGATGTTGGCGAAGGTGCCCCGCATCATCACCTGGTGGTTGCCGCGCCGCGCGCCGTAGGAGTTGAAGTCGACCGGGCGGACCTGGTGCGACACCAGATAGTCGCCCGCCGGGCCGTCCTTCTTGATCGAGCCGGCCGGCGAGATGTGGTCGGTGGTGATCGAATCGCCGAACAGGCCGAGGATGCGCGCGCCCTCGATGTCGGTGACCGGCGCCGGCTCGGCGTCCATCCCCTCGAAATAGGGCGGGTTCTGCACATAGGTGGAGCGGTCGTCCCAGTCATAGGTCAGGCCGCCCGAGACCTCGATCTTCTGCCAGTGCTCGTCGCCCTTGAAGACGTCGGCATAGCGCGTCTCGAACATCTCGCGGGTGACGGTCTCGCGGACGATCGCGGCGATCTCCTGGGTGGTCGGCCAGATGTCCTTGAGGAAGACGTCGTTGCCGTCCTTGTCCTTGCCGAGCGGCTCGGTGGTGACGTCGACGAACATCGAGCCGGCGATGGCATAGGCGACGACGAGCGGCGGCGAGGCGAGATAGTTCGCCCGGACGTCCGGATTGACGCGGCCCTCGAAGTTGCGGTTGCCGGAGAGCACCGAGCAGGCGACGAGGTCGTTGTCGTTGATCGCCTCGGAGATCGGCTCCGGCAGCGGCCCGGAATTGCCGATGCAGGTGGTGCATCCGTAGCCGACGAGGTTGAAGCCCATCGCGTCCAGATCCTTCTGGAGGTCGGCCTTCTTCAGATATTCGGTGACCACCTGCGAGCCCGGCGCCAGCGAGGTCTTCACCCAGGGCTTCACCTTCAGGCCGAGCGCATGCGCCTTGCGGGCGACGAGGCCGGCCGCGACGAGAACGTTCGGGTTCGAGGTGTTGGTGCAGGAGGTGATCGCCGCGATGACGACGTCGCCGTCGGCAAGGCCGTGCTCGGCGCCCTCGACCGGATGGCGCACCGTCTCCGGCGTCTCCTTGGGCGGAACGGCGCCTTCGTCCATGTAGCGCGAATCGCCCTCGGACTGCGGCGTCTCGCTCTTCTTGCGGCCGCCCTTGATCTCGGTGAGCGCGGTCGCGAACTGCCGCGCGGCGTCAGTCAGCGCGACGCGGTCCTGCGGGCGCTTCGGCCCGGCGAGCGAGGGAACGACGGTGGCAAGATCGAGTTCGAGCGTGTCGGTGAAGACCGGATCCTCGGTGCCGTCCTGGCGGTACATGCCTTGCGCCTTGGCATAGGCCTCGACCAGCGCGATGCGGTCCTTGTCGCGGCCGGTCGCCTCGAGATAGGCGATCGTGTCCTTGTCGATCGGGAAGAAGCCGCAGGTCGCGCCGTATTCCGGCGCCATGTTGCCGATCGTCGCCTGGTCCTCGAGGGTGAGGTTCGACAGTCCCGGGCCGAAGAACTCGACGAACTTGCCGACGACCTTCTTCTTGCGCAGCATCTCGGTGACGGTGAGGACGAGGTCGGTGGCGGTCGTCCCCTCCGGCAGCTTGCCGGTCATCTTGAAGCCGATGACCTCGGGAATCATCATCGAGATCGGCTGGCCGAGCATCGCCGCCTCGGCCTCGATGCCGCCGACGCCCCAGCCGAGAACGGAGAGGCCGTTGACCATCGTCGTGTGCGAATCGGTGCCGACGAGGGTGTCGGGATAGGCGACGGTCTCGCCGTTCTCATCGCGGGTCCAGACGGTCTGGGCGAGATATTCGAGATTGACCTGGTGGCAGATGCCGGTGCCCGGAGGCACGACCCGGAAGTTGCGGAACGCCTCCTGGCCCCAGCGCAGGAAGGTGTAGCGCTCCTTGTTGCGGCCGTATTCGGCGTCGACGTTCTTGGTGAAGGCGTCGGGGGAGGCGAAATAGTCGACCATCACCGAATGGTCGATGACGAGATCGACCGGCACCAGCGGATTGACCTTCTTCGGGTCGGCGCCGAGATTTTCCGTCGCGTCGCGCATGGCGGCGAGATCGACCACCGCCGGAACGCCGGTGAAGTCCTGCATCAGAACGCGCGCCGGGCGGTAGGCGATCTCGTAGCCGGCCTTGCCCCGGTCGTCGAGCCACTTGGCGACGGCTCTGACGTCGTCGGCCGTGACCGTGCGCCCGTCCTCGTTGCGCAGAAGGTTCTCCAGCACGACCTTCATCGAGAAGGGCAGGCGCGACGCGCCGGTCAGACCGTTCCTCTCGGCTTCCTTGAGGTCGAAATAGACGTAGTCCTTGCCGTTGACGGACAGCGTCTTCCGGGCTTTGAAACTATCTGGATGATTGCTCACGAGGCTCACATTCCTTCTCGAACCGATGAAATAGTCCGAAGGGCGAACGGCCTTCATGCGCCGCGGAAGAGCGCGCTCGAAGATGCGGGTGCGACCATTTCCGCTGTCCGCCCTGACGCCCGTCGGTGCCGTGCGGGCGCCATGAGATCGGCGCTTGATGTTTCCACGCCGGTCGCTGGAGTGGCTGCGGGCGTTATAGGCAAGTTTGTAATGGCTATAAAGGCCCGAGGGCGACCGAGGCGAGAAAATATGACACGCTGCAAAATCGGCGCAAGACGGGCGGCGCCGGCCCGTCCGGCAGCGGTCCGTCCGGCGGCGGCCATCGAGGGTGCGGCCGCGTGATCCGGCCGCGGATCGCCCTTCAGGGCCTCGTCGTCGGGCGCGGCGCCGTCGCCGTCGCCGGGCCGTTCGACCTCGCCGTCGCAAGCGGCGAGGCGCTCGTCGTCACCGGGCCGAACGGCGCCGGCAAGTCGACGCTGCTGCGCACACTCGCCGGCCTTTTGCCGCCGATATCGGGAGGCGTCCGCCTCGAAGGCCTGACGGCGGCGGACGGCGAAGCGGCGGCGCGGCTCGCCGACGCCTCCCACTATGTCGGCCACCGCCACGGCATGAAGGCGGCGCTCGGCGTCGGCGAGAACCTCGCCTTCTGGGCGGGCTATCTCGGCGCCGGCCCTCTGCGGACGGGCGAAGCGGCCGAGGGGGCGGGGCCGCTGGCGCCGGCGGAGGCGCTGGCCGCCGTCGGCCTGCCCGGCCTTTCCGACATTCCCTTCGCCTATCTCTCCGCCGGCCAGCAGCGCCGGGCGAGCCTCGCCCGCCTGCTCGTCGCCCGCAGGCCGGTCTGGATCCTCGACGAGCCGACCTCGGCGCTCGACCTCGCCTCGCAGGCGCTTTTTGCCGGCCTCGTCGCCGGGCATCTCGCCCGCGGCGGCATCGCGATCGCCGCCACCCACCATCCGCTCGGGCTCGAAGCGGCGCAGACGCTCCACATCACCCCACCTGCCGGGCGCGACGACGGTCCAGGCTCGAACGGCCCCGTCGCGCCCGCCATCGACGACGCCGCCCTCGCCGAAGCCGAGGGCTGGCTGTGACCGCCCTTTTCCTCCGCGACCTGCGCCTTGCCTTTTCCGGCGGCGGCGGGGCGACCACCGGCGTCATCTTCTTCCTCGCGGTCATCGCGACGATCCCCTTCGGCGTCGGGCCGGACCTCAATCTCCTGTCGCGCATCGGCCCGGCGATCCTGTGGATCGGCGCGCTCTTGTCGACGCTGCTCACCCTCGACCGGCTGTTCCAGGCCGACCGGGAGGACGGCACGCTCGATCTTCTGATCGCCGGGCCGCTGCCGATGCCGCTCGTCGTCCTGGCGAAATGCCTCGCCTTGTGGGCCGCCTCGTGCCTGCCGCTGGTCCTCGCCTCGCCGGTCCTCGGCCTGTTCCTGGCGCTCGAGCCCGCCGCGCTCTTCGCGGTGATGGCGACGCTCTTCGTCGGCACGCCGGCCATCGTCTTCATCGGCGCCGTCGGCGCCGCCGTCGCCGTGGCGCTGCCCCGCGGCGGCCTGCTGGTCTCGGTGCTGGTGCTGCCGCTTGCGATTCCGGTGCTGATCTTCGGCGTCTCGGCGACCTATGCCGCGGTCAACGAGCCGGACCCGTTTCTCCCTCCCTTCATGATCTTATGCGCGCTGACACTGTTCTTCGGGGCGCTGGGGCCGATCGCTGCTGGGGCTGCGTTGAAGGGGGGTGGGGATTGAAGAGGCAGACGACGCTCGGCGTATGACGCCATCCCGGCGCATCGGCGGCGTGAAACGGAATACCATGATAGTGTTGCAAAACGAGGGTTCGAAGGGCCGGGACGGGTGATATGCGGATGGTCGGCTTCGGACACCGAACACGAGGAAGGAGACGCTCTCCCACCTCTCCATCATCGACCGCACTGCATCTTCATGTCGGAGGCCCTGATCTTAAACCCATGACACCAGAGCCTGTCGTCCTCTGCAGCGCCCGCAAAACGCCTCCTTCACGGCCTTGCGGAAATCCGGCGTGGAACCGCTTCGAAAGCTGGGGTTTGGCGACTCGACGCAGGGTGGGCTTATGACAAGACTGAGCCTCAGCAGAATTGAAGAATCATATCGGATAATCGACCAGGTTTTTTTGAATACGCCGCAATATTCTTGCCCTCATCTCAGCAATGCGTTGGGATGCCGCGTTATTTTGAAGGTGGAAACATTGAACCCGATTCGATGTTTCAAAGGTCGCGGAACGGAGACGGTGCTGGCTCGGCTTGGCGCGAATGACGGACCGAAATCCGTGGTGTGTGCAAGCGCGGGAAATCTTGGCCAAGCCCTTGCATATTGCGGAAAGAAGCGAGGCTTCGAGGTCACGGTCGCTGCGTCGGCAGCCGCCAACCCGTTGAAGATTCAGCGGATGAAGGCGCTGGGTGCAACGGTTATCTTAGTGGAAGGGCAGATCGAGGAAGCTCTTGAAGCTGCTATTGCACATTCCAGAGAAACCGGTGCGTTCCTGGTCGAAGACAGCAAGAACATTGATACTTGCGAAGGTGCAGGGACAATCGGCCTGGAACTTGCGAAATTACCATTCATATTCGATTCAATCTTGATTTCACTTGGCGCGGGCGCGATGGCAACGGGCATCGGCCTTGCGCTGAAATCCTACAGCCCCCGCACAAAAGTCTTATCCGTTCAACCTCAGAATGCACCCGCGTTAACGCGGTCATATTTTGCTGGTGAAGTGGTCGACTCCGGACCACCCAGGACAATTGCCGACGGTGTAGCCGGACGATATACGATCCCCGAGGTCTTGGCAGATATGCTGGAAATCGTCGATGACGCCCTTCTGGTGGAGGAGAAGAGCATCGTTGAGGCCATGAGGCTTCTTTACAAATGCTGTGGCCTGGTGGTTGAACCTGCCGCTGCTTTGGGTGTCGCCAGCATTCTTGAGAACCCGAACCGCTTTCGCGGGCAAACCGTTGCGACAGTTCTGTGCGGAAGCAATGTTGCACCGGAAGATTTTGCGAAATGGGCCGGGTTTTGAGGATTTGAGCGGCGCTTGCTGGCGCGTGTGGAAGCCCACCAATTCTCAAACGGATTCATCAATTCCGTTTCAGCCTTCATTGATCACCAATGCCCGCATCAATGCTGGGCGATGACGCGCGATTGTCGGCTCCGTTCCCCGGCGCCTCACTCCCACACCACCCGGTTGCGGCCTGCCACCTTCGCCGCATAAAGCCGCTTGTCGGCTGCGCCGAGCAGGGCCTGCAGGTCGGTTCCGTCCTCGGGAAGCGTGGCGACGCCGATGCTCGCGGTGAAGGACAGCGCCCTGCCGGCGTCCTCGAAGGACGAGGTCGCGATCAGCCGGCGGAGCTTCTCCGCCGCCTGCCGCGCGTCGTGCGGCGTGGCGTGCGACAGGAGAAGGCAGAACTCCTCGCCGCCATAGCGGACGACGTCGTCGTTCGGCCGGAGGTTCTCGACGAGCAGCGCGGACATCGCCTTCAGCGCGGTATCGCCGGCCTCATGGCCATGGGAATCGTTGATCTTCTTGAAGAAGTCGATGTCGAGGAGGAGCATCGCACAGGGCGTGCCGTGGCGCTCCCACCGGGCCTTCTCTTCCGCAAAGCGCAGTCCGAGGAAGGCGCGATTGCCGAGCCCGGTCAGCGGGTCGCTCAGGGCCTGGCGCTTCAGGGCATTCTCGGCCCGCGAGCGCGAGGTCTCGTAGACGAAGGAAAAGCCGAAGATGCACAGCGCCACCCCCGCGACGTTGAGCAGCGCCCGCGGGTTGCCGTTGAGCGCGCTGTCTGAAAAGCGCCCGTAATAGATCAGGAAGGCGATCACCAGGAAGACGACGCTGACGCCGCCGCCGAGGGCGCGACCGAGCAGCATGTGCGACAGGATCGGGATCAGGAGGACCCAGGCGAAGACCGACGGCGCCGATTGCGGCGTCGCGAGGATCAGCATCATCGTCAAGTCGAAGAGGACGAGATAGACGAAGGACCAGCGCACGAGATGCGGCGTCCTGCGGATCACCGGAACGAGAACCAGCGCGAAGCTTCCCATCGCGATCTCGCCGACCATCGCCTCGTAATTGGCGTGGAAGTAGTTGAGGACGGCAAAGGCCGCGCCGAACGCCGTCGTGAAGATCAGGAGCGCGACGAGGATGGAGCGCCGCAGGGCGTCGACATCGTCGAATATGCTTTCCGTCTTCGCCAAGATGCGACGCTTTCCTCCGGGCCCCTTCCGCGGCCGCGCGAACTAGTGGATTGAATTTGACATTCGAGTGCCGATCGGGTGAGGCGCCGTATCAAATGTCAAATTCGAAAAATCCACCGGGATCATAATCTTGGCTCGTGGTCTTTCGATTCCGACATTTGCTGCGCGGTCTCGGCAAAGCGGTACAGATGTCGGAATCGGACCACGAGCTTATCAAGAGGCTGAAAGGCCAGACAATTCAAGGGGCGGGCCGGCGACGGGCGGCCGGACCGTCACAAGCGGGACGAACCGCTGCAGGATGACGACGAAAGGGTGAATTTCGGATTAATCAGCCAGACAGTCGATTCGCCGCCCGAACAGTTGCGCGGCCGAACCGGCAGCCTGCCGCACCGATCGGTGCTACAAGCCGGCGACCTCAATCCGACCGGGCCCCGCCATGACCGACTGGAACGCCGACCTCTATCTCCGCTTTGCGGGCGAACGCACCCGCCCCGCCGCCGAGCTTCTGGCGCGGGTGCCGCTGACCCGCCTCGGCCGCGCCGTCGATCTCGGCTGCGGGCCCGGCAATTCGACCGAGCTGATCGCCGCGCGCTATCCCGAGGCGGCGGTCGAGGGCGTCGACACCTCGCCGGACATGCTGGAAAAGGCCAAAGCGCGCCTGCCGGGCGTCAGCTTCACCCGCGGCGACGTCGCAGCGTTCAGGGCCGAGCCGCCCGCCGACCTCCTCTTCGCCAATGCCGTGCTGCAATGGCTGCCCGATCACGAAACGCTGTTTCCCCGGCTGATGCGGAGCCTTTCCGCCGGCGGCGTCCTCGCCGTCCAGATGCCGGACAATCTCGATCAGCCCTCGCACCGGCTGATGCGCGAGGTCGCCGCCGAGCCGCGCTTTGCGGCAAGGCTCGGCGAAGCGGGCGGCGCCCGCGCCCGCATCCTTGCGGTCGAGGCCTATTACGACCTCCTCCTCCCCCTCGCCGCCACGATCGACATCTGGCGAACGACCTACTGCCACGTCCTCGCCGACGCCCCGGCGATCGTCGAATGGGTCCGGGCGACGGGGCTGCGCCCCTTCCTCGATCCGCTGGACGAGGCGGACCGGGCCGCCTTCCTTGCCGCCTACACCGCCCGGATCGCCGCGGCCTATCCGCCGCGCGCCGACGGCCGGGTGATCCTGCCCTTCCCGCGGCTGTTCGTCGTCGCGACGCGCCGGGAGGGATGATCACGATGTGATGGCGGGCCGCGAGAAGTCGTTTGCGGCTTCGTTCGAGAGGCTCTAAATTCGGTTCCCATGACCGACGTTTCCGCCAGCGCCAAGCCCTCGCGCGTCAGCCTCCTCGCCAATCCGACGCGGTTCCTCGACCTGTCGGGCAAGGTGCAGCCGTGGCTCTACGCCGTCGCCCTCGCCGCGATCGCCGTCGGCCTGTCGCTCGGCCTGACGGCGCCGGCCGACTACCAGCAGGGCTCGACGGTGGAGATCATGTTCATCCACGTGCCCTTCGCCTGGCTCTGCATGATGATCTGGACGGTGATGAGCGTCTCGGCGCTCGGCACCCTCGTCTGGCGCCATCCGCTCGCCGACGTGTCGATCAAGGCGGCGGCGCCGATCGGCGCGGTGTTCACGGCGCTGGCGCTGATCACCGGCTCGATCTGGGGCCGGCCGATGTGGGGGACGTGGTGGGTCTGGGACGCGCGGCTGACCTCGGTCTTCGTCCTGTTCCTGATGTATCTCGGCCTGATCGCGCTGACCCGCGCGCTGGAAGAGCCGGGCAAGGCGGCAAGACCCGCGGCGATCCTCGTCCTCGTCGGCTTCGTCAACATTCCGATCATCAAGTTCTCGGTCGACTGGTGGAACACGCTGCACCAGCCGGCGAGCGTCATGCGCATGGACGGGCCGGCGATGCCCGCCGTCTACCTGACCCCGCTCCTCGTCTCGGCGATCGGCTTCACCGTGCTGTTCTTCGCCCTGCATCTGACGGCGATGCGCACCGAGATCCTGCGCCGCCGGGTCGCGGCGCTGTCGCGGCTCGCCGCCCGCCGCGCCGACGCCTGAGCCGGCCGGCGGCAGCCATCGGGAGGACGACTTGCAAGCCGAATATTCCGCCTTCATCGCCAGCGCCTACGGCATCTCGGCGCTCGCCATCTGCGGCCTCCTCGCCTGGATCTTCCTCGATGCGCGGGCCCAGCGCCGCGCCCTCGCGGCGCTCGACGCCAAGGGCGTGCGCCGGCGCTCGGCGGCGGGCGAGACGGCAGGCGGGTCCGGCCGATGAGCGTTCGCAACGACGAGACGCTGCTCGAGACGGCGCCGGCCGACGGTGCGCGGCCCGCGCCGCATGCCGACGCGAAGACCGCCGCGCGCCGCGGCGGCCCGCGTCTCGTCGTGCTGCTGCCGCTCCTGATCTTTCTCGGCCTTGCCGGCGTCTTCCTCTACCAGCTTCTCGCCGGCAACGACCCCAAGGAGATCCCCTCGGTGCTCGTCGGCAAGACCGCGCCGATGACGGTGCTGCCGGCGCTTGCCGGGGCGACGCTCGCCGACGGCACGCCGACGCCCGGCCTCGATCTTTCCGGCCCCGGCGACGGCCGGCCGGTGCTGGTCAACGTTTTCGCCTCCTGGTGCGCGCCCTGCCGCGAGGAGCATCCGCTCTTGATGCAGCTTGCCAGGGACAAGCGCTTCCGCCTCGTTGCGATCAACTACAAGGACAAGCCCGAAAACGCCCTCGCCTTCCTGAAGAGCCTCGGCGACCCCTATGCGGCGATCGGCGTCGACGAAAAGGGCGCGGCGACCATCGACTGGGGCGTCTACGGCGTGCCGGAAACCTTCCTCGTCGCCCCCGACGGCGAGATCCTCTACAAGCAGACCGGCCCGTTCACGCCGGATTCCATCGAGACCGGCCTGATGCCGGCGGTCGAGAAGGCGCTGAAGCGCGAACCGAAGGCGCGGGCGGCGACGAGCTGACGGCGCGATCGTTGTTGCGCGTCGGGCGGGCGGCGCCTAGCTTTTGTCGACGCTGCCACGTGACAGGAGAAGAGGGCGATGAGTTCGGTCAAGACGCTCGATCTCGGAGAGCATTTCCGGAGCTTCGTCGACGGCCAGGTCGAGGCCGGCAACTTCGCCAGCGCCGACGCCGTCGTCCGGGCCGGCCTGTCGCTGCTCGAGCGCCAGAGCGCCGACGAGGAAGCGAGGATCCGCGCCGCGATCGAAGCGGGCGAGGCGAGCGGGGATTACCGGGAGCTCGACTGGGACGCCCTCTACGAGCGCATCGAGGCGGAGGAAGCTGCCGCGGTCTCGCCCCGAGCGCGGTAGCCGAGCCTTGGCTCCTGCGCCGCTCTATTCCCGGCAGGCCGAAGCCGACATCGCCCACGTCTTCCGCCAGAGCCTCCGCCTTTTTGGCGCGGCACAGGCGCGGCGCTATTCAGACGGCATCAGGAAAACATGCGATGATCTGGCGGCAGGCTTTCTCCGAGGGCAGCCGATCGACCAGATCCGGCCGGGGTACAAGCGCAAGCTCGTCAGATCCCATTACGTGATTTTCCGGTTCGATGCGGCGGGAAGGCTTCTCGTCGTCCGCATCCTCCATTCCCGGATGAAGCTTTCCGACCATCTATAGGCCATGGCCGAACCGTCCTTTTCCCTCCGCACGCCGGACGACGACGACATCCCGCGCCGGATCTGCGACAGGTGCGGCTTCGTCGCCTATGAAAATCCGAAGATCGTCGTCGGCTCGGTGGTGCGGCACGAGAGGCGGATCCTGCTCTGCCGCCGGGCGATCGAGCCGCGCCGGGGCTTCTGGACGATCCCCGCCGGCTATCTCGAACTGGGCGAGACGCCGGAGGAAGGCGCGCGGCGCGAGGCGCGGGAGGAGGCGGAGGCCGACCTTGTGATCGAGCGGCTGCTCGCCGTCTATGCGGTGCCACGGATCAGCCAGGTGCAGCTGATCTACCGGGCGACGCTGGGGCGGCCGCATTTTGCCGCCGGGCCGGAAAGCCTCGACGTGAAGCTGTTCACGCGCGATAAGATCCCCTTCGACGAGATCGCCTTTCCATCCGTCCACTGGGCGCTCGCCCATGACGAGGCGGCGGCGGCCGGGGCGCCGCCGGTACCCTTCGGCAATCCGGCCGGGCAGTCGGGCGACGTCATGCCGGCGCAAGGGCGCAGGCCTGCCGGCGGCGGCGGCTGAGGGCCGCGTTCACAGCATGATCGCGAAAACCGGGAACCGGCTTTCTGAAAGAATCATGCGCAGACAAGCAGAGACAGAGAGAGAGCGCGGGAGTTGGAGTTCGAGTTCCCCCCTCTTTCGTGGACATTTATCGGGTCACAAGATTGTCGCCGTCGAAGGCAGGCCTTTTGGAGTTGACGGCAAAAAATAGAGCGACCAAAAATCTAGCCTCAGACTATTGATTTTATTGAAACTATGGCGGTGAGAGAGGGACTGTCTGCCGTTTTGCAATATCGCCTTGTTTCCGTTATATCACAGTCGCTTCAGAGATGAATTTTGGTCGGAGCGATTGGTCGGAATGGCGGTTTCAAGCAGCGAACGGTACCTCAAACGACGCGGCAACAGATACCAGTTCCGCCGTGAAATACCCGCCGCGCTTCGGCATCATTTCGACGGGAAGACGGCGATCATCCGACCCCTGGAGACGTCCGACACCAAGATCGCGAAGCGGCGCCGCGACGAGATCGCAAGGGAGACCGACCGGCTCTTCGACGAAGCCCGCAGCGGGAAATTCTCGAAGCCTGTCGCGCGAATCGAAGAGATTGCCGATCAATGGCGGGCGGAAATCGAAGCGCATGATGCGGACCCTCTCGCATGGTCCGCAAAGGCAGGGCGAAGGGTCGAACGCGAAGAGGACGCACTCAGTCCTCACGAGGTTCTGGATGACGAGGTCGAGGGCATTGCGCGATTGCACGGCGAGGATGCGAAGGCCCGCTTCTTGGATCGTCTGCACAACCGCACCACCGTAGAGGAGCACGTGGAGACCCATCTCGGCGAACTCGACTTGAAGCCCAAGACCCTCCAAGGCCGCCGCGCAGACATCGGCTTGTTCGCCGCGTGGGCCTCCAAGCGCCGTCTGACGGTCCGCAAGGTCGGGCGGCGAGAGGCTGCGGATTTCTTCGCGGAAGTCCTCCTCCCGATGAACCGGAAAACCGCCGAGACGAAGTTCTCGAACATCAGGGTCTATTGGCGATGGCTGATCGAGCGCGGCTTCTATCTCGAAGACAGCCCTTGGGATCGTCTCCGGTTTCCAAATCAGAAGAAGGCCCGCGCGGGGCAAGCCAAGGAAGCGGAACGGCCATTCAGCGACGACGAAATGCGGCGGCTGTTCGCAGGAATCTCCGAAGCCGGCGGCAAGGATCGGGAGCGTCTCAACGATGCCATGCGGGTTGGCGCTCTGTCTGGGATGCGGATCGAAGAAATTTGCCGACTCACTGTGAGCGACTGCCAAGACGGGCTCTTCAGAATTCGCGAGGGCAAGACCGACGCTGCCGCCCGCACCCTCCCCATTCACTCAGGTCTTGCTTCGCTCGTCGCGAGGCGCTGCAAGGGCAAGGCGGCCGATGAGCGTCTATTCTCTGACGTCCGGGGGAAGGGCGCGTCCCTCTCCGATCCTCTCAGCAAACAGTTCGGCCGATTCATTCGGGCAATTGGCGTTGCCGATCTGCGGGAGGGACATCGCCGGTCCAAGGTCAACTTCCATTCGTTCCGAAGGCGCTTCGTCGAGGATGCCATCCGGGCCGGAGTGCCTCATCACGTCGTCTCTTGGGTCGTGGGGCACGCCGAGGGCCGCGATGGGATCACACTCGGCGTCTATAACCGGGGAGGGCCATCGGAGGCGCAAATGCGGTCTTGTGTCGAGGCCGTGCGGTTGCCGGAGGGGGTCGCTTAGGGCCCACTCCTCGCGCTCGTCAGCGGCCCATCAGTCTCCCTTCTGCGCCGCCGCTCGCTCCTGATTGAGGGCGAAGAGGCGGGCGAGGATTTCGTCGTCGGAGAGATCAGCGGGCCACCCGTAGGCAGCAGCAACGGCGGCGTCGAGCGCCTTGTGGACATTGTCGAGCCATGCCGGCCGGTCGTTATAGAGATTGGTCAGCGTCCGCTTCTTGAGGATCGCGGCGGCCTTGTCATCGACCGGAAGGACGCGGTCGGGGAAGCCAGGGACCACTTCAGGCTCTCGGCGAACGAGATCGGGCGGATTGAGCCAGTTCTCGCGAAGCTCATTCAGCCGGGCGGCGGCGGCCGCGATGGCGATAGCGTGAGGGTTGTCGGCGTAGGCGGCAGTGGGGACGTCAGGGGTGAGGCTTTCCGGGAAGGGGAAGGTCTCGAACGTCGTCGTCGGAGTATAGCGGGGGCGGTCTTCGAGAGATGTCCCCATGCGCAAAGACCAAATCTCATGGAACCAAGAATGCAGAATCCCGAATGTCGTATCGTCGTCCCTCAAAACAACCATCAACTGCGAATCCGCTAGAACTGGTTTTGGGACAAAGACAAAAAGACGGTGCTTTGCTAGTGCAGGCGTAGCAATCGATCGCGTCAGGAAGGGCAAGGTATTCCGCATCGCAGGGCGGGGGCCGCCATGAAGCCACCAGTTTTCCACCAAGACTGGATTACGGTTTGTCAACCGGTCAGGTTTCACGCGATCGACGACGAGAGCGAAGGGCCTCTCGAAGACTGCGGCGTCCGCCTCCTTCATTTCCATTCCAAAATCGATGATCCAACGATCACCCGGTCGCCTGACGATGTCCGCACCGTTCCACAACGGGGCGAGGACATCGCTGTTCGGCCGCCCATTCGGGTTCACCGGGCTCTGAAGTAGATGCCGGGCCTCTTCACCATCGATGTCAAAACTGCCAATCTTCTTCGACCCATGGACGCAAACTCCCCGATTGCTCGAAAGTTTGAGCGCCTTTGTAAGATCGATCCCGTCGCCGGTCAGGTCCGCGTTGATCACTGCAACTGCACGCCCATTTAACAACAGAATGGGCGCGTTGCCGCGAGCGAAGCACAGCAGCGATACGCGAACGGCAGCCCCGTCGACCATCCATTCCTCGTCGGACCACGCCGTTGCAAGTGGGCATATGGACATGGCTTTCTCGATGGACTTCCGGTTCGATCCGCCCCTGATGCTATTCGTGGCAACAAAGCCGAAGCGGTCCGTCCGGTGGGCTCCAAGCGCAGCGCTCGCCTTCTCGAACCAATAGCAGACAAGGTCTGAGCTACGTGGCAGGCGTCCAGCAAAGACAGTCCTGATCGCCTCGGATTCGTCCTCGCCAAGCCGTCCGACCATCAACCGATCCCCTAGGAATGGCGGATTGCCAACGATGGCGTCGGCCTTCGGCCATTCCGCTTCGCTGCCATCGGGACCGATTAGCGCGTCTCGGCACTCGATTGTCTCAAGGGGCTTTAGAACTGGCTCCATTGACGCTGCAAAACCGTTCTTCAACATCCACTGAATTTCGCCGACCCAGACAGACACCCGGGCAAGCTCGGCGGCGTAAGGGTTGATCTCGATACCTTTGACGACCTCGGGCCCAATCGAGGGGAACCGTCTCGGCAATCCCAGCGCCTCGGCTTCCACCTGCGCCCGGTGCTCCAAGTCTTTCAGGGCTCGCAAAGCGAGATAGAGGAAATTGCCGGAGCCGCAGGCGGGATCAAGGACGCGGTAATCGGCGAGCCGCTGGAGGTATCGATCGAGGACCGCTTGAGCCTCGTTGCGGGCAGTCGTGGCGCGACCTCGCCGGGAGGAACTCGCCCGCCCGCCGGCCGCCTTCGCGTTCATCTCGGCTTCCTCGGCTTTGAGGAGAAGCCCGACGATCTCGCCCTTTGCCGCTTCCCATTCCTCCGTCAGCGGCTCCACGATGACCGGATTGATGATCATCATGATCTTGTCGCGGTCGGTATAGTGCGCCCCGAGTTGGCTGCGCTTGTCCGGGTCGAGACCACGTTCGAAGAGGGTGCCGAGGATCGAGGGATCGATGTCGCCCCAATACTGGACGGCGGCGCGGTGAATGATCTTCAGCTCGTCCTTCGTCAGCGCAAAGACCAGATCGTCGTTGAACAGCCCGCCATTGAACCAGGCGACCTTCTCGAAGCCCACCCGGCCGCCGTCCTTCATCGCGAGGAAAAGGGTCCGGGCGAAGGCCTCGAACTCGGCGGGGTCGTCGAGGGCGCGTTCGATCATCTTCGTGAACATGCGCTCGGGGAGGAGCTTCACGTCCTCGGCGAACATGCAGAAGACGAGGCGGTTGATGAAATGCGCCACCTCTTCGGGCTTGTGGCCGCGCGAGCGCAGCGACTTCGCCAGCTCGGCAAACTCTCCCGCGACCTCTTCCGTCAGCTCCTGCCGGGTCTTCTTGGGGCGGAGGAGGTCGGGCTCACTGAAGGCCCATTTCAGCCACTGGCGTTTCTCGGCGTCCTCCAGATCGACGATCGGAATGACGTACTTCTTGGAGACCGAGTTGGTCCAATTGGTGTGAATACGGATCGTCGTGCCGATGTCGGAAACGATGAGCAGCGGCGGATTGTCGAGGGCGACGGCGTAGCGCTGGAGCTGCGCGAAGGCGGCGTCGAGGTTTGAATGGGTGCCCTTGTATTCCCAGCCGAAATGATCGCGCTTGAAGACATCGGCGAAGCCCCGGCCGCCGGTGGTCGTCGTGGCACCGACCTCAAAGCCGTAGCTCTCGCCGGAGGGATCGACCTCGGCGGGCGTCGGCTCATTTAGGATGCGGCAGAGATCGAGGAAATGCTCTTGCGCCGCCGACCGCTCCTTCAGCTTGGAGTTGGACCACTTCTTGATGAACTCGTGCGGCGTCATAGGCGGAAGCGCTTCTCTGACTGATACTCGCGACTATGGACGCAGAAAGGAAAGCGATTCGGCAAGGGCTCGTTCGCGTCTTCGTTGAGAAGGGGCGTTCTCTGCGCCTTCGTCTTTCCGACTTATGGCCCTGCGAGTTTTCACGCTTCAAGGGGCCACGGCAGGGGGTCCCGAAGTGAGCCAACTTCCGACCACGAACGCCAAACGGATCGAGGCGCTCCGCAAGCTGCTAGTTGCGGGCATCCCCTGCGAGTCATCGCAAGAGCGGGAGGCACGAGCGGAGCTTGAAAGTCTGCCGTTCCCGACCCTGCTCTGCGTCTATATGAATTGGGCAGATCGATATATCGCGCCGCGACCTCGCCGCGTCCTGTTCTGGCGGGGGTTCTGGCGACGCCCGGCGACGTCGGAGCAATTGGCGAAGATCAGCCCCCTCGTCGATGCCTTCGAACGCGGTGACGACCTGGAGACCTATTTGTCG
The DNA here is from genome assembly GCF_017353515.1 of Jiella sonneratiae. Taxonomy (GTDB): domain Bacteria; phylum Pseudomonadota; class Alphaproteobacteria; order Rhizobiales; family Rhizobiaceae; genus Jiella; species Jiella sonneratiae. The sequence goes on from NZ_JAFMPY010000013.1 coordinate 118,265, forward strand.
ACGCGGATCAAGCTCGGGTTCGTCGTAAGGCCCGATGGAAAAAGGGGCATCGCGTGGGCCGACGGGAAGCATGGGGACAAGGACATGGCGCTCAATGCCTATGACCTCCACCATCTCCACCTGGAGCAAGCCGACGCCAAGGGGAGAAGGCGCGGAGGCTCGCGAGAATGGCTCGCCGTTCATGTGCGCCGCCACGAGGTGACGTTCGTCGCCCTTCTCGACCACAACAGCCCGAACGACGGGATGCTTCATGAGGTGGCGACGGAATTTCGCTATGATCAGGGCCTCGTCATCAATGGCGTGGAACCGCCCCGCGAGCCGCAGGGCAGCCGGAAGCAGGTTCAGTGGCTTAGGCACGGTCTGACGGCAAACGGTGTTCACCAGGGCCGGGTAGTGTCGACGTCGCTAATCTCGCTCGCAGGCACGTCAGTATGGCACACGCGACATGCGGACCGGGCCTCTATCCTGATGGAACAGATCGGGGAGCAGCTCGACAGTCCAAAAGGCATTTCTGAACTCTCACAACGAATGGGTGTTCGTCTCGGGCAAGGCCCCTTCTCGTGGTTCGTCAATCACTGCGATTTCGGCTTCACCGACCACGCCGAACAGCGCTCATATCTCATTGCGCCATGGTGGAAGTGATGCGGCTTCCTCCTCGACGGCCACGCGGAAGGACCCTATCGCCTCGGCCATGTTCTCCATGAGCTTCCCGAAAGCTTCCGGTAGGGGCATCTCTTCGCGGGTGTCGGCGTGGGCCGTCTGGCGGGCCTCTTCGTTGAGGAGATAGCCACCAGTCTTGCGGGTCGCCGGCAGGACCTCCTTCGTCACCCAATCTTAGAAGGGCTTCGCGAGTGCCTTGTCGGAGCGCATGATGAGCTTGTAGAGGCCGCTCTCGGAGATGAGCTTGATGCCGTGCGAACGGCTGGCGGTGCTCTGCAAGCCAATCCGCTTGGCCTCTCGGTAGCTCATATTCATGGACTCCTCGCTGTCGAGCTTCGTGGTCGCAGCGTTGACGTTGGTCGAACCGTTGGAACGGACGTAGACGCCAAGAGCCCGGCAGTTGTCCGCCGCGACGAACCACGGCTCGCCGCTGATCTCGACGACGCGGATGGTGTGGCCGTCGAACTCGAAGTTGGACAGGGCCGTGGCGTTGATGGGAGCGTTCTTCGTCATTCTGCAATCCTTTCAAGCGGGCATGAAAAAGGCCCTTCGAGAGGGCCTTGAGGGTTGTCGGTTGCGGGTGTGGAGGGGTTGTGGCGGGAGGCGGTGGGGGACGCCTGCGGGGCGGCTTGATCGCCAAGACATTCCAAAAATCAGCAAAAAATGTGAGAGGCAGCCCCTCGACAACGGGAAGGCCAGAAATCCCCCCGTGGGGGTGCCGCTGGGCAGCGAATAACAACACGCCTGCTCATGAACTACCAGCGCACCGAGCCCATCCGGCTGAAACTCCAGCCACTCATTTGGATCGCAATATGTTTCGACGTGCTTCATCCATAGCTCTTGCAGCCTCGCTTTTTTCAGGCTGCACTGGCGGCAATTCAGGACATAGCGGCCACCCCGGCCATTTAGATAAGGATCGAGCATGGCTGACGTATGCCGTCTGCCTCGACCGCAACACCAAAGCACTTGACGATGGGCGGACCGACGCGGCTGTGATCGGTTCGATCGTTGCTAGGGAATGCATTGACAAGCTTGTCTCGGTCGCTGGCCGCAAACCAGCGAACGACTTTCAGCGTCGAGCAATCGTCGAGAAAGCTACGGCCGACGCCGCCTACTTCGTGCTTAGCCTCAGGGCTCGATTGTCGAATTCCTAATTGTGTCTCAGAAGGTAAACCCGAGCGGGACGCCGTGGCGAGACGTACTTTATGTCTTTTTTGGATTGTCTTTCGGATTTCGAGGCATTATCGTCAATGGCTCTAGACCCAAACGAGACAGGAAAGAGCCGTGACCAAGATTGGCTATGCGCGTGTCAGCACGTCCGACCAGGACTGTCGACTTCAGGAGGAAGCTCTCCGGCAAGCGGGGTGTGATGTCATCCGTAGCGAGAAAAGGAGCGGGACAAGCACCAAGGGGCGCGAGGAGCTAGACACAGTGCTGTCTTTCCTGCGGCCGGGCGACATCCTCGTGGTCACCAAGATCGACCGCCTCGCACGGTCCCTTGCGGACCTTCTGAAAATCGTCGAAGGGCTCCAGGCCACGGGCGCCGCACTCCAGGCGATCGACCAGCCCGTGGATACCTCCAGCGCGGCCGGCAAGGCGTTCCTTCAGATGCTCGGTGTCTTCGCTGAATTTGAGACCAACTTGCGCCGAGAGCGGCAGATGGAAGGAATTTCGGCTGCCAAGGCACGGGGGGTCTATCGCGGTCGACCGCCGAAGATCGATGCTGAGGAGATCAGGCGGCTTAAGGACGAAGGCGTAGGCGCGTCCGACATCGCCAAGCGGCTCAAGATTGCCCGAGCGAGCGTCTATCGGGTGCTCGGGGATGCGCCGGCCACCACCAAGGCCGGGGAGACCGCGTAATGCCCGCTCCTGAGGCCTGGTTCTTCGTTCTCATGTGCGCCGTCTTCTCCGGTCCCGGCGTGGTCTATCTCTGGACCGCATGGTTTCGCCGCTAAGGCAGGCGGATCGGAGGGGATCAAGGAGGCCCCCGCGCCGGGGTCTCCCGGCAGAGGAACGCGCCACTCGCGCAGTCGACTGCCTCATGCCCTATCGCACAAGGAATTGCGCGAGCACGATAGGTGCAAGCGTTCCCTCAAGGGAACAAGTATATGATTTCATTGATATTTCATTGACAGGTGGAATCCCGTCTGCTCTCCTTGGCGCCGTCGATGCAACCCAAGAGAGGAAGACGACGACTTAATGGAACACCAAAGAGACCTCGCGAGAGAGGCCAGAATGGCCGCACGGCAGAAGGCACTTCAGGCCCCAATTACGGATGAGCTGAGGGACAGGTTCACGCACCTCGCCTGGACCGCGAGTTCGAACCTCATGGCGGCACTCGCCGATATGGCGTCGAGTCAGAATTCGGTCGGGCAGGTCGCGGCGAAGCTCAATCGCGCCCGTGACTTTGTGCTCCTCTGTGAAGACGTGCTGAGGGAGACCGAGGCGTGTTCGGCGATGGGCCACGACTTCAGGGTCTATGGCGAGGCGTCGGCCGCCGAAGACGACGACGAGGAGGCCGTTGGCCGTATCTGGGGCTGCGCATAAGGGGCGACAGGGCGGGTTCGGCGTTATGCCACGGTCTAGGACCGACGGATGTAGGGTCCGCCCGCCGCCCATCCCGGTCCGCGCCGGCCTTCGTCCCTGCCTATCTGTTCTCAGCGATGTAGGGACGCCGCTGCGGACGAATTCTCTCAGCGCACCACGACGGCGTCCACCTCACCTTCCTATGCCCGCTTGGAAACCTCCCGGCGGGCTTTTTCATGCCGCCAAGCTCCCCCTTCGACCTACCCGCCGGCCCCGTCTGAGGTCCCCGGCGACATCTCAAAAAGGAGAACCATGCCAGCGAATACGAACAACGGACTCTTTGGGACCGGCGTTGCCGTCCCCGAACTCCGGCCGGAGCCCATCCGGCCCTCACCGACCCCCGGAAGCACCTTCGTCCAGCCCCAGCGGACCCAGACGGGAGGCAATGCGCGAGCCCTGGCGCAGAGCCTCTCCGGCTTCTCCCGGTCCCTCGACAACTACATGGCCGTCCAGGACCAACAGTCCCGCGACCCGAAGTCCGACGAGAACAAGGCGTTCCTCAACGCCATCCAGGGCAAGTCCGCCGCCGACCTCGAACTCATGGTCCGCAACGGCGAGTTCTCCAACGAAATCCAGTCGGACGCCCTCAACGGGCTCCTCGGCTCGAAAGCCGCCAACGACTACCGCTTGGACACCTCCGAGTGGTATATGAGCGATTTCGACAAGACCTCCGGCAACTTCGCTGCGGAGGCTGAGCAGCGCCGGCAGCAGTTCGCCGAGGCGCTCCCCTCCGATGCAGCCCGCGCGGCCTTCTTCAAGGAGACCGAAGGCTACCTCCAGCGGATGGCCGGAGCGGACCTCAAGGAGCAAGCCGAGCAGGCTCAGCTTCACCGCAACGACGCCGTCGTGTCGAAATTCCGCAACATCGCTGACGACGCGCTGGCAGCCGGCGAGGACCCCTCAGCGGTCGCCTCGAAGATCATCAACGAGAGCAAGCTCAATCGTTCCTTCTACGGGATGACCGGGCAGGAACAGAACGCGACCCTCTTCGGGCTCGCCCAGGAATACGCTCTTCAGGGCCGCCCGGACCTCGTCAAGGCTCTCTTGGAGAACAAGCGGGGCGGCATCGGGGCCGTCGCTGAGACCTCTCAGTATGCCACGAAGTCCCTCCGGCTGGTCGAAGCGGCTCAGAAAGCTGCCAACGACGAGGCCAAGAAGGGCGCCTTCGACGTCTATGAGGAGTTGAACCAGCTCGAAGAGGCCGGCGAGCTGACCCCGAAGCGGCTCCAGGAACTCCAGACCGCGCACCCGTGGATGAAAGACGAGAACCCCGAGCGGTACTCGAACATGGTCCAGCGGTCCCGCAACAATAAGGCTCGGGCCGAGGCCAAGCGCCAGAAGCTCGAAGCCAAGACGGTCCTTCGGCAGCAGGCCGACAGGTCCCGCCAAGAGGCCGTCACGAGCACCGTCAACGGACTCACGCGGCTCTTCGGAGCGCAGCAGGTCGAGGACGCGGTGATCGACACGCCCTCGGGCGGCACGAAGGTCCTCAAGGCTGACGATCAGATCGAGGAGGCCGTCGAGGACTACTTCCGGCCCATGTGGAAGAAACAGGAACAGCAGATGGTCGAGGAGGGCGTGGACCCTGCCCAGGCCAAGGAGTCCATCTTCCGCCAGAAGGTCAACTTCTTCTCCGGCAACGGGCTGGAGAACAAGGAGTGGTCCGGTCTCTTCAATTCCATGGCCGTCGTCTCTTCCGCCTCGACGGTCGCCGAGAGCGGTGAAATCCCCGAACAGCTCGCCGGAGTGGCCGAGACCTATCACAAGCTGAAGGGCCTCAATCCCGCCTATGCGGCGATGATCGTCAAGGATGAGCAAGCCCAGGAGTTCCTCGACGCCTACTCCGACGCCCGGTCCTCTCCCGTCGTGGGAGACGCCGTGATGTCAGAAGCGGACGCGCTGAAGCAAGCCTCCAGGCTCCTCAACAGGACCCCCGCAGAGAAGCGCATGGCGTCGGTCCCTCGCGCGGTGGCGGATGACGTGGTCAGAGACGCGATGGGCGGATCGTTGTTCGGCGGGACGGACATCGATGAAGACTTCCTCGACAACCCGCGCAACCTCAAGATCGGCTCTGACCTCGTTAAACGGTTCATGTCCCAAGGCTTCGACCGCGACACGGCGGCCGAGAAGGCGAAGAAGGCGATGAAGGAGCGGGCCGTCTTCGTGAATGGCGTGGCGGTCATGCAGGAACGCCGAATGTTCCCTCCGAAGTTCGGAGAGTATGCCGAGGGATACCTCTCGGACCTCGCCGAGGAACAGGGAGGGACCGTCACCGGGTCCGACCTCTATCTCGTGCCTCTCGACGAAGCGACGGGCAACTTCGCCATCATGAGCAAGAACGGCGACCCGGACATCGGCGTCGTCACCATGGAGGAGATCAGGGCCTACGCCAAGCAGTCCCAGGCTCGGGAAATGCGCAAGCAGGCCGAGTGGGGCCGTAAGGTGGACGAAGAGGGACCCGTATGGGCCTACCTCGATTGGGCGAAGAACGGCTTCGAGGTCGAGGACTCCAACATGACCGACGAGCAGGCCAAGGCGTTCCTCAGCGACAAGCAGGAGCGCGAGAAAATCCAGAACTTCGTAGAGGCCCAAGCCGACCGCGAGGGCATCGCCTATGACGCCGTCTCGGGGACGTGGTTCCGCCGCAGCACCCCCACGAGGGACTACCGGGAGAACCCTGTCGTGAGTCCGGCCGTCACATGGTCGGCCGACGAGAAGACCGTCCGCTGGCAGACCTTGCGGCCGGGGCGGTAACGCGAGGCGTTCGGCCTCCTCACAGACCTCCAGCCAACTAGCCATCGCCCGCTCGGGATCATCCGGGCGGGCTTTTTCGTGCCGCGTCGGCGCTTTGTCGTGCGGCATTTACTACTACCAGAAAAGGAAAATCATGAGGAAACACACGCGACCCTCACCGCAGAGGTGCACGGACGAACAGGGTACGCCGATCGCCCGCGTCCCCGTCGATGCGCGGGGCGACAAATGGGCGACGCTCGACGCGAGAGACTTCGACAGGATCATTGCCGACGGGCTGAGCCTGACGTGGCATCTCAATTCGGATGGCAAGCGCCGCAGCTACGTGAAGGCCCATAGCAGGACCGCCTCGGGCGGCCTCGTCACGGTCGCTCGGGTGATCATGGGGGCCGGTCCCGGCGAGATCGTCGCGTATCTCACGGGGGACCGCCTCGACCTCCGGCAGCGGAACCTGATCGTCGAACGCGGCAAGGCTAAGCGGACCGACGCGGGATATTGCGAGCGGCACGACGGGCTGGCCGGATCGGCAATTCAGCAGCGCACCGACCATCACCATCCCAAAGAAACCGCCGCATCGTGCTAAGTGACTCTAAGCATGGTTCGGCCCTTTTTGAACGAGGGGAAAGAGACCATTGAAATCTGAAATCGTCACGGATGCCTTCTGGAATCTCGCCGAGAAGCAGGCTCATGATCGAGACCAAACCCTTAGTCCATTCAACAAGGAGGTCGCCGAGGCCGTCTTGAACGGAGGGTTCGCTGCTCTCGAAGACAGCTTCCGTCAAAGCCCTCGCTATCAGGTGATAAGCGCTCCTACCGGCTCAGGGAAATCGTCGTACGCATGGGCGCTCGTCGGCGCCGTCGTTCAGGCCGAGGCGGACTCGTCCGCGCTGTTCCTATGCGAGACGATCCATCAATGTGAGGACACCTATCGGGAACTCACCAAGCTCGTTCCGCCGGAACACCTCGCCATTTGGACAGGGGCTCACGATGCGAAGAAGCCTCTGGAGGACATTCAGCGGGATTATGGCTTCGAGCCTTCGGCCCGCTTCCATGCCAATGACCTGCCAAATAAGCGTGTGGTCGTCGCCACCCACGCCTTCTATAAAGGCGCTCGGGGAAGGCTGGCGATGGAATATCGCGGCCGAGATCGGACCCTGACCGTGGTCGATGAGCGCCCCAAGGAGGTCTCAGTCTTCGACATTGATCAAGGCGACGTGGGCAAGGTCCGGGATTGGGCGATCGGGCACTTCGGCGGGGAAAGCGAGGCTGTTCGGGCGCTCCGGGCTCTTCACGATTATCTCGGAGACGCGTGGGAGATCGAGCGCTCGGAGGGCGGCAAAAACTTCCGCGCCCTTCGACGATCGGACCTGTCATGGTTCACCTCACTTGAGGCTCGGGAGGTCTCGGCTGGGGAAGGCGAGCAGCTCCCCGCCCGCGTGGTCTCCTTCGCCCAAGCGCTCAGCACCGGTTATGCGTTCATGGCTCGGTACGAAGGCAGCAGCCACGGTGGCCGCTTCGTCGGGTATCGAATGGACCTGCCTATTATGCCCGGAACGATCCTTCTTGACGCGACTAGCGATATCGACGGGGTCTCATCCCTCGTGCCATGGCGGGCGGCAGTGCGGTCCCCACAAGTCGCCTACGACAATCTGAGTGTCTCGCTCATGGCGCCACCGGAGGAAGTCGTCGGGCCAAAGCAAAGGCTCGTCCCATTGCTCCAGTCGGCCAAGGGCGCGAGACCCTACGCGGAATGGATCATGGAGACCGTGCTCGCCAATTCCAAACCGGGCGAGAAGGTCTTGGCCGTCGTCCATAAGGTCCTCCTCAGCCATGACTACCTGCCGGATGTCTCGGAATTCGGGGAGGGCGCATTCGATCTAGAGGGCCGGAGCGTCGCCTTCATCCATTGGGGATACGGCATCGGGTCCAATCGCTGGAAGGAGGCGACGAGCGTCTTTCTCTTCGGAGAATTTCACGTCCCCAAACGGGCCACGGTTGCGACTACGCTCGGCCTTCTCGATCAGCCGGCCGGCTCGCCACGCCTGAAGAGCATGGACGGCCCGAACAGTCAGGATGACCTCCTCCGCCTCGTGCGGGACGGCCATCTTCTTCGCTGGGAGAAGCAACTCGCCATGCGGGGCAACGCCAGGAACATTTCGGCCGATGGCGTCTGCGGTCATCAGAGGCTGTTTGTCACCTCGGAATTCAGCCGCTTCATGAAGTACCGGAACACGCTCTTTCCCGGAGCGACGTTCCATGTCGATAGCTCCGTCCAAAGGCGGAAGACCGGAGGCGGGGCCAAGGGACTCGCTGCGCTCCTCGCTTCGACGGACGCCCATCGTCTAACCGGGCCAGAACTCCGAACCGTCGGCATCAACTTGAACAAGGACAGGGCACGGCTTCTCGCAAATCCGGTGGTCCGGCAGGCGATGGCGTTGCGAGGCTGGACCTATCATTGCGGAGGCGGACGCGGGAAGCCGAGCTGCTTCGTGAGAGCCGAAGGCGCCTCCGTCAGCAACGACAATGCTGAAGTCGTGTCCGCGCGTCCGGCGGCGTAGCGGGACAATCACGACGATACTCAAAGGCCGCGCTTCGGCGCGGTCTTCACTTCAACAACTCGAAAGGAAGACATGAATTCAAACGAAACTGCTTCGGGCTCGCCTCGGAGCCTCGTGCATACCGACGGCGCATGTATCGGCAATCCCGGTCCGGGCGGATGGGCCGTCCTCGTCCAAGATGTGGACCCTGCGACGGGAGAGCTTTCCACGCTACGAGAGATGGTCGGCGGCGAAAGCGACACCACGAACAACCGCATGGAACTCACGGCCGCCATAGAGGCCCTCCGGTCTATCCCGGCAAGGCAGCCCGTCGAGATCATCAGCGACAGCCAATATGTCGTCACTGGAAGCACGGAATGGCTGCCTCGATGGAAGCGGAAGGGCTGGAAGAACTCGGCGAAGAAGCCGGTCAAGAACAAGGGCCTCTGGCTGGAGCTGGAAGCTCTTGCAGACGGCCGGGACATTGTGTGGACATGGGTTCGTGGCCACGACGGCAACGAAATGAACGAACGGGCGGACGTGCTGGCGGAAGCCGAAGCGCAGCGACGGGTCATCTAGGAGCCCCCGCGTGGTCACTCAGAGAATCGGAGCGGCGCCACTCGGCGCTCTCCCAGCCCCGATTTCCGCTGAAACGTATGGACAATCTCAATCTTGGTCTGAACGCTTGGTCGGAGCAAAGTGCAACCAACCTCGATTTGCCTTAAAAATCAGATGTTTAGAGGAATTTACAGGGAATGGCGGTGAGAGAGGGATTCGAACCCTCGATACGGTTTCCCGTATACACGCGTTCCAGGCGTGCGCCTTCAACCACTCGGCCACCTCACCCATGTCCGAGTTGCGGGTCCTTTCGAAGCCGCGGCGCGTCGGGGCGCGAAAGGCCCTTCAAGCGTCGCGGCACGATACGGAAAAGCGCCCGGGGCCGTCGGCACAGCCCCTCCTCGAACGGCGGGGGGATATGACAGAACGCGTTGCGCTTCAAGTCCCGATTTTTCCGTCGGGGCAATCGTTTGAAGGCAAGTGCCATCGACGACACGTCGAACTCCCCTTCAGGGAGCAATGGCCGGCAACCCAACGGGGGGGCGCGCCGTCTTCCGGAGATTCAGCGCAAGCTCGCCCCGCTGGGCCTGACCGGCATTCCCCTGCCTGACCGGCATCTTCGCGCAGAGGCGGAGATCAGCCGATCGCCCTGCCCCGCCCCCGCGTCGATCGGGCCGATCCTTCGGGGCGTCGCGATCGATCGAGATCGCGGCTTGCTACGTCATCGACGGGGCCTCCGGCTTGCGGGGCGGGATCGACGCGCCGCCCGAGGGGTTCAGCCTTCCAGATGGCCACTCGTTCCCGCGACCTGCGGTGGGCACCGCCGCTCCCGCGGCGCGGCAGCAGGACCGTGGGCGGCAGCAGGACCGTGGGCTGCGACGCTCGCGCGGCGCGGCAGCAAAGCCACCGGCGGTCGCGGTGCGCGCCCGAGCTCAGCGACGCCGGGCCTGTCAGCGCGGCCGGCGGGCGGTGCTCTGCCGGGCGACGAGTTCGAAGCCGGTGTCGACGCGTTCCGCCGCGCCGCGGCCGGTGTCGGGACCGGGATCGGCGAGGCGCGCGACGATCATCTCGACGGCCCTGCGGCCGATCGCAAAGCGCGGCGTCCTGACGCTGGTGATCGAGGGCTCGGCCGCCGCCATCATCTCAAGGTCGTTGAAGCCGCAGACGGTGAGCTTCTCGGGGATGGCGATGCACCGCCGCTGCGCCTCGAAGAGAATGCCGAGCGCCAGATCGTCGTTGTTGCAGAAGACGCCGTCGACCTCGGGATGCCGCGCGACGAGGTCGGCGAAGAGCCGGGTGCCGAGGGTCACCGTCGAGGGCGTCGGCGTCGTCACGCAGCGCGACATCGAAAAGCAGCCGGCGGCGCTGCAGACGTCGCGAAAGCCGGCGAAGCGCCGCTGCGTCCGCGGATCCATGCGGGCGCCGACGAAGGCGGGAAACCGGCTGCCGGTCTCGATCAGGTGCCTGGTCGCTGCCGCCGCGCCGTCATAGTGGGAAAATCCGATCATCATGTCGATCGGCCCGCTGCCGATCTCCATGATCTGGACGATCGGACAGGAGGCGCCTTCGAGCATGCGCCGGGAGGCGGGCGACTGGTCGATGCCGGTGACGATCAGCCCCGCCGGCTTCTGGCTGAGGAACACCGCGAGCAGCTTTTCCTCCGTCAGCGGCGAGTAGCGGGTGTTGCCGAGCTGCACCTCGAACGGCCCGTCCTCGGTCGCGGCGTAGATCCCGCGCAGGACGTCGGAAAAGACGTTGTTGGTGACGGAGGGGATCAGCGCCCCGATGACGTTGGTGCGGCCGGAGGCAAGCGCCCGCGCCGCGGGATTGGGGACGTAGCCGAGCTCGGCGACGATCTTCTCGATGCGCCGCAGCAGCGCCGGCGAGACCTTGTCGGGACTGCGCAGCGCGCGCGAGACCGTCATAGCGCTAACACCCGCACGCTGCGCCACATGCGACAGCGTCACCCGTTCCTTGCTCATTGAATTCCCAAGCCTCCCCGCGTGCCGGCGATCGGCAGGGCCGATTATACAAAAAAGCGCCTTGCCACCAAGAGCGATCGCTGTTAACGCTATCACATGGGAGAGGGAGGTTTCGGCTTGTCGGACACGGCTGCCGCGATACTGGTCATGGGCGTCTGCGGCGTGGGCAAATCCACCGTCGGCCGCACCCTCGCCGAGACGATCGGCCGCGCGTTCGTCGAGGCGGACGACTTTCATTCTTCCGACAACATCGAGACCATGCGGTCGGGCCGGCCGCTCGACGACGCCATGCGCTGGAGCTGGCTCGACGCGGTCGCCGAAGCCGTCGCCGCGGTGCAGAGCACGGACGGCGGCGGGCCGGTCGTCTTTGCCTGCTCGGCGCTGAAGCGGAGCTATCGCGACCGGCTGCGCGAGCGCCTCGGCCGCATCGCCATCGTCCATCTGACCGGCTCGCGCGAGGTGATCGGTCGGCGGCTTTCGGCGCGGCGCGGCCATTTCATGTCGCCCGACCTCCTCCAGAGCCAGTTCGGCGCGATGGAGGAGCCGGACGAAGCGGAGGAGCCCTGCGTCACGGTCGATGTCGGCTGGACGCTTCAGGACCTTCAGGAATTTGCCGCCGGCTATGCCCGCGCCGCCGCCCCTTCAAACGCCGCCGGCCCGTGAGGCGCCGACGCCGGACCTAACGAAGATCATTTCAACCAGGGAGACATCATGCTGAAATCAATCGCCAAAGCCGCCCTCGCCACCGTCGCTCTGACGGCTCTCTCGGCCTCGGCCCTCGCCGCCGACTTCGAGTTCAAGTTCCAGTCGTCGGATCCTTCCGGCAACCCGAACTTCGAGCTGCAGCAGGGCTGGGCCGAGAACGTCTCGAAGCTCACCGACGGCAAGGTCTCGATCACCCTCCTGCCGGTCGACGCGATCGTCGACCACGCCGAGACGCAGGACGCGATCCAGGCCGGCATCCTCGACGGCCACATCACCGACGTGTCCTATTTCGCCGGCAAGGACCCCGCCTTCGGCCTGATCGCCAATCCGGTCGGCGCCTGGTCGGATCCCAAGACCATGCTCGACTTCATGAGGAACGGCGGCGGCGGCGAGCTGATGAACGCGCTCGACGGCGAATACGGCCTGCACTTCATCGGCGTGACGACGCCGGGGCTGGAATCGCTGGTCTCCAAGGTGCCGCTCGACGGCGTCGCCGACCTCAAGGGCCTGAAGATGCGCGCGCCGGAAGGCCTGGTGCAGAACGTCTTCGCCGCCGCGGGCGCCGCTCCGGTCAACCTGCCGGGCTCCGAGGTCTACACCTCGCTCGACAAGGGCGTCATCGACGCCGCCGACTACACCGTGTTCTCGACCAACCAAGCGCAGGGCCTGAACGACATCGCCCCGAACCCGGTCTATCCCGGCTTCCACTCGCTGCCCCTCGTCGAGATCGCGATGAACCAGCAGAAGTGGGATTCGCTGCCGGCCGACATCCAGGAGACGCTCACCCAGTCGGTGAAGGATTTCGCCGATCACGAGCTGGACGTGCTGCAGAAGCGCGACGAAGAGGCCGTGGAGAAGGCGAAGGCCGGCGGCCAGATCACCATTCACGACTGGTCGCAGGACGAGCGGGCGAAGTTCCGCAAGATCGCCCAGGGCGAATGGGAGAAGGTCGCCAAGCAGTCGCCGAACGCCCAGAAGGTCTACGACACGCTGACCGCCTATCTCAAAGACCACGATCTGATGAAATAAGGATTCGTCCGGACGCCGGCGCGCCTCGCGCCGGCGTTGTTCATTCGAGGGATCGGCCGCATGTCACATGATCTCCCATCCGACGCCGACGTCGACCAGGCGCTTGCCGAGCATGCGCTGGCGGACGAAAGCGCGGTCGCCGAGGCCGGTCTGCTCGGCCGGCTGATCGAGAAGGGCGGCGTCTTCGTCGCCAGCCTTTTCGTCGTCTCCGCCGCGATCATCATCTACGAAATCTTCATGCGCTACGTGCTGAACGAGCCGACGCTGTGGGTGACGGAGACGACGATCTTCCTCTGTGCGGTGGCCTTCATCTATGGCGGGCTCTACTGCGTGGCGCGCGACCGGCACATCCGCGTCGTGCTGCTCTACGACTTCCTGCCGCCCGCCTGGCGCCGGGTCTTCGACGTGGCGATTTCGGCGCTCTGCCTGATCTCGGCCTGCTTCTTCGCCTGGGCGAGCTGGACGATGGTCGAAAAGTCCTGGTGGGCGCCGACCGGCGCGCTGCGTCTCGAAGGCACCGGCAGCGCCTGGAATCCGCCGACGCCCGCTCTCATGAAGGGCTTCCTGATGCTCGTCATGATCACCATGGCGATCCAGTTCGTCATTCTCGCGGTCAATTACGCGCGCCGGGGCCGCTGAGCCATGTTCCACCTATCCGCACTCGGTGTCGCCGACGGCACCCTCCTGATGTTCGGTATGCTTCTCGTCATGCTGATCGTCGGCATGCCGCTCGCCTTCGTCACCCTGTTCGTGGCGCTGTTCTTTGCCGTCGGCTGGTTCGGCCCGATGGTGGTGCCGCTGATCACGACGCGCGTCTATTCCTTCGTCGCCTCCTACGTCTTCGTCTCGGTGCCGATGTTCGTGCTGATGGCGGCGATCCTCGACCGATCGGGGATCGCGAGGGACCTGTTCGACGCGATGAAGCTGATCGCCGGGCGGATCCGCGGCGGCGTCGCCATCCAGACGATCTTCGTCGCGGTGATCCTCGCCGCCATGAGCGGCATCATCGGCGGCGAGATCGTGCTTCTCGGCCTTTTGGCCCTGCCGCAGATGCTGCGCCTCGGCTACGACCGCAACCTCGCCATCGGCGTCGTCTGCGCCGGCGGCTCGCTCGGCACCATGGTGCCGCCGTCGATCGTCCTGATCATCTACGGCCTCACCGCCAACGTCTCGATCGGCGATCTCTTCACCGCCGCCTTCATTCCCGGCTTCATGCTGGCCGCCTTCTACGTGATCTACGTCCTCGTGCGGGCGTATCTCGATCCCTCGATCGCCCCCGTCCTCGAAGAGGACGACATGACGATGAAGGAAAAGCTGAAGCTCCTGCAGGGCCTGATCCTGCCGGCGCTGGTCATCACCTTCGTCCTCGGCTCGATCTACGGCGGCATCGCCTCGGTGACCGAGGCCTCGGCGGTCGGCGTCGCCGGCGTCGTCCTGTCGACGGCGATCCGCCGCGAACTCAGCTTCGAGCTGATGCGCGGCGCCGCGGTGCAGACCCTGGCGACCTGCGGCATGATCGTGTGGATCGGCATCGGCGCCAGCGCCATCGTCGGCGTCTACAATCTGATGGGCGGCCTCACCTTCGTGAACAACCTGATCACCGGCATTTCGGAGAATCCGACGGTCATCATCCTGTTCATGATGCTGATCCTGTTCATCCTCGGCATGTTCCTCGACTGGGTCGGCATCGCGCTTTTGACCCTGCCGATCTTCGTGCCGATCGTGAAGCAGCTCGGCATGGACCCGATCTGGTTCGGCGTCGTCTTCTGCATGAACATGCAGGTCTCGTTCCTGTCGCCGCCCTTCGGCCCGGCCGGCTTCTATCTGAAGAGCGTCGCCCCGCCGGACATCTCGCTCGGCGACATCTTCAAGTCGCTGGTGCCGTTCATCTGCATGCAGGTCGTCGCGGTCGCGATCCTCGTCTTCTTCCCCGGCATCACCGGGCGCTGAGACGGCATCAATCCGAAAAGGCCCGATCATGAAGATCACCGGCGTCGAGACCGTGCGGCTCGCCGAGTTCGCCAATCTCGTCTGGGTCCTCCTCCACACCGACGAGGGCCTGAGCGGTCTCGGCGAGACCTTCTTCGGCGCGTCGGCGGTCGAGGCCTACGTCCACGACTGGTGTGCGCCGCGGCTGATCGGCAAGGATCCGCTGGCGCTGCAGGCGCGGGTCAACGAGCTCACCGACTATATCGGCTGGCGCGGCGCGGGCGTCGAAACCCGCGCCTATTCGGCGATCGACATCGCGCTGTGGGATCTTTTCGGCAAGGCATACGGCAAACCGGTCGCCGACATGCTGGGCGGCAGGTCGCGCGAGAGCGTGCGGACCTACAACACCTGCGCCGGCTACAAATACATCCGCGACGCCAGAGCCCAGTCGGTGGCGAACTGGCATCGCGGCGCGAGCGACGGGCCCTACGAGGATCTCGAGGCGTTCCTGACCGATGCCGGGGCGCTGGCCCGCTCGCTGCTCGACCAGGGCATCACCGCGATGAAGATCTGGCCCTTCGACATCGCCGCCGAGCGCTCGGCGGGCTGGGACATCACCCCGGCGGAACTGAAGGCGGCGCTGAAGCCCTTCGAGCAGATCCGCGAAGCCGTCGGCGACGAGATCGACGTGATGGTCGAATTCCACTCGCTCTGGTCGCTGCCGATGGCCAAGAAGCTCGCGCGGGAGCTGAAGCCGTTCAAGACCTACTGGCACGAGGACCCGTTCAGGCTCGACAATGTCGGCGACCTCGCCGAATACGCCCGGCACAGCGACGCCTTCGTCTGCGCCTCGGAGACGCTCGCCTCCAAGCACGCCTTCCGCGAATATCTTCAGACCGGCAGGGCTGGCGTCTGCATGCTCGACCTTTCCTGGTGCGGGGGCATCACCGAGGCGCGCAAGATCGCGGCGATGGCCGAGGCCTTCAAGGTGCCGATCGCGCCGCACGACTGCACCGGGCCGGTGGTCTATGCCGCCTCCTGCCATCTTTCGATGCATGCGACCAACACGCTGATCCAGGAATCGGTGCGCGCCTTCTACACCGGCTGGTATCCGGAGATCGTCGTCGGCCTGCCGGCCGTCGAGCGCGGCTTCATCACCCTGTCGCAAGCCCCGGGACACGGCATCAGCTTCCGCGACGAAGTCAGGCAGCGGCCCGACTTCACCAGCCGGACGAGCCGGGAATCCTGACGAAAATCCTGGGGGACGGCCGGCTCCGGGCTTTCCCCGGCACGACAAATGCCGGATGCCGGATGCCGGCCGAAGGATGCACCGCATCCCCTCGGCCGGCTGATCGCGGGACGAAAGCTCAGCCTTCGCGGTAGTAGTAGCTGTAGCCGTTGAGTGCCGGCGCGCCGCCGAGATGGGCGTAGAGCACCTTCGAGCCCTCGGGGAAGAAGTCCTTCTTCGCAAGGTCGATGAGCCCCTGCATCGACTTTCCCTCATAGACCGGATCGGTGATCATCGCCTCGGTGCGGGCCGCAAGGCGTATCGCCGCGTTCGTCTCCTCGCTCGGCACCCCGTAGGCGGGATAGGCGTAGTCCGGATTGATGACGATCTCCTCATCCGCGACCTTTCGCCCGAGGCCGACGAGTTCGGCGGTGTTGTCGACGATCTGGCGCACCTGCGCGCGGGTCTGGTCGAGCGTTCCCGAGGCGTCGATGCCGATCACCCGGTCGGCCCGGCCGTCGGCGGCAAAGCCCACCACCATGCCGCCGAAGGTCGAGCCGGTGACGACGCAGACGACGACGTAGTCGAAGCTGAAGCCGAGCTCGGCCTCCTGCTCGCGTACCTCCTCGGCAAAGCCGACATAGCCGAGGCCGCCGAACTTGTGCACCGAGGCGCCGGCCGGAATGCCGTAAGGCTTGCCGCCGGCATCGCGGACGGACTGCATGGCGGCTTCCCAGCTCTGGCGGATGCCGATGTCGAACTCGTCCTCGACGAGCCGGGAATCGGCGCCCATCAGCCGGGTGAGCAGGATGTTGCCGACCCGGTCGTAGACCGCGTCGTAATGCGGCACCCATTTTTCCTGGACGACCACGCATTTCAGCCCGAGCTTGGCGGCCGTCGCCGCCACCATGCGGGTGTGGTTCGACTGCACCCCGCCGATCGAGACGAGGGTGTCGGCACCCGAGGCGATGATGTCGGGCACGATGTATTCGAGCTTGCGCAGCTTGTTGCCGCCAAAGGCGAGGCCGGAATTGCAGTCGTCGCGCTTGGCATAGACGTCGATCTTGCCGCCGATCGCCGCGCTGAGCCGCGGCAGGTGCTCGATCGGCGTCGGGCCGAAGGTCAGAGGATAGCGCTCGAATTTTTCCAGCATGGCGGCTCCTTTCGGGTGTCGGACGATCGCCGGCGAGACTAGCATCCGACCCGAGAAAGGTGCTTTCGTATTTCGGCAGCTTTCCGGGCATTCCTCGAGATCGATCCGCGAATGATGCCGAAATTCTCTCGCCTCATGGCTTCATGTTGGAAGATGCTTCCATGGCCGCAATCGACCGTATCGACCGCAACATCCTCAGGGTCCTGCAGGCCGACGGCCGGCTTTCCAATGCCGAGCTGGCGGACCGGGTAAACGTCAGCCCGGCGACCTGCCATCGGCGCACCCAGCGGCTGTTCGCCGAAGGCTGGATCAGGTCTGTGCGTGCGGAGATCGAGCCGGGGCGCGTCGGGCTCGGCGTCGTGGTGATGGTGGGCGTCGTCCTCGACCGCTCGACGCCCGAGAGCTTCGCGGCCTTCGAGACCGCGGCGCTCAAGCTCTCCGTCGTGCTCGACTGCCATCTCGTGGCCGGCGACTTCGACTATCTCCTGAAGATCCGGGTCCGCGACATGGCGGACTTCAACCGGCTGCACGGCGAGACGCTGATCGCCCTGCCGGGAGTGCGACAGACGCGGACCTTCTTCGTCATGAAGGTCGTCAAGGATTCGGCGCCCCTCGCCTTTTGAGGCAGGGGGCGCCTTGAGCTTCGCCTCGTGCCGTCCATCGGCAGGCGTGAACCCGCCGGCGGCGCGACGGTTCGTCCATGCGCGGGCGCCCATGCCCGGCAGCGCCCGGCCCGCGGCATTCCGGGCGCCGCAGGGGCGCGGAATGCCGGAATTCTTGCACGAAAGCTGGGCCGCGGCCCGGCGCCGTCAGTCGACGAAGGCCCGCTCGACGACGTAGGTGCCGGGCTTGTTGTTGGCGCCTTCCTCGAAGCCCCGCGCCTTCAGAAGTCCCTCGATCTCCCGCAGCATGGCCATCGAGCCGCAGATCATCGCCCGGTCGGTCGCGGGATCGAGAGGCCCGATGCCGAGGTCGGCGAAGAGCTTGCCGTTCTCGATCAGCGTCGTCACCCGGTGGCCGCGCGTCTCGCCCTCGCGGGTGGCGCTCGCATGAAACAGCAGCTTGTCGCCGACGAATTCGCGCATCAGCTCGTCGTTGCGCGTCGTCTCGACGAGTTCGCGGCCATAGTCGAGCTCGGCGTTCTGGCGGCAGGTCTGGGTGAGGACGACCTGGTCGAACTTCTCGTAGGTCTCCGGGTCGCGGATGACCGAGGCGAAGGGCGCGATGCCGGTGCCGGTGGAGAACAAGAACAGCCGTTTGCCGGGCAAGAGGGCGTCGTGCACCAGCGTGCCCGTCGGCTTTTTGCGCATCAGCACCGTGTCGCCGACCTTGATCTTCTGCAGATGCTCGGTGAGCGGACCGCCGGGCACCTTGATCGAGAAGAATTCGAGCTCCTCGTCCCAGGCCGGGCTGGCGATTGAATAGGCGCGGAACACCGGCTTTTCGGCATTCGGCAGGCCGATCATCACGAATTCGCCGGAGCGGAAGCGGAAGCTCGCCGGCCGGGTCATGCGGAAGGCGAACAGCCGGTCGGTGTAATGTTTGACGGCCGTCACCGTCTCGGCAAACACCCCGGCCGGGATCGGGAACGTCGTGGTTGCTTCGCTGGTGGCGACGGAACTCATCCTATGTCCTCTTTCATGCTGATTCGCGCCGGAAGATAGTTGCTGCGGCGCGATACCGCAGCGTCTGAGGTTCCAAAAACATGGCCCCCGGCGAAAAAAGGGCCCTCGGGATCGACGAAATCGATCGGTCCCGACAGTGGGATTGTCGAGCCGTCCGAATTCGAGGGGTCAGGCGGCAACCGCGATCTGGCTTTCGAAGTCGCGCCACTTTCGCAAGGCGGCCCGCCGGCTGGCCGGCCGGCCATGAAGACCGACCCGATAGATCCAGCTCGGACGCGTCAACCGTCCATGGAGCACCCAACTTTTCGCCGCAAGATCCTGCGTTTCGCCACCGGGCGCGGCAGCGGAAATCGGATCCATTGCGCCGACCCCTTCCGACTGGAATGACCGGAAGAGGTTCGTCTGCGGGCCATAGATCGACACGATCCAGGGCGAGACTTCCCGAGGCGTCTTTGCCTGTTCGTCGGCACGAAACAGCGCGGCATAGATGGTCTGCGGTCCCACCGTCTCGACGAGCGACGTCAGCAGCGCGAGTTCCGCGTCGTCGCCATGCGCATCGACGGTCCACATCGCGCCTTCGACGACGAAGCCGAGGGCATCCAGAGCGTCGAGATAACGACGCCCCGCTTCCATCCGATCGGCCGAAATCGCGTTCAACGCAACGTTCTCAGCCATGTCACCGCTCCCTTCGCCCCGAATGTCGCATCGAAGATCTGTCTTGCGACGATAATGGATGGCTTCGCAGAGGAGTAGCCGTGGTCCCGCCGCCAATTCAGCGCCAGACGGAAGTTCGGCGCAATGTCGGGCGGGATCGTCGCCAGGTCCAGGCCACTGTAGCGAAGCAGCCTATTCAGATTGTGATCGTACAACTCGGGACGGGACGAACGGTCCGGCCAGCCGTCCAGCCCTTCGTATCCCATGATATGCGCCTTCAGCGCGAACTCCATGCCGAAGCCTGAAAGCTCGTATACCTGGCGGGTGATGCGCTGCTCGACGGCGAACGCGGCGAGCTGCTGCTTTTCGTCGACGAGCGACCACCAGTCGGCGATGCTGAGCGGTGTTTGGCGAGGCACGCCCCATTTGACTGCAACCCCCGCGATGGTCAAGTTCCCTTAGCGATCTCGGGGCCCGCCTGACACCGATCTGACCCTCACGCCGCCTCGTCGACCGCCTCGGCCCGCGGTTTCGGCACGTAGTTCAGGACCGGCGCCAGCCAGCGCTCGACCTCCTCGACCGCCATGCCCTTTCGCCTCGCATAATCCTCGACCTGGTCCCGTTCCACCTTGGCGACGCCGAAATAGTGCGAGTCCGGATGACCGATATAAAGCCCCGAGACCGACGAACCCGGCCACATGGCGAGGCTCTCCGTCAGCTTGACGCCGATCCTCGCCTCCGCGTCGAGCAGTTCGAACAGCGTCAGCTTCTCGGTGTGGTCCGGCTGGGCCGGATAGCCCGGCGCCGGGCGAATGCCGGCATAGGGCTCGGCGATCAGTTCCTCCGGCGTATAGGTCTCGTCCGGCGCATAGCCCCAGAGTTCGGTGCGCACCAGCGCATGCATGCGCTCGGCAAAGGCTTCGGCGAAGCGGTCGGCCAGCGCCTTGACCATGATCGAGGCGTAGTCGTCGTTGGCCTTGGCGAAGCGGTTGGCGATCGCCTCTTCCTCGATGCCGGCGGTGACGACGAAGCCGCCGACATAGTCCGGCCGGCCGGAGTCCTGCGGCGCGACGAAGTCCGACAAAGCAAGATTCGGCCGGTCGCCGCGCTTGGTGAGCTGCTGGCGCAGGGTATAGAAGGTGGCGCGCTCGTCCTTGCGCGTCTCGTCGGCAAACAGGCGGATGTCGTCGCCGACGGCATTGGCCGGCCAGAAGCCGACCACCGCCTGCGGCCGGAACCACTTCTCCTCGACGATCTGCTTCAGCATGGCTTTCGCGTCGGCGAACAGCGCCCGCGCCGCCTCGCCCTGGCGCTCGTCCTCGAGGATCGCCGGATAGCGGCCCTTCATCTCCCAGGTCTGGAAGAACGGCGTCCAGTCGATATGCGCCGCGAGGTCGGCGAGATCGAAATCCTCGAAGACCCTGGTGCCGAGGAAGGACGGCGCCTTCGCCTCGTAGCCCGACCAGTCGATCTTCATGGCGTTCGCCCGGGCGTCGGCGATGGTCATGCGCTTCTTGTCGCGCTCGGACTTCTCGTGCGCCTCGGCGACCTTTTTGTATTCCTCGCGGATATCGGCGATCGTCCTGTCGCGATTGTCCTGCGACAGAAGGTTCGAGACGACGCCGACGGCACGGCTCGCATCGGTGACGTAGATGCTCTGGCCGCGTTCGTATTGCGGGTGGATCTTCACCGCCGTGTGGACGCGGCTCGTCGTCGCCCCGCCGATCAGGAGCGGGATGTCGAAGCCTTCGCGCTCCATCTCCGCGGCGACATGCACCATCTCGTCCAGCGACGGGGTGATCAGGCCGGACAGGCCGATGATGTCGACCTCTTCCTTTTTCGCCGTCTCGAGGATCTTCGCCGCCGGCACCATGACGCCGAGATCGACGACCTCGTAATTGTTGCAGGCAAGCACGACGCCGACGATGTTCTTGCCGATGTCGTGGACGTCGCCCTTCACCGTCGCCATCAGGATCTTGCCGGCGTTCTTCCGGCCTTCGCCGCCGGTCCGCCGCTTCTCCTCCTCCATGAAGGGCATCAGATAGGCGACCGCCTGCTTCATGACGCGGGCGGACTTCACCACCTGCGGCAGGAACATCTTGCCGGAGCCGAAGAGGTCGCCGACGATGTTCATGCCGTCCATCAGCGGGCCTTCGATGACGTGCAGCGGCCGCTCGGCGGCAGCCCGCGCCTCCTCGGTGTCGGGCTCGATATATTCGGTGATGCCGTTGACGAGGGCATGGGCGAGACGCTCGTTCACCGGCTTCTCGCGCCAGGAGAGATCCTTTTCCTTGGCCTTGCCGCCGCCCTGCCCCTTGTAGCGCTCGGCAAGCTCCAGCATCCGCTCGGTCGGATCGCCGCCGTCCTTCGGCACGCGGTTGAGGATGACGTCCTCGCAGGCCTCGCGCAGCTCCGGATCGATCGAGTCGTAGACCGCGAGCTGGCCGGCATTGACGATGCCCATGTCCATCCCCGCCTGGATGGCGTGGTAGAGGAACACGGCGTGCATCGCCTCGCGCACGGCCTCGTTGCCGCGGAAGGAGAAGGAAAGGTTGGAGACGCCGCCGGAGATATGGGCGTGCGGCAGGGTCTGCCGGATCGTCCGCGTCGCCTCGATGAAGGCGACACCGTAGGGATTGTGCTCCTCGATGCCGGTGGCGACCGCGAAGATGTTCGGGTCGAAGACGATGTCCTCCGGCGCGAAACCGGCCTTTTCGGTCAGAAGCCTGTAGGCCTTGGTGCAGATCTCGACCTTGCGCTCGTAACTGTCGGCCTGGCCCTTTTCGTCGAAGGCCATGACGACGACGGCAGCGCCGTAGCGCTGGATCAGCTTGGCCTGGGCGAGGAAGTTCTCCTCGCCCTCCTTCATCGAGATCGAATTGACCAGCGGCTTGCCCTGGACGCATTTCAGGCCGGCCTCGATCACCTCGAACTTCGAGGAATCGATCATCACCGGTACCTTGGCGATGTCCGGCTCGGCGGCGACGAGGTTGAGATAGTCGACCATCGCCTGCTTCGAATCGATCAGGCCCTCGTCCATGTTGACGTCGATGACCTGGGCGCCGTTCTCCACCTGCTGCCGCGCGACCTCGAGGGCGGCCGGATAGTCGTTGTCCTTGATCAGCTTGCGGAAACGCGCCGAGCCGGTGACGTTGGTCCGCTCGCCGACATTGACGAAGGGGATGTCCCTGGTCAGCGTGAAGGGCTCGAGGCCGGAGAGCTTCATCCGCCGCTCGACGCGCGGGATCTTGCGCGGCGCGTGGCGCTTCAGCATCTCGGCGACGGCCCTGATGTGGTCGGGCGTCGAGCCGCAGCAGCCGCCGACGACGTTGACGAGGCCGTCTCTCGCGAAGACCTCGACCTCCTTGGCCATCGCCTCGGGGCTCTGGTCGTATTCGCCGAACTCGTTCGGCAGGCCGGCATTCGGATAGGCGCAGACGAAGGTGTCGGCGGCCGCCGAGATCTCCGCCAGATGGTCGCGCATCGCCGCCGCGCCGAGGGCGCAGTTGAGACCGATGGTGAAGGGCTTGGCATGGCGCACCGAATGCCAGAAGGCGGTCGGCGTCTGGCCGGAGAGCGTGCGGCCCGACAGGTCGGTGATCGTGCCGGAGATCATCACCGGCAGCCGCACGCCCTTTTCCTCGAAGATCTCCTCGGCCGCGAAGATCGCCGCCTTGGCGTTCAGCGTGTCGAAGATCGTCTCGATGAGCACGATGTCGGCGCCGCCGTCGATCAGCCCGCGCAACTGCTCGCCGTAGGCAATGCGCAGGTCGTCGAAGGTGACGGCGCGAAAGCCGGGATTGTTGACGTCCGGCGAGATCGAGGCGGTGCGGTTGGTCGGCCCGAGCGCGCCGGCGACGAAGCGGCGCTTGCCGTCCGCCTGTTCGGCGCGGATCGCCGCGCGGCGGGCGAGACGCGCGCCGTCGCGGTTCAGCTCGTAGACCTGATCCTCCATCTGGTAGTCGGCCTGGGCGATGGTCGTCGAGGAGAAGGTGTTGGTCTCCAGGATGTCCGCGCCGGCCATCGCATAGGCGTAGTGGATGTCCTCGATTGCCTTCGGCTGGGTCAGGTTGAGGAGATCGTTGTTGCCCTGCAGATGGCATTCGCAGGCGCCGAAGCGGTGGCCGCGGAAATCCTCCTCGCCGAGGCCGAGGAGCTGGATCTCGGTGCCCATCGCACCGTCGAGGATGAGGATCCGCTCGGCGACGGCCTGCTGCAGCGCCTTTGCGGCCTCGGCCGGATTGCGACCGTCGGCGATCGGCCCGAAGAGTTGTTCGGTCGAAGAAGTCATGAGCGTCGCTTGTCCTTTTGGGTCAGGTCCCAAATCACATAAAGATATTCTTATGTCAACAAATGGCGTGCGCAACATGGGCCGGCCGACCCCGCCGAAGGTGATCTCGCGCAAGCTCCGGGGGGTGGTTGGGCAGCCGACGACGCGCCGGCGGTGCGCCGCCGAGCCGAAGCTCGACGACGGGAACGGGCGGGGGTGCGGCGAGGTCGGGGCCGGTGGAAGGGCTCGGGTCGCCTTGCTCACTCGTCAAGCCTGATGGCCGGGCCCGGCGATCGGGACCGCCGATCCGCAAGCGCCCGGCCGCGGCTCAGGCGCCGGAGCGCGGCCCCACCGTCGCGGACGGACCCCGTGCCGCTTCTTCGAGGGCGGACTGAGTGCGGACCGCGCCGAGCTCGATGACGGTGCGCATCGTCGCCCGCGCCCGCTCCTCGTCGCCCGAGGCGATCGCCTCGACGATGCGACGGTGATTGTCGGCGCATTCGCGGATCAGTTCGGCATCCTCAGCGGGCGAAGAAAGCCGCAGCACGCAGGCGAGCGCCGCCTCGATCAGGCCGCTGGTCGCCCGCATGAACGGGTTGCGCGAGATCTCCGCCACGGCGAGATGGAACTTGAGGTCGACCCGGGCGATCGAGGTCCGGTCGTGGCCGAGGTCGCCGATCTCCTCGACGATGGCGTTCAGCCGCGCGATGTCCTCGCCGGTGGCGCGGCGGCAGGCGAGCGCCGCCGCCTCCGGCTCGAAGGCGAGCCGCATCGTCGCGAGATCCTCGATGAAGCGGGCGTCGAGCCCGGTCTCGACCCGCCAGCGCAGGACGTCGGGGTCGAGCAGGTTCCAGCGCTCGCGCTCGAGCACTTTTGTGCCGACGCGGGTCTTCGCCTCGATCAGCCGCTTGGCCGCCAGCGTCTTCATCGCCTCGCGCAGCACGGTGCGCGAAACCCCGAACATCTCCCCGAGCTCCTTGTCGCCCGGCAGGATCGAGCCGGGCGGGAAACTGCCGGCGACGATCTCCCGGCCGAGCGTCGTAACGACATGGGCATGGCTCGACCGGTCGAGGCGCTCGGCACCGGCGCTGGCGAGAAGGCCGGTCATGCCGGCATCGCGGCCGCGCCGCTGCGGCGCGCGCTCAGCCAGACGAGGCCGCGCTGCAGCGCGATGAAGCTGAACAGAAGGAGGCCGATCACGATCTTGGTCCACCAGCTCGAAAGCGTCCCGTCGAAGACGATGTAGGTCTGGATCAGGCCCATGATCAGGATGCCGAGCAGGGTTCCGGCGACGAAGCCGGAGCCGCCGGTGAGCAGCGTGCCGCCGATGACGACGGCGGCGATGGCGTCCAGCTCGACGCCGACCGCCGCCAGCGAATAGCCGGCCGATGTGTACAGCGAAAAGGCGATGCCGGCGAGGCCCGCGAGGAAGCTCGACAGGGCGTAGATGGCGATCGTCGTCCGGGCGATCGGCACGCCCATCAGCTCGGCCGACTGGCGGTTGCCGCCGATCGCATAGACGTTGCGGCCGAAGGAGGTGAAGTGGGCGACGAGGATGCCGACGGCGAAGACCGCCAGCATCGCCATGCCGATGAAGGTCAGCCGGCCGCCGCCGGGCATCTTGAAGTAGAGCCCGTGCAGCGTGTCGTAGAGCCCGGCCTTGATCGGCACGGAATCGATCGAGATCAGGAACGCCATGCCCCGCGCGAAGAACATGCCGGCGAGCGTCACGATGAAGGGCGGCATGGCGAGATAGTGGATCATCGCTCCCATCACCGCCCCGAACAGCGTGGCGAGGACGAGCAGAAGGGCGATGGCGAGGAGCGGCGGAACGCCCCACTCGCCCATGGCGACGGCGAGGAAGACGCCGGTGAAGGCGATCACCGAGCCGATCGACAGGTCGATGCCGCCGGACAGGATGACGAAGGTCATGCCGACCGCGGCGATGCCGAGAAAGGCGTTGTCGGTGAGGAGATTGCCGAGCACCCGCGTCGACAGCATGTTGGGATACTGAACGATGCAGAGCGCGTAGGCGACGACGAAGATCAGCAGCGTCGTCGCCAGGGGGAAGAGCCTCGACGAAGTCATCGCACCGCCTCCTTTCCGGCGCTTCCGGTCTTTCCGGCAGCACGGACCGCGCCCGCCGACCTGTCCTGCGCGGCACCGGGCCGGTGCCTGAAATAGGCAGAGAGCGTGTGACTCGCCGGCGACTGGACGACGAGAATGACGACGATGATCGCCGCCTTGATGACGAGGTTGAACTCCGGCGGGAAGCCGGCGAGCAGGATGCCGGTGTTGACCGACTGGATGATCATCGCGCCGATCAGCGACCCGGCGATCGAGAACCGCCCGCCCATCAGCGAATTGCCGCCGACGACGACGGCGAGGATCGCGTCGAGTTCGAGCCAGAGCCCGGCATTGTTGGCGTCGGCGCCCATGATGTCGGCGGCTGCGACGACGCCGGCGACGGCGGCGCAGAGGCCCGACGCCGCATAGACGGCGAGGAGCAGCGCCGAGGTGCCGATGCCGGCGAGCGTCGAGGCCCTTCGGTTGACGCCGATCGCCTCGACCAGGAGGCCGAGCGCGGTGACGCGGAACAGCAGCGAGACGCAGAGGCCGATCACCACCCACAGGATGATCGGAAACGGCACGCCGAGGACGGTGCCGCTGCCGACGAAGACGAGGCCCGGATCGTTGAAGGTGAGGATGATGCCTTCGGTGATCAGCTGGGCGATGCCGCGGCCGGCGACCATCAGGATCAGCGTCGCGATGATCGGCTGGATGCCGAGAAAGGCGACGAGCGCGCCGTTCCACAGGCCGCAGAGCGCGCCGGCCCCGAGGGTGGCGACGAGCGTGACGGCGAGCGGCTGGCCGGTGGTGATCAGCGCCGCCGCGACGGCGCCGGCGATCGCCATGACAGCGCCGACGGAAAGGTCGATGCCCCGCGTCGCGATCACCAGCGTCATGCCGATGGCGAGCAGCGCCACCGGCGCGCCGCGGTTGAGGATGTCGATCAGGCTGCCGTAGAGCCGCCCGTTGGCGAAGGCGACGTCGAGGAAGCCCGGCGCGATCGCCGTGTTCAGGGCGAGGATCACGAGGAGGGCGACGAGCTGCGGCAGGACGCGGCGCATGGTGGCAGGCAACGTCACGCCGCGCCCTCCTGCATGATCTCGGCGGCCCGGCCCTGCCCGTCGCCGTGCCTCTCCCCGGCGGCGATCGCCCGCATGATCGCGTCGGCGCTGATGGCGCCGGCATCGAGCTCGCCGGCGTGGCGGCGGTCGGCGAGGATCCGCACCCGCGTCGCATAGGCGACGATCTCCTCGAGCTCGGAGGAGATGACGAGGAGCGACATGCCGCGCTCCCGAAGTTCGCCGATCAGCCGGATGATCTCGGCATGGGCGCCGACGTCGATGCCGCGCGTCGGCTCGTCGAGGATCAGCAGCCGCGGATCGGTGGCGAGCCAGCGCGCCAGGATCACCTTCTGCTGGTTGCCGCCGGAAAGGAACTTGATCGGCTTCTCGCGGTCGCTGGTGCGGATGTCGAGGGCGGCGATGTAGCGGTCGGCGATCGCCTCCTGCTCCTTGCGCGACAAAGGCTTCGTCCAGCCGCGCCGGGCCTGCAGGGCGAGCACGATGTTCTCGCGCACCGACAGGTCGTCGATGATCCCGTCCTGCTTGCGGTCCTCCGGGCAGAAACCGAAGCCCTCGGCGATCGCGTCGCGCGGCGAGGCGAAGCCGGCCGGCCGGCCGTCGACCTCGACGCGGCCTTCGTCGGGCTGGGCGATGCCGAACATCAGTTCGGCGGTCTCGGTGCGGCCGGAGCCGAGGAGGCCGGCGACGCCCACCACCTCGCCGGCCCGCAGATCGAGGTCGAAGGGGGCGATGCGCCCACGCTTGCCGACGCCCCTGAAGCGCGCGACGACGGGCCGCTCGCCGGCCTCGCCCGCCGGGGCGCGGTGGCTCTCCTCCTCCTTCAGTTCGCGGCCGAGCATCATCGAGACCAGTTCCAGCCGTTCGAGCCCGGCCAGCGGCCGGGTCGCCACCTTGTGGCCGTTGCGCAGGATCGTAACGCGGTCGGCGATGCGGTAGACCTGATCGAAGAAGTGGGTGATGAAGACGATGCCGAGGCCGCGGGCCTTGAGGTCTTCGAGGATCGCGAACAGCCGCGAGACCTCGGCGGCGTCGAGGCTGGCGGTCGGCTCGTCGAGGATCAGCACCTTGCCGGAGAGATCGACGGCGCGGGCGATCGCGACGATCTGCCGGACCGCGACCGAATAGGCCGAGAGCTGGGCCGAAACGTCGATGGAAAGGCCGTATTGCGCCAGGATCTCGCGCGAGCGGCGGTTGGCGGCGCGCCGGTCGATCAGGCCGAAACGCTTCGGCTCCCGGCCGAGAAAGAGGTTTTCCGCCACCGTCAGATTGGGCAGCAGGTTGACCTCCTGGTAGACCGTGCCGATGCCGAGCGACTGCGCCTCCATCACGTCGGAAGGACTGATCGGCTCGCCCGAAAGCACGATGCGGCCGGCGTCGCGGCGATAGGCGCCGGTGAGGATCTTGATCAGGGTCGACTTGCCGGCGCCGTTCTCGCCGACGAGAGCATGGATCTCCCCGGCGGCGAGGTCGAAATCGACGCCGGAAAGCGCCGTCACGCCGAGAAAGTCCTTGCTGATGCCTTCTGCGCGAAGCAGCGGCTCGCTTGCGGCCATGGCAAGTTCCACGATTTTGCCGGGGCGGCGGCGGCGCCCGGCACGACGACAATAGGATCCGGCGAAGCGGAGAGGCAATGACGCACCCCGCCGCAGGCCCGTTTGCCATGCCGGCGCGGCGGCCGCATGAAGAGCCTCGCGGCGGCCGGCCTCGGACCGCCGGCGATGGCCGCCTCCGGCCGGGGTGCGAACCGGCCGGCCGGAGACGGGTTAAGGCCTTCGGCCGGGTATCAGTAGCCCTGGTTCTTCTTGGCTTCGTAGACCGACTTGGGGTCGTCGTCCTGGGTGTAGAGCTTCGATTCGGTCTGGATGAACTTCGGCGGCTGCTTCTTGTCCTTGAAATAGGCTTCCAGCGCGTCGAATGCCGGGCCGGCCATGTTCGGCGTCAGCTCGACGGAGGCGTTCGCCTCGCCGTTCTGCATGGCGAGGAAGATGTCGGGCACCGAGTCGATCGAGACGACGAGAATGTCCTTGCCCGGTTTCAGGCCGGCTTCCTTGATCGCCTGGATCGCGCCGAGCGCCATGTCGTCGTTGTGGGCGTAGAGGGCGCAGATGTCCTTGCCGCCATTCTCCGCCTTCAGGAAGCTCTCCATGACTTCCTTGCCCTTGGTGCGGGTGAAGTCGCCGGTCTGCGAGCGCACGATCTTGATGTTGTCGTGGCCGGAGACGGCCTTCTCGAAGCCTTCCTTGCGCTTGATCGCCGGCGACGAGCCGGTCGTGCCCTCGAGCTGGACGACGTTGCAGGGCTTGTCGCCGACCGCCTTGACCAGCCAGTCGCCGGCCACCGCGCCCTCGTGCTCGAGGTCCGAGCCGACGGCGGTCAGATAGAGGTCGTCGGAGGAATCCACCTGCCGGTCGAGCAGCACCACCGGAATCT
Organism: Jiella sonneratiae; assembly: GCF_017353515.1. Classification (GTDB taxonomy): domain Bacteria; phylum Pseudomonadota; class Alphaproteobacteria; order Rhizobiales; family Rhizobiaceae; genus Jiella; species Jiella sonneratiae. The sequence goes on from NZ_JAFMPY010000013.1 coordinate 147,514, forward strand.
CGGCATCCTTGGCTTCCTCCAGCACCTGGTCCCAGCCGGTCGCGACGACCGGGGCGAGCAGGATCGCGTCGACCCCTTGCGCGATGAAGGAGCGGATCGCCTTGATCTGGTTTTCCTGCTTCTGCTGGGCGTCGGCGAATTTCAGATCGATGCCGCGCTTTTCCGCCTGCTCCTTGGTCAGCGTCGTCTCGGCGGCGCGCCAGCCGGATTCCGAACCGATCTGCGAGAAGCCGACCGTCATGTCGGCGGCGAGCGCCGAACCGGCCATCAGGGCGGCGAAAGCCACGGCGCCCGCGAGCGTCTTCAGAGTTCTCATGCATTCCTCCCGAAATCACCCGGCCTCCACACCGGATGATCCAAGGATAATATTATATGATAAATGATGTCCAGAGCCCGTGCCGGGCTCCGGCTCGAAAATCGGGCGGTGCAAGGCGATTGGGCTGATCTCCCCCGCGAGGAGGGAGATCGAGGCGTCGCCGATGGCGCTTGCCTTCGCGCGACTGCCCTGGAGTTGCGACGCTCCGATCGACCCAGCATGTCGCGCACAATCCGCCGCGGCGAGTACCCGCCGCGTGCGGCAGATCGCAGGCAAGGCGATCCTGAGAGCGAAGGGCTAGCGGCTTGCGGCGCCGTCGACGACGCGGGCCGGGGCGACGTCGAGCGCCGCGGCGGCCGGCAGATCGAAGCTGACGAGCACCGGCAGGTGGTCGGAATCGGTCGCCTCGCCGCGCGCGACCGAAAGGATGCGCACGCCCTTCGAGAACAGGATGTTGTCGATCGGCAGGCCGATCAGCGGGCGAAGCGCTTCCGGCAGCCGCCTGGCGAGCCAGGTCGGGCCGATCCCGCCGGCGGCCGTCGTCTTCGAGGCGGCGGCGTAGCGCCCGATCGTCGCGCTCCACGGCACGGCGTTGAAGTCGCCGGCGATCAGGAGGGGTTCGCCGAGCCCGGCGAGGACGTCGCCGAGCGCCGCGACCTGCCGTCCCTGGCGATAGGGCCAGGGCCAGACCAGATGCTCCGACACGACGGTGAGCGCGGCCTTGCCGCCGAGATCGAGCCGCCGGGAGACGAAGCCGTCCTCGGCCCGGCAGATCGCGTCGCCGGCACCGAACGGGATCCGCGACAGGATCGCGACGCCGCCCACCACCTCGCCGACCCCGCAATAGGCGCCGTAGGGATAGGTCGCCCGCAGCGGCTGCATCGCCTCGACCCAGCGGCGGTTCATCTCCTGCAGGGTGACGACGTCCGGGTCGAGCCGGGCGATCGTTGCGATCGCCGGGACGGGATCGGCGTCGTAGCGAAGGTTCATCTGCAGCAGCGTCAGCGGCCGACGGCTGAGCGACGCCCGGTCGGTCGCCGGGCCCGTCGCCGCCGCCTCCCCGGGGCGCGGCACGACGAAGGGCGAGACCGAGACGGCGGCATAGGCGGCGACGATCGCGGCAAGGGTCGCCGTGACGATGCTGCGCATGGCGATCAGGAAAAGGGCGAGGACGAAGAGCAGGACGGCGAGATGCGCCCGGAAGTGCGACAGCGAATCGAAGAACGGCACGGCGCGGCCGAAGAAGCTGCAGCAGAGCGCCGCGGCGACCACGAGCGCCAGCCCCCGCAGGGCGGTCTCGATCAGGCGGGAGAGGAAGGAGGTCGTCAACCGGCTGCGCCCGCGATCACTGGAAGGCCGTCTCGAAGAAGGAGCGCAGCTTGCGCGAATGCACGCGCTCCGAGGGCAGTTCGCTCATCAGCTCCAGCGCCCGCATGCCGATCTTCAGATGCTGCGCGACCTGGCGCTTGTAGAAGTCCGTCGCCATGCCCGGCAGCTTCAATTCCCCGTGCAGCGGCTTGTCGGAGACGCAGAGCAGCGTGCCGTAGGGAACGCGGAAGCGAAAGCCGTTGGCGGCAATGGTGGCCGATTCCATGTCGAGGGCGATGGCGCGGGACTGCGACAGGCGCTGCACCGGCTCGCGCTGGTCGCGGAGTTCCCAGTTGCGGTTGTCGATCGTCGCGACCGTGCCGGTGCGCATGATGCGTTTCAGGTCGTAGCCTTCGAGGCCGGTGACCTCCTCAACCGCCTTTTCCAGGGCCACCTGCACCTCGGCCAGCGCCGGGATCGGCACCCAGAGCGGCAGGTCGGCGTCGAGCACGTGGTCCTCGCGCACATAGGCATGGGCGAGGACGTAGTCGCCGAGCGCCTGGCTGTTCCTGAGGCCGGCGCAGTGGCCGAGCATCAGCCAGGCATGCGGCCGCAGCACCGCGACGTGGTCGGTGATCGTCTTGGCGTTGGACGGGCCGACGCCGATGTTGATCATGGTGATGCCGTGGCCGTCGCCGCGCTTCAGGTGATAGGCCGGCATCTGCGGCAGCCGCGGCGGCGCCTTGCCGGCAACCGGCCGCTCGTGGCCGGCGGGCGTCGCGACGTCGCCCGGCTCGACGAATTCCTCGTAGCCCTCGCCGCCGCGCCGCATCATCTCGCGCGCCACGATGCAAAATTCGTCGACGTAGAACTGATAGTTGGTGAAGAGCACGAAGTTCTGGAAATGCCGCGGGCGCGTCGCCGTGTAGTGGGCGAGGCGATGCAGCGAATAGTCCACCCGCTGGGCGGTGAACGGGGCGAGCGGCAGGCGCCCGCCGGCCGGCGGCTCGAAGGTGCCGTTGACGATCCGGTCGTCCGTCGCGGCAAGGTCCGGAACGTCGAAGACGTCGCGCAGCGGATGTGCCAGCCGCTCCGCCTGCTCGCCGTCGACATGGGTGCCTTCGGGAAGCGCGAAGTGCAGCGGGATCGGGGTGGCGGAGTCGCCGATCAGCACCGGCTGCCCGTGGTTCTTCAGGAGAAGGTCGAGCTGCTCGACCAGATAGCGGCCGAAGAGATCGGGCCGGGTGACCGTCGCTGCATATTCGCCGGGAAGCGGCACGTGGCCGAAGGCGAGCCGTGAATCGACCCGGGCATGGGTGCGAGTGGTGACGGCGACTTCCGGATAGAAGGCCCGGTAGCGCCTGTCGGCCCTGGCGTTCGAGACGACGTCGTCGAACCGCGCCGTGAGGAAGGCCACCGACCGGTCGTAGAGCCGCTTCAGCTCGGCGACCGCCGCCTCGGCGTCGGCGAAGGGCTGCGGATGCACGGGCTCGGGGCTTGCGACGGGCAGTTGCTCAAAGGTGGTGTCGAACGCTGTCATGGCCGGAACTCTACCGCCCCTCGGTGGCGCGGGTAAGACGCCGGCTGCCTCAAAATTTCGCCTCCAGGCCGTTCGTGCCGGCACCGCCGCGGTTGATCCGGCAGACGGTCCCGCTGGTGTAGTCGCAACTGCCGCCGGACAGCGAGGCGACGAAGTTGCCGCCCTTCGCGTGGCTGCCGCCCCGCTGGGCGAGATAGCTCATGCCGAGGCCGAACAGGGCGATCACGATCGTCAGGATGGTGAGGCGTGTGAACATCGTCCGGATCCGCTTTTCTTCAGGCCCTGTCGCCGCCGCGAAACACCCGTGGCGCGGCAATAGGCCATTTCGAAGCCGAATGCGACCCGAGTGCCGCCTGAACGGGAAGACGCTCGACGTCCGCCCGCACGAGGCGGGCATCGGGCCGCAGCAGCGCGTTTGCGCCGTCTCCTGCAGGCCCATTCTTACGCGAGCGTTGCACCGGCGTCGATGCCGGGCATTTCGGGGGCGAGCGGGAGGAACGCGGCGGGGCCACCGCGTCGCTCCAAGGCCCTGAGACCGGAGGTCGGCGAAGCATGGCTGCGGCGAATCGGCGCTTGTCGTGACATCAAGCGACCCGGTCAGGGTGCTGCACCGCCGATGCGGGGGCGGTGGGTGTCCGACGACGGCGGCCCGTGACCGCCGTTGAAACAAGGCCTTGCGCGAAAAAGGGTGGGAGGCTGGCACGGCGACCCGTGCCATAGCTCGTTAGGGCTGCTTCCTTCCGGACCTGACCCGGTTGGCGAGTGGCTCGTCCACCACCAACCTCCCGGGTCTCCATATCGGCGAAAAGCATTCTAATTGCAAGCGGGGTGGCACGGGGGCATCGGGAGGAAAGCGAGGTTCATGCGCAAGTTCAAAGTCGATCCGCGGCTCGCGGCAGACAGCGTGGCGATCGGGACCCTGGGCCTGTGCGTCCTTCTGTTGATGAACGACCGGCGCTGGCCGTGGCTGATCCTCGTGCCGCAGAGGAACGACGTCACCGAGATCCACGACCTCACCCCCCTCGACCAGACCATGCTGACCTTCGAGACCTGCCTCGTCGCCAAGGCGCTGAAGGGCCATTGCCGCGCCGACAAGATCAATGTCGGCGCGCTGGGCAACATGGTGCCGATGCTGCACGTCCACGTCATCGCCCGGCGCGACGGCGACGCCGCCTGGCCGGGCCCGGTCTGGGGCTTCGGCAGCGCCGAGCCCTACGACCCGCCGGCCCTCGAAACCATGCGCAAGGGGCTTGCGCAGGCGGTGCTCGCGGGCGGATAGCGGGCGGCAGGCGCAAGGCGGCGCGCAAGGAGTTCTTGAAGATGGCCGACACCGATGGCACCGATGGCACCGACGGCACCAGCGGCACCGAAGGGCCGGACGCCCGGCCCGAAATGAGCGCGCGCATGGGCTTTTCCCGCAACCGGCTGCGCCGCGACGGGGAACTGCGGACCGGCGAGAGCCTCGCCGCGGCGCTCGCCGATGCGGCGGCGACCATCTATCTCGGCGGCGCCGGCAAGTGGCTGGTGAAGACCGACGGCCCCGAGCTTTCCGCCGCCTTCGGCATCGAGGAGGCGCGCCTTCTCGGCGCCGATCTCGAGGCGGCCATCCTGCTCGGCTTCGACCCCGCGGGCGGCCCGGCACTTTCCGCCGTCGTTGCCCTGCCCGAGGAGGACGCCGCGGGGCTCGCGGCCATGGACCTTCGCGGCATCGGCATGGAGGAGCGCCTCGATCCCGACACCGAGGGCCGCCTCGCCCAGGCCGCCCATCTCCTCCAGTGGCACGGCAAGAACCGCTTCTGCGGCGTCTGCGGCGCCGCGACGCGCTCCGCCGCCGCCGGCTACCGCCGCGAATGCACCGCCTGCGACAACGTCGTCTTCCCGCGCACCGACCCGGTGACCATCATGCTCGTTCATGACGGCGAGGGCCGCTGCGTGCTCGGGCGCCAGCCGCGCTTCGCGGCGAATTTCTGGTCGTGCCTTGCCGGCTTCGTCGAGCCGGGCGAGACGCTCGAAGACGCGGTGCGCCGCGAGACGATGGAGGAGGCGGGCCTTGCCGTCGGCGAGGTCACGCTGCTCGCCTCGCAGCCCTGGCCGTTTCCCGGCAATCTGATGATCGGATGCCTGGCAAAGGCAGAGACGCGGCAGATCGTCTTCGACGCGACGGAACTCGAAGCCTGCCGCTGGTTCCCGCGCGAGGAAGTCCGCGCCATGCTGGAGGGCCGGCATCCGGACGGGCTGGCGATCCCGAAGCGCTTCGCCATCGCCCACCACCTGATCCGCGCCTTCGTCGAGGCGCCGGCCGGGACGGATCGGTGACGGCCGCAGGAGCGGTCGCGTCAGCGGCGGCGGCCGCGCGAGCATAGCGCGTCGCGCGGTGCGGTGCGGTGCGGTGCGCCCCTCGATCTGCTCCGTCAGCCGCCCTTCTTGACGGCGTCCCGCGCGTCGAGCGCTTCGATGCGCTCCTGCATGCGCTGCAGCTGCTCGCGCATCGCCTTCAGGTCGTCGTCGCGCCCATGCGCCGCGCCGCCGTTGGCACGCGGCTCGGCCGCCGCCTCGCCCGCATGGTCGGCCTCGCCGAGGGCGCCGGCGACGAAGGGGTTGAACATCGTCATCGCGCGGCGGAACATCTCGGTGTTGCGCCGCACCTGCGCTTCCATGAGCTGCATGGGATTGGCCGTCATGGTGCCGGTCATCTGCTCGCGGAAGGTTTCCTGCTCCTTGGCGAGGGCCGTCATCGACTGTTCCAGATAGCCCGGGATCACCATCTGCATCTGATCGCCGTAGAAGCGGATGAGCTGGCGCAGGAAGGCGATCGGCATCAGATTCTGGCCGCCCTTGTTCTCCTGCTCGAAGATGATCTGGGTGAGCACCGAGCGGGTGATGTCCTCGCCGGTCTTGGCGTCCTGGACGACGAACTCCTCGTTTCCCTTGACCATGGCGGCAAGGTTCTCGAGCGTCACGTAGGTGCTGGTTCCGGTGTTGTAGAGGCGCCGGTTGGCGTATTTCTTGATGACCGTGACTTCGTCGTTCCTGGCCATTGCCAACTCCCTTGGAACCCGCCCTGGGCCGGAGCGCCGCGCTTTTGTGCGGACGCTCATGTGCGCCGCATAAATGATAGGCACAATTTCCCGCACATTCCAAATGGTTCGATCGGAACGTCGACAGCTTTTCGCGGTGCGGCGCCGGAAGCGGTCGCTGCTTTGCGGAAAGTTCGCGATGCCGCAGCGCGAGCCGGCGGGACTTGCCAGAGGCCGCGCCGTCGGGTTCAACAACGGGGGGCACGCCCCGGGAACCGAATGCCGGCGCCCTCGGCGTCCGGCCGGCGCGGCGGCACGAAAGGCCGAAAAGCCCGGCGTGGGGCCTCTTTCGCGGGCGCGGGGCGACCCTATCTCAGGGGCGGAGCTCAGCCGGCGACCGAGCGGGCAGGCAGGTTCCGAAGGACAGCGGAGGAAATGACGATGAGCAACACGCAATCCGTGGTGATCGTGGGCGCGGCGCGCACGCCGGTGGGAGCCTTCAACGGCGCCTTCGCACAGGTGCCGGCGCACGAACTCGGCGCCGTGGCGATCAAGGAAGCGCTGTCGCGCGCCAAGGTCGACGCCGGCGAAGTCGACGAGGTGATCATGGGGCAGATCCTCACTGCCGCCGAGGGCCAGAACCCGGCCCGCCAGGCGGCGATGGCCGCGGGCTGCCCGAAGGAGACCACCGCCTGGGGCCTCAACCAGCTCTGCGGCTCCGGCCTTCGCACCGTCGCCATCGGCATGCAGCAGATCGCCTGTGGCGACGCCAAGGTCATCGTCGCGGGCGGCCAGGAATCGATGTCGATGGCGCCGCACGCCGCCTATCTGAGGGCCGGCCAGAAGATGGGCGACCTGAAGATGGTCGACACCATGCTGAAGGACGGGCTGATCGACGCCTTCAACGGCTATCACATGGGTAATACGGCGGAAAACGTCGCCAATCAGTGGCAGCTGACCCGCGAGATGCAGGACGAATTCGCCGTGAAGAGCCAGAACAAGGCCGAGGCGGCACAGAAGGCCGGCCGCTTCAAGGACGAGATCGTCCCCTTCACCGTCAAGGGCCGCAAGGGCGACACGGTGGTCTCGGACGACGAGTACATCAAGCACGGCGTGACGATGGACAGCGTCGGCAAGCTGCGGCCGGCCTTCGACAAGGAGGGCTCCGTCACCGCCGCCAATGCCTCCGGCATCAACGACGGCGCCGCCGCGACCGTCCTGATGAGCGAGGCGGAGGCCGAGCGCCGCGGGCTGACGCCGATGGTGCGCATCGTCTCCTGGGCGACCGCGGGCGTCGATCCGGCGATCATGGGCACCGGCCCGATCCCGGCCTCCCGCAAGGCGCTGGAAAAGGCCGGCTGGTCGGTCGACGATCTCGACCTCGTCGAGGCGAACGAGGCCTTCGCCGCGCAGGCCTGCGCGGTCAACAAGGATCTCGGCTGGAACCCCGACATCGTCAACGTCAATGGCGGGGCGATCGCCATCGGCCACCCGATCGGCGCCTCCGGCAACCGCATCCTCAACACGCTGCTCTTCGAGATGCAGCGCCGAAACGCCAAGAAGGGCCTCGCGACGCTCTGCATCGGCGGCGGCATGGGTGTCGCCATGTGCTTCGAGAGGGTGTGACGCTTCTCGCCCGGGACGACATTGGGGAAGTAGCCGCGGGCGGAACCGGGACGGGGATCTTTCGGCATCGCAGGATGATCTCCGCACACCCCGCCGATGGTGCAGCCGCGCGCCTCTCGACGCGAAATTCTCCCCGACCCGGCGAGGGCCGGCGCAAATTCGCCGGACATTCCGCCGAAAGGCAGCTAGCCACGGGTCCGCGCGAACCCTAGTCTCCTCCCAAAGCCTACCGCCGGCAAAGGCCAACCGCCAGCGGATCGTCGAAAGGGAGGAAACATGGCCAGAACAGCAATCGTGACGGGCGGATCGCGCGGCATCGGCGCGGCGATCTCGAAGGCTCTCAAGGCCGCCGGGCACAACGTCGCGGCCACCTATGCCGGCAACGACGAGCGGGCGAACGCCTTCAAGGCGGAGACCGGCATCTCGGTCTACAAATGGGACGTCTCTTCCTACGACGCCTGCGTCGAGGGCATCGCCAGGGTCGAGGCCGAGCTCGGCCCGGTCGACATCCTCGTCAACAATGCCGGCATCACCCGCGACGCGATGTTCCACAAGATGACGCCGGAGCAGTGGCAGCAGGTGATCAACACCAATCTCAACGGCCTGTTCAACATGACCCGGCCGGTCTGGGAGGGTATGCGCGCCCGCTCCTTCGGCCGCATCGTCAACATCTCGTCGATCAACGGCCAGAAGGGCCAGATGGGCCAGGCGAACTATTCCGCCGCCAAGGCCGGCGACATCGGCTTCACCAAGGCCCTCGCCCAAGAGGGCGCGCGCAAGAACGTCACGGTCAACGCCGTCTGCCCGGGCTACATCAACACCGACATGATGGCGACGATCCCGCCGGACGTCATGGCAAAGCAGATCGTCGCGAACATCCCGGTCGGCCGCCTCGGCGAGGCGGAGGAGATCGCCCGCTGCGTCGTCTTCCTCGCCTCGGACGAGGCCGGCTTCATCACCGGCTCGACGCTGTCGGCGAATGGCGGCCAGTATATGGCCTGACCAGGGTCTGACGGGGCGGCGGCATCGACGGGCCCTCTTCGCCGCTGCCGCCTCCGTCACGCCGGACGGATTTCCAGAGGGCCACGGCGGCGGGCTGGAAGACGGATGAAGAGCCCGCACGTTCGGCAGGCCGCTCGGGTAAACAATGCCCACATACGAAGTCTCGGGGAGGCCCTTGCCGCCGCGCTCGAAGCCGTGCCGCCGGCCTGCGACCTTATCGCACGGGAACCATTTGCAAAGACGAGGGTTTTTCCTCCACTTTCACACAAGAAGACGCCGGATGATCGTGCCGGCGGAGGAGAAACGACCATGCGCAAGGCGTATTGGACTTACGGTATTCTGGCGGCGGCCAGCCTTTCGGCCGCAGTTCCCGCGGCAGCCCAGTCAATCCAGATCGGCCGCGACGGCGTCCGCCTCGTGCCGCCGCAGGAGATGCGCGACCAGGATCGCGACCACCGCCGCGACGAGCGGCATGTCGTCCGGGACGAGATCTCCGAGCGCGACGCGATCCGCATCGCCCGGCGCCAGGGTCTCCACGACGTCGAGGCGGTGACCAAGACCCGCAGCACCTACAAGGTCGCCGGCATCGATCGCCGCGGCAACGACATCCGCGTCGACATCGACCGCGACAGCGGCGCCGTCATTCGCGTGCGCTGAGCAGTCAATCGTATGCGCTGAGCCACGGGGACGTGACAGCGAAACCGAGACGGGCGGCGGCCGGACGGTCCGCCGCCCGTTTCACGTCTGGCGCCGTGTCGGCCAGGCTCCCCGCCCAGGCCGGACAGATGATTGTGCACCCGGACAGGCAAAGCAATTCCGGTATCGCGAGAGAGTCTAACTCGCTCCGGCCGTCGTGGCGCGGTGTCGGCGATGGGTGGGAGTGCCCGAAGCATGAAGTCCCACGAGACCCTGAGAGCGGACGGGTGACGATACGAATGGATCGATGCCACGCCACCACCCTTGCGCCGGTGCGGCGATGCCGTCAGAACGGATCTCACAGCGAGCGACCAGGACCGGCTGAAGCGGCATCATGAGCGAAACCGAGGGCAGCGCAGGAAACGGCCCGGCAGGCGGCGAAAAGCCCGAGCCCTATCGCGTTCTTGCGCGCAAATACCGGCCGCGCTCCTTCGACGACCTCATCGGCCAGGAGCCGATGGTGCGCACCCTCACCAACGCCTTCGAGACCGGCCGCATCGCCCAGGCCTGGATGCTGACGGGCGTCAGAGGCGTCGGCAAGACGACGACGGCGCGCATCCTCGCCCGCGCGCTGAACTACGAGACCGACGCGATCAACGAGCCGACGATCCACATGACCGCCCCCGGCGTCCACTGCCAGGCGATCATGGAGGGCCGGCATGTCGACGTCGTCGAGATGGACGCCGCCTCCCACACCGGCATCGACGACGTGCGCGAGATCATCGCCCAGGTGCGCTACCGCCCGGTCTCGGCGCGCTACAAGGTCTACATCATCGACGAAGTGCACATGCTGTCGAACCAGGCGTTCAACGGCCTGCTCAAGACGCTCGAGGAGCCGCCGGAGCACGTCAAGTTCGTCTTCGCGACGACCGAGATCCGGAAAGTTCCGATCACCGTCCTGTCGCGCTGCCAGCGCTTCGACCTCCGCCGCGTCGAATCGGCGGTGCTGATCCGGCATCTGAAAAAGATCGCCGAGGCGGAACACGTCTCGATCGAGGACGACGCGCTGCGCCTGATTTCCCGGGCCGCCGAAGGGTCGGTCCGCGATTCGCTGTCGCTCACCGACCAGGCGATCGCCCATGGCGCCGGCACCGTCACCGCCCTCGCGGTCCGGGACATGCTGGGTCTCGCCGATCGGGTGCGGATCATCGACCTCTTCGAGACGCTGATGGCCGGCGACGCCGCCGGCGCGCTGAAGGAACTGCGCGATCAATATGCCTCCGGCGCCGATCCGGCGGTGGTGATCTCCGAACTCGCCGACTTTACCCATCTCGTCACGACGCTGCGCTACGTGCCGGAATCGACCGAGGACGCGGCGATCTCGCCGATGGAGGCCGAACGCGGGCTGGCGCTTTCCCGCAAGCTCTCGATCCGCACCCTCGGCCAGGTCTGGCAGATGCTCCTGAAGGCGTCGGAGGAGCTGCGCTCGACGACGACGCCCCGGCAGGCCGCCGAGATGGCGCTCATCCGCATCGCCCATGCCGCCGACCTGCCCTCCCCGGACGAGCTGCTGCGCCTCGTTCGCGAGGGCGGCGGGGCCGCGCTTCCGGCAGGTGCCGCGCCGCGGGGAGCGGACGGCGGCAGCGGTGGCGGCAATGGCTCCGCCCCGCGGGCGAGCGCTTTGCCGGCCGCGCCGGGGAGCGGCGAGGCGGGCCATGCCGGCCGCGCCGCAGGCACCGCGAATGCCGGCGCGCAGCCGCGGCTCGTCGCCTCCGGCGGCGGCGCCAGGTTGGAGGCCCGCGCCCGGCCGGAAACCGCGCCCCAACCGGTGTCGGACGAGCCCGTGATCGGCAGCGTCGAGGCGCTGGCGCGGCTTGCCGAGGACAGGCGCGATTCGCTGATGCGGGTGTCGATCCGCCGCTATCTCAGGCCCGTGCGCTTCCAGCCGGGACGCATCGAGGTGGCGCTGGCGCCCGAGGCCCCGGCGACCCTCGTCGGCGATTTGACCAAGCGGCTGCACGCCTGGACCGGGCGGCGCTGGGTGATCTCGGTCTCGTCCGCCAAGGGCGAGCCGACCCTCGACGAGCGCGAAGCCGAAAAGCGCGCCTCGCTGATCGACGACGCGGCGAACGATCCGGAGGTCGCGACGATCCTCGCCGCCTTCCCCGGCGCCCGGATCACCAACGTCACCCTGCGCGGCGGGACCGCCGAGGCGGAGGCGGCGGAGCTTTCGCCGGCCGAGGCCGCCGAGGCCGACTTCACCGGCGACCCCGAGGAATTCCTCGACGAGGATTGACGGCCGGTCGCAAGTGGCGCCGGCAAAGCCGGCCGCCGAGAGATCGGCAATGAATGAGCCGTGAAAAGCCGAAGATCCGGCCTCAAACCCCGGCGCCGTCGCCCCTATATCGCCGAAGGCCCGACCGGGACCCCGGGCCGCCCCATCCGACCGAGGAGTTTGCCGACATGAAAGACCTGATGAACATGATGAAGCAGGCGAAAGCCATGCAGGAGAAGATGGCCGGGCTGCAGGACGAGGTGAAGGCGATCGAGGTGACCGGCCAGTCGGGCGGCGGCCTCGTCACCGTCACGCTCAGCGGCACCGGCGAGATGGCCGGTCTCGCGATCGACCCCTCGCTGATGAAGGAAGAGGAAAAGGACATCCTCGAGGATCTGGTCGTCGCCGCCCATGCCGACGCCCACTCCAAGCTGCAGCTGGCGATCCAGGAAAAGACCCAGGAACTGACCGCCGGGCTGAACCTGCCGGCCGGCATGAAGTTTCCGTTCTGATCAGGGTGGGGACGATCGATCCCGGCGCCGCGCTCGATGAGATCCATGCAGCCTGCTCTGGCTGATGCACATTTCTCGTCGCGGCTTGAGCGGAGTTTCCGCCTCCACGGCGCAATGAGCGTGCGGGTAAGATCATCGATGCGTCGTCATCCCGGTCTTGAACCGGGATCCATTCCAATTCATCAATGCCGACGCGGCGGTGAATTGCCAGCTCATCGATCTTTCTGTTCCGACGAGGGCCATTCCGGGAAAGAGGCATGGATCCCGGCGCGGTGGCCGGGATGACGAAGCGGAGAGCATCGTGCCTCCTGCCCGCACGATTGCGCGTGAGATGGGAACGCCGACGAGACGCCGGCCTGGCGGCCGCTTCCCTGAAGCAGACGTTCCGCAGCGGCGAGCCGCCCCCCGAAATCGAGAGCGTGACCGTGCAAGCGCCCCATCTCATCTGCAAATTGCGATAGAAACACATGGCAAAATCCGTCGCCGGGCCGGAAATCGAGAAGCTGATCCAGCTCCTCGCCAAGCTTCCGGGCCTTGGTCCCCGTTCGGCCCGAAGAGCCGCGCTGCATCTCGTCAAGCGCCGCGAGCAGCTGCTCGCGCCGCTCACGACGGCGATGGCCGAGGCGCGCGACAGGATCGGCGTGTGCTCGACCTGCGGCAACATCGATTCGCGCGATCCCTGTACGATCTGCACCGATCCGTCCCGCGACCAGGCGACTGTGATCGTCGTCGAGGACGTCGCCGATCTCTGGGCGCTGGAGCGCGCGAAGGCGCTCAACGCCGCCTATCACGTCCTCGGCGGCGTGCTCTCGCCCCTGGAAGGGATCGGCCCCGAGGACCTGACGATCCGCCAGCTGATCGACCGGATCGAGGCCGGCGGCGTCACGGAGCTGATCATCGCCGTCAACGCCACGGTCGAAGGCCAGACGACCGCCCACTACATCATGGACCGGCTGGAGGGGCTCGAGGTGAAGGTCACGCGGCTCGCCCACGGCGTGCCGGTCGGCGGCGAACTCGACTATCTCGACGAGGGCACGCTTTCGGCGGCGATGCGGGCCCGCACCAGTCTGTGAGGCCCGCCCGCGGTGGGGCGCCCGGGGCGGCGCGGGGCAGTCTCCCGCAGGCCGGCGCGGCGATCCGGCACCGCCGCGCGAGAGGCTTCGCCGACGCGACGAAAATCCCTTGATCTGTCGCCCGGTCTCGCATATGAACCCGCCCACACGAGACGGGCCACCCAGTCCCGTCCCGAGCCGCTCGCGGCGCGTGGGGCCATAGCTCAGCTGGGAGAGCGCTACAATGGCATTGTAGAGGTCAGGGGTTCGATCCCCCTTGGCTCCACCAAATCCCTTCCTGTCCGACTTGAAGCATGCCGGCGGATCAAACACGGTCGGTTCGGATCCCGTCTGCACCGAACCGCCACTTCCGACGGCGGGCGGATCGGCGGCCGCAGAACTATCGCGCGCGCCGGCATCCGCGGCCGACGGCAGTGCCGCAGGCATGCGGTGGTCGGCTGCGGCGGTCGTCGTGCGCAGGATGCCGGCGTTCGCACGCCGATCTGCTTTCCCGTCGGCACCATCCGCGACCTGCCCGGCCACGACATGCCGGTCTCTCCTTCATCCGCCGAGCCGCGCCAGCGCCTGCTTGGCGCTTGCATTCCCCTTCTCGGCCGACTGGCGATAGTATTCCACCGCCTTGGTCCTGTCCTTTGCCACGCCGCGGCCGTTCTCGTAGACCTCGCCCAGATGGAAGAGTGCGATGGCGTTCCCCTGGCTGGCGGCTTTCGTGTACCAGGCGAGGGCAGCGGTCTCGTCTTTGGCGACCCCGAGCCCGTTCCCGTACATCCAGCCGAGATTGTTCTCGGCGCTCGCATTGCCCTGGTCGGCCGAGCGGCGGAAGAGGTCGAAGGCCGTCGCTTCGTCCTTGGCGACGCCGGAGCCGTTGGCATACATCACGCCGAGATTGAGCTGGGCGGAATTGTTGTTCTGATCCACCGCCTTGCGATACCAGTCGACCGCCTGCTGGAGGTCCTTGGTCAGGCCGCGTCCCTCTTCGTACATCGAACCGAGGGTGAACTGTGCCGCGGCGTTGCCGGCCTCCGCCGACTTGCGGTACCAGACGGCCGCCTGACCGAGATCCTTCGCGACGCCGCGCCCGTTGAAATACATCCATCCCATGTAGAGCTGGGCCTGGGTGTTCCCCTGCTCGGCGGCCTTGCGATACCAGGCGATGGCGGAGGTCTCGTCCTTCTGGATCCCCCTGCCGTTGAAATACATGTCGCCGAGATGAAGCTGTGCCAGCGCATGACCCTGGTCGGCCGCCTTGCGGTACCATTGCACGGCCTGGACATCGTCCCTGGCGATGCCGCGGCCCCGATCGTACATCGAGGCGAGGCCGAACGCGCCCTGCGCGAGGCCCTGGTCGGCGGCCTTGCGATACCAGGACACCGCCTCCGCCGGGTTCTCGGCAGCGCCGCGACCGCCGTCGAGCATGTCGGCGAGATTGGACGCAGCCTGTGCATCCCCCTCTCCGGCCGCCCGGCGGTACCAGGCGACGGCCTCGCCGTCGTCGCGGGCGATGCCGAGGCCGTTGGCATACATGTCGCCGAGATAGGTCTGTGCGGTCGGAAAGCCCTTCTCGGCTCCGCGCCGGTACCAGACCACCGCCTGGGCGTTGTCCTTGTTGAGGCCGCGGCCCTCTTCGTACATGACGCCGAGATCGAAGGCGGCGATGGCGTGGCCGAGCTCGGCCGCCTTGCGGTTCCATTCGGCGGCCTCCCGGTCGCGCGATCCCGCCGCCCGAAGGGCCCGCGCCAGGTCGAACATCAGCCGCGCCTCGTCCGGATGGGCGGCGACGGCGGCTTCGCAGGCCTTGACGGCATTGCCGGCATCGATCTTCGAAAGGTCGACCCCGGCGATCGTTGCGGGCCGCGTCTCGTCGAGCGGCGACGCGGCAAGCCTGTCGCACTCGCTCGTCGGATCGGCGGCGACGGCTCGTGGACGTGTGTCGATGTTCAGGCGGGCGATCTCGGCGGCGGTGAACACGTGCATCGACTCCGGCGGGGTGGAGAGCATCAGCTGGATGACCTCCGGATCCACGTTGGCGCGGCGAAAGAAGTCGAGGACGTCGGCGAGGGCGACCTGGGTGAAGCCGACGTCGCCGGATCTGGTCGACGCGATCTGATGGACCCCGAGTTCCCCCCTCGCCGCGCGCTCCGCCCCGGCAAAGAACAGAAGCGCGCAGGCCGAGAGACAATGCGCCCCGGCCGGGATGACGGTCGTGAATTTCTCGCCGACCATGTCCTCGGCGATCGCCAGAGCGATGATCAGATTGCCGCCGGGGCTGTCGAGTTCGAGGGTGCGCGCCGCGGGCGCCGCCCGGAGGATCTTCTTGAAATTGACGCCGTCGCGCGGGCCGATGACGCCGGTGAATCTGATGACGGTCGGCGCCGCGTCGTCGATGCTGAACGGTCCGTATGTCAGCGAACCGGCGGCCGCCGGCGCGACCCAGCCCATGGCGATCAACAGGAAAGCACCGGGGAATCTGCGATGACGTTTCACCATCCGCTTCCGCCTTCCAGATTTCATTGACGCTAGGGAACAAGATACCGGTTTGTGGAGAAGGACAGAAGGCCGTCTGCATCCCACGACCTGCAGAGGTGCACCGGTCGTCGTGATCCGCGGACTGCCGCGGCGGCACTGCCGCGCAACGACGACGAAGACCTCTACACTGAGCGAAACGTCGTCGAGCGCTTCTTCAGCGAGCTGAAGCAGTTCCGTCGCGTCGCAACACGATACGACAAGTTGTTCGCCAACTCCCTCGGCTTCGTCAAACTCGCCGCCATCGCCATCTCGATCAGGTAGCTAATCGTCACCACAGCGTTGCGGCGGGTGCGGCGCTCGGGGCGCGCGCGGCGCTGCACGATCACGTCCACTTAAAACATGACATTTCCACTCATATTTAACTGGACGATGCCGTCCCGTTTTGGTAACTGGCGATCGGAAGCGAGGCGATCCTCCTTCACCGCTGCATCGAACCGGATGCGCCAAGCGTCCTGCAGTGGTGCCCCTGTCATCATGCCCGATGGGGAAAGCCCGCCAGCGGGCTCGACCGAGCGGACCCGAAGCATGCATGCGAGTTTCGAGTTGACGACACCACGCTATCGGCTGCGCTGTCGTGGTGTCTCCCGGCGTGTGACGGCCGACGTCTGGAACGGGCCGGCGGTCGCCGAGGCGGTCCGCAACGGATTTGCCTCGGCGCAAGGCGGGCGAGGAGCCGCCGAGAAGCCGGTCGTCGTGGGGCTCGTCCCGTTCGAGCGAGGCGCGCCGGCCAGACTGTGGGTGCCTGAGGTCGTAAAGTGGGATTGCGCCGACCAAGGAGCTCTGCCCGTTCGAGACGAGGTCACGGACCCCGTTTCTATCCAGGGAAGCGATTCACCGGCCTTTCGCGAGTGGGTCGCTGAGGCCGTGCGGCGCATAGGGGCCTGCGAATTGGAGAAGGTGGTGCTCGCCCGCCGCGTCATCGTCGAATGCCCGGCTCCGATCGACTGCGACCGCGTCCACGCCCGTCTGCGCGCCCATAACCGCGCGGCCTTCGTATACCGCATAGACCTGCCCTGCGAAGCCGGAGAGACGTCCAGCGTGTTTCTCGGCGCCAGCCCGGAACTGGTGCTCGGCAGTTCCGGGCGCCGTGTATCGAGCCATCCGCTGGCGGGATCGGCCCCCCGTCTCGCCGGATCGAGCGAGGACAGGCAGGCGGCGGAGTCTCTCCTTGCTTCTGGCAAGGATCGTCGAGAGCATCTTTTGGTTGTGCGGGCAGTGGGGGAGACATTCCGCGGCTTCGCCGAGGATGTCGAGGTACCGGGCGAGCCCACCCTGTTCGAGACCCCCGTCGTCTGGCATCTTGGGACGCGCATATCCGGGACGCTGCACGAAGGGATCTCGCCGATCGAACTTGCCTATGCGCTGCATCCCACGCCGGCGGTCGGCGGTTGGCCGCAAGTCGCCGCGGAGCGGACCATCGCCGACCTCGAGGATTTCCCGCGAGGTTGGTATGCGGGGCTCATCGGCTGGATGGATGGCGAGGGCAACGGCGAATGGGTGCTCGCTCTACGTTGCGGAATCGTGAATGGCAAAGAAGCGACGGTTTTCGGTGGGGCGGGTATCGTTTCCGGGTCCGATCCGGAAAAGGAACACGCCGAGACAGCCACCAAGATGCGGACCTTCATCAACGCACTCATGTGAAAGTCTGTGCCCGAACGGGCGAACGCTTTCGCGAACGCCATCACCCGGTGCCGATGCCTGAGATCGAGTGCGCTCGTCGGTTCATCGAGGAGCAGAACCCGCGGGCTGCGGACGATGGCCTGGCCCAGGCTGAGGAGTTGGCGCCGCCCACCCCCCGACAAGCGGTCGACAATCGCCATCCGGCGCAGCAGCCGTCGACAGGCGGCATCCGCGGCCGCTGCCGGCGACGGGCTCTGCCGCGTCATGGCGGTCTGGTCTTCGGCGACCGGCACGGATGGCGCGACCGGGTCACCCGGCGACCGCGGCGCCTCCGACGTCGACGATGTCCTCCTCGCTCATGCCGCGCCGCCAATGCGGAAAGCACACCTGCCGCGACGCGGGGAAACCCCTCGCCTTCAGAATCGCGCGAATGGCCCGGAAGGCGTGGAACTCGCATCCGACCCACACGAAGCTGTCGGTCGCAAGAGGCGGCATCGCCTCGACAGCGTGTTCGAGCAGCCGCGCCGTGCCCGCCGGCGATCCGTCTCGATAGAGCCAATGCACGGCGACGCCCGGCGGCCCGGCGAGGCTCTGGCGCTCGCCGGGATCGTTCACCTCGATCAGGGCGGCGCCGACCGCCGCCTCGGGGAGCGTTTCCAAAATCCGGGCGATTCCCGGGAGCCCGGTCTCGTCGCCGACGAGCAGATGGTGGTCCGCCGGCTTCGGCCCATGCGCCGCGGGACCGAGGATCCCGACGACGTCGCCGTGACGGGCGGAACGGACCCATTCGATGCCCGGTCCCGACGTGCTCTCGTGCAGAACGAAGTCGATGGCGAGGACGCCCGCCCCGGCGTCGACGGAGCGGATCGTATAGACCCGCGATCCGATCCGTTGCCGCCCGCCCGGCCAGACGATGCTTCCGCGGTCGTCGAGCCGCGGCCATTCCGGCGCGAACGTTCCCCTCGGCTGGAACAGAAGACGCGCATGCAGCTGATGTGGCGAGGCGAACCGGAAGAGGTCCTCGCCGGCGAAGGATACCCGCCGCATGCGCGGCGTCACGTCGAATACCTCGCGCACCGTGAGGATGCGCAGGTCCGGCGGGAGGGTGTCGCCGGCCGTGTCGCCCGTCCACTCGATTGCGAGACGCTCGGACTTGGCGTTGAACTGAATCAGACCGGTGAGCGAATATCGAACCCGGTTGAGATTGATGCCGTCCACGGCTTCGATCACTAGATCGAGCCGTTCGTCGCCGGGCGTCAGGCGCGCCGTTCCGAAGGGCGAGACGGCGACGAAGCCTTGCGCCTGGCGCTCGACGCGCATGTCGTGGGCGTCGAGCGCGTCGACGATCACGTCGATGAAGTCGGCGATCCGGGGAAATGCGATGCCGCACTGCGCCTTCAGGGTCATCCGTCGTCCTCTTCGAGGCTGACCCACAAGGGCTCCGAGATGGCGACGGAGAAGAATCGCTCGTTCATCGTTGCCAGAGTGCGGCGGGGATCGAGGTCGGCGCAGGCGTCGGGATGCGTCCACTTGGCGACGAGCTCGACGAAAAGCGGATGGAGCGGCGGCACCGTGATCAAGCCCGTCCAGATGCCGTGGACCCGCCCGTCGCGGACCGCTTCGACACTCGACAGAGCGCTTCGCCTGACGAGCCGCCGCAATCCCGCTCGCCCCTCCCCGCGCGAAATCCCCGGCCCGATGGCCGGCCGCAGGGACGGCGAAAAGCCGCCCCCGCAGGCGATGTAGACATCGGGATCCTCGACGATCAGCTGCTCGGCGGAGATCTTCTGGAACCAGGGCGCCGTGACCGCGTCGAGGGCGCGGCCACCGCCCTCGGCAAGAAGTTCTCCCCAGATCGACCTGCCGGCAGCCCAGCAGCAGTCGTCGTAGGTCGATTGCACCTCGAGATAGGTCTTGACCGCCGTGGCACCCTCCAGCCGCCGGCGCACCGCCGCGCGGTGGTCATCGACGAAGGACAGGTAGCTTTCGGCCTCCCGTTGGCGGCCGAGAACCGCGCCCCACAGCCGCATCACGGCCGCCAGGTCGTCGCGACGGCCGCCCCCGCCTCGATTGTCCGCGGCGTCGCTGAAGATCACCGGGATGCCGGCCGCCTCGAGCCGCTCCACGAAGGCGTCGCTGCCGCCGTTGGCATAGGCGCTCGCAACGACGAGATCGGGAGCCAGCGCGACGACCGCTTCGAGCGAGACGGTGTCCGGGCCCTGTCCGCCGACGAGCGCGATGGAATGCCCGGCCCGTTCTTCATAGGCCCGGCGCAGCGTCTCGCTGTCGATCCGGTCGGTCGCCGCCCAACCGACCACGAGCGAGGCGGGAGACGGATGAATGGCTCCCATCGTCAGGATGTCGCCCGCCTCCAAGAGCACGATGCGGCCCGGCCGCTCCGGCAGCGAGACTTTCCGCCCGAGCATGTCGGTGACGGACGGCGGCGCCGCGGAGCGGGCGGCATTCACCGCCGCCAACGCCGCCGCACCCGCCAGGAGCCCGCGGCGGCTGATGCCGGCGGCCGGCCTCACCATACCTTCTTGAGCCCCGCCAGGATCTGCCGGCCATTGCCGAACTGGCAGTAGATGTTCGAGCTGCAGCTCGAGTAATAGTCCTTGTCGAACAGATTGGTGACGTTGAGCGTCGCCTGCAGCCCGTCCAGATCCGCAAATTTCCGGCCGAAGTCGTATCGAAGAGCGAGGTCGACCAGGGCATAGCCGTCGGCCTCGATGGTGTTGGCATCGTCGGCATAGCTCGGCCCCACCACGCGGAGGCCACCGCCGACCGTCAACCCGTCGAAGGTCGCATCGGTGAAGGAGTAGTTCGCCCAGAGCGATCCATAGTAGTCCGGCACGGCCTGGGGGCGGTTGCCGACATTGGCCGCGACGGCGGCTTGCGTCACCTCCACGTCGAGCAGGGTCACCGCCCCGATCACTTCGATGTTTCGCGTCAGGCTGCCGCGGGCCTCGAATTCCAGACCCCGCGACCTGATCTCGCCCTCCTGCCGGCTGAAGCCGATCGCATCCGGCACGAGCGCGTTCTTCTTGGTGATGTCGAAGGCCGCCGCGGTGAACAGCGCATCCATCCCGGGCGGCGCGTATTTCACGCCGACCTCGTACTGCTCGGCCGTGCTCGGAACGAAGGCGTTGCCAGCCGGGTCGACGCCGACTTCCGGCTCGAAGGACGTCGAGTAGCTCGCATATGGGGCGAGGCCGTTGTCGAACAGATAGAGCAGCCCGGCCCGGTAGCTGTTCGCCTCGTTCGACTGGTCGTTGCTGGTTCCGGCGAGGAGATTTTCCGTCTCCTGGTCCGCCCAGTCGTGGCGCGCCCCCAGGACCGCACGGAAGTTGCCAAAGCTCAGCTGGTCTTGGAGATATAGTCCGGTCTGCTGGAGCGTCTGGTCGCTGTCGATGATCGGTACGAGGGGAGCGATGGGTTGACCATAGACGGGATTGGTCACGTCGAGCGACGGGGCCAGGCCGTAGCGGTATTCCCAACTGCTCCGGGAATGCTGGTAGTCGAAACCGGCCAGCACCGCGTGCCCGATCGCGCCCGTGTCGAATTCGAGTTCCACCTGATTGTCGGTCGAGACGCCGCCGACATTCTCGATCGAGCGCAGCGCCTGGCGCGGAATCAGGCCGGCGGCGGTGATCGGGCCGGCCATCTGCAGCGACTGGAAGTCGAGGTCGACGGATGAATAGCGCAGGTTCGAGCGCACCGTGGCGAGGTCGTTGAACCGGTGCTCGAACTGGTAGCCGACGCCGTACTCCTCGCGATCGAATGAATCGAAGTCGGGATCGCCGACATTGAGGCCGCGGTTGAGGTAGGACCGGTAGGTGGACGGGGCGAGAAAGTCCGGATAGAGCGAGTTGAAATAGCCGCCTTCCGGATCCTTCTGGTAATATCCGAGGATCGTCAGCCTGGTATCGGCATCGGGCTCGAAGGTGAGCGCCGGCGCGACGGCGAAACGCCCCTCGTCGACATCTTCGTAGCGGGTGCCGGAATAGCGGCCGATGGTGGTGAGACTGTATTGGACGCTGCCGTCCTCGACGAGAGCCCCGCGCCACGTTGCTCCCCCCTGGATGCGCCCGTCGGTGCCCCCCTCGACGAAGATCTCGTGGGACGGCGTCGCCGAGGCGGCACGGCTGACCTGATTGACCAGCCCGCCGGGGCTGACCTGTCCGTAGAGAAGGCCCGACGCACCCTTGATGACGTCGATGCGGTCCAGGAGATAGGGATCGATCGCAGTCTGCGCGAAGGCCTGGCCGCGCGGCAGTTTCAGCCCGTCGAGATAGGACACGTAGCTGGTCGAGGTGCCGAAGGCGCCGAAACCGCGCAGGAACACAGAATCGTATCGTGAATTCGTATCACGATCGGCGAGCACCCCCGACGTATAGAGCAGCGCCTCGCCGACGGTGTCCGGATCCTGCAGGTCGAGCTGCTTGCGGGTGATCGTCGAGACCGACTGCGGCGTCTCGAGAACCGGCGTGTCGGTCTTGGTCGCCGTCGTGCTGCGCTTGGCGAGAACCCTGTCGCCGGTATCAAAGGAGGCCCAAGCTGATGCGGACTGGCGAGCGACAGGAGCGTGCGGCGGAGTTGGGGTGTCATCGCGTAACTGACGATGATGATGCTGAGAGCTGGCATGTCGGGCCTGGGGGCTGTTGTGGACCTTCGAGACGGTCCGCGTTCGTTCGACCGGCGAAGATCATTCCGCCAGGAGGGTGACGAAGCCAAGACTTTCATCCTGGCAAGTCTGGTCGCCACCTTGGATGACCTCGCGCTTCGAAGCCTCGTCAGCGCATTCCATGTCCAGGGTCCGTGACAGCCTCTAGTGGTCCGATTCCGACATCTGGTACCGCTTTGTCGAGACCGCGCAGCAAATGTCGGAATCGAAAGACCACGAGCCAAGATTATGATCCTAGTGGATTTTTCGAATTTGACATTTGATACAACGCCTCATCCGATCGGGACTCAAATGTCAAATTCAGTCCACTAGTGCACTGATGCACTCGGTTTTCTGAAGAGATCATGCGCAAACAGGAAGATGGAGCGGGAGGATGAGCGAAGCTCATTTCATCCCGCTCTGGCGCGTCACGGTTCCGGTCCGCGAATCGTAGAGCCAAGCGGGCTGTTCGACCGGCGCCAGCCGCCGCTTGCGGATCTTGGCGTATTCGAGGAGCAGGAGTTTGAGAGCGTCGCGTTTCTCCATGTTGGCGATGGTGCCGCCATGGATCTGGTGAAACGTCGCCTCGCCGATGAGCTTGACGAGTTGTGCGTCGGGCAGTGCGCAGGCGCGCGCGAAAAGGTCCGGGTTCGCCGCGCCGCCGCCCGGGCTCTTGAAGCGTGTTTCGTAGTAGCCGAGTTCCTCCCACATGTCCCGGCGCATGAAGAGCGCGTTGCTTTCGATGAGCGGCCCGGGCCAACCTTCACAATGGCCGCAACAGGCGATCTCGAACAGCCTGCCGCCGCCAGTCGGCCAGTCGATCGAGGCCAGGAGGGCATCTTCGACGGCCTTCGTATAGCCGTCCTTGATGCTTTCGTGCTGGGGTTTCGGGCCAAGGTGATAGTTGTAGCTTGCGACGACAGCCCGAGGATGAAGCGCGACGGCGGCGAGAGCCGCGCGCACCAGGCCTCGCGAGGCCATGCGCGCGCCGTCGATCATCGCAGCCATGATGTCGCCCCGTGCTTGCTTGAGCCCGAAATTCATCGCCGCGACGGGTGAGACGGTCGGGCTGCAAAAGCGATGCACCGCGACGGATAGGCCAGGACGTGCAAGATCCTCGATCGTCGGGGGATCGGAAGAGCCGTTGTCGACGACAATCACCTCGATGTCCTGAAACGGCAGATCTCTCTGATACCGAATTCGGGGGATTGATTCAGAGGATTCCCGCTTGGGCTCGAATTTCATAGGCTTGATGGGAGCGATTTGAAGGAGGCCTTTGATGGCGTTCAGTCCCGAGCCGCTGACGATCGATGAGCTTGAACGGCGATTTCGCGACGCCGCCGACGTCGTCGAGCGCAACCATTTCCAGACGATCCTGCTTCTGGCGAAGGGTCGATCGCGGGCAGAGGTGGCGGAGATCCTGGCCTTTTCGGAACGCTGGGT
>NZ_JAFMPY010000014.1 GCF_017353515.1 Jiella sonneratiae
CGAACCCTCCGCTGATCGCGAGGTGAATCGGACCACAAACCGGCGGAATTGGGAATCCGAAATCGCAAGAAACCCGGTGTCAAAACCCAGCTTTCCTGCAAAATCGAAACCTTGCCGAAGCCAAAAATCCAAACCCTATCAAGCCGTCAGCGATACTTCACGGATGACTCTTTTCGTCGGCGCATGATCGTTGCCGGAAACCGGTTCCCGCGCTTCGCAATCATGCTCTCGCGACGACGAGGTGGCCCGGCGCCGGCTTTCCCTCCTGCATGCGCACGACGATCGGCTCGAACGCGGCGACCTCGAGGCCGGCCGATCGCAGCGCCGCGCGGACATGGCCTTCGCCGTGATGGAAGCGATGGTCGCGGCCGACCGCAAAGCCGGCCTCGCCGCCTTCGTCCGGCGCGAGGCTTTCGGTCGAGGCGACGAACACACCACCCGGCGCGAGCCTTGCCGCGACGGCGAGAAAGAGCGGGCAAAGGTCGCCGATATAGGGCACGACGTCGGCGGCGGTGACGAGATCGAAGGGTTCCGGTTCCTCGAATTCCTGAAGAAAGCCCAGCGCCTCGCCGACATAGAGATGGTCGTACACCCCGGCCTCATAGGCGATCTCGACCATCCGTTCCGAGAGGTCGACGCCGTGCATCTCGTCGACGCGGCCGTCGAGCGCGGCGCCAACGAGCCCGGTGCCGCAGCCGAGATCGAGCGCTCGGTCGAAGTGGTGATGGCCGAGCCGCGCCAGCGCCTTTGCCATCAGGCCGGGCACCCCGTAAGCGAGCTGGCGGACGAGGATGTCTTCGAAGGCCGCCGCCTGCTGGTCGAACAGCGTCGTCACATAGGCCTCGCCGGCCGAGACGGGCGTCTCGCCGCGACAAAGGGCGGCGAGCCTGAGCATCGCCCCGACGTGGTCCTCAGGGTCGATCGCCAGACAGCGCCGATAGGCCTCGGCCGCCGCGTCGATCCGCCCGGCCTTTTCCGCGGCCAGCGCCTCGCCATAGGCGGCGTCGAGGGCTGCCTCGTCGAAGGGCGGCGTGCGGGTCATGGGATAATCCTCGGGCGGTCTGCAGCGGCATCGGCCCGGATGGCGGGGAGCGATCGTCCGCAAGCAGGATGGTTGGAATGACGATGTCGGAGCGTCCGTCCTGCGCTCTCGCGGACGCTCGGCGCCGTCGGCCGTCAGCCGGCAATCGGGCGCTCGACGTCAGTGCCCGCGGTCCCGACCGATTGCAAGAGCGCCAGCGCCGCCGCCTCGAGGGTCGCCATCGGCACACTCATGAACACCTCCGGCAGCGGAAGTTGCAGGACGAGATCGCCGACCCCCTCGTCGCTGGACGGCAGGTGGAAGAAGCCGAAGCGCTCGACGCCGAGACCGTCGGCGGCGAGCGCCAGGCGGTAGAGCGTGTCGTTGCAGAGATAGCCGCCGGCATTTGACGACCATTCGAAGTCGATCCCCGCCCGGCGCAGCGCCCCGGCGACGGCGCGCCAGTCGAGCCGGCAGGCGAGCGTCTCCGGGCCGTCGCCGATCGAGGGACCGGCGGGAAACGCTCCGAGCGCGTCGGGGCGGCCGAGCTCGCGGCGATTGCGGGCGACGAGTTCGACGCGAAAGCGCTCGGCCCGCAGATGCGCCCCGAACAACAGCACCGAGCGCGGCCGCAGCCGCAGGATCTCGGCCTTCAGCCGTTGAAACGCCTCGTCCCAGGAGACCGGGAGGACGACGGCGCCCGCCTGCGGCGGCAGGCGATCCGCGATCCGTTCCACGAGGTCCTGCGACGGATTGCGGGCGACGCCGGGGAAGGCGCCGAAGCCTGCGAGGAGTATCGACATTCTGGAAGGATTCCGGACGTTGTTGGCAGAGACAGTACTGGCGCGGCCGCTGTGCCGCAATGAAACGTGAAGCGCGTCAGAAATCTTTCACTTGCAATGATGCGGGGAAACTAGCATTGTCGAAGCCGTTCGGGCAAATTCGCGAACACGGGTAATGGACGAATTGCGTATCGGGAGCGCCTCTCCCGGGTGGGCCGTGGGTCCACGATGTGTCGGTTCCTATCCTCGTCAAGACTTGCCTGCCGCCGCCCTGTGGGCGCCCATACATGCCGGGATAAGGATTCCGATAATGGCACAGACCGGAACGGTCAAATTCTTCAATACCGAAAAGGGTTTCGGTTTCATCAAGCCGGACAATGGCGGTGCGGACATCTTCGTCCACATCTCCGCGGTGCAGGCGTCGGGTCTCGCCGGGCTCCAGGAGAACCAGAAGGTCTCCTTCGACACCGAGCCGGACAAGCGCGGCAAGGGCCCGAAGGCCGTCAATCTGCAGCCGGCCTGACGGCTCGCGGATAAGGCTGGCGTCGCTTGGCCCGAATCGCCGGGCCTTCCGCTTGCGGCCGAAATCGTCCGAACGAATGCGCATCTGCCGATCGATCCGGTCGGTGGGTGCTTCGGCGCGTCTGCCCCCCCCCCCCCACCGCGGCTGACCGGCGCTTCGCTGCAGCCAGATCCTGAAACGGCGTGATCTCTGAAAGTCGGAACCGGTTCTCGGGAAAGATCATGCGCGCAGAAGAGATCGCGCGCTGAGAAGAGATCGCGCGCTGAGAAGACGAGAGAGCAGGATGACGAGCGAAGCTCGCTTCATCCCCTGTTCGCGACGGGTCGGCCTGAAAGTCACGGCTGGTCTTCGCGTGAGACCGATGCATCGAGCCGAATTTGCGCAGAGACCATCCTTCGGCCCGCCCGTTGCGAGGCTTCAGCATCCGCTACCGCAGCCGCCGGCACTATCGGCGTCCCGCTCCCGCCTCTGGCATGCATCGCCCGCCCCTGCCGAACGAGGCTGACGCCTGAAGCAATCCGCCTCGCGCATGGGAGCGGCGGCGCCTCTGCGCGCGGATTTTTCGGTGACCCGGAGCCAGCACGGTCGTTCGTCCCCGATCATGCCCCCCGCGGCCGGGGCGGTCACGCGCTTGCCGAACTCCATCGCCACCTCGGTGGGTGGGGATGGCACAATGGGCGGTCTCGATCCGCACGCGGCCCGGAAACAGCTTCGTCGCCGCCGCCGTCACGGAGCCGAGCGAGCCCCTGCTGCAGACGAAGAGGTTCTTCGGCAAAGAGCGCCATTGTCCTTGTGGAGCGGCCGCATGCCGGTCGGGCAGAGCGCCGCGGCCCGGCAGGGCGGCCCGGCGGGGCGCCCTATCACAAGGCAATCCGGTACGGAGCCAGGCGTCCGAGATCGGGGGCGACGCCGAGGCCCGCGCCCGAAGGAATCGTCATCTCGCCGTCCGCGACCGCCGGAAAGCTGCTGACGAATTCGTCCCGCAGCGGGTTGGGATTGGCATCGACCTCGAGCACGCCGGCGCCGCCGGCCGCTGCGAGGTAATGCAGCGAGGCGACGAGGCCGATGCCGCCGCCGAGCCAGTGCGGGCACAGCGTGACGCCGCGCGACGCGGCATGCCGCGCGACCGCCATGCCGCCCGACAGGCCGCCCCACTTGCCGATGTCCGGCTGCAGGAAGCCGATCCCGCCGCCCTCCGCCATCGCCGCGAAGGCCGCCTCGCCCCTGAGGTTCTCGCCATTGGCGACCGCCACCGGCGCTGCCTCGGCGAAGCGCCGCCATTCGGCCACCGCCACGTCGGCACGCATCGGCTCCTCCAGCCATTCCGGCGCGCATTGGGCAAAGGCTTCGGCCATCGACAGCGCCTCGTCGAAGCCCCAGGCCTGGTTGGCATCCACCATGATCGGCGTCGCCGCCCCGAAGGCCGCGCGCAGCGTCCTCAGATTGCCGACGTCCCGGTCGCGGCCGAAGCCGACCTTCACCTTGAAGCGCCGATAGCCTTCGGCATGCTTCGCCTCGGCCAGGCGTTCCGGCGCGTCGGCGTTGAGACCGCTGGCATAGGCAGGCACCGAACGGCGCTCGCCGCCGCCGAGAAAGCGGTGAAGCGGCTCGCCCGCCCGGCGCGCCAGCATGTCCCAGATGCCGAGGTCGATGCCGGCAGTCGCCTGCGCCAGCGGCCCTGGCTCGCCGCTCTGGATCGCTAGGACTTCCGTTTGCGCCGTCAGAAACGCGAAGGCGGCCTGCGGCGCCTCGAAGCGCCGGCCGAGAAGCAGCGGCGCCAGCACCGAGCCGATCAGCCGCGCCCGGTGCTCCGCGCCGACGGCGGGAAAGTTGCACCACACCTCGCCCCAGCCCTCGGCGCCATCGCAGCCGACAACCCTGACGAACAGCGCCGGCCGGTCGCGCATCGTGCCGAAGGAGGTGACGACGGGAACCGCGATCGGCACGCGATAGACCTGCGGCTCGATGGCGGCGATCTCGAAGCCTCTCGTCACGGAGTGTCCTTTCCACGGTTGTCTTGCCCCGGCGCCGACGCCAGCCGTACGATCGCGCCTCGTCGCTCCATGGCCGCGACGCGGCGTCCGCGGCCCGGCGGCGGCAAGGGGCTGCGGCGGCGCGGCCGGGCAGCGCTCACTCTTTCGGCGGCGCGGTCGACTCGCGCACCACCAGCGAAAAGTCGATCTCGCGATGCGCCATCGTCGGCGCTCCCGCCAGCGTCTGGACGAGGTATTCCCCCGCCCGCACCCAGATCTCGTCGGTCGGCATGTGGATCGTCGTCAGGCTCGGGCTGAGGTGGCGGCTCCATTCGAGATCGTCGAAGCCGACCACCGAGACGTCGCCCGGCACGGCGAGGCCGAGCTTCAGCGCTTCGAGCATAACGCCATAGGCGATCACGTCGTTGCCGCAGACGACGGCGGTGGGGCGATGCGGCTGCGAGAGCAGCGTGCGCGCCGCCTGCCGGGCATCGTCGAGCTTGTAGTTCACCTGCAGCATCCAGGCCTCGGGCGGGGTCGCGTCATGCTCGCTCAGTTCGGCCAGGATGCCGGCGAGCCGCGCCTGGGCGCGGTCGTTGTTGCGCTGCATGGCCGCGACGATGCCGACCCTGCGGTGGCCGAGGTCGATCAGGTGGCGGGTGACCCGCCGGCCGGCCCTGGCGTTGTCGACGCCGATCGACGGATAGGGCTTGTCGGGCTCGTAGACGCCGACATTGACGAAGGGGATCGCCTGCGCGTCGAGCAGCCGGCGCAGCTCCTCGCTGTGTTTGTCGCCGCGCAGGATCAGCCCGTCGACGCCGCGGCTGACGAGATTGCGCGCCTGCTGCAGCTCCACCTCGAGATCGTATTCGTTGGTCGCCAGCAGCAGCAGGTAGTCGCGCTGCGCCAGAAAGGACTGCAGCGCCTGCAGCCCCTGCGCGAACATCGCATTGTCGATGGTCGGCACGATGGCACCGATGGTGCGGGTGCGCCGCGAGGAAAGCGCCCGCGCCGAGGCGTCCGGGATATAGCCGATCTCCTCGATGATGGCGCTGATCTTGGCCCGAAGCTCCGGGCTGACCGAGGCCGGGTTGTTCAGCGAGCGAGAGACCGTCGCCGTCGACACGCCGGCCCGCTTGGCGACCGCCCGGATGCCGACCGCCCGCCCCCCTTCTGCAGCGGGGGTTCGCGTATCCTTGTAAATCGGTTTCATTCGGCCTTTCGGTCGTCATCGCGCTTCTACGGGTGGTACAGGCTAGCAGATTGCGGTGAAAACCCGAAACAAAAGATCGGTCGGGGGCGCGATTGACACTGCCGTTCCTGCGGGTCTATGTAACCGGTTACAAGAAAAAGCCGCGGTCAAGCGGATGGCTCCGAACAACCGGACCGATCTGGGAGGATCTGTGACATGACACTGCCCATCAAGAAGGCCTGCGGCCTGACCGCCGCGCTTCTCGCCTCCGTCGCGCTCGCCTCGGCGGCCAGCGCACAGGGCTTCGACTGGATGGCCCACAAGGGCGAGACCATCACCTTCCTGGCGAACAACAACCCCGTCGCCACCGCCATCCTGAAATACAAGGACGACTTCGAGAAAAAGACCGGCATCACGCTGAAGGTCGACAGCTACCAGGAACAGCAGATGCGCCAGCGCCTGTTGACGGTGCTGAACGCCCATTCCGACGAGGTCGACGTCTTCATGACGCTGCCGTCCCGCGAGGGGCGCCAGTTCGCCGCCGCCGGCTGGTACCAGGATCTCAAGCCCTATACCGGCGATCAGACGG
The DNA here is from genome assembly GCF_017353515.1 of Jiella sonneratiae. Lineage (GTDB taxonomy): Bacteria > Pseudomonadota > Alphaproteobacteria > Rhizobiales > Rhizobiaceae > Jiella > Jiella sonneratiae. Next base: position 6,081 of record NZ_JAFMPY010000014.1, read on the forward strand.
TGTCGCCCGACTACGATTTCGGCGGCCTCGGCAAGGCGCTGGTCGACGCCGCGGTGTTCGACGGCACGCTGACCGGCATTCCGCTCAACATCGAAGGGCCGCTCCTCTACTACCGGACCGACCTCTTCGAGAAGTGTGGCGTCGATGCCCCGAAGTCGATCGAGGACATCCAGAAGGCGGCAGAGAAGATCAAGGGCTGCTCGGACGCCTCGAACGTCACGCCCTTCGCCTCGCGCGGCCTGAAGCCGGCGCTGCCCTACACCTTCTCGAACTTCCTGCACAACGAAGGCGGGGAATACATGAAGGACGGCAAGTCGGCGCTCTGCTCGGATGCCGGCAAGAAGGCGCTGTCGACCTATGCCAACCTTCTGAAGGACTACGGCCCTCCGGGCGTCGTCAACTACAGCTTCTACCAGCTCACCTCGCTCTATCGCGCCGGCCGGGCGGCGATGTCCTTCCAGTCCTCCAACGAGTTTCCCTCGGTGATGGAGGGCGGCGAGCGGCTGAAGGACACCGGCATCATGCCGCTGCCGGCGGGCGCCGGCGGCTCGCATCCGACGACGATCGGCTGGGCGATGGCGGTGTCGAAATATTCCGCCCATCCGGAGACCGCCTGGTATTTCGTCCAGTGGGCGACGAGCCCGAAGATGCAGGCGAAGCTCGCCCTCGAAGGCATCGCGCCGCCGCGCGCCGCCGCCGCCGAGGACGCCGACTACAAGGCATGGCTCGCCGAGGAGCCGGTGCGCCAGAAGTGGCAGGAGGCGCTGCAGACGCTCGCGTCCGACGGCACCTCGGAGGTCGGCTATCCGATCGTCCAGAATCCGGAGTCGCGCGAATATATCGGCCAGGCGGTCGACGACATCCTGCTCGGCACCGCCGACGTCGATCAGGCCTGCGCCAATGCCGACCAGCAGCTGAACGCGCTGATCGAGCGCGAATAGGCTGGCAAGAGCCGCCCGACCCTCCCAGCCGGGCGGCTCCCTCCTGTGGTGTGATCCCCATGTCCCATGAGCAGTTTCAGTTCGCGCCCGGATTTCGCGCGGTCGTGATCGGCGGCCTCGGCGGCATCGGCGCGGCGATCGTCCGGCTTCTCGGCGAACTCGGCGCGCACGTCGCCGCCACCGGCGTCGGCGAGGCGGAGATGGCGGCCTGCGGCCTCGTCGCCTCGAAGACGCTTTCGCTGCACGTTCTCGACGTCACCGACGACGCCGCCATGCGCGGCTTTGCGGCAGGCTTCGACGGCGTCGACCTCCTGGTCAACTGCGCCGGCATCCTGAGGCGCGACGCCGAATTCGACCTCGACGTCTTCCGCAAGGTGATCGACGTCAACCTCACCGGCACCTTCAGCGCCTGCCTCGCCTTCCGGGCGGCGCTCGCCAAGAAGCACGGCTCGATCGTCAACATCGCCTCGATGAACGCCTATTCCGGCCTGCCGCGGATTCCCGCCTATTGCGCCAGCAAGGCCGGCGTCGTGATGCTGACCAAGAGCCTGGCGCTCGCTTGGGCGAACGATCCGATCCGCGTCAACGCCGTCGCCCCCGGCTTCATCGAGACGCAGATCAACGCCGAAGGCCGCAAGGAGCTCGCCCACTACCAGCGCATCGCCGGCCGCACCGCGCTCGGCCGCTGGGGCCAGCCGGAGGAGATCGCCGGCACCGTCGCCTTCCTCGCCATGCCCGCCAGCGCCTATGTCACCGGCACCGTCTTCGCCGTCGACGGCGGCTTCCTGGCCGGTTGAGGCGCGCGTGATGGCCAGGACCCTCTCCCCCCGCGGCCAGCTCCTCGGCCTCTCGGCCCCGGCGCTGGTCTTCACAGTCGTGATGATCGCCTTCCCGTTCGGCTATACGCTGTGGCTGAGCCTGCAGTCCTTCACCGCGACCGGCATGACGCGGTTCGAGGGCCTCGGCAACTACGGCCGCATGGTCTCCGACGGGCAGTTCTGGAACGGCCTGACCGTCACCTTCTACCTCTACTTCCTGTCGCTCGCTTTGCAGCTCTTCTTCGGCACGGTGCTGGCGCTCCTGCTCTTCCGCGCCAAGAAGCTGCCCGGCATCGTCCGCTCGCTGTTCATCTCGCCCTTCATGATGCCGCCGGTGGTCGCCGGGATGATGTGGCTGGTGATCCTCGATCCCTCGCTCGGCGCGGCGAACTTCATCCTCACCTCGCTCGGCCTGCCGCCGTCGACCTGGCTGGCATCGCCCGGCCTCGTGGTGCCGACGCTGGCGCTGATCGACAGCTGGCAGTGGAGCCCCTATGTCGCGCTCATCGTCCTCGGCGGCCTGCAGGCGCTGCCGCCGAGCGTCTACGAGGCGGCCGAGATCGACGGCGCCTCGGGCTGGAAGGTGCTCTGGCGGATCACCCTGCCGCTGCTCCTGCCGACGCTCGCCACCGCGACGATCCTGCGAAGCGTCGACCTCCTGCGCTTCTTCGATCTCATCTACATCACCACCCAGGGCGGGCCGGCCAACGCCTCCACGACCCTCAACATCTACGGCTTCCGCACCGGCTTCGAGTTCTTCCAGCTCGGCTATGCGAGCGCGCTGATGGTGACGCTCTCGGTGATCGTGCTCGGCGCGGTGCTCATCCTCAACCGCATGCGCGACGCGGTCGCCTGGTAGGAAAGAGACGATGTCCGCGATTGCAAGCTCCGACCGCCTCACGGCGTGGCTCAACGCCGTCCTGCTGTTCTTCGCCGGCTGCGTCGTGATGATCCCGACGCTGTGGATGGTGCTCTCCTCCTTCAAGCAGTCCTTCGAGGTCACCGCCTATCCGCCGACGCTGTTCTTCACGCCGACGCTCGAGAACTACGTTTCGCTGTCGGAGACGACGCCGTTCCTCCACTACGCCTTCAACTCGATGGTGGTGACCACCGCCTCGACCCTTCTCGGGCTGATCCTCGGCGCCCCCGCCGCCTTCGTCGCCTCCTGGACGCGGATCACCTGGCCGGCGGTGGTGACGCTGGTCGCGCGCATGGCGCCCGGCACGCTGTTCCTCCTGCCCTGGTACGTGATGTTTCGGCAGGTCGACATGATCGGCAGCTACTGGGCGCTGATCCTCACCCATGCGGTGATCACCATGCCGATCGTCATCTGGGTGCTGCTGCCGTTCTTCGACAACATCCCGCGCAGCGTCTACGAGGCGGCGCAGGTCGACGGCTGCTCGCCCTTCCGGGTGTTCTGGCGGATCGCCCTGCCGCTCGTCACCTCGGGCCTCGCTGTCTCGGCGATCCTCGCCTTCGTCTTCTCCTGGAACTACTTCCTCTTCGCGCTGGTCCTGTCGAATTCCGACACCAAGACGCTGATCGCCGCCTCCTTCAACTTCATCGGCGAAGGCTCGACCAACTGGGGCGCCCTGATGGCCGCCGCCACGCTGATCGCTTTGCCGCCCCTCGTCCTCGCCGTCATCGTCCAGCGCTGGCTGATCTCCGGCCTGACGCTCGGCGCCGTGAAAGGCTGATCCGCCATGCCGACCGCCGACCCCACCACCCAGCGCCCGCAGATGCGCGCGGCCGCCTTCCACGGCGAGGACCGCATCAGCGTCGAGACCGTTCCCCTGCCCGAGCCGGGACCCGGCGAGGCGCTGGTGAAGATCCTGCGCACCGCCCTCTGCGGCTCCGACTTCAAGCTCTGGCACAAGGGCGCCGAGCACATCGCCGGCCACGAGATCTTCGGCCGGGTGGAACAGCCGGGCCATGCGCTGCACGGCCGGCGCTGCGCCGTCTACATCCCGGTCCATTGCGGGCACTGCGCGGCATGCCGGGCCGGCGACACGCAGATGTGCCTCGAGGTCTCCTCGCTGATCGGCTGGAACCGCGACGGCGGCTACTGCGAATATGTCGCCGTTCCCAACGACTGCCTGCTGCCGGTGCCCGACGACATTCCCGACGATCTCGGGCCCCTCCTCCTCGACACGATCGGCACCTCGGCCCATGCCGTGCGCGAGGCGCAGCGCTTCGTCGCCCGCGACGGCGACCCGGCGGTGCTCGTCACCGGCGCGGGGCCCGTCGGCCTCGGCGTCGTCCTCGCCCTCAGGGCGCTCGGCTACGGCCGGGTCTTCGTCTCCGACCCGAACCCGGAGCGCCTTTCGATCGCCGTCTCCTTCGGCGCGGCGGCACATCCGGTCGGCAGCCGCGAGGCCCGTTTCAAGATGATCGTCGAATGCTCCGGCGCCCATGCCGCGCGCAACCTCGCGATCGAGCTGGTCCTGCCGAAGGGCGTCATCGTCCTCGTCGGCGAGAACGCCGCGCCCTGGACGATCACCGAGGACAAGGTGTTCCGCCGCAAGGACTTCGCCATGCTGCGCACCTTCTATTTCCCGAAGGGTGATCTCGACGCCAACGTCGAGCTGCTGCGCGCCAACAAGGAGCGCTACGCCCGGCTGGTGGACGAGCGCTTCGGCCTCGACGCCTTGCCCGAACGCTTCGCCCGTTTCGCCGAAGGCAAGTCGATCAAGCCGGTCCTCGCCTTCGAGGAGACCCGCTGATGGCCTCGCTCTCGATGCGCAAGCTGGTGAAGAAATACGGCGACTTCACCGTCATTCCCGATCTCGACCTGGAAATTCCCGACCACGAATTCGTCGTGCTGGTCGGCCCGTCCGGCTGCGGCAAGTCCACCCTCCTGCGGGTGCTCGCCGGGCTCGAATCGATCAATGGCGGCGACCTGTTCATCGGCGACCAGCGGGTCAACGACGTGCCGGCGGCCAAGCGCGACATCGCCATGGTTTTCCAGGACTACGCGCTCTATCCGCACATGACGGTGCGCCAGAACATGGCCTTCTCGCTCGAGATGCGCGGCATGACCAGGGAGGAGATCGCCGGGCGGGTCGAGCGCGCCGCCGGCCTCCTGCACATCGGCGACTTCCTCGACCGGCGGCCGAAGCAGCTCTCCGGCGGCCAGCGCCAGCGCGTCGCCATGGGCCGCGCCATCGTGCGCAATCCCAAGGTCTTCCTGTTCGACGAGCCGCTGTCGAACCTCGACGCCAAGCTGCGCGCCCAGGTGCGCGCCGAGATCAAGGCGCTGTCGCAGCAGCTGAGGACGACGATGGTCTTCGTCACCCACGATCAGGTCGAGGCGATGACCATGGCCGACCGGATCGTCGTCATGAAGTCCGGCGTCATCCAGCAGGTCGGAACGCCGGAGGAGGTCTACGAGACCCCGAACAACCTCTTCGTCGCCGGCTTCATCGGCTCGCCGGCGATGAACTTCCTGCCCGTGACGCTCGGCGACGGCAGAGCGCGGCTCGCCGACGGCCGCGCGCTGCCGGCCGAAATCCTCGGATCCGGCCTCGCGCCCTCTGCCGGATCCGGCGAAGGGCTGGTCCTCGGCGTGCGGCCGGAGCATTTCGCCGTCGCGCCAAACGATGCCGACGCGCTGCCCGTCACCGTCGACCTCGTCGAGCCGCTCGGCTCCGACACGCTGGTCCACTTCAAGCTGGCCGAGACGGATGCGATCGCGCGGGTCTCGCCGGACCTTCGCCCGAAGCCCGGCGACACGCTTCCCCTCATCCCGGTCCGCGGCAAGGCGCTCCTGTTCGAGCAGGAATCCGGTCGCGCGATCCGCTGACAGCAAGAAGACAAGGAGTTCCGCCATGGCGATCACCGGCCTCACCGACCCGAGCCTCTTCACAGAGAGCTGCCTCGTCGCCGGCGAATGGATCGGCGCCGGGACCGGCGCCTCGATCCCCGTCACCGATCCCGCCGACGGCAGCGTCATCGCCGCCGTGCCGAGCCTCGACACCGCCGCGGTGAGACGCGCGATCGACGCCGCCGAAGCCGCACAGAAGAACTGGGCGAAGCGCTCCGCCAAGGAGCGTGCCGGGCTGATCCGCCGCTGGTACGAGCTGATCGTCGCGAATGCCGACGACCTCGCCAGGATCCTCACCGCCGAGCAGGGCAAGCCGCTCGCCGAAGCCAAAGGCGAGATCGTCGCCAACGCCGCCTATCTCGAATGGTTCGCGGAGGAGGCCAAGCGCGTCTATGGCGACATCGTGCCGCCGCCGGGTGCCGACCGCCGCATCCTCGTGATGAAGCAGCCGGTCGGCGTCTGTGCGGCGATCACGCCGTGGAACTTTCCGAACGGCATGATCACCCGCAAGGCCGGGCCGGCGCTGGCGGCGGGCTGCAGCATCGTCGTCAAGCCGGCCTCCCAGACGCCGCTCTCGGCGCTCTCGCTCGGCGTCCTCGCCGAACGCGCCGGAATTCCCGCCGGCGTCTTCCAGGTCGTCACCGGCAAGGCCCGCGAGATCGGCACCGAGTTCACCGCCAATCCGAAGGTCGCCAAGATCTCCTTCACCGGCTCGACCGAGGTCGGGCGCTGGCTGATGCGCGAGGGCGCCGCGACGATCAAGCGTCTGTCGCTGGAACTCGGCGGCAATGCACCCTTCATCGTCTTCGAGGACGCCGATCTCGACGCAGCGGTCGAGGGCGCGATGATCGCGAAGTTCCGCAATTCCGGGCAGACCTGCGTCTGCGCCAACCGGATCTACGTCCATGAGAGCCTCGCCGACGCCTTTGCGCAGAAGCTCGCGGCGGCTGCGGACGGGCTGAAGGTCGGGCGCGGCACCGAGGCGGGCGTCACCCAGGGCCCGCTGATCGACGAGGCCGCCGTCGCCAAGATGGAGGAGCATCTGAGAAACGCCCTCGACAACGGCGCGCGGCTCGTCACCGGCGGCGGGCGCCACGAACTCGGCGGCACCTTCTTCCAGCCGACGGTCCTCTCCGGCGTCACGCAGGCGATGAAGCTCGCCCATGAGGAGACCTTCGCGCCGCTCGCGCCGATCATCCCCTTCGCCAGCGAGGCCGACGTCGTCGCGATGGCCAACGACACCGAGTTCGGTCTCGCCGCCTATTTCTACACCCGCGACCTCGCCCGCATGTTCCGCGTCGCCGAGGCGCTCGAAAGCGGCATCGTCGGGGTGAATTCCGGCCTCATCGCCAACGAGATGGCGCCCTTCGGCGGCTACAAGCAGTCGGGTCTCGGCCGCGAGGGATCGAAATACGGGATCGAGGAATATCTCGAGACCAAATATGTCTGCGTCGCCGGGCTATGACCGGTCTCGCGCCGGCCTTCGGCGAGCGCCCGTCCACGGTGATCTGCCTCGGCCTTTCGGCCTTCGACTACATCTGGCAGGTCGAGCGGCTGCCCGAGGGCCGCAGCGACAAGGTGCGGGCGCCCGAATTCATGACCAAGGGCGGCGGCATGGCCGCCACCGCGGCGGTGGCGGTGGCGCGTCTCGGCGGCAAGGCGCACTTCTGGGGCCGGGCCGGCGAGGACCGCGAAGGCGCGGCGATGCGGGACGAACTCGCGGCCGAAGGCGTCGACGTCTCGGGTTTCCGGCTGTTTGCCGGCGGCCGCTCGTCGATTTCCGGCGTCTTCGTCGACCCGGCGGGCGAACGCCACATCGCGAATTTCCGCGGCGAGAAGCTTCCCGCCGCGCCGGACTTTCTGCCGCTCGCCGAGATCGCAGCGGCCGGCGCCGTGCTCGCCGATCCGCGCTGGCCGGAGGGGGCCGAGGCCGCCTTTGCCGCCGCGCGCGAAGCCGGCGTTCCGACGGTTCTCGATGCCGACGTCGCGGACCGGGCGGTGTTCGAGATGCTGCTTCCCCTCACCGACCATGCGGTGTTCTCGGCGCCGGCCCTGGCGGGCTTTGCCGGAAGGGATGCGGAGGCCGCCCTCGCGGAGGTCGCGGGCTACGGCTGCCGGATCGCGGCGGCGACGCTCGGCGGCGACGGCGTCCTGTGGCGGGAAGCCGGCGCGACCGCCCGCCGGCCGGCCTTCGCGGTTCCGGTCGTCGACACGACGGGGGCGGGCGACGTCTTCCACGGCGCCTATGCGCTCGCCGTCGCACAGGGCGCCGCGACGGGCGATGCGATCGGCTTCGCCAGCGCCGCCGCGGCGCTCAAATGCACCGCGCCCGGCGGCCGGCGCGGCATCCCGACATTCGATCAGACGATAAAATTCTGGAGAGACAATTCATGACGACGATCGGCAAGAGCCGCGGCCTCGCCCGCCTCGCGGACGCGGACGGACATTTCACCATGGTGGCGCTCGACCAGCGACCGCCGCTGATCGCCGCCATCGCCAAGGCCAAGGGCGTTTCGGCCGCGGACGTCACCTTCGCCGACATGCTCGCGGCGAAGCGCCTCCTGGTGAAGGCGCTCGCCGACGAGGCCTCCTCGATGCTGTTCGATCCGAATTTCGCGATCCCCGCGGCGATCGACATCCTGCCGGCCAGGACCGGCCTGATCGTCACTTTGGAGGAGCACCGCTTCGAGGAGACGCCCGGCGGGCGCAAGTCGCGCTCGATCGACAACTGGAGCGTCGGCAAGATCCGCCGGCTCGGCGGCGACGCGGTCAAGGTGCTCGCCTGGTACCGGCCCGACGCCGCGGCCGAGGTCGTCGCCCACCAGAAGGCCTATGTGCGCGCCGTCGGCGCCGAATGCCGCCGCCACGACATCCCCTATGTGCTGGAACTCCTGGTCTATCCGTTCCCGGACAGCGCCTCCCACACCACCGACTACGTGGAATCCCCCGACAAGCGCGCCGAGCTGGTGATCGACAGCGTGCGGGAATTCGCCAGGCCCGAATACGGCGTCGACCTCTTCAAGCTGGAGACGCCGCTTCCCGGCGCCTCCCTGCCGGAATTCGGTGCCGGCGCGGCGTCGAAAAAGGCCGCGGCCGAGTTCGAGGCGATCGGCGGCATCTGCCGCGAGGCCGGCGTGCCGTGGGTCATGCTGTCCGGCGGCGTCGCTCCGGATCAGTTCGAGCGGGTGATGACCTATTCCTACGCTGCGGGCGCGCAGGGCTTCCTCGCCGGCCGCACGATCTGGCTCGACGCCGTGCAGTCGCACTTCCCGGACGAGGCCGGCGTCCTCGGGGCGCTGAGGGGCGACGGTTTGACGCGGCTGACGTCGCTGAAGACGCTGACCCGGGCGAAGGGCGTCCCCTTTGTGGCACGCTACGACTTCGCCGGCGTCCGGCGCGAGGGCGACGTCGCGGCCTCCTACGCCTGAGCCCGCCGCCCCCTTTGGCCCCAGACGGCCCATGAGACGCACCGAGCGGCGGCAAAGCCACGCCGCTCGGCGCCGTCCGAGCCCTGGCCCGTCCGGAGGGAAGGGTCCACCGGAGGCCGGCCGTAGTACAACTTATTGTAGAATTCCCAGGGCGCCAGGACGAAACCCACGCGCGTCCCTCCCGCGCGCCGCCGCGCGAAATTGATTTATAAGCTTATCTTTGTCGAGCCACGCCGCTAACCAATTATAATACAATGTATTCTAGCAAGGGATGGGTCCAGGTGCTTGGAGCGTCCCGTGCAGAAGCGGATGCCACGGTTGACCGCTGTGCTGTTTCTACCAGTGATTGGCTTGTTGCTTGTCACGGGCGGATTCGTTGCATTTGCGATCCATTGGTCCGCCAGCCAGACCGACGCGCAGTCGGTCCGCCGCGAGACCACCCTGGTGCACAAGCTGATGGACCAGCGGATCGCCCAGATCACCAAGAACCAGCAGACCACGACGTCGTGGGACGATGCGCTGCGGCAGGTGCTCGGCCGCCGCGATCCCGTATGGTTCGACGAAAATCTCGGGATCTGGATGTATAATTATTTCGGCATCGACCGCACCTTCATCCTCGACGGGGCGGATCATGCCGTCTACGCGATGATCGACGGCCGCCGCGACGAGCCGGGCAGCTATTTCACCCAGGCCTCGGCGGTCGCGCCGGTCGTCGCGGAACTCCGGCAGCGCCGGAGGAAGGCCGGGGCCTCCGAGGACGCGCCGACGGCGGTGAAACGCTACGTCATCCTGGAGAACCGGCCTGCCGTGGCCAGTGCCGCCGCGATCCTCTCCGATACCGGGCAAATCGAGCAGGTCGCGGGAGAAGAGGCGGTGCATATCGCCGTCCAGTTCCTCGACGGACGTTTCCTCGCCCAGCTCGACGCCGACTTCCTGATCGACCATCCGCGCTTTTCCTGGACCGGCCATCTGGGTCCTCACGAGGCGGCCTTCCCCCTGAATGCCGACGGCGCGGAACTCGGCTATCTGGTCTGGACGGTGCAGCAGCCCGGGACGAAGATCCTCAAACAGATGGTGCCGACGCTCGCCGCGGCCGGCGCCGTCATCGTGCTGCTCGCCGGCGTCCTTCTCTTCCGGGTCCACCAGACGACGCGCAAGCTCGCCGTTTCGCAGCGGCAGATCGAGTTCATGGCGCATCACGACTCGCTGACGGGCCTTGCCAACCGCTTCACCTTCCAGTGCCACCTCGACGAGCGGATGCGGGAGTTCGACCGCACGTGTCGGGGTTTCGCGGTTCTCTATCTCGATCTCGACCGGTTCAAGACGGTCAACGACACGCTCGGCCACCAGGCCGGCGACGAACTTCTCCGGCAGACCGGAGAGCGCATCACGGCGCTGGTCGCGGCGCACGACATGGTGGCGCGTCTCGGCGGCGACGAATTCGCCGTCCTGTGCGACGATGTCCGCGATCGCTCCGAGGTCGAGACCCTGTCGCGGAACATCGTCGAAGCCGTCCAGAATCCGTTCGAGATCGCGGGGGAGCCGGTGTTCGTCGGCGTGTCGATCGGTGCCGCGATGGCCTCGCGCGAGATGGCGGACGAGGCCGATCTCGTCCGCCGCGCCGACGTCGCGCTCTACCGCGTGAAGAATTCCGGCCGCAACGGCTACGTCGTCTTCGGGGAGAACGACGGCGTGCCGGAGGCCGGACGCAAGGGCGCCCACCTCGGCGTGGCCCGGCTCGCCTATGGCTGAGGCAGGATAAGCCGGCAAAGCAACCCGTCGCCGGCGATCACGCCTCGCCTTCCGCACGCCGCTTGTGGGCGGCGAGCGCCATCAGCCGCCGGTCGCGCCAGGCGGTGCGCTGTCTCAGCCCGTCGCGCGGCAGGCTCTCGCGCCGCTCCGCCTCGACGCGGGCGATCAGCGCCTCGCTCCATGGCTGCGGATCGGTGCGCTCCCTGGCGATGGCGAGATAGAGGCCGCCCAGGCGCTCGGCATAGTCGCGGACGCCGCCGGGGGCGTTGAGGTCGATGGTCTCGAACGGCCCCATGAACGACCAGCGCAGGCCGAGGCCCTTCGAGACCGTCGCATCGATGTCCTCCAGCGAGCAGTAGCCCTCCTCGTAGAGCGCCCAGGCCTCGCGCAGCAGCGCACCCTGCAGCCGGTTGAGCACGAAGCCCTCGATCTCGCGGGCGACGCGGATCGGATGCTGCCCGACGCGGGACATCAGCCCGTGCACCGCCTCCAGCGCCCCCGGTTCCGTCCATTCGGCCGGCACCAGTTCGACGACGGGCGCAAGATAGGGCGGATTGACCGGATGCGCGATCAGGCATCGCGGCGCGATCGAAAGCCCGGCCGTGAAGGCCGAGGACGGGATTCCCGACGACGACGAGCCGACGATCGCATCGGCGCCGAGACAGCTCTCCAGCCGCTCGTAGAGCTCCCGCTTGACGTCCGTCCGCTCGAAGACCGACTCCTGGACGTAGTCGACCCCGGCCACCGCCTGCCCGAGATCGGCGACGGTGGTGACGCGCGCTGCCACCGCCTCCGGCCGCTCCTCGATCAGCCCGGCTTCCAGGAGATCGGTCAGCGAGGCCAGAAGCCGTTCCGGCACCTCGGCGAGCCGGCCGGCGTCGCCGTCGTGGACCCGCACCGGAAGTCCCGCCCGCGCGAAGACGATCGCCCAGCCGAGGCCGACAAGGCCGGCGCCGACCACCGCGATGCCGGCGGAGCCGAACTCCTTCCCGCCGCTCACGCGACCACCGAGGCGCTGCCGTCGGCGAGGCAGATCTCGCTGATCCGGAGCTTCTCTCCGGTGATGCGCGAGGGGAAGCGATCGGCGAGCCCCTCCTCGTGGATCGGAATGACCCGGCGGTCGTCGTAGCCGACCTGCTTCATCATCTCCTCGGTCGCCAGAAGCAGATTCATCTGGCTGCCGAGCGCGAGACCCACCGGCGTATACATGGTGTCGACGCCGACGACGGAGCCGTCGTTCTTCAGATTGGTGAACTGGTAGACGAGGTCGCCGGCGAGCACCCAGACGTCTTCGGACGTCGCCTTGCCGTCGTTGCGCACCGTCACCCACATCGAGCCGAAGGTGTGGCTGTCCTTGGCGAGATGGAGATCGATCCCCGGCAACACGTCTTCCAGCGAGCCGTCGACGGTGCGCAGCCGCCCTTCGGCGGCAAGCCCCACCCCGCGCAGGATGTCGCTCGGATCGACGGCGATCATCATCCAGCGCAGTCGGTCGGGCAGCGACATCGCCCAGACCCATTTCTCGATCTCCTCGCGCTGGATGTAGAAGGTCGCGTTGGGAAAGTCCTCGACGCTGCCGAAATGATCGAAATGGGCGTGGCTGATGAACACCGTGTCGACGTCTTCCGGCGTCAGCCCCATCTCGGCGAGCACGACCTTCGGCGAGCGCCAGTTCTCGACGCCGAACTTGTCGGCGAGATGCTTGCCGTAGTCCTTGTGATTGTAGCCGACGTCGACCAGCGCCACGTGGCCGCGGCCCTTGATGAGCACGTAGCAGTAGGGCAGCTTCACATAGCCCTGATTGTGGGCGCCGTAGAGCACGCCGCTCTTGTGGTATTTCGGCACGTAGCTGTATTCCAGAACGTGGATCGAATAGTCGGCCATGGTGTCTCCTCCCACTTGGCGAATGTCGTTACCGGGCGGCCTTCAGCCGGACGGCGCTGCCGCAGCTGCAGCAGGCATGCGAGAAGTCGATCGGGGTGATGCCGGCATCGGGCTCGGCGGCGGCGATCAGCAGCCCCTGGGCGGCGTGAAGCTGGCGCAGGACGCCGCGCTTGCCGTCTTCGTCCGGCGCGGCGCCGCGGCTCGCGGCGAGGCGGTCCATCGCCTGCGCCGCAGCGGCGAGATGGCCGGCCATCAACGACAGCGCCGCGTGATGGCGCGTCGCCGCCGCCGGCACGGCCAGCGCCCGGAGATCGTCGCGGCCGGCGGCCAGCTGGTCGCAGGCGACGCCGAACATCGGATGATCGAGCTGCAGCGCCCGGCCGCCCCCGGTCAGCCGCAGGAGAAACAGCCCGGAAAGCTGCGCCATCACCCGGGCGAGCGTCTCGTAGACCGGGCGCACGCCGCTGCGGTATCGCTGCATCGCCTCGTCGCCCGGCTCGACATGCGCGAGCCGCGCATCGGCTTCGGGCGGCGGCGGCAGATCCCAGACGTCGCAGTGGCTGGCATGGAATGGCGTGCGGCTCATGGGCGAAGCGTCTCCGGCAGGCGCGCCGACCCGCGGATCATCAGCCGCCCCGGCAGGAAATGCTGTTCGGGCCTGCCGGGCTCGCGCTTCTGCAGGCGGGTGATCTCGGCAATGGTGCGATCGATCATCGCGTTCATCGGCTGGCGGACGGTCGTCAGGTCGTGCGAGGGCCACGCCGCCATGGCGATGTCGTCGAAGCCGACGATCGAGACGTCCTCGGGAATGCGCAGGCCGAGCTCGCAGCGGGCGGCGTCCATTGCGCCGATCGCGACGATGTCGTTGCCGCAGAACACGGCGTCGGTCGAGGGAGCGCGCGCGAACAGCGCCTTCATCCCGTCGTAGCCGGCCTCGTAGGTGAAGTCGCCGCCGGAGGCGGCGTCCGGCGTCGGCAGGCCCGCCGCCTCGCAGCCGCCGAGGAATCCGCGCATCCGGTCGACGTTGGTGCTCGCGGTGGCGAGGCCCTGGATATAGGCCGGGCGCCGGTGGCCCGCCGCGGCGAGCCGCGCCGCGACGAGGGCCCCGCCGGCCTCGTTGTCGCAGCACACGACGCTCGCCCGCGCCCCCGTCACGTAGCGATTGAACAGGATGATCGGCGTCTCGCTTTCCTGGAAGTGCTTCAGGAAGTCGGGGGTCATCGTCGCGGCGAGGACCACCACCATGTCCGGGGCGATCTGGCGCAGCGCCGGCAGCGAGTGCTCGACGGAATCCTCCCACGAAATGAGCATCGTGTGGAGGTTCATCTCCTGCAGGCGGCGGGTCAGCTTGACCGTCACCTCCGGGTAGAAGGGATTGGTGATGTTGTTGGCGAGCAGCGCGACGATGCCGCTCTTCCTGGTGATCAGCCCGCGGGCGAAGAGATTGGGCGCATATCCCATCTCCTTGGCCTTTTCGAGCACCCGCTCGCGGGTTTCCCGGGCGATCGTCGGATCGTCGCTCAGGGCCCGCGACACGGTGGCGACGGAGACCTTGGCCTCGCGCGCCACGTCCCTGACGGTGATCCGGCCGCGACCGGCGCGGCCGCCCGCCGGCGCCATCACCCCGTCTTTTCCGGCATCGTCCACCGCTCGCCTCACCGCGCCGTCACTCTGCGGCGTCCATCGCCGGCGCGCCCTCGCCATAGGGCACGTTGATCCGGCCGTAGCGCCTCACCCGGATGTTGCACTGTTCGGCGTGGCCGACGAAACCCTCGAGGATGCAGAGCCGCGAGCCGTACTGGCCGATCAGGCTCGCCGCCTCGTCGGTCAGGACCTTCTGATAGCTGTGGGTCTTGAGGAACTTGCCGACCCACAGCCCGCCGGTGTAGCGGCCGGCCTTCTTGGTCGGCAGCGTGTGGTTCGTGCCGATCACCTTGTCGCCGTTCGCGACGTTGGTGCGCGGCCCGAGGAAGAGCGCGCCGTAGGAATGCATGTTCTCGAGAAACCAGTCGTCGCGATCGGTCATCACCTGGACGTGCTCCGAGGCGATGTCGTTGGCCGCGGCGAGCATCTCCTCGTAACTGTCGCAGAGGATCACCTCGCCATAGTCCTGCCAGCTCCTGCCCGCCGTCTCGGCGGTGGGCAGGATCTCGAGGATCCGGCCGATCTCCTCCATCGTCGCTTCGGCGAGCCTGCGCGAATTGGTGATCAGCACCGCCGGCGAATTGTAGCCGTGCTCGGCCTGGCCGAGGAGGTCCGTCGCGCAGAGCTCGGCGTCCACCGTCTCGTCGGCGATCACCATCGTCTCGGTCGGGCCGGCGAAGAGGTCGATGCCGACCCGGCCGTAGAGCTGGCGCTTGGCCTCGGCGACGAAGGCGTTTCCGGGGCCGACCAGCATGTGCACCGGCTCGATCGTCTCGGTCCCCAGCGCCATGGCGCCGATCGCCTGGATACCGCCAAGTACGTAGATCTCGTGGGCGCCGCCGAAATGCATGGCGGCGATGACGCCGGGGTTGGGGCGGCCCTTGAAGGGCGGCGTCGCGGCGACGATGCGCGGCACGCCGGCCACCGCGGCGGTGACGACCGACATGTGGGCGCTCGCCACCATCGGGAACTTGCCGCCCGGGACGTAGCAGCCGACCGACTGCACCGGAATGTTGCGATGCCCGAGGATCACCCCCGGCAGGGTCTCGACCTCGAGGTCGAGCATGGTCTCGCGCTGGGCCCTGGCGAAGTTGCGGACCTGCTCCTGCGCGAACTTGATGTCGGCGATCTCGCGCGGCGTCAGTTCGCCGATCAGCGCCTCGATCTCCTCGGGCGACAGGCGGAAGGCGGCGGGGCTGTAGCCGTCGAATTTCTCCGAAAGCGCGCGGATGGCCGCGTCGCCCCGCGCCTCGATGTCCTTCAGCGTTTGCTCGACGATCTGCCGGACCTTGGAATCTTCTTCGTTGCGCTCGGACTCGGACTTGCCGCGCTTGAGATGTTCGATCGCCATTTTCAATATCCTTTGTCATCGGCCGGGATCGCTTCGACCCACGCGCCGCAGATCAGCCAAACCAATGGCAGGACGCCGCCGCTTCAAGGGGCGGCGTCCTCTCTGCGACGGCGATCAGGGCTTCACCGTCGGCTCGACCTTGGTGAGGGAGTAGATGTCTTCCGGCGCCTCGCACTGGCGGCAGTTGATACCGGGCGCATCCGGCGCCTTCTCCACCGCGTCGGCCGGCAGCGGCTGGATCGTCGCGTCCGCCGTCGGCTTGCCGTCGAGGGCCGAGGCCAGCGACAGTTCCGGCAGCAGTTCAGGGTTGAACACCTCCGTCACGAAGGAGCTCGGCACCTTGCCCTCGGGAAAGGTGTTGCAGCCGTCCTCGAAGGTGTCGCCCTTGCAGAGCTGGACCTTGTCGGCGGGCACCCAGGGCAGCGGATATTGGATGTTGCGCTCGCCCTCGGCCAGCGGCTCGCGCTTGCCTTCGAGGATCTCCATCATCAGCTTGAACGCAAAGCCCGACTGGGCCGGCGGCGAACCGGCGGAAACGCCGGCCAGCCCCTTCGCCTGGTAGTCGGGATTGGCGAGGGCGAGACGGAAGCCGTTGGAATTTTCGCCCGTCACCGGCACCAGGCGGTCCGGATTGGCCTGCATCAGCGCCTGGATCGCGCCGAACTCGCCGGCCTGGGCCCAGATGCCGTCGACGTCGGGATGCGCGGCGAGCGCCTTGGCGGTCTCCTGCTGGGTCGTGCGGTCGTCCCAGTAGCTGTAGTACTCCGCGGCGATCTCGATGCCGGGATACTGCTTGAACACATGCATCGCACCGCTGGTGTGACGCTCGTCGACGGAGTTGCCGGGCACGCCGCGCGACAGGAAGATCTTGCCCTTGCCGCCGAGCGCGTTGACCAGCGCCTGCGCCGAGTTCTCGCCGAAGCCCGACGTGATGTAGCTGATGTTGTAGGCGCAGGGCTCCGTCACCGTGGCGTCGTACATGAAGAACAGCGTGCCCTGCTGGCAGCCGCGATGGACGGTCCGGTTGAGGGCGGTCGACGAGATTGGGAAGCTGACGATCCCGTCCGCGCCGTTGGCGATCATGCTCTCGTAGTCGGAGATCTGTGCCTGCGGGTCGGTGCCGGAGATGACTTCCGTCAGTTCCACCGTCTTGTCGAAGGGCGGCGTCTTGGCCAGCGCCTTGACGATGTTGGCGGCCTCGCTCTGCCAGGAATTGCCGGAATAGCTGAGCGACAGATAGATCCGCCACTTGCCGTCCTTGGTCTTGGCCTCCGCCGGCTGCATGCCGCCGGCAAGGAGGGCCGTGCCGAGAAGCGCCGCGAGCGACACACCCCATTTTCTCCTCCATGCGGTCCTTCTCAGTCCCATCGTCTTCCTCCCTTTTTCTGGTCGAGAACGGTGCCCTTCTCTCCATTGGCGGGATTCGCACCGAAACCCCGCCTGGAAACGTTTCCAAAATTGGGCGCGGGAGACGCGTCCGACATGCCTCCCGCCCTCAGCCCTTCTTCAGGCCGCGCAGCCCCGCCTGCAGCGCGTCGAACACCTGCTCGCGCAGCACGATCAGCGCGACGAGGATCACCAGGCCTTCGAGGATCGTCTTCCAGCCCTGACCGATGCCGAGCGCGCTCAGGATGGTGGCGAGCGTCGTCAGGAGCAGCGCGCCGCCCACCGTGCCGAGGAAGCTGCCCCGGCCGCCGAGGATCGACGAGCCGCCGACCACCACGGCGGCGATGGAGGGCAGCAGATAGTCGTCCCCCATCCGCAGCGTCGCACCGTTGGCATAGGCGGCAAGCAGGATGCCGGTCAGCCCGGCGCAGGCGGCCGAGACGGCATAGGCCGAGATCGTCAGGGTGCGCGCCGAGAGGCCGGCGACATAGGCGGCCTCGGGATTGTTGCCGACCGCGTTCAGCTTCCGCCCGAAGGCCGAATAGCCCTGCAGCACCGTCCCGACGGCGACGAAGGCGAGGAGCAGCCAGATCGGCGCCGGTATGGCGAGGAGGCGCGCCTGCATGAGGTCGCGCAGGAGCGGCGAGGGAAAGCCGCGCGGCGTGCCCTGGGTGAAGCCGAGGCAGAGGCTGTAGACGATGATGCCGACGGCCATCGTCATGATGAAGGGCGGGATGGCGAAGAAAGTGACGCCGATGCCGCTGACGACGCCGATCAGCGCGCAGGCGAGCAGGATCGCCGGCAGGATGTAGAACAGGCCGTCGTTCGATCCGGCCATCAGCGCCGTCGAGAGGACGCCGCCGAGGGTGATCAGCGAGGCGATCGAAAGGTCGAGCCCGCGCACCAGGATGACCAGCCCCTGGCCGAAAGCGCAGAAGACCAGGAAGGCGGCGAGATAGAAGATGGTCTCGACCTGCGACAGGCCGCCGAAGGCCGGGCTGACCGCCCGCGACAGCAGGATCATGGCGACGACGAGGCCGTAGATCGCGATCACCGCGACGGAGGTGCTGCTGAGGCGCTGTGCCCGCCGGGTGTCCTGCGGCGTCGTCGCCGGCCCGTCCATCGTTTCGCTGGACTGGGTCATGGCCGCTTCCCCGAGCGTATGGCGAGTTGCACACCGGCTGCGAACAGGACGGCGAGGATCATGATCAGGCCCTGGATCACGCCGGTGTAGAAGGAGGAGACGCCGAGGGCGAACATGACCTTCTGCATGAGCATCAGCGTCGCCGCGCCGAACAGCGAGGCGGTGACGCTGCCGCGCCCGCCGCCGAAGGCGGTGCCCCCGAGCGCCACCGCGGCGAAGGTCAGGAGCAGGAAGGGCTCGCCGGCGTTGGGGCTGCCCGTCGAGGTCTGCGCCGCGAGCATGTAGGCCGCGAGGGCATAGTAGGCGCCGGCCCAGACGAAGGAGAAGAATTCCGTGCGCGCGACGTCGATGCCCGACAGCGCCGCCGCCTTGCGGTCCTGGCCGACGGCGAGGAGGTTCCGCCCGGCGTCGGTGCGCCGGTAGACGCTCCACAGCGCGACGCCGGCCAGCGCGATCCAGAGCGCCAGCGGCACGCCGAGGACGGAGCCCGTCAGCTCGTAGGCCATGAAGTCGGAGACGTAGCCTCCCGGCGCCCCGAGGACGAGGAGCGCGGCACCCTGGCAGACGATCATCGTCGCCAGCGTCGCCGCGATGGCCTGGATCTTCAGCCCGGCGACGATCAGGCCGTTGACGGCGCCGACGCCCATCCCGATGAGAAGCGCGATCGCGAGGAGCCCGAGCGCACCCAGCGGCCCTTCGAGCGGGGTGACGGCGACGACCACGTTGACGAGCGAGATGACGCCCGCCACCGACAGGTCGAACCCGCCCTGCAGGATCACGAAGGTGGCGCCGGCGGCCGCCAGCATCAGCGGCAGGGAATTGTTGAACAGCGACTCGATCGAATAGGCCGAGAGCGCCGAAGGCTGCACAGAGACGTAGATCGCGCCCATGATCAGATAGATCGTCGCGATCAGCAGGGCGCTTTCGGCAAGCGCGCGCAGGCTCGGGCCGCGCGCGGCGAAGCTCGAAGAGGAGATGCCGGTGTCGCTCATGCTCACCCCGCCATCCGCATGCCGTTGCCCGCCCGGCCTGCCGCCGGCGCTTCGCCGGCACCGTGGGCGGCGGCGAGCAGCCGCTCCTCGGACATCGCCTGCCGCGGCACTTCGGCCGCGATCCGCCCGTCATAGAGGACGAGGCAGCGGGTGCTGAGCTGCACCAGTTCGGACAGTTCCGAGGAATAGAACAGGATGGCGCCGCCCTGGGCGGCGAAGCGCTGCATCATCGCGTAGATCGACTGCTTGGTGCCGACGTCGACGCCGCGGGCGGGATCGAACAGCACGAGGATCTGCGCGCGGGTCATCAGCGCCCGGGCGAGCAGCACCTTCTGCTGGTTGCCGCCGGAAAGGTTGGCGACCTCGAAGTCGAGATAGCGCGGGGCAAGGGAGACCCGTTCGGCCGGTTCGGCGGACAGCCGGCGCTCGACCCGGCCGTTGACGAGCCGGGCCCAGCCGCGGTTGGCGAATTCCGGCAAGGCGATGTTGGCCGCCGCCGTCAGATTGCCGAAGATGCCCTCGGTCTTGCGCTCCTCCGGCACGAAGGCGATGCCGGGCGGCGTGCGCTGGGCCCGCAGCGGCGAGCCGAGGGCGGCGCGCTGGCCGCCGACGCGGATCTCGCCGCTGCCGAGGCGCGAGGCGCCGCCGAGAATACGGAAGAGTTCGTGCTGGCCCTGGCCCTCGAGCCCCGCGACGCCGATGATCTCGCCGGCACGCAGCGTCAGGTCGACGCCGCGCAAGAGCCCGCCCTTCAGGCCGCGCGCCTCGATCATCACCCTGCCGTCGGCCGGCGGGTCCGTGCGCGTCCGCCTTTCGTTCGCCGGGCCGCGGCCGACCATCATCGCGAAGATGCCGTTGTCGTCGACCCCTTCGAGATCGACCGTGCCGATGCTCTCGCCGTTGCGCAGCACCGTCGCCCGCTCGCAGATCTCGCGCACTTCGCTGAGGCGGTGCGAGATGTAGAGGACGCCGACGCCCTCCGCCGTCACGCGGCGGATCTGCGCGAACAGCCATGTCGTATCGGGGAGCGCGGCCGTCGGCTCGTCGAGGATCAAAAGCCGGCTTGCATGGCCGAGGGCGCGGGCGATCTCGACGCGCTGGCGCTGGGCGAGCGTCAGGTCGGCGACGATGGCGGCGGGCCTGATGTCGGCGACGCCCCAGCGGTCGAGGATCGCCTGGGCGCGGCGCATGATGGCGGAGCGGCGCTCCGGCCAGTACCAGCGGCTCGACACCGCCGGCAGCAGCAGATTCTCCGCGACGGTCAGCCGCGGCACGAGGCTGAGTTCCTGGAAGGCGGTCGACACGCCGGCCGCGCGCGCCTGGCCGATGGAGGTCGGCGCATAGTCGGCGCCGTCGATCGCCCGCCGCCCCTCGTCGGGCCGGGCGACGCCGGACAGGAGCTTGACGAGGGTCGACTTCCCGGCGCCGTTTTCGCCGAGGACGGCATGGACCTCGCCGGGGCGGATCGCCATGCGCACGCCGCTGAGCGCGACGGTCGCTCCGTAGCGCTTGGTCAGGCCGTCGATCGACAGAAGTTCCGTCACCTGAGCCTCCCTTCTCAGACAACAGCCATCGCCCTTTTTCGGCGATGCTTGGGATTAAAACGTTTCCAAGCGGATTGGAAACGTTTCCACACCATACTGAAGCCGCCCCGATCGCCCTGTCAAGATCGCAGGAGTGGTGCTTGGAAAATTCGCGCGGCGACCGCCTGACCACCGCCGGAGGCGGCCGAAGCCCGCCTCCCCCGTCCATCCGGGGTCGGCTTCCGTTGGAGCTTGTCGCCGCCCCCCCGGGCCGACCCGCAGGCGGCGCCTCAGCCGGCCCCGGTGCCCGCCCGGTAACGCGCCAGCCAGCCGAGGCCGGCCTCCGTCGTCCCCCGCGGCCGGTATTCCGCCCCGAAGGCGGCGTCGTAGCCGAGCCCCGCGAGCGCCGGCAGCAGCCGGTCGTAGGCGACCTCGCCCTCGTCGGGCTCGGCGCGCGACGGCACCGCGGCGAACTGCACATGGCCGACCATCGCGCGATGGGCCTTGAAGCGTTCGATGAGATCGCCGCCGGTGATCTGCAGGTGGTAGCAGTCGAACATGATCTTCAGCTCGGGCCGGCCGAGCCGCTCCACCGTCGCCGCCGCCTTGTCGAGGCCGATCAGGAAATAGCCCGGGGCGTCGCGCGGGTTGAGCGGCTCGATCAGCACGGTCATGTCCGCGTCGCGGGCAAGGTCGCAGGCATAGGTCAGATTGGCGTCGAAGACCTCGGCGGCGCGCGGATCGGCGGTCTTGCCGGCCATCACGTGCACGGCCCTCGCCCCGATCGCCGCGCCGTAGTCGAAGGCCTCGTCGATCGCCGCCCGCGCCTCGGCCTCGCGCCCCGGCACCGCGGCGAGGCCGAAGTCGCCCGGCTGCGATCCCTTGCGCGTGTTGAGACCGAGCATCGGCAGGCCGGTCTCGGCCAGGGCGCCCCGCACCGCCTCGCGGTCCTCGCCGTAGGGCCAGTGGCATTCGACGGCGTCGAACCCCGCCGCCTTGGCGCGGCGGATCGCTTCGGCGAGCGGCATTTGCGTCCAGAGAAAGCCGAGATTGGCGGAAAACCGCATGGTTCACTCCCATTCCACGTCGAATTTCTTGACCACCCGGCCGATTTCCTCGGCCGAGAGCAGGCGCGGCCCGAGGCCCCGCGTCAACAGCGCCAGCCGCGCCGTCGCCTCGAGTTCCTCGACGGCGTTGACCGCCGAGACGAGATCCTTGCCCGCGACCACCGGCCCGTGATTGGCCAGCATCACCGCCGAGCGCTTGCCCGCCAGCCCGCGGATCGCCTCCCCCATCGCCGGATCGCCGGGCACGAAGAACGGCAGGAGCTTGACCCTGCCGAGCTGCATGATCGCGTAAGGGGTCAGCGGCGGCAGCATGTCGTCGGGATCGACGTCCGGCATCATCGACAGGGCGACCGAATGGGCCGAGTGGAGATGGACGACGGCGCCGGCCGTCGAGCGCGTCTCGTAGAAGGCCCGGTGCAGCGGCACTTCCTTGGTCGGTCTGTCGCCCTCGACCAGCCTACCCGCCGCGTCGAGCCGGCTCAGCCTTGCGGGATCGAGATTGCCGAAGGACGATCCCGTCGGCGTCACCAGCGCGCCGCCGTCCTCGAGGCGCACCGAGACGTTGCCGGTCGAGCCGTGGGTGAGGCCGCGCTCGAAGAGCGAGCGGGCGAATTCGCAGATCGCCTCGCGCAGACGCGTCGTTTCGCTCATTCGGGCCTCCGCTTCAGGACGGCGAGCGCCTCGGCGAAGAAGGTCTCGGTGCCGAAGTTCCCGGATTTCAAAGTCAGCCACAGCGGCCGGTCGCTGGCCTTGAGGGCAGGCACGCCCGGCGCGATCTCCGGGCCGATCTGCAGCGCCTCGAGGCCGAGGCCCTCGACCACGGCGCCGGAGGTCTCGCCGCCGGCGACGACGAGGCGGGTGACGCCGGCCTCCGTCAGGAGCCGCGCGGTCTCGGCGAAGAAGCCCTCCACCGCGGCGGCGACGCGCTCCTTGCCGTGCCGCTGCTGCGCCGCCTTCACCCGTTCCGGATCGGCGGAGGAATAGATCAGCGGCGCGGCCTTCGAGGCCGCGGACGCTGCCCAGTCGGCGACCTCCGCGGGCGTCTCGTCGCCGGCAAGCAGCCGGTCGGCGTCGATCTCCAGGGCCGGATGGTCGGCCCGGTAGCGCTCGACCTGGGCGCGGGTCATCGTCGAGCAGGAGCCGGAGAGGATCGCCGCCAGCCCGCCGTCGCCGCACCATGCGGTCTTTCGCCCGGCGAGCGTCTCGCGGTCGAGGAAGTTCGCCGGCAGGCCGAGCGCGATGCCCGAGCCGCCGGTGACGAGCGCGAGATCGCGCACCGCCGCCCCGATCGCCAGGAGATCCTCGTCGCGGATCGCGTCGACGACGACGACCGGCCGCCCGGCCTCCGCCTCGCGGGCGATGCCGGCGCGGATCGCCTCGGCACCGGAAAACACCGTTTCGGCCGCGACGTGGCCGACCCCCTGGCGCGTCTGCGGCGCCAGCCAGCGGCGCAGGTCCGCGTCGGTCATCGGCGTCAGCGGATGGTTCTCCATGCCGCTTTCGCTGAGCAGCCTGTCCTTCACGAAGAGATGGCCCTGGTAGATGCTGCGGCCGGTGGCGGGAAACGCCGGACAGACGATCGTCGCGGCGGCGCCGAGGCGGTGCATCAGGGCGTCGATGACCGGGCCGATGTTGCCGTCCGGCGTCGAATCGAAGGTCGAGCAATATTTGAACAGGAACTGCCGGCAGCCCTCAGCGACCAGCCAGTCGAGGGCCTGCAGCGATTTCGCCACGGCGTCCGCGACCGGGATCGTCCGGGATTTCAGCGCGACGACCCCGGCCTCCACCTGCGGGTCACAGGGTCCGTGCGGGACCCCGCAATACTGGACCACCCGCATTCCGCCCTTGGCGAGGGTGTTGGCGAGATCCGACGAGCCGGTGAAATCGTCGCCGATGCAGCCGAGAAGCATGACCACCTCCTGCGGTTCCTTTCGAGTGTCCTCACCCCGGCGATTGTAGGAACAGCCGGGCGACGGCGTAGGCGCCGAGCGAGAGTTCCGTGCCCGAGGCGGGTGCGAGCCCGTCGAGGAAGGCGGGATCGCCGCATGCCGCGACGAAGCCCTCCGCATCGAGCTGCTTCGCCGCGACGAGCTTTGCCGGCAAACCGACCGTCTGGGCCTGCGGCGTGAGATTGGCGATCAGCATCTCGATGCCGTCTGGCCCCGCCGCCGCGACGGCGAGGACGCGCGCCGGGTCGTCGACGCCGACGGCATGGAGCCGGCGGCCGGCGAGCCGGGCGAGCGCCCGCTCCACGTGGAACACCGGGAAGACCCCGCCCGCCGCGTCGAAATGCGGCTGCGGCCAGTCCTGCGGCGTCGCGACGACGCCCTGGGCGCCCGTCGTCCCACCGAAGGCCACCGCTTCGAGGCCCTCTTCGGCCATGACGGCATAATAGCCAAGGGTGAAGGCGACGCCGATCAGGCCGCGCTGGCGCGGATCGTTGCGGTTCATCGCCTGGCGGATGTTGCCGGGGTTCTCCATCGGCGCGGCGCCATAGGGGTTGAGCCGCATGCCGATGGCGCTCGGCCCCGCCACGACCGGCCTGTCCCCTGCGATCGCCCGGGCGCTGCGGGCGACGTAGGGCAAGGCTTCGAGGCTCTCGAACACCGTCCGGTCGTCGCCGGCGTGGACGATCGCCGCGGTGGTGAAGCCGACGAGGTCGAGATCGTCCAGCGGCGGCCGCTTGCGGTTCAGTTCGGTGAAGAAGGAGAACATCCCGCCGCCGATCCGCGCCTTGGGAAAGGCCGAACGCGCCGCGCGGTAGAGCGCGTCGAGGGGCGCTGCCGGCGGCCAGGGGCTGCCGGGCAGCGTTCCCTTCATGTCGGCGGCGGGCGACACCCGCACCACCGCGAAGGGATCGCCGATCTCCGCCGCCTGCCGGCCGATGCCGGCGAGCTCCCCGGCGAAGTCCTCCACCTCGGCGACCACCAGGTCGAGCCAGGCCTCGGCGCCGATCCGCCGGGCGATGTCCGCCGCGGCCGCGAGTTCGGCGGCGCCGCAGGCGCGCGGATCGTGGTGATAGACGAGAAAGGCCGGCTGCAGCGTCGCCAGCGTCTCGACGACGCCTTCGGTCGCCGCGATCTCGCCCGCCTGAAGGCCGATCCCGAGCCGCGGCGCAGGCCCCGCCTCGCCGTCGAGCGCAATCCGGACCGGGCCGGCGGCCCCGCCCGAGGCGGTGCTCTCGGCCTCGCCTTCGATGCCGATCGTCACCGTCTGGTCGAGGACGTCGGCCGGCGTCAGCCTGTAGGGCCACGGCAAGCCGAGGGGGCGGACATAGGTCTTGTAGGAGGCGTCGGTCCAGTTCCTCTGGTCTTCCATCTCGAAGGTGTCGCCCTCCATCCGGCAGACGACCTTGAGACCCGGCACCGGCTCGTGGGTGAGCGCGCGAAGATCCATCATCGGCTGCAGGGGATCGATGATCTCGGGAAACCGCCCATCCTCGATGCTGCCGTCGACATGCTCGATGGTCACCTTCGATCCGGCGACGCCCTTGACGGGGTGGAGGACGACGAAGCCGGTGCGGTTGGTGACGAACGCGCCCTCCGCGCTGCCCCTGCCGCGAAACGTCACGGAGCGCGGCGTCCCGACGATCTCGGCGCGATAGCGAAAGCCCCGGCCCGGTTCGCCCGCCCTCGCCTCGTAGCGCACGGCGAAGGTCTCGCCGTCCTCCTCGACCGAAAGATCGGTGATCGAGGCGTTGTAGGTGCCCCAGTTCTCGTCGCGGACGATGAAGGACACCGCCCGGATGATCTCGATGCCGTCATGGCGGATGGCGCGCAGATTGCCGGCGTCGAGTTCGGCCGAGAGCCTGCCGGCGCGCAGCAGGCGCGGCGGGGCGACGATCTCCTCGGTGCCGGTCAGCCGCACCGCAAGGCTCGGTTCCTGCATGATGTCCTCCCGTCGTCGTTCTTCGTCGCGTCAGCGGTCGGTGCGGCTGCTCACCAGCCGTTCCACCAGGAGCGCCAGGATGATGATCGAGCCGATCGCCGAGCCCTGCCAGAACGGCGAGACGCCCATGAGATTGAGCCCGTTGCGGATCATCACCATGATCAGGACGCCGATCAGCGTGCCGATGATCGAGCCGCGGCCGCCGTAGAGGCTGGCGCCGCCGATGACGACGGCGGCGATCGCGTCGAGTTCCATGAGGTTGCCCGCCAGCGGATCGGCCGAGAGGATCTGGGCGATCGAGAAGGTGATCGCCACCGCCGAGAATGCCCCCGAGACGACGTAGGGCAGGATCGAATAGAACAGGACGTTCAGCCCGGCGGCGCGCGCCGCCTCCTTGTTCGAGCCGATCGCGTAGATCGTCCGTCCGCCCTTGGTGTAGGTGAGGTAGAGCCAGGCGAGGAGATACATCACGCCGAGGAAGAAGACGTTCGACGGAATGCCGAGGATCGAGGCGTAGACGATGTCGGAGAGGTTCGACGGGATGCCGGAGATCGCCGTCTGGCCGGACAGGATGTAGGCGAGGCTTCGTCCGATCGCCATGACGCCGAGGGTCACCACGAAGGCGGCGAGGCCGAAATAGGCGACGAGGATGCCGGAGATCAGCCCGATGCCCGCGCCGGCGAGGACGGCGGTGAGGATCGCCACCGGGATCGGATAGTCCTTCAGCGTCAGCCCCAGCACGATGCCGGTGAGGCCGGCCACCGAGCCGACCGACAGGTCGATGCCGCCGGTGAGGATGACGAAGGTCATGCCGATGGCGACGAGGCCGATCACCACCGACTGGTCGAGGATGTTGAAGACGTTGGTCTTGGTCAGGAAGTAGGGCGAGGCGAGCGACAGCGCGACGGCGATCAGGAGCGCCAGACCCAGCATCCGGAACTCCAGCCGCGTGAAGATCCGCGTTGCGATCGACGCGGCACCGTTCGGCGCGGCGCGCGACGGGCTCTGCTCGGCCATGGTGGCCGGTTTGGCTCGTTCAAGCATTGAGACCCTCGATGCGTTGTCTGATCTCTTCGGCCGACCGCCCCTCGGCGCGGCCGGGCACCGTCAGGCC
Source organism: Jiella sonneratiae (assembly GCF_017353515.1). Classification (GTDB taxonomy): domain Bacteria; phylum Pseudomonadota; class Alphaproteobacteria; order Rhizobiales; family Rhizobiaceae; genus Jiella; species Jiella sonneratiae. The sequence goes on from NZ_JAFMPY010000014.1 coordinate 32,836, forward strand.
GACCCAGCCCAGATCGTGGCCCCGGTGGCTGCGGATGGGCACGACGAGGGTCGAGCGGCTGCCGTCGGTTTCGGTGACGAAACCCTGCCCCCGTGCCGCGAGCCCGGCGGGAATGGCGCTTTCTTCGATGCGCACGGCGTCGCCGGCGGCAAAGCCGGGCGATGCGTCCGGCGCCGCGACGACGCTGTTGAGGCAGATGAGGCGGTCCTCGTCGATCAGCGCCCAGAAGCCGGCGCCGCCGCAGTCCGAGGCGAGCGCGCCGAGGAGCTCGGTGTTGCGGCGCATCGAGGTGCGCGGCGCGGCATGCAGCGTCAGCTTCTCCTCGTCGAGCGCCGAGCTCGGCAGATCGGCGATCGACCGGCCGTCGCTGATCACGACGATCCGCGCCGAAAGGCCGAGCAGTTCCTCGAAGTCGGAGGAGATGACCACGACGGCGGTGCCCTCGCCGGCAATCCGCTGCAGCAGCTCGTAGATCGCCTGCCGCGTCCCGATGTCGACGCCCTTGGTCGGCTCGTCGAGGATCAGCACCTTCGGTTCGAGCAGCAGCCAGCGGGCGATGATGATCTTCTGCTGCATGCCGCCGGAAAAATTCAGCATCGAGGCGTCGAGCAGCCGGTGGCCCGGCAGGTTCAGGAGCTGCAGCAGCTCGTCGATCTTCGCCTGCCGCGCCGCATAGCCGAGGCCGAAGCCGCGATGCGCCCCGAGATGGGCGAGCAGCAGGTTCTCCTTCACCGACAGGTCGGGAACGATGTTCTGGACCCGGCGGTCCTCGGGCACGAAGCCGAGGCCGGCCCTGACCGCCTGGGCCGGACGGCGGAAGGCCACCTTCCGGCCGTCGAGCCACATCTCGCCGCCCGATCGCGGCCGCAGGCCGAAGATCGCCTCGGCGGTTTCCGAGCGCCCCGCCCCGACGAGCCCGCCGAGGCCGAGGATCTCGCCGCTGCGGACCGCGAAGCTGACGTCGCGCACCGCCGGCGGCGCCGCGAGGTTCTTCACCTCGAAGACCACGGGCCGCTCCGCACCGTCGCGCGCGGCCTGCCGTTCGGCGTAGATCGCGCCGATCTCCCGGCCGACCATCAGCCGGATGATCTCGCCCTGGGTCAGCGACCGCGTCTCCAGCCCGGCGGCGACGGTCGCCCCCTCGCGCATGACGGTCACCCGGTCGGTGATCGCGAGCACTTCCTCCAGCCGGTGCGAGACGAAGATCAGCGAGCGGCCGCCCTCCTTGAGCCGGGCCATCACGTCGAACAGACGCTCGACCTCGCCGGCGCTGAGCGAGGCGGTCGGCTCGTCGAAGATGATCAGTTCGGCGTCGAGGGCGAGCGCCTTGGCGATCTCCACCAGCTGCCGCTGGGCCGCGGAGAGCCGCGCGACTTCGGTGTCGAGCGACAGCGCGCCGGCCTGGCCGAGATCGTCGAGGATCTGGGCCGCGCGGCGGCGCATCTTCGCGCGCGAGAGAAAGCCGCTGGTGCCGAGTTCCGGCAGGAAGACGTTTTCGAGGACGCTGAGATCCGCCGCGAGCGTCGTCTCCTGCATGACGATCGCAATGCCCGCCGAAAGCGCGTCGCGCGTCGAGCGCAGCTGCAGCGGCCGGCCCTTGAAGAGTAGCTCGCCCGCATCGGCCCGGACGTGGCCGGAAATCACCTTGGAGAGCGTCGACTTGCCGGCGCCGTTGGCGCCGAGCAAAGCATGGATCTCGCCCTCGCGGAGTTCGAAGGACGCCCCGGCGAGCGCCCGCGTGCGGCCGAACGTCTTTTCGACGCCGGTCGCCTTCAGGAGGGTCGCCGGGCCGCCCTTGGCGGGGCGCGCCCTTGAATGCGATGGAGCGGTCATAGAGATCTGGTCCAAACCCCGGCCGGCGGCGGGACGCGCCGCAGGCCGGCACTCTCGGCCACGGGCCCGGCCGGCGGCGCCGGCCGGGTGCTTCGAAGCGGTCGGATCACTTCATTTCGTTGGCGAAGACGGTTTCCTTCACGGTCGGGAGCACCTCCTCGATGTTCTTCGAGGTGACGACCAGGATCGGCACGGTGATCTCCTTTTCCGGCGTGCCGCCGTTCAGGTGCTCGAACATCGCCTCGGCCGACTTCTGCCCCATCAGATAGGGCTGCTGCATGCCGCTCGCGACGATGTCGCCGGACTTCAAGAGATCGACGAATTCGGGAATGCCGTCGAAGGCGGCGAGCAGGACCTCGCCCTGGCGCCGTGCGGCGCGGATCGCCCTGAGCGCGCCGACCGCCGGCTGGTCGGTCTGGATGAACAGGCCGCGCATCTCGGGATTGGCGGTCAGCATGTCCTGGACGAACTTGAAGGTCTCGTCGGCGGTGTAGGACTGCATCTGCTGCAGGCCCGCCTCCTTGCCGGTGACGCCGCCCTCCTTCAGCCCGTCGCGGAAGCCCTTGGTCCGGGCCTGGCCGTTCTTGCGGGCCTGCGAGATGGTGACGAGGCCGACCGAGCCGTCCTCCCAGCCCTTCTCCTTCAGCGCGGCGGCGAGCGCCTCGCCGACGCCCTTGGCGCCCTCGTAGTTGTCGGAGATGATGAAGGAGACGTAGTCGCCCTCGTTGGTGCCGATGTCGGCGATGACCACCGGGATGTCGCGCTGCTTGGCGAGCTGCAGGACGCTCGGCGCCGTGGAGGAATCGGTCGGCGAGATGACGATGCCGGCAACGCCGCGCGCGATCGCGTCCTGGGCATTCTGGAGCTGGGTCTGGGCGTTGTTGCGCGAATCCAGCGCCTGGAAACCGTAGCCGTTCTTCGTGGCGACGGATTCGACCCCCTTCGAGAGATAGCGCCAGAACGGCAGGTCGAGACCGGGCGTCAGATAGACGATCTCCTTCGACGCCGCCGCGGCCGGCGCCGAACCGGCAAGGCCGAGACCCGCCGCGAAGGCCAGCGCGACGGCCGCCTTCAGGACATTGCGTTTCAACATGTCTTTCCTCCCTTTCAACACGGTTCCTCGAGCCGGGAACCCACGGCGGATCAGCAGCCTCCCGCCGGCGATCCGCCGGCCGGAAGCGCCGAGGCGTCCTGGCCGGCGGTTCCTCCCGCGCCGGCCAGAATCGTCATGGTCGTGTGATAGATGCGGTCGAGATGCACCTCGAAGGCGCGGACCGTTTGCGCGACGTCGCGCGAGCGCAGGGCCGCGACGATCGCCCGGTGGTCCCGGTAGCTGCTCTCGATGGCACCGGGCTTGGCGACCGCGCGGTGCCGGTGCTCCATCATGAAGCCGTAGAGGTCGCCGACGAAGTCGGCGAGCACGGCGTTGCCGCAGCAGCGATAGACCGCGAGATGGAACTCCCGGTCGATGATCAGGAAGCGGACCGGATCGTCCGTCGCCTTGCGCTGCGCCTTCAGCGACTCTTCCAGAAAGGCGAGCGTCGCGTCGTCGATGCGGGCGGCGGCGTCCGCCACCACCCGGCGTTCCACCAGCCAGCGCGAGGCGTGGATGTCCCCGATGTCGTAGCCGTTGATCCGCCTCGCCTCGCGCAGGCCGACGAAATCCGGATCGACGTCGTCGCTGACGACCTTGGTCCGCGCCCCGTGGACCACTGCAAGGAGGCCCTTGGCGGCGAGGATCTGGATGCCGCCGCGGACCGTTTCCCGGCTCACCTGCAGGGCGGCGGCGAGTTCGCGCTCGCTCGGCAGCGCGTCGCCCACCTTCAGGAGGCCCGAGGCGACGAGCGCGGCGAGCTTCGCGGCCACCACGTCGCGGACGTTGTGGCGCAGGATCGCCTCGCGCAGCTGCGGCGCATTTTCGAGGACGTATTCCGTCGACGACATGGGCAAGGGCGGACGCTTGATCTTCTGGTCCGACCACCGGACCAGTCGGCCGACTATCGATCGGCCGCGCATGGCTGTCAATCGGACTCTGCGGGGCGGGCTTTGGCGGGGCGGGGTCCGGGGGAGGAACCCGCCGGAATGAACTTTGCGCCGGCGAACTGCGGGCGCGACGTGCATGGAGGAGTGCCACCCGGGTCCTGGAGCCGTCCGGCCGAAACGGCCCTTCGAGCCTGGAGCGGGATGGGATGACTTTCGCCCGTCATCCCGGACTTTTTCCTCTGTGCACATGATCTTTTGCGGAAACCGTTCCCGCTCTTCGCGATCCCGCCCTATGCGCCGAGCAGCCCGTCAGCCGGGCCGAAGCGCGGGCGCGCGAACTGGTCCTGATGCCAGTGCGGATAGATCAGCGGCGGCCGGCTCACCGCGTCGAGCCGCTGCAGCTCGGCCTGCGACAGCGTGAGGTCGAGGGCGCGGAAATTCGCCTCGAACTGCTCGACGCTCCGCCCGCCGACGATCAGCGAGGCGACGGCGGGCCGGGTCAGCGTCCAGGCGAGCGCCACCTGCGCCGCCTCGACGCCGTGGTCGCCGGCAATGGCGAGGAGTTCGTCGACGATCCGCCAAAGCCGCTCCATGTCGCGCACCGGCGGTTCGGTCCAGCCCTTCTCCTGGCGGCTTCCCGGCGCCACCGGCCGGTCGCGCCGATGCTTGCCGGAGAGCAGGCCCGCGGCGAGCGGGCTCCAGACCGTGACGCCGATGCCCTGGTCGACGGAGATCGGCAGGAGCTCGTATTCGGCCTCCCGCGCCTCCAGCGTATAGTGGATCTGCTGGGTGACGAAGCGGGCGAGGCCGTGGCGTTCGGAGGCCATCAGCGACTTCATCAGCTGCCAGCCGGTATAGTTCGAGCAGCCGGCATAGCGGATCTTGCCCTGGCCGATCAGCGTGTCGAGCGCCGCCATCGTCTCCTCGACCGGGGTCGAGCCGTCCCATTCGTGGATGTGATAGACGTCGATGTGGTCGGTCTTCAGCCGCTTCAGGCTGCGATCGCATTCGCGGATCAGGTGCCAGCGGCTGGCGCCTTCGTCGTTCGGCCCGTCGCCGATCCGCATGCGCGCCTTGGAGGAGAGCACCACGCGGTCGCGCCGGCCCTCCAGCGCCTCGCCGACGATCTCCTCGGCAAGGCCGGTCGAATACATGTTGGCCGTGTCGACGAAGTTGACGCCGTGGTCGAGGCAGCAGTCGATCAGCCGGCGGGCATCGGCGACGCCGTGCTCGCCGACCATGGCGAAGGGCCCCTTTCCGCCGAAGGTGAAGGTGCCCATGGCGAGGGCCGAGACCTTGAGGCCGCTGCGACCGAGCGAACGATACTGCATGATTGATTCCTCGAATTTTCGTCTTTGGCGGGATCGCCGGGCCGGTCAGCCGGCCTCGGCGAAGGCCGCGTGAAAGGCTTCGGCGAGAATCAGCGCCGCCGTGCCGCCGGCATCGGGGAGCCCGCGCGACTTTTCCTGGAAGGCCGCGGCCTTGCCGTGCTGGGCGACGAGGTCCCGCGTCTTTTCCAGCCCGTCGCGTGCCGCCTCGACGGCATGGGCGAGAGCAGGTTCCGGCGCCGTGCCCCGGGCGGCCTCCGCCTCGAGCGCCGCGGCGATCGGATCGAGGACGTCGAGAACCGTCTTGTCGCCCAGCTTGGCGCGGCCGCGCTGGGCGATGCCGTCGCGAAAGGCGGCGAAGAAGGCCGCAAGTTCCGCCGTGCCGACGGACTCGGCGGTCTCGATCGCCTTCGATCCGCGCAGGAAGCCGGTGCCCATCAGCGTGCCCATGGTCGAGGGCGCCGCCTTGGCGATCGCCGCGCCCGCATGCTTCGCCTGGGCGGCCGGGCTCGCCGCGCCGAGCGCCGAGACCGCGTCGCGGGCGGCGGCAAAGCCCTTCGCCATGGTGATGCCGAGATCGCTGTCGCCCACCTTGCCGTCGAGGGCGATCAGTTCGTCGCGCTTTTCCTCGAAGGCTCTGGCGAGCCGCTCGAACAGCGGCCTGAGATCGTGAAGGCTCATGGCGCAGACCCCTTACGTCACCGCGCGACGTGCTTGAAGAACGGCGTGTCGGCGGAAGCGGCGATCAGCGGCTCGAGCTCGGCGTCGAGGCGCAGCACCGAGATCGACGCACCGGCCATCTCCATCGAGGTCGCGAACTCGCCGAGCCAGACGTTCCGCACGGCGGCGCCCGCCTCCTCGAAGCGCTGCGAGACGCGGCGGAAGAGGATGTATAGCTCTTCCAGCGGGGTGGCGCCGAGGCCGTTCACCAGCACCGCCACCGCGTCGCCCGCGCCGAAGCTCTCTTCGGCGAAGATGCGGTCGAGCATCTGGTCGACGACGGCGTCGGCCGGCGCCAGCTTGCTGCGGGAGATGCCCGGCTCGCCATGGATGCCCATGCCGATCTCCATCTCGTCCGCACCGATCTCGAAACCCGGCTTGCCGACCTCCGGCACGATGCAGGGCGACAGCGCGACGCCCATGGTGCGGGTGTTCGCCCGCGCCTTCTCTGCGATCCGGGCGACTTCGTCCAGCGGCATCATCTGCGCGGCGGCCGCGCCGGCGGCCTTGTAGAGGAAGAAGATGCCGGCGACGCCACGCCGCTTGTGCTCCTCGCCGACGATGGAGGAGGCGACGTCGTCGTTGCCGATCACCGTCCTGACGGCGATGTCCTCCATCTCCGCCAGTTCGCCGGCCATGTCGAAGTTCATGATGTCGCCGGTGTAGTTGCCGTAGATGTAGAGGACGCCGGCACCCTGTTCGACGTATTTCGTCACCTCCAGGATCTGGTCGGAACTCGGCGACTGGAAGACGCCGCCGACGGCCGCGCCGTCCAGCATGTTCTCGCCGACATAGCCGAGGAACAGCGGCAGATGCCCCGAGCCGCCGCCGGTGACGATGCCGACCTTGCCGGGTCTCGGATGCGCGGTCACGTAGCAGCGCAGGTCGTCTGCCGTCTTCGTCACCTGCGGATGGGCGCGATAGATGCCCTCGAGCATCTCGTCGACGAAATCTTCGGGGCGGTTCAGAAACTTCTTCATGGCGCTCACTTGATGCTCTCGGAGTGGAACTGGCGCTGCCGGGTGACGAAGAACGCGGCGGCAAGCAGGATGAAGGAGCCGACGACGACGCGCTGCCAGGTGCTCGGAATGCCGACGAGGACGAGCACGTTGTTGACGACCGTGATGAGCAGGACGCCGACGACGGTCCCGAACACCGAGCCGGTGCCCCCGGTGATCCGCGCCCCGCCGAGCACCACGGCGGCGATCACCGGGATCTCGGAGCCGACGAGGTCGAAGGGATTGGCCATGCGGTTGGCGCTGACGTGGACGATGCCGGCGAGCCCGGCCAGCGCTCCGGCGTAGGCGAAGACGAAGACATGGACGAGGCGCTGGTCGTAGCCGAGCCGCGCCGCCACCTCGGCATTGCCGCCGGTGGCGAAGATCGCCCGTCCCATGAGCGTCCTCTGGAACAAGAGCCAGGTGAGGATCGCCGCCGCCGGAAACACCAGGAAATAGACCGGCAGGGTAATGATCGCGCCGTTTGCGGTCTCGAAGTCGAACAGCGAGGCCTTGCCGAAGGCGACCATCTGGGGCGGCAGTTCCATCAGCCAGACGGTGCCGATGAAGGCGAGGAGAATGCCGCGGAAGAGGTACTGAGTGCCGATCGTGACGATCAGCGAGGGCACGCCGAGGCCGTAGACGAGAAGGCCGTTGATCGCCCCGAGGATCGCGCCCGAGACGATGCTAAGGACGAGGATCAGCGACATCGGCATCCACGGCGCCACCGTGAGAACCATCAGCGTCAGGGAATACATCGTCAGGGCGGCGATGGCGGTGAAGGAGACGTCGATGCCGCCGGCCGCGAGGATCGCGAAGACGCCGAGGGCGAAAAGGCCGGTCACCACGCTCGCCCGGCCCATGTCGACCAGCGAGGAGGCCTGCAGGAAGGCCGGGTTGACGACGGCGACCGCAATGCAGATCGCCACGAGGAGGAACAGGCTGGCGAGTTCCGGCCGCCGCTGCAGAAGGTCGGTCGCGGCCGGGCGCCGCGCGGGGGCGGCCTGCGAGGCGGCGGTCTTCAGGTCCATGTCGTCGTGGAGCGTGGTCATTCGGCAGCATCCCGTTCGGAGGCGACCATCGTCTGGTAGAGCCGGTCCTCGTCGGCGCCCTCGGCCCTCAGCTCGTCGACGATCCGCCCGCCGTTCATCACCGCGATGCGGTCGCAGTTCTGCAGGAGTTCCGGCAGGTCGTCCGAGACGATGATCAGGCCGATGCCGCGTTCCGACATGGCCTGGATCGCCCGGTAGATCGTATCCTTCGAGCCGACGTCGACGCCCACCGTCGGACCGTGCAGGATCAGGAGCTTCGGCTCGATGCTGAGCCAGCGGCCGATGAGGACGCGCTGCTGGTTGCCTCCCGACAGCGCCCCGACCGGCAGGTCGATGTCGTCGGTGTTGAGCTGCATCTCGGCCGAGATGCGCCGCGCCTCCGCACGGCCCTTGCGGTCGTCGAGGAGACCGAGGAAGCCGGCGATCCGATCGAGGATCAGCGGCGTCTCGTTGGCGTAGATCGACTTTTCCAGGAACAGCCCCTCACTCAGGCGGTCTTCCGGCACGTAGCCGATGCCGAGCGCGATGGCGTCGGCGGGCCGGGCGATGCGGACCTTCTCGCCGGCAATCGTCAACTCGCCGGCGGTCAGGGGCAGATGCCCGGCAAGGGCCAGGGAAAGCTCGTTGCGGCCGGAATCCGACAGGCCGGTGATGCCGAGGATCTCGCCGCGCCGCAGCGTGATGTCGACATCCTCGAAATGCCGGCCGGCGGAAAGGCCCCGCGCCCGGAACAGGATCTCCGGCTGCGGCGCGGCGCGGCGATAGCGCTGGGCCTCGATCGGCCGGCCGGTCATCAGCTCGGCGAGCCGGCTGCGGCTGAAGCTGTCGATCGGCGCCTGCGCCACCGACTGGCCGTCGCGGAAGACGATCGCCTGGCCGCCGATGCGGTAGCACTCCTCGAGCTTGTGGGTGACGAAGAGCACGGCGACGTTCTGCGCCCGAAGCCGGCCCACCACCTCGATCAGCGTCTCGACCTCGTGCCTTGTGAGCGACGTCGTCGGTTCGTCCATGATGACCAGCCGCGCCTCGCAGGCGATGGCCCGGGCGATCGCGACGCGCTGGCGGATGGCGAGCGGCAGGTCGGCGACCTTGGTGCGCATCAGCGCCGGCGTCGGATCGAGGCCCACCTCGGTGAGCGCCCGCCGGGCGGTCTCGACCAGCCGGCGCCGGTCGAGGCCGCGGAGCAGGCGGCCCTTGCCGCCGACCAGCTGTTCCCCGAGCGCGACGTTCTCCTCGACCGTCAGGTTGGGGAGCAGCGAGAGATCCTGATAGACCGTCTCGATCCCCGCCTCCATCGCCATCAGCGGCGTCAGCGCGCGGCGGCTGCGGCCGTCGAGTACGATCTCGCCGTCGCTCGGCTCGTAGGCCCCGGAGATGATCTTGATGGCGGTGCTCTTGCCGCAGCCGTTCTCGCCGAGGAGGTGGTAGGCCTCGCCGGTGCGGATCGTCAGATCGACGCCGCGCAGGGCGTGCACGCCGCCGAAGCGCTTGTGGATTCCCCGCAATTGGAGGAACGGCTCGTCCGATCCTGGCAGTTTCGACACGCTCGACAATCTCCGGCAAGTATCGCCGCGCCTCTCCAGCCGCCGATCGTCCGGCAAAAAGGCAGAAGGAGGCGAGCGCAGGCACGCTTCATCGGGGCTCGGCGCCCCGGCATCGGCGCCCGGCGGCCATCGCCGCCGCGGCGCGCGGCCGGAAAGGGGCGCTGCCGCCCCCTCCCGTGACCCTACCCCCGGCGGCGAAGGCCCGGAAGGCCCCGCCGCCGACAGCGGAAGCTGCCTTCAGAAGAGGTATTCCTTGTAGTTGTCCTTGTCGGCGAGGACCATGCCGTTGCCGATCACCAGCTGGCCCTTGCCGGCGCCCTGCTTGACCGACACCTTCTCGTAGCCCGGAACGCCGAGATCCATGCCGTCCTCGACCGACTTGCCCTCGAGCAGCAGCTTGGCGACGGCGTTCATCGCCATGCCGGCCTTCTGCGGATCCCAGAAGCCGATCGCCGTGATGGCGCCGGAGTCGAGATAGGCAGCGGAGGGGTTCGGAAGGCCCGTCCCGACCAGGCAGACCTTGCCGGTCAGGCCGGCTTCCTCGATCGCCCGCCCGACGCCGAGCACGTCGTTGCCGGCCGAGGTCTGGAAGCCCTTGATGTCGGGATGCTTGCGCAGGATCTCCTTGGCCTTCTCGTAGGTGGCGTTGGCGTCGTCGAAGGATTCGTTGTTCGGGTCGACGAGTTCCATGTCGGCATGCTTGGACTTGGCGTTCTCCTCGCCGGCGCCGACCCACTGCATGTGGGTGCGGCTGCCGAGCGAGCCGACGAAGGTCGTCCACTTGCCCTTGCCGCCCATGCATTCGGCGAGCCGCTCGTTCAGCGCGGCGCCGTAGGCGTCGTTGTCGAAGGCCTCGACGTCGACCATCGTGTTCTTCTGATTGTCGGCCTCGTGGGTCACGACGATCGTGCCGCGGTCCATCGCCCGCTTGAAGATGCCCTCGAGGATCGACGGGTCCATCGGGACCACGGCGAGGGCGTCGGTGCCCTTGGCGACGAGATCCTGGACGATCTGCAGCTGCTGGGCGGAATCGGCGGTGGCCGGACCGACCTGGGTGATGGCCATGTCGGGATTTTCGTTGGCGAACTTCTCGACGCCGGTCTTCATCCGGTCGAACCAGGGAATGCCGCTGATCTTGACGACGGTGGTGATCGACTTCTCCTGCGCCAGCGCGGCTTCAGGCGCGAAGGCGACGGCGGAGACCATGAGGGCCGTAACAAGGCCGATGTGGACGGATAGTTTCTTCACGCTGCTTTCCTCCCTGGAAACGTGAGGCCCTCGATGACGTCAGACCCTTGAAGCGCGAGGGCGGCGCTTCAGGGCGAAGATCGACGCGAACTGTTCGATGAGGGCGAAGCGCCCGACGGCGAGGAAGCCGAGGAGCAGCGCACCCCATGCGAAATCCCGCACGAAGTTGGACAGGCCGACGAAGTTGAGCAGGCTCGACAGGAGCTGCAGCACGACGGCCGACAGGACGACGCAGACGACGCGGCCGTAGCCGCCCTGGGGCCGCACCCCGGCCATCACCGCGATCAGGATGGCGATCAGGAGGTAGGACGTGCCGTAGTCCCACTTCACGTTGACGTTGCGCGCAGCGATGATCACCCCGGCGATTCCCGCGAGGGTTCCGGAGATGGTGTAGGTGGTGGCGATGATCCGGCGCTTCGGAAAGCCGCTGTAGTCGGCCGCCTTCGGATTGGCGCCGGTGAGCATCAGCTGCAGGCCGTAGGGGGTGTAGCGGAGCACCGCGCTCAAAAGCGCCGCGACGGCGCAGAAGATCAGGAAGCTCGTCGGCACCTGGAACAGCAGGCCGTTGCCGATCTCGTAGAGCGGATCGGGCGAGCCGACGGTGACGGAGCGCCCGTCCGAGAGCACGACGGCGAGGCCGGTATAGAGCATCTGGGTGCCCAGCGTGCACAGGATCGGCGTGATGCCGAAGCGCGAGATGATCCAGCCGTTGAGGAAGCCGCCGGCGACCCCGACCAGCACCGCGCCGGCGGCGAAGGTGACCGTGAACAGCATCGGCGCGTCGTCGGCGGAGAACAGCGACAGCGCCAAGAGGCCCGAGGCGACGCCGGCGAGATTGGCGAGCGCGATCCCCGACAGGTCGATGCCGCCGTTGCCGGCGCACATGGCGAGCATCACGCCGATGGCGAGCAGCCCGATCTCCGGCACCTGCATGGCCATCGACTGGAGATTGTAGAGGGAGAGATAGGTTCCATCGGAAGCCGCGCCCCCGACGACGAGGAGCACGACGACGAGCACCGACAGCACGACCAGATGGCCGTCGAGTTTACGCAATCCCTCCTCCCAAAGGTTTAGTAAACAAAAACTCGATTTAGTGAATTGCTAGCAGACATCGCCGGGCTTCACAACAGGGTCGCGGGCCGATCCCGACCTTCCGCCGCCGTCCGGGCGTCACGATCTCCCCGGTCCAGGCGCCCGAAAGGCGCCTGCCCGGCCCCCTCCGACATGGGCCAGCGCCGCCCGATTCAGGCTCAAATATCGGAATTCCATACGCTTTTCGCCTCAGCCGTCGCATCCGCCGGCTTGCGGCAGCCAATGTCGAATGGCCGCACCGCTCCCCTAGCGAGCCGCGGCAAATCAGTTTACTAAACATCCACGATGGCGGGCCGCGAGCTCGAGCCCGCCGCAACAGCAGGAAGCAATCATTGAAGCGGTCGGTGACGCTGCGCCAAGTGGCTGAACATGCCAGGGTTTCGGCCTCCACGGCCTCGTTGGTCCTGAACGGCAAGGGCGACATATCGGAAGCGACGCGCCAGCGGGTCATGCGCGCGGTCAGCGAGATGAACTACGTCCCGCGTGCCGGCCGCGCCCGGCCGGAGGCCGGCAACACCATCTCCTTCCTGAAGATCGCCAAGCATGGCCACACGGTGAACCGCGACCACAACCACTTCATCTCGGACTATATCGACGGCATGTCCTTCGAGGCGACGCGGCGGGACTATTCGCTGCACGTCGTCAGCATCGAGGGCAGCAATCTGCGCCCGGCCTTCGACGCGCTTTCCAACGGCGATCTCAGCGGCGTCGTCGTGCTCGGCACCGAACTCGCGCAGGAGGACGTGCAGAGCTTCCAGCGCGAGGGCCTGCCGATGGTCTTCATCGACACCTTCTTCCCGCAGCTCGACGCCAACTTCGTCGACATGGACAACGCGCAGTCGATCCACCAGGCGATCGAGCATCTGAAGGACCGCGGCCTCACCCGCATCGGCCTCGTCGGCAGCTATTCGGCGGTCACCAATTTCAGCCTGCGCCAGCAGGCCTTCTCGAGCGGTCTCGCGGCGCTCGGACTGTCCGCCCGAAGCGACGCGATCCTCTCGGTCGACTCGACCCTCGACGGCGCCTATCAGGACGGGTTGCGCCTCCTGAAACAGGGCGCCGCGGTCGCCGAGGCCTATTGCTGCGTCAACGACATCGTCGCCCTCGGCTTCATGCGGGCCCTGAAGGAATGCGGCTACCGGGTGCCGGAGGACGTCTCGCTCATCGGCTTCGACAACCTGCCGATGAGCGCCATCGTCGACCCGCCGCTGACGACCATCGAGGTGCCGAAACAGCGGATCGGGGCGATGGCCATCCGCCTGCTCGACGATCTGATCGTCGCGGAGGCGCCGCAGCCCGCCGTCAAGGCGCTCGTCAGCGGGCGGCTGGTGCTGCGCGACAGCGTCGCCGAAAGCGTCTCGGCCGGCTCCCGTGTCCGGCGGGCCGCCGGCGTTTCCTGAAACCATCGGGCCGGCCGGCGATGCGAGGCCGATCGCTGCAGAAGCCGGATGTTCCAGACCATCCCCAAACCTGCATGACGGGCCGGAAGCGCCATGCCGGAAGCGCATGGCAGTCCTGTCCCTGGGCCGGCTTCTTAAGAGAATGTTTCCCGTTTATGTGCACTGCATCATAACGACGAAAAAATCCGGACTGGAGTTCCAACCATGCACCGCTCGCGCCTCACGGCCATCGCCATGGATCACGTCGTGACCGCCCGCCTGACCGGCCGCTCGGCCACCAACGGCGAGGGCATGCGGCGCCCGCCCGTCTCGGTGATGAAGACCCTCGGCATCGACACGCCGTTCATGATGCGGGCGCGCTGACAGCCGCAGGCTCCTTTGGGCGCGGGTCGGGCGCGGCAGGCCGCAAGCCCGCCCCCGGCGACCCCGATCCACGGCCGCGGGCTTTGCCCCGGCCGTTCCCCCCGGCGAACGGCCGGCTGCCCTGGTCCGCACGCGCGGTGAGGCGCCGGCGAACGGCGCGACACCGTCACCAGGCGCAGATCTTGGTCACCGTCTCGGGATTCGACCAGCAGGCCGGCTGGTCGCGCTCGCGCACATACATGCCGGGCAGGGCGACGTTCCGCCCGGTGCCGTAATCGGCATAGGCCGAGGCGAAGCCCGGCCGGTCGACGAGAAGCGAGAAGGTCGGCTTGCCCGGCGCCGAGATCTCGAAGCTGCCCGCCGCATCGGTTCCCTGGAAGTTGCAGGAATAGTAGCCGTCGTCGGTGGTGAAGCACCGTGCGGGCTTGGCGGCGGCCCCGTCGGCGAAGAGCACCACGGCGGCAGCCGCAGCGGCGGCCATGGCAAGACGTCTGTTCAGCGTGTTCGGCATCGATGTTCAACTCCCGCGAACGCCCCGCGACACCCTACGCCATCGCGCCGTCCGGCGGCAGGCCCTCGGGAGCGACGCGGCGCCGCGGCCGCGGCCAAGCGCGGCGGCGTCCGCCCGCCGCGCCGATGCCGTGCCTTCTCAGCGGGTCAGGCGCTTGTAGGTCGGGCGCTTGGGATTGACCGATTCCGGGCCGAGCCGGCGGATCTTGTCCTGCTCGTAATCCTCGAAGTTGCCCTCGAACCATTCGACGTGGCTGTCGCCCTCGAAGGCGAGGATGTGGGTGGCCAGCCGGTCGAGGAACATGCGGTCGTGGCTGATGACGACGGCGCAGCCGGCATATTCCTCCAGCGCGTCCTCGAGCGCCGTCAGCGTCTCGGTGTCGAGGTCGTTGGTCGGCTCGTCGAGCAGGATGACGTTGGCGCCGGACTTCAGCATCTTGGCGAGATGCACGCGATTGCGCTGGCCGCCGGAAAGCGTGCCGACCTTCTGCTGCTGGTTCGGGCCCTTGAAGTTGAAGTTGCCGACATAGGCCCGGCTGTTCATCTCGTATTTGCCGAGCTTCATGATGTCGACGCCGCCGGAGATCTCCTCCCAGACGTTGTGGTTGGGGTTCAGATCGTCGCGGCTCTGGTCGACATAGCCGAGATCGACCGTCTCGCCGACGGTGATCGTGCCGGAATCGGGCTTCTCCTGGCCGGTGATCATCTTGAACAGCGTCGACTTGCCGGCGCCGTTCGGGCCGATGATGCCGACGATGCCGCCGGCTGGCAGCTTGAAGGAGAGGTTCTCGATCAGCACCCGGTCGCCGAAGCTCTTGGTCAGGTTCTCGACCTCGATCACCCGGTTGCCGAGCCGCTCGCCGGTCGGGATGACGATCTTGCCGTCGGCGGGCTTTCTGTTTTCGGCGGCCTCGACCAGTTCGTGATAGGCCTTGATGCGGGCCTTCGACTTGGTCTGGCGGGCCTTGGCGCCCTGGCTGATCCACTCGCGCTCGCGGTTGATCGCCCGCATGCGGGCGTCGTCCTCGCGGCCCTCCTGGGCCATGCGCTTGGCCTTCTTCTCCAGATAGATCGAGTAGTTGCCCTCGTAGGGCACGCCATGGCCGCGATCGAGCTCGAGGATCCAGCCGGTGACGTTGTCGAGGAAGTAGCGGTCGTGGGTGACCATCAGCACCGAGCCCTCATACTCGCGCAGGTGCTTTTCGAGCCAGAGGATGGTCTCGGCGTCGAGATGGTTGGTCGGCTCGTCGAGGAGCAGGATGTCGGGCTTCGACAGGAGCAGCTTGCAGAGCGCGACGCGGCGCTTCTCGCCGCCGGAGAGCGGCTCGATCTCGGCGTCGGCCGGCGGACAGCGCAGCGCGTCCATCGCCATCTCGACCTGGTTCTCGAGGTCCCAGAGGTTCTGCGCGTCGATGACGTCCTGGAGCTTCGCCCCCTCCTCCGCCGTCTCGTCGGAGTAGTTCATCATCAGTTCGTTGTAGCGGTCGAGGATCGCCTGCTTGTCGGCAACGCCCTCCATGACGTTCTCGAACACCGTCTTGTCGGGGTTGAGGTGCGGCTCCTGCGGCAGGTAGCCGACGGTCGCGCCCTCGGCGGCCCAGGCCTCGCCGGTGAATTCGGTGTCGACGCCAGCCATGATCTTCAGAAGCGTCGACTTGCCGGCGCCGTTCGGGCCGAGAATGCCGATCTTGGCGTCCGGATAGAAGGAGAGGTGGATGTTCTCCAGGACCTTCTTGTTGCCATAGGCCTTGGTGAGGCCCGACATGTGATAGATGAACTGGCGTGCCATGGGGCGCTGCCTCTTTCCTGTCGAAGACTGTGCGTGAAATTGCGCCGTGTCTAAGCCATCGGGCGAGAGGCCGCAACGGGAGAAACGGACCGCCGCCGCGAGCGCTCCGGGGATGCGCGGGGACGCGCGGGCCGGCGGAAGAGCTTCCTTAACCACGGCGCCAACTCCCCGCAGCGGAATTCGCCGCGCAACGCGCCCGGAACGCTCCCCCGGTTAACCAATCGAGGGCCCTTCGACCCGCAAAAGCCGCCGGATCGACGCCGCGGAGGCCGGCATCGCGGCGGCGAAGGCCCTGCCTCGCGCGGCTTCGGCATCTTCGGTCCACCCCTCTCCTTGCCCGGCGAAGCGGGCCGGAAAGCCGGCACTTCGCCGCATGGCGAGCCCGACCGAACTCAGAAGAGCGCCGACGCCGGAACCGCCCGGCGGCCGTCATGCTTTTCAAGTCGTGAATCCGGCGATGGCAATTTGCCGAACACGCGCCATCTTTCGCAAAGTATATCTTCTCGCCAAATTACGTCGAATTTGAATTTAATTGCCACTCCGCGTTTTTTCGCGAAGTAAAAGCCGTCTGCCATTCTCGCCTCAACGACGGGGAGAATGACAATGAAAAAGATCAACAAGCATTTCGGACTGGCCGTTGCGGCGATCGCGCTGATGATGTCGACGTCGATGGCGGCCGCCGGGGCCTCCTCGCCGATGCCGACGACCAGCTACACGTCGCAGCCGATCGGCCATTACGAATTCTGCAAGCGCTATCCCACGACCTGCCGTGCCAACGCCACGGCGGCGGCGGTCAAGCTCTCGCCGCAGGTCTGGGCGCGCGTCGTCGACGTCAACAGCGTCGTCAACACCAACATCTTCCCCCGCACGGACCAGGAAGTCTACGGCGTTCCGGAATACTGGGCCTATCCGACGACCGAGGGCGACTGCGAGGATTTCGCCCTGCTCAAGCAGTACATGCTGGAGCGCGAGGGCATTCCCGCCTCGGCGCTTCTGGTCACGGTGGTCAAGCAGACCAACGGCGACGGCCATGCGGTGCTGACGCTCCGCACCGACCAGGGCGACTTCGTCCTCGACAATCTCGACAACCGCGTCCTGCCCTGGGAGGCGACGAGCTACACCTATCTGAAGCGCCAGGCCGCCGACAACGCCGGCAAGTGGGTCGGCATCGTCGACGACCGCAACCTCCTGGTCGGCAGCGTCCGCTGATCGCCGGGCCGGGCGGACCGAGACGGGTCCGCCGGCGGGAATGGTCACACGAGGAGCATCGGGGGCGACCCGTCCCGCCCCCGGCCGCCGGGACCGGACGTCATCGAGAGACGGCCGGTCCCGGTCCTCGTCTGCCGGGCTTTACGCCGGGCATCGTTCGAAACTGCGCCGCGGTTCTCGCGATCCGCGGCTTTCGCCTGTTCGGCGCTCTGCGCCTCCCGCGCCCTTGCCGGGCGCCCGCCTATTCGAGGTCGATGTCGAGGATCGTCATCGTCAGGTGGTAGGAGAGTTCGCCCTCGTCGGTGTCCTTGTCGATCAGTCCGGCGAACTCGCCGTTGACGTAGACTTCCGCGGAGTCGGCTTTGCGAGGCAGACCGCGCACTGACAGATCGACGCCCTTGAAGGTCTTTTTCAGATAGGCTTCGAGCTTTCGGATTTCGGCGGGGCTCAAAGGTTTCTCCTCGCTGCTGTGGGAGGTCGTTAGCTAGGGTGCGGCCGCGCGAAATCGATGGCAGCGCCGGGCCGCGGGTCACGCACGCCGGACTTGGAGATGTGCGCGCCTGTCCGGAACACGCCGTCTCGTGCCTGCGACGACCCGCCGGCTGCCGCTCCCCCGTCGCGCGGTCGCGGCAGCAAACGCGGCAAGGCCTGTCCCGCAAAGACGCGCCGGCAGGCAGGCAGGCGGCACGAATGTCCGGCGGCTTCGCCCGTCAGTCGGTGCGGTCGAAGCTCTGGTCCATCTCCCGCGCCGGCTGGTCGCAGCGGGTCTCGCCGATGACCTTGGCGGGAACGCCGGCCACCGTCGTCTGCGGCGGTACCTCCTTCAGCACCACCGAGCCGGCGGCGATCTTGGCGCAGTGGCCGATGCGGATGTTGCCGAGCACCTTCGCCCCGGCGCCGATCAGCACGCCGGAACCGACCTTCGGATGCCGGTCGCCGAACTCCTTGCCGGTGCCGCCGAGGGTGACGCCCTGGAGGATCGAGACGTTGTCGCCGATCGCCGCCGTCATGCCGACGACGATGCCGGTGGCATGGTCGAAGAAGATGCCGCGCCCCATCCGGCTCGCCGGATGGATGTCGGTCTGGAACACCGCCGAGGAGCGCGACTGCAGATAGAGCGCGAAGTCGCGCCGGCCGGTGTCCCACAGCCAGTGCGCCAGACGGTGGGTCTGGATGGCGTGGAAGCCTTTGAAGTAGAGGAGCGCGTCGAGATAGCGCTCGCAGGCGGGATCCCGGTCATAGACCGCCTGGATGTCGGTACGCACCGTCTCGGCAAATTCCGGATCGGCCTCGATCATGTCGCCGAAGGCCTGGGAGATCAGCACGGCCGGCACGTCCGGGTGGTCCAGCCGCTGCGAAATCCGGTGGACCAGCGCCGCCTCGAAGCTCGACTGGTTGAGCACGGTGGCGTGGATGAAGCTTGCCAGCACCGGCTCGTTGGCCGCAACCTCCATCGCTTCGCTGCGGATTGCGGCGAAGATCGGATCGACGGCCTGGATCCGCTCGTGGCTCTTGGTGCTCGCGACGCTCATGGCGCTCTCCCGCAGACGTCTTCGCCGGCATGCCGGATGCGGCAACGGCCGGCGTTCGTTTGGCGGGATATGTAAACCCGCCGGGCAGCGGCGTGAAGGGCCGGCCCCTTCAACTCTGCATGCGGGGGTTTCGGCATCGCAGGGCCGGATCGGGTCGCAGGCTGCCGCGGCGGCGCCGGACGGGCGCCGAACCGGCATCCGCGGGCCGATGAACTCAGGCGCCGAGAAAATCCAGGACCCGCCGCTTGAACCGCCGGTCGCCGACCGAGAGCATGTGGTCCCGCCCCTCGATGGCGAAGACCTCGGCATTCGGCAGCAGCGCCGCCAGCGGCTCCGGTGCGCCGGCAATCTCGTCCGCGGTCCCGACGCCGATGAGGACCGGCTGGGCGATCCGCCCGACATCCTCGCGCGTCACCTCGTCCCGCGAGGTCTCGATGCAGGCGGCGAGCGCCAGCCGGTCGCTCTTCGTGCGGTCGGCAAAGGCCCGGAACATCCGCCCCCGCGGATCGGTGACGTCGTCGAGCGACGGCGCCCGCAGGGCCGCGGCGATGGGATCCCAGTCGCCGACGCCGGTCACGAGGCCGATGCCGAGACCGCCGAGGATCAGCCGCTCGACCCGCGCCGGCGCCTGCAGCGCCGCGAAGGCCGAGACCCGCGCCCCCATCGAATAGCCGAAGAAGGTCGCCGCAGGAACCTCCAGCCGGTCGAGCAGCGCGACGCAGTCGGAGACCATCTTCCTCGGCGTATAGGCCGACGATTCCCGCGGCTTGTCGCTCTCGCCATGGCCGCGGTGGTCGAAGGCGAGCACCCGGAAGCCGGCCTCGGCAAGGGTCGTCACCCAGCCCGGCTCGATCCAGTTCACCCGCATCGAGGAGGCAAAGCCGTGGACGAGGAGGACCGCCGGCGCCCCGCGCTCGCCCTCGTCGAGAAAGGCGAAGCGCAGCCCGTCGTTTTCGAAATGGCCCCGCGTCATCGATGATCCTTCCGGAATTCGCTGGTTCATGCCGTGTGGTCGATAGCGCGGCGCGGCCGCCCTGACACCCCCTGTTCTTTTCGCGGCGGGGGAACTATGGTCCGGCCGCATCGAAGGCAGGACGATTTTCGCAAGGTTGCACGCAGACATGGCCGGTCATCCGATCCCGCATTTTTCCAACGACGCCGGGCACGCCACGATCTCGGTCGGCGTCAAGGAGTTCATGTGCTGCGGGGCCAATCCGCCGCACGACCATCCGCACGTCTTCCTCGACATGGGCGACGAGCCGGAGATCGTCTGCAGCTACTGCTCGACGCTCTATCGCTACGATCCGGCACTGAAGGCCGACGAGACGCGGCCGGAAGGCTGCCTGTTTCCGGAAGCGGCCTGAGAAGGCACCCGCCGTGTCGCCGCGCGTTTCGTGCGGCGGACAGTCCGGCCGCCTGAGCGACGCCGCTCCGCGCCCGTCCGCGACGACGCGTTCCTGCCGGGCCTGACCAGATGACCAGCCCGAAGATGACCCCCCGCATCGCGATCGCCGGCGCCGGCATCGCCGGCCTGACGGCCGCGCTGTGCCTATCCCGCCTCGGCATCGCCTCGAGCGTCCTCGAACGTTCGGAAACGCTCGACGAGGTGGGCGCCGGCCTGCAGCTTTCGCCGAACGCCCTGTCGGTCCTCGACGAACTCGATCTCCTGCCGCCGCTGCGTGCGGCCGGCGTCGCGGCGGACCTCGTCGAGCTCCGCAGCGGCCGGAGCGGCCGGACGATCGCCGAGGTCCCCGTGCGCTCGAAGGACGGCACGCCCTACCTCTCGATCCACCGCGCCGACCTGCAGGCGGTGCTCGTCGCGGCGGTCAAGAGCGATCCGAAGATCACGCTGCGGCTCGGCGCGGAGGTCGCCACGGTCGCGACCGTCGCCGGCGGCCTCGACATCGGCCTTGCAGCCGGCGAGACGATCGGGGCGGCGCTTCTCGTCGGCGCCGACGGCGTCCGATCCGCCGTCGCCCGGCGCTTCGGCCTCGCGCCGGCGCAGCCGACCGGCACCACCGCCTGGCGCACCACCGTCGCCGCCGATCCGAAAGGGCCCGGCCCGGCCGGGTCGGGCACAGGGCGCGAGGCCGGCACGCCGCCGGCCCGGATCACTGCCTGGCTCGGCCCGCGGCGGCATGCCGTCGCCTATCCGGTCCGCGCCGGCACGCTGCGCAATCTCGTCCTCGTCACCCGCAGCGGCGACGGCCCAAAGGACGCCGCGGCCCTCCTCGGCGGCTTCGCGCTCGGGGGCTTCGCGCACTGGGACCCGCGGCTCGTGCGGCTGATCGGCGCGGCGGCCCCGCCGACCCCCTGGCCGCTGTTTTCGGCGCCGGCCGCGCGGCCCTTCGTCCTCGGCGACGGGCGTGTCGTGCTGATCGGCGACGCCGCCCACGCGATGGCTCCCTATGCC
Organism: Jiella sonneratiae; assembly: GCF_017353515.1. GTDB lineage: Bacteria > Pseudomonadota > Alphaproteobacteria > Rhizobiales > Rhizobiaceae > Jiella > Jiella sonneratiae. The sequence continues at coordinate 53,850 of NZ_JAFMPY010000014.1, forward strand.
GCGCAAGGCGCCGGCATGGCGATCGAAGACGCCGCCGTGCTTGCCGCCGCGCTCGCCACGGAAGCCTCGCCCGCCGCCGCAGCGCGGCGCTACGAGGCCGCGCGGCGACCGCGCATCGACAGGGTCCGCCGGCGGGTCGGCTTCCACCGCCTGGTCTACCACCTGCCGCCGCCGTTTTCGCTCGGCCGAAACGCCGTCCTCGGCCTGCGTCCGGCGGAGGCGCTGCGCGCCGATCTCGCCTGGCTCTACGACTGGCGAAGCCCGAAGCTGCGTCCCTGACAGCCTCCGCCGGCAGTGCCTCCGGACGCGCTTTCGGCGCGGCGGAGGGAACACCTCGCCCGGCCCGGTCGTTTGACGTCACCCCATCGTTTCAAAGGACGGTGCGAAAACAGCGGCGCCTCCGGCTGCCGCGCGGGCATCGCGACGCGAGGGGACGTTGCAAGGGACGAAACGCGAAGGTCAGTTCTTCATGTCGAACATCAAACGCGGCGGCAAGCTCATCGGCGTTGCCGCCCTGGCCGCCTCGACGGCGCTTTCGGGGCCGGTCACCACCACGGCCTATGCCGGCCCGGTGGCGGGCGTCGCCTCCTACGACACCGCGCTGGTCAGATCCGCCCCGGCGTCCGACGGTTCGTTCCGGATCGCCCAGGCCGACGCGGCGCCGGGCGACGCGCCCGAGGAGCGCAAGCGCCGCCGCAAGCAGGCGGGAGACGAGGCGCCCAGCAAGGGAGCCGGCGGCGAGGAAGGTCGCGGCGGCGCCCGCAAGGGCGCAGCGGCCGGCGACGAGGCGCCGCGCCAGCGCCGCGGCAAGGCGGATGCCGCCGGGGACGGCGGCGCCGATGCGGCGCCGAAGGCGCGTCAGGCGGACGACGCGCCGCAGCCCAAGCGCAAGCCGAAGGCCGCCGGGACCGCCGACGCCCCCGCTGCGAAGGGCGACGCCGAGGCTCCGGCAAAAAAGCGGCAGGCGGCTGAGGAAAAGCGCCGGGAGAAGCCGGCCGACCGGGAGCCGGCCGCGAAAGCCGCCGCAAAGGGCGGCGAGGCCCCGGACGGCGCCGACACGCAGAAGCCGAAGAAGCCCGGCCGCCGGCAGCAGCCCGAGGCGACCGAGGCCGGCAGCGCGAAGGACGGCGGCGGATCCACCGCCGAAGCGCCGAAGAAGAAGGCGGCGCCCCAGCCCGAGGCACGGCCGTCGAACGAGCCCGTGCCGGAAAAGAAGCCCGGCAAGGCCGAGCCCGATGCGCCGGTGCCGGCAGCCTCGCCGAACAAGCGCAAGCCCGCCGAGGACACCCAGGCAGGCGCAGGCGACGCCGGAGCGAGGGACAAGGCCGGCAACCGCAAGGGCCGCGGCGATGCGGCCGCCTCCGACGAAGCTGCGGGGCAGCGTCCGGGCGAGCGCCGCGACCGCAAGCCCGCAGGGGCCGAAGCGGCGGGTGACCAGCCTGATGGCCGGGATGCCCCCGGCAAGGCTCGGCCCGCCCGCCAGGCGGGCGAACCGGTCGATCCCAATGCCGGGCCGGCCAATCCGGACCTCCTGAAGCAGCGCCAGGACGAGGACGGCCAGCGCCGCAATGCCGAGAAACCCCGCGAAAAGCCGGCCGAGAAGCCCCAGCCGGTGCCGGCCGCGACCCAGAACCAGCCGGTCGAGGCGGGCAAGATCAATGCCAGCGACGCCCGCGTCCAGAAGCTGCGTGAGCCGGTGAAGATCACGCCCATCACCGAGGAACAGGGCGAGCGCATCCAGCCGCCCGCCCGCGGTGATCGCCGGGCCGATCGCGACCGCAGCCGCCGCGGCGAGAACGGCCGCGGCGACAGGGAGCGTCGCGGCGAGCGCGGCGACCGGGACAACTTCGATCCGTCGCGCGGCGAGCTGCCGCCGAATGTCGAGGTCGTGAAGCGCGACGACGACGGCCGGCAGATCCTGTCGATCGTCGGCGCGGCGGCAGCGGGTGCCGCCGCGGGGGCTGCAGCCGCCTATTTCATCAAGGGCGACGACGAGCAGCGCCTGTCGCGCAATGCCGACGACACCTATTACGAGCGCCTGCCCCGCGGCCGGACGCGCCAGGTGATCGTCCGCGAGAACGGCGTCAAGGTGATCACCGTCACCAACCGTTACGGCGACATCGTGCGCCGCTCGCGGGTGCTGCCGAACGGGCGCGAGGTGGTGCTGTTCTACGACCCGTATTCGTCCGACGACGAGCGGCCGACCTACGAGCGCGACCCCGGGCGCGATCTGCCGCCGATCCAGGTCGGCATCCCGCGCGACGAATACATCGTCGACGTCGACCGGCCTGACGAGCAACTGTACTACAAAACCCTCGTCGCGCCGCCGGTCGAAACGGTCGAGCGGATCTATTCGGTGGACGAGGTGGTGCGTTCGGAGCGCATCCGCGACAAGGTCCGCCGGATCGACCTCAACACCATCAACTTCGACTTCGGCTCCGACTCCATCGGCCAGGACCAGGTCGGCAATCTCGAAGCGCTGGCAAAGGCGATCCAGGAAGTCGTCGACAAGAACCCGTCGGAGACATTCCTGATCGAAGGTCACACCGACGCCGTCGGCAGCGAAGTCGCCAATCTGGCGCTTTCCGACCGCCGCGCCGAGTCCGTCGCTTCGGCCCTGACGCAGTATTTCGACGTGCCGCCCGAAAACCTCGTCACCCAGGGCTACGGCGAGGCGGACCTCAAGGTGAATACCGAGGAGGCCAACCGGGAGAACCGCAGGGTGACGGTCCGCCGCATCACACCGCTGGTCAAGCCGGTGCAGACGTCGGGGAACTGACGCGCCCGTAATACGGTTTCCGGCAGATCACTTCGTGATGCCGGAAACAGCGACGCTCATTCGCCGCGCGGGCTTGATACGCGCCCGCTGTGATCAAGCGGATCTCGCACAAAAGGCGCGGCCGGCTGCCGTAACGTCCCGTTCCGGCAGTCGTTCGACAGGGCAGAGAAAGGCCGCTCGGGCCGACGCCGTTACCGCGGCGCCGGCCCGACGCATTTTCAGCCGTCACATGCGAGAAGGGACCTGCGCCCATGAACCATCCGGACAAGCACTTCATCGTCACCGGCGCGGCATCGGGGATCGGCCGCGCCGTGGCGCTCCGCCTCGTCGCCGAGGGCGGCACGGTGACGGCGATGGACACGGACGGCGCCGGGCTCGGCGACCTTTGTCGCGAGGCCGGCGGCGCGGCCGCGGTCGAGCCGGTGGTCGGCGACGTCGCCGAAGAGGGCGACGTCTTCGGCTGCGTCGAACGGGCGGAGCAGCGCTTCGGCCGGCTCGACGGCATCGTCTGCAACGCCGGAATCATGAAGCGCATGGCCGTCGAAGATCTCTCCTACGAGGACTGGCACCGGGTGCTCGACGTCAATCTCTCGCAGAGCTTCCTCTTTGCGAGGCACGGCGCCGCCGGCCTGCGGAAGTCCGGCGGTGCGATGGTCCTGGTTGCCTCGACGAGGGCCTTCATGTCGGAGGCCGACACGGAATCCTATTCGGCGACCAAGGGGGGCCTCGTCGCGCTCGCCCATTCGCTCGCCGTCAGCCTGTCGCCCAAGGTGCGCGTCAACGCCGTGGCGCCGGGATGGATCGACGTCTCCGGCGAGACGCTGCGGCCGGTCGATCACGAACAGCATCTCGTCGGCCGTGTCGGCGTGCCGGAGGACGTCGCGCATGCGGCGAGCTTCCTGCTCGACGGCGAGAAGGCCGGCTTCATCACCGGCCAGACGCTCGTCGTCGACGGCGGCATGACGCGCAAGATGATCTACGCCCACTGACCGGGCAGCGGGCCGCCGCCCGGCCCGGTGCCGGGGACGGCGCGGTCGGCGCGGTCAGCTCAATCGTCGTCCTCGTCGGCGTGTCGCGGCTGCTCGACGGAGAGGAAGTCCCCAAGCGCGGTCAGCGGCTCGACATAGGTCGCGAAGACCTTGATGCAGACCATCAGCGGGACGGCGAGGAACATGCCGACGACGCCCCAGATCCAGCCCCAGAAGGCGACGGCGAGAAACACGGCTGCGGCATTCATCTCCAACCGCCGCCCGACGATCATCGGCGTCAGGAACTGCCCCTCGACGGTCGTGCAGGCGAGATAGAGGAGTACGGGCACCGCGGCGCCGGTCAGATTGCCGAATTCGGTGAGGGCGATGAGCCCGACGAGCCCCATTCCCATCAGCGAGCCGAGATAGGGAATGTAGTTGAGCAGCGTCGCGAGCGCGCCGAAGACCATCGGCGTCGGCATGCCGACCCACCACAGGCACAGGCCGACGGCGATGCCGAGGCAGATGTTGATCAGCGTGATGGTGAACAGGTAGCGCGACAGTTCGCGCTCGATGTCGTGGGCGATGTGCAGCGCGCGCTTCTTGTCCGACAGCGTCGGCATGGTGCGCACCAGCTTCTGGTAGAACAGGTCTCCCGACGATAAAAGGAAGAAGAGGAAGATCAGCGTGAAGCCGATCGATGCGAGGATCTGCGGCACGAACTGGGTGGCGTTGTCGAGGAGGCTCGGATTCTTGACCACCACCTCCTGGGGCTTGCCGTCATTGCCCTTCGACCCGTCGGCGCTCCCGTCCGCCGCAACGTCCTGGGCCTGCTGCTGGGCGCTCTGGAAGCGGTCGAGCCGGTCGCGGACCTCCTTCATCTGGGTGTCGACGGCGCGGATGTAGCGCGGCGCGTCGTTGACGAGATTGGTGATCGGGTCGCTCAGCATGTAGAAGCCGAGGATCAGGGTCGCCAGCGAGCCGATGACGAGGACGAGGGCCGACACCGATTCCCAGATGCCGAGCCTGCGCCGCAGGAAGCGCACGATCGGGCTCATCACCAGGGCGAAGATCACGGCGAGGATGACCGGGAGCAGGAAGCTCGCCGTCAGATACAACGCCCCGAAGAACAGGATGAAGAAGGTCCCGATGACGGCCCAGCGCGGACCGCTTTCGAAGTTCTGCGTGTTCACGAGGCCGATCGTGGGGGAGATGGTCGTGGAGCGCTGTTCGCCCCGCCGGCTAGACTCGCGATCCGACGACAATGCCACCCCCGACGACCATTCGGCCGATAACGGCCGAGCGGCCCGCTGGTTCCGCGCGGCAGGTCGCCGCCCGGGAGGCGCGATGCGCCGGCGGCCGGGCGCCGACGCGCCGTCGACAGGGCGGCTCCCGCAGGGCGCGCGCCACGTCTCATGGGGCGACCGGCACCGCGCCGGACGTCACCATCTCGAGCTTCCAGTCCGCCGCCGCCGTGCCCGCGAGATCGAGCTTGCTCGTCAGATAGGCGAGCCGGTCCCGGTCGGTGCCTTTCGCCGTGCAGAAGCGATCCTGCAGGTAGAAGGGCGGGATCGCCTGATAGAAGAGCCGCGCCTCGACGCTCGCGACCGGACGCTCGAGGGCCTGAAGGTCGATCTCGTAGCGGATCGTGTCGCCGCCGCCGCTCGCATAGTCGGGGTCGTCCCCGACCGCGAAGGCCCCGGTGTCGGCCGCCAGCGCGTCGCCCTTCGAGCCGAGCGCGTTGGCGATCTTCACCCGTTCGTCGAACGGCAGATATCCTGAGGGAAGGATGCGGTTGTCCTTCACCGGGCTGCAGATCGACAGGAAGCTGGTGGTGAGTTCGCCCTTCGCCTCGCTGGCATGGCCGCAGCGCGGCGCGCCGGAGGGCGCCGGCGTCGACACGAGCTCCTGGTAGATCTGCGCCTCGTCCTCGGCGGTGATCGTCTGGTAGTGCGGCTGGTGAAGCCGCGAGAGCGGCGCGATGGGGGCCGAGCAGTCGGGCTCCCACCACAATTCTCCCTCGATCGGCTGGCCGTCTCCGTCGACGATGACGCCGGCGGCATTGGTGCCGCCGGAGGTCCACAGCGCCCTGCCCTCGGCGTCGAGCGCGCGGAACTCGACGAAGGCCCGGCGGAAGCCCACCCCCGAGGGGAACTTGTGGCCGACGTGGGAATCCACCCGCACCGTCGCGGCGAGCCGGCCGGCCGTCTGGGAAACCTGCGTGACGGCGATCGACGCGGAGAGCTTTGAGGCGTTCTCCAGCATCTTCGCCCGGGTGGTGACGATGTTGTCGATCCCCTTCGCGACCAGCATCGGGTCCTGGACGGCGATGCCGAGGAAGTCGGGGAACTGGTCGGCCATCTCGATCAGGAAGACGTTGAGCCCGACCAGGGTGTGGAGGGCGAATTCCACCCGGCGATCGAGGTCGATGGCGTCGGGCCCGAGGCCGTTCTCCACCTCGGGGAAGTTGCTGTGCTCCTGGATGCCGGCGATCTTCGAGACGATCGGCGCGCCGGCCTCGTCATGGGTCTTCATGTGGCAGCCCTGGCAGCTCGCGGCCTTCGGCCCGGCGCCGCCCGGAAGCGTGCCATTCGCCGTCACGCCGGTGCGATAGTCGCTGAAGGCCCATTCCGGATAGGTCGTCTGCTCGAAGGTGAAGCCGAGCAACCGGCCGTCGTCGAGGATCGGCAGATGCACCGTGTGGCAGCTGCCGCACAGGTCCGACTTCAGGAAGGTCTCGTCGTGGAGCGGCGTGATGCCGAGGGCGTTCTTCATCGGCGTCTGCCGGGGATTCTCGAACGGTCCCTTCAGTTCGTCGGCCGCGCCGACGAAGTAGCTGCCGGTGAAGGTGCGGGCGAAGCCCTCGGCGAGGCTCTGCGGGTTGAGCTGGTCCTGGCGGGCGACGATGCAGCGGTTGGCCGGATCCGACCTCGCCTTCGCGACGTCGGCGTCCTTGAAGATCGCGTGGTGGCAGGCCGTGCAGGAGATGCCGTCGCGGGCGAGAGCCCCGAAGGAGGCGTGCTTCGCCGTCGGGTTGCCCGGCGGATAGGGCACGGCGTCGAGCATCGAACGCTCGAACTGCGGGCAGGCCTCCTGCGTCGTCGCGCCGTCGAGCTGGAACTGCCGCTGGCCCTGGATGCCGTGGCAGCCGAGGCAGATCGTCTGCACCTCGCGCGAGACGTCCGGATGGAAGGTCTGGGTTTCGCTGGCAAGCTGCGAGAAGAAGATCGGGTCGCGACCGGCAAGACCCATCGGCGAGGTCCGCCAGGTGCCGTAGGGCGACATGTTGATCAGCTTGCTGCCGTCCGGATTGTGCACCGGATCGAGCGGCGCCGGCTTCGTCATGTCGAACTGAAGCCCGGTGCCGCCCGCGTCGTGGCAGCCGACGCACTGGTCGGAGGTGAGGTACTGGCTCTTTTCCGTGGTCTTGCGATGCTCCTCGACCCAGACGTTGTCGTAGCTCGCCGAGGGCATCTGCAGCGCCGCGACGTCTTCCGGCAGCGCCGCGAAGACGTAGTCGTAGAGCGCCGCGACGTCGGGATTGAGCGCCTTGGCGGAAGGCTTCGGCGCGTCGACGGCGGCCGGAAGTTCGGTGACCGCCTCGTGATGCGAGCGGGGCGCGAGGTCGAGGGCGAAATCCTGCGACAGGAAGGTGATCGGCCGGCCGGCCTCGCCCGCGATGTTCGACAGGCTGGAAAAGGTCGAGTTGCCCGCGGCCGAGGCGTGGCAGTTCAGGCAATACTGGCCGAAGCCCTGATAGGGCAGCCCGTTGGAGGGGCGCGGCGGCCAGTCGATATTGGCCTTCGGATCGTCGCTCCAGCCGTACCAGCCCCAGTACCAGCCGTCGTGGGAGGCCGCCGTCGCCCGCACCATGAAGGCCGCGCCGCTGGTCGGCTTCAGCATCAGCGGATCCTCCCCGGCGCAGAGCGCCGCGGGGGCCGGATACATCTCCTTGACGATCATCGCGCCGTCCGGCACCGGCGGCTCCTCGGCCGGGCGCTGCGCCGCGTCGGCGGGCCGGGCCTTCTTCAGCCATTCGAAGAACTTCGGCGAATACCATATGACGACGGGGGCGTGGGTGCCGCGGTCGGCGCCGATCCAGGCGCCGTTGACGAGGCTCGCGACATAGGGGCCGGTGTCGCGCACGAATTTGTCGCGCTTCCAGCCGGCCGCCGTGTCGCGGTGGCAGAAGTTCGAGAAATAGTCGTTCAGCGCCGCTTCGTAGTCGTTCAGCGGCAGGGCGGCGGGATTCTCGACCACGGGCTCGAGCTTGTGGCAGAGGGAGAGATCCTTCGGCAGCTGCGGCGCATCCTGCAGCGCGTCGCAGGTCGCAGAAGCCGATGTCGCGAGGCCGAGGACGGCCGCCGCCGCGACCAGCACGCGCAGAAGATTGCCGCCCACGACCCAACTCCTCCCGTGCGAATCGTCCGGGGGCCAAGGCTACAGTAATTTTGAATTATTAGAAGTTGAAACTCTGCCGGCCTTCCGGCGTGATGACCGGAAGGTTACGGCGGCGGCGCGGATTGCCGCGAACCCGACGCTCCGCCGCGGCGACACGCCCTGTCGGTCGCCGGTGCCGCCGCGCCTTTCTTGCAAGCTTGGCCAGCAGGCCGCCCCGCCGGCGGGCGGAGCGGGCCGCCGGGACCGCGAATGCCGCGGGGGCGCACGCCGCGACGGCGCGTGCCTCAGCCCGGCCGCGGCGCGTCGTCTCAGTGCAGGATCTGCGACAGGAACAGCTTGGTGCGTTCGTGCTGCGGGTTGGTGAAGAAGGCGTGCGGCTCGTTCTGCTCGACGATCTGCCCGGCATCCATGAAGATCACGCGGTTCGCCACCTGCCGGGCAAAACCCATCTCGTGGGTGACGCAGAGCATCGTCATGCCCTCCTCGGCGAGGCCGACCATGACGTCGAGCACCTCCTTGATCATTTCCGGATCGAGCGCCGAGGTCGGCTCGTCGAACAGCATGACCTTGGGATTCATGCAGAGCGAGCGGGCGATCGCCACGCGCTGCTGCTGGCCGCCGGAGAGCTGGCCGGGATATTTGTTGGCCTGTTCGGGGATCTTGACGCGCGACAGATAGTGCATCGCGATCTCCTCGGCCTTCTTCTTCGGCATCTTGCGCACCCAGATCGGCGCCAGCGTGCAGTTCTCGAGGATGGTCAGATGCGGGAAGAGGTTGAAGTGCTGGAACACCATGCCGACCTCGCGGCGCACCTCATCGATCTTCTTCAGATCGTCGGTGAGCTCGATCCCGTCGACGAGGATCTTGCCCTTCTGGTGGCTCTCCAGACGGTTGATGCAGCGAATCGTCGTCGACTTGCCGGAACCGGAAGGTCCGCAGATGACGATGCGTTCGCCGCGCCGGACGGTGAGGTTGATGTCGCGAAGGACGTGGAACTCACCGTACCACTTGTTGACGCCGATCATCTCGACGGCGATCTCGTCGGAGATGGTCATCTTCTTCGGCGCGGCGGGCCGGGCGGCGGCTTCGGTCTGAAGGCTCATGTCAGGAATCCTCGAAAACCATCTTATCGTTTGTGTCCCGTGTCGAGCCGCCGTTCGGTGTAGATCGAGTAGCGCGACATGGAGAAGCAGAACAGCCAGTAGACGAAGGCCGCGAAGACGAGCCCGGTCGCCGGCGTCGAGGGGGTGATCCAGGACGGATCGTTGAAGCCGCGCCGGACGGTGCCGAGAAGATCGGCGAGACCGATGATGTAGACGAGGCTCGTATCCTTGAAGAGGCCGATGAAGGTGTTGACGATGCCGGGGATCACCAGCTTCAGCGCCTGCGGCAGGATGATCATCCGCATCTTCTGCCAGTAGGTGAGCGCCATCGCGTCGGCACCCTCGTACTGCCCCTTGGGGATCGCCTGCAGGCCGCCGCGGATCACCTCCGCCATGTAGGCGGCCGAGAACAGCGCGACGCCGACACAGGCCCTGAGCAGCTGGTTGAAGTTCACGCCCTCCGGCATGAACAGCGGCAGCATGAAGTTTGCCATGAACAGGACGGTGATCAGCGGCACGCCGCGCCAGAACTCGATGAAGATCACCGAGAGCAGCTTGACCGCCGGCATGTCAGAGCGCCGGCCGAGGGCGAGCAGGATGCCGAGCGGCAGCGACGCGGCGATGCCCGACAGCGCGACCACGAGGGTCAGCATCAGCCCGCCCCACAGATTGGTCGGCACGTGGGTGAGGCCGAAATCCGTGGTCATCAGCACGATGAACAGGATCACCGCGATCGTCGGGTAGAACATCCGCAGGACGCCGTCGCCGCCGCGGCGCGCGGCAAAGCCCGCGAACAGCACCGCCCCCAGCGCGACGAGCGCCGCGAGGAAGGAGACGAGGGTGAGCGGCGAGAAGCGGAAGTCGAGGAACTCCACCGAGCGGGCCGTGACGACCGTCGAGACGAGGATCGCCAGCAGCGACACGCCCGCCGCGGCGATGCCGATCTTCACCGGCAGGCTGTGGGTGCCGACCTGCGGCTCCGACGAGACGTCGGAGATCGTCACCCCCGCGGCGATCAGGAAGAGCAGCGCCATCAGCCCGCCGGAGAAGGAGAAGTCGCCGCCGGTCAGCATCACCAGCGTGACCACCGGGAAGAGGCCGAACAGAAGCACGGCATTGGCCGTCTTGTAGGGCACCTTCGGGATGGCGAGCCCGAGAATCAGGATCGCCAGGGTAACGAAGAGGATGTCGACCCGCCAGCGCTGGTCGAGGGGGTAGATGCCGTAGACGAACTGGCCGAACTTCGCCTGGATGAAGGCCCAGCAGGCCCCCACCTCGACGCCGTCCTTGGGAAGGCACGCCTCGCGGTCCGCGCCGGTGAAGACCGCGTTGACCACCGCCCACTGCAGAATGTTCCACACCGCCCAGACGACGAAGATGCCCGCCGCGATCGACAGGACGCTGTCGAGCGGCGTCGCGAAGAGGTTGCGGCGGACCGTGCCGAACGCCCCGACCTCGCTCTCGGGCGGCGGCAGCGCCGCCTTCTGCTCCTTGGAGACGTATTGGAAAACCTGTTCTTCCATCGTTTCGTCCCCCTCAGCGCTCGACGAGCGCCATCTTGGCGTTGAACCAGTTCATGAAGAACGACACCGACAGGCTGATCGTCAGGTAGACCAGCATCCAGATGCACACGACCTCGATCGACTGGCCGGACTGGTTGAGCACCGTCGAGCCGACCGCGACGAGCTCGGGATAGCCGACCGCAAGGCCGAGGGACGAGTTCTTGGTGAGGTTCAGATACTGGCTGGTCAAGGGCGGGATGATCACCCGAAAGGCCTGCGGCACGACGACGAGGCGCAGCGCCTGGCCGCGGGTAAGACCAAGGGCCGAGGCCGCCTCGTTCTGGCCCTTCGACACCGACATGATGCCGGCGCGCACGATCTCGGCGATGAAGGCGCCGGTGTAGATCGACAGCGCCAGCCAGAGCGAGATGAACTCGGGGCGGATCTGGATGCCGCCCGCCAGGTTGAAGCGGTTGGCGGTCGGAAACTCCAGGGTCGCCGGCAGGCCGGTGACGAGGAAGGCGAGGATCGGCAGGCCGACGATCAGCGCCACGGCGGTCCACAGGAGCGGCTTGCGCTCGCCGGTGGCCAGCTGTCGCGCGCGGTTGCGCCGCGCGATGACGATCGTCGCGACGATGCCGACGACGAAAGCGGCGAGCGAGGCCCAGGCGAGGAAGCTGAAGATCACCGCCGGCACCTGCAGGCCGCGATTGGTCAGATAGACGCCGAAGACGTTCTCCGCGAGGCCGCGCGGGGCGCCGAGCACCGACAGGACGCCGAAATACCAGAACAGGATGACGAGCAGCGGCGGAATGTTGCGGAAGATCTCGACATAGACCGTCGAGAGCATCCGGATCAGGAAGTTGCCCGAGAGGCGGCCGATGCCGACGACGAAGCCGAGCATCGTCGCGAAGGCGATGCCCGCGGCCGAGATGATCAGCGTGTTGACGATGCCGACGACGAGGGCGTGGCCGTAGGTGTCGTTGGACGTGTAGGCGATCGGCGTGATCGCGATGTCGAAGCCGGCGCGCGACCAGAGAAAGCCGAAGCCCGACGCGATGTTCGCCTCGGCGAGGTTGCGGGCGGTGTTGGTGACGATCCACCAGGTGAACGCCACCAGGGAGAGGATCAGCCCGACCTGGATGACGATGCCTCTGATCGTCGGGTTGGTGAGGATCGACGAGCCGCCGAGGCGTCGGGGTATCGTCTCAGTCTCGACGCTCATGGCGGCGAACTCCTACAGTCGGGCGAAACAGGCAGTCGGGCGAAACGGGCGGACATGGCGCGAGCGGCATCGCGGAGCACCGGCCGGGCCGGGCACCTTGCACGGGAGAGGTGGCGGGTCTCCCGTCACGTCGGTCGCGATCGAAGAACGGGCGCCCCTGAAGGGACGCCCGCAGCATGATCGGCTCAGCGGATCGGCATGCCGTATTGCAGGCCGCCCTTGGTCCACAGGGCGTTCTGGCCGCGCTGGATCTTCAGCGGCGTGTTGACGCCGATGTTGCGCTCGAAGATCTCGCCGTAATTGCCGACGGCCTTGATGACGTTGACGGCCCAGTCCTTGGGCAGGCCGATGGCCGAACCGAAGTCCTTGTCCTGACCGAGCAGGCGGCGGATTTCCGGATTTTCGGAGCTCTTCATCTCGTCGACATTCGCCTGGGTCACGCCGAGTTCCTCGGCGTCGAGCAGGGCGTAGTGGGTCCACTTGACGATGTTGAACCACTGGTCGTCGCCCTGGCGCACGGCCGGGCCGAGCGGCTCCTTGGAGATGATCTCCGGCAGGATGACGTTGTCGTCCGGATTGGAGAGCTCGAGACGCGAGGCGGCGAGGCCCGAGGCGTCGGTGGTCAGAACGTCGCAGCGGCCGCTGTCATAGGCCGAGTTGACGTCCGACTGCGCCTCGATGACCACCGGATTGTAGTCCATCTTGTTGGTGCGGAAGTAGTCGGCGAGGTTCAGCTCGGTGGTGGTGCCGGACTGGACGCACACCGTCGCGCCGGAGAGCTCGAGCGCCGAATTGACGTTCAGCTCCTTCTTCACCATGAAGCCCTGGCCGTCGTAGTAGTTCACGCCAGCGAACTTCAGGCCGAGCGTGGTGTCGCGGTCCATCGTCCAGGTGGTGTTGCGGGCGAGCATGTCGATCTCGTTGTTCTGCAGCGCCGGGAAGCGCTGGACCGCCGAGAGCGGGGAATACTGCACCTTGGAGGGATCGCCGAAGATCGCGGCGGCGACGGCCTTGCAGTAGTCGACGTCGAGACCCTGCCACTGGCCCTGGTCGTTCTGGGACGCAAAGCCCGGCAGGCCGGTGTTGACGCCGCAACGCAGCATGCCGCGCTCCTTGACGGTCTGCAGCGTCTGGGCGGACGCCGCCCCGCCGGCGAGCGCCGCAACCGCCAGGCCGAGCAATGCGGTCATGAGCTTGGATTTCATCAGGAAGCCTTCCCCATCTGGGTTTATCGTTTTAAATCCGGTCGCGCCGCCAGGGCGGCGTGGCGGCGCGGCGCGGCGGCACGATCCTCCGGCACCCTCACCAACCAAGGCAATTCCATGACAAATTTTTAATCAGGTCAAGCTGCAGCGCATTTTTTGGCAAATGCGCACAGACGACGTTCCGCAATCCCGCAGTCATTTTCAGCAGAAGGCCGAAGCATTGACCAACGACAGCTCAAAAAGCCGGCAGCGCGGGCCGAATACCGTGCTGGCGCACGGACCTTACGATCCCCGCTCGCTCCACGGTTTCGTCAATCCGCCGGTGGTCCACGCCTCGACCGTGCTGTTCGAATCGACCGCGGCGATGAAGAAGCGGCAGTCGCTGCCTTATACTTATGGACTACGCGGGACGCCGACGACGAAGGCGCTCGAAGATGCGCTCAGCGAGCTGGAGGGTGCCGCCGGCACGATCCTCGTGCCCTCGGGCCTCGCGGCGATCTCGATACCGATGCTCGCCTTCCTCGGCGCCGGCGACCACTGCCTGATCGTCGATTCGGTCTATTCGCCGACCCGCAGTTTCGCCAACGGCACGCTGCGGCGGATGGGCGTCGAGGTCGAGTATTTCGACCCGCATGTCGGGGCGGACATCGCGGCGCTGATGCGGCCGAACACCAGGGTCGTGTTCCTCGAGGCGCCCGGCTCGAACACCTTCGAGATGATGGACGTGGGGGCGGTCTGCGACGCCGCCCATGCCGGCGGCGCCGTCACCATGCTCGACAACACCTGGGCGACGCCGCTGTTCTTCCGCCCGCTCGAGCACGGCGTCGACCTGTCGATCCACGCCCTCACCAAGTATCCGGGCGGCCATTCCGACGTCATGCTCGGATCGGTCTCGGCCAACGAGGCGAGCTACCGGCGGCTGCGCGAGACGCAGCTGCAGATCGGCGTCAACGCCGCCCCGGACGACACCTACCTGGTCATTCGCGGCCTCAAGACGATGGGCGTGCGGCTGCAGCGCCACCAGGCTTCGGCGCTGGAGCTCGCGACCTGGCTGAGCGGGCGCGACGACGTCGCCGAGGTGCGCCATCCGGCCCTGCCCTCCTTCTTCGACCACGATCTCTACGCCCGCCAGTTCGGCGGTTCCTCGGGGCTGTTCTCGTTCCTCCTGCCGGGCGGTTTCGACCGCGCCGCCGCCTTCCTCGACGCGCTCGAGATCTTCGGGCTCGGCTATTCCTGGGGCGGCCACGAGAGCCTCGCCGTCGCCGTCGACCTCTCCGACCGCACCGTCTGCAAGGGGCCGGCGGACGGCACCTTCATCCGCCTGCAGGTGGGGCTCGAGGACGTCGCCGACCTCGTCGCCGACCTCGAACGCGGCTTTGCGGCAGCCGGCGCCGTCGGCTGAGACGAGATCGGCTCGATCAGAGCGGGGCTCGTATCAAGCCCGCGCGGCGAATGAGTGTCTTTGTTTCCGGCATCACGACGTGATCTGCCGGAAACCGTATGAGACGGGAATGGGGCGCGCGGCCGCGGGCCGCCGCCCGGCGCGCCCGCAGCGGCTTCACGTCACGGTTAAGCCCCATTGCAGCCTCACGAAGCCCACCCAAGATAGGCTGTGGACGCATCCCCGCGCCGCACGAGACGGCGCCGAAACGCAAAGGGACGACCAGTCCAAGAGAGGAAGCCGCACGAAGATGGCCAAGTTCAGTGAGATCATCCGCAAGACCGGCCGGCGCGCCGGCATGGCAGGCGCCGCCGCCGCCATGCTCGTGGCCGCCGCCGTTCCGACGGCCCATGCCCAGGCGACCGCCGCCGCCCAGAAGATCGCCGACCATTTCGCCGCCATCGCCTCGATGCACGGCGACTTCGTGCAGTTCGATCCCGGCGGGCGCCAGTCCGAGGGCAAGTTCTACATCGAGCGCCCGGGCAAGGTGCGCTTCGACTATGCCAACGCCCCGCTGCGGGTGATCTCCGACGGCTCGAACGTCGCGATCAACAACCGCAAGCTCAACACCTGGGAGACCTACCCGCTGTCGCAGACGCCGATGAAGCTCCTGCTCGACCGGCGGATCAACCTGTCGGCCGCCAACATCCAGAGCGTCAAGGAAGAGCCGGACCTGACGACCATCGTCATGGGCGACCGCTCGGTCTTCGGCAATTCCCGCATCACCATGATGTTCGACCCGAAGAACTACGATCTCAAGCAGTGGACCATCCGCGACAAGCAGGGCAAGGAGACCACGGTGATGATCTACAACGTCCAGGAAGGCGGCAACATCCAGGATTCCGCCTTCAAGATCCCCTATACGGCGATCGAACAGGGCCAGACCGGCAACCGGCGCTGACGACGGCAAGAGCGAGCCTGGACACCGGCCGCTGCCGCTTCCGCCGGCGGCCGGTCCACCAGCAGAGACAGTTCGGGGGCCGGCGCCGCGCCCCGGTCGGGGCGACCGGGCTTGCCCTCGGAGGCCATCTCGACGCTGCCGCCGTACCGACGGCCTTGCAGGCCGGTTCCTCGCTCAGGCGGCGTCGAAGAACGCGGCGAGCGCCGCGAGGGTCTCGTCCGGTGCTTCCTCGACGATGAAGTGCCCGGCGTCGATCGCCCGTCCCTCCACGGTCTCGGCCCAGCGCGACCAGACGTCCAGCGGGTTCTCCCCCTCGCCCGGGATCCCGGCGGCGCCCCAGAGAGCGAGAAGCGGCGCGGCGATCCTGCGGCCCGCCTCCCGGTCCTCGCGGTCGAGCCGCCAGTCGATGGTGGCGCCGGCGCGGTAGTCGTTGCAGGCGCCGTGGACGTTTTCGGGCTTCGCGAAGGCCGCGGCATATTCGGCGATCGCCTCGGGGGAAAAGCCGTCGAGCGAGCCCGCCTTGGTCCAGCTCGCCATGGTGTGCTTGAGGTAGTAGACCGGATCCGCCGCAATCAGCGTCTCGGGCATCGGATGCGGCTGGGCGAGGAACGGCCAGTGATAGGTCTTCATCGCCTCCCGCGCGCCCATCCCTTCCCAGACCTCGGCGACCGGCACGATGTCGAGCACCGCGAGCTTCGTCACGCGCTCCGGCATGTCGAAGCCCATGCGATAGGCGACCCTCCCGCCGCGGTCGTGGCCGGCGACGGCGAAGCGCTCGTGGCCGAGCGCCGTCATCACCGCCGCCATGTCGCGGCCCATCTGGCGCTTGGAAAAGGCGCGGTTTTCGGCGTCGTTTGCGGGAACCGAGGAGCGGCCGTAGCCGCGAAGATCCGGCACGACGAGGCTGAACCGCGCGGCGAGGCGACCGGCGATCCCCGCCCACATCGCCCCGGTCTCGGGATAGCCGTGCAGCAAGAGCAGCGGCGGGCCGTCGCCGCCGATGCGGCAGAAGATCTCGGCGCCCTCGCCGGGGATGATGCGTTCGGAAAAGCCGTTGAACATCCTACCGTCCGTCGAAGCAGGGGTCTCTGCTTTGAGATGTCGTCCGCTGCAGTCGACTATCCTTCGACATAGTCGTGCAGGATCGAGTTGATGAGCGTTTGATAAGGCATGCCCTTCTCGGCAGCCTTGATTTTCAGACGTGCGAGGTCGCGCTCCGAGATTGAGATGGAAATGCGCCTGGGCCGTTTGCCTGCGAGAATCTGCTGCGCCGAAGCCCTCAGCGCCGCATGTTCCGCTGCGACATTGTCGACCGATACCCATTCATCCGAGTCATGGAACTCGAAATCGGCTCGCTCCTCTTCGCTATCGAAGATCGGGCGTGGGGGCTTTGCGTTCGTCACGTTTTTTCCTTCAGGAAGTGCTTCGTCGCCTTCCGGCTCGGATACATCGTTTTCAGAAAAACGCCGCTGGTCTGACGTACGAACGGCACCAACCATATGTAACCATCGATCGACACGACGTACTGTCTCTGATGAGGGTAGCGGTCGACATTGGGATGGCGCCGTTCCTCGATGAGATCGCCATTCGCCAATGCCATGACAACGCGCTCGAAGCCGAAGCCGTAGCGGCCTTTCAGAACAATGTCCTTCTCGTCGCTCCAATCAATTTCCATGGCATATCATGGATGGAATGCATGTCGGTCTCAAGCGCCGCGGCGAGGATCTCGGCGATCGGTGAGCCGTTTTAGGCGCTGCGCTATGGACAGCGCATTTCCTGACGTCGCGTGTGCCCGATATCCCATGTGCATGAAGCTCCGACGGCCCTTGCCCGCCATGATCATTGCGCCGTAAGCCCGACCGACGATCTCCTTCGCATTCCCCGGATCCCGACCCTCATGCCCTTTTCCCTCGCCACCTGGAACATCAACTCCGTGCGCCTCAGGATCGGCCTCGTCGAGCGTTTGCTCGCCGACCACCGGCCGGACGTTCTGTGCCTGCAGGAGACCAAGTGCCCGAACGACCAGTTTCCCGAAAAGGCGTTCCGGGCGCTCGGCTACGAGCACGTCGCGATCCACGGGCAGAAGGGCTATCACGGCGTCGCGACGATCTCGAAGCTGCCCTTCGAGGACATCGTGCGGCAGGATTTCTGCGCCGTCGGCGACGCCCGGCACCTGTCGACCCGGATCGACGTGGCGGGCCGGAAGATCCGCATCCACAATCTCTACGTCCCCGCCGGCGGCGACGAGCCGGACCCCGAGATCAATCCGAAGTTCCGCCACAAGCTCGACTTCGTCGAAGAGCTGCGCCGGACCAATGCCGATGGCGAACCCGGCGTCTCGGCGCTCTTGTGCGGCGATCTCAACATCGCGCCGCTCGAGACCGACGTCTGGTCGCACAAGCAGCTCCTGAAGATCGTCTCGCACACCCCCGTCGAGACCGAAGGCCTCGTGACGGCGCAGAAGGACGGCAACTGGACCGACCTGATGCGGGTGCATTTCCCGCCGGAGGAGGTGCTGTTCACCTGGTGGAGCTACCGCGCCAAGGACTGGGCGGCCTCCAACCGCGGCCGCCGGCTCGACCACGTCTGGGGCTCGGCCGACATGGCGCCGCTGCTGGGCGGGGTCGAGATCCTCAGCGAGGCCCGCGGCTGGGACAAGCCCTCCGACCACGTGCCGGTGATCGCGCGTTTTTCGCTGTAGTTTTTCGCCGGCCCGGAGCGCGGGACCAGCCGCGCCTCAGCGGAACCGGTCTTCCAGCCGCTCGATGTCGTCGAGCATCGTCTCCAGCTCGTCGCGGATGCGCTGGTGCAGCGTGACGGCGAATTCCGGATATTCCTCCAGCATGCGGCGGAACAGCGCCCGCGACACGCGGATGAGGTCGCAGGCGGTCTCGGTCCTGGCGCTGGCCGGCCGGCTCGTCTCGGTGATCAGGCAGAGCTCGCCGAGCAGCGCCCCCGGGCCGTGCCGCGCGAGCACCTTGGCGTCGTCGCCGCGGCCGTGGATCAGGACGACCTCGCCGGTGACGACGACGAAGCCGGCATCGGCCCGGGCATTCTCCCGGAACACGAATTCACCGGCCCGCAGCCGCCGGTGCTCGGCGCCGAATGCCAGGAGACGGAGCTGGTCGGTCTCGAGCCCTTCGAAGAGCCGGACCTTCCTGAGGATCGCGATGTCGCTCTCGAGGCTCATGGTTTCGGCGTACCGACCTTCTCCCGCACCAGGGCGCAGCGTCGTGTTGCAAGGACCGCCGGCATCGCTGCGTTAACCATCGACGGGACGGCACGGCAGCGTCGCGGGGCCTTCGCCGCGGATGAACGGCGAGGTTATCGTGAACGGGATTGGTAGAGGAATGGTGAACGCGCGGGCAAGAGCTGTCGCAATGCCGGAGGCCCGACACGGGGCCGGATGCACCGAAAATGTCCGGCTGGACCAGCGCGCCGCCCTGCCCCGGCGCGCTCCGCGACGATGGGCCGGCGCCTGGTCCAGGTCCCCGTCCTGGTGCCGCGCTGCCTGGGGGCGCGACGGCGCTGCCGCCTAAGGCATCAGCTTGTAGCCGCCCGCCTCGGTGACCAGCAGCCGGGCATTGGACGGGTCCGGCTCGATCTTCTGGCGCAGGCGATAGACATGGGTCTCGAGCGTGTGGGTGGTGACGCCGGAATTGTAGCCCCAGACCTCTTCGAGCAGCACGTCGCGGGTGATCACCTTCCGGTCGGCGCGATAGAGGTAGCGGATGATCGCGGTCTCCTTCTCGGTCAGCCGGATCTTGCCGCCCTTCTCGTCGATCAGAACCTTCTGGCTCGGCCTGAAGACGTAGGGGCCGACCTGAAAGGTCGCGTCCTCGCTCTGGTCGTGCTGGCGAAGCTGCGCACGGATGCGGGCGAGCAGCACGGCGAAGCGGAATGGCTTGGTGACGTAGTCGTTGGCACCCGCCTCGAGGCCGAGGATGGTGTCGGAATCGGCGTCCTGGGCGGTGAGGATGATGATCGGGGCCTTGAAGCCGCCCTTGCGCAGCACCTTGACGGCCTCGCGGCCATCCATGTCCGGCAGGCCGACATCCATCACCACGAGGTCGATCAGGCCGCCCCGCGCCGCCGCGATCCCCTTGGCGGCCGTGTTCTCCTGCAGAACGTTGAATTCCTCATGCAGGGAAAGCTGCTCGGCCAGCGTCTCTCTCAGGTCGTCGTCGTCGTCGACGATCAATATGCTTCTCGCGCTCATCCCTAACCGTTCGCGTGCCACCAGCCCTGGGACGCAAGCTCGCCCCGATCGATTGTAACATAGGGATCGCGAGAGTAGGACAACACTGTTGCAGAAAGACAGGGAACGATTTGTCTTGGCGGGCACGATCAGCCGCCTCACCGTGCGTCGCGCCCCCGGCGACATGCGCCGCGGCATTCTCGCGGCCGGCCCGTGGCGCATCCCCTGCGCGCTCGGCCGCGCGGGAACGACGGTCCTGAAGCGCGAAGGCGACGGCGCGACGCCCGTCGCCACCATGCGGCTCGTCGCCCTGTGGCATCGTGGCGGCAGGATGCCGCGGCCGCAGACGACGCTGCCGACGCGACGCGTGCGGCCCGGCATCGACGGCTGGTGCGACGAACCGACCCATGCCGCCTACAACCGTCCCGTCCGGCTGCCCTTTGCGGCGAGCCACGAAAGCCTTGCGCGCGACGACCGCCTCTACGACGTCGTCGCGGTGCTCGACTGGAACCTTGCCCGCCGCGCCCGCGGCAGGGGCAGCGCGATCTTCCTGCATGTCGCAAAGCCGGGCTATCCGCCGACGGCGGGATGCGTCGCGATCGCCCCGGCCGACATGCGGCGGCTCGCCCCCCGCCTGTCGCCCGCAACGCGGCTCGCCGTGCATCGCTGACCGTTTCAGAAAGGTCGGGCCCCTTCTGAAAGGTCGGGCCCCGGCTCGCGAGTTTTCGGCGGATCGCTTGCAACCCACGCCCGCCGCACGAGTTGCCGTTTCTGGAGCCGTTCGAAAAACTCCCGGGCGGCCATCCGATGTGCAGAGGACGGCGCCATGGATCGCTCGGAAAACACCGACAAGCCGCGGATCGAACCCTATGACGAGCCGACGGGCGGCTGGGGTTCCGTCAAGTCGCTGGTGAGTAAGGCTTCCGAAGAGGGACTCCTCGCCTCGACGGTCTGGGCGACGATGCAGCACCAGAACAAGCCGGACGGCTATCAGTGCGTCTCCTGCTCCTGGGCCAAGCCCGCCGATCCCAAGCCCTTCGAATATTGCGAGAACGGCGCCAAGGCGACGATGTGGGAGATCACCCCGAAGCGCTGCGACCGGGAATTCTTCGCCAGGCACCGCGTGTCGGAACTGCTCGAATGGACCGACCACGACCTCGAGAAGCAGGGGCGGCTGACCACCCCGATGAAATACGACCGGAGCCTCGACCAGTACGTTCCGGTGAAGTGGGAAGACGCCTTCCGCGACATCGCCGCCGAGCTCAACGGCCTCGACCCGAATTCGGTGGTCTTCTACGTCTCCGGCCGGGCCTCGCTGGAGGCCTCGCACATGTGGCAGCTCTTCGCGCGGATCTACGGCTCGAACAACCTGCCTGATTCATCCAACATGTGCCACGAGTCGACCTCGGTCGGCCTGCCGGAGTCGATCGGCTCGCCGGTCGGCACCGTGACGCTCGAAGACTTCGACGCCTGCGACATGATGTTCTTCTTCGGGCACAACACCGGCACCAATGCCCCCCGGCTGCTCCACTGGGTGCAGAAGGCGAGGAAGCGCGGCGCCCCGGTGATTACCTTCAACCCGCTGCAGGAGCGCGGGCTGATGCGCTTCAAGAGCCCGCAGAATCCGCTCGAAATGCTTTCGCCCGACGACGGGACGAAGATGTCGAGCGACTACTACCAGGTGCGCGTCGGCGGCGACGTCGCGGCGATGACCGGCATTGCCAAGGCGGTCTTCGCCCTCGACGACGCGGCGAAGGCGACGGGTGGCAGCCGCGTTCTCGACACCGCCTTCATCGAAGAGCACTGCCACGGCTTCGCGGAATTCGAGACTTTCGTCCGCGCCGCCGAGTGGGATCAGATCGCCCGCTGCTCCGGCATCCCGCGCGACGAGCTCGAACATGTCGCCCGCACCTATGCCAGGGCCGACAAGGTCATCGCCAATTACGGCATGGGGCTCACCCAGCACCGGCACGGCATCGAGAACGTCCAGATGCTGGTCAATCTTCTCCTGATGCGCGGCATGATGGGGAGAGAGGGCGCCGGCATCTCGCCCATTCGCGGGCACTCCAACGTGCAGGGCCAGCGCACCGTCGGCATCACCGAGAAGCTGAAGCTGATCCCGGTCGAGAAGTTCGAGGCGTTCTACGACTTCACCGTCCCGAAGGAGGACGGCCTCGACACCGTGAAGGCCTGCGAAGGCCTGATCGACGGCTCGGTCAAGGGCTTCGTCTGCCTCGGCGGCAATCTCGCGCGGGCCGTGCCCGAGACCGGCAAGGTCGAGGCGGCCTGGAAAAACATGCGGCTCAACGTCCAGATCTCGACGAAACTCAACCGCACGCATCTCCTCGCCAGCGAGAAGAGCTACATCCTGCCCTGCCTCGGCCGGCTGGAGCGCGACAGCCAGCACGGCGTCGAGCAGATCGTCTCGGTGGAGGATTCGACCGCCTGCATCCATGCCTCCTTCGGCAAGACCGAGCCGGCCTCGCGCGAGCTGCTCTCCGAGCCGAAGATCGTCGCGGAACTCGCTAAGGCCACCGTGCCGGGCCGCTCCAGCGTGCCCTGGGACGCCTGGGCCGCCGATTACGGCCGGGTGCGCGATGCGATCGAGCGGGCCTATCCCGACGATTTCCGCGACTTCAACCGCCGCATGGCGACGCCCGGCGGCTTCCACCGCGACATCGGCGCCTCGAAGCGCGAATGGCGGACAGAGACCGGCAAGGCGAACTTCCTCACCCCGGAAAGCTTCGACGTCGACCCGGACATCGATACGACCGCGCAGGATGTCCTGAAGCTGATCACCGTGCGGTCCAACGACCAGTTCAACACGACGGTCTACGGCTATGACGACCGTCTGCGCGGCGTCAAAGGCACGCGAATGGTGATCCTGATGAATGCCGAGGACATGCGGCGCCTCGGCCTGACAGATCGCGACCGCGTCGACCTCGAGACCCATGCCGAGGACGGCGTGACGCGGCGGGTCGAGAACTACCTCGTGCACGAATGGCAGCTGCCGAAAGGCAACTGCGCCGGCTACTATCCCGAGCTGAACGCCCTCATCCCGCTCTGGCACCATTCGCGCCGGGCGCATGTGCCGGCGGCGAAATCGGTGCCGGTGAGGATTTTGAGGCGCAGCGCCGCCTGAACGCCGAAAGGTCGGAGCGCCGGCCCGGGCGATTCTGCCGGGCCGGAGCGTGCGGAGCGCCTATCGCCGGCCGACCTTCACCAGCCGCGAGATCAGGAAGACCGGAACGACGATCGCCGCGCCGAGGAGGAAATAGTAGAAGGCGCGCTCGAACGAGCCGAACAGCGAGCGCCACGCCCATTCGACGCTGCGCACCACCCAGTCGATCACGTCGTGGGGGCTCCAGTTCAGCCAGGACAGGATGAAGCCGACGAGGATCGAGATCAGGATCAGCCGGAAGGCGACGCCGATCGGCGATCCTCCCAGAAATCGGTGAATGGTCTCTGACATTGCGGCGGCGTTCCTTCGGCGTCGTCCCTCAGTTCCCGCAGGTAGGCGGCGGGCCGGGGCGATGCAAGCGCCGGGAGGCGTCGGAGGATGCGTTCGCTTGCAGCGCCGGGCGCGACGTCATGGCAACGGGCGAAGACGCTGATGCGTTCGCCCGTTGAACACATCCGGATTTTCACACCGAAGCCAGACGTTTGATGAAAATCCGGATTTGGAACCAAGGGTCATTTTCAATGCCTCTTGGTGTCAATCCCGCAGCATCGCCGTCAGCGTCTCGATCCGGTCGGCCTCGAAGGCCGGCTTGTCCCATCTGAGGCGCGAGACGCGGGGAAAGCGCATGGCGACGCCGGACTTGTGACGGTTGGAGCGGGCGAGGCCCTCGAAGGCGACCTCGATGACGAGGCCGTGCTCCGGCTCCGCCCGCACCGACCGGACCGGGCCGAAGCGCTCGATCGTGTTGTCGCGGATGTATCTGTCGAGCTGCTTCAGTTCCGCGTCGGTGAAGCCGAAATAGGCCTTGCCGACGGGCACCAGCTCCGGCTCTTCCCGCGGCCCCGACCAGACCCCGAACGTATAGTCGGAATAGTAGCTCGAGCGCTTGCCGTGGCCGCGCTGGGCGTACATCAGCACGGCGTCGATCAGATGCGGGTCCTTCTTCCACTTGAACCAGGGCCCCTTCGGCCGGCCGGGCACATAGGCGGAGTCGAGGCGCTTCAGCATCAGCCCCTCGATCACCGGATGCGGCGGCGCCGCGCGCAGCGCCGCGAGCCTTTCGAAATCGGCGAAAGGCACCAGCGGCGACAGGTCGAACCGCGTCGGCTCCAGCCTCTCGACGAACGCGGCGAGCCGCTCCCGGCGCTCGGCGAGGGTGAACGGCCGGATGTCCTCCTCCCCGTCCACCAGGAGGTCGTAGCATCTGAGGAAGACCGGATACCGCTTCAGGACGGCGGCCGAGACGGTCTTGCGGTTCAGCCGCTGCTGGAGATCGGAGAATGTGGCGGCGACGATGTCGTCCGCGCGCGCCTCTCCGCCCGAAATCTTCGGCGCCCCGCTTTTCGGCGCGGTCTCGGCGACGAGAAGCTCGCCGTCGAGCGTCCCCTCGAAGGTCATGAAGTCGACAAGGTCCGGAAAGGCGCCGGAAATGTCGTCGCCGCTGCGCGAATAGAGCCGCCGGACGCCGCCTGCGGCGCTCGCCTGGACGCGGATGCCGTCCCATTTCCACTCGGCGGCGTAGACGGCCGGGTCGATCAGCCCGTGGTCCGGTTCCTCCAGCGGCTGCGACAGCATCACCGGGCGGAACGGCGCAAGTGCGGCGGAGACGGGCTTTTCGCCGCGCCCCTCCAGCCAGGCGAACAGCGCCTCGTAGGGCGGCTCCAGACCGTGCCAGAGCTCCTCGATCTCGGCGACCTCCCTGCCGCCGAAATCCGCCAGGGCCTGCTTGGCGAGCCGCGCCGAAACCCCGATCCGCAGCGCACCCGTCACGAGCTTCAACAGCGCATAGCGGCCCGAGGCGTCGAGCCGGTCGAGCCAGGCCTCGACGAGCTTCGGGCCCTCCTGCCGCGTCGCGGCATCGAGCCGGGCGACGATCTCGGCGAGTGATGGGGCATCCATGCCGGCCTGCGCCGCGCCGTCGTACCCCCCTCTGCCCTGCCGGGCATCTCCCCCACAAGGGGGGAGATCGGCAGCGGCTTGGCCCCGCGCCTCCGACCTATCGGCGGGAGTTTCGGGCGCAGATGCTCCGGAGGCCTCAGGCAGCCGCGACCGCTGATCGACCGGAGCAGCGTCGGTGGCTCCTCCGATCTCCCCCCTTGTGGGGGAGATGCCGGCAGGCAGAGGGGGGTGCGGCGCTGCCGTTGCCTGATACCCGTCCCCCTCCGGCCAGACCAGCGCGATCGTCTCGGCGAGATCGCCGACATAGTCGTAGGAATAGCGGAACAGCACCTCGTCCATGCGGGCGGTGACGAGATCGCGCAGCATCGCCGGCTTGACGCTCTTGACGTCGAGGTCGCCGGTGATGGCGGCGAGCGCATAGCCCCGCTCGGGATCCGCGACGGCGCGGAAATGCTCGACGATGAGCCGCAGCTTGCCGTTTCGCGAAGGCTGCAGGACGAGGGCGTCGAGGAGATCGGCGAAGGCTTTCATCGCACCTCAAGATGCGCCGCGCCGGCCGCGGTTCAAGCAGCGCCCCGGCCGGCGCCGGCCCGCGCCGACCGTTCGGCCCGGACGTCTACCCCAAGGCCGCGGCGGGGCCCTGGGGCGGCAGGGCGCGGGCGCCCCTGATGCCGCGCAGCTTCAGGTGATGCCGCGCGGTGAACACCGCGTCGGCACTCATGCCGGGTTCGCGGGTCAGCCAGTCGAGATAGTCGTCCGGCACCTCGGCGATCGGCACGCCCTTGTGCCGGCCGAAGCGGAGCCTGGCGAGCAGCGCCGGCTCGGCCGAGGCTTTCTCCGCGCGGTCGAGGAAGTCGGCGAGGTCGTGACAGCGCGGCATCAGCGTCTCGGCGATCTTCCGCAGGAGCACCGCCGTGCAGACCGCGTCGTAGAGCGCCCGGTGCGGATTGAGGCCGGAAAGCAGGTGTTCGACCGGCGAGAGATCGAGGGGCACGTATTTGACGAGGCTCTGCAGCCCATGCGCCCGGAGTGTCGGGAAGGCTCTGAGCGCCAGCTTGTGGGTGCAGAGCCAGCGACCGGAGAATCGGAGGCGCGGGCGGTCGAACTCGGCCCGCTGGGCGGCGAAGACCTCTGCCGTGCGGAACGGCGCGGCGGCGTCGTGGAAAGGCGGCGCGCCGGCCAGCATCTCGTCGGTGATCCGGTGCACCTTTCTGGCATGCGGGTCGATCGCGACGCCGGCGGGATCGCAGAAGCTCTGCATCGGGCTGCAGATTTCACCCGTGAGGAGATCGAGGTCGACCGAGCCGATCTCGATCACCGCGTCCTCCTCGAGCCGCCGGCCGGCGGTCTCGGTGTCGATGACCCGCACCCGGCGCGGCGGCGGGTCGGCAAAGAGCGAGGGGGTGACGGGGATAGGCGGGAAGAGATCGGTCATCGGAGCCTCAAGATCGCCCTTGCCGGCGAAGGGCGCAAGGAGCGAGGCCCGTGATCGGCAGTCACTGGCAGCAACTGGCAGTCATCGGCAGGGCGATCGTCTCCGACGTCCGAACGGTGATCGCCGGTCTTTCCCGCACGCGGATTCGCGCGACCGCGCTGTTGTTCCCGGTCTCTTTTTTTAAGATGCGGGCCTTTCCGGCCGAGGCGGCCCCGGACGGTCGGTCCGGCGCAAAGCCGGGCCGCACGCGCGCAGTTCGGGACCTGCGGGCCTTGCCGCGGGGTCGACGTCCGCCTCGGCAATGCAGCGACCGGCCAAGCCGGTTCATGACCGAGGCGACTTTTGCCCGGCCCCTATCTCACCGGCGACGCCCGGATCAAAGCTTGCCGGAGCGTTGCGGCGCGCCGGATTTACGCTTGAACCGGCCGGCTTTTGCCGGTATCAGGGCGGCGGCATCGGGCGCTGCCCGCGGCAGTTTCGGCATGCCCCAATAGCTCAGTTGGTAGAGCAACGCATTCGTAATGCGTAGGTCGCTGGTTCGAGTCCGGCTTGGGGCACCATTTCCCGCTTCGCATCGAAATTCGACAAATCGGCCGGGACGCCGGCGTCACGCCGCGGCCGGACCGTCGAGCAGGGCCCGCGCGACGGCGGCGTGGGTGATCAGCGACTTGACGACGCCGCCCCTGATGGCGGCGAGGATCGCCGCGGTCTTCTCGGTGCCGAAGGCGAGCGCCAGGACGTCCGGGCAGGCCGACAGCTCCTCGGCGCTGATGCCGATCGACATCTCCGACAGGTCCGTTGCGACCGGACGGCCGTCGCCGTCGAGCGTCATGCCGCAGATCTCGGCGACGGCGCCGCGGGCTGTGACCCGCGCGCGCGCCTCGGGCGACAGCGCCGGCCAGAGCGACGAGGCGCCCTCGCGCCAGGCGCCGAGGCCGACGATGGCGAGCGTCACGGCCGAAAACATCGCCTTTGCCGCCAGGACGTCCGGCTGGCGGCGGATCGCCTCGGCGGCATGGGCGTCGCTCGCCACCAGCGGCGCGTAGAAGGTGTAGGCCCTGCCCCGCGTCAACACCGCGAGGTCGCGCACGAGGTCAACCGAGGTGCGGCTGGTGCCCGCCCCCGGCCAGGCGCCGCCGAGCTGGACGATCGCCTTCGCCTGCAGCGGTTTCAGATGCCGGCTCATCGCCTCGAGCACCCGCGTCCAGGCGAAGCCGAGCACCTCCTGCGGCCCCGAGATCTCCCGCAACAGCGCCGCGGCGACCTCGCCCATGCTGTCGAGGATCAGCTCGACGTCGCCGCCATGGTCGTCGACGACGATCGCGTTCTTCAGGCCGAAGCGCGTCTTCAGGGCGCTCGACAGGTCGTACTGGACATGGCCCGCCGGATGCGAGAACTCGATCCGCACGATGCCGTCCCGCAGCGCCTTTTCGAGGATGCGCGCCACCCGGAAGCGGCTCATCGCCAGTTCCCCGGCGATCTCCGACTTGGTCTTGCCGTCGCAGTAGTACCGCCGGGCGACGGTGGTGGCGAGGATGTGCTCGGCAAAGCGGTCCTGGTCGTCCGATGTCGCTGGCCGGTTCACGCACCCATCCCCCGTTCGCGCTCATATGAGCGCATACTCCCGCAGCCCGCCGACTGCAATCGCCGGCAATCCGGCCGTCGCGACGGATTCATAGCCGGGCGGCGTTGACTTGTCGCGCAAATGCCGCTCATATGATCAGAAAAAAGCTCATATGAGCAAGGTGAGGACCATGGCAGCTTCGGCTCTCGCGCCGCGACCGAACATCCTTCTTCTGATGACCGACCAGCAGCGCTTCGACGCGCTCGGCTGTGCCGGCAATCCCGACATCCTGACGCCGAACCTCGACCGGCTGGCCGCCGCCGGCGCGATGTTCGAGACCTGCTACGTCCAGAATCCGATCTGCAGCCCGTCGCGGGCGAGCTTCGCGACCGGGCTTTATCCGCACAATCACGGCCTGTGGGCGAACGGCGTGGCGCTGCCCGAGGCGCTGCCGCTGATTTCCAAGGTGCTCGCCGACGGCGGCTACGACTGCGGCATGGCCGGCAAGCAGCATCTGGCGCCCTGCGCCAACGGCGACGAGCCGCGCCTCGACGACGGCTACCGGGTCTATCGCTGGTCGCACGATCCGATCCACCGCTCGCCGCAGAACAGCTACCATCTCTGGCTGAAGGCCAATCACCCGGAGATCTACGCCGAACTCGTCACCGCGCGGGCGGACGCCCCGGCCGAGGCCGGCAACGTCGCCAAGGGTGCGACACTCGCCGACACGCTGCCGGTCGAGGCCCATTACAGCCACTGGATCGCCGAGGAGGCGATCGCCTTCATCGGCGAGGCGCGCGACCGGCCCTTCTACTTCATGGCCAACTTCTTCGACCCGCACCATCCCTTCGGCGCACCCGAGCCGTTCCGGGCGCTCTACGACGCCGCCGCCCTGCCGCTGCCGGTGGGCAGCGCCGGGGAACTCGCGGCAAAGCCCGCGGTCCAGCGCGAATATCACGCCAAATCCTATGGCGGCCATGCTCCGGGCTTTGCCGAATACAGCGAGGCGGAGCTGCGCGAGGCGCGGGCCGGCTACTACGCCATGGTCTCGATGATCGACGCCGAGGTCGGGCGGATCCTCGACGTCCTTCAAGCCACCGGCCAGCTCGACAACACGCTGGTCGTCTTCACCAGCGACCACGGCGAGATGCTCGGCGACCACGCCATCATGCTGAAGGGCCCGATGCTCTACGAGCCGGTGGTCCGGGTGCCGCTGATCCTGCACTGGCCGCCCGCGATCGGCGCCGGCCAGAGGATCGGCCGGATCGTCCAGAACATCGACCTGACGGCGACGCTGCTCGACGTCAGCGGGATGCGGGACGCCCTTTCGGTGCAGGGCGAGAGCCTGATGCCGCTCGTCGCCGAGCCGGCCGCGGGCGCGGCGGCCGGCCACCGCGACTGGGCCCTTTGCGAATATCGCGACAGCGGCCACGGCGCGACGCCGGCGGTCCACACCACCATGCTGCGCCACGGCTCGATGAAGCTGGTGATCTGGCACGGCAGCCCGGCGACCGACCGGACGCGCGACGGCGAACTCTACGACCTCGCGGCCGATCCGGACGAAACCGTCAACCTCTTTCACGATCCCGCCCGGCGCGACGACCGGGAGCGGATGAAGGATCTCCTGATCGACGTCCTCGAGGCGACGGAATGGCCCCGGCCGATCAGGACCGCGGAGTGGTAGCCCGCCGCTGAAGGCTGCCCGAGTTCAACGATGGGAGGAGAAACCATGAAGACGCATGACGCAAAGGCCGGCTGGCACCGGCGCACCCTCATCCGGCTGGCCGGAACGCTCGGCCTCGCGGCCCTGGTCGCGCCGGGCGTCGCCGCCGCCCAGAACGCCGTGGTGGTGGCCCATGCCGCCGGCATCAACGGCCAGGCCGTCGAGGCGATCCTCAAGGACTACACCGCCGAGACCGGCGTGAAGGCCACCGGCATCACCATGTCGGACACCGATTACGGCGCCAAGATGCAGCTCGCCGCGCGCACCGGCAACGTCGATTTCGACGTCGCGCTCGGCGTCGGCAGCGACGTCTTCGCCCTGACCAAGGGCGACGGCATCTATGCCGGCATCGACACGTCGGGCTGGAAGAAGGAAACGCTGGCCGGCATGCAGGAGGCCAAGCTGATCGGCGACGACTACGCCGTCTCCCAGGACACCGCCGCGCTGATGGTCTACGGCAAGGCGCTCGCCGACAACCCGCCGAAGACCTGGGGCGACTTCTTCGACACGAAGAAATATCCCGGCAACCGCGGCATGGCATCGGGCGGCCTCGGCGTGCCGATCGACATCGAATACGCGCTGATCGCCAGCGGCAAGGACCCGGCGAAGCTCTACCCGCTCGACTACGACGCCGCCTTCGCCGTCCTCGACAAGGTCGCCAAGGACATCGTCCTGTGGGACAATGCGCCGAAGGGCATCCAGGACCTCGTCAACGGCGACACGGTGATGACCTGGTCCTACGCCCCGGCCGCGCTCAGCGCCATCGCCGCCGGCCAGGACATCAAGCTCGCGGCCCCTCCGGGAACCGCCGTCACCCGCCAGCTCGGCGTCGTCATGGCCAAGGGCCCGAACGGCGAGGATGCCGGCCAGGCCTTCTTCGCATGGTGGTTCCGGCCGGAAAACCAGAAGAAATACACCGAGCTCACCAATTACGGCATCGTCGTGCCGTCCCAGGAGGTGCTGAAGCAGTTCTCGCCCGAGCAGTCGGCCTACATGCCGTTTTCCGGCGCCCATCCCGAGAACTACCGCACGCTCGGCTACGACTACTACAGCGCCGAAGGCGACCTCGGGCAGAGCAATCTCGCCTTGACGCTCGACCGCTGGAACCAGTTCCGCGCCCGCTGACGGCCCGACGCCATGGCTGCGACCCGACGACACGAACGGCAGGCGCGCGCCCCGCGCCTGCCCCGCCTCAGACTGGCGCTCGCCAGTCCGATCCTGCTCGGGCTGCCGGCGCTGATCTTCGTCGGCGTCTTCGCGATCTGGCCGCTGGCGGACTTTCTCTTCCAGGGCGTGATCGCCAAGGGCGAATTCTCGTTCATCCAGTTCCAGCGGCTGCTGGCCAGCACGACCTTCTTCATCGTGCTCGGCCGCACGCTGCTCGCCGCCGTCACCGTGACGGCGATCTGCCTCGTCCTCGCCTATCCGATGGCCTTCGCGCTGACCAAGGCGCGCGGCGGGCTGAAGACCGTGCTCATCGGCCTCGTCGTCCTTCCCTATCTCACCTCGGTGATCGTGCGCACCTATGCCTGGGCGGCGCTGCTCGCCATCGAAGGGCCGGTCAACGACGCACTGACCGGGCTCGGCCTCGTCTCCGAGCCCATGCTGCTCGGCCACAGCGACTTCGGCACCTATGTCGGCATGACCCACATCCTCCTGCCGATCGCCGTTCTGACGCTCTGGTCGGGGCTCGAGAAGATCGACCCGCTACAGCGCACCGTCGCGGCCAGCCTCGGCGCCTCGCGGGTCGAGGCCTTCCTGACGGTGTTCCTGCCGCAGTCGGCGGCGGCGATGGCCTCGGCCGCCTCGCTCGTCTACATCCTGGCGCTCGGCGCCTACGTCATTCCCGCGACCCTCGGGGGAACCCGCGGCCTGCTCTTCGCCCAGCTCGTCGTCGAACAGGCGACCTCGCTCCTCAACTGGAACCTGTCGGGCGCCATGGCGGTGGTCATGCTGGTCGCAGCCGCCCTTCCCGCCCTCGTCTTCGCGGCCTTGCGCAAAGTCGGCGCGCGCGCCGGCAGGGGCCGCGCCGTCGGCCGCGGCCAGGCGCTCTTCGCCCGCACGGTCCAGCCGGCGCTCGACCGCCTGCCCGACGCCCTGTGGACCTGGGGCTGGCGGATCGCGGCGGCCCTGGTGCTCGCCTTCCTTCTCGCCCCCGAGCTCGTCGTCTTCGCCTTTTCCTTCGGCCCCGAGCGGCAGATCACCTTCCCGCCCGCCTTTTTCACCCTCGACGGCTACGCTTCCACGCTGAGCGATCCCTCCTGGATGCAGCCGTTGAAGCGAAGCGTCGTCTATGCCCTGCTCGACGCCCTGATCGCGACGGCGCTCGGCGCGCTCGCCGCCTACGGCTTCGCGCGCGGCAAGGCCGCCTTCGCCGCGGCCGCGACGGCGCTCCTCGTGGTACCCGTGGTGCTGCCGGAGATCGTCATCGCGATCAGCTACTTCATCTTCGCCAACCGGATCGGCATCGCCGGCACGGCGGAAGCGATCGTGCTCGGCCAGGCGGCCTCCTGCGTCGGCCTCGTGGTCGTCATCCTCTCGACCATCGTGCGCCAGGTCGACGTCAACATCGAGCACGCCGCCACCATGTGCGGGGCCTCGCGCGCCCGGCTCCTGAAGGAGATCGTGCTGCCGCTGATCGCGCCGGGCCTCGTCGTCGCCTTCGTCTACGGCTTCCTGCACGCCTTCGACAATCTGGTGCTGCCGCTGTTCATCGCGGGCACCAACGTCACCGTCCCGGTGCGCATGTTCCTGGCGCTCCAGGAAGAGCTGACCTCGGCGCCGGCGGTGATCGCCTCGCTGCTCATCGCCGTCCTCGTCCTCGGACTGACGGCGGCGCTCACCCTGTCGCGGACCACCTCCCTCAAGATACCGCTTCTCGGCGGGAAAGACGCCTGACCATGGCAGCGAATAGGGCAGCGAAGTCGGCCGGAGACTTAAGCTTCGTTCGGCTGGAATCGATCTCCAAGACCTATGGCGACGTGGTCGCCCTCGACGATGTCAGCCTCGACATCGCCGAAGGCGAGTTCCTGACCCTGCTCGGCCCGAGCGGCAGCGGCAAGACCACCTGCCTGCGCGCCATCGCCGGCATGTCGCGGCCCGACGCCGGGCGGCTCTCGATCGCCGGCCGCGACGTCTCCGCCGTCCCGATGAACCGCCGCAACATCGGCATGGTGTTCCAGAACTACTCGCTGTTTCCGCATCTCTCGGTGGCCCAGAACGTCGGCTATCCGCTGCGCGTGCGCCGGATCCCGGCCGCCGAGGCGGAGCGGCGGGTGGGCGAGGCGCTGGAGCTGGTGCGGCTTTCCGGATACGGGGCGCGGCGGCCGAGCGAACTGTCCGGCGGCCAGCAGCAGCGCGTGGCGCTCGCCCGCGCCCTCGTCTTCGAGCCGGACGTCCTCCTCCTCGACGAGCCGCTGTCGGCGCTCGACCGGGTGCTGCGCGAGGAGATGCAGCTCGAACTCAGGCGCATCCACCGCGAGATCGGCACGACGATGATCTGCGTGACCCACGACCGCTCCGAGGCGCTGACGATGTCCGACCGCATCGTCGTCATGCGGGCGGGGCGGATCGTCCAGGACGCGCCGCCGGAAAGCATCTATCTGAAGTCCGGCTCGCGCTTCGTCGCGGAATTCCTCGGCGAGGTGAACGTCCTGCCGATGACGCTGGGTGACGGCGCGCTCCTGCGCGACGCCGCCGGGCGGCCGCTCGCGGTCGAGACGGGCGAGCTTCCGGCCGGGCCGGTCGACGTGGTGGCGCGGGTCGAGCACGTGCGCCTGACCGCCGCCGGCAATGGCCGGTCTGGGGAAGGAGAATGGCGCGGCATCGTCACGGAAGCGCTGTTCCTCGGCGATGCCGTGCGTTTCGTCGTCGACTGCGCGCCCCACACGATCACCGCGCGGCTGACGCTGGAACAGGCCCGGGGAATCCGCCCCGGCGATGCGGTGACCGTCGACTTTTCCGGCGAGCCGCCCATGGTGTTCGAGGGGACGGGCGAGCGCTGACCGCGCCGTCGCGGATGGGAGTATCACCGGACCATGCCGACATCCGCCGACGCCGTGACCCCCGCTTGCCCCGCCCCCTCCGCGTCCGGCGCAAACGCCATGGTCCGCCTCGAGGGCGGCCGCTTCGTCATGGGATCGGACCGGTTCTATCCGGAGGAGCGCCCGGCGCATCCGGTGGAGGTGGGTCCGTTCCGGATCGATCGCCACGCCGTGAGCAACGACGATTTCGACCGCTTCGTGAAGGCGACCGGCTACGTCACCACCGCCGAGATTCCGCTGTCGCGGGAAGAGATGCCCGGCGCGCCGGCCGAGCTGCTCGCCGCCGGTTCGCTGGTGTTCCGCAAGACCGACGGCCCGGTTCCGCTCCGCGACTTCCGCGCCTGGTGGCGCTTCGTGCCCGGCGCCTCGTGGCGCGCGCCGGAAGGCCCGGGCAGTTCCATCGACGGGCGCCGGGACCATCCGGTGGTCCACGTCTCCTTGCATGACGCCGCAGCCTATGCCGCCTGGGCGGGCAAGACGTTGCCGAGCGAGGCGCAGTGGGAATTCGCCGCCCGGGCTGGATCGGACACGACCTATCCCTGGGGCGACGACTTCACGCCGGACGGCCGGGTGATGGCCAACACCTGGCATGGCGCCTTTCCCTTTCGCAACGACCGGGTCTGCGGCCCCGTCCTCACCTGCCCGGTCGATGCCTTCGAGCCCTCGGCCTTCGGCCTCTTCAACATGATCGGCAACGTCTGGGAGTGGACGGCGACGAAGTTCACCGCCTCCCATAAAAGCCCTTCCCCCTGCTGCGCGCCCGGCGCGGGCGACGGGCCGGTCAGCCACGTCCTGAAGGGCGGCTCGTTCCTCTGCGCCCCGAGCTACTGCCGGCGCTACCGCGCCTCGGCCCGCAGTCCCCAGGAGGCCCGATCGTCCACGAACCACATCGGCTTTCGCTGCGCCGCCCCGGCCGACGGCGATCCGGGCGGCCTTGCCGCTCGTCCGGCCCGGTCCGGCAGCGCCGGATAGGTCCCCTCGGCAAGGGCGAGCGCGATCAGGGCCCGGCCGTCGAATGAAAGACGTCGATCGAAAGGATCAGTGGCTGATCATCCAGGGGCGCTTGCCGACGAAGGACTTGGCCGCCGCCGCCGGCGCCGCCCCGGCCTGCGACGGCTTCCGCCTCGCCGGGCCGCAGCAGCCGCAGCCGGCGCCGTGGCCCTTCGACGCGAGCGTCGGGGCGTTGGCGCTCCGCTCGTTGGTGGCGAAGGCCGAGCGCCTCGCGCCGTCCATGATCGACAGGCGCGGCGCCTGAAGGATCACTCGCCTGGCGCTCTCGCCGCATTGCGGACAATCGCAGGGCTCGGACGCCTGCGCCATGGGGCGCAGGCTGGTGAAGGACCCGCAGTCGTCGCAGGCATAGTCGTAGAACGGCATGTCGCCTCACAGATCCTTGGCGAGCGGCACGTCGATCGAGCCGTCGAGGAACTTCGTCGGACCGTCGGCGCCGGGCATCACGTCGAATTCGAAGATGTCGGTCGGCAGCCACAGCGTCGCGCAGGCATTGGGAATGTCGACCACGCCGGAGATGTGGCCCTGGCAGGGCGCGGTGCCGAGGATGGCGTAGGCCTGGGCGCCGGAGAAACCGAATTTTTTCAGATATTCGATCGCGTTGAGACATGCCTGGCGATAGGCGATGTGGACGTCGAGATAATGCTGCTTGCCGGCCTCATCGACGGAAATGCCCTCGAAGATCAGGTAGTCGTCGTATTTGGGGGTGATCGGCGACGGCTTAAAGATGGGGTTCTTGATCCCGTATTTCGCCATGCCGCCCTTGATGAGGCTGACCTTCAGATGCAGCCAGCCGGCCATTTCGATGGCGCCGCAGAAGGTGATCTCGCCGTCGCCCTGGCTGAAGTGGAGGTCTCCCATCGAGAGGCCGGCGCCGTCGACATAGACCGGGAAATAGATCTTCGAGCCTCGCGAAAGATCCTTGATATCGCAATTGCCGCCATGTTCGCGCGGCGGCACGGTGCGGGCGCCCTCGGCCGCCGCCTTGTCGCGCGCTTCGCCCGTCATCTTGCCCATATGCGCCGACTGAGTGGTGGGCAGCGCGGCAAGCTGGGGCACCCGCTCGGGCTCGGTGTCGAACAGCGCCTTCTCGCGGGTGTTCCACATGTCGAGCATCGCCCGATCCGGCAGGCATCCGATGAGGCCCGGATGGATGAGGCCGGCATAGCGCACGCCCGGCACGTGGCGTGATCTCGTGAACATGCCCTCGATGTCCCAGATCGACTTCTGGGCCTCGGGGAAATGCTCGGTCAGGAAGCCGCCGCCATTCTGCTTGGAGAAGAAGCCGTTGAACCCCCAGAGGCTGTCTTCCTTGGCGCCGATGTCGAGGATGTCGACCACGAGGAGGTCGCCGGGCTCGGCCCCCTTCACGCCGATCGGGCCGGAGAGATAGTGGACCTGCTCGAGCTCGACGTCGCGCACGTCTTCGGCGGAATCGTCGTTCTTGATCTGGCCGCCGGTCCAGTCGTAGGTCTCGATCTTGAAGTCGTCGCCCGGCGCCACCCAGCAGGCCATCGGAATGTCGGGGTGCCAGCGATTGTGGATCATCTCGTTGTCGTGCGGCGAGGTGGTCAGGTCGACCTTGATCAAGGTGTCGGGCATGCCGTTTCACTCCTTCGTGGGTGGTTTCGGAGGCTTTG
Source organism: Jiella sonneratiae (assembly GCF_017353515.1). Lineage (GTDB taxonomy): Bacteria > Pseudomonadota > Alphaproteobacteria > Rhizobiales > Rhizobiaceae > Jiella > Jiella sonneratiae. The sequence goes on from NZ_JAFMPY010000014.1 coordinate 90,069, forward strand.
CGTCGGTCGAGCGGCGCGAATGTCCGTCATACCGACAGGTATTTCGCGACCTTCGACTCATCGACCTCGGCAATCGGCTCGTCATGGACGAGCTCGCCGTTTTCGAGCACGAGCACCCGGTCGGCGATGTCGAGGGCGAAGGACAGGACCTGTTCGGAAACGACGATGGAGAGGCCCTTCTCGTCGCGGATTTTCTTGAGGGTGCGCCCCATGTCGCGGATGATCGACGGCTGGATGCCCTCGGTCGGCTCGTCGAGGAGCAGCACCTTGGGCCGCGAGGCGAGAGCGCGGGCGACGGCGAGCTGCTGCTGCTGGCCGCCCGAAAGGTTGCCGCCCCGGCGCTTGCGCATTTCCAGAAGCACCGGAAACAGCTCGTAGATGTCGCCCGGGACGGCGGTCTCGCCGGTGACGGTCAGGCCGGTCTCGATGTTCTCGCGCACCGTCATGGTCGAGAAGATCATGCGGCCCTGCGGAACGTAGCCGACGCCGCCTTTGACGCGCTCGTGGCTCTTGGCGTTGGTGATGTCGGCGCCGTCGACATTGACCCTGCCGGATTTCGTCGGCACCAGCCCCATCAGCGACTTCATCAGCGTCGTCTTGCCCATGCCGTTGCGGCCCATGATCGCGACGATCTCGCCGGGGGCGACGGTGAAGTTGAGCCCGTGCAGCACCTCGCTGGAGCCATAGGCGACATGCAGGCCGGAAACGTTCAGCATGGCTTCGTCCTCAATGACCGAGATAGACTTCGACCACTCTCGGGTCGGACTTGACGTGCGCCATCGTACCTTCGGAAAGCACCCGCCCCTGGTGGAGCACCGTGACCTTGTGGGCGATGTCCTCGACGAACTTCATGTCGTGCTCGATGACGATCACCGAGCGACCCTGGATGATGCGATGGAGAAGCTCGGCAGTCTTGACGCGCTCCGACACGCTCATGCCGGCGACCGGCTCGTCGAGCATCAGAAGTTCCGGGTCCTGGATGAGCAGCATGCCGATTTCGAGCCACTGCTTCTGGCCGTGGCTGAGATATTCGGCACGCTCGCTCAGATGGTCGGCGAGGAAGATCATTTCGGCGATCTCGGCGACGCGCTCGCGAACCTTTGCGTCGCGCTTGAAGGCGAGCGCGCCGAAGACGCTGCGACCTTTCGGATAGGAGATCTCGAGATTCTCGAAAACCGTCAGGTCCTCGTAGATCGAGGGGTTCTGAAACTTCCGGCCGACACCGGCATGGACGATCTGGTGTTCCTTCATCTCGGTCAGTTCCCTGCTCCGGAACCGGATCGAGCCGGCGGTGGCGCGGGTCTTGCCGCAGATGAGGTCGAGGGCGGTGGTCTTGCCGGCGCCGTTCGGCCCGATGATGACGTGGATTTCCTCCGGATCGACGTAGAAGGAGAGGTCGTCCACCGCCTTGAAGCCGTCGAAGGAGACGGTCAGGCCCTCGACCGAGAGGAGAAAGTCGTTGTTGGTCATGGCCCGGATCCTCACTCGGCGATGGCAGGCGTGGTTTTTCCCCCGCCGACGGGTCGCCGCCGGTGGGCGGGCCTGACGACGATGCGGGCGAAGAGCGGCTGGACGTAGCTCTTGTAGATGCCGGCGAGACCGTTCGGGAAAGCCATGACCACGGCGATGAACAGCCCGCCCATGGCGAACAGCCAGAGCTCGGGGAAGCTTTCGGAAAAGGTGGTCTTGCCCCAATTGACGAGCAGCGTGCCGTAGACCGCGCCGATCAGCGAGTTGCGGCCGCCGACGGCGCAGAAGATCACCATTTCGATGGACGGCACGATGCCGACGAAGGAGGGCGACATGAAGCCGACCTGGAGGGTGAACATCGCGCCGCCGATGCCGGAGATCGCGGCGGCGAAGCAGAAGACGAAGATCTTGAACGCCGCCACGTCGTAGCCGGAGAAGCGCACCCGGTCCTCCTTGTCGCGCAGCGCCACCAGGATCCGCCCGAGCTTGGAGGAGCGCACCGCGATCGACAGGGCGATCACGCCGAGAAGCAGGAAGGCGTTGACGAAATACAGGATGGTCTTTGCGGAATCGGTGCGGATGTCCCAGCCGAGCAGCGTGCGCAGGTCGGTGATGCCGTTGACGCCGCCGGTATAGCCCTGCTGGCCGATGATCAGGATCGTCAGGATCGCGGCGATCGCCTGGGTGATGATGGCGAAATAGACCCCGCCGACGCGCCTCGTGAACATCGCGAAACCGATGACGAAGGCAAGCGCGGCCGGCACGGCGACGATCGCGACGATGGTGAAGGCGAGCGAATGGAAGGGCTCCCAGAATGCCGGCAGGGCGGTGAGCTGGTTCCAGTCCATGAAGTCGGGAATGCCCGGCGTCGACTGGATCTTGGTCGCCTCCGGTGTCGAGGCCTCGAGCTTCAGGAACATCGCCATGCAGTAGCCGCCGAGGCCGAAGAAGATGCCCTGGCCGAGCGACAGGATGCCCGCCGACCCCCAGCACAGCACCAGGCCGACGGCGACGAAGGCGTAGGTGAGATATTTGCCGACGAGGTTCAGGCGAAAGGGATCGACGACGCCCGGCAGCACCAGGAGAACGAAGGCGGCGAGGACGAGGAAGCCGAACAGTTCGGTCTTCCTGGCGGCGTGGAATGGGGGTGTCATGGCGGCTTCCTCAGCGACGGACCTTGAGGACGAAGAGACCCTGCGGGCGCAGCATCAGGATGCCGACCACCGTCAGGAGGGTGAGAACCTTGGCCATCGAGCCGGAGAGGAAGAATTCGAGGGTCGACTGGGCCTGGGAGATGGTGAAAGCCGAAGCGACCGTACCGATCAGGCTGGTGGCGCCGCCGAAGACGACGACGAGGAAAGTGTCGACGATGTAGAGCTGCCCGGAACTCGGGCCGGTCGAGCCGATCATCGTGAAGGCCGAGCCGGCAACGCCGGCGATGCCGCAACCGAGCCCGAAGGTCAGGCGGTCGACCTTTTCGGTGTCGATGCCGACGGCGCCGGCCATCTGCCGGTTCTGGACGACGGCGCGCACCTTGGCGCCGAAGCGCGAGCGGAACATGACGACCGCCACGGCGACGGTGATCGCCAGGGTGATCGCCATGACGATCAGCCCGTTGATCGGGATCTCGATGATGTCGGTGAGCGGCAGCGAGCCCATCATCCATTCGGGCAGGGTGACGCCCACCTCGCGTGCGCCGAAGATGGTGCGGTAGGCCTGCTGCAGGATCAGCGACAGGCCCCAGGTGGCGAGCAGCGTGTCGAGCGGGCGTTTGTAGAGGAAGCGGATCAGACCCATCTCGACGAGCATCCCCAGCGCGCCCGATGCGAAGAAGGCGAGCACCATGGCGACGAAGAAGGAGATCGGCATCAAGGCCGGCGCCGCGCTCTGGAAGAAGTTCGAGCACATGTAGGTGACGTAGGCGCCGAGAATCATGAACTCGCCATGCGCCATGTTGATGACGCCCATCTGGCCGAAGATGATGGCGAGGCCGAGCGCCATGAGCACGAAGACCGAAAACAGCACCAGGCCGGCAAAGCCCTGCATGGCAAAGATCGATCCGAGCTCGCTCCAGGAATAGTCCGCGAACATCGAAGGCTCCGATCGTGAGAGCGAGGAGGAGAGGCTTAGTTGAAAGGCAGGATTTTGGTTATAGCCGACGTTTGGTACTGCCTCGTGGAGACAGATCGGCAAATATCGGACTCAAGAGAGCGCGATTCTGGTTCATGATGCTGGTGGATGCTTCGAATTTGATAGTTGGTACGACGCCCCACCCGACCGGGACTCAAACCTCAAATTCGCTCCACCAGCGGTCGCCCGACGACGCCGGGCGACCGCCGTCGTCCTGTTACTGGTAGCCTTCCGGGAAGGGATCTGGCTCCATCAGCTCCTTGGTCTCGTAGACCACCTCGTATTGGCCGTCGCTCTTGGCGTGGCCGACGCGGGTCTTGGACCACAGGTGATGGTTTTCGTGGATGCGCACATAGCCTTCCGGCGCCGTGGTCAGCTCGATGCCGGGAGAGGCCTCCTTGATCTTGTCGATGTCGAAGCTGCCGGCCTTCTCGACGGCGGCCTTCCACAGCCAGGGGCCCTCGTAGGCCGCCTGCGTGACGTCGCCGATCACCATGTCCTCACCCCACATGTTCTTGAAGGCTGCGACGAATTTCTTGTTGTTGTCGTTGTCCAGCGACTGGAAGTATTTCATCGTGGCATAGGCGCCCTCGATGTTCTCGCCGCCGATGCCGCGAATTTCATCTTCCGTCACCGAGATGGTCATGACCAGCGGCTTCTCCTTGGTCATGTCGATGCCGGCCGCCTTCAGCTGCTTGTAGAAGGCGACGTTCGACCCGCCGACGACGATCGCGTAGATCACGTCGGGCTTCTTGAGCTTGATCTTGTTGATCACCGAGTTGAACTGGGTATGGCCGAGCGGATAGTATTCCTCGCCAACCACCTTCAGGCCGAGGTGATCCTCGATGTGCTTGCGGGCGATCTTGTTGGAGGTGCGCGGCCAAATGTAGTCGGATCCGAGAAGGTAGAAGGTCTTGGCGCCCTTCTCCTTGGCAACCCAGTCGAGGCCGGCGATGATCTGCTGGGTCGCTTCCTGGCCGGTATAGATGACGTTCGGCGATTGCTCCAGACCCTCATAGAAGGTTGGATAGTAAAGCATGCCGTTATACTGCTCGAACACCGGCAGCACCGCCTTGCGCGAGGCCGACGTCCAGCAGCCGAATACCGCCGCCACCTTGTCCTCGACGAGGAGCTTCTTGGCCTTTTCGGCGAAGGTCGGCCAGTCCGAGGCGCCGTCCTCCTGGATGAACTCGATCTTGCGGCCGAGCACGCCGCCCATGTCGTTGATCTGCTTGATGGCGAGCTTCTCGGCCTGGACCGAGCCAGTCTCCGAGATCGCCATGGTGCCGGTGATCGAGTGGAGAATGCCGACCTTCACCACGTCGTCGGTGACCGCAAGGCCGGTGGTATTGACCTCGCCGGTCGGCGGCGTCTGAGCGTGACCGACGCCAGCCGCCGCCAGGCCGAGCGCCAAGGCGGCCGACCCGATCATCAGTTTGCGCCGCAGCATCGAGCGAGGCGCGCCGCCCTTGTCGTTGGTTTTCATCAAAACCCCCTGTCGAACAGTATTGCCGGAACGAATGCCAACCGAGCGACGCCCGGCGATTGACAAGAGGCAGGATCGCCGCCGATTGTGCATGGCAGCAATACGTCAAACTACGTATTTCGCTTCGATGGGGATGCAGCCAGGATAGCGCGTAAGAGTAGTCGAGCCGACCCCTTGGCGCCATCACAGAAGGCGCCAAGGTGATCGCCGACGCGTGATCTGGAACGGTTAAAAAACTACAGAGACAGCGCAACCAGGCGCGGTATTTCTTGAATCGAACATGCGCGGGCCGAGCATCGTCTTGGAGGTGGTCTGTGGTAGGACAGTGAAGGAGACCGTGTCTTGACGGCGCCTCAACGCATCCTTCGCGTGCGCCGCAACTACAATCAGTGGGTTGCAGACGAAACGCTGGAGGACTTCGCGCTGCGCTTCACCGCCAAGCGCGCCCGGCGTTTCACGCCCTTCCAGATCGCCATGACCTCCTGCGGCGGCATCTCGTTTCTGGCGCTGGAGGCGATCGGCGGCTCGGTGATCCTCGGCTACGGCTTCACCAACATGATCGCGGCGCTCGTCGTGACCGGTGCGATGATCTTCGCCGCCGCGCTTCCGATCTCCTACAATGCCGCGAAATACGGCGTCGACATCGATCTTCTGACGCGCGGGGCGGGCTTCGGCTATCTCGGATCCACCGTCACCTCTCTGATCTACGCCTGCTTCACCTTCATCTTCATGGCGATCGAAGCGGCGATCATGGCGATGGCACTGAACATGGTGCTCGGCCTGCCCCTGTGGATCGGCTACATCGTCTCTGCCGTCGCGGTCATTCCGATCGTCACGCTCGGCATAAGGCTGATCAGCCGGTTCCAGGCCTGGACTCAGCCGCTCTGGCTGGTGCTCAACTTCCTGCCCTTCGCCTATCTCGCCTGGCGGGGCGACCTTCCGATCGCCGAATGGACGAGCCATGCGGGACGGCGCGGCGGCGACGGCGGCTTCGACCTCGTTCTGTTCGGCGGCGCCTCGGCGATCCTCTTCGCGTTGACCGCGCAGATCGGCGAGCAGGTCGACTATCTGCGCTTCCTGCCCCGCCGCACGCCGGGCCGGCACCTCGCCTGGTGGAGCGCGCTGATCGCCGGCGGGCCCGGCTGGACGTTCATCGGCGCGGTGAAGATCCTCGCCGGGTCGATCCTCGCGATCCTCTTGATCGGAGAGGGCGTCGCGCCGGCGAGCGCGCAGCAGCCGACGCTGATGTACGAGGCGCTCTACGACCGGCTCTTCGCCAATCCGGCACTTGCCGTCGCCCTCACCGGCATCTTCGTCGTCGTGGCGCAGATGAAGATCAACGTCACCAACGCCTATGCCGGCTCGATCGCTTGGTCGAACTTCTTTTCGCGGCTCACTCACAGCCATCCCGGCCGGGTCGTCTGGCTGGTGTTCAACGTCGCCATCTCCATTCTTCTGATGGAAATGGGGATTCTCAAGGCGCTGGAGGAGATCCTCGGCCTCTACGCCATTCTCGCCGTTTCCTGGGTTGCGCCGCTCGTCGCCGATCTCGTGGTCAACAAGCCGCTACGGCTCTCTCCGCGGCACATCGAGTTCAAGCGCGCCCATCTCTACGACATCAATCCGGTCGGCTTCGGCGCCATGGGCGCCGGCATCTTCGTCGGGGTGACGCTGCATACGGGGCTGTTCGGCGAAGAGCCGGCGGCGCTCGCCGTCTATGCCGCGCTGACCACTGCGTTTCTCGCCGCACCGCTGATCGCTCTCCTGACCGGCGGCCGCTTCTACATCGCGCGACGGCCGCGCCAGGACTGGGCCGGGCTCGACACCATCGCATGCTGCATCTGCGAGCACGACTTCGAGCCTGAAGACATGGCCTTCTGTCCTGCCTATTCCGGGCCGATCTGCTCGCTCTGCTGTTCGCTCGACGCACGCTGCCATGATCTCTGCAAGACCGGCAGCCGGGTGCGCGAGCAGATCGTCGACGGCCTGCGGCAGCGGATCTCGCAACGGCTTGCAGGCTTTGTCGATTCGCCGCAGGGCCACTATCTCGCGGTGTTTTCCATCCTGATCGGACTGAGCGCGGCGGCGCTTTCGCTGATCCATTTCCAGACGACGTTGTCGCGCCAGGCCGATCCGGGAACCTCGGCGCTCGTCCTCGTCCAGGTGTTCATCGTGCTGGTCATCCTGATCGGCATCGCCTCCTGGCTGCTGGTCCTCGCCCATGAGAGCCGGCGCGTCGCCCAGGAGGAATCGAGCCGCCAGACCCTGCTCCTCACCCAGGAAATCGAGGCGCACCGCTCGACCGACGCCGAACTGCAGCTCGCCAAGGAGCGGGCGGAAGCCGCGAGCCTCGCCAAGACCCGCTTCGTCGTCGGCATGAGCCACGAGCTGCGCACGCCGCTCAACTCGATCCTCGGCTTCGCCCAGATCCTGGAGGACGACCCCGCGACGATCGGAAAGCACCGCGAGGGCCTGAGCGTCATCCGCCGCAGCGGCGAACATCTGGCCGGCCTGATCGACGGTCTGCTCGACATCTCACGCATCGAAGCCGGCAAGATCGAGATCTACAACGACGTCTTCAATTTCGGCCAGCTTCTCAACCAGATCGTCGAGATGTTCCGGCTGCAGGCCGGCAATGCCGGGCTCGACTTCGTCTACGAGGCCGACGGGCTCCTGCCCACCCATGTGCGCGGCGACGAAAAGCGGGTGCGCCAGATCCTCATCAACCTGCTGTCCAATGCGATCAAGTTCACCGAGACCGGGACCATCCGCTTTCGCGTCCGCTATCGCAACCAGATCGCCGCCCTTTCGGTCATGGACACGGGGCCCGGCATCTCCAAGCCGGATCTGGAACGCATCTTCGAGCCCTTCGAGCGCATCGAAGGCAAACGGGCGACCCCCGGCATGGGTCTTGGCCTGACCATCACCAAGCTCTTTGCCGAGATTCTCGGCGGCGACATCCAGGTCGAGAGCGAACTCGGCCAGGGTTCCGCCTTCCACGTCCGGCTGATGCTCGGCTCCGTCGCCGAGGACGTCGCGGCAAAGGAGAAGAAGCAGCGCATCGTCGGCTACGAAGGCCCGCCCCGCACCATCCTCTCGGCCGACGACGAGCCTGTCCACCGGCAGCTGGTCGAGGAGATCCTCTCGCCCCTCGGCTTCAAGGTGCTGACGGCGGAAAGTGGCGAGACCTGCCTGCGCATGGCCAAGCTCTGCAAGCCCGATCTTTATCTCCTCGACATCAACATGCCGGGAATCGACGGCTGGGAGGTGGCGAAGGCGGCGCGCGAGCAGAGCCCAGGCGTTCCGATCGTCATGCTCTCGGCGAGCGCCCGGCCGCCGGCCCGCGACCGCCATCTCTACGACGACTGGATCGCCAAGCCTTTGTCGATCCCGGCGCTTCTCGACGTCATCGCCCGGGCGCTCGCCGTGAAATGGCGTTTCGCGGGCGAACAGGCGGCCTTGCCGGAAGACGACGACCGCGACTTCGCGGCAGCATGCCAAGCGCATCTGACAACCGACGAGCGCGCCGAACTGATCACGCTGATCGATATCGGCTATGTGAGGGGGATTCATGCAAGGCTCGACGTCATCGCCAGCCGCAACGCCGATGCCGGCCGGGTGGTCTCGCGGCTTCGCGACCATCTCGGTCGCCTCGATTTCGGCGCCTGCCTCAGCCTCATCGCGGGGGGCGGAGATGGCGACTGACCGCACCGACGGACGCCTGGTCATCCTGGTGGTCGACGATTCGCCGGAGGAGGCGAGCTTCCTCGTGGCGACACTCGAGGCGAGCGGCATGTCGGTTCTCGTGGCGACCGACGGCGCGCGCGCCATCGCGATCGCCGAGCGCACCACCCCAGACCTGATCCTCATGGACGCCGTCATGCCGGGCGTGGACGGTTTTGCCGCGACACTCGGCATGAAGGCGAACGACAGGATCGCCGATATTCCGGTGATCTTCATGACCGGCCTCAGCGAGACCGAGCATATCGTGCGCGCCTTCGCCGTCGGCGGAGTCGACTACGTGACCAAGCCGATCAAGCCGGAAGAACTCGTCGCGCGGATCGGCGTGCACAGCCAGAACGCCAAGGTCAGCCGTTCGACCCGCATGGCGCTCGATACGACCGGACGGCATCTCTTCGCGACCAACGGAACCGGCGAGATCCTCTGGGCGACGCTTCAGGCCCGCGAACTCCTGGCGAAGGACGGGACCGCCCATGAAAGAGCGCTGGCGATCTCCCGCGACCGGCTGCGCGTCGGCGCGACGTTCACCCTGTCGGACGAACTTTCCGCAGCGGTGATCGGCCGGCTGGGCCAGAAGGAGTTTCTCCTGCGCATCGCCCGCGAAGGCGCGAAAGAGGAGGTCGAGACCCTGCAGGCGCAGCTCGGCGTCAGCGCCCGCGAGGCCGAGGTGCTGTTGTGGCTTGCGCGCGGCAAGGCGAACCGGGACATCGCCGATATCCTGAAGCTCAGCCCGCGGACGGTGAACAAACACCTCGAAGTGGTTTTCCGGAAGCTCGGCGTCGAAAACCGCGCCGCCGCGACGGCGATCGCCGTGCGTCACCTTTCCGGATAACGACCCCGTGCGACACGGCTGTCCGCATCGTCGAGGGCCGGCCCGGCCGAGGCGGAAGCGGCGCTGCCGTGACCCGCGGCGTTGTGCGGCGCTGCGGACCACCGCCGGACCTTCAGGCCGACCTGCCGGGGCCTCTCGTGGCTGCCTGCCGCGTCCCGGTCAGAACTGGACGCCGCGGGTCAGCGCACCGTCGATGACGAGGTTGGTGCCGGTGATGAAGCTCGCGGCGGGGCTGGCGAGGAACACGGCGCCGTTGGCGATCTCCTGCGGCGTCGCCATCCGGCCCGTCGGATTGAGCGCCAGCGACGCCTTGAACAACTCCGGATTGCCGGTCTCGATCTGGTTCCAGACGCCGCCCGCGAAATAGGTGTTGCCCGGCGAGACGGAATTCGCCCGGATGTTCTTCGCTGCCAGATTGTAGGCAAGGCCCTGGGTGTAATGGATCAGCGCCGCCTTGAACGCCCCGTAGGGGCCGGCGGCGAAGTCGATCTCGCGGCCGGAGACGCTGGAGATCGTGACGATCGACGCGGCATCGCTCTTTTCCAGGAACTCCATCGCCGCGGCGACCAGCCGGACGGTGCCCATCAGGTCGGTCTCGAAGCCCTTCTTCCAGCTCTCCTCGTCGGCGCCGACCGCGAGCGCGCTGACATTGGCGACGACGATGTCGAGCCCGCCCAGCGCCTCGGCCGCCTCCTTGACGAAGGCCGCCAGCGCCGGCCCGTCGGCGACGTCCACCGCCTTGCCGGTCGCGACGACGCCCTTGGCCGAAAGCGCCGAGACTTCGGCGTCGACATCCGCCTTGCTGCGCGCGCAGATTGCCACCGAGGCGCCCTCGGCCGCGAGCGTCTCGGCGATCGCGAGCCCGATCCCCTTGGTGCCGCCCGTGACGATCGCCTTGCGGCCTTGCAACTTCAGGTCCATGACCAGCCCTTTCCCGACAAGGAAGCGTCGGAGGCCGGGAAATCGCCCCGACCGCGCCCGCACATGCGTGATCCGGGCAGATTTCGGCGCCGGACGCAAGCGCTGCCGGCACGACGAAATTTGCCGACGGCAGCCGCTTGACAAGCCTCGGCAAACCCGGCAGCCTAAAACCTGTGCGCAGAGCAGCGTTGCTCAAAATCGCGCCGACGACGATCCTTCATGATTTCTGGCAATGTCGCCCTGGCAGCACGTCGTGCTGGCGGGGGCTTTCCGTTGAGTGCTCGAAATGGCGACCGTCCGCTATCCGATCGGCATCCTGTTCTCCGCCACCGGCTCCTACGGCACGGTGGGGCGGACGATGCTGAACGGCGCGCTGATGGCCTGCGACGAGGTCAACCGGGACCGGTCGTCCGGCGTCGAACTCGTTCCCACCATCGTCGATCCCGCCAGCGTCCTTTCCGCCTACGCGCCGGCCGTGGAGGCGATGCTCGACGCCGGCATCCGCCACGTCGTCGGCTGCTACACCTCGTCGAGCCGCAAGGACGTCATCCCGATCTTCGAAAAGCGCGACGCCCTGCTCTGGTATCCGGCGCATTACGAGGGCTTCGAGAGCTCGGCCAACGTCGTCTATACGGGCACGGCGCCCAACCACCACATGTCGCCGCTGGTCGACTATCTCGTGTCGCGCTTCGGCAGGAAGGCGTTCTGCGTCGGCTCGAACTACATCTGGGGCTGGGAGAGCAACCGGGTGCTGCGCGAGGACGTCACGCAGCGCGGCGGCAAGGTCCTGGCGGAGCGCTATTTCGCGGTCGGCGAGACCGACTTTTCCGCCATCATCGAAGCGATCTTCGAGGCGAACCCGGACTTCGTCTTCAACGCGTTGATCGGCCAGTCCGCCTACGCCTTCTTCCGCCAGTTCCGCCAGGCCTGCCTTTCCCGCGGCATCGATCAGAAGACCCGCTTTCCCATCGCGAGCTGCAATCTGTCCGAGCCGGAACTTGCCGAGATCGGCCCGGGGGCGGTCGACGGGCACCTGTCCTCCAGCGTCTATTTCGCCACGATCGCGACGCCGGTGAACCGCGCCTTCGTCGCCGGCTACCAGCGGAGCTTTCCGGACGGACCGACGGTTTCGGCCGAGGCGGAAGCCGCCTACATCGCCGTCCGCTTCCTCGCCAAGGCGCTGCGCGACGCCGGCGGCGGCGACCTCGCCGCGGTCAAGGCGGCGCTCGCCGGCCAGTCGCTCGAGGCGCCGCAGGGCCGGGTGACGATCGATCCCGAGACGATGCACTGCTATCTCACGCCGCGCATCGGCCGCTCCCGGGCCGACGGCCAGTTCGACATCCTCGTCGAGGCGGAACGTCCGGTTCGCCCCGACCCCTATCTGGTGCATGCCGCCGCGCCGCTCGAAGTCGTGGCGCAGCGGCCGATGCTGAGGGTGGTGTGATGGTGCCGGGCCGCTTCGTCCAGAACTTCAGCCATCGACGCGCCATCCTCGTCTCCAACGACGACCGGGCGATCGCCACGTTGACCGCGACGCTCGGCCGGCTCGGCCTCACCGTCAGCCACCGCCCGACCAAAGACGAGGCGGCCGACCTGTCGCAGGAACCGCTGCAGGCGGCGGAGGTCGTGCTCTTCGTCGACGGCGATCTGGCGCGGGCGCCGGTCCTGCCGCTTTCCGACGGGTCCGGCCCGATGCCGCGCGTGCCGGTGGTCGGGCTGGTCGGCGTCGAGGCGCCGAGCCGCCTGCGCGCGCTGATGCAGACCGGAGCGACGGCCTTTCTCGCCAAGCCCGTCTATGCCGGCTCGGTGTTCTCGGCCCTTTACCTCGCGGTCAACGAACACGCGGCCAAGGCGGATCAACTCGCCGCGATCGGTGCGCACGAGACGCGCCGGCGCCAGCGCCGCTTCGTCATCAAGGCGGTGCTGAAGCTGATGCGCGAGCGCGGCCTCGACGACGACGACGCGGCCTTCGCGATCCTGCGCCGGGAAAGCATGCAGGCGCGCCTCAGCATCGAAGCCTACTGCCAGTTCGTCGTGCAACGGAGCGCGGCGCTGTCCGAGAGCGGAGCCGACGGCCCTTTGATGAGCCGGTCCGCGGAATAACCCGAAACGGAGACGATCATGCAAGACAGAGCATCAGGCGTCCTTGCGGCGCTAGGGACCCTATTGCTTCTTTCCGGGGCGGCGATCGCCGAGGAGAAGGGGCCGATCAAGATGGGCGTCCTCGAAGACCAGTCCGGCGACTTCGCCGTCGCGACCATCGGCAAGGTCCACGGCATCCAGCTCGCGGCCGACGAGATCAACGCCGCCGGCGGGATCGACGGGCGCAAGCTCGAGCTCGACATCTACGACACCCAGTCGGACAACCGCCGCTATCAGGAGTTCATGCGCCGCGTCCTGCAGCGCGATAAGGTCGACGTCGTCTTCGCCGGCTTCTCCTCGGCCTCGCGCGAGGCCTACCGGCCGATCGTCGACCAGTTCAAGGGCCTCGCCTTCTACAACAACCAGTATGAAGGCGGCGTCTGCGACGCCAACATGATCGTCACCGGCGCCGTGCCCGAACAGCAGTTCTCGACGCTGATCCCCTACATGATGGAGAAGTTCGGCAAGAACGTCTATACGATCGCCGCCGACTACAATTTCGGCCAGATCTCGGCCGAATGGGTGCGCGACATCGTCAAGGAGAACGGCGGCACGATGGCCGGCGAGGAGTTCATCCCGCTCGGCGTCTCGCAGTTCTCGCAGACCATCCAGAACATCCAGAAGGCCAAGCCCGACTTCCTGGTGACGCTGCTCGTCGGCACCGCGCAGGCCTCCTATTACGAACAGGCGGTCTCGGCCAACCTCCACGTCCCGATGGCCTCTTCGGTCAATGTCGGCCAGGGCTACGAGCACAAGCGCTTCAAGCCGCCGTCGCTCGCCAACATGTACGTCACGACGAACTGGATCGAGGAGGTCGACAATCCGGCCTCGAAGGCCTTCGTCGAGAAGTGGCACAAGAAGTTCCCGGACGAGCCCTACATCAACCAGGAAGCCGAGAACTCCTACATCGCCGTCTATCTCTACAAGCAGATGGTCGAGCGCGCCCACTCCACCGACCATGACGCGATCCGCAAGGTGATCGCAGAGGGCGACGTCTGCATGGACGCGCCGGAAGGCCATGTCTGCATCGACCCGAAGAGCCAGCACATGTCGCACACGATCTATCTGGCGAAGGTCAACGAGGACCACTCGATCTCCTTCCCGAAGGTCTGGGACGACATCAAGCCCTACTGGCTCGGCGAGGTCGGCTGCGACCTGACCAAGGAGAATCCGGAAGCCCAGTACACGCCTTCCGACAACCCGAAGAAGTCGGGCGGCTGATCCGCGGCCGGATGCGGGGCGTGATCGTCCCGCATCCGGCCTCCGGCAATGCGATCGGGGTGCGGCATGGATTTCCTGAGCAGTCTCTTTTCCTTCGCCTATCAGGCCGGCGACGCCTTCGCCTTCCTCGTCCTGTCGGCCTGCGGCCTCGCGGTGATCTTCGGCATGATGGGGGTCATCAATCTCGCCCATGGCGAGTTCATCCTGTGCGGCGCCTACGTCTCGACCAGCGCCACCCATCTCGGCGTGCCGCTGCCGGTCTCCATCCTTCTCGGAACCCTCGTCGCCGGCGCCGTCGGCATGCTGCTCGAACGCGCGATCATCCGGCATCTCTACGACCGGCCGCTCGACACGATCGTCGTCACCTGGGGCGTCTCGATGATCGCCACCCAGGGCACCCTCATCCTGCTCGGCTCCACCATGCAGGGCACCGGCACGCCTTTCGGCAGCATCGAGGTCGGCGGCTACGGCTATTCCGTCTACCGCCTGGTGCTGATGGCGGCGGCGGTCGCGACGCTCGCCGTGCTGTGGCTGATCTTCACCCGCACGCGCTTCGGCATCCTCGCCCGGGCGACCATCCAGGTGCCGCACATCGCCGAGGCGCTCGGCGTCAACACCTCGCTGGTCTACAGCCTGACCTTCGGCCTCGGCGCGGGGCTCGCGGGCCTGTGCGGCGGGCTCTACGCGCCGACCATGACGCTCGTCCCGACCATGGGATCGGCCTTCGTGGTCGAGGCCTTCGTCACCGTCGTGGTCGGCGGCGCAGACATCTTTCTCGGAACCGCCCCGGCGGCCGCCATCCTCGCCGTCGTCAAGGCGGCGCTCACCTCGTGGGAGGGACAGCTCGCCGGCCAGATCGGCCTTCTGGTCGCCGTCATCATCGTCATCCGCGTCCTGCCGCGCGGGCTGACCGGCTTCATCCTGCGTGAAAGGGCCTGACGTGCCGTCGCATTCCTCCCTCGGCTCGGCGCTGCGGCTGCTCGAAGGGCCGCAGACCCTCGGCAAGGGCCCGGCCTTCTGGTCCGGCTTCGTCGTCGTCCTGGCGCTTGCCTGCATCTATCCGCTGTTCGCCGACGGCTACGACGTCGGCAACAACGTCTACTTCTTCAACTGGGCCTTCATGGCGCTGGGCCTCAGCCTGATCTGGGGCTATGGCGGCGCCCTCTCCTTCGGCCAGACCGCCTTCTTCGGGGTCGCCGGCTATGCCTACGGCGTCCTGACGATCAATTTCGGCGACGCCTACGGCTTCACCTTCGTCTCGCTCGTTCTCGCAACGCTCATCGCGGCGCTGTTCGCCGCCGTCCTCGGCTACTTCCTGTTCTTCGGCCGCATCAGCGGCGTCTTCCTCGGCATCGTGACCCTGTCGGTGACGCTGGTCCTCGAACGCTTCATGTCGCAGACCGCCGGGCCGGAATGGCACATCGGATCGGCGCGGCTGAACGGCTTCAACGGCATGGGCAACATGCCCTCGCTGACGATCCCCTGGCCGGGCGGCGACGTCGTGCTCTATCCCGACGTGCCGCTCTACTATCTGACGCTGGCGCTGCTCGTCCTCGTCTATCTCGCCCTGCGCATGGTGGTGAACTCGCGCTTCGGCAACGTGCTGGTGGCGATCCGCGAGAACCCGCAGCGCGCCGAGATGCTCGGCTACGACATCCGCAGGTACCAGCTCGGCGGCTTCGTCGTCGGCTCGGCGCTGGCCGGCCTCTCGGGCGTCCTCTACACGGCCTGGGGCAACTACATCACCCCCTCCTCCATGGGCATGACGCAGGCGGCGCTGCCGATCGTCTGGGTCGCCGTGGGCGGGCGCAGCGACCTGACGACGACGCTGCTCGGCACGCTCCTCGTGCTCGCCGGCTTCCAGGCGCTGACGATCTACGGCAGCCAGTATGCGCTGGTCGCCATGGGCTTCCTCCTCGTCGTCACCGTGCCCGCCGCCCCGTCCGGCATCATCATCGGCATCGGCTCCCTGTTCTCGCGCGGGCTGAAGCGCCGCAAGGCGCGGGAGGCGCGCTGATGGCGATCCTTCAGACCCGCGGCCTCGACAAGTGGTTCGGCGGCCTGCACGTCACAGACAATGTCGACTTCTCGATGCAGCCGGGCGAGGTCCACTGCCTGATCGGGCCGAACGGCGCCGGCAAGAGCACCTTCTTCCGCCTCGTCCTCGGCGAGCATCTGCCGAACGGCGGCGCGATCCTCTACGACGGCGCCGACATCACCCGGGCGAAGTCCTATCAGCGGATCCGCCGCGGGATTTCCGTGAAGTTTCAGGTGCCCGGCATCTTCAAGGCGCTGAAGGTCCGCCAGAACCTCCAGATCGCGCTTCAGGACCATCTGAGCGGCCACTCCCTCAACGAGGAGATCGACCGGCTGCTGGAGTTCCTGAAGCTGAAGGACGCCGCAGGCCAGCTCGCCGGTTCGCTCAGCCACGGGCAGAAACAGTGGCTGGAGATCGGCATGGCAATCGCGCTGAAGCCGAAGCTCCTGCTGCTCGACGAGCCGACGGCCGGCATGACCCCGGACGAGACCCACGCCACCGGCGAGATGGTGCAGGCCCTGAACGCCGATGGCGTCAGCGTGCTCGCGGTCGAGCACGACATGGCCTTCGTGCGACAGATCGCGCAGCGCGTCACGGTGCTCCACTTCGGCCGGGTCTTCGCGCAGGGCACGATCGACGAGATCGTCGCCGACGAGCGCGTCGCGGCGATCTATCTGGGCGAGACCGGCCATGCGTAGGGAAGTTCTCCTGGAAACCATCGGCCTGTGGTCCGGCTATGGCGGCAAGCCGGTTCTGCAGGGCGTCGACCTCGACATCCTCGAGGGCCAGATCGTCGCCGTGATCGGGCGCAACGGCGTCGGCAAGTCGACGCTGATGAAGAGCCTGATCGGTCTCCTGCCCTGCGACCGCGGCTCGGTGCTGTTCAGGGGCGAGACGCTGGACGCCGTCCCCGCGCATCGCCGCGCCCGGCTCGGCATCGGCTACGTGCCGCAGGGGCGCGACGTGTTCCCGCGCATGAGCGTCGCCGAAAACCTTCTGGTCGGCCGCTCGATCGACGCCGGGGGGCGCGGCGAGACCAGCGTCGCGGAGCGGCTCGAGCAGGTCTACGGCTATTTCCCGATCCTGAAGGAGCGCCGCAACCAGCGCGCCGGCACGCTCTCCGGCGGCCAGCAGCAGCAGCTGGCGATCGGCCGCGTGCTGATCGGCGCGCCGTCGCTGATCCTCCTCGACGAGCCGTCCGAGGGCATCCAGCCGAACATCGTCCAGGACATCGCGCGGATCATGGTGGAACTGAACGAGAAGACCGGCATCACCGTCGTCTTCGTGGAGCAGAACCTCGACATGATCCGCGCCATGGCGCAGCGCTGCTACGTCATGGACAAGGGACGGATCACCGCCGAGATCGGCGCCGACGTTCTGGAGGACCGCGATGCGGTGCGGCGCTACCTTGCGGTCTGACCCGCCGGTCGGCCGTCCGACCGCGGGCGCCCGACGGCGATCCGCCGCGCTCGACGACAACTCAAGCCTGAAGAGGAAACACCCGTGAGCTGGTTCGACGATTCCATCATGGCCCGCAAGGGCGTCGCCAAGGGCCAAGCCGGCGCGACGCATTCGATCACCGAGGCGAGCCAGGGCAAGTATCACTACGTCTACGGCGCCTATGTGGAGCCGGTGCTGACGATCGATCCCGGCGCCGTCGTCTCGGCCGAGACCCACGACGCCTTCGAGGGGGCGATCAAGGCCGAGACCGACAAGCCGAGCGAGATCCTCAACTTCCCCTATCTGAACCCGCAAAACGGGCCGATCTGGGTCAACGGCGCGGAAAAGGGCGACTGCCTGGCGGTCTATATCGAGAGCGTCGTCCCGCGCGGGCCGCAGCCGCGCGGCACCACGGTGATCATGCCGGAATTCGGCGGCCTGGTGCCGACCGCCGACACCGCGATGCTGACCACGCCCCTGCCGGAGCGGGTCAAGAAGCTGGAGATCACCGCGGAGAAGGGCACGGTCTGGAACGACAGGATCACCCTGCCCTACGAGCCGTTCATCGGCACGATCGGCACGGCGCCGGAGATCGAGGCGATCTCCTCGCTGGTCCCGGACTACTACGGCGGCAACATGGACCTGCCCGACGTCGCGCCGGGCGCGGTGATCTATCTGCCGGTCAACACCGAAGGCGCCTATCTCTACGTCGGGGACTGCCACGCCGCGCAAGGGGACGGCGAGCTCTGCGGCGTCGCCATCGAGCATCCGACCGTGACGACCCTGCGCGTCGACCTGATCAAGGGCTGGACGATCAGGACGCCGCGGCTCGAGAACGAGAAATTCTACATGACCATCGGCTCGGCCCGGCCGATGGAGGATGCCGCAAGGGGCGCCTATCGCGAGCTGATCCGCTGGATGGCCAGGGACTTCGGCTTCGAGGAGATCGACGCCTACATGCTGCTCACCCAGTGCGGACGGATCCGGCTCGGCAACATGGTCGACCCGAAATACACCGTCGGCGCATCTATCCTGAAGTCGATCTCGGGGATTGCCCGCTGACCGTCCGCCGGGCGGTTTGCGGATCGCCCGGCCCGTCCATCCAAACGTTTCCGGCGTCTCGCCCCGGCGAGCGACAGGAAAGGCTTTGCCGGAGTTCGCGATGACCGCTCCCTTCACCGCCGCCGCCGTCCAGTTCGAGCCGGTCATGGGCGACAAGCCGCGCAACGTCGAGGCGCTGGCGCGGCTGGTCGAGGAAGCCGCCGATGCCGGCGCGAGGCTGATCGTCACCCCGGAGATGGGAACGACCGGCTATTGCTGGTACGACCGCGCCGAGGTCGCACCTCACGTCGAACGGGTGCCCGGCCCGACCACCGACCGCTTCGCCGAGATCGCCGGGCGCCGAGACTGCCACATCGTCATCGGCATGCCGGAGATCGACGACACGACCGGCCTTTACTACAACAGCGCCGTGCTGATCGGCCCGGACGGCGTCCTCGGCACCCACCGCAAGACCCATCCCTACATTTCCGAGCCGAAATGGGCCGCCAACGGCGATCACGGCCACCAGGTTTTCGAGACGCCGCTCGGCCGGATCGCGCTCCTCATCTGCATGGACATCCACTTCGTCGAGACCGCGCGCCTCGTCGCGCTCGCCGGAGCGGACGTCATCTGCCACATCTCCAACTGGCTGGCCGAGCGCACGCCCGCCCCCTACTGGATCCAGCGCGCCGAGGAGAACGGCTGCTATCTCGTCGAGAGCAACCGCTGGGGCCTCGAACGCGGCGTCCAGTTCTCCGGCGGCAGCTGCATCCTCGGGCCGGGAGCCGAGACGCTGGCAGTGATCGACGGCGGCGACGGGGTGATCACCGCGACGATCGATCCGGAGCGGGCCCGCACGCGCCGCGTCGGCGGCGAGAAGGTCTTCGAGCAGCGCCGGCCGGACCTCTACAAGGAGCTCGCCACCAACACCTTTACCTGGAATCCCGGCGACTTCTTCTCCCTCTACGGTCACCAGCCGCTGCCGAAGGGCCGAAAGGCCAGGGTCGCCGTCGCCGAATTTTCCCCCGCCCCCGAAATCGCGGCCAATCTTCAGACGATTGCCGGCCTCGCCGAACGGGCGAGGGACGCGGGCGCCGAGCTTCTCGTCCTGCCGGAACGGGCGCTGACCGGCCTTGCCGATCCCGCCGAGACGGCGGTGCCGTTCGCCGGCGAAGACCTCGCCCGCCTCGCAACGCTCGCGGCGTCACTCGATCTGTTCATCGTCGCGGGCTATGCGGAGCGGGCGGGCGGATGCCTTTACAACAGCGCGGCGCTCGCCGGGCCGGGCGGCCTTCTCGGCAATTACCGCCAGCTGCATCGGGCGGCATCCGACCAGGGCTGGGCGAGCCCCGGCGAGGACTGGGGGGTGTTCGACCTGCCCTTCGGCAGGCTCGGCGTTCTGATCGGTCACGACGCGGCCTTTCCGGAGGCCGGCCGCGTGCTCGCTCTGAAGGGCTGCGACGTCATCGCCTGTCCGGCGGCCGTCCACGGACGCTTCTGGCGCGACCATGCCGGCACCGCCGTCGCCCAGCCGGCCCCCATCCCCACCGGCGCGGATCCCCACCACTATCATCCGTTCCGGGTGCGGGCCGGCGAGAACAACTGCTATCTCGCCTTCGCCAACGTCTTTGATCCGGCAAAGGGATATGCCGGCGTCAGCGGGGTCTTCGGGCCGGACACCTTCCTCTTCCCGCGGCAGGAAGCCATCGTCTCGGGCAACGACGCGCTGGCGGTCGCCGAAATCGATACCAGCTCGCTCGGCGGCGCCTATCCCACCCATGTCGTCAGGCGCAAGGACCTCGTCCTGATGCGCCAGCCGCATCAATACGTCCCGCTGGTCGCGACGGCGCCGGCCTGATGTCGGAATCCGTTCCCGGAAACCGCGATGCGCAGACCGGCAGAGAGAGAGAGAGAGAGAGAGAGAGAGAGAGAGAGAAACGTCCTTTTCTACGCCGCTCCCGCCTCATCGCCGCGGCGCAGCGGGTTTCGCGAATCCGGCCGCGCGCGCCGTTCCGCGACGATCTCGGCGAGGATCGACAGCGCGATCTCGTCCGGGGTGATCGCCGAAATGTCGAGCCCGGCGGGCGAACGGACCCGGTCGAGCTCCGCCGCGGCGACGCCGTTCGCCGCGAGGCGATCGCGCAGCGCCTGGAACTTTCGGCGGCTGCCGACGAAGGCGACGTAGGAGGGCTTTGCCGCGAGCGCCGCCGTCAGCGCCGCCTCGTCGCCCTTGCCCTGCGTCGCGACGACGACGTAGCGCCGCGACCCGCTCGCGCCGTCGAGATCGAAGCCGTCGCGTTTCCGCTCCACCGGCGGCATGCGCTCTTCCGAAAGACCCGGGGCGCAGAGCATCCGGAAAAAGCCGAGCCGTGCGGAGAGTTCGCACAAGGCGAGCGCCACCGGGCTCTCGCCGCAGACGACGAGTTCCGGCGGCGGGGCGACCGGCTCGACGAAGACGTCCATCGAGCCTTTGGACGGGCAGCGGCTGCGGGCGAAGCGGATGCCCTGGCTCTCCTCGCCATGCGACCGGCCCTCGGCGTTCAGCAGTTCCTCCGGCCGCAGGCTGACGAAGCGCGGCGTGCCGTCCGAGAGCGCCGCCTCGGCGGCCCGTGACACGGCGCCGCGGGCGCAGCCGCCACCGATCCAACCCTCGGCGATCGTCCCGTCGCCGAGGACGAGAGCCTTGGCGCCGGGCTTGGCCGAAGTGGCGTCGACCGTGCGCACGACGGTGGCGATGGCGAAGGGAACGCCGGCGGCCCGCAGCGCCGCAGCCCGTTCATCGAAGGACGAGATCGTCATGACCGCCACCTCACAGCCGTGAAAATTCCGGTTCCAGCGCGGCGAGAGCGGCAAGCGTGTTCGCCGGCGCGAAGAGATCGAGGCTCGGCATCGCCGCCGCCATGCCGCGCGCCACCGGCGCGTAGCCGCGCCAGCCGGCGAGCGGGTTGAGCCAGACGATCCGGCAGCCGCGCCGCTTCAGCCGCCTCAGCGCCGCCGTCATCGCCTCCGGCGGGTCGGTGTCGTAGCCGTCCGACATGACGATCACCACGCTGCGGGCATTGACGAGGCGGCGGGCATAGCTGCGCGCGAAACGGTCGAGATTGGCGGCGATCTTCGAGCCGCCGCCGAAGCCGTCGGAAATCAGCGTCAGCCGGTTCAGCGCCCGCAGCGGATCGTCGTCGCGCAGCGCCTCGGTGATCCGCACGAGGCGGGTGTGGAAGAGATAGGCGTCGGCCGTCTTCTCGCCGCGGATCAGCCCGGCGACGAAGGCGAGGAAGACCCGCGCATAGGCGGTCATCGACCCCGACACGTCGCAGAGGACGGTGAGCCGTACCGAGCGGTCGGGGCGCCTGCGGCGCGGCAGGTGCAGCGGCTCGCCGCCGGTCGAAAGGCTCCGGCGCACGACGCGGCGAAAGTCGATCGCCTCGCCGGCCCGGGCCGCGCGGCGGCGGCGCGAGCGGCGATCGCGGATCGCGGCGGCGAGCCGGCGCGCGAGCCTTTCGGCCGCGGCGACGTCCTCCGGCGCGACCAGTTCGCGCAGGTCCTGCCGCATCAGGTTCTGCACGCGGCTGGCGATCAGCCGGCCGGTCCCCTCCGCAGCGGTCTCGCCATCCTCGCGCCCGTCGTCCGGACCGTGGGCGCTGCCGGCGCTTTCGCTCCGCAAGCCGTCCGCCGCCTGCGACGAGCGGGTGTGCTGGCGCTCCTTGGCGGCTTCCTCGCGCACCACCTTCCGGCGGACGCGGCCGTCACTCCGCCAATAGGCGTCGAAGAGGTCGTCGAACCGCGCCGCCTCGTCGGCAGAGCCCGTGCAGACGGCCTTCAGCGCAAGCCGCGCCTCGCGCGGGTCGGCGGCCGTCACCTCGACGAGGGCGCGCATCGCCGTCTCGGTCTCGGAAACGCCGAGCCGCAGGCCGTTGTCCCTCAGATGCGCCATGAAGCCGGCGAGGCGGGCGGCGGGCCCGGGATCGCGGGCGGCAAAGCGGGTGATCCGGCTCATGCCGCCCTGCCCGCCAGCCGCTGCGCCACCTCGCTCGAAACCGCTGCGCGGTCGGCCTCGGTCTTCAGGAGGGTGACGAGCGTCGCCTGCAGCACCCGCGGATCGGCGGCGAGATCGTTGACGCCGAGGCCGACCAACGCCGCGGCGAAATCCAGCATCTCGGCGATGCCCGGCGTCTTCTCCAGCTCCTCCTTGCGCAGCGCCTGGACGAAGCCGACGATCTGCCCGGCGAGGGCCGGCTCGACCGCCGGGCATCGCGCCGCGAGGATCCGCAGTTCGCTCTCGCGGCTCGGAAAGTCGACATGGGCGTAGAGGCAGCGCCGGCGCAGCGCGTCGGAGAGCTCGCGCGTGCCGTTGGAGGTGAGGATGACGCGGGGAATGCTCGTCGCCGTGATGGTGCCGAGTTCGGGGACGGTGATCTGGAAGTCGGACAGGACCTCGAGGAGATAGGCTTCGAATTCCTCGTCGGCCCGGTCGATCTCGTCGATCAAAAGTACCGGCGGGGTCTCCTGCCGGATCGCCTGGAGCAGCGGCCGCTGCAGCAGGAACTCTTCGGAGAAGATCCGCCGCTCGACGCTGCGGCCGGTCTCGCCGCCTTCGGCCGCGGCGCGGATCGCCAGGAGCTGGCGCTGGTAGTTCCATTCGTAGATGGCATGGGCGGCGTCGAGGCCCTCGTAGCACTGCAGCCGGATGAGCCGCGTCTTCTCGACGGCGGCGAGGGTCCGGGCGACTTCGGTCTTGCCGACCCCCGCCGCGCCTTCGAGCAGCAGCGGGCGGGAAAGCTTCAGGGCGATGAACAGCGCCATCGTCAGGTCCGCCGGGGCGATGTAGCCCTCGGCCGCGAGCGCGTCTTTCAACGATTCCCAGTCGGTCATGGTCGGGCTGCTTTAGCCGCTCCTGGTGTGAAACGGGCGCCACGGCGAACCTCCACGGTTCGCGACGGCGCGCGTCGCGCTCGGCGCCTGCCCGCCGCGGCTCTGCCGCGGCGAACCGTCTTCGGCGTCACCGCCCGTCACCCATGCAGGCCGAGATCGCGGGCGATCTTCCAGATCCGCCAGTGGTCGTGCGGCATGTGCGACTGCCTCAGGCCGAAGGGGCGGAAGGCGTCGTGCACGGCGTTGGAAAAGGCCGGCACGCCCCCGACGTTCGGGCTCTCGCCGACGCCCTTGGCCCCGATCGGATGGTGCGGGCTCGGCGTCTCGGTGAAGTCGGTGGTGTAGTGCGGCGTCTCCCATGCCGTCGGCAGGAAGAAATCCATCAAGGTGCCGGTCTTGACGTTGCCGATCTCGTCATAGGCGATCTCCTGGCCCATCGCGATCGCCAGCGCCTCGGTCAGGCCGCCATGGACCTGGCCCTCGATCACCATCGGGTTGATCCGCGTGCCGCAGTCGTCGAGGGCGTAGAACTGCCGGATCTCGTGGACCCCGGTGTCGACGTCGATCTCCATGACGCAGACATAGGCTCCGAACGGGTAGGTCATGTTCGGCGGGTCGTAGTAGCTGACCGCCTCGAGGCCCGGCTCGACGCCCGGGATCGCCTGGTTGTAGGAGGCGAAGGCGATCTCCTTCATCGTCTTGAAGCGCTCGGGCGCGCCCTTGACCACGAAGCGGTCGACGTCCCATTCGAGGTCGCCGTCATGGACTTCGAGGAGATAGGCGGCGATCATCTGGGCCTTCGCCCGGATCTTGCGGCCGGCCATGGCGGTCGCCGCGCCGGCGACCGGCGTCGAGCGCGAGCCGTAGGTGCCGAGACCGTAGGGCGCCGTGTCGGTGTCGCCCTCCTCGACGGTGATCGAATCCGCCGGCAGGCCGATCTCCGAGGCAAGGATCTGGGCGAAGGTGGTGGCATGGCCCTGGCCCTGGCTGATCGTGCCGAGCCGCGCCACGGCCGAGCCGGTCGGATGGATGCGGATTTCGCAACTGTCGAACATGCCCATGCCGAGGATGTCGCAGTTCTTGACCGGCCCGGCGCCGACGATCTCGGTGAAGTGGGTGAGCCCGATGCCGATCAGCTTTCGCGTCTCGCCGCGCCTGAACGCCTCGACGCGCTCGGCCTGTTCCTTGCGCAGATCCGCGTAGCCGACGGCCTTCAGCGCCTTGTCCCAGGCGGTGTGGTAGTCGCCGGAATCGTATTCCCAGCCGAGGGCCGAATGATAGGGGAACTGCTCCTTGCGGATGAAGTTCTTCGCCCTGAGTTCGGCAGCGTCCATGCCGAGCTCGATCGCCAGCACCTCGATCATCCGCTCGATGAAATAGGCCGCCTCCGTGACCCGGAACGAGCAGCGATAGGCGACGCCGCCCGGCGCCTTGTTGGTGTAGACGCCGTCGACGCCGACATGGGCGACGGGAATGTCGTAGGAGCCGGTGCAGATGTGGAAGAAGCCGGCCGGGAACTTGGACGGATCGGCGCAGGCGTCGAAGGCGCCGTGGTCGGCGGTGACGTGGCAGGAAAGGCCGGTGATCCTGCCGTCCTTCGTCGCCGCGATCTTCCCCTTCATCCAGTAGTCGCGGGCAAAGGCCGTGGCCGTCAGGTTCTCCATCCGGTCCTCGATCCACTTGACCGGCCGGCCGGTGACGATCGAGGCGACGATCGAGCAGACATAGCCCGGATAGACGCCGACCTTGTTGCCGAAACCGCCGCCGATATCCGGCGAGATCACCCGGATCTTGTGCTCCTCGATGCCGGACAGCAGCGAGGCGACGGTGCGCACCACGTGCGGCGCCTGGAAGGTGCCGTGCACCGTCAGCTTGCCGTTGACCGTGTCCATCGAGGCGACGCAGCCGCAGGTCTCGAGCGGGCACGGATGGGTCCGGTGATAATAGACCATCTCCTCGGCGACGACGTCGGCCGATGCGATCACCTCGTCGGTGGCGGCCTTGTCGCCGGCCTCCCACAGGAAGATGTGGTTGTGATGCCGGCGATCGCCGTGGGCGCCGGAGGTCCGGCCCTGAAGATCCTCGCGCAGCACCGGCGCGTCCGGCTGCAGCGCCTTGAACGGATCCGTCACCACGGGGAGTTCCTCGTAGTCGACGACGACGAGATCCACCGCGTCGGCGGCGACGTAGCGGTCGGAGGCGACGACGAACGCGACCTCCTGGCCCTGGAACAGCACCTTGCCGTCGGCGAGCACCATCTGCTTGTCGCCGGCGAGCGTCGGCATCCAGTGGAGATTCAGCGGTGCCAGATCCTCCGCCGTCAGCACCGCGACGACGCCCGGCAGCGCCAGGGCGGCGCTCTTGTCCACCGACTTCACCCGGGCGTGGGCGTAAGGGCTGCGCACGAAGTCGCCGTGCAGCATGCCGGGCAGCTTCAGATCGTCGACGTAATTGCCCTTGCCCTGCGTGAAGCGGACGTCCTCGACGCGCTTGCGCGAACAGCCGAGGCCCTTCAGCTTCTCCACCCGCTCCTCGCGGCTGATCGGCGCCATCTCGTTCATTCTGCGGCCTCCCTGACGGCGTTCAACTCGGCGGCGGCGGCCATGATCGCCTTGACGATGTTCTGATAGCCGGTGCAGCGGCAGAGATTGCCGGCCATGCCGAAGCGCACCTCCTCCTCGCTGGGATTGGGGTTTTCCTGCAGGAAGCGGTGGGCGCGGGTGATCATGCCGGGCGTGCAGAAGCCGCATTGAAGGCCGTGATGCTCGCGGAAGGCCTGCTGCAGCACGCTGAGCCCGCCCGGCGCTCCCAGCCCCTCGATGGTGGTGACGTCGGCGCCGTCGGCCTGGGCGGCGAAGACCGTGCAGGACTTCACCGAGCGGCCGTCCATGTCGACGGTGCAGGCCCCGCAATGCGAGGTGTCGCAGCCGACATGCGGGCCGGTCAGTCCGAGCCTTTCGCGCAGCACGTAAACGAGCAGTTCGCGCGGCTCGACGAGGAGCTCCGCCGCCTCGCCGTTGACCGTCAGCCTCAGTTGCATCTTCGCCATGGATCTCCTCCCGTGGAGCCGCCGGCCCAAGGCCCTGCGCCGCTCCGAATTGTCCGGTCGCGGCCTCCCGCCGGCCCGGCCGTTGCCGATCGCCGCCCGCCTGCGAAAGCTCAGGCGCGCGACCAGGCCCGCTCGATGGCGCGGCGGATGACCACGCCGGCGGCGTGGCGCTTGAACTCGGCCGGTCCGCGGTTGTCCGCCGTCGGCGCGATGTCGGCGAGCGCGGCCGCCACCGCCCTGCCGACATCCGCCGGGCCGCAGGCGCTCCCGACCAGCGCGTCGCCGGCGGCCTTCGACCAGACCGGGACGTCGGAAAGGTTGGTCATCGCGACGGAGGCGGCGCTGCAGGCCGTGCCGTCCTTCCGGATCGTCACCGCGGCGGCGGCCGTCGCATAGTCGCCGATCTTGCGCTTCTGCTTCTCGTAGGCATAGCCGCCGCCCGGCGCCGCGAAGTCGATGGCAACGAGGATCTCGTCGTCCTCGCGGGCGGTCACATAGGCGGCTTCGTAGAATTCGCGGGCCTTGACCGCGCGGCTGCCATTCGGCCCGACGAGGGAGAAACTGGCATCGAGGCACTGCATCAGCGCCGGCATGTCGTTGCCGGGATCGCCGTTGGCGACGTTGCCGCCGATCGTGCCGACGGCGCGCACCTGCGGGTCGGCGATCTGCAGCGCCGTCTCGCGCAGGATCGGAGCGGCGCGGGCGAGCGCCGCATCGGCGATCAGTTCCTGCTGGGTCACCATGGCGCCGATCCGGACCGCCGCACCGTCGATGCGGATGCCCTTCAGGTCGGCGATCGCCCGGAGATCGACGAGATGGCCGATCGTCGCCATGCGCAGCTTCATCATCGGAACGAGGCTGTGGCCGCCGGCGATGACCCGCGCCTCGTCGCCGAACTCTTGGAGCGTCGCCAGCGCGGCCTGAAGGTCGGTCGGCCGGTGATATTCGAATGCCGCCGGAATCATGCTCGCGTCCTCCCTCGCTGCCGCGGTGCCGGGTTCCCCCCGGTCTCGCCGCCTTTCCGGAGTCATTCTAGGAAGGCGCGCCTGCGTCCGCCGCACCCTCCTAACCAGCGGCGAGCGGCATTTCACGAGATGCGAAATGGCTGCACGAGATGCGAAGCCGGGCGTCTCGGCCATCGCCGGGCCTTGCGCAGGCGCCCGCCGCCATGG
Source organism: Jiella sonneratiae (assembly GCF_017353515.1). GTDB lineage: Bacteria > Pseudomonadota > Alphaproteobacteria > Rhizobiales > Rhizobiaceae > Jiella > Jiella sonneratiae. The sequence continues at coordinate 117,624 of NZ_JAFMPY010000014.1, forward strand.
CGTTGACCGTTGTTTTTCAAAACGTTTTCCGGCCGCGGCCATGATGGCCATGACGGCCACGATGCCTGCGTGACCAAGGCGGCCCGACCTCCTCCGAGACCCCGCGGCTTCGCCCTGACGGCGCGGGGAAGGTCGGGCCTCATACGAGATCCGCTCTATCAGACCGGGGCTCGTATCAAGCCCGCGCGGCGAATGAGCGTCTTTGTTTCCGGCATCGCGACGTGATCTGCCGGAAACCGTATCAGAGGCCGAGGGCGTGACGGACGGCGGGCAGCCGGGAGCGGCTGACCGTCACCTTCCCGAGCGACAGGGTCTTTTCGAAGAAGCAGGTGCCGTTGTCCTTGTGCCGTTCGAATCCTGTCACGTGCCCGACATTGATCAGGTAGCTGCGATGGGCCCGCACGAAGTTCGGATCGGCCAGCCGGGTCTCGGCCTCGGAGATCGACCAGGGACAGAAGAGCTGCTGGCCGCCGACATAGAGGATCGTGTAATGCCCCTCCGCCCGGATCGCGGCGATCGCCGCCCGGTCGACGAAGATCGTCCGCCCGTCCTTTTCGAAGGGAACCGCAACGGCCGGCCGGGCCTCCGCCGCCGCCGCCGGCTTCGAGGCTGCCTGCTCCGGCTCCTGCTGCGGCAGAAGGTCCAAGGCGATCGGCGCCGACCGGCCGTCGCCGACGGCCCCCGGAAGCGCGCCGAAGGCCGGCGCCGACACGCCCGCGAGAGCCGGCGCCGGCATCCGGCGCGAGGGGTCGGCGTCCTGCCCGCGATGGCGCCCGTCGTCTTCCCCTGCGTCTCGTCGAGCAGCGGCCGGATCGCCGTCCTCGGGCAAGAACGTCACCCCGGTGAGGAGGAACGCCCCGCAGATCACGAAGGCCGCCACGGTGACGATCATCGCCAGCGTCGCATTGTCGAGGAGGGGGCCGTCCGCCGCCCCCGCGGCGGCGTCGGAAAATCCGGTCCCGCCCATCGCGATGAAGTGCACGGCAAAGACCGAGGAGCCGAGACAGAGCGTGCCGAAGACGATGTTGCGGCGGCTGCGGTCGCTGTAGATCACCCAGAAGGACAGGGCGCCGAGCACCACCGAGGCCCCCCATGCGAGAAAAAGGCCGGGCGGCGAATAGACCGGCCGGCAGAGCTGGATGCCGGACATGCCGATATAGTGCATCAAAGCGATGCCGAGGCCGACCATCGCGCCGGCGCCGAGGATCGTCGCCGGCGTTCGCGCCCTGAAGTGCATGACGAGCAGCGCCGCCCCGACGACGAGGATCGCCACCAGCGCCGAGACCAGCGTCGTCAGCGCGTCGTAGTAGAAGAGAACCGGCAGTTGCATCCCCAGCATGGCGACGAAATGCATCGACCAGATGCCGCCGCCGAGCGCGACCGCCGCCATGGTGACGTTCAGCTTGCGCTGCGGGCTGGGCAGCGCGCCGATCCCGTGCGTCAGCGACAGGCCGGTGAAACTCGCCATCAGGGAAACCGCCAGCGAGGCGGCCACCAGATACGGGACATGCGTTTGCTCGAGCACGGTAAATCACGGCCTCCCGCCGCTGTTCGACCGATGTCTGTTCGAGAGCGGGACGCGGCGTGCGCCTCCCGCCTGACGGAAGGCCCACCCCTCCCGTCTCGACTCATTCTAACAGAACAGGGGCGCAGCAGGCCACCGCGTGCGATCGACCGCCGGAGCGGCTTCGCCTGTCGGAAAACCGCAATGCATTGTGCGCGTCCGGCCGCCGAACTCGGGCCGTCCGGGCGGCGCCGGGCCGGCGGGAACCGGCTCACACGAGGGTGGCAAGGATGGCGTAGGCGTCGTTGACGTCGCTGGTGATCGCGGCGCGGGCGGCCGTGCCGTCGCCCTTCGACATCGCCTCAAACAGCTTGGCGTGGTGATCGTTGGAGATCCGGAAGTTGCCGGATTCCCTGAGGAGATGGAAGAACGGGCTGACCTGCAGCCAGAGGCTTTCGATGATCGAGAACATCGTCGGCGAGCCGGACTGGCGGTAGACGGCGAAGTGAAACGCGTAGTTCGCCTCGACATACATCTTGGCGTCGGCCGCCGCCTCGCTCTCGACGAGCCGGCGATAGCGCCGGTCCATTTCGGCGATGAAGGCGTCGTCGACGTTGCCGGCCGCCCATTCGGCGGCGATCGGCTCGATCTCGAGACGCACCCGGCGCAGGTCGTCCAGCCGTTCGCGGGTGAGCTTCGGAACGCCGATCGTGCGGCCCGAGACGACAGTGAGCGCGCCCGCCGCCGTCAGCCGCGTCAGGGCTTCGCGCACCGGCATCGGGCTGACGCCGAAGGCGCTGGCGAGGCTCGCCACGGTGATCGATTCCCCCGGCGCGATGCCGCCCTGGAGGATCAGGTCGCAGAGCCGCGTGTAGACGCCCGTCTGAAGCGTTTCGCGCCTGAGCGGCACCACCTTGTCCTCGATTCTCGCCATTGCCGATTCGTCACTCCACGGTTGCCTCGCCCCTGTCGTCATAGCCGGATTCGCCTGCCCGGTGAATGGCTATTGATTTTTGATCAAATATCAATGAGACTTCTCCCCGTTCGCTCCGGCGGCGGGAGGGCCGCGGGGCGACGACGGTTTCGGGAGGATCCACATGACGAGCTACGTGAAGCAGCTGGCGCTCGCCGCCGGGCTGACCTGTGCCTTCGTGGCCGCTGCGCCGGCTGCCGAAAAGCACAAGGTGTTTCTGTCGATGAGCTACATCGGCAACGACTGGCAGGCCGAGGCGGCCAACATGGTCAAGGCGCTCGCCGCTTCGAAGGACTATGCCGACAAGGTCGACCTGCAGGTGCAGGTGGCCGGGCCGAACGCCCAGCGCCAGATCCAGCAGATCAATGCCATGGTGCAGGCGGGCGCCGAGGCGATCGTCGTCTATCCGATCTCGCCGACGGCGCTGAACCAGGTCGTCAAGAACGCCTGCTCCAAGGGCGTGAAGATCGTCGCCTACGACGCCGAGATCACCGAGTCCTGCGCCTACAACGTGACGATCGACCAGGAGGAGGCCGGCCGCAAGACGGCGGAGTGGCTGGCCGACAAGCTCGGCGGCAAGGGCGACATCGTGCTGATCACCGGCGTGCCGGGCACCTCGGTCGACATTGCCCGGACCAAGGCCGCCAAGGAGGTCTTCGCCAAGCATCCGGACATCCACGTCGTCGGCGAGGCCGTCGGCATGTGGAGCCAGGCGGTCGCCCGCACCGAGCTCTCAAAGCTCCTGGCGACGCGCAAGTGGGACGACATCGACGGCCTGTGGATGCAGGTCGGCTGCTACACCGCCAACGCCATGCAGCTCGAAGCCGGCCGCTCCGAGGACAAGCTCGTTCCCTGCGCCGGCGAGGGCTCCAACGGCGGCCGCATCCAGGCACTGGCCAAGGGCACCGAGGTGGAGGGTGCGAGCAGCCCCTATGCGCCGCTCGGCGCGCCGCGCATCTCCTACGCCTCGCCGCCCTATTCCGGCGCCCTCGCCCTGAAGCTCGCCGTCGACATGCTCGAGGGCAAGGACGTGCCGCATCACACGACGCTGCCGCTGCCGCTGGTGACCAACGACACGATCAAGCTCTGCGAGACCGGCAGCTGGGAGGAGATGAAGAACGGCTGCAACACCTTCAAGCCGTCGATCGTCGCCAATCCCGGCTGGTTCGGCTCGATCTTCTCCGATCAGCTTCCGCAGCTCGGGCTGAACGCCGCTCTGGTCGGCCAGCCCGAGACCTGAGCCGCCGACGCCGGCCGGCGCCCCGAAGGCGCCGGTCGGAGCATGATCCCGAAAAGCTGCAACCGGCTTTCGGGAACGATCATGCGCCAACGAGAAGAGAGAGCGGGATGACGGGAAATGCTCGTCTCATCCCGCTCCAAGGGCCCCGGGAAACGCGGTCCGGACGACGAGGGTGAGGATGTCCAACGATCGGCCGCCGGCCATCGCCATCGAGGGCCTGTCGAAGACGTTCGGCGCGACGCGGGCGCTCGACGACGTCTCCTTCGCCGTGGCGCCCGGCACCGTCCACGCGCTCCTCGGCGAGAACGGCGCCGGCAAGTCGACGACCATGAAGCTGTTGTCGGGACTGATCGAACCGGACGCCGGGACGATCCATGTCGACGGCCGGCCGGTGCGCCTGCGCAGTCCGCGCGACGCGCACCGGGCCGGCATCCAGACTGCCTTCCAGGAACTGACGCTGGTCCCGGACCTCACCGTCCTCGAAAACATGACGATGCCCTATACGCCCGTCTCGCTGTTCGGGACGCGTCGGATGCGTGCGGCGGGACGGGCCGTGCGGGCGCATTTCGACCGGCTCGGCCTGGCGATCGATCCGGAGGCGCTCGCCGCTTCGCTCGACCTTGCCGAGCGCCAGAAGATCGAGATTGCCCGGGCGCTGTTCCGCGAGCCGCGGATCCTCCTCCTCGACGAGCCGACCTCGGCGCTCGCCGGCGGCGACGTCGCCTGGCTCGGGCGGATCGTCGCCGATGCGCGGCGCCGGGGCGTCACCGTCCTCTTCATCTCGCACCGGATGCAGGAGGTGCGCGAGTTCTGCGACCGGCTGACGATCCTGCGCAACGGCCGCCACATCGTCACCTGCGAGGTCGCGGAGATCACCGACGAGGCGGTCGTGGAAAAGATCATCGGCCGGTCGATCAGCCAGACCTTCCCGCCGCGGCCGGCGGCGGCGCGCGCCGGAGCCGAACCGATCCTCGAACTGCGCAAGCTCTCGGCCGGCGCCAAGCTGCGCGACGTCGACCTCGACCTCAGGCCCGGCGAGATCCACGGCATCGCCGGGCTGCAGGGAATGGGACAGATCGCGCTATTCAGGGCCTGTTTCGGGGCGGAGCCGATCGCTTCCGGCGAATTGCGGGTCGACGGCCGCCCGGTGCATCTGGCCGCGCCGGCCGACGCGCTGCATCCGTCGCTGCGGATCGGGCTTCTGCCCGAGGAGCGCAAGACCGAGGGGCTGTTTCTGCGGCTCGACGGCAGCAACAACGCCACCCTGCCGACGATCGACCGCTTCACGCGCGCCGGCCTGATCGACCGCGATGCCGAGCGCGAGGCGACGCTCGCCGCCTTTCGCGCCGTCGAGGTCGACGACCGGGCGATCTACATGCCGGCCGGATCGTTTTCCGGCGGCAACCAGCAGAAGATCGCCATCGCCAAGTGGATCCTCGCCGAAAGCCGCATCCTGCTGCTCTTCGACCCGACCCGCGGCATCGACGTCGGCACCAAGCACCAGCTCTACCAGCTCATGCGCGACTTCGCCGAAGCCGGCGGCGCGGTGCTCGTCCATTCCACCGAGGTGCCGGAACTCGTCCACCTCTCCGACCGCATCTCGGTGCTCTACGAGGGCGAGATCGTCGCAAGGCTCGAGGGCGAGGCGATCAGCGAGATCGCGGTGATGGCCGCGGCGCTCGGCGGCGCCGACAAGGCGGCGGCAGAACGACGGGAGCCGGTGCATTGAGCGAGGCCGCGGTCATGGCGAAGGCGGAGGCGATGCGGCGTCCCGGGTCCCCCTGGACCGGGGGCTTCCGGCACAAGGCGGCGCGCAGCCGCGCGACGCTGGTGGCGATCGCCGTCTTCGTCCTGTTGTTCCTCGTCACCGACTGGATCAGCCCCGGTCCGATGACCTATTTCGACGTCTCCTTCCTCGCCAGCGGCGGCACGACGCTGGCGCTGGCGGCGATCGGCCAGACGCTGGTCATCCTTTCCGGCGGGTTCGATCTCTCGGCCGGGGCGGTGATCTCGCTGGTCAACGCCGTCCTCGCCGCCAATATGAGCATGACCGACATGGAAGCCTCGGTCGCCGAATGGACGGCGGTCGGCATCGGCGTCGGCATGCTGGTCGGGGCGTTCAACGGCTTCTTCGTCGCCTTCCTCAGGCTGCAGCCGATCGTCGTCACCCTGTCGACGATGTTCATCGTCGAAGGCGGCACGCTGCTGGTGCTGGAGCAGCCGGGCGGCTTCGTCGCGCCGACCCTCGGCTCGTTCTACATGGGCGATGCCGTGCCGAACCTTCTGCCGGCGCCGATCCTGCTCCTCGGCGTCGTCCTCCTCGCCTGGGCGTGGCTGAAGCGCACCCGCTACGGCCTGGCGCTCTACGCCGTCGGCAGCGACCCCGCCTCGGCCGCCGCCGTCGGCATTTCGGTGCCCTGGGTGCGCTTTGCCACCTACGTCCTCGCCGGCGGCCTCTACGGCCTCGCCGGGGTGTTCATCAGCGCGCAGACCGGCTCCGGCGACCCGCTGGTCGGCAACTCGCTGCTGCTCTCGGTCTTCGCCGCTGTGGTGATCGGCGGAACGCGCCTCGGCGGCGGCAAGGGCGGGCCTGTCGGCAGCGTCTTCGGCGCCTACACGCTGATGATCGTCGTCAACATCCTCCTCGCCCTCAACGTCTCGGCCTATTTCTCGAGCATCGCCGAAGGCGCCGTCCTGCTCCTCGCCGTCCTGTTCGCCTCGTTCTCGAAGACCTCCGTCCTCGCCGACCAGATCCGCCACGGCCTCGCGGCGGCGCGGGCGCGCAGTGCCGGGCTTCTGGTCGCGCAACGGCCGAAGGCGGATCGCCGGCTCGCCTTCGCGGCGCGCCGCGGCGCCGCGTCTGCCGGCGGCGTCGAGCTCCCCGGCCTCTTCAGGCGCAACGCCGAGACGATCCGCTATGCCGCCCCCGCCTATGTCGCGCTTTGCCTGGTGCTGATCGCGACGCAGTTCGTGCTCGGCAACGTCCTCGTCAATTTCGGCTACTGGAACGCGCTCTTCGTCCTCTCGACCTTTCTGGCGATCCTGGCGCTCGGCCAGGGCGCGGTGATCCTCACCGGCGGCCTCGACCTGTCGCTGCCCTGGACCATCGCGCTGTCGGGGATCCTGCTCGCCGGCATGGTCCGGGGCTCCGATCCGGCGCTCCTCTACGCCCTGCCGATCGTCCTCGCCGTCGCGGCGGCGATCGGCCTCCTCAACGGCATCGGCGTCGTCATGCTGGGCCTCTCGCCGATCGTGGTGACGCTCGCCATGAACGGCATCCTGCAGGGCGCCGCGCTGCTCTATTCCAACGGCACGCCGTCGGGCTTCGCCTCGCCGGCGCTGCGCTGGTTCATGACCGGGCACGTCGCCGGGGTGACGCCGGTGATCCCGTTCCTCGCCGCCTTCGTGATCGGCGCGACGGTGCTTCTCGGCCGCACCAGCTTCGGCCGGCGGGTCTACGCCATCGGCAACAGCCTCGAGGCGGCGCGGCTGTCGGGCGTGCGCACCGGCCGGGTGATCATCGCGGTCTACGTCCTGTCGGCGCTTTCGGCGGCGCTGGTCGGCATTCTCCTCACCGGCTTTTCCGGCCAGGCGAGCCTCGGCATGGGCGACGACTACCTGCTGCCCTCGATCGCCGTGGTGGTCGTCGGCGGCGCGCTGATCACCGGCGGCCGCGGCCATTATCTCGGCATGTTCGGCGGCGCGCTGCTGCTCACCGCGCTGCAGACCCTGCTCGCCGGCACCACCCTCCCCTATGCCTTCCGGGCCATCCTCTTCGGCTGCGTCGTGCTCGCCGCGGTCGTCGCCCTTCGTGAACGCAGGACCTCGTGACATGTCTGATACGACGCCCAACATCCTTTCCGGCCTCGCCGGCCAGCGCGTCGCGCTGACGGCGGGCGGCGCCGGGATCGGCTTCGCCATCGCCACCCTCCTCCACGCGCTGGGCTGCCGCCTGGCGATCTGCGACGTCGCCGAAGAGGCGCTGGAATCGGCCCGCCAAGCCCTGCCGGGCTCCATCGCGGTGAAGGCGGACGTCGCCGACGAGGGCTCGGTCGAAGGCTTCTTCGCGGCGGCGATCGACGGTCTCGGCGGGCTCGACGCGCTGATCAACAATGCCGGCATCGCCGGACCCACCGGCGGCGTCGAGGAGATTTCCGTCGCCGACTGGCGCCGCTGCCTCGACATCGGCCTGACCGGCCAGTTCCTCTGCACCCGCCTCGCCGTACCGCATCTGAAAGCGGCCGGCGGCGGCGCCATCGTCAACATGTCCTCCTCGGCTGGGCGCCACGGCTATGCCTACCGCACGCCCTACGCCTCGGCGAAGTTCGGGGTGATCGGCTTCACCCAGAGCCTCGCCAAGGAACTCGGCCCCTCGAACATCCGGGTCAACGCGATCCTGCCCGGCATCGTCTCCGGCCCGCGCATGGAGGGCGTCATCCGCGACCGTGCAGCGCAGCTGGGCGTCTCCTACGGCGAGATGGAGACGCGCTATCTGGAGAAGGTCTCGCTGCGCCGGATGGTGACGCCGCAGGACGTCGCGGCGATGGTGGCGTTTCTCCTGTCCGATGCCGGCCGCAACCTCTCCGGCCAGTCGCTCGGCGTCGACGGCAACGTGGAGACGCTGTGATGACCCCCTCCGAGACGACCGTCGCGATCGTCGGCTCCGGCCTCATCGGCCGGGCCTGGGCGATCACCTTCGCCCGCGCCGGCTGCCGCGTGAAGCTCTCCGATCCGGACCCTGCCGTTCCCGAAAAGGCCGTCGGCTTCGTCGCCTCGGTGGTCGACGACCTTGCGGCGAACGGCCTTTTGCGCGGCTCGACGCCGGCCGAGACGCTGTCGCGCATCGGCTGCCATGCAGCGCTCGAGGATGCGCTGGACGGTGCGCATTGGGTGCAGGAATGCGGGCCCGAGGCGATCGCGGTGAAGCGCGAGACCTTCGCGCGGCTCGACGCCGCCGCCGGCCCGGAAACAATCCTCGCAAGCTCCAGCTCGGCGCTGCTCCCGTCGGCGATCTCCGAGGGGCTGCCCGGCCGTTCGCGCTGCCTCGTCGCCCATCCGATCAACCCGCCCTACCTCGTGCCGGCGGTCGAGCTCGTGCCGGCGCCCTGGACCGCGCCCTGGGTGATCGAGAAGGCCGAGACGCTGATGCACGCCGTCGGCCAGGCACCGCTGATCATGGCCCGCGAGATCGACGGTTTCATCATGAACCGCCTCCAGGGCGCACTCCTGGAGGAGGCCTTCCGGCTGGTTGCCGGCGGCTACGCCTCGCCGGAAGACGTCGATCGCGGGATCGCCGACGGCCTCGCCCTGCGCTGGTCGTTCATGGGGCCGTTCGAGACGATCGACCTCAACGCGCCGGGCGGCGTCGCCGACTACGTCGCCCGCTATCAGGGTCTTTATCGCGGCCTGTTCGAGGGCATGAAGGAGCGGGTCGACTGGGCCGGCCCGGTGCTTAAGACCGTGCTCGCCTCGCGCCGCGAGAAGCTTTCCGAGGAACGGCTGGCCGAACGCCAACTCTGGCGGGACAAGCGCCTGATGGCGCTCTCCGCCCACAAGCAACGCGCCGACGACGACATCGGCCGCTGAAACGGGACAGATTCCATGAGCACTGAGGGCAAAGTCATCATCACCTGCGCGGTGACCGGCGCGATCCACACGCCGACCATGTCGCCGCATCTGCCGATCACCCCGGACGAGATCACCGAAGCCGCGATCGGCGCCGCCGAGGCGGGGGCCGCCATCCTGCATCTGCATGCGCGCGACCCCGAAACCGGCAAGCCGGACCAGACGCCCGAAGCCTTCGCCCGCTTCCTGCCGCGCATCAAGCAGGGCACGAATGCCGCGATCAACATCACCACCGGCGGCAGCCCCTACATGAAGGTCGAGGAGCGGGTCCGCCCGGCCGCAGAGTTCAAGCCCGAGGTCGCCTCGCTCAACATGGGCTCGATCAATTTCGGCCTCTACCACCTCGTCCAGAAATACGAGAGCTTCAAGTTCGACTGGGAAAGGCCGCATCTCGAAGCCACGAAGGACCTCGTCTTCCGCAACTCCTTCAAGGACATCGAGTACATCCTTCAGACCTGCTACGACAACGGCACGCGCTTCGAGTTCGAGTGCTACGACATCGCCCATCTCTACAATCTGGCGCATTTCGCCGATCGCGGTCTCGTCAAGGCGCCGTTCTTCGTCCAGTCGGTCTTCGGCCTTCTCGGCGGCATCGGCACCCATCCCGAGGACGTCCAGCACATGAAGCGCACGGCCGACCGGCTGTTCGGCTCGGACTTCCGCTGGTCGGTGCTCGGCGCCGGCGCGAGCCAGCTGAGGATCGCCGCCCAGGCCGCGGCGCTCGGCGGCAACGTTCGCGTCGGGCTCGAAGACAGCCTGTGGGCCGGCAAGGGCAGGCTCGCCACCTCCAACGCCGAACAGGTGACGATGGTGCGCAAGATCATCGAGGGCCTCGGCCTCGCCGTCGCCACCCCCGACGAGGCGCGGCAGATCCTGTCCTTGAAGGGCGGCGACCAGGTCGGCTTCTGACGCGGAGACACGGCCGATGCTGCGGATCGAACTTCTCACCGACCAGCGCGACAGTCTCGGCGAGGGCCCGCTCTGGGACGTCGCCGAACAGCGGCTCTACTGGATCGATTCCTATGCGCCGGCGGTCTATTCCTGCGACGCCTCGGGCGGCGAGCGCCGGAGCTGGCGGGTGCCGGAGCCGATCGGCTCGCTGGCGCTGCGGGAGAAGGGCGGCGCGATCGTCGCCCTGCGCTCCGGCTTCTTTACCCTCGACTTCGACACCGGCGCCGTCGCGCGGCTTGCGGAAACCCAGCCCGGCGCGCTCCGGCCGCGCCTCAACGACGGCAAGGTCGACCGGCAGGGCCGCTTCCTCGCCGGCTCGATGGACTTCGAGGAGCGCGACCCGGTCGGCGCCCTGTTCCGGCTCGATCCCGACATGTCGGTCCACCGGCTCGACGACGGCATCGTCTGTTCCAACGGGCCCTGCTTCAGCCCAGACGGGCGGATCCTCTATTTTGCCGACACCGGCCGGCGGGTGATCTACGCCTACGACTACGACACCGCGACGGGCGACGTGCTGTCGCGGCGGGTCTTCGCGAGCTTCGAGACGATGCGCGGCCTGCCGGACGGCGCGACGGTCGACGCGGAGGGTTTCGTCTGGAGCGTCGAGGTCTATGCGGGGCGCCTCGTGCGCTTCGACCCTAACGGCGTCGTCGAGCGCATCGTCAACCTGCCGGTGGAATCGGCGACCAGCCTGACCTTCGGCGGCCCCGATCTCGACATCGCCTACGTCACCTCCATGGCCCGGCCCTTCCAGGGCAACTACCACCGCCACCGCGAGGCCGGCGGGCTCTTCGCGGTTCACGGCCTCGGCGTGCGCGGGCTGCCGGAACCCCGCTTTCTCGGATAGGAGTGTTGTGATGCGCATCGACGTGCTTCTCGACGTCAAGACGACGCTGGGCGAGGGCCCGCTCTGGGACGTCGGCCAGGAGCGGCTCTACTTCATCGACAGCTTCGACGGCCGGGTGTTCCGCACCACCGCCGACGGCGGCGAACTGCGGGCCTGGGACGTCCCGGAAAAGATCGGCTCGATGGCGCTCAGGAAGGACGGCGAGGGCGCGATCGTCTCGCTCCAGAACGGCTTCCACGCGCTCGACTTCAAGACCGGCGACGTCGACCTGATCCACGACCCCGAGCCGGATCGCCCCGCAAACCGCATCAACGACGGCAAGGTCGACCGGAAGGGCCGCTTCTTCGCCGGGTCGATGGACACGATGGAGGAAGGGCCCTTCGGCGCCCTCTACCGGCTGGATCCGGACTTCACGGTCACCAAGGTCGACAGCGGCATCATCTGCTCGAACGGCCCCTGCTTCAGCCCGGACGACAGGACCTTCTATTTCGCCGACACCTGGACCGGCGAGATCTGGGCCTACGACTTCGACGTTTCGACCGGCGCGATCGCCAACCGTCGCACCTTCACACGGGTCGACACGGCCGGCGGCGGCGCCGCCGACGGTTCGACGGTCGACAGCGAAGGATGCCTGTGGAACGCCCTCGTCTATGCCGGCAAGCTCGTGCGCTACACCCCCGACGGCGCGGTCGACCGGGTGATCGACATGCCGGTGAAGAAGGTCACCAGCGTGATGTTCGGCGGCCCGAAGCTCGACATCCTCTACGTGACGTCGATGGCGAAGCCGCCGCTGCCGCGCTTTCCGGGCGACGGGGTGATGCGCGGCAGCCTCTTCGCCATCCACGGCCTCGGCATCACCGGCGTTCCGGAACCCCGCTTCGGCGCCTGACTGTCCCTGCGAAAGGCGGCCGCAGGCCTCCCGGCACGGGCCACCCGGCGGAAAGCCACCGGAGGAAACGCAGCGGGTCCGACGAAAAAGCCGGGGATAGTGCGGCCGGCCTCGCCCCTTCTGTACCCGTGGCGCCTCGCGCCGCGGCGGCCCCTGCGCTAGGCTCGCCGGCGATGCAGTCCGCCCCGACCCGACAATTCGATCTCTTCACCGCCCCGGCGCCGCAGAAGGGCGGCGGGGAGCCGGCCCGCCCGAAGCCCGCCGCGCGGCCCCGGCTCGAGGCTGTGCCGCAACCGGCTGCCGCGCCTTCCTCGGATCTTTCCTCCGACCTCGAAGCCATGGCCCGCCGGATCGAGGCGAGCGGCGACTATCGCGTGCTGCGCCGGCTGCGCCCGCGCCCGGTCGTCGCGGGCTGGTCCCCCGCCGCCCGGCGCGACGGCGAACGCATCGGCGTCATCCTCGACACCGAGACCACCGGCCTCGATGCCGCCGCCGACGAGATCATCGAACTCGGCATGGTGATGTTCACCCATGACGAGAAGGGCATCCGCGACGTCGTCGGCGTCTACAGCGAACTGCGCCAGCCGCGGCAGCCGATCCGCCCGGAGATCACCAGGATCACCGGCATCACCGACGACATGGTCGCCGGCAGGACGATCGATCCCGAAGCGGTCGCCGCCTTCGTCGCACCGGCCGACCTCGTCATCGCCCACAACGCCCGCTTCGACCGCCCGTTCTGCGAGGCCTTCGCGCCGGGCTTCGCCGACAAGGCCTGGGCCTGCTCGGTGGCGGAGGTCGACTGGGCCGGGCTCGGCTTCGAGGGGTCGAAGCTCGCCTATCTCGTCGGCCAGTGCGGCTTCTTCCACAACGGCCACCGGGCCGTCGACGACTGCCACGCGCTGCTCGAAGTCCTCGCTCACGGCGAGGCGGCGGGCAACGACGGCTTTTCCCGCCTCGTCCGCTCGGCCGCGGCGAGGCGCTGCCGGCTCTATGCCGTCGGCAGCCCGTTCGAGCGCAAGGACCTCCTCAAGGCGCGCGGCTATCGCTGGAACGACGGCAGCGACGGCCGGCCGAAGAGCTGGTGGATCGACGTCGACGAGGAGCGCCACGACGCCGAATGCGCATTTCTGGCGGAAGCGGTCTACGGGCGGAAACCCGGCGTGGTGGAGCACTGGCTGACGGCAAAGGACCGCTACAAGGCATGACGGCCCGGCGCCCCAAGGGGCGCCTGCCGGCGAGTCCGCCGATGGCCGGCCTGCGGCCGAGTTCCGGCCAACCTCCGGCCGAGCTCCGGCTCGACGGCACCAACCGTGGGGATCGGCTGCTGCAGCGGGCGATCGGATGAGAAAGCCGTTTCGCCTATGCTGCAGAGATGGCGCCCGACGGGCCTTTTCACGCGTCGTAAAACACCCGAAATCCGGTATGGCTCGCGGCGCTGTCGGGCGCCGTGCCCGACCGCGCGGCAATGCGGTAGCGATAGCAGTAGCTGCGATGGCAGAGAAAGCTGCCGCCCTTGGTCACCCTCTCCCCCGCCTCGCGCGCCTTTGCGTTGCGCGACTTGGCGGCTTTGCTGAGTGAGCGGATCCGGAAAGGGTCAGCCGTCCACTCCCAGACGTTTCCGGCCATGTCGTGAAGCCCGGCCCCGTTGGCCGGGAAGCTGCCCACCGGAGACGTTCCGAACCATCCGTCGAGACGGCTGTTTTCGTCCGGAAACCGGCCCTGCCAGATGTTCGCCGGGGTGAAATCCCTATCGTCCGGCTCCCGGTCTCCCCAGGGAAAGCGCGGGTCGCCCTCAAGTCCGCCGCGGGCGGCATGCTCCCACTCCGCCTCGCTCGGCAGGCGCCCGCCGGCCCAGACGGCGAAGGCCTGCGCGTCGGCGAGCGAGACATGGACGACCGGGTGGCCAGCCCGTTCGGCGACGTCGCTTTCCGCCCCTTCCGGCGCGTGCCAGCAGGCGCCGTCGCGCGCCGTCCACCAGGGCGCGGGTCCGGGAGACGCGATCCGTTCCGCCTCGGGCAGGAGCCCGGAAAAGACCGGCCCCCATCCGAAGCGCTCGGATTCGGTCACATAGCCCGTGGCCGCGACGAAGGCGGCGAATCTCGCATTGGTGACCGGCACGGCGTCGACGAGAAAGGGTTGCAGTCGCACCTTCCGCACGATCCCCTCGCCGTCGGCGACGATCTCCGGCCGAAAGGTGCCCACGTGGCTCGGCCCCCCTTCGAAGCGCACGCGTTCGCAGGGCGTGGCGTCGGCAATCGCGGCCGAGCGTGTCGCCGGTCCCGCGGCGCGGCCGGGCGCCGCGTTGCCCGGTTTCGAACCGGCTCTCGTCCGATCGCCGCAGCAGGTCATCGGGTCTTGGCTCCTCTCACGCCGGGATCCGGCGGTTCTCCGATACGAGATCCGCTCGATCAGAGCGGGGCTCGTCTCAAGCCCGCGCGGCGAATGAGCGTCGTTGTTTCCGGCGTCGCGACGTGATCTGCCGGAAACCGTATCAGTCCGGTCCGGCTTCGTGCTCCGTGAGGCCAGGCACGCAGAAATCCCGATACAGCCGCCGGCAGGCCGTCCGGCAATAGCCGATGAACAGGCGTGCCGGGGCCGGCAGGATCGCCTCCCTCAGCGTATGCAGACCGGACAGATGCTGCGCCGACAAGGGATCCGGGCCGAGGCTGACGACCTCGTGCCGGGCGAAGAGATCGCGGGAGATCGCGGAGGTCGAGATGAGAAACTCGGTCTGGCGGACGACTTCCAGCGTGCTCACCATCGTGTTCGTGCTCATCGCATAGGTGCGGCCGGTGACCTGCCACTGCCCGGGATCGTGATCGAACTCGAACTTGTGCTTGATCCATGAGAACTGCCGCAGATCCTCGGCGGTCAGCGAGCCCGACCGCATCCTGAGGGGATGATCGGCGGCGCAATAGACCGAATAGCCCGCCTGCAGGATCGGCTCGAACACGATCCGCCCCAGCCGCTCGTGGCGGGGCAGCGTGATCCCGCAGGAGACGTCGTAGTCGCCGGCGGCGAGCCCCGCCATGCGCGCTTCGCTGCCGATGACGTCGAGCCGCAGGCGGATCTCGGGATGCTTCCCGAGGAAGCCTTCGACGATCTGGGGCAGCACCGCATTTCCCCACGAGTCGCCGGCGCAGATGCTGAGCGAATGCTGGCCCCCCATCCCCTCGTAGTCGATGCGCTCCTCCGCGTCCCGCAGAAGGCGCAATGCGCGGCTTGCATGATCGTAGAGAATGCGCCCCGCCTCGGTCAACTGCATACCGCCCGCTCCGCGCCTGAACAGATTCGTCCCGTACCGGTATTCGAGCTGGGCGATCGTCCGCGACAGCGTGGGTTGCGACATGTTCAGCGTTTCAGCAGCCCGCGACATGTTGCCGAGATCGGCGACGGCGAGGAAGCGCGCAAACTCCTCCATGCGAACCCTCCCATAGAAAATACGAATAATATATCCGTTTTCGGCATTGGACGCCATGCGCGTCCGGCGTCATCTTCCGCATGGGAGGAATTCGACATGCATTCAAGCCGCCTCAGGGGCTACGGCTTATACATTCTGCCGACCTTCTTGGTGCTGGCGACGATCACCATCGTGCCGCTGTTCGTCACCTTCACGGTCAGCCTGTTCCTCATCGACGTGACGTCCGGCCTGCCGCCGGTCTGGCAGGGCTTCTACAACTACGTCTCGCTGCTGTCCGACAGCCGCTTCCTGAATTCGCTCGTGGTGACGGCCGAGCTGATCTTCATTCCCGTCGCGCTGCAGCTGCTGTTCGGTCTGGCGCTCGCGATCTGTCTGCGGGAAAGGCTCGCCGGCACGCGCTGGATGCGCATTCTCTTCCTGCTTCCGGCGGTCATTCCGCCGGCCGTCAGCGGTCTCGTCTGGAAGCTCTTCGTGATCCCGGGCGCCGGCGGGCTCGCCTGGCTTTCGGGCCTTCTCGGCATCGATCTCGACATCGACCTCTTGAGCATGCCGGCCACCGCACTCGCCACCGTCGTCGTCGCCTCGACCTGGGTCGGCACGCCCTTCGTCGCCCTGATCCTCCTGTCGGGCATCGAAACGATCGGCAAGGACCAATATGAATCCGCAACGCTCGACGGCGCCACGTGGTGGCAGACCCACCGCTACATCTCGATCCCGACGCTCGCGCCGATCATCCGGACGGTCGTGGTGTTCCGCATTCTCGAGGCGCTGGCGATCTTTCCGATCATCTTCGTCCTGACCGGCGGCGGCCCGGCGGGCGCGACGGAGCCGGTGAACTTCTATGCCTATGTCACCGGCTTCGACTATCTGCAGATCGACTACGCCGCCTCGATGATCGTCCTGTTCTTCCTGGCGATGATGGCATTCTGCTCGCCCTTCCTGGTTCAGATCGCGCGTTCGGCCGAGGGAGGCGCACGATGATCCTGTCGCGTCGGGAAAAATTCGTCTGCTATGCCGTCACCTATCTGTTCGCGCTGTTTCTGCTCGCGCCGATCGTCTGGATGCTGTCGACCTCGTTCAAGGGCCAGCTCGCGATCTTTCAGAAGCCGCCCAGCCTGTTCACCGAGTTCACGTTCCAGAACTACGCGGCCGTTCTGAGCGACCCGCAGTTCCTCCACGCGTTCTGGAACTCGGTGCTGATCTCCTCGGGAACGGTGGTCGTCTCGGTCGCTCTCGCCGTGCCGGCGGCCTACGGGCTGTCCCATCTGACCGGAGGCCGGCGCGCGGGCTTCCTGTCGTGGGTGCTGCTGGTGCGGGCCGCGCCCGGAATGATCTACGTCCTTCCGTATTATCTCGCCTACAGCCAGATCGGGCTGATCGACACGCGGATCGGGCTGATCCTCATCAATTCGGTCTTCACGATTCCGCTGGCGATCTGGATCGTCATTCCCTTCTTCGATGCGATCCCGCACGAGATCGAGGAGGCGGCGATCATCGACGGCGCCACGAGGTTCCAGACGATGACGCGGATCGCCATCCCCCTGGCGGCGCCCGGCATCGCCTCCACGGCCATCCTCATCTTCATCTTCGCCTGGAACGAATTCCTCTTCGCCCTGACCCTGACCCGCTTCGAGGCGCGCACCGCCGCCGTCTCGATCCTCAGCTACATGGCCTATGAGGGCACGGAATGGGGCAAGGTCGCCGCCGCCGGCGCGCTGATCCTGCTGCCCGTGCTCTGCTTCTCGATCCTCATCCGCAAATACCTGGTGCAGACCACGGCCGGCGGCGTGAAGGGATGAATTCACAACCAGAATGGGAGGAAAAAGAATGAAACGAACGATCGCATCCCTGGCGCTGGCGGCGAGCCTGCTCGCATCCGCGAGCGCCGTGGCGCAGGACAAGCCCTATGAGGGCGTCACGCTCCGCGTTCTCGGCACCCAGCAGCCCTGGGAGACCGAGCTTCAGAAGCGCGCGGACCAGTTCACCGAAGCGACCGGCGCGAAGGTCGTCTTCGACCTCTATTCCCTGACCCAGGGCATCCAGAAGGTGACGGTCGAACTCTCGTCCCGTTCGCCGGCCTACGATCTCGTCTTCGTCGAGGCGAGCGACGTGGTGCGTTTCGGCGGCGGCGGGTTGCTCGAACCCCTGGACGATGCGATCGCCGCCGATCCCGACGTCGATCTCGCGGACTTCCTGCCGGCCACGATCGATGCGAACCGGATCGACGGAAAACTCTACGCGCTTCCGCATTTCGCGGCGACGCAGATGCTCTACTGGCGGCCGGATCTGTTTCAGGCCGCCGGCATCGACGGCCCGCCGAAGACCTTCTCGGAAATGATGGACGACTGCGCCAAGCTGCAGACGCCGGAGATGAAGTGCACGGCGATGCGCGGCAAGCCGTCGACGTCCGAGAACATCTGGTACTGGACACAGTTCCTGCTCGGTTTCGGCGGCAGCTTCGTCAAGGACTATCCGGACGATCTGACCCCCACGCTCGATTCTCCCGAAGCGGTCGAGGCGGCGAAGTTCTACGCCAAGCTGTTGACCGACTACGGCATCCCCGGCTCCGTCTCGGCGAGCTACGACGAGGTGGTCATCGCCATGCAGCAGGGCGACATCGCCATGGCGATCGAAGGCGCGCCGCTGGCGGGCCGCATTCTCGATCCGAAACTGTCGAAGGTCTCCGGCAAGCTGGGCTTCGCCGTGCCGCCGGGCGGCCCGGCCGGCACCTTCGCGCCCTTCACCTCCCAGGCCTACGCGGTCAACGCGGCGTCGAAGAACAAGCAAGCGGCCGAGGCCTTCCTGATCTGGGCGACCAGCAAGAAGACCATGCAGGACATCGCCGCCAACAGTTCCTTCGTCGCCGTGACGCGCAATTCGGTCTGGAACGATCCCGCCTTCATCAAGGCCCATGGCTACGATTTCGGCCATGGCAGTTTCACCGACGCCTATCGCGACACGCTGGCGACCGCCGACCCGCACTATCGCCTGCCGATCGCCGAGTTCCGGCCGGCCGCCGACCGGGTCGGCGCCGCCCTGCAGGAGATCGTCACCGGGCAGCGCAGCGCGGAGGACGCGCTTGCGGCGGCAAATTCCGACGTCGAGCGCATCTTCAGGCGCGCCCGGCTCCTGCGCTGACCATCATGTGAGCGCCCGGCCCGCGATCGCGGGCCGGGCGCAGCGAAGCCACCGCTCAAATCTCCCCGCTCCCAGAGCGGCGCGGGGATACGGGAAAGCCATGTCCATGACGAAGCCGAACATCCTCTGGATCTGCACCGACCAGCAGCGCTGGGACACCATTTCGGGGCTGGGGTTCGAGGGGGCGCGCACCCCGCATATCGACAGCCTGATTAAGACGGGCGTGGCCTTCCGCCGGGCCTACACCCAGAGCCCGATCTGCACGCCCAGCCGGGCGAGCTTCCTGACCGGCATGCATCCCGTCGCCCATCACGTCCAGCGAAACGGCTGCGACCATTTTCCCGAGCATCTGGAGCTCGTTCCGAAGGTCTTCCAAAAGGCCGGATGGCGCACCGGCCTGATCGGCAAGCTGCATCTCGCGGCGACCCAGCGCCGGATCGAGAAGCGCGGCGACGACGGCTATGACGAATTCTACTGGAGCAAGCACCCCTACCCCGAAAAGGACGTGAGCGAGGCGGTGCGCACCGCCCACGACTATCAGAACTGGCTGGTGGAAAAGGGCGTCGACGTGGACGAGGCCTTCGCCTTCGCCAGCGAGGCGCTCGCCGACGGCATGCCGACCGAACATCACCAGACCACCTGGGCGAGGGAGCGCGCCGAGCGCTTCATCGAGACCCATCGCGACCGGCCGTGGTTCCTGTCGGTCAACCTGTTCGATCCGCATCCGCCCTTCGATCCGCCGGCCGAATACATGGCGAAGTTCGATCCGAAGGAGATGTCGCTGCCGATCTTCCGGGAGAGCGACATGGCACGTTTCGAACGGTTCCGCGGTGTCGACCAGCAGTCCACCACGCCGGTCGACCCGCGCGTCTTGCCGCCCGAAGGCAAGGCGATGACGGTTCCCGAGGGTCGCGAGAGCCACGACACGCCGCCCGACAGCTATGACGCGAGGCGGATCAAGGCCGCCTATTACGCCATGATCGCGCTCATCGACGACATGGTCGGCAGCCTGCTCGACACGTTGCGGCGGACCGGCCAGGAGCGGGACACGCTGATCCTCTTCATGTCCGATCACGGCGAGATGCTCGGCGATCACGGCCTTCTCTACAAGGGATGCCGCTTCTACGACGGGCTGGTCCGCGTGCCGATGATCGCCTCCTGGCCGGGGCACACCCGACCCGGCATTTCGAACGCGCTCGTCGAACTCGTCGACATTCCCGCGACCCTCTGCGAGGCGGCCGGGCTCGCGCCGATGGAGCAGGACCAGGGCCGTTCCCTCTTCAAGATCCTCACCGGGAACGCCCCGCTCGACGAGCACAGATCCCATGTGATCTCGGAGTTCTGGGATGCGATCAGCTTTCCCGGCAGCAGGGGGAGCCGGGGCAGCATGTATTTCGACGGGCGCTACAAGCTCTGCCTCTACCACGATGCCGGCGAAGGCGAGCTCTTCGACACCGAGACGGACCCGGGCGAATTCGACGACCTCTGGCCCGTGGAAAGTCGGAAGGATCTGCGCCTCAGGCTGACCGAAGAGAGCTTCGCCGCCTTCATGATGGCGTCCGGCATCGGCCCGAAGCGCGTCGCCGACTTCTGAGCCCGGCACACTCGCTTTGAAGGAGACAGGCAGATGGCCGAAGTGAGTCTGGCCGACACGCGCAAGGTCTTTGGCACGCATACGGTGATCCCGGAACTCTCGCTGAGCGTTCCGGACGGGTCGTTCACGGTCCTCGTCGGACCCTCCGGCTGCGGAAAGTCGACCCTCTTGCGCATGATCGCCGGTCTGGAGACAACGTCCGGCGGACGCATCGAGATCGGCGGCCGCGACGTGACCGCGGTGACCCCCTCACAGCGCGGCATCGCGATGGTGTTCCAGAGCTATGCGCTCTATCCGCACATGAGCGTGCGCGACAACATCAGTTTCGGCCTGCGCCTCGCCAGGCGGCCGGCGGCAGAGATCGACGGGAAGGTGCGCCGCGCCGCCGAAATCCTGCAGCTCGAGCCCTATCTCGACCGCAAGCCCGCCGCGCTGTCCGGCGGCCAGAGGCAGCGCGTCGCGATCGGCCGGGCGATCGTGCGCGATCCGGGCGTCTTCCTGTTCGACGAACCCCTGTCCAATCTCGACGCGGCCCTCAGGGGACAGATGCGCATCGAGCTGCTCGACCTGCATCGCCGGCTCGGCTCGACGATGATCTACGTCACCCACGATCAGGTCGAGGCGATGACCATGGCGGACAAGATCGTGGTGATGAATGCGGGAAGGATCGAGCAGGCGGGCAGCCCGCTCGACGTTTTCGACCGCCCCCAGTCGCCCTTCGTCGCGGGTTTCATCGGCTCGCCGCGGATCAACTTCTTCAAGGGCGGGATCGCCGAGAGCCGAGGCGGCGACATGGTCGCCGTTCGGCCCGAACATCTCCGCATCGTCGAAACGGGCGGCCGCTGGCGCGGACGCATCCGGCTTCTGGAACAGCTCGGCACCGATACGCTCGTCCATGTGACGCTGACGGACGGGGACGAAATCGTCATCCGCGCGCCCCGGATGGGCCCGGAGCTTCAGGATGCGCAGGTCGCGATCGACTGCGACGACCGGCATTTCCACGTCTTTTGCGACGGACAGCGTGTCGACTGAGAGGCCGCATGCCCTGATACGAGATCCGCTCGATCAGAGCGGGGCTCCTATCAAGCCCGCGCGGCGAATGAGCGTCGTCGTTTCCGGCATCACGACGTGATCTGCCGGAAACCGTCTGAGAGGCTGCACGCATCCCTCGGCTTCAGGATCGTTGCCGGGCCGCTTCCAGGAACGCGCGGAACACCGGATGCGGCGCCGCTTCCGGCGCGCCGAGCTCCGGATGGCCTTGCAGGCCCAGAAAGAACGGATGCTCCGGCCATTCCACGGCATCGGCGATCCGGCCGCCGTGACTCTCGCCGCAGACCACCAGCCCCGCGCGCTCGAGCCGCGGGCGCAGACCCGGCGACAGGCGGTAGCGATGGTTGCAGCGGATCGTCATCGTGGCTGCGGCCATCAGGCGGGCGAGCTGCGTTCCCGGCCGGAGCCTGACCTCGCCATCGCCGGTTCTGTGAACGGGCAAGGGCGGCATGTCCGCCTCCCCTGCCTCGGCCATGGGAACGAAGCTCTTGTCGGGGGTATCGGCATCGGCTTCCGCCAGCGCGACGCCGACGACGCCCGCAACCGCTTCGGCAAAGGCGGTCGCCATCGTCTGCATGCCGAGGCAGAGGCCGAGAACCGGGACACGGCGGCGTATCGCGAACGAAGCCGCCGCCATCTGGCCGGGCACGTTGGCCATGTCGGACCCGCCCGGCAGCAGAATGCCGTCGGCCTCCCCGATTTCGGACGATCCCTCTTCGACGAGATCCAATGGATCGACGAAGCGGATGTCGACGGCAATGCCGGTCTGTGAGGCGGCGTCGGCAAGCGACGTCAGCGCCGCCGGATAGACCCTGCAATGGTCGTGCTTTCGGCCGAGGAGGGCAATCCTAAGCGGCGGGCCCGGCAGAGCCGTCCGGCCGCCGACCGGTTCTGCCGCCGCATCATGGCAATCGATCCGTCGCCACGCCACCCCGGCCCGATCCGCCGACCGGACCAGATCATCGACGTCCTGTCCGAAGCGCGGGTGGACGGGCACGACGACCTCCGTCTTCCGCGCTGATGCAAGGATCGCCTCGATGGAAGCCGTCGCCTGGACGGCGCCGGCAAGGATGCGCTCGACGAAGAACAGCCCGCTCGGTCCGAGCCCGCCGCCGGCAAAGACGTACTGGGCGGCGTCGGCATCCCTTGCCAGATCGAAGGTCGCACCGCCGTGCATGAAACACGCGCCGAGCCGCCGAGCGATCCGGGCGGCCGCGACGCCGAATTGAGCGGGACTGTCGGTGGAATCGACGACGAGGACGAGCGACATCGGATGATCGGACGAAAGAGGCGGATCGGAACAAATCGAGGGTCGACGATAGACGACATTCGATCGCAATGCCGCATTTTTAGAGCGGTCCCATATTGATCGAAGTGTGTCAATCAATACAATACCGCCGTCATTCCAGAAAAGGCCGCGTCCATGACTCAATCCCGTTTAGCCCCCCGCATGCGCTCGGTCGGCATTTCGCCGACGGCCGAGATCTCCAACAAGGTGCGGGCGGCGCAGGCAGCGGGCTTCACGGTGACCAATCTGGGCGAGGGCGAACTGGACTTCGCCACCCCGGAGCCCATCGCCGACGCCGGGATCCGGGCGATTCGCGCGGGTGACACGAAATACACCGCCGTATCCGGCACGGCGGCGCTCAAGGCCGCCATCGCCGCGAAGTTCGAGCGCGAGAACGGGCTCTCCTACAAGGCGGACGAGATCATCGCCGGGACGGGCGCCAAGCAGCTCCTCTTCAATGCCTTTCTGGCGACCCTCGCAGAGGGGGACGAGGTGATCGTCCCGGCGCCCTACTGGGTGTCCTATCCCGACATGGTGCGGCTTGCCGGCGGGGTGCCGGTCATTGTCGGCACCCGCCGCTCCGAGCGCTGGATCCTGACGGCGCAGGCGCTCGAAGCCGCCATCACCCCGCAAACGCGCTGGGTGGTCCTGAATTCGCCGAACAATCCGACGGGCAGCGTCTATTCTCCGGCCGAGATGGCGGCGCTCACGGAGGTGCTGGAACGCCATCCCCAGGTCATGGTGATGGCGGACGACATCTACGAGCACGTCCGCTATGGCGGCGCGTTCGCGACGCCAGCCGCCGTCGCCCCCGCCCTCGGCGGGCGCACGCTGACCGTCAACGGACTGTCGAAGGGATATTCGATGACCGGCTGGCGCATCGGCTATGCCGGGGGTCCCTCCTGGCTGATTTCCGCCATGGACGTGCTCCAGTCGCAAAGCACGTCGAACCCGTCGTCGATCAGCCAGGCGGCGGCCGTCGCCGCGCTGTCGGGAGGGCTCGGCTTCATGGAAGGCTGGCTGCAGACGCTCGAGCAGCGTCGCGAGATCGTCATGAGGATGATCGATGGCGTCGACGGGCTGGAGGCGGACACGCCGGACGGTGCCTTCTACGTCTTCGCCGAATGCACGGGGCTGATCGGAAGCCTGGCGCCCGACGGGCGCATCCTCCGGTCCGATCTCGATGTCGCGACCTTCCTTCTGGAAGAGGCGCGGGTGGCGCTGGTCCACGGCTCGGCATTCGGCATGCCCGGCCATCTGCGGATCGCCTATGCGGTGGAGACAAAGACGCTGCAGGATGCCTGCCGGCGGATCGCCGCCGCCGTCGCCAGGCTGCAGATCCGCAAGGCGGCCTGAGCCGCCCTCGCCCATAGGGGCGTCGCAATTGCAAAAAGGTCCGGCGTGACGATCCGCCGGACCTTCCTCCGTCACGTCGGTCAGGCTGCCAAAGCGAGTTTTGCGGCGGGTTCCCCTGCCAGCGTCTGCAGCACCTTTGCGATCTCGGTCTTCTCCGCGAGCGAAACGTCGCGCAGCGGCGGGCGGACATGGCCGCCATCGAAGCCGCGAAGGTTCATCGCCGCCTTGGTGGTCTGAGGCTGGCCGAATGCGCGCGCCAGCGCCCGGAATTCGTACCAGAGGCGATGGAGATCGCGGGCGCCCGCCGCGTCGCCGCGCTCCAGCGCCCGATAGGAATCGAGGATCAGCTCAGGCAGGGCGCAGCTGTTGGTCGAGGAAATTCCATCGAAACCGGCCATCATCGGCCCAAGGAAGGCGAGGTCCGAGGCGCAGAAGAGCTTGAGCTTGCCCGACAGACGGTTGGCGATCCTGTCGATGGCGGTGACGTTGAGATCGCCCTGTTTGACCGCGACGGCGCCCGGAATGTCGGACAGACGTTCCAACAGCGCCGGCGACAGCGTGATGCCGATCCCCGGCGCGTTGTAGACGAGGAACCCGGTCTTCGACTTCGGCGCGATCTCCTCGAAGAAGGCGGCAATCTGGTCGTCGGTGACCTCCGAAACATAGGGCGCGGTCACCATGGGGATGCCGCCGATTTCACCGGCGAGCGTCGTCAGTTCGCTGACGAGGCGCGCGTCCGACCCGGCCGTGCACAGCATCACCGGCACGCGGTCGCCGACGACGTCCATGACATGGCGGAAAAGACCGGCACGCTCCTCCCCGGTCATGGCGGGGAACTCGCCATAGGTGCCGCCGATCAGAAGCCCGTCGTAGCCGAGGCCGATCATGCGCTCGACGGTGCGCGCGATGCCGGCCTTGTCGACGGCGCCGTCCTCGGCGAAGGGCGTCACGGTGATGTTGAAGATGCCCTTCAAGCGGGCGCGGCTTTCCTCGATGTCTTTCATCATTGGTCTTTCTTGTCGTTCTGGTTGGCGGGAAAAGCGGTCAATCGACGACCCTCAACGCCCTGTCGATGGTGCCGAGAGCCCGGCAGCCGGTGTCGGTGACGACGATCGTCTCGCTGACGCCCACGGTGAACCGGCCGTAGACGCGCAGGGCCGGCGGCAGGTGGAAGGACATGCCCGGCTGGAGCTCGTTTAGGACGCCCTTGTTGAGGCCGAGGATCGCTCCCTCGCCCCAGTCGGGAGCGAACGAGATGCCGACCGAATAGCCGAGCCGTTTGCGGAAGGCGTCGGTGTAACCCGCTCTGTCGATCACCGCCTGGGCGGCGAGATGAGGAGCCTCGCAGGTCACGCCCGGCCTGATCGTGTCCAGCGCCACGGCCAGGGCCTCCTGGCAGACCTTCATCATCTCGACGGCCTCGGCCGGCGGGGTGCCGATCCAGGCCGAGCGCATCAGCGCTGCGTGATAGCGGTCGTGGCAGGCCGCCATTTCGAGAAAGGCCGGATCGCCGGCCTCAAGACGCCGCCGCTTCCAGGTGCCATGCGGCACGCCCGACCGGGGGCCGGAGGAGACCAGCGGCTCCATGCCCATATATTCCGAGCCGGCAGCGATCGCCGTGCCCATCATGGCGGCGACGAGATCGTTCTCGCTCGCCCCCGCCCTGAGGGCCTGAAGGCCCGCGGCCATGCCGGCATCGACGTAGGAAGCCGCACGCTCCAGCTTTTCGATTTCGGCCGGCGACTTGATCGCTCGCAGCTTCTCCACGATGCCGGCCGCGTCTCCGATCGCACCCAGCGCCGACTGCAGCGCCTCGTAGACGGCGATGGGCAGGAACCAGCCCCGCTTGTCGATGGCGATGCGCCTGCCGTTCCATCCCTTGTCGGCGATGACTTTCGTGAGAAAGGCGATCGGGTCCTCGTGGTCCTGATAGACGGCGGCGCCGGTGATGAAGGTGTTGGCGATGAAGTTGAAGACCTCGAGCTGCCGCACCACGAAGACCGGATCGCCGTCGACCGGCAGCACCAGGGCCTGGAAGGTATAGTAGCCGGGCGTCTGCTGACCGGTGAGATAGAAGATGTTCTCGGGGCCGGTGACAATCATGACGTCGAGGCCGGCGGCTGCGAGGCCCTCGCGCGCCCTGGCGACGCGGGCGTCGTACTCGGTTTTCGCAAAGGCCGATTCCGCGCCTTGCACGACGTTCGTGTTTTCCATGTCTCAGTTCTCCCAAAGGGTGCGGGTGCGCTCGGCCCTGAAGGCGAGGCCGAGCCCCGGCCGGGCCGGGGCGGCGACCATGCCGCGTGCGTAGGAAAGACCTTCGGCGGGATCGGCGAGGATCCCGTCGGCGCCGTAGAGCTCGGCGAAGCGGGGCTTGAGCGCCGCGCTCGCGTGGAGCACGGCGGCGGTGGCCAGTCCGCCCTCGTTCATCTGTCCGATCATGATCGGGACGCCCTGCGCCTCGAGGGCACGGGCGGCGCGCATGGTCGCGGCGATGCCGCCGAGCTTGACGAGCTTCAGATGCGCCATCAGCCGGTGGCCTGCCGTCGCCAGCGCCATTGCCGCCGCCTCGCTGCCGATGCTCTCGTCGAGCATGATCGGCACCGGGCTCGCTTCGGCGAGCCGCGCGAGCTCGGCGAGCGGAGCGGGTGCCGCCGGCTGCTCGACATAGGCAAGGTCGAACGGCGCCAGCCTCTCCAGATGACGGAGCGCCGCATCGACGTTCCATGCGCCGTTGGCGTCGGCGGCGATCTTGATGTCCGACGCAAAGCGTTGCCGCAAAAGGGCGATCCGGCGAAGATCGTCCGCCAACTCGCCGGCGCCGATGCGCACTTTCAGATCCGTGAAGCCACGCGAGACATAGGCCTCGGCCTGGGCGAGAAAGGTCCGATCGTCGCTGACGAAGAGGGTCTGGTTGGTCGGATAGGCCACTGCCTCGCCGGGAGCGAGGCCGAGGAGGCCGGCGAGCGGCAGGCCTCGCTGCCTGGCCGCCCGGTCATGGAGCGCCATGTCGACGAGCATTCGCACCGGCGACGTCGCTTCGGCCAGCGCCGGCGGCGGCTCGGCGAGGAGTGACAGGGGATCGGGCGAAAGGTCCAGTCCCGCCAGCACCGCTTGCGTTTCGGCGAGCACGGCATCGGGCGACAGGCCGTTCAGATAGGCGATGTTGATGCGGACCTCGCCGACCGCCTCGATCCCGTCTCCGTCGCGCAGACGCAGATAGAGCGTGTCGAGGCCCGAGACGGGCCCGGACGATGCGGTGTGGAGCGTCAGCCCGCCGCCGTAGGTCAGCATGGCCCGGTGCAGTGACAGATGCATGCCGACCGCCCTCAAGCCCGCAGCATGGCGGCGGCGACGTCGCGATAGATCAGGCTGGAGGTCACCAGTTCGTCGCGCGGCACGAACTCGTCGGCCTTGTGCGCGACCGCGAGCGACCCGGGGCCGATCACCACGCCTTCGGCGCCCGTCGCGCGGAAATGCACGAGATCGCAGCCGCCCTGGAAGCCGAAGGGGCCCGGCTCCGCCACCCCGTGGCGGCGGGCGACCGCAAGGCTCGTGCGGACGATCGGGCGGTCGGCATCGGTCTCGGTGGCGCTGCCGGTGGTCGGCTTGTATCCGACGATCTCGGCGCGCAGACCGAAAAGCCGGTGGGCGCGATCGATGAGAGCGGCGATCTCGGCCTTGACCGCTTCCTCGCTTTCGCCGGGGACCATCCGGCGGTCGAAAAGGATATCGCAGGCGCCGGGCAGAACGTTGTCCGCATGGCCGCCGGAAATGCGCGTCACGGTCAGGCTCGCCTCGCCCACCAGCGGATGGACATGGGTCCTGACCCGCAATTCGTGCTCTTCGAAGACCATCGAGAGGAGCTCGCCGGCCCGAAGGATGGCGTTTTCGCCCAGATGCGGCGTGCCGGAATGGGCGGGAATGCCGTGGACGCGCACCAGCGGCCGCAGGCTGCCCTTATGGGCGCTGTAGATGGTGTTGGAGGTCGGCTCGCCGACCACGGCGAAATCGATCTTGGGGCGCTTTGCCGCGTAGTGCTTGGCGCCCTCGCTGGCGATCTCCTCGTCGGCGACGAAGATGGCCAGAAGCGTGCCCGACCAGCCGTCGCGGTCGGCCGCCAGCATGCGGACGGCTTCCAGCATGGCGGCGAGCGGTCCCTTGCAGTCGCAGGCGCCGCGGCCGAACAGCTTGCCGTCGCGCTCGCTCAAGACAAACGGGTCGCTCGACCAGCCCTCGCCGGCGGGCACGGTGTCCATGTGGGTGTTGAAGGCGAAGACCGGGCCCGGGCCGTTCTCCAGGCGCGCCTCGACATTGACGCGGCCGGGCTTGAAGACGTCGAGGGTGACGGAAAGGCCCATGTCTTCGAGCCGTTTCGCGACGAAACTGGCTGCCTCCGCCTCGTTTCCGGGCGGGTTTTCGCTGCGGATGGCGACGAGATCGGCAAGGTCGCGCACCAGGCGATGGGCATCGGGTATGGTCATGGAGGCGTTTCGTTTCGGTGAGCCGGCAGGGAGCGGCGATCGCCGCCCCGTGTCGAATGGATCAGTGCAGGATCTGGTCGAGGAAGCGGCGGGCGCGCTCGTTGACGGTGCCGCCGAAGAAGTCCGCGCCCTTGGCGGTCTCGACGATCTCGCCGGCTTCCATGAAGACGATACGGTCGGCGGCGCGGCGGGCGAACCCCATTTCATGGGTGACGACGACACTGGTCATCCCCTCTGCCGACAGCTCGGCCATGACGTCCAGCACCTCGCGGATCATCTCCGGGTCGAGGGCGGAAGTCGGCTCGTCGTAGAGCATCAGGGTCGGCTTCATCGCCAGCGCCCTTGCGATCGCCACACGCTGCTGCTGGCCGCCGGAAAGCTCGTCCGGATAGGCGTCGGCCTTGTCCGGGATGTGCACCTTGTGCAGCAGGTCGAGGGCGACGTCGTGGGCACCCGGCGCGACATTCCCAGGACCTTGACCGGGGCGAGCATGATGTTCTCGGCCGCGGTCAGATGCTGGAACAGCTCGAAATTCTGGAAGACCATGCCGATTTCGCGGCGGATGCGGTCGGCATTCCTGAGCTCGCGGGTGATATCGCGTCCGCGGAAAAACACGTTGCCGGCGTCGGCCGGCTCCAGAAGATTGATGCAGCGAAGCAGCGTCGACTTTCCCGAACCGGAAGGGCCGATCAGCACCACCGTCTCCTTGGAGCGGACGTCGAGCGAGCAGCGCTTGAGAATGCGGTTGTGGCCGAAGCTCTTGTCGATGCCGATGATCTCCAGGAGCGGCCGGTCTCCGGCCGAAGCCGTCTGGGCCGGGTTGCGATCGTGGGCGGGAGCGGAAAGGTCCATTGGCATGCCTCAGCGTGCCTCGGCGGCGGGAGCGAGACGCTCGACGGCAGTGGTCCTGCGTCGGCGCCGGTGCTTCGGGTCGAGGGAGCGTTCCAGCCAGTTCTGCGCGCCCATGAAGATGGTGGTCAGGATCAGGTAGTAGATGCCGGCCGCCGTCAGCGCCTCGAAATAGCGAAAGTTGGCGCTGGCCGTCTGGTTGGCGACCAGCAGGAGTTCTTCGACGGCGACGACGGAGACGAGCGCGCTCGTCTTCAGCATGCCGATCATCTGGTTGCCCACCGGCGGCAGAATGATGCGCAGCGCCTGGGGCAGCACGATATGGCGCATCACGCCCGCCCGGGTGAGGCCGAGCGCCAGGCCGGCCGTGCGCTGGCCCTTCTTCACCGCGCCGAGGCCGGAACGCAGGATCTCGGCCATGTAGGCCCCCTCGTTGAGCGAGAGAGCGACCACCGCCGAGGTGAAGGCCGACAGCCGGATGCCGAAGCCCGGCAGGACGTTGTAGATGAAGATGATCTGGAACAGCACGGGCGTGCCGCGGAAGAGCCACAGATAGACGAGGGCG
Source organism: Jiella sonneratiae (assembly GCF_017353515.1). Taxonomy (GTDB): domain Bacteria; phylum Pseudomonadota; class Alphaproteobacteria; order Rhizobiales; family Rhizobiaceae; genus Jiella; species Jiella sonneratiae. The sequence goes on from NZ_JAFMPY010000014.1 coordinate 147,395, forward strand.
AGAATCCTCGAGATCCTGAGATTCGCCTCCTGCAGCAGCGCGATCACGAGGCCGGCCAGGATGCCGAAGAACAGCGATGTCACCGTGATGAGCAGCGTCATCATCGCGGCACGGAAGAAGACCGGCGACAACAGATAGTCGATCACGAGTTGGAGAGACATCGCCGGTCTTCTTCATCGTTGGAATGGCAGCGCCGGCCGGGTCGTGTCCGCGCCGGCGCCAGCGCGTGTCGCTCGTGGTCCGAACTCCGACATTTGATGGAGCGCCCCGCCAGACGGGGCCTCAAATGTCGAATTCGGTCCAGCGGAGCATGATCCCGCAAACCTGAACCGGTTTCCTAAAGAAGATCATGCGCATACGAGAATGGAGAGTGCAGGATGACGAGCAAAGCTCGTCTCACCGCGCCCTATTTGAAGATCGACACCGAAGCGGGCAGCTTCCACTTCTCCACCAGCTTGGCGTAGGTGCCGTCGGCGACGACTTCCTTGATCGCCGCGGCGAGCGACTGCTGGAGTTCCTTGTCGCCCTTTCGCGTGGCGATGCCGATCTGCGTGTTGGCCTCGAATTCGTCGCCGACGCTTTCGAACTGATCCGGAAGCTCGGACAGAAGCTTCGCCACGCCCGGAGTGGAATCGAAGATCGCGTCGGCGCGGCCCTGGCGCAGCGTCAGCGTGGAATCCTGCGCCGTGGGCAGGGTCAGCACGTCGACGCCCTCCTTGCCGGCCTGCTTGCAGCGCGCGTCGTCGGCACGGGCCTGGCTTTCCTGGATGCCCCCGAGCGTCACGGCGATCGTCTTGCCGCACAGGCTGTCGTCGCGCCCGGTGATGTTTTCCGGATTTCCCGCGCGCACCACCACCCGGTTGCCGATCTTCATATACGGAACGAAATCCACCTGCTCGGAACGCTTCTCGTTGATGTACATGGCCGAGTTGATGACGTCGAGGCGCCCGCCCTGCAGCGCCGGAATGAGGCCCTTGAACTCCATGTTCATGGGGGCGAGCTTGGCATCGAGCTTCTTTGCGAGGGCGTCGATGAAGTCGATGTCGAAGCCTGTCAGCGCGCCGTCCTTCTGGAACTCGAAGGGCGCGAAGGTCGCCGCGACGCCATAGGTCAGGGTGCCGTCGGTCACGAGGCCGGTCTTCGGCAGTTCGGCCGCTGAAGCTGCCTGTCCGAGTGACAGGGGCAGGAGGAAAGCGAAAGCCAGTCTTTTCAGCATGCCAATCTCCTCAGGAGAGAAATTGCTCTTGATGACAAAATCAATACAATACCGCCGGCGTCCCTGTGTCAATCGCGGGCAGGCATTTTCAATGCATAAATTGTGTGCATCCGCTGCAAACTGCCTGCTCACAAGGCTTGCAGACGTCCTGATTGACCGCTTGAAGAGAGTGTGAGAGGCAGGTTCGGCACCGGTGGGCGCCTCGGCCGGCCCCGAACGGGCGGTTCGGTTTTGTATCGAATGGTTCGTCCATACCAAGCGGGTGAGCGGAGGAGTGATGATCGAGACCCCGATCCAGCGCCGGCATCGTCTCGCCAACCAGATTCTCGACGTCATCCGCGATGCGCGGTTCGAACCGGGCCATCATCTGCGCGAACAGGCGCTGAGCGATCTCCTGGAGGTCTCGCGCACGCCCGTGCGCGCCGCGTTGCAGCTGCTCGCCGAGCGCGGCATCCTCGAAGCGAAGCGCAATCAGGGCTTCTTCCTCAAGGCGCATCCGAACGACATCAGCCGGCTCGACGTCGAGATCCCTGCCACCAGCGACCAGGATCTCTATTCCCAGATCGTGCGCGACCGGCTGGCGGAACGGCTCCCGGCTTCGTTTCTCCAGAGCGACGTGGCGAGACGTTACGACGTCGACCGAGCCACGTTCCAGCGCACGCTGGCGCGCCTCGTCGACGACGGGCTGCTGCAGAAGAACGCGGGTCGCGGCTGGAGCTTCATGCCGACGCTCAATACCGACCTCGGATTGCGCTCGAGCTACGAATTTCGCCGCATCGTCGAGCCGTCCTCGTTCGGGCTGACGACCTTTCGTGTCGACGCCAGCGCGGCGGAGCGCGCCCGCCTGCAGCATCTTTATCTGATCTCCCATCCAGACCTCGGCGAAGTGGATCGTCGGCAGCTTTTCGAAACCGACGCGCAGTTTCACGAGATGCTGGCGGAGTTTTCGGGCAATCCCTTCTGCCTGCAGGCGATCCAGCAGCAGAACCGGATGCGGCGGCTGCTCGAATTCGGAAGCTACAGCAATCGCCGGCGCGTCAAGGACTGGTGCCGCGAACATCTGGCGATCCTGGATGCGGTGACGAAAGGCGAGACGAGGCGGGCAGCCGAACTCATGGTGCTGCATCTCGACAATGCGTTCGGCGTCGCCCCTTCCCTCGCCGCGGCCAAGGCCAGGGGCTCGCGCGAGGGTTCGGCAGACAGCGGAGGCAGCCCGCCGGACGCCGCGAATGCCCTCCCGCATCCGCACGCTTCGTGATTTATCGGCCGTGAAGGGATCGGCAGGCGTGATCGCGCGGAAGCGGCACACGAGCCCTTACGCGAACGGTCTCGTCACCGCGGCTCGGTCATACGAGATCCGCTCGATCAGAGCGGGGCTCGGATCAAGCCCGCGCGGCGAATGAGCGTCGTTGTTTCCGGCATCACGAAGTGATCTGCCGGAAACCGTATCAGAGCTGCCGCTATCGCCGTCTTCCGACCGGTCGTTCTTCGCTGCTGCGTTCTAGAATTTCCGCAAGATCCTGAATTTTGCCGAATATCCGTCCCAGCCGTTGCTCTGCCCCTCGCGCTTGTTCCAGGGCCAGCGCGTCCCCGAGTAGTTCGACAACTCGAACGAGACGTCCTTCGTCGGTTTGTAGAGCAGAGAATAGGTGAAATCCGGATCCCACGGCTGCTGCTGCGCGCCGTCGGGAAAGAAGTTCAGCGTCGCCCGCAGGCTCAGCCTGTCGGTCGGCTTGATGCCGCAATTGAGGCCGCCATGGGCCTTGTGCCAGTCGTAGCCGCCGACATTCATGTTGTAGAAGCGTGGCGTGTAGGCGGCGAAGACGTTGCAGTCGAGAATGCCGAGCTTGGGATCGTCGCTCGACACGAGCCGCGGCTTGTAGGGCAGATTTGTCGACGAAATCTCAGCGGAATTGACCGGCGCGCTGCGACCTTGACGGATCAGCGGCGCACGGTGCCGCGCCAGACCATCGGCGCGGCGAAAAGGCGCCGCGAGGCGTCTGCGGGAGCATCGTATTCCGTGACGCAGGAAACGACGTGGTCGGCGATCTCCGCGACCGGCTGGGCGAAGGTGGTGAGCGCATAGGACGGCCAGCCGGCATGTTCGATGTCGTCGAAGCCGATGACGCTGAGATCCTCCGGAATCCTCAGCCCGAATTCGTGGCGGGCGGCGTCCATGAACCCGCAGGCGAGGAGATCTGTGACGCAGAACACCGCGTCCGGCGGGTCCGTTCGGGCCAGGAGGTGCCTGGCGCCGGCGGCGCCGGTCGCATGCGCGGTCGGACCGTCGCTCCATGTGGCCACGTCCAGCCCGACGCTGCGGGCGGCGTCGACGAAGCCCTTTTCACGGCCAACGAGGCTCGGGGTCCGGGCGGCGGAGGCGACGACCGCCAGCCGCCGGCAACCGGCCTTCAGGAAGGCGTGCAGTGCCTGGCGTGCAGCCGCGGCGTTGTCGAGCGCAACGTTGCGGATACCCGGCAGGACTTCGTCGCGATTGAGCAGGATCAGTCGCTGGCCGCTGTCGAGGCAGGTCTGAATGATCGCGCGGTCCGGCGAGCCCGACAGTACGACCGTCGCGTCGGCGCGGTAGTGGAGCGTCTGACGGATTGCGTCCTCGATCTTCTCCAGCCTTCCGGTGGCGTTGATCACCATCGCCACCTTGCTGGCTTCCTGCAGCCGCCGGGTCAGCGCGTCGACCATGCTCGACAGATACGGCGTGGCGATGTCCGAGACGACCAGACAGACGATGCCGGTGGTCTGGCTGATCAGGCCGCGGGCCAGATGGTTGACGTGGTAGCCAAGCCTGTCGGCCGCCTCAAGCACCCGCTCGCGCGTGTCGGGCGAGACGCTGGCGCCCGGCGTGAAGGTGCGCGACACGGCCGAGCGCGAGACGCCGGCGAGCCGCGCGACCTCCTGTGCACTGACGAATCCCGGCCCTGACCTCGACTTCATCCTGGGCGATCCTCGTCCGATTCCCGGCTCATGACTGCGGCGGGCCGTCGGCGGCGCCGAATACGGCGTTGACAGCGGCGCCATCATGCGACAGCTTTGCACACGAGTGCAACACATAGACAACAAGCACCGGGAGGAAACATGCGCATCCATCTTCTGGCCGCGACGGCCCTTGTCGCGACCCTGCCGCTCGCCCCGTCCGCAGCTCTCGCCAAGGGCTCGCTCAACATGATCTGCGCCGCCGACGTGAAGTGGTGCGAGCTCATGGAGAACATGTTCGAGAAGAGCCACGACATCGACGTCAACATGGTGCGCATGAGCTCGGGCGAAGCCTATGCCCGCATCCGCGCCGAGGCGCGCAATCCGAAGACCGACATCTGGTGGGCCGGCACCGGCGATCCGCACCTGCAGGCGGCGCAGGACGGGCTGACGATGGAGTACAAGTCGCCGAAGCTCTCCGAGCTGCAGCCCTGGGCGCAGCATCAGGCGGAGGTCTCCGGATACCGCACGGTCGGGGTCTATTCCGGCGCGCTCGGCTGGGGCTACAACACCGACATCCTGCAGAAGAAGGGCGCCGAGCCGCCGAAATGCTGGAAAGACCTGACGTCTGACGCCTATCGCGGCGAAATCCAGATCGCCAATCCGAACTCCTCGGGCACCGCCTACACCGCCCTTGCGACGCTGGTGCAGATCATGGGCGAGGACCAGGCCTTCGACTATCTGAAGCAGCTGAACGAGAACGTCACGCAATACACCAAGTCCGGCTCGGCGCCGGTCAAGGCGGCGGCGCGCGGCGAGACGGGCATCGGCATCGTCTTCATGCACGACGCCGTGGCGATGACGGTGCAGGGTTTCCCGGTCAAGACCGTCGCGCCGTGCGAGGGCACCGGCTACGAGGTCGGCTCGATGTCGATCGTCAAGGGCGCACGCAACCTCGAGAACGCCAAGACCTTCTACGACTGGGCGCTTTCGGCCGACGTGCAGTCGAAGGCCGTGGAGGCGGATTCCTTCCAGATCCCCTCCAACAAGGACGCGACGGTGCCGCCGCAGGCGCCGAAGCTCGATGAGATCAAGCTGATCGACTACGACTTCGCCAAGTACGGCGACTCCGAGACGCGCAAGGCGCTGCTCGAGCGCTGGGACCGCGAGATCGGCTCCATCGCCAAGTGACGCCGCGGGCCGGGCTGCGCCACAGCCCGGCCACGACCTTTCCTGCATGGAGGCTGTCGATGGATTCGCGCGTCCGCCGGCTCGACCTGGCGCTGCTGCTCGCGGCCGCCGCATTTCTGCTCGCGCCTTGGTACCGGATCGAGGGCGGCGTGCTCGCCTTCGGCTGGCTCGCCCGCTATCCCCTCGACGCCGAGATCGGGCCGGCGGTGGTGCAGCCGGTCGTGCGCGGCGCTTGGTGGCTGCTCCCGCTCGGCCTTGCCGTCGCCGCCGTCGCGGCGCTGCGCTTCCGGCGGCCGGGGCCGGGCCGCGGCCTCGCGGTGGCGCTCGTGGGAGCGTTCGGCATTGCCTGGCTGCTCCTCGAAGGGCTGTCGATCGGCTATCGCGGCTGGAACTGGAGCGGCTGGGAGGCAATGTTCGGCCCGCTCGACGACGGGCAGCTGCCGCTCGGCATCGGCGGCATGGGGCTCGCGCTGAGTTTCCTGCTCTTCCTCGCCTTCGGCCTCGCCGAGCGCGGCGTGCTGCGCGGCGACGCCTTCGTCGTCGCCTCGATCACCATCCTCGTCGGCCTGGTCTCGACCTTCGTGCTCTATCCGATCGCGAGCCTCTTCATCGGGGCGTTCCAGACCTTCGACGGCTCGTTCGATCCGACCAGCTTCATCACCAACATCCAAGACCCCTCGATCTGGTCGCTCGCCTGCCTCGATTCGGGATACAGCTGCGGCATCGCCTGGCGGACCGTGTTCCTGGCGATTGCCACGGGGCTTGGAACGACGCTGCTCGGCCTCGCCTTCGCGCTGCTCCTCACCCGCACGCGCTTTCCCTTCAAGCGGCCCCTGCGGCTCCTGACCATCCTGCCGATCATCACGCCGCCCTTCGTCATCGGCCTGGCGCTGATCCTCCTGCTCGGCCGCTCCGGCGTCGTCACCCGCTTCGTCGCGGACTGGACCGGCTACGATGCCGGGCGCTGGCTCTACGGGCTTTCCGGCATCTTCATCGCCCAGATGCTGTCCTTCACCCCGATCGCCTTCATGGTGATGATCGGCGTCGTCGAGGCGATCAGCCCGTCCATGGAGGAGGCGGCGCAGACGATGCGGGCGAACCGCTGGCGCACCTTCTGGACGGTGACCTTCCCGCTGCTCCGGCCGGGCCTCGCCAACGCCTTCCTGATCGGCTTCATCGAGAGCATGGCGGATTTCGGCAATCCGCTGGTGCTCGGCGGCAGCCATGGCGTGCTCTCGACCGAGATATTCTTCGCCGTCGTCGGCGCCCAGAACGATCCGGCGCGGGCGGCGGTGCTGGCATTGATCCTGCTGTGCTTCACCCTGTCGGCCTTCCTCGCCCAGCGGGTCTGGCTGAAGGGCAAGAACTTCACCACCGTCACCGGCAAGGGCGACGGCGGCCGGCACGCCGAACTCGATCCGCGGCTCGCCTCGCTGGTCTATGCCATCGTGCTCCCCTGGATCGCCTTCACCATGGTGATCTACGCGATGATCATGTTCGGCGGCTTCGTGCGGACCTGGGGCCTCGACCACACGCTGACGCTCGATCACTTCGAGAAGGCCTTTTCGGTCGCGCTCTCGCCGGCCGGCATTCGCTGGAGCGGCGTCGCCTGGGACTCCTTCTGGACGACGATGGAGATCGCGCTGATCGCGGCGCCGCTGACTGCCGCGCTGGGGCTCCTGACGGCCTATCTCGTGGTCCGGCAGCGCTTCGCGGGACGGGAGGTGTTCGAGTTCCTGCTGATGCTGAGCTTTGCGATTCCGGGTACGGTGATCGGCATCAGCTACGTGCTGGCGTTCAACTTGCCGCCGATCGAACTCACCGGCACGGCGACGATCCTGGTGATCTGCTTCGTGTTCCGCAACATGCCAGTCGGCGTGCGCGGCGGCATCGCCTCGATGAGCCAGCTCGACCGCAGCCTCGACGAGGCCTCGCTGACGCTCGGGGCGAACAGCTTCACCACGATGCGCCGGATCATCCTGCCGCTGCTCAGGCCGGCGATCGTCACCGCCCTGGTCTACAGCTTCGTGCGCTCGATCACCTCGATCAGCGCGGTGATCTTTCTGGTCAGCGCCCAGTACAACATGGCCACCGCCTACATCGTCGGGCTCACCGAGAACGGCGAATACGGAGTCGCGATCGCCTATGCGGCGGCGCTGATCGTCGTCATGGTCCTCGTCATTTCGGGCTTCCAGCTCGTCGTCGGCGAGCGCACGCTGCGCCGCCGCGCCGTGGCGGCAAAGTCCGTTCCGCTTCCGGCTCCCGCATTTTCCGAGGAGAAGCCCGCATGACCACCCAAGACCTGCGCGGATCGGTGAGTTTCGATGCCGTGCGCAAGGACTTCGGCGCCCATGTCGCGATCCGGAGCCTGTCACTGACGATCCGGCCGGGGACGCTGGTGACGCTGCTCGGTCCGTCCGGCTGCGGCAAGACGACGACGCTGCGGATGCTGGCCGGGCTGGAGCAGCCGACGAGCGGGCGCATCCTCATCGGCGGCCGGGACGTGACCGTCTTGCCGGCGAACGAGCGCGACGTGTCGATGGTCTTCCAGTCCTATGCGCTCTTTCCGCATATGAGCGTCGCCGAGAACGTCGCCTACGGGCTGCGCTCCTCGGGGCTGGGGCGCAAGCCGGCGGCCGAGAAGGCCGAGCACGGGCTCGAGCTGGTTGGTCTCGCCGGCTACGGCGGGCGGCTTCCGAGCGAGCTTTCGGGCGGCCAGCAGCAGCGCGTCGCGGTGGCGCGGGCGCTGGTGCTGGAGCCGCAGGTGCTTCTCCTCGACGAACCCCTGTCCAATCTCGATGCGCGGCTGCGCCGGCGGGTGCGCACCGAGATCCGCGAACTGCAGCAGCGGCTCGGCTTCACGGCGGTCTACGTGACGCACGATCAAGAGGAGGCGCTCGCGGTCTCCGACGAGATCGTCGTGATGCGCGACGGCGAGGTGGCGCAGATCGGCTCACCGCGCGACCTCTACGAAGAGCCGGCCTCCGACTTCATCGCCGACTTCATCGGCGAGGCCAATGTCGTCGCCTGCGAGATCCTCGGCCACGGCGCCGGCCGGGCGCGGATCCGGATCGGCGGCTACGAACACGAGCTGGACGCGCGCCAGGCGCCGGCGGGCGCGGGGCGGCTCGCGATCCGCCCCAATGCGGTCTATCTGCGCGAGGAGGACGGCGGCTTCGGCGGCCGGGTGCTGAGCGCCGCCTATCTCGGAGATCACGTCGAATACGAGATCGAGACGGCGGCGGGCACGCTCTTCGTCACCGACCCCGCCGTCGAGCGGGTGCGGCCGGTCGGCAGCAGCGTCGGTCTCGGCCTCGCCGAGCGCGGCGTCGCGATCATCCCTGCCACTTCTCAAAAGGGGCCGCCGGTCCCGCCCCAGCCAGGACGTCCAGCTTGAACCAGACCGAAGCCGCGCTCGCCGAGCGTTCCGCCCTCGCGCGCGAGATCGCCCGGGAAGCCGGGCTGCAGGCGCTCGCCTTCTTCGCCGACCGCGCGGAGCTCGCCGTCGACACCAAGCGCAACGCCCAGGATGCGGTCACCATGGCCGACCGCCAGGTGGAACTCCTGCTGCGCGAGCGTATCCGGGCAAGGTTTCCGGACGACGGCCTCTTCGGCGAGGAATTCGGGGTCGAGGCGGGACGGTCGGGCTTCGTCTGGGTGATGGATCCGATCGACGGGACCAGCCCCTTCATCTTCGGCCTGGACTCCTGGTGCGTCTCGATCGCGGTGACACAGAACGACCGGCCGGCGATCGGCACGATCTATGTGCCGGTCGCGGACGAGATGTTCGTGGCGGAAAGGGGTGGGGGCGCGAGCCTCAACGGGGCGCCCCTGCGGCTTGGCGACGCAGCGACGGTGCAGAACGGCCTGGTCGGCATCGGCGCCAGCCACCGTGTCGAGCCGGGGCTCGTCGCACGCTTCGTCGAGCGGCTGCTTTCACGCGGAGGAATCTTCATCCGCAACGGCTCGGGCGCCCTGATGCTCGCCTATGTCGCGGCGGGGCGGCTCGCGGCCTACTGGGAGCCGCACATGAATGCCTGGGACTGCCTCGCCGGCCTGCTCATCGTCGAGGAGGCGGGCGGCTGGATCCACGATCCGCGGGAATGGTCGAGCCTCGAGGCGGGCGGTCTGGTTGTCGCCGGTGCGGCCGGGACGCGGTGGGACATGCTGGAGCTTGCAGAATTGACGGAGAGGCTGCCTGCCTGACCGTCCTCGCGGCACGTGCCGGTGCCGAGGGACGGCAAGCCGGCGATCGGCGATCCGCCCTCGCCGGCGCGTGTTCTCGTCCGACCCCGGCCTGGCCAATGCCGACGGCGCTCGCCTTCATGGCGGCCGGCCGCGCGGGCGGGCCGACGCCACGGGACGACGAAGCAGCGAGACCGCTTTACCGGTCGCACGGCCGGACCGGATCATGTCGCAGGCCTTCGGTCGGTGCGCATGATACGAGATCCGCTCGATCAGAGCGGGGCCCGTATCAATCCCGCGCGGCGAATGATATGAGCGTCTTTGATCCTCTCCGGCAGCCGGTTCCCGGCTTCCGGGATCATGCCCTAATCGCCCGGCCGCATGCCCATCGAACTGTCGCGCGCATACTCCTCGCGCAGTTGCCTCGGATGCAGCCGGTACTGCCGCGACGGGCGCTGCGGCGCGGCGACGATTTCCGGACGATGCCCGTCCTCGATTCGCTCGATCCAGTCGAGAAGCCGGGCTTTCAGCTCCGCCACCACCGTCACGAAGGCATCCATGCCGATCAGGTTGACCATCTCGTAGGGATCGGCGTCGAGGTCGTACAGATAGGCCTCGCGATAGCTGTCGGCACGCGGGCAATCGTGATCGTACTCGGCCGTGACGCCGTATTTCCAGCGATGCGTTCGCAGCGCCCGACCCGTCTCGGTCTCGCTGATCTGGAAGAACAGGTCGTCGCGCCAGGGGCTGCGGGCGTCCCGGACCACCGGCATCAGCGAACGGCCCTCCATCGACGGAGGAACCTCGATACCCGCGGCGTCGATCAGCGTCGGCGCGATGTCGGGGGTGGAAAACAGCGCCCTCACCTGCCCGCCGGCCATGAAGCCGGGCCCGGTGATCATCGTCGGGACCCGCACCGCGCTCTCGTGGCAGGACCGCTTGTATTCGACGTTGCGCGTCTTGAAGTGGCAGGCATGGTCGGACGTGAACATCACGATGGTGTCGTTCGCCATTCCGAGCGACCGCACGGCGTCCATCAGCCGGCCGAAGGCCTCGTCCAGGCGCTTGACCATCCCGTAATAGCCGCCGAGTTGCCATGAACTCGTTCCCTCCAGGGCCACGAGGTCGGGCGGCGTCCAGAGATTGGCGTCCATCGCCTGGCGATACCCCTCCGGCGGCGGATAGTCGTCGGTGTGATTTTGATGGTGCGGCTCGAGAAACGAGACGAACAACAGGAACGGGTCGCTCCGGTGCCGGTCGACATAGCGGATCGCCGCATCGGTCAGAGCGTCCACCCGGTAGCCGGGCAGCTTTTTCTCCTGGCCCTCGCCGTCGAAGAGCACGGCGTCATAGGCGTCCGAAATGAATTCGAGATTGTTGGCGGCGAGCCATTCCTGCCAGCCGCCGCGCCGCTCCTTCGGCACCGGCTCGACGCCCGCCAGGTGCCATTTGCCGATATAGGCCGTCGAATAGCCGTTGCGGCCGAAAACCTTTGCGAGAGTCTCGATGTCGTCTGGCAGCGGTATCTCGTTGCGGAACACGCCGGTCTGCGTGGCCCACAGCCCCGTCTGCAACGAGGCGCGCGCAGGCCCGCAGAGGGGCTGGCAGGCGAAGGAGTTGTAGACATGCGTGCCGGCCCGCGCGAGGCGGTCGAAGTTCGGCGTCAGTCCCATGGGATTGCCGTGCGCACCCGTGGTGTCGTGTCGCTGCTGATCGGTGAAGAACACGATCACGTTGGGCTTCTGCATGGTCCGGCTCCTTGGTGGGCGCCGAGACCCTAGACCGACATTGTCATGACCAAAAAATGACTAATTCTGCGACATCGATAACTCGCCGGAATGATGCGTCTCGGTCCTGACGAGCTGGTGCAGGATTTCGATCGAGCGGCGCAGGATCGGATAGCCGCGCGTCGACCGTCGCATCCACGCCCCGGAGGGGAACGTCCAGATCGGTTGTTCGAGCGGCAGGACCACCAGACCTGCCTGTTCGGCCATCGGCCGAAGCGTGGTCGGCGCAGCCGTCAGGAAATTCGTTCCCTTGACCACCATCATGCTGGAGGCGAGCGCGTCGATCTCCATCACGACCTGAGGCTCCGACAGCCGGTGCTGCAGACAGAAGCCCGCAAGCCGCTGCCACATCAGCGCGTCCCGCTTGTAGATGACCCAGCGACCGCCCTCGAGGGCCTGCGGCGGAACGGTGGCCATCCGCGCGAGCGGATTCGTCGAGCAGCACATCGCCCCGGTCATCACCTGCAACAGCCGCTCGGTCACGATCCCCTCCGGAGGCTCATCGAACAGCGCGCCGAGCAGGAGATGGATGTCGCCGGTCACGAGATGCGGCAGCATCGCGCCGGCCACGTCGAAGTCGAGGACGAAACGCGTGTCCGGAAACTCCTGGGCGAGCTGGCGCACGAGCAGCGGCGCGATCCGCATGTGGTAGGCGGCGCCCGACGCGATCCGGAACTCCCTGAGGGCGCCGATCGTGTGGGCGTGGGCCTCTTCGCGGGCCTGGGCCCACTGCGCCTCGATCGCGCGGGCCCGTTCGAGGAACATTTCGCCGAGCGTCGTCAAAGACATGCCCTTGACCGAGCGCTCGAAGAGCGGCGCCCCGATTTCCGCCTCGAGGCGCCGGATCGTCTTGGTCAGGGCCGGCTGCGTCAGTCCGACGGCCTCCGCCGCCGCGGTCAGGTTTCCCGCCCGCACGACAGCCAGAAACGTGCGCAGATTGCGATCCAAGACATTCCTCTGAGTAATAGAGTGGGCCTCATAATATCATTTTTCATCCTGAATGGGACTCTTTAGCGTGCCCCTGTCCGTCGTCACCGACCACGGACGCCAATGCCGGGGGAGTGGCGGCGGCCGGGACGGTGGCACAAGCATCTGGGAGGAGTCATTGACCATACGCAGCTTCAGACAGGCGTTTGCAGCCGGCCTCGCGCTGGCGGCTCTCGTCGGCGCCCCTGCCCTCGCCGAGGAGGCTTTTCTCGACGTCGGCAAGCAGGAGCCGATCACGATCCTGATCAATTCGTCGCCCTGGTATCTGGGCTTCGAGAGCGTCGTCGACCTCTATACCGAGCAGACCGGTAACGAGGTGAAGATCGACGCCACGCCCTATGGCGGGGTGCTGGAAAAGGCGCGCAACGCCGTTCGCACCTCTCAAAGCCCCTACGACATCCTGAATCTCGATTCCGGCTGGACGATCGAATTCTACCAGTCGGACGTGTTGCGCCCGCTCGGCGAGATCGTCGACGGCTATGAGATGCCCAAAGAGGTCTTCACCTGCGGCGGGAGCTATTTCTGGAACGCCGAGAAGCACTTCAGAACCGCCGAGGGCGGCAAGCTGATGGCGGTCCCGCCCAACTGCAACACCCATGTCCTCGTCTATCGCAAGGACCTGATGGAAAAGCCGCCCGCGACCTGGGACGAGGTGCTCTCCAGCTGCCAGAAGGTCCAGGACAAGCCGAAGCTCTACGGCTTTGCGACCCGCGGCGAGCGCGGCAACGGCATCCACTACGACTTCATGCCGTTTCTCCTCAGCTACGGCGGCAGCATCGTCAAGGATCCCGAGGCCGGCGACTACACGGTGACGATCAACAGCCCCGAAGCGCTGCAGGCGCTCGAGCAGTTCATCAAGATCGAGCACGGCTGCGCCCCCGACAACGTCGCCGCCATGGGTCAGGGCGACGTCATCCAGCTGATGTCGGCCGGCAGCGCCGCCATGGTCGAAACGGTGATCGCGGCCTGGCCGAACTACGTCGACCCGACCCGGTCGGCGGTGGTCGACACGGTCGCCGCCGCGCCGATGCCTGAGGGCCCGTCCGGCCGGGGCGTCGCCATCGGCAACTGGCACTTCGCCATCCCGCGCAACATCCCCGACGAGCGCGCCAAGGCCGCGATGGCGTTCATCCAGTGGTTCCTGACCGAGCAGGCGCAGACGGCCTACGCCGAGGGAGGCGGCATCCCGGTGCGCGCGGACGTCCTCGAAAAGCTCTCGTCGCAGCCGAAATTCGCCTGGATGGCGGCCTACAAGACCAATCTCGAGGCCGGCAAGCAGCCGCTCGGCTTCGCCGAGGGTGCGGCGGTGGAGCAGGTCATCGGGCTCCGGCTGAACCAGGCGCTGGTCGGCGAGATGAGCCCGGCCGCCGCGCTGAACACCGCCGCGAAGGAGATCGAGGGGATCTTCAAGCAGAGCGGTCGCAACACCGGCATGCTCGATCCGCTTTCCGAATGAACCTCCCGAGCGAAACGCGGACCGGCCTCCCAGCCGCCGGTCCGGGATCTGCGGCGCGGACCCGTTCCCGTGCGGGTCGGCGCCGCAGACGTGCCGGCGACCGCTGGTTCCGGTGGGCGCTCCTGCTGCCGGCACTCGTCGTCCTGCTGGTCCTGACCGTGTGGCCCGTCGCCAATCTCGTGCGGATGGCGGTCTCCACCATCGAATTCGGCCGCGAGGGTGCAGAGTTCACCTTCACGCCGCTGCGCAATCTCTCGCGCCTCGCCGGCGACGAACTCTTCCTCACCAATCTCTGGACCACGGCATTGTTCGTCGTGGTCTCCGTCGCCATCGAGATGGCCCTCGGGTTCCTCTTGGCGCTGATGGTCGCCGGCGTCCCGCGTGCGAAGGGGCTGGTGCGGACGATGATGATCCTGCCGGTGCTGGTTCCGCCCGTCGCCATCGGCAGCATGTGGAAGCTCATGTACAATTACGACTTCGGAATCCTGAACCAGGCGCTCGGCCTGATCGGGCTCGGGCCGATCGGCTGGCTCTCCGAGCCCTCGCTCGCGCTCTGGTCGGTGGTGCTGGTCGATGTCTGGCACTGGACCCCCTTCGTCTTCCTGATCCTGTTCGCCGGCGTGGAGGGTCTGCCGCGCGAGGTGATCGAGGCCGCGCGCGTCGACGGCGCGACCACCGCGCAGATCGTCCGCAAGATCATCGTGCCCTTGATGGCCCCGGCGATCGCGGTCGCCTTCATCTTCCGCTCGATCCTCGCCTTCAAGGTGTTCGACCAGATCTACCTGCTCACCTCCGGCGGCCCCGGAACCTCGACCGAGGTCGTGAGCCTGCGCCTCTATCACGTGTTCTTCGGCCAGAACGAGCTCGGCTACGGCGCGCTTCTGTCGCTGGTCATCATCGCGGCGATCGTCGCGTTCCTCGTGACGACGCGCGGCCTGGTGGGGAGGTTCGCCCGATGATCCCCCTCAGGGGCCGCGAGCTCTGGATCGGATACGCCTTTCTGGCGGCGGGCGTGCTGTCGATCGTGCTGCCGTTCCTGTGGATCGTGATGACCTCGTTCAAATACGAGATCGCGATCCTGCAGGGGCGGTTCACCTTCGCCCCGACGCTCTTCAACTATCAGGACGTCCTGTTCGGGCGGCGGTCGAACTTCATCGTCAACATCGGCAACAGCCTGTTCGTCGCGGCCTTCAGCACGATCGCCGTCCTGATCGTCGGTTCGCTCGCCGCCTATTCCCTGTCGCGGCTCTCCTGGTCGCGGTGGATCGCGCGCGGGTTCCTCGGCTGGACGATGCTGTTCAACACCATCCCCACCCTGACCGTGGTCGGGCCCTGGTATCTCATGTCCCAGGAGGTCGGCCTCTACGACACGCTGACGGCACTGATCCTGACCCATATCGCGATCAACCTGCCGATGACGGTCTGGCTGATGATGACCTTCTTCGGCGATATCCCGATGGAGCTCGAGGAGGCGGCCCGCGTCGACGGCGCGGGCCGCTGGGAGGCCTTCGTCAAGGTCGTCCTGCCGCTCGCGATCCCCGGGCTGATTGCGGCGGGCATCATCGCCTTCGTCTTTTCCTGGAACGAGTTCACCGTGGCCCTCAACCTGACCAGCCGGGGCACCGCGACCGTGCCGGTCGGCATCGCCAATTTCGCCCAGCAGTACGAGGTGCAGAACGGCCAGATGGCGGCGGCCTCGGTCCTTTCCACGATCCCGGCCATGATCCTGATGATCTTCGGCCAGCGCTTCGTGGTGCAGGGCCTGACCATGGGCGCCGTCAAGTAGGAGATCCGCATATGGCGACCGTCGAGATCGACGCGCTGCAAAAGCATTACGGCCGGTTCCACGCGCTGAAGGACATCGCCTTCACCGTCGAGGACGGCGAGTTCGTGGTGCTCGTCGGCCCGTCCGGCTGCGGCAAGTCCACGCTGCTGCGCACCATCGCGGGGCTCGAGGAGGTCTCCGACGGGGCGATCCGCATCGGCGGGAACGACGTCACCGACCTCGAGCCGCGCGACCGCGACATCGCCATGGTGTTCCAGAGCTATGCGCTCTATCCGCACATGTCGGTGCGCGACAACATGGCCTTCAGCCTCAATCTCAGGAAGACGCCGCAGCAGGACATCGACGCGCGCGTCGCGGAGGCTGCCCGCATCCTCGGGATCGAGCCGCTGCTCGAGCGCAAGCCGCGGGCGCTTTCCGGCGGCCAGCGTCAGCGCGTGGCGATGGGCCGGGCGATCGTCCGCCATCCCCAGGTCTTCCTGTTCGACGAGCCCCTGTCGAATCTCGATGCCAAGCTTCGCGTGCAGATGCGGGCCGAGATCCGCGCCTTGCATCAGCGCCTCGGCGCGACCAGCATCTACGTCACCCACGATCAGGTCGAAGCCATGACCATGGCGGATCGGATCGTCGTTTTGGAAGCCGGCCGGATCGTCCAGGCCGGCAGCCCGCTCGAACTCTACGAGCGGCCGGTGAACCGCTTCGTCGCCGAGTTCATCGGCTCGCCGTCGATCAACCTCGTCCCGGCGACCGTGGACGGGCGGAACCTCCGACTGCCGGCCGGCGCGATCACCCTGCCCGCCAACGTCTCCGGCGGATCGGTGATCGCGGGGGTGCGCCCGGAAGACCTCCGGCCGGCCGCGGACGGCCCGATCGCCGGGACGGTGCGTCTGGTCGAGCATCTCGGCGCCGAGACCTACGTCCTCTTCGGCGACGAGGACCGCGATCTCAGCCTGTGCTGGCGGGTCGGCGGAACGCCCGCCGTCGAAGCCGGCGATCCCATCCGCCTGACGACGGATCCCTCCCGCATCCACCTCTTCCATCCCGAGACAGGGGCCCGGCTCTGAGGAGCGGCCCGCGGAGGCTTTCAGCATGAAGTGCGTTTTCGTCCTGTTCGATTCGCTCAATCGGCACATGCTCGGCGCCTATGGCGGCACCCGCGTGCCGACGCCGAATTTCGACAGGCTGGCGGCGCGAACGCGGGTCTACGATCGCCACTATGTCGGCTCGCTGCCCTGCATGCCCGCCAGGCGCGATCTCCTGACGGGCCGGCTCACCTTCCTGCACCGGTCCTGGGGCCCGCTCGAACCCTTCGACAACGCCTTCCCGGAGATACTGAAGGCCAAGGGGGTCCACTCGCACCTGGTGACCGACCACTATCACTACTGGGAAGACGGCGGCGCGACCTATCACAACCGATACTCGACGTTCGAATTCGTGCGCGGCCAGGAGAGCGACCCCTGGAAGGCGATGGTCCAACCGCCCTGGGAGCGGCTGCGGGAGAAGTATCACGAGCGCCAGATGGCGGTGGACGGGATCAGCAAATACGCCGCTCACGTCATCAACCGCGAATTCATCCGCGAGGAAAAGGACTTTCCCTCGGTCCAGTGCTTCGCCCACGGCCTCGACTTCCTCGACCGCAACCGCGATGCCGACGGCTGGTTCCTGCAGATCGAGACCTTCGACCCGCACGAGCCCTTCTTCGCGCCGGACCGCTTCAAGCAGCCCTTCGCGACCGGCTGGAACGGTCCGATCCGCGACTGGCCGCGCTATGGCCGCGTCGACGAATTGCCCGAAGAGGCCGAGGAGCTGAGGGCGAACTACTACGCCGTGGTCGCCCTGTGCGACGAGCTGCTCGGCCGGTTGCTCGACGAGTTCGACGAGCACGACATGTGGCGGGACACCGCGCTGATCGTCACCACCGACCACGGGTTCCTCCTCGGCGAGCATGACTTCTGGGCGAAGAACCGGATGAACATGTACGAGGAGATCGTCCACATCCCGCTGATGGTCCATGATCCTCGCGACCTGAGGGCGGAGCGGGTTGGCCGTCTCACCCAATCGGTCGATCTCGCGCCGACGGTCCTCGATCTGTTCGGAGCAGAGGTGCCGGCAGAGACGCAAGGCGTGTCGCTCCTCACGGAGCATCAGCGCGAAGCCGTGATCTTCGGCTATTTCGGCGGGGCGGTAAACGTCACCGACGGCCGGACCACCTATCACCGCTTTCCGGCCGACGTGGCGACCCAGGAGATCTGGCAATATACGCTGATGCCGACCCACATCACATCGCGCTTTACGCCCGAGGAGTTGAGGGCTGCGACGCTGGCGCCACCCTTCGACTGGACCAAGGAGGCACCTTTGCTGAAGGTGCCGGTGATCGCCCGCTCGCCGATGTATCACAATTACGGGCCGGGGTGCCTGCTCGAGAGCGACACGCGGCTTTACGACCTGACGACGGATCCCGGCCAGGAACGGCCGCTGAGCGACGCGACCCGTGAATCTTCGATGGTGGAGAAGATGGTCCGGCTGATGCGGGCGACGGATGCCCCTTGCGAGGCATTCGATCGTCTGGGTCTGCGGCAGGAGGCTGGCCGGATCGCCTGAGGCCCGGACGCAAAAAAACGCCCCGCCGGTTGGACCGGAGCGGGGCGTTTTCGTTGGATGTGGAGAAGAATTGGCTTGGGCTTGGCAGACCTGGCAGCGACCGACTTTCCCGCGTCTTGAGACGAAGTATCATAGGCG
>NZ_JAFMPY010000015.1 GCF_017353515.1 Jiella sonneratiae
CCGACATGACCGAGGAGTCCACCCGGCTGAAGGCGCTCCAGACCCAGCAGCAGCTCGGCGTCCAGGCGCTGTCGATCGCCAACTCCTCCTCGCAGTCGCTGCTCTCGCTCTTCCGCTAAGCGCAAGGCCGCAGCCGCCAAAGGCAGGAAAGAGAGGAGGGCCGCCCGCAAGGGCGGCCCTTCGTCGTGTTCGCATCGGCCCGGCGGCCCGGGCGAGGCGCCAGGTCAGCCTTCGATCTCGGCCTTCAGCATTTCGAGCTCGAGCCACTCGTCCTCGGCCTTGGCCAGCGCCGCGCGCTTGTCGTCGAGTAGACCGGCGAGCTGGCGGAAGCGCTCCGGATTTGCCGAAAACAGCGTCGAATCGGCCATTTCCGCTTCCGCCCGGCCGATCGCGGCTTCGAGATCGGCAATCGTCTTCGGCAGGGTCTCGAGCGCGAATTTCTGCTTGTAGGAGAGCTTCGAGGCGCCATTTGGCTTGCCGGCCCCGCCCGCAGCCGCACCCGCGTCCGCGCCGGCCTTCTCTGCCGCCTTGCCCTGTCTGTTGCCGCCCGCCGCCGGCTTTTGCGGCCGCTCGGCCGCTGCCATGCTGCGCTTCTGGGAGAGCATGTCCGAATAGCCGCCGGCAAATTCCAGCCAGACCCCGCCCTCTGCCGGAGAGATCACCCCCGTCACCGTGCGGTCGAGGAAGTCGCGGTCGTGGGAGACGAGGAGGACGGTGCCCGGATAGCCGGCGATCAGCTCTTCCAAAAGATCCAGCGTCTCCATGTCGAGATCGTTGGTCGGCTCGTCGAGGACGAGCAGATTGGCCGGCGTCGCCAGGGTCTTGGCCAGCAGCAGCCGCGCCCGCTCGCCGCCGGAGAGCTGGCCGACGGGCGTCCTGATCTGTTCGGGCGAAAACAGGAAGTCCTTGAGGTAGCCGGCGACGTGGCGCGGCTCGCCGTTCACCATCACCTGGTCGCCGCGCCCGTCGGTGAGCGCCTCGGCGACGCCGACGTCGTCCTTCAGCGCGGCGCGCTTCTGGTCGAGAAAGGCGCGATCGAGATTGGTGCCGAGGCGAACCCTGCCCGCGTCCGGGGAAAGCTCGCCGATCAGCATCTTCAGGAGCGTCGTCTTGCCGGCGCCATTCGGCCCGACGAGGCCGACCCGGTCGCCGCGGGCGATGCGGGTCGAAAAGTCCTTCACCAGCACGCGGCCGTCATAGGCTTTCGCGATCGCCTCCGCCTCGATGACGAGCTTGCCGCTCTCGCGGGTCTCGCCGGCCTGCATGGTCACCTGGCCGACGGCGCGGCGCGCCTCGCGCCGCTCCTGGCGCATGGCGTGCAGCTCGCCGAGCCGGCGCATGTTGCGGGTGCGCCGGGCGGTCACGCCGTAGCGCAGCCAATGTTCCTCGCGGACGATCTTGCGGTCGAGCTTCTGGAGGTCGCGCTCTTCCTCCTCGAGCACCTTGTCGCGCCAGGCCTCGAAGGCGCCGAAGCCTTCCTCGATGCGTTTCACGGTGCCGCGGTCGAGCCACACCGTCGCCCGCGTGACGGTCTGGAGGAACCGCCGGTCGTGGCTGATCACCACGACGGCGCTCTTCATCTGGCGGATCTCGTCCTCCAGCCATTCGATGGTCGGAAGATCGAGATGGTTGGTCGGCTCGTCGAGAAGCAGGACGTCCGGCTCCGGCGCCAGGGCCTTGGCGAGCGCCGCGCGCCGCGCCTCGCCGCCTGAAAGGTTGGCCGGCGACATCTCCTCCGACAGGCCGAGCGATTCGACCAGGAAGGTGACGCGGTAGCGGTCGTCGGCGGGCCCGAGACCGTCCGCGACGTATTCGCCGACGCTCTGGAAGCTGCCGAAGTCCGGTTCCTGGGCGAGATAGCGCAGCGTCGTGCCGGGCTTGAGGAACACCTCGCCGCGGTCCGGCTCGACCTGCTTCGCGGCGATCTTCAGGAGCGTCGACTTGCCGGAGCCGTTGCGCCCGACCAGCGCGATGCGTTCGCCGGGCAAGACGTTGAGTTCGACGTTGGTCAGCAGCGGCGTGCCGCCGAAGGTGAGCGCGACGCCGTCGAGGCGGAGGAGGGGAGGGGGTGCCATGCGGCGCTTCTAATGCATTTGCGGGAGCGGAGGGAATGGGGTGGAGGGTCCCGTTTTGCAAGACGGACCAGACGGCGCCGATGGCTTTCCATGGTGCATTCGATGGCGAGGCCCATGAGGGGCTCACGCGACAGGGGGTCTGGCGAGGCATGCATCGATTCTGTTGCGGTCATGGCAGTAGATCCTCGGCACAAGGCCGAGGATGACGGCGGTGGGGGGCATGGCCTGTCCGGCGCCACCCGCCCATCCGCGGCGTCATGCTCTTCGACGTGGCGACGTCATCCTCCAAGACGCAGCGTCATGTCTATCACTCGGCGGCGTCCTCCAGAAGGCGACATCGTCCTCCCGTCCGCGCCGTCATCCTCGGCCTTGTGCCGAGGAGCTCCTGCCATCGCAATCTTGGATCCTATGCGAGCCGGCTGTTCTCGATCGATTCTGATGCGGCAACGACAGCAGATCCTCGGCACAAGGCCGAGGATGGCGGCCTGGAGGTGAACGCCGCCCGTCACGCTTTGCCGTCCCTGTCCCAACCTCGCGCGCACTATTGGCCGGGAACCCATTGCCCATTGACGCGGAGCCGATGCCTCGTCGGTGACGACTTCCCTACTCCGCCGGCGCGGGATGCCCCTCGTGGCCGTCATGGCGGCTCTCCTCCCCGCCGTCATGGTCTTCGCCTCCATGGCGCGCTTCCGCTGCGGCGACGTCGCGGTGGAGTTCGGCGGTGCGTTCCGACACCGGCGAGGAGAACCTTCCGAGGATCAGATAGGCGACGGGGGTGACGTAGAGCGTCGAGAAGGTGGCGAGGCCGAGGCCGCCGACGATGACGTAGCCGAGCGCCACGCGCGCCTCGGCGCCCGCGCCCGATGCCAGGACGAGCGGCACGCCGCCGACCACCGTCGCGACCATGGTCATCATCACCGGCCTGAGGCGGATCAGGCAGGCATCCTCCACCGCCTGCCGGAGCGGCAGACCGCGCTCGCGCAGCTGATTGGCGAATTCGACGATGAGGATGCCGTTCTTCGCCATGATCCCGACCAGGAGGACGAGGCCGATCTGGCTGTAGAGATTGAGGCTCTCGCCGAAGAAGGAGAGCGCGTAGATCGCGCAGGCGACGCCGAGCGGGACCGTGGCGATGATGATGAAGGCCGAGACGAAGCTCTCGAACTGCGCGGCGAGCACCAGGACGATGATGACGATGGCAAAGCCGAAGACCAGAGCGAGGCCGTTGTTGGTTTCCGTCAGTGTCGCCGCCTCAGCCAGCGGCACGAGGCGCTGGGTCGGCGGGAGGAGATCCTTGGAGAAGGCCTGCACGTCGCTCCAGGCCTCCTGGATGGCGTAGCCGTCCGGGATCTGGGCGGTGATCGCCACGGCCCGGCTGCGGTTCTCGCGCTCCAGCGACGGGGCGATCGGCTTCTCCTCGATCTCGGCGACCGTCGACATCGGCACGATGCGCCCGTCGGAGGCCTTGAGGAAGACGTTCCTGAGATCGCCGGGGTCGTTGACCGGGTCGCTCGACGAGATCAGCCGGATCGGCACTTCCTTGTCGGCGATGTAGGTCTGGCCGATCTCGCGGCCGTCGAGCAGCGCCTGCATGGCGGTGGCGAGGCCGTCGATGTCGATGCCGAGGTCGGAGGCGCGCGCCCGGTCGATGACCACCGAAAGCTGCGGCTGGGTGGCGTCGTTGGAAAGCCGCACGGTGCCCCAGCGCCCGTCCTTCTGCATCGCCTCGACGAGGTCGTCGGCGCTTTTCGCCAGTTCCTCGAAATTCTGGCCGGCGACGGCGAACTGCAGGCCGCGGCCGCCGCCGCGGATGCCGAGCGAGTTCGGCTGGATGGCGAAGGCACGCACCCCGGCGATGTTGCGGAGCTTGCCGTTGATCTCGCCGACGATCTCCTGCTGGGTGCGGACCCGGTCGGCCCAGTCGGCGAGGCTGACGACCATGAAGGCCTGGTTGGCGCCGCCGCGGCCGGTGATCGCGAAGACGTTCTTCGCCTCGCCGGAATCGACATAGGGCATGAGGATGTCTTCGACCCGGCGGACCTGCGAGTTGGTGTAGTCGAGGCTCGCCCCCTGCGGGCCGCTGATCGACATCAGGACGACGGCGCGGTCCTCGGACGGGGTCAGCTCCTGCGGCATGGTGCGAAAGACGGTGTAGGCGCTGAAGGAGAACAGCGCCGCCGCCGCCACGACGACGACGGGAAAAGCGAGGCAGAAGCGCAGCGTCAGGGCGTAGAGGCCCCCCAGCCGCCGGCCGAACCAGCGGATCGCCCGGGCGAACGGCCCCGGCCGGCACTCGTCCTCGCGCGCCTTCAGGAACGTCGCGGCGAGCATCGGGCAGAGCGTCAGCGCGATGAAGGACGAAATGACGACGGCCGCGGCGAGGACGTAGCCGAATTCCTTGAACAGGCCGCCCGCCTGGCCCGGCAGGAACGAGATCGGCACGAACACGGCCGCCAGCGTCGCCGTCGTCGAGATCACCGCGAAGAACATCTCGCGCGCGCCCATGACGGCGGCAGCGCGCGGCTTCACCCCCATGTCCCGCCAGCGCACGATGTTTTCAAGGACGATGATCGCGTCGTCGACG
The DNA here is from genome assembly GCF_017353515.1 of Jiella sonneratiae. Lineage (GTDB taxonomy): Bacteria > Pseudomonadota > Alphaproteobacteria > Rhizobiales > Rhizobiaceae > Jiella > Jiella sonneratiae. The sequence continues at coordinate 4,660 of NZ_JAFMPY010000015.1, forward strand.
ACGAGGCCGGTGGCCAGGACGAGGGCGAGTAGCGTCAGGATGTTGACCGAAAATCCCATCAGATAGATGAAGCTGATGACGCCGATGAGGGCGATCGGCATGGTGACGGCCGGGATGAAGGTCGCGCGGAGATTGAGCAGGAACAGGAAGATCACCGCGACGACGATGACGACGGCAAGGCCGATGGCGAGCTCGACCTCGTGCAGCGCGCCGTTGATGAAGGTGGCGTCGTCGCTGGTCACCTCGATGTGGACGCCTTCGGGCAGTGTGCGGTTGAGATTGGCGACCTCGCGCCTGACGCCCTCGGAAATGTCGAGGGTCGAGGAGCCGGCCTGCCGCACGACGCCGAGGCCGATGCCGGTCTCGCCGTTGCGGCGAAGCTGCGAGGCGGCCTCGTCCGGGCCGAAGCGCACGGAGGCGACGTCGCCAAGCCGCGTGCGGTCGTCGAGATAGATCGCCTCGAAGGCCTGCGGCGAATTGACGTTGGCGTCGGCCCGGACGATCAGCTGCTGGCTCGGCGAGGCGAGCGACCCGGCCGGGACGTCCATCGCCGCGTTCTGGAGGGCGGTCGCGACGTTGCCGAGGGTCAGGCCTCTCGTCGCCAGCTTGTCGGGGTCGATGTCGACATAGATCAGCTTCTCGCGCTCGCCGTAGACCTGGAGGTCGGCGACGCCGTCGACCGCGGCGAGCTGGTCGGCGATCCGGTCTTCGACGAGGGTCGTCAGGTCCTCGATCTTCATGTTCTTCGCCGTCACCGCGAGGCGCATGATCGCCTGCGCATCGGCGTCGGCCTTGACGATGCGCGGATCGTCGGCGCCTTCGGGAAGCTGGTTGGCGATGCGGCTGACGGCATCGCGCACGTCGCTCGCCGCGACGTTGAGATCGGTCGCGTCGGAAAATTCGATGGTCACCCGGGCATCGCCGAATTCCGACTTCGAGGACATCGATTCGATGCCGGTGACGCGGGCGACGGCGCTTTCGATCTGGCTCGTCACCTGCCGGTCGATGGTTTCGGGGCTGGCGCCGTCGAAATCGACCGAGACGGTGATCACCGGCCGGTCGACATTCGGCAATTCGCGGATCTCGACGGCGTTGAGCGCGGCGAGACCGGCGACGACGATCAAAAGGTTGAGGACGATGGTGAGGACCGGCCGGCGGATGAACAGGCTGGTGAAGGCGGTCAGCCCGTCGATGCGCTCGCTCGGCTTCACGGGCGCGCATCCTTGCCCGTGCCGCCGCGGCCGGTCGGGCGCAGCACGGCGGCCGGCGGCGGTTGCGGCAGCTCTTCGGCGACGGCCGAAGCGACGAAGCCCGCTCCGGCATCGGGCGACGATCCGACCGCCGAGCGGCGCCCGTCACCGGCGGCGACCGCGCCGCCGCCCTCCTCGCGCCGCGACGCACCCGCGACCGGGGAGGAGCGCTTTTCCTCCGGCGTCCTGACGGCAAGGCCCGGGCGCATCGCCTGCAGGCCTTCGACGACCACCGGATCGCCGGGCCGCAGCTCTTCGGAGGAGACGAGGACGCGGTCGATGTTGCGTTCGACGATCGAGACCGGCGTCTTCACCACCTTGCCGTCGACGATCTTCCAAACGATCGGGCCGGTGCGTTCCCAGACCACCGCGAGCGGGTCGACCGAGAGATATTCCTCGCCGTCGAGCGACAGGGAGACGGTGAACGACATGCCCGGACGCAGCGAATCCCCCTCGTTGTCGATCAGCGCCTCGGTGCGCAGCGTCCGGCTCGCCTCGTCGAGGCGGCTGTCGATGGCGCTGATCTCGCCCTTGTAGACCCGGTCGGGCTGGGCGGTCGGCACCGCCTGGACGGGGGCGTCGCGCTTCAGTTCCGGGACGAAACCTTCGGGCGTGTAGAAGACGACCTTGATCTCGCGGCGGTCGTCCACCTTGGCGATCGCCGTCTGGGAGTTGACGAGATCGCCCTTGTCGACCGAGACGATGCCGATCCGACCGGCGATCGGGGCGCGGACCGTGCGCTTGCCGAGGGCGATTTCCGCCGTGCGCAGGTCGAGCTTGGCGTTGTCGCGCTCGCGCACCACGTCGTTGACCTCGACGCTCGAGATGGTCCGGGACTTCGAGAGCTTCTCGTAGCGGGCGAGCTTCTCGTTGGCGGCATCGACCGCGATCCGGGCTCTGGCGACGGCGAGTTCCTCGGAGGAATGCTCGAGCACCACCAGCGGGTCGCCGGCCGCCACCTCGTCGCCCGAACGGACCGCGACGCTCTCGATGATCCCGGTGGTGTTGTCCGGATAGACCGTGACCGAGCGCGCCGCCTCGCCTGTGCCGATGGCCCGCATCTGCGTGCGGGTGCGGCCGGTTTCGACGGCGTCTGCGACGACCAGCTGGGCGCCGCCTGAGCGGCCGCCCCGCGATCGCTGCTCGGGCGTCCCAGCGACTGCCGGCGCATCGCCTGCCGCCGGGGCCAGCCACGCGATGGCGTCTCGGACGGGGCCGGGCAGGGGAAGCCCCGATTGGAGGAGTGCGGGACCGGCCGACGGCTCGAGCTTGATGTAGGCCGCACCCATGACGGCCAGCACGAGCAGGGTGACGAGGATCTGCCGGATCAGGGCCATGCGGCGGAGAGCTCCTTCGGAGGCGAGCGAAGCGACCGAAGGTCGTGCTCACAAGCATAGTCGCGAATTCGGCACCTTTGCGGGAACAAGCGTTACAAATTGTAATAGACTGGACACGAACGATCCGCCGTGCTTGGGCCGAGCCCCCAAGCGATGCAGCCTTCCAGCGTAACGCTTCAAACAAGAAAGGGCCCGCCTTTCGGCGGGCCCTTCCGATCATATTGTCGTGCGGTGACGGCGATCAGTTCGCCGGCTGGGTGGTCGCGGCGCCGCTCTGGTCGCCGGTCTGGCCACCATCCTTGGCACCCATGTTCTGACCGTTCGCTTCGAGCCGCATCGAGTCGCGGTTATCGGCGTAGGTGTCTTTGTTGAACTCAGGCGCGTTGTTCAGCTGGTCTTCGGTGAACTGGGTGTAGAGATACAGTTCGCCGTCCTTGTCGCGCATGAAGTTGAGGTTGTCCATGCCGAGGGCGACCGGCTTCTCGCCGATGCCGAGGAAGCCGCCGACGTCGACGATCACCGCATCCACCTTGCCCTCGGCGTTGAGCGCGATGTCGCCGATTTCGCCGACGCTCTCGTCGTTCGGACCGTACACGGTGGTGCCCATCAGGTCGTCGGCCGTGAGCGAGGCGTCGTCGTCGACCTTGGTCAGACCCTGACGCTGGCTACCGCCGGTCGAAGCGGTCGTGGTGGCGTCGGCCTGCGGGTTGGTCGCTGCCATGCCCTGAGCCGCCTGGCCGGTGGTCCCGGCAGCGCTGTCGGCCATATCGGCGGTCTTGTCGCCGGCATTGTCCATCGCCTGGCCGGTATTTTCGGCGGCCTTCTGCGTGGCGTCGCCGGCATTGTCGGCGGCATTGGCCATCTTGTCGCCGGCATTGTCCATTGCCTGGCCGGTATTCTCGGCGGCCTTCTGCGTGGCGTCGCCGGCATTGTCGGCCGCGTCGGCCGTCTTGTCGCCGGCATTATCCATCGCATTGCCCGCGGCAGCGCCCGTCGCGGCGCCGGTCGCGGCCATCTGACCGCTGCTGTCGGCCGGCTGGTCGCCGGTGTTCGCAGCCATCTTGTCCGACGACTTGTCGTCGTCGAATTCCGGAGCCTGATTCAGCGCATCCTTGTTCAGGGACGCGGTGATGCGCGGCTGGTCATTCTCGTCGCGGCTCATCTTCAGCTGGTCGAACGGGACGGCGACGTCCTTCTCGCCGATGCCGAGGAAGCCGCCGACGCCGATGACCGCCGCGTCGACCTTGCCGGAAGAGGCGACGACGAGATCGTCGATCCCGCCGATGTCCTCGGCGTCCTTACCCGGGCCGGTGTAGACGTCGGCGCCGATGACGTTCTCGCTGAGATACTGGTCGGACCCGGGCGTTGCCGGATACTCGGTCGACCCACCCTCGTTGGTGGCCGTCTCACGATCGGTCTTGCCGGCGGCCGTCGCATCGTCGGTCTTGTTGGCGGCCATCGACTGATCGCCCGACGCCGCATTGTCGGCCGGCTGGGTCGCGGCCATCTGGTCGCCCGACGCGGGTGCCGTGGCGGTGCCGGCGGCCGGCGCGGTCGCGGCGTTGTTCTGAGCCGCGGCCTGCTGCTGCTCGGACTGCTTCTCCTCGCGGGTCTTGAACGCCGGCGCGCTGGCCAGCTCGTTCATGTCCGCCTTCAGGACGGCCCGGGGCTCCTTGTTCTCGTCCATCGTCCAGCCGATCTTGCTGAACGGGATCGCGACCACCTTGGACTCGTCGTTCACCGTGGCATCGACGATCGCCGCGACGATCTTGCCGTCGCTGCCGATCAGGAAATTCTGGATGTCGCCGACCGACTTGGCGTCCTTGCCCTCGCCGTCATAGACCGACTTGCCGGTCAGGTTCGACGCCATGTACTGGTCGTCGGAGAGCTTCGTCAGGTAGTTGCCCGAAGCCGCGGCCTGGGTGGCGTCCGCCTGTTTGGCGTCGCCGGACATCGCGGCGTTGTCGCCGGAAGTGGCGTCGCCGCTCGGCTGCGTCGCGGCAGGCTGCTGCATCTGCTGGTCGGACTTGCTGGCGTCCTGGGCGAAGGCGGGCGCGGTAAGAAGGGCGGCGACCGCCGTCGTTGCGAGAAGCTTGCGGATCATGATGAAAACCTTTGTCTATATTGCAGATAGACCGGGCCCGCATGCCCGGCTCGGGTAAGCCGGGATGCACGGCGCTTGGATGGCTGGGTAACTTGTTGTCGGGCAATCGGTTCCAAAAAATGCTGGCGCTGCGCCCCATTCGTTGAATGCGGCGCAGCATTTGTCACGCGACGACGATGGCGCCGAATAGAAGGAGCAGCAAAAGGCCCGCAAGAACAATGAAGATCAGGATCTTGGCGAGGCCTGCCGAGACCCCCGCGATGCCGCGAAATCCAAGAAGGCTGGCGATCGCCGCGACGATCAAAAGAATGATGATCCATTTAATCATATGGGACTCCTATAAATCCGCTCCAGCTCGGGCCGGCGCCTGCCGGCCACAGCGGTCCATGTAGCGCCGCATCGGCCGTTGAGGATGGAGGAACGGCGTCTGGCTTCCGCGAAGGCAAGGGCACCGACGCGATCATGCGGCAGACACGGCTCGAAGGACCAGAAAGGCGAATACGAGCGCGGGGCGCGAGCTGGATCTCGCGATCCGGCCTGCATCTCCGTATTTTGCGAAAGCCATGCAAGGGCTTGCCCCGCCGTGCCGTGTCGACTTTGGGCCGCAGGCGCCTAGCTGAAGCGCATCCGGCCTGACGGCCCTCAATCTTTCAAGCGTGGTCCCTGTCGATGCGAATCCTGGCGCTCCTCAATCGTGATGGCGGCACGCTCAAGACGACGAATCTCGATTGGCTGTCCGAACTCATCCGGGACGAGTTCGCCGTGCACGGGCACGAGGTCACGGTGGAGATCTGTGGGGGCAAGGAGATCGTGCAGGCGATCGAGAAGGCGGCAGGCCGCAACGATCTCGACGTCCTGCTCGTCGGCGGTGGCGACGGCACGGTTTCCGCCGCCGCTGCGGCATTGTTCAAGGGCGAGACGGCGCTCGCGATCCTGCCGGCGGGAACGATGAACCTCTTCGCACGCACGCTGCAGATCCCGCTGGGGCTGGAGGAGGCGGTGAAGGCGATGGCCGGCGGGACGATCACCGACGTCGACGTCGCGACGGTCAACGGCAAGCCCTTCATCCACCAGTTCGCCGCCGGCCTTCATGCGCGGATGGTCAGGTTTCGCGAGCGCATCGCCTATGGCTCGCGGCTCGGCAAGATGTGGGCGACGACCCGGGCGATCGCGCTGGCGTTCCGCAAGCTTCCGAAGGTTGAGCTTCTGATCAAGGTGGACGGACGGACCGAGCGCCTGCTGTGCTCGGCCATCGCCGTGTCGAACAATGTCTACGGCCTCGGCCATCTGCCCTTCGCCGACAATCCGAAAGGCGGGGAGCTCGGCATCTACATCTGCACGGAGCGCGATCTCAGCCGTGTCGCCAAGCTGACGCTGGACATCTTCACCGGCAACTGGCGGCGCAATCCCTCGCTGGTCGTCAAGACGGCGAAGCGGGTCGAGCTTGCCCATCGCGGCAAGCCGCGCTCGAATCGCGCCGTGCGCGATGGCGAACTCGAACTCCTCGACGATCTGTCCGAAGTCGAACTGCATCCGCTGGCGCTGCGCGTCCTGGTGCCCGCCGAGGCGACCTATCTCGACCAGGCGGTCGCAGATGCGGCGCAGGAAGAGGAGCAGGCGCCCGCCGCACCCGTGCAATAGCTTAAGGAGCCGAGGACGCTCGAAGGGGCGGCGTATCCGGACGCCGCCCGGCGACCGGCGGCGGGCGAAAGCGGTCCACCCGATAAAGTCGCGCGCTCAGTGGTGGCGCAACGCCTCGATCAGCTGATCCTTGGTCATGTCGGACCGGCCGTCGATGCCGATTTCCTGCGCGCGCTCGTAGATCTCGTCCTTCGTCCACTCTTCGTAGGGCGCGGCCTTTCCGCCCTTTTTCGACGGTTGCATGTCGGGATTGGCCTTGGCATTCGAGATCCGCGCGGACTTTTCCTTCGAGTAGCCCTCGTCGCGGAGAGCCTCGTAGAGCTTGGGATCTTTCAGCTGCGGGGTCGAACCGCTTTCAGCTGGATTCTTCGCCATCGTCATGTCTCCGGTATCGAGCGGCTGCGAGGCTCGCGGTTTCGAGGGTCGGCGCCCAAGCCGGAAAACGGCCCGCTGCGCCAACCCAAGGAGGTGTCGGCGCACGGACCGAATGGCCGGGGAACGTCTATCCGAAGGCGCACGGAAGCGCCCTGACGCCCGGTGTCCGGCTGGTTCTGCGCACCCGCCCTGCGCCGGCAGGGCACCTCGTATCGGCGCCGGGCCGGGGCATATGCCCGCTTACTGCGAACCCGTGCCGGTTCCCGTCGTGCCGCCGTTGTCCGGCGCCACAACGACATCCTTGCCGTTGTTGGCATCCGTCTTTGCCGGCGCGGTGTCGGTCGCGGTCTTGCTCCCGTCGTCGAGCGAGGCGTCCGGCTCGCTGGCGCCGTAGAACTGCACCCCGACGAAGACGATGGCGCAAAGCGCCAGGGCCGCGATGAGGATCATGAGAATGGGCGTGCCGCGCCGGCCCTGCCTGGCGCGCTCTTCGTCGAGTCTGGTCATGTGGCTTGTTCCTTCGCTCGGCGTGCGGGCACTGCCGTTTCGGCAAAGACCGCGCGCCGCGTGGGTGATGGGACCGTGGCTTTGGAGGAGAACGCCGCCTTCCCGGAATGACCGGAAGTGCGGGCCTTTACTGCCGAAGCGGTTCCCTGCCTCAGGCTTCGAGCGTCAACGCGCCATGGTTACGGCCGTTCCGCCGTCGAAGCATGGGCGGGAAGCATTCCCATCTCGAAGGAGAGTGGCGACTGACCGGCCGCAGCCGGTCAGTAGGCGTCGGACTCGCCGCGCGTGAAATAGGAATTGACCGCGCGCCACACCGCCCAGCCGACTGCGCCGGCAACGGGGACGAGCAGCAGCTTCTTGTTGCGCCGCGCCGACTGGAAGAGCAGCGGCGCGTTGGACAACGCCGCGACGCCCGCAATCGACGCGATGTCGCGCTGCAGGCGATCGTCCGCGCGCTTGCGGGGCGGGCGTCTGACGATCACGATGGCGACATAGGTCAGGAGGATCAGCACGAAGAACACGCCGGCAAAGCCGAGTGCGGCAGCGAGCGGCCCGTAGAGCGATGCGATCCAGACATAGAGGGCGGTCATCAGATAGGCGACCATCAGGATCGCCAGGACCGCCATCACCAGATACAGCACGACGAGGCGGCGGAGACGGGCGACATAGACGCCCGCCTCGCCGGTGACCAGTTTGGCGACCAGTTGCCAGATCATCGAGCCCTACCGGAAGAGGCGGGCATAGAGATAGCCGATGCCGGCGGCGATCAGGACGCTCTTGATCGGCTCGGCCCGGATGCGCTCGCTCATCTCCTCCTCGAGGTCGCTGGCGGCGTCCTGGGCCTGGCGGATGTAGGCCTCGCCGCGCTGGCGAACGTCCTCGCGCAGGGCCCATGCCTGCTTGCGGACGTCCTCCGCGCCATGCGACGCGAGGTTTTTTACCGCGTCGTTGAGGGCGGTGACGTCCTCCCGCAGCCGGCCCAGCTGTTCCTCGAGATTGGCCCGGTCGGCCTGGGTCTTCGGATCCTGCCCCGGGGTGCGCGGGCCTTGGCCGGGCATGTTGGGGTTGTTGGCCATGTTGTCGCTCATCGATCAGTCCGTTCGTCTGGATTGCATTGTTCACGGCGCCCCGCCGGGCAAGGCTCGTCCGTCAGGCTTAGTGGTCGGCCGGTCCGGCGGATAACCCGGGGAGGGCCTGCCGGTTCCGTCCCCCGCGCATCACCGGTCAGGCCGCCGGAGCGACGCCGATGATCTGCGAGGATATCGAGTCCGGACCGTAGTCGCCGTCCCCCTCGACGCCGAGGATCTCGGCGATGCGCGTGCGCGCCCGGGAGACGCGGCTCTTGATCGTGCCGACGGCGCATTTGCATATCTCCGCCGCCTCTTCGTAGGAAAAGCCGGAGGCACCGATCAGGATCAAGGCTTCGCGCTGGTCGTCCGGCAGCAGCTCGAGTGCCTTGCGGAAATCCTGCAGGTCGAGATGTCCCTGCTGCTCGGGATGGCCGGCGAGCTGCATCGCATGGATGCCGTCGACGTCCTGCACCTCGCGGCCCTTCTTGCGCATCTGCGTGTAGAACTCGTTGCGCAGGATGGTGAAGAGCCAGGCCTTCATATTCGTCCCCGGCTGGAAGGTGTGCTGCTTGTCCCACGCCTTCACCAGCGTCTCCTGGACGAGATCGTCCGCCCTGTCGAAGGAGCCGGTCAGGGATGTCGCGAACGCCCGCAGATTGGGGATGATGGTGATGAGTTCCTTGCGAAAATCGAACTGGGCACTCATGGACGTCTCACTCCCGCGTCTTCGACTTCGAAGACGACTCCGCCTTGTCCAGCGCGTCGAGCAGGGAAAGGAACCGATCGGGCACCGGCTCGCTCGCCACGTCGTCGTAATAGGCCTTCAGCTGCTTGCCGATGGCGACATTGACGCCGAGCTCGGAGGGCTGCTGCGCCTTCTGGGCATGTCCGGTGTGCAATTTGTTTTCCTCATCCTCGCGATCGCTCATCGACCGCCTCGACAAATTCTGGGGCTGCGCGCGCAGCGGCACCATGACGTGTTGAAACTCATCTCATTCCCGCATTCTTCGACGACTAGGTACGAGAGATAAAACGGGATCCCGTTCTCGCAAGCCGTCAGCCGGCACGAGACCAATTTTCGAGCGGGTCTTCACAGCGCGCGACAACTGTCCCATTTACCCCAGAACTCGCAGGGTGCGGCCTTGTTCCTTCTCACCGGCCTGCCTTTCCAGCCGAGTTTGCAAATCACGATTGACGTCTTGTCCGAGGGACAGGAGGGGAGCCTAAATGTCGATGTCATCCCGCATAGCGCCGCACATTCCTTATCTGCGTCGCTATTCTCGGGCGCTTACGGGTTCGCAGGCGAGTGGTGACGCCTACGTCGCAGCCGTTCTGGAGACGCTGATCGCCGACCCGTCGCTGTTTCCGGAAGATCAGTCTCCCCGCATCTCGCTCTACAAGCTTTTCTCGTCGCTCTGGCAGTCCCTCGACGTGAACGTCCGCGAGGACGCGCCCACCTCCGCCTGGGAGGAGCGCGCCGCCCGCAATCTGAAGGCCATCGCCCCGCTGCCGCGGCAGGCGTTCCTGCTCGTCGCGGTCGAAGGCTTCACAAGCGAGGAGGCCGGACACATTCTCGGCGTCGACCAGACCCGTTTCTCCGAGATGATCGACCAGGCGGGATCGGACATCGGCCGGCAGGTCACGACGAACATCATGATCATCGAGGACGAGCCTCTGATCGCGATGGACATCGAACAGATGGTCGAGAGCCTCGGCCACAGCGTCACCGGCATCGCGCGCACCCACAAGGAAGCGATGGCACTGTTCGAGAGCCAGAATCCGGGCATGGTCCTCGCCGACATCCAGCTTGCCGACGGCAGCTCCGGTATCGACGCGGTGAACGACATTCTCGCCAAGGTCTCGGTTCCGGTGATCTTCATCACCGCTTTTCCCGAGCGGCTCCTGACCGGCGAGCGGCCGGAGCCGACCTTCCTGGTCACCAAGCCCTTCAATCCCGATATGGTGAAGGCGTTGATCAGCCAGGCGCTGTTCTTCGAAAACGACAGCCGCGCGGCTGCCTGACATTGCAGGATGACCGGTCGGCGCGGCTGTGGCGAAGGCCGCCGCGCGGAAAGGTCGCGGCTCTGCGGGATCGGCGGGGAGAGGCCGGACGGCACGCCCTTCGGCCGGTCCCGTCGCAGCCTTCTCGCCGCTCCGTCGAGGGTTTTCGGCGCGCGACCGTCCCGCTTGTCCGCGGCCGTCAACCTTTCCACAGACTTATCGTTTGAGCTTGGTCGCGGCTACGGAACCTTTGAGAGGCGAGGTCATTGTTTCTGACGTCAGGGCACGGCGTCGGGCCGAAGACGTTGATGGACATACGGGTTTTGCTCTGACCCCGCGGGCCGGCCGGACCGTGGCGGAAACTGGATAGTGGTGGCGTCGGCTGATGTTGGGACAGAAGATCTTGCGAGCGATCGAAAATACGGAGATGTCCGTATTCGCGCAAGATTTGGACCTTCGCTACGCCTGGGTCTGCAATCCCGGCAGTTCCTGGCTCGCGGATGCCAACACCGGCTCGAGCGACAGCGACATCCTGAGCGAGGCGGCGGCAAACCGCTCGACGGCGATGAAGCGCGAAGTACTCGCAAGGGGTCACGCGATGCGCTACGAGATGTCGCTCGTCCAGGGCAACCAGACGCGCTGGTACGACATCTGCGTCGACGTCGATCGTGACGACAGCGGCACGCCATGCGGCATCATCGGCACGTCCTCCGACATCACGGATCAGAAGCGTCGCGAGGAAACCCTCAAGACGCTGCTGCGCGAGCTGTCGCACCGCTCGAAGAACCTTCTCGCGATCATCCAGAGCCTCGCCAGTCAGACGGCGCGCCACTCCCTGACCGTGCCGGAATTCCTCGTGCGGTTCCGCGGCCGCATCCAGTCGCTGTCCTATTCCCAGGACATCGTCACCGATGCCGACTGGCGCGGTGCCGACCTCGAAAGCCTGGTGACCACGCAGGTCGAGCGATATGCTCCAGATGGCATGGACCAGATCGACTTCAGGCCGGTCGACGCGTACCTGTCGCCAACGGCGTCGCTGCATGTCGGGCTCGCCCTGCACGAACTTGCCGTGAACGCGGCGTCCTACGGCTCGCTGTCGGTGCCGGGTGGCACGGTCGCCATCCAGGCGCGTGTCGAAAGGCAGGACGGCGAGGCGGTGCTGGTCATCATCTGGCAGGAGAGGGGCGGGCCGAGGGTCCGGCCGGAGCGCGACGCCCGCTTCGGGACGTCGACGCTGGAGCGGATCGTGCCCAACGCCGTGGGCGGCGAAGCGCGCCTGGAATATCTCCCGGAAGGCATCCGCTACACGCTGACGATTCCGGAAGCGCAGTTCGAGCTGACGCAGCCGCAATCCCGGCCCTAACGGGCCCTGAGTGCAGCGGCCCTTCCGGCGCTCGCGCCGATGGGTCGCCGTCGCCCGCGTGAGACGGCGGACCGGCTCCGGCCGTCCGACATCTCGTCTGACCCTTCCACTTTACCGGCACTGGAGAGGACAGCGCGACCGCACCGTTCGCGCGTAGAAGCACCACCGCCCAAGTCGAGAACCTTCTCACGCGAACGTGAGACGATTTCTCGGTCGACTGCGGAACCAAGGGTGCGGCCCGGCTATTGTCCTTCCCGAAGGAGAGGTGGTCAATGGAACACGTCGCTGCTTTTATGTTGCTGGTGGGATGCTCGGGGGATATTTCCGTCTGCAAGGAGATTCCGGTCCCGGTCCCGGCCTATGAGACGGTCGCGGAATGCCGGCAGGAGCTGCCGGTCCAGATCCGGTTGAGCGGAACCGCCGACAAGCGGGTCTTCGGCGCCTGCAAAGAGGTTTCGGAGAAGGTATTCCAGCAGTCGGCGACGCTCGACTGGTCGATCTCGCGCGACGGTCAGCTGTCGATTGCCTTCGACGGCAAGCCGAGCCTCGTCGCGTCACGCTGACGCCGACGCGCACGCCACCGCCGGTCTACGACCCGGCGGATCCATGACCCGGCAAAGTTTTCCGTGCCGGCGCTTTCGACGCTCGTAGGATCGTCGCAAGCGCCGGCACTTTGCGTTTTCCTGCCCAGTGGCGGCCCCCGATACGTCATGGACGCGAGGGCTGCGTCAAACGGTCCCGCTTGCCGCTCGAGAGAAGGGGCGGGTCGGCGCGATCGCGAGCGTTCTTCGTCACCGGAACGCGGTAAAGGTCAGGTTTCGGCGCCGCGCCGTCGCGTCTCGCGCCGGCCGAGGCGAAGATTCCGTTGATAAAATGCGCCTGTGTACCGCCGCGGCTGATGACGCGGGCGCCCGTTCTCCTATAATTTCCCTCATCGGGGACGCCCTAGTGAAAGTGAGAAAGTCATCATGATTCGGAAGATCAGCTTCGCAGCGATTGCCGCGGCCACCATCCTGGCCGCCGGCTGCACCACGGAAGACCGGTACACGGCGGGTGGGGCCGTCGCCGGCGGCGCGGTCGGTGCCCTCGCGGGCCAGGCCATCGGCCACAACACCGGTTCGACCCTCGCCGGTGCGGCGATCGGCGCCGGCGTCGGTGCGGTCGCCGGCAACGTGATTGGCCGTTCCAAGGAGAACCCGGGCTACTGCCGCTATTCCGACGGCAACATCTATCGCTGCCCGGAAGGCTATTGATCTCGAAGCGGCGCTCGCGCGGGACTCGCCTGCAGGGAGCGTGATCCGGCTTCAGCCTTCGGATCGTGACAGGACGCCCCGCCTTTTCGGCGGGGCTTTCATATCTTGAGGAGAGGCGGCGATGGCACGGCTGGCGGGACGAAACAAGGCGACGCGCTCACTTGAGAAAAGCCCCTCGGTCGGCTGCGGCGCACCGGTCGTCAGGCGCATCGCGGCTCCGGCGGCAATCGCTGCGATCATGGGGCTGAGCGGCTGCACCAGCGGACCGCTCCCGCCGGTTTTCGGCGCGGTGTTCGGCCTCGAAAACGCCGAGCGGACGCCCCATCGATCCGGCGAGATCCCGGCGGCCGTCGTCGCGCCGGGCGATCGGGTCCTCGGCCTGTCGGCCAACTCGCCCGGCCAGTGCATCTACCAGCGGGCGCGAAGCAACCGGCGCTTCGTCGCCGACTGCCCCGAGGGCTACGACGTCTGAGCGTTCGCACCGGGTTTCGGTGGCGCGGCGCATGGCGGGCATTCACGTTCTGCCGGCGCTGACCAGTTCGACGAAGGCCTTGCGATAGCCGCCGTCACCGGCGGGATCCGAGTCGAACTCGACCCGCCGCATCTGGTCGCCATTGGCGATCTCGAAGCCGCGACGGTCCACCGTTGCGATCCGCCAGCCGCCCGTTTTGGCGCCGGCCCTCGCGGCGATGGCGTCGACGGCGTCAAGATGGTCGGCATTCATGTGGTCCCGGGCGCGGATCCCTGCGGCCTCGAGTTCGTCGTCCTCCGCCTCGACGAAGTCGGCGGGGGAGAGTTCGAAGGCCTTGCCGAAGCCGCCGTTCAGCGCGGCGCCTTCGGGCTTCAGACGAAAGAACCGGAAGTCGGGAAAGTCGACATAGAGTTCAGCCTTCGGATGGCGGGCGAGGAAGCGGGCTCGGATCCTGGCCGCCGCCTGCGTTCCGCGCTCGACGGGCTCGGCGTTGGCGAAGATGCTGATCCGCGGATGGGCGAGGGGATCGCCCTTTCCGGGCCGGGCGGCGAGCAGCGAGCATCGGCGGTCGTGATCGAGCGCCCTTGCATGCAGGGAGAGCTGCGAGACGAAGATGACCGGGCATCCGGCGAAGTCGGTGGCGACGAGGGTCTTGCTGACCGCGGGCCAGCCGTCCGAGGGCCGCAGAACTGCCAGCGATGCCTCTCGCGCCGGACGAAGCAGCATGCGCGCGGTGAGCCGCGCCGCCTCGTCCACCTCTCTCAGCACCGAGCGCGGAGCTTCACCCTGCGGCCGACTTGCCGCAGCGTCGTTTTCGGTCTCGTCCCGGCCGTCCTCGTCTCGATCTTGATCTCGACCCCGGTCGCGTCGGTCGCCCATGCTCGTCTCGCCCTTCGTGTCGGCCGCGCCCCGGGGAACCACCGGGCGCAGGACGCCCGCCGCCGTGCGCTCGTCCCGGCCGAGCGATAGCACCGACGGGACGCGTCGCGCCAATCGGACCCGCGGCCCAGATGGCGTTTTTCTTGGACGAGCGGCGGCACGCGCGATATCTGCCCGCCGACGACCGGCCCCGACACCCGGCCCCGACACACGGACAGTCTGGAGCATCCGATTTTGACCGACGACCTCAAGTCACGCATCCTCGACATCCTGCGGCGCATGGATCCGCCGGACGGCGGGGGGGACGTGGTGAGCCGCTCGCTCGTCTCCGAAATCTTCGTCGCCGACGGCAAGGCGTTCTTTTCGCTGACGGTCCCGGCGGCCGAGGCGCAGCGCTTCGAACCGTTCTGTCGCAGGATCGAGGCGGAGGTGGCGAAGCTCGACGGCATCGCCAAGGCGATCGTCGCGCTGACCGCGGAAAAGTCCGCCGGAAGCCAGGCCCCGCGCAATTCCGCCCCCCCGCCGTCCCCGACGCCGCGGCCGGCCGGCGGAGCGGGCGGAGCGGGGGGAGCCCCGGCGGCTCCGGCGCGGCCCGGCGCGAACAAGCCCGGCATTCCCGGCATCGAGCGGATCGTCGCCGTCGCCTCGGGCAAGGGCGGCGTCGGCAAGTCGACGACCGCCGTCAATCTCGCCCTCGGCCTCGCGGCGCTCGGCCTGCGCGTCGGCATCCTCGACGCCGACGTCTACGGTCCGTCGATCCCGCGGCTGCTCGGACTGAAGGAAAAGCCCAAATCGGCCGGCGGCCGGACCATCGTTCCGCTCGAGGCCTTCGGCCTCAAGGCGATGTCGATGGGGCTGATGGTCGACGAGGAGACGCCGATGATCTGGCGTGGGCCGATGGTGATGTCGGCGCTGACCCAGATGCTGCGCGAGGTCGAATGGGGCCCGCTCGACGTCCTTGTCGTCGACATGCCGCCGGGGACGGGCGACGCGCAGCTCACCATGGCCCAGCAGGTGCCGCTGGCCGGTGCCGTCATCGTCTCGACGCCGCAGGACCTCGCGCTCATCGATGCGCGAAAGGGCCTTGCCATGTTCAGGAAGGTCGACGTGCCGGTGCTCGGCATCGTCGAGAACATGAGCTACTTCGTCGCCCCGGATACGGGCCGTCGCTACGACATCTTCGGCCACGGCGGCGCCAAGGCCGAGGCCGAGCGGCTGGGCGTGCCGTTCCTCGGCGAGGTGCCGATCGAGATGGCGATCCGCGAGAGCTCCGACGCCGGCCGGCCGGTCACCGCGAGCGAGCCGGACGGGCCGCATGCGGCGGCCTACAAGCACATCGCCGCGAAGGTCCTGCAGCAAATCGAAGAGGCAGCGCCGCGCTCTGCCGCGCCTCGCATCGTTTTTGATTGAATGGTCAAAAACGGGGCTTGCCTTCTCCAACCAAAAGCTGTCGGATATGCCCAGTGAGCGGGCGGCAAGACCCGCTCCCCCCTGACAGGAGGCATTCTGCATGAAATCCCTGACCCGGCTCCTCGCCGCGACGGCCTTGACCCTGGCCCTCGGGTCGGCGGCGTCGGCCAAGACGCTCGTCTATTGCTCCGAGGCGTCGCCGGAAGGTTTCGACCCGGCGCTCTATACCGCGGGCACGACCTTCGATGCCGCGTCGCGCACGGTCTACAACCGCCTCGTGGAGTTCAAGCACGGCTCCACCGAGATCGAGCCGGGCCTTGCCGATTCCTGGACGATTTCCGACGACGGCAAGGAATATACCTTCAAGCTACATCCGGACGTGAAGTTCCAGACCACGGATTTCTTCACCCCGACCCGGACGCTCAATGCCGATGACGTGATCTATTCCTTCGAGCGGCAGCTGAAGAGCGACAATCCCTGGAACCAGTACGTCAACGGCGCCAGCTGGGAATATGCCAGCGGCATGGGCTTTCCGGATCTCATCAAATCGGTCGAGAAGGTCGACGACCTGACCGTCAAGTTCACCCTGACGCATCCGGAAGCGCCGTTCCTCGCCGATCTCGCGATGGATTTCGCCTCGATCCTGTCGAAGGAATATGCCGACAAGCTCGAAGCGGACGGCCAGCAGGCGATGTTGAACCAGCAGCCTCTCGGCACCGGCCCGTTCCAGTTCGTCGCCTACCAGCCCGATGCGGTGATCCGCTACAAGGCCAATCCCGACTACTTCAAGGGCAAGCAGCCGATCGACGACCTGATCTTCGCGATCACCACCGACGCCTCGGTCCGGGCCCAGAAGCTGAAGGCCAACGAGTGCCAGATCTTCCCCTATCCGAACGCGGCCGACGTCGAGGGCCTGAAGTCTGACCCGAACCTCGAGGTCCCGAGCCAGGAAGGCCTCAACGTCGCCTATCTCGCCTACAACACGACGCAGGCCCCCTTCGACAAGGTCGAGGTCCGCAAGGCCCTCAACATGGCGATCAACAAGCAGGCGATCATCGACGCCGTCTTCCAGGGTGCGGCGACGCCGGCGAAGAACCCGATTCCGCCGACGATGTGGTCCTACAACGACGAGGTGAAGGACGACGCCTACGATCCGGACAAGGCCAAGCAGATGCTGAAGGACGCCGGCGTCGAGAACCTCTCGATGAAGATCTGGGCGATGCCGGTGTCGCGCCCCTACATGCTGAATGCCCGGCGCGCCGCCGAGCTGATGCAGGCCGATCTCAAGCAGGTCGGCGTCAATGCCGAGATCGTCTCCTACGAGTGGGGCGAATATCTGGAAAAGTCCAAGGCCAAGGACCGCGACGGCGCGGTGATGCTCGGCTGGACGGGCGACAACGGCGATCCGGACAACTTCCTCGACACGCTGCTCGGCTGCGACGCGGTGGGCGGCAACAACCGTGCCCAGTGGTGCGACAAGGAGTTCGACGACCTCGTCAAGCAGGCCAAGCAGGTCTCCGACCAGGAGAAGCGCGCCGACCTCTACGAGAAGGCCCAGGTGGTCTTCAAGGAGAAGGCGCCCTGGCTGACCATCGACCATTCGACGGTGTTCATGCCGATGCAGAAGTCGGTGAAGAACTTCCACCAGGACCCGCTCGGCTACCATCGCTTCGACGACGTCGACATTGCCGAATGACCCCGGCGGCGTGAACTGATCGGCGAGGGGCGGCTTCGGCCGCCCCTTTTTGCAAGATGAAGGCCGCTCCATGCCTGCGACCCACCCGTTCCATTCCCGCATCCTGCTCGCATTCGACTTCGACTGGACGCTGGCGGAGGACAGCTTCGAACGCCTCGTCGCCGTGATGGGGTTCGACGTCGAGGACTGGAAGGCGAACCACTACCATCCGCTCGGCGACGCCGGGTGGGACGACATCCTCGCGAAGTTCGAGGGGTTGCGCCGGCTCTGCGAGCCCCGCGGCCGGACGATCACCCGCGATGCGGTTGAGGAGGCTGGCCGGACGACGAAGGGCTTTGCGGCGGCCGAAACGATGCCGGAGCGGCTGCGGGCCGTCGCCCGGGCCGTCGACCCGACCGTCACGCTCGAATTCGCCATCGTCTCGTCCGGTTATCTCGACGTCTTCGGCGCCCATCCCGTGGCCGGCGTCTTCGATCGGCGCTACGGTTCGGCCTTCGATTTCGACGACGAGGGCGTCGTTCGCGGCGTGAAGAAGATGATCTCGCACCCGGAGAAGGTCCGCTATCTCGAGGCGCTGGCCAAGGGCATCGACGTCGGCGGCTCGAACGCGCCGTCGCGCACCGAGGCGGAGCTTCCCGAGGACGAACTGCGCGTCGCCTTCGATCAGATGATCTATGTCGGCGACGGCGCCTCCGACCTCCAGGCCTTCGGTTTCGTTCGCGACAACAGCGGCTTTGCGATCGCGGTGGCGCGGGACGGCGGCTTTTCGGCGGAGGGCGAGATGCTCAGCGCGCAGCGGCCGGACGCGCTCGCTCCTGCCGGCTATGAGGATGGCTCGCCGCTTTTCGAGATCCTCGCCCATGCCGTTCGATCGCATGCGGCGCGGATCGCGCTCCGGCGGCTGGGGCAGGACCGGTGAGTGCGGCCCCGAACGAGGCTGCGGCGACGCTTTCGGTTCGTCCGGCAACTGCGGCGGACGTGCCGGCGATTGCGGACATCTGGCACCGGGGCTGGTGTGACGCGCATCTCGGCCACGTGCCCGAGGCGCTGCTCATGCATCGCAGCCGGGAGAGCTTTCAGCGCCGTGCCGGCGACCGGCTCGAGGACAGCCGCATCGCTCTCAGCGCCGGCAGAGTGGTCGGCTTCCTGCGGGTTCACGCCGACGAGGTCGAGCAGGTCTTCGTCGCGGGCGGCTTTCGTGGCAGCCGGGTCGCTCCGGCCCTGATGGCGGCGGCGGAAGCGCTTCTTGAAAGCCGCGGCATGGACGCGGCCTTCCTCGTGGTGAACGAGGCCAACGCCCGCGCGCGCCGATTCTATGAAAAGCAGGGTTGGCGCTTCAAGACCATCGTCGACTATCCCGTGGAAACCGACGATGGCGAGATGACGATCCCCATCCTTCGGTATGAAAAGGCGCTCCCAGAGCCCAGGATGTCTGCCTGAATGCTTCGCTTTTTCCTCTCGCGTGTCGTCGTCCTCGTCCCGACCTTCATCGGGGTGTCGATCGTCGCTTTTGCCTTCATCCGGCTTCTGCCGGGCGATCCGGTGCAGATGCTCGCCGGCGAGCGGGTGGTCGATCCGGCCCGCCACGCCGAGATCATGCATCAGCTCGGCTTCGACCGGCCGGTGGTGATGCAGTATCTCTCCTATCTCTGGGGCTTGCTGCAGGGCGATTTCGGCACCTCCATCGTGACCAAGCGCAACGTCGCGACGGAGTTCTTCACGCTGTTTCCGGCGACGCTCGAACTCTCCTTCTGCGCCATCGTCATCGCCGTCTTCCTCGGGGTTCCGGCCGGCGTCTTCGCGGCGGTCAAGCGCGGCTCCTGGTTCGACCAGACGGTGATGGGCGCGGCCCTCGTCGGCTATTCCATGCCGATCTTCTGGTGGGGGCTCTTGCTGATCATCCTCTTCTCCGGCGTGCTGCAGTGGACGCCGGTGTCGGGGCGGATCTCGCTGCTCTACTACTTCCCGCAGGCGACCGGCTTCATGCTGATCGACTCGCTGCTGTCCGACCAGAAGGGCGCCTTCGTCTCGGCGCTGTCGCATCTCGTCCTGCCGTCGATCGTGCTGGCGACGATCCCGCTCGCCGTCATCGCCCGCCAGACGCGGTCGGCGATGCTGGAGGTGCTGGGCGAGGACTACGTCCGCACGGCGCGCGCCAAGGGGCTGCCCAAGGCGCGGGTCGTCGGCGTCCATGCGCTGCGCAACGCGCTCATCCCGGTGGTGACGACGATCGGCCTGCAGGTCGGCGTGCTGATGGCCGGCGCGATCCTCACCGAGACGATCTTCTCCTGGCCCGGCATCGGCAAGTGGATGGTCGATTCGGTGTTCCGCCGGGACTATCCGGTGGTCCAGGGCGGGCTGCTCTTGATCGCGATGATCATCATGTTCGTCAATCTCGCGGTCGACGTGCTCTACGGCGTCATCAATCCGCGCGTCCGGGCGCGCTAGGAGAAGTACCGATGAGCCACATCTCAGCCCAGGAAGCCGAAGAGGGCGTCGGCACCGACCTTCCGGACCATCGTCCGCGAAAGAGCGCCCGCCGGCAGATGCTGGAGGAGTTCTGGTACTACTTCTCCGAAAACCGCGGCGCCGTCCTCGGCCTCGTCGTCTTCGGCCTGATCGTCCTCACCGCCATCGCGGCGCCGCTCATCGCGCCGCATTCGCCGGTGGTCACCAACAACCAGGCGCAGCTCGTCCCGCCGGTCTGGCAGGACGGCGGCAGCTGGACCTATGTCCTCGGCACCGACGCGATCGGCCGCGACATCCTCTCGCGGCTCCTCTACGGCGCCCAGTATTCGCTGTTCATCGGCGTGATCGTCGTCGTCGTCGCGGTCTCGGTCGGCATCGCCGTCGGCCTCGTCGCCGGCTATTTCGGCGGCTGGATCGACACCGTCATCATGCGGGTGATGGACGTCATCCTCGCCTTTCCCTCGCTGCTTCTCGCCCTCGTCCTCGTCGCGGTGCTGGGGCCTGGCCTCACCAATGCGATGATCGCCATCGCGCTGGTGCTGCAGCCGCATTTCGTGCGCCTGACGCGGGCCTCGGTGATGGCCGAGAAGCGCCGCGAATACGTCACCGCCGCACAGGTCGTCGGCGCGGGCCCGCTGCGGCTGATGGTGATCACCATCCTGCCGAACTGCCTCGGCCCGCTGATCGTCCAGGCGACCCTGTCCTTCTCCAACGCCATCCTCGACGCGGCCGCCCTCGGCTTCCTCGGCATGGGCGCCCAGCCGCCGACGCCGGAATGGGGCACCATGCTCGCCGAGGCGCGGGAATTCATCCTGAGGGCCTGGTGGGTGGTCACCTTCCCGGGCCTTGCGATCCTCGTCACCGTGCTCGCCATCAACCTCGTCGGCGACGGCCTCAGGGACGCGCTCGACCCGAAGATGAAGCGGAGCTGAGATGGATGGGAAGCTGGGTCGGCCCTGCCGTGACGGCTGCGCTGATTTCGTCGCTGATCGCGGCCGTCGGCTGGTACGTCAGTTGGCGAACGGCGAAAGGTGTCGAAGCGCGTCGGCGGGAAGAACGGGTTCGCGACGTCCAGACCGCCATTCTGGCCGAGATACGCTCTGCCGTCCATCATCTGAGGCAGTACGAAACATCGGAGATCGTCGATGGCGTCCGCCGCCGGACGCAGGAGTCTCGAGACTACGTGCCGTTCATTGCCCGGGAGCCGGGCTCACCGCTGTATCGCGCGATCGCCGGCGAAATATCGATCCTGCCGAACCGTGTCATCGACACCGTCGTCCTGTTCTACAGGCAACAGGAAGTGATCGCCTATTTCGCGGACGATCTGCGGGGTGACCGTTTCACGGCGATGCCCGCGGAGGAGAAGATCAGGATGATCGAGGACTATCTCGCCCTGCGTGAATACGCCGCCGCGCTCGGACAGGACGCGATCCAAGCTCTCGATGCATCATTGGGGCAGAGCATCAGTAGACCGGACGAGGACCGGTCGGGCCGGAAATCGGCTTCGGACGAGGCTTGACGGCTGACATGACGAACTCCTTCGCACCATCATTTATACCATGGAACCCGGTTCTGTAAGACCATGCCCCTTCTCTCCCTCCGCAATCTCTCCGTCACCTTCGACACCGCGTCGGGTCCGTTCAAGGCCGTCGACGGCGTCGACGTCACGGTCGAGCCCGGCGAAGTGCTCGGCATCGTCGGCGAATCCGGCTCCGGCAAGTCGGTGGCGATGCTCGGCCTGATGGGCCTGCTTCCGCCTTCGGCCACGGTCACCGCCGACGAGATCGCCTTCGAGGGCCGCGACCTTCGGGCGATGTCCGGCCGCGAGCGCCGGAAGATCATCGGCAGCGAGATCGCCATGATCTTCCAGGAGCCGATGTCGAGCCTCAATCCCTGCTTCACCGTCGGCTTCCAGATCAAGGAGGCGCTGAAGGCGCATACCGGTCTCGACCGCAAGGCCCGCCAGGCCCGCGCCGTCGAGCTGATGCGCGCGGTCGGCATCCCGGAGCCCGAGCGCCGGCTCTCCGCCTTCCCGCACCAGATGTCCGGCGGCATGAGCCAGCGGGTGATGATCGCCATGGCGACCGCCTGCAATCCGAAGCTCCTCATCGCCGACGAGCCGACCACCGCCCTCGACGTGACGATCCAGGCGCAGATCCTCGATCTCCTCCTCGACCTCCAGAAGGATCACGGCATGGCGATGATCCTGATCACCCACGACATGGGGGTGATCGCCGAGACGGCCGAGCGGGTCGTCGTGCAGTATGCCGGTCAGCAGGTGGAGCGCCAGAAGGTCGCGACGCTGTTCGACCATCCGCACCACCCCTATACCGCGGCGCTGCTCGCGGCGATCCCCGAGCGCGCCACGCAAAGGCGCCTGCCGACCATTCCCGGCGTCGTGCCGGGGCAGGGGGACCGGCCGGACGGCTGCCTGTTCAACCCGCGCTGCCCGAAGGCCGACGACAGGTGCCGCACCGTGGTGCCGCCTCGCCAGCCGGCCTCGCTCGGCGAGGCGCTCTGCCACTATCCGCTCGATCCTCCCGCCTCTTTCACCCGTCCGACAAGCGTGAGCGCTGCCCGATGACCGTACCGACGAACGCGCCCGCCAATGCCATCGTCACCGCCAGCAACGTCAGCCAGGTCTACGAGGTGCGCCGCGGCCTGTTCGCCAAGCCGCTCGGGCTGAAGGCCGTCAAGGATGCGAGCTTTTCCGTCGAGGAGGGCGAGACGCTGGCGATCGTCGGCGAGAGCGGCTGCGGCAAGTCGACCCTCGCGCGCATGCTGACGATGATCGAGACGCCCGCCGAGGGCGCGCTGACCATCGACGGCGTCACCATCACCGGCGACAATCCCGGCGACGTCAGGAAGCTGCGCTCCACCGTGCAGATCGTCTTCCAGAACCCCTATGGCGCGCTCAATCCGCGCCAGAAGGTCGGGTCGATCATCGAGGAGCCCTTGAAGATCAACACCAAGCTCTCCTCCGCCGAGCGCCGGCAGAAGGCGGAGCGGGCGCTCGCCGAGGTCGGGCTTCGCCCGGAGCATTACGGCCGCTATCCGCACATGTTCTCCGGCGGCCAGCGCCAGCGCATCGCCATTGCCCGGGCGATCATCCTCGAGCCGAAGATCCTCGTCCTCGACGAGCCGGTCTCGGCTCTGGACGTCTCGATCCAGGCGCAGATCCTCAACCTCCTCGCCGACCTGCAGGAGCGCCTCGGCCTCACCTACATCTTCATCAGCCACGACCTCTCGGTGGTGAAGCACGTCGCGACGCGGGTGATGGTGATGTATCTCGGCCGCCCGGTCGAGATCGCCCCGGTGGCGGCGCTCTACGCGGCGCCGCTCCACCCCTATACCCGCGCGCTCCTCTCGGCGACGCCGGCCACGGACCCGAAATCCAAGGGCCAGCGCATCCGCCTGACCGGCGAACTTCCCTCGCCGATCAGCCCGCCGCCCGGCTGCTCCTTCAACCCCCGCTGCCCTTATGCCAACGACCGCTGCCGCACCGAGCGACCGGAGCTGACGCAGCATGGCCCGACGCGGGTGGCATGCTTTGCGGTGGAGGAGGGGCGGATCGACGGGGCCGGCTCGGCCGCGGCGTGACCCGCCGTCGCCGAGGCTCGATGTGCCCTCGATCTTGCGCAGACGGGTGCCCCAGTCGCCTCAGCCCTTCATCGCCGACTGCGGATCGACGCCGCCCATCGCGCAGACATGGGCGAACTCTTCTTCCGTCACCGGCTGCACGGAAAGCCGCGAGTTGTTGACCAGCACCATGTCGGTCAGCGCCGGCTCGGCCTTGATCCTGTCGAGGGTCACCGGCTCCGGCACGTCCATCACCGCCCTGATGTCGACGCACTCCCATTTCGGATCGTCGGCGGTGGAATCGGCATGCGCCTCCTTCACCACCTCGACGATGCCGACGACGGCCTTGCCCTCGTTGGAATGGTAGAAGAAGCCGCGGTCGCCGCGCTTCATCTCGCGCATGAAGTTGCGGGCCTGGTAGTTCCTGACGCCGGTCCATTCCTCGCCGGAGGCGCCCTTCTGCTTCTGCTGGTCCCAGGACCAGGTGGCGGGCTCGGACTTGTAGAGCCAGTAGCGCATCTTATGCGGCGTCCGGGTTCTTCACCGTCCAGTTCCAGCGGCGGATCTCGACCTGTTCGAACAGGCCGGCGACGGCATAGGGGTCGTCCGCCGCGATCGTCTTCGCCGCGTCGAGCGTCTCCGCCTCGACGACGGCGAGGGTGCCGACCGGCTTTTCGTCGCCGCCGAGGAACGGGCCGGCGAATTTCAGCCTGTCGCCGAGGGAATTCAGATAGGCGAGATGCTCGGGGCGGTTGTCCATCCGGGTTTGCAGATGGTTCGGCTTGTCGGTCGAGATGATGGCGAAGAGCATGGGGCTGTCCTTTGGGATGGCCCCGCCGCGGCAAACTGCGGGGCGGGGCCTTCGAGGGTTCGAGGCGAGGAGCTACCGCGGCCGGGCGCGGCTTTCAACCGGCTTCGCGCTTCAGCGGCCGGGCAAGCAGCCGCTGGATCGCCGCGTCCACCGTCAGCCCGCCCGACAGGACCGCGGCGACGGTCTCGACGATCGGGGCTTCCGTCGAAGTCTTTGCGGCGAGGCGGGCTGCGATCGCGGCGGTGTAGACGCCCTCGGCGAGTTTCAGCGTCGTCACGTCCTCGCCGCGGCCGAGCGCTGCGCCATAGGCGAAGTTGCGCGATTGCGGCGAGGAGCAGGTGAGGACGAGATCGCCGAGGCCCGAGAGACCCATCAGCGTCTCCGGCCGGCCGCCGAGCGCCTCGCCCAGCCGCCGGAGCTCGACGAAGCCGCGGGTGATCAGCGCCGCCTGGGCGGAGGCGCCGAGGCCGCGGCCGGCGACGATGCCGGCGGCGAGCGCGAGGACGTTCTTCAGGGCCCCGCCGGCCTCGACGCCGCGGACGTCGTCGCTGGCGTAGCAGCGGAAGCTGTCGGTCGAGAGCCTGCGGGCGAGCGCGTCGGCGGCCTCGGCGTCGGCTGCCGCGACGGTGACGGCCGTCGGCAGACCGCGCGCGACGTCGCTCGCAAAGCTCGGACCGGACAGGACGCCGAGCGGCCGTCCGGGAAGCGCCCCGGCGACGATGTCGGACATGAAGCGGCCGGTGCCCTGCTCGATTCCTTTGGCGCAGAGAACGAGTGGAACGCCGGACCGAAGATGCGGAGCGAGCCCGGCGGCGACCTCCGAAAGGCTCTGGGCGGGCACCACCAGGAGGACGAGCGAGGCACCCTTCAGCGCCTCGGCCGCGTCGGCGGTCGGGCAGATCGAGGCCGGCAGCGCTATTCCCGGCAGGTAGCGCGGGTTCTCGCGGCCTGCGCCGATCGCCGCGATCGTCTCGGCATCCCGCCCGAACAGCCGCACTGCAGAGCCGTCCCGGGCATAAAGCGCGGCGAGTGCCGTTCCCCAGGCGCCGCTTCCCACGACGGCGATCGCGCTCATGCCTTGGCTCCCCGGCGTCCGTGGCCGACGAGCGGCGCGGATTTCTCGTCGAGCGGCCAGCGCGAGCGCACCGGCGCGTCGAGCGAATCGGTCAGCCCGGCCTCGAGGCGTTCGAGCCCGGCATAGGCGATCATCGCGCCGTTGTCGGAGCAGAGCTTCAAAGGCGGGGCGACGAGCCGGAACCCGGCGGTTTCGCATTCTTTGGCGAGCGCCGCCCGGATGGCCTTGTTGGCGCCGACGCCGCCGGCGATGCCGAGAACCGGGCCGGCGATGTCGGGAAACCTCTCGCGGAACCGCGCCAGCGCCCGGCGCGTGCGATCGGCGAGAGTCTCGGCGCAGGCCGCCTGAAAGCTCGCGCAGAGATCCGCGACGTCCTCGTCGGACAGCGGCGCCTTCGCCTCGGCGGCGAGACGCAGCGCCGTCTTGAGGCCGGAAAAGGAGAAGTCGAGCCGCGCCTCGCCCTT
Organism: Jiella sonneratiae; assembly: GCF_017353515.1. Lineage (GTDB taxonomy): Bacteria > Pseudomonadota > Alphaproteobacteria > Rhizobiales > Rhizobiaceae > Jiella > Jiella sonneratiae. The sequence continues at coordinate 30,416 of NZ_JAFMPY010000015.1, forward strand.
CATCGGACGCGGCAGGGCGAAGCGTGTCGGATCGCCCTTTGCCGCCATGATTTCGACGTTCGGCCCGCCGGGATGCGGCAGCGACAGAAGCTTTGCGGTCTTGTCGAAGGCCTCGCCGAGCGCGTCGTCGATGGTCGTTCCCCAGCGTTCGTAGTCGCCGAGGCCCCGGACGAGAAGGATCTGGCTGTGGCCGCCCGAAACGAGCAGCAGGAGATAGGGATAGGCGATGTTGTCGGAGAGCCGCGGCGAGAGCGCATGGCCTTCGAGATGGTTGACGGCGACGAAGGGCAGGCCCCTGGCGGCGGCGATCGCCTTGCCGGTCATCGCCCCGACGAGGAGGCCGCCGACGAGGCCGGGGCCGACGGTCGCGGCGACGGCATCGACGGCGCCGAGCGTGATGCCGGCGTCGCCGAGCGCCGCGCGGACGATCCCGTCGAGCGCCTCGACATGCGCCCTCGCGGCGATTTCCGGCACGACGCCGCCGAAGGCCGCATGTTCCTCGATCTGCGACAGGACGACGTTGGAGAGGATCTCCGCTCCACCATCGGCACGCCGCCGGACGACGGCCGCCGCGGTCTCGTCGCAGCTCGTCTCGATGCCGAGGACCGTCGCTGCGGTCGTCGCATGCGCAAGGGGCGTTTGTCGGGTCATGGCGAAATCGCGCCTCGATCCTCGAAAATGGCAGGGGCGGGCCCGCCGCCCGGCAAGCCACCGGGGACGCGCTGCGCCGTTCGAAAGGCGGTTGCCGGCCGTTCGACGCGGCAAGGCGCGAGAGGACTTTGCGCCCCGCCCGCAATCGCGCCATGCTATGCGCGATCCGGACGGCGGATGGCAAGGCGCGGGCCGCTCCGCCGGCAGGCGAGCGGCAACGCCGTGAGCACGAGCGGCAAGGGGGAGGTATCGTGAGCGACAGGACGATCCGAATCGGCACACGCGGCAGCCAGCTGGCGCTCGCCCAGGCGAGCGAGGTGCGTGCCCGGCTGATGGCGGCGCACGGGCTTCCGGAAGAGGCGTTTCAGGTCGAGGTGATTTCGACCTCCGGCGATCGCATCCTCGACCGACCGCTGTCGGAGGTCGGCGGAAAGGGCCTGTTCACCAAGGAGATCGAGCTCGCGCTGCTGGACGGGACGATCGACCTCGCCGTCCACTCCTCCAAGGACGTGGCGACGGTGCTTCCAGGCGGGCTGGAACTTTCCGCCTACCTGCCGCGGGAGGACGTGCGCGACGTCTTCATCGGAAGAGCCGCGCCGACGCTCGCCGCGCTGCCGCAGGGCGCGACGGTCGGATCGGCCTCGCTGCGCCGCCAGGCCATCCTGAAGCGCATGCGGCCCGACCTCAACGTCGTCATCTTCCGGGGCAACGTGCAGACCCGGCTGCGCAAGCTGGGTGAGGGGCAGGCCGACGGCACGCTCCTGGCGATGGCCGGCCTCAACCGCATGAACATGGCGCATGTGGCGACGGAAGTGCTGGATCCGGAGGTCTTTCCGCCGGCGCCGGGGCAGGGGGCGATCGTCATCGAAAGCCGTATCGACGACGCGTTTGTCCGCGGGATGGTCGCCGCGATCGCCGACGAGGCGACCGCGACCGCCCTGACCGCCGAGCGCGGCTTCCTCGCCGAGCTCGACGGGTCCTGCCGCACGCCGATCGCCGCCCGCGCGCTGATTGCCGGGGACGGCACGCTGACGCTGCACGGCATGATCCTGCGGCCCGACGGCAGCGAGATGCACGAGACGAGGCGCGAGGGCGTCGCCGAGGATGCCGAGCTCATCGGCCGCCTGGCGGCACGGACCGTGCTGGAAGCGGCGGGACCGGGCTTCTTCGACGGCTGGACGGCCTGAGGCGGGGCGCGAGGCGATGGCCCGCGTCCTGATCCTGCGCGAGGCGGCAGAGGCCGAGAAGACCGCGCGTGAGCTCTCGCTCGCCGGCCACCAGCCGCTGATGCTGCCGCTCGAAAGGAGCGTCGACATCGACGCGCCGCTGCAGGAAGCGCTTGGCGACGCGGCGATCGCCGGATTTGCCCTGACGAGCGCCCGGGCCGTGCCGGCACTGGCCGGGGCGTTTCCGGCCGATCGCCGGCCGGTCCTCTGTGTCGGCAGGGGCACCGCCGAGGCGGCCGGCGCGGCGGGGTTTCCCGACGTGCGCACGGCGCGAGGGGCGGCCTCGGGCATGGGGCGTCTGGCGATCGAAACGGGAATCACCCCCGGCGCGATCCTGCTCTACGCCGCTGGGCGCCGCCGAACCGGCACGCTCGAACGCGCCCTCGACGCGGCGGCGATCGGCTACCGGATCTGGGAGGTCTACGACATCGTTCCCGTGACGCTTTCGGCGGGGATGGTCCGCAGCGTGCTCATGGGCGGGCCGCCGGACGCCGTGCTGCTTCTTTCGGCCGGGCAGGCCGAAGGCTATCTGCGGCTGGCGCAGGAGATGCCGGACCTCTTCACCCCGCAGCCGCGGCTGCTGGCGCTGTCGGAGCGGGTCGCCGCCGCGCTGCCGCAACCATGGCGCGCCGCTACGCTGATTTCTCGCGAGCCGACCCTCGCCTCGCTTTTCGAACGTCTCGGCTAACCTAGATCCGTGACCTATGTGAACTCGAAGCTTGCGCCATGCGCGCGAATGAAGGACCAATGGGCCGCAACGCCGCGCCGGGGAGGAAGCCCTCGGGCATTGCAAGGACTTCGCGAAGCATGGAGCTGACGCTATGACCAATCGTCCCCGGCGATCACGACCCAGCAAGCCGCGTGGCCAGACCATCGACCTGAAGGCGGAAAAGAAAACGACCGTGAGCGAAGGCGACAAGACGAGCGCGGCAGCCGCCGCCAAATCCGAGGGCAGCGCCGCGACCGACCGGCCGGCGGCGGGCGAGCCGTCGGCGACGCCGCAGCCGGCGACACCGGCCAAGACGGCCGCGACGACGAACTTCCCGGGTTCGGCCTCCACCACGAGCGATCCGAAGCAGGCGGCGGGAACGACGGCGGTCTCTGGAGCGTCGGCGGCGGGCGCTGCCAAGACGGCGCCGACGGCCGCCAAGGATGCCGCGGGAATGCCGTCGAAGGCAGGTCTCGCGAGCGCCGCGGCCAATCCGGCCAAGCTTGCCTCCGCATCGACGCCCGGCGCCACCACCACCGCCGCGACCGCGGCAGCCGGGGGGAGCCCGAAGCCGTCCGTCCCGGTGACGACGAGCGCCGCCTCGGCCGCGAGCGCCGCTTCGTCGAGCCCGGCAAGGGGCGAGCCGGGCGCCGCCGGAAGAACGGCGGCCTCGTCGGCATCCCCATCGGCTTCATCCTCTTCCGGCCCTTCTGCCGCCGCGCCCTCAAGGACGCCCTCCCGCGCGACCGACAGCGGCGGCGGATCCGGGTCTGGACATTCCTCGTCGTCATACACGCCGCCGCCCAGCGGTTCCGGCGGTGTCGGCGCCGGCGGCCTGATCGGCGCGGCGCTGCTCGGGGCGATCCTGGCGCTCGGAGGGACATGGGTCCTTGCCGCCAACGGCTGGCTGCCGGCCCCGGCACCGGCGGCGACGAATACCGACGCCTCCGACGAGCAGCTGCAGGCGATGAACGGCGAGATCGCCAAGCTGAAGGATCAGGTCGCGGCCATGGGGGCGGGCCAGGCCGCGTCGTCCGGCACCGCTCCGGCCGTCGACCTTTCGCCGCTCGAAAAGCGCATGGCGGCGCTCGAGAGTTCGACCGCCGACCTTTCCTCTCTCAAGCAGTCGGTCGACCAGGCCGGCACCACGGCGAAATCGGCGAGCGACGCCGCCAAGGGCGCCAGCGACGCGGCCGCGGCCGCCGGCAAGACCGCCAGCGGCGCCAACGAGACCGCATCGGCCGCGGAAAAGGCCGTCGCCGGGCTGAAGGAAGCGAGCGACCGGACGGCGCGCGACGCGGCCGACGCCCTGAAGCAGGCGAGCGCCGCCAACGAAACGGCCGGGGCGGCGCAGCAGGCCGCGACCAACGCCCAGCAGACGGCGAACGGCGCGCAGACCACGGCCCAGTCGGCGCTCGACAAGGCGAACGCCGCGGCCGGCGATGCGAGCGCCGCCAAGGAAGCGGCCAGCGCGGCGAGCTCGAAGGTCGACGGTGCGCTCGCCGACCTCGGAAAGCGGGTGGGCGCCGTCGAGGAGGCGGAAAAACGGGCGGCGGTGGCGCTGGCCGCGGCGAACCTCAAATCCTCGATCGATTCCGGCGGACCTTTCGCCGAGCAGCTCGAAACCTATGCCAAGACCGCCGGTGCCGGCGAGGCGACCGACAGCCTCAGGCAGTTCGCCGCCGACGGCGTTCCGTCCGAGCGGCAGATCGCCGCCGAGTGGCCGGATGTCGAGCGGAAGATCGCGGACGCGCTCTCGCCGCCGCGGCCGAACGCGCCGCTGCAGGATCAGTTCGTGGCCGGGCTTTCTTCGCTCGTCCAGATGCGCTCGTCGGGCACGCCGCCCCAAGCCGACAAGAGCGACGACGCGGTGCTGTCGCGCCTCGACGCGGCGATCCGTTCCGGCGACCTTCAGGCGTTCCACGCGGAATGGGAGAAGCTGCCCGACACCGCGCAACAGGCCAGCGCCGACTTCGACGCCAAGGTGAAAGCGCGGCTGACGGCCCAAGACATCGTCTCGTCTACCCTGCAGGGAGCCATTTCGGGCTCGAAGCCGGGTTCGACCGACACGCAAGGCACCGCCGAACCTGCCAACCAGGGCTAGCCCGGGACTTACTCGATGCTGCGAATTCTCGCTTTCCTTATCGTCATCCTGGTGCTGTCGCTCGGCTTCGGCTGGCTGGCGGACAACCCGGGCTCCGTCACCTTCGACTGGCAGGGACAGACGGTCCAGACCAGCCTGATGGTCTTTCTCATCGCGCTGGCGATCGCGATCGTCGCCGTGATGTTCGTCGTCTGGCTGATCTCGGCGTTCTTCCGCACCCCCCACACGATCCACAGCTATTTCGACGGGCGCCGCCGCGACAAGGGCTACCACGCACTGTCGAGCGGCATCATCGCGGCCGGGGCCGGCGACGCCATCCTCGCCCGTCGCATGACCAAGCGCAGCCAGAAGCTCCTGGACGGCCGGCGGGAACCGCTGGTCCGCTTCCTCGATGCCCAGACCGCGATGATCGAGGGCGACCACGCCCATGCCCGGTCGGTCTTCCAGAGCATGGAGCGGGACAACGAGACGCGGCTCCTCGCCATGCGGGGCCTCTATCTCGAAGCCGAACGCGTCGGCGACGAGGCGGCGGCCCGCTTCTATGCCGAGCGGGCCGTGCGGCTCGCGCCGCACGTTCCCTGGGCAGGCGGCGCCGTGCTGGAGGGAAAATCGCTGGCCGGCGACTGGGACGGCGCGATCCACGTGCTCGAAGCCCAGAAGAACACGCGGCTCATCGACCGCGACGAGTCGGACCGCAACCGCGCCGTGCTCCTCACCGCCAAGGCGATGGACTGCGTCGAGGCCGATCCGAAGGCCGCCAAGGCGGCGGCGCTCGAGGCGCACAGCCTCGCGCCCGAGCTCGTGCCGGCAGCCCTCGTCGCGGCCCAGGCCTGCTTCCGGCTCGGCGATCTGCGCAAGGGCGTCAAGGTTCTGGAAAAGAGCTGGACCTACGGGCCCCATCCGGAGGTCGCCGCAGCCTATGTCGCCGCGCGGCCGGGCGATTCCGTCGACGACCGGCTGAAGCGGGCGAAGCATCTGGCGTCGCTCCGTCCGGGACACGTCGAATCGGCGATCTGCCTCGCCCGCGCGGCGCTCGACGCCCACGACCTCGGCCTCGCCCGCAAGTCGGCGCTGGAGGCGGCGGAAATCGAGCCGCGCGAGAGCGTCTATCTGCTGCTCGCCGATATCGAGGAGGAGGACACGGGCGAAGTCGGCCGCATCCGCGAATGGATGGCGAAGGCGATCCGCGCGCCGCGCGATCCGGCCTGGACGGCGGACGGGGTCGTCTCGGAGAATTGGGCCCCCGTCTCGCCGGTGACTGGCCGGCTCGACGCCTACGAATGGAAGGCCCCGCCGCAGCGGCAGGTCACCGCCCATGCCCACGTGCTCGAAGAGAGCGCCGGAAGCTTCGAGCAGGATGATGACGAGGCCGGAACGAAAGCTGCCGCCGGCACTGCCGCCACAGCTGAGCCTGCCGCAACGACCGCCTCGGCCGCGGACAGGCCGGTGGATGCCGGACCAGCGGCAACCGTTTCCGGAACCGGTGAGGCCGGAGAACCGGCGCCGAAATACCGGGCTGCCGGCGCGCTGGTGAACGGCTCCGGCAAAGCCGCTGCCTCGGAAGAGACGCCAAAAACCGGCAAGCCGGCACAGGCCCCCGACTACGGCCGCTCCAGCGAGGAACGCAAGGCGGCGCGTTTCGGCTGAGGCGCGAAGCGCTGCAGCCGCCCCCCGAGGCACGAAGGTTCCCTCCGAGGCCGGCATGTCCGCGCCCCGGCGGGGCATGACGGTAAGGCGGACATGTTCGATCAGATCAAAGGCTTCTTTCGCGCCATCGCCTCCATGGGCGACGAGGACGAGCGCGACGGCGCCGACCATCTCCGCGTCGCCAGCGCGGCGCTCTTGTTTCACGTCATCGATGCCGACGGCGTCGTCACGAGTTCGGAGCGGCGGCGTTTCGTCGAGATCCTCCGGGACGAATTCGACCTGTCGGACGCCGAGGCCGAGCGGCTCGCCACCGAGGGCCGGCAGGCCGACCAGCAGTCGGTCGATCTCTACCACTTCACCTCGATCCTCAAGCGCGAACTCGACGAGGCGCATCGGATCCGCTTCGTCGAACTTCTCTGGGAAGTGACCTACGCCGATGGCGACGTGCACGAGCTCGAGGACAATCTGATCTGGCGCATATCGGAACTGCTCGGCGTTTCGACCCGCGAGCGCATGCTGATGAAGCACGAGGCGGCCGGCAGGCAGGACGACTGACCCGGCGGAACCAGCCTTCCGGCGGGCCGGATCGGCGCGGCCGGGGCGCGACGGATGCCGTCGCCCTTGCGGTCGGAGATGACCGCCGGTCGCCGCCCGGTGACGGTCGGTCACCCCTTGCCAAATCCGGCACGGCGCTTGCTTGCCTTGCATCGAAGCCCCGCGGAGCGTAGGTCTCGGGCGTCCTGCACGGACCGCTTTCCAAGGCAACGACGAGCTTGCGGCAGAGAGCCATGGCATTTCACGAGCACGCCCTGACCAACGAGACGGCAGCCGTTGCGGGGCTTCGCGAACCAAAATACGTCCTCGACGCCACCGACGTGCGGCCGGTTCTCATCGTCCTCCATCAGGAGACGTCGACGCCGGGTCGCGTCGGCCAGGTGCTGCAGCGCCACGGCGTGGCGCTCGACATCCGGCGGCCGGTGCTCGGCCAGGCGCTGCCGGCGACGCTCGACGCCCATCGCGGGGCGATCGTCTTCGGCGGGCCGCCGAGCGCCAACGACCCGCACGACTACATCAAGGCCGAGCTCGACTGGATCGGCGTGCCGCTCAAGGAGGAGCGGCCGTTTCTCGGCATCTGCCTCGGCGCGCAGATGCTGGCGAAACGTCTCGGCGCGGCGGTCGCCTCGCATCCGGGCGGCCTCGCGGAGATCGGCTATTATCCGCTCCGCTCGACGACCGAGGGACGCCAGATCGTCCGCCACTGGCCGCAGATGATCTATCAGTGGCACCGCGAAGGCTTCGATCTGCCGCGCGGCGCCCGCCTGCTCGCCGAGGGCGACTGGTATCCGAACCAGGCGTTCCAGTACGGACCGGCGGCCTTCGGCGTGCAGTTTCATGCCGAACTCACCCTTGCGATGATGCACCGCTGGACGACGCGGGGCCACGAGCGGCTGCAGCTTCCCGGGGCGCAGGCGCGGCGTGCGCATTTCGACGGCCGCAGCGTCTACGACGCGCCGGTGCTGCGATGGCTGGAAGCGTTTCTGGCACGCAGCTTCGGCCGCAGGGTCGAGGCCGCCGATCCCGCCTGACACCGCCGACGTGGCGACGAGACATGCGCAGTCGATCTTGGCTGACCCGCTGCCTCAGCCCTTTCCGGCCTTTGCGGCGATCAGCTCAGCCGCCCGCGTCAGTGCGAAGTCGTATCCGCGTGTGCCGAAGCCGGCGACGACGCCCTCCGCCCGCCCGGAGACGTAGGAGTGATGGCGGAAGCTCTCGCGCCGGTGGATGTTGGAGATGTGCACTTCCAGCACGAAGCCCTCGAAGGCGTTGAGAGCGTCGAGGATCGCCACCGAGGTGTGGCTGAAAGCCCCGGGGTTGACGACGATCGCCGCCGCGGCCTCGCGCGCCTCGTGGATCCAGTCGATGATTTCGTATTCGCGGTTCGACTGCAGGCAGCGCAGCTCGTGACCGAGCTCGGCGGCGAGATCCTTAAGCCGCCGCTCGACGTCGGCGAGCGTTTCATGGCCGTAGACCTCGGGCTGGCGCTTGCCGAGCAGGTTGAGATTGGGGCCGTTGATGCAGAAGATGGTCGCCATGGGCCGCATTAGACCGCTGCCTCACGGCTTGGCAAGCCGTGAGGGGCGTGAGAGCTAGCGCGGGCTGAAATGAGCTTCGCTCATCTTCCTGCTCCATCTTCCTTTTCCCGCATGATCTTTTCCGAAAACCGGTTCCCACTTTTCGGGATCATGCTTTAGCGCCGCGCGAGGGTGTCGCCGACCCACTCGCGGGCGAGCCGGGCGAGATTTCGCGAGCGCCGGCCCCTTGCGATCGCCTTGACGGCGGCATCGACGGCGTTCCGGCTCTCCGGCCGCAGCCCGATGACGTATGTCGCGACCGGCAGCCTTTCCGGCCAGAAGCGGTTCATCACGAAATGGTCGGGCATCGCGCAGGAATCAGCGCATTTGATCGCCGGATCGGCAATCAGGGCGCGCGTCGTCTCGTCGAGCAGCTGCTGCCCGGGGGACGCCCTGCCGAACGTCTCGTCATAGGCCATCTTCCAGGCAAACGCCTGGCCCGCCTGGACGAGGGCGACGAGGCTCGCCACCGGCCGCTCGGCGACGAGGAGGCTGTAGATGCGGGCCCGGCCGTCCTCGGCCAGAGCATTGATCGACTCGCGCGCAAATGCCGCCCGGTAGCGATCGAGGACCATCGCGCTGCGGATCCTGCCCTTCCATCCGCTGGCTTCGAGCGACAGGAACTGCTCGAGCGCCGCGCGCACGCTCGCCGTGTCGCGGGAAACGCGGAAGGTGACCGGACCCTCTGCCTCGAGCAGCCGTCTCTGGCGCTGGAGTTCGCGCCGGCGCCGGGCCGAGATCGGCTGTGTCCGCAGGTAGTCGGCAGCCTCCGCCTTCACCAGCCCGGCGCGCGTGAAAGCGTCCACCGTGGCGATCGGCAGGCCGGCCGTCCGGACGGCATTGGCGAGGGCGGCGGCGAAGGGGCCGTCCGTCCGCGTTTCCGGCAGCACGAGGACGCCGGGAAGCCCGGTCTCGGCCGAGGCCAGCATCTCGAAGAAGCCGAGCAGCGTCTCTTCGGGATCGTCGCCGTCGAGCGGCAGCGTGCCCAGCCGGCCGAAAGGGTGGACCCAGGCGCGGATCGTCGAGACGCCCCGCAGCCCGAAGGTCCGCTCGATCGTGTAGGGCATCAGGAGGCGGAGGCGACTGCGCGACCTTCCCTCGTCGCGCAGGACCATCAGCCGCACGCTGCGGTCGTCGAGACGCGGCATCGCCGGGACGAAGAAGCGGGGATCGAAGAAGACGTTCGCCTCGATCGAACGGCGCGAGAGATGCTGCAGCTCGTCGATCAGCGAGAAGGCCTGTTCGGGACGATAGACGGTGAAGCGACGCGAACCGCCGCTGCGCGGCACGGCGACGTCGAGTTCGGCCGGTACCGGATTCTCGGTCGTCATGCCCCTCGCGCGGCCGGCCAGCGACGTCGTCGAAACGACGTCCGCTTCCTGCGGCCGCTCGGCGCCGGCGAGCCTATCGGCGGCGTCACCAAATCCGGGTGGTGCATACTCCGTACTCGGCATACTCGACATACTCGGCTACACGCTCTCTCGGGTCGTCCTGACCAGTGCCGCTCCGCTCCATATTCACCAGGAGATTTTAAGATTTCGTCGCAGGTTTCAATCCGGGACAATTCGCCTCGCCAACGGACCGTTGTGGCGGGAGGAAATGCCCTCGCGCCCGGGCGTCTGTCGCCTCTCTTCAGCCGGAGAAGCCGCCAGCGGCGAGGAAGGCCTGCTCCGGCTCCGTCGTCTCCCGGCCAAGCACTTCATTACGATGGGGAAACCGCCCGAAGCGGGCGATGATGTCGCGATGCATTTCGGCGAATTTCACGTTGTCCGCCTCGCCGAGCCGCTCCATCCAGGCGACGCAGTCCTGTTGGTCGGAAAGCTGCTCCGAGTGCATCAGCGGCAGTGCCAGAAACTGGTTGACGTCCTCGGCCACGATTTCGTGATCGCCGCGCGCGAGCGCCATGCGGGCAATTCCGGCGGCCTTGCCGTCGGTGGCAAATGCCAGCGGGCTGCCGCGAAACATGTTGCGCGGAAACTGGTCGAGGAGGATGATCAGCGCCAGCGCGCCGTTGGCCTCCTCGGCCCAGGCGTCGAGTTCGCCGCGCGCGGCCATTTCGTAGAGGTCGCCGAAGCGTCGTCGGATCGTCGCGTCGAAGGCTTCGTCCTTCTCGAACCAGCGTTCGGGGCCCGCCTCGCGCCAGAACTCGACGATCGTCTGTGGGTCGGCGGACGAAGGGTGGGGCATGGCTCGGCTTTCCTGTCGGCGCGCAAGTTCGCGGCACGCAGCGTGCGAGCGGGAGATAGTGACGCCGCAGCGGCGTCAAAGAGGGTGTGAATGAAAAGCGTGGCGACGATCGAGGCCGAGCGGTGGGTGGAACTCGACCTGACGGGTCTGCGCTGCCCGCTGCCGGTGCTTCGAACCCGCAAACATCTGGCCGGGCTGCCCGACGGAATGGGGCTTGCCGTCGTTGCCGACGATCCCCTCGCGACGCTCGACATCACCCATCTGTGCCGCGAGGAAGGGCATCTGCTCGCCGCGACGCGGCTGGAAGGCACTGCAACGCGCTTTGAGATCGTCAAGCGGCGCCGGGCGGTGGAATGACGCCGGAGGCCTCCGCCGTCTCGCGGCGCCGGGCCGCTCAAGCTTCGAAGCGATGGCCCGGCACGGCGAGGGGGTTTGCTTCGATCGCCGCGCGGTCGGCCGCATCCGGGGCAATGCCGCCGGTGAAGGCGCCGAAGAGGTCGCGGGCGTAGCGCTCGTCGAGGCCGCTGCCGATGAGGACGATAAGCGTCTTCGCGGCCGCGCCCCGGGGCCAGGCCGGAAGCTGGGCGGGCGGATGCATGAAGCCCTGGACGCCGTGGATGACGAGGGGGCGTGCCGGGTTCTCGGCGAGGAGGACGACCCCCTTCATTCTCAGGATCTTCCCGCCCGCGGTCTCGGTGAGGATCTCGAGAAAGCTCGCGATGGCGTCGAAGGGGACGGGCCGGTCGGTCTCCAGCGAGATCGAGCGGATGGCGTCGTGGCGGAAATGGTCGTGGTCATGTCCATGATGACGATGGCCGGCATGGTCGCTGCAGTCGTCGCCCGCCCCGTCCGCCTCCGAGGGGCACGCCTGCTGGTCCCGCGGGGCGTTTCGTGGGGCGCCACCCGGCAAGGGTCCCGATCGCAGCGGCTCGCCCAGCCAGTTCGACAGGCCTTCGCCGCGCGACAGGCTATCGGCGAGGCCGCATCCGACGAGAACGCCCTCGGCGCCGGTGACGGTGGCCGCGTCGACGATCGGGGCGCGCGGATTGATGCGGCGGACGGCCGCGTGCAGCGAAGCGACGGCGTCGGCCGAGACGAGGTCGGCCTTGGTGAGGACGATCCGGTCGGCGACCGCGATCTGGCGGCGGCTCTCCTCGTGAGCGGCAAGGGTGGCGAGGCCGTGGGCCGCGTCGACGACGGTGACGACGCCGTCCAGCGCATAGGCGTGCGACAGGAAGGGATGCGCCATGATCGCCGAAAGGATCGGGCCGGGATCGGCGAGCCCCGTCGTCTCGACCAGGACGCGGGCCGGCGGGCGTCGGCCTTCCGTCGCTCCGGCCCCGGCCGCGAGGTCGGCGAGGGTGTCGACGAGTTCGCCGCGCACCGTGCAGCAGAGGCAGCCGTTCGACAGCGAGATGACACCATCGCTCGACACCGCCTCGATCAGCAGCGGATCGATCGCCGCCTCGCCGAACTCGTTCACCACAACCGCGGCGTCGCCGAGGGCGGGGTCGCCGATCAGGCGGTTCAGCAGCGTCGTCTTGCCGGCGCCGAGAAAACCGGTGAGGAGCGTCAGCCGGATCGGCACGCCCCGGGCGCCGTCGTCACTTGCCATCACGCGCTAGTTCGCTCCGATTTCGGCCGCCTGGCCCCGATGCCCGTAGGCGGCGGGTCTGAGGTCGAAGCCGATCTCGGTGTCGAGCCGCGGCCCGCGCTTGGCGAGCGGGCTGTGGACGCCGAGCTTGAAGCGCAGGGCGCTCTGCCGGCCGCTATAGGCATTGACGGCGGAAGGCTTGTCGGTCGGTCGGTCGGCGGTCGGCAGCGGGGAGGCGGCCTCGCCGGGAGCTGCACCGTCGGGCCCTGTTCCGCCGGACGCCGTTCCGTCGCTCTGGCCGGCCATCGTGTCGGGTGCTGGCGGCGTCGGACGCGGCGTCGGGATCGGAATGCCGTAATTGGCGATGATCGACACGCCCGGATCGACGAGGTCGTTGCCCGCCGCGCCGCCGAGCCCGACCTTCACGGTGACCGGCGCGCGCTTCATTTCCGTCAGGTAGGGCGAGCCGAACATCTCGTCGCGGTTCTCCTCCTCGACCCGTTCGTTCGCCCGCGCCGTGCGTCCCGCCTTGCCGCAGATGAAGTCGGAAATGTCCAGCACCTCGCCGCTGGAGGTCGGGAGCTGATCGAGGGTCACGTCCTTCGTCGCCGGATCGGTCTCGAAGCCGGCTTGGAGCAGCGAGGCCGAGAGGCGCTCGCGCGGGATCGTGCCGTTGGCGCCGAGGACGACGGCGACCAGCGTCCGGCCGTTGCGCGTCGCCGAGGAGACGAGGTTGAAGCCCGAGGCGCAGATATAGCCGGTCTTCATGCCGTCCGCCCCCTCGAACCGGCCGAGCAGCTTGTTGCCGTTGCGCATCAGCGCCTTGCCGTTGGTGATCGCCTCGATGTCGAAATAGCCGGCGAATGCCGGGAATTCGCGCCGGATGCGGACCGCGATGGTCGCGAGATCCTTGGCCGAGGAATACTGGCCTTCGCCGGGCAGGCCGTTGGGGTTGATGTAGTGGGTGTCCTTCATGCCGAGTGCCGCCGCCTCGGCATTCATCATGTCGACGAAGTCGCCTTCCGATTCATGCGCGAGGCTCTGGCCGATCGCCATGGCGATGTCGTTCGCCGACTTGACCAGCATCATCTTCAGCGCGGTGTCGAGGCGGATCACCGACCCCGCCGGATAGCCCATCTTGGCCGGCGCCTGGCTGGCGGCGAGCCGCGTGACGATCACCGGCGAATCGAGCGAGACGCGGCCTTCGCGCAGCGCCTTCAGCGCGAGATAGGCCGTCATCAGCTTGGTCGTGGAAGCGGGATAGCGACGCTCGCTGGCATCGTGCTCGGACAGCACCTTGCCCGTCGCGACGTCGACGACGACGCTGGACATCGACGGCGCCGAGGGGGTCTCGGATGCTGCCGCGGCAGCGTCCGACGGCGACGCGGCATCCGTCGACTGCGCGGCGGCATCGGCATCCGAATCGGCGTCGGCCTCAGGCCCGGATTTTGCCGGATCGACCTTGCCGGTCTCGCCTGCTGCCGGCCCTGTCGCCGATTCGGCCGAGGGATCGCTCGCCTGGGGCTCGGTCTTCGCCGCCTCGGCCGCCTGGGGCTTCGGCGTCGGAACCGCGACCGCGGCCTGTCGCGCTTCGGCGAGACCCGCCGGAGCAGCGGCGGCGATGGCCAGCGAAAGCATTGCGCTGCCGATCAGACGTTGCCAGTCGGACGATCTCACCAACTGCGCCTCCTTCTCATCGTCGTCGATGGCGCCGCCCGGGCGGCCGGCCGGTTGACAGGCCGCGCCGCCCGTGTCGCACTGCGAAAGAACGCCCGGCGGCGCCGGTTCGGGCCGGTGGTCGCCCGCCATGCCGGACGCGCTTGCGCAGGGCGGACCGGAGCGGCAGACGGTGGATGCTTGCCGGCCCGGGCAGCGCCACGCCTCGAACGGAAACAAATCATGCCTGTCAGTAACCGAATCGCCGCTCTAAGGCCAGAGATCGAAGCTTGGCGGCATGCGCTCCACGCCGAGCCCGAACTTCTCTACGACGTCGGCGACACGGCGGCCTTCGTGGCGGCGCGGCTCGAGGAGTTCGGCTGCGACATGGTGGCGACGGGCATCGGCCGGACCGGCGTCGTCGGCCTGATCCACGGCCGCGAGGGCCCCGGCGGCCGGATGATCGGCCTCAGGGCCGATATGGACGCCCTGCCGATCGTCGAGGAGACCGGCAAAGACTACGCCTCGCGCCGCGCCGGCGCGATGCATGCCTGCGGCCACGACGGCCACATGGCGATGCTGCTCGGCGCCGCCAAGGGGCTTTGCGAGACCCGCGGCTTTTCCGGCACCGTGGCGCTGATCTTCCAGCCGGCGGAAGAGGGCGGCGCCGGCGGCAAGGCCATGATCGAGGACGGCCTGTTCGACCGCTTTCCCGTCGAGAAGGTCTACGGCATGCACAATCTGCCCGGCCTGCCGGTCGGACGCTTCGGCATGCGCCACGGGGCGATCATGGCCTCGACCGACGAATTCGCCGTCACGCTCAAGGGGCGGGGCAGCCACGCCGCGCTGCCGCATCGCGCCGCCGACCCGATTCTCGCAGGCGCGGCGCTGGTGCAGGCGATGCAGGCGATCGTCTCCCGAAACACCGATCCGCTCAGATCGCTGGTCGTCTCGGTAACGCAGTTTCACGGCGGCTACGCCCACAACGTCATTCCCGACACGGCGACCGTTTCCGGCACCGTCCGCGCGCTCGATACGGGGATGCGCGATCTCGCCGAAAAGCGGATCCGCGAAATTTCCGCCGGGATCGCCAGCGCACACGACCTCGAGGCGGTCGTCGACTGGGACCGCAACTATCCGGTGACGGTCAACGACGCGGCGGAGAGCGACTTCTGCGCCGAGGTCGCAGGCGAGGTCGCCGGACCTGCCAATGTCGATCCCTCGGCACCGCCGCTGCTTGCCGGCGAGGACTTTTCCTACATGCTCGAGGAAAAGCCCGGCGCCTACGTCTTCATCGGCAACGGCGACACTTCGGGCCTCCACACCGCCGCTTACGACTTTTCCGACGAGGCCCTGGTGTTCGGCGCGAGCTACTGGGTGCGGCTGGTCGAACGGGCGCTCCCGGCTGGCTGATCCGGCCCCGGGCCGACGGGCCGACGGCACGCTGCAAGCGATAAGCCTTTCTGGCGATGTCACCCGGCGCACCCATCGCGCCGGCCGCCCGGGGTAGCGCGCGACACATCGCCCGGCGCGTGCCACCTTCTCGGCGCACCTCTCATCCCGACAGACGCCTGTCCTGCAGGGCGCGGCGATTTCCGCCGCCCGCCGGGCGGGGCTGGCACGCCGCTTGCTGAACCGAAGTCGTCGCGACGGCGGGAGGCGCTGCGACGGCAGGCGAGGGCGAACCGGTGACGATCACCGGAGCCGCGATCTCGACGGGCGTCGGCCGGGTCTTCCCACATCGGCAGAGCGTTCCGCCGCCGCGTCGCGGCCCGCCATCCGGCAGGGCCGCCGAGGGAAATCGTTTCGCACGGGCCGCCCCGGCCCATCGAGTGGAGGAAAATCACCATGAACAAGCTGCTGCCGAGCACGCTCGCGCTCGTCGCCTTCGGCCTCGCCGCGACCGCCGCCAAGGCCGATCCGAAGGGCTGCGACGATGGCGAGATGGTCATCAAGTTCAGTCACGTCGTCGCCGCCACCGGACACCCGAAGGGCGATGCCGCGACGCTGTTCGCCAAGCGCGTCAACGAGGAGATGGACGGCAAGGCCTGCATGCAGGTCTTCGCGAACTCGACCCTTTTCGACGACGACAAGGTGATGGAGGCGCTGCTCCTCGGCGACGTGCAGCTCGCCGCGCCGTCGCTCTCGAAGTTCGAGGCCTACACGCTGAAATACCGGCTGTTCGACCTGCCCTTCCTGTTCGAGAGCCTCGACGCCGTCGACCGCTTCACCCAGTCGGATGCCGGCAAGGGCATGCTGAACATCATGGAGGACGTCGGCTATACCGGCCTCGGCTACTGGTCCTCGGGCCTGAAGCAGTTCTCGGCCGACAAGCCGCTCAACGTTCCCTCGGACGCCGCCGGGCTGAAGTTCCGCATCCAGACCTCCGACGTCGCCGAGGCGATGATCGAGGCGATGGGCGCCTCGGCCCAGAAGCTGGCCTTCAAGGAGGTCTACGGCGCGCTGCAGACCGGCGTCGTCGACGGCCAGGAGAACACCTGGTCGAACATCTACACCCAGAAGTTCTTCGAGGTGCAGGACGGCGTCACCGAGACCAACCACCAGCTGCTCGCCTATCTGCTCGTCACGTCGACGGAGTGGCTGAACGGCCTCGATCCCGAGATGCGCGACCAGTTCGTCAAGATCGCCGACGAGGTCACCCAGGAAGCCAACGCCAACGTCGCGGCGATCGAGCAGAAGAACCGGCAGAACATCATCGATGCCGGCGGCACCATCCGCGAGCTGACGCCGGACCAGCGCAAGAAGTGGGTCGAGACCATGAAGCCGGTCTGGGACCAGTTCAAGGGCGACATCGGTCAGGACCTGATCGACGCGGCGGTCGCCTCGAACAGCACGAACTGACCGAGGCGCTTCGGCCATAGACCTGCCCTTCGCGCATCGGCGCGAAGGGCGCCAGGCGGCGGATGCCCACGGCCCGCCGCCTTCGGCCTCCGATCGGTCGCCACGGCCTCGTGCCGGTCGGTGGCCTTCGCCGTGCTGCCCGCCCTTCCTTCATCGCTCCAAAGGTTCCGCCCGTCATGAGCCTGTGGCCCTATTTCGCGATCCTCGGCCTGATCGTGCTTCTGTTCCTCGTGGAGCGCCGCTGGCCGGACGCGGTCACGCGGTTCGAGGAGAATGTCCTCGCCATCCTGCTCGCGACGATCACCCTCGTCTCCTTTTTTCAGGTGATCGCCCGCTACGGCTTTTCCACCGGCTGGGGCGGGGCGCTGGAATTCAACCGCATCCTCTTCGCCTGGCTGATCCTCTTCGGGATGAGCTACGGGCTGAAGACCGGGCTGCATCTCGGCGTCGACGCCGCCATCCGGACGTTTCCGAAGCCGGCGTTCCGGGCCTGCGCCCTGTTCGGGGCCTTCGCGACGCTGCTCTATGCCGCGATCCTTTTGTCCTCCGACTGGCTCCAGGTCTTCGGGGCGCATGCATCGGGCGGCGCGGTCTTCTACTGGGAGCGGTTCTTCAAGGTCGGCATCGGTCTCGACGACCTTCGCTATCCCGAGTGGTTCCAGGCGGCGTTCGGCGTGCAGGAGCGGGTGCAGCGCTGGATCGCCTATCTGATGCTGCCCGTCGGGCTGGCGCTGCTCGGCTTCAGGGCCATCGAGGCGATGGTCGCCATCGCCACCGGCCGGCGCGAGCTGGTGATCGCCGGGCACGAGGCGGAAGACCTCGTCGCCGAAAACCGCGACGTCCTGAAGGACTGACGCGACCATGGAAGCCTTCGTCCTTCTCCTCCTCGTCCTCGGACTGTTGTTCCTCGGCGTTCCGGTGGCGATCGCCCTCGGCCTTTCGGCCGTGATCATGATCGCCTTCTTCTCCACCGACTCGATGTCGTCGGTGGCGATCCAGCTCTTCACCGCAGCCCAGAACTACACGCTGCTGGCGATCCCCTTCTTCGTCCTCGCCTCGGCCTTCATGTCGACGGGAGGCGTCGCGAAACGGCTGATCGACTTCGCGATCGCGACCGTCGGGCATTTCCGCGGCGGCCTCGCCATGGCCTCGGTGCTCGCCTGCATGCTGTTCGCCGCGCTGTCGGGCTCCTCGCCGGCGACCGTCGTCGCCATCGGCACCATCGCCATCGCCGGCATGCGCAAGGTCGGCTACTCGAAGGAGTTTTCCGCCGGCATCATCGCCAATGCGGGGACGCTCGGCATCCTGATCCCGCCCTCGATCGTCATGGTCGTCTATTCGGCGGCGACCAACGTCTCGGTCGGGCGCATGTTCCTCGCTGGCGTCATTCCCGGCCTCGTCGCCGGGCTGATGCTGATGGGCGCGATCTATCTCGTCGCCCGGCGCAAGAACCTGCCGGCCGAGGAGTGGCGCGGCTTCCTGCCGCTGCTGCGCAGCGGCAAGGCGGCGGGATTCGGCCTGTTCCTCATCGTCATCATCCTCGGCGGCATCTATGGCGGCGTCTTCACCCCGACCGAGGCGGCCGCGGCCGCGGCGGTCTACGCCTTCCTCGTCGCGGTCTTCGTCTATCGCGACATGGGGCCGCTGAAGGGCCGGCCGTGGGTCGCCGAGACCGACACGCCGCGCGCCCGCACCGGCTTCGGCGCCATCGCCTACGGCATTTCCTTCTTCGTCGTCTCGCTGATCCTCGTCTATTTCGTCACCGCCGGCCCCGGCGGCGATTCGACGCTCTCGATCGGCGAACGCAGCGTCCTGTGCGGCGTGCCGGCGATCCTCGTCGCGATCGCCTACGGCCTCTGGCGGGGCGAGGGCGGCCTCGGCGCCCTGCCGGCGACGCTCGCGGCGGGATTGCCGATCTTCGGGCGCAACCTTGCCCTGATCGGCCGGAACTTCCTGCCGGCCTGCTTCGACGGGGAAACGCGGAAGGTGCTGGTCGACGCCGCGAAGACGACGGTGATGCTGATGTTCATCATCGTCAACGCGCTGCTCTTCGCCCATGTCCTGACCTCGGAGCGCATTCCCGACGCGATCACCGCGCTGATGCTCGACTACGGCTTCACCTGGTTCAGCTTCCTGATCGCCGTAAACGTCCTGCTCCTGATCGGCGGCCAGTTCATGGAGCCGTCGGGGCTGTTGCTGATCGTCGCGCCGGTGGTGTTTCCGATCGCCATCGAACTCGGCGTCGATCCGGTGCATCTCGGGATCATCATGGTGGTCAACATGGAGATCGGCATGATCACCCCGCCGATCGGGCTGAACCTCTTCGTCACCTCCGGCATCACCGGCATGAGCCTCGTCAAGGTGGTCAAGGCGGCTATGCCCTTCGTCGGCGTCCTCTTCCTGTTCCTGATCCTGGTGACCTACGTTCCGTGGCTTTCGACGGTCCTGCCCTATGCGCTGATGGGACCGGAGATCGTCACGCGGTAGCGGCCGGCGGCGAACCAGCCGGCGGCCTCGTCCCTCAATTGACGGAAAGGGATGACAAGCTCTCATCGATCATGTTAGCCTCCTAACGTTACGTAATTTTGTGTCCTCGCCAGTGTCGGAGAATTTTCCGAATGTCGAGGAGACTCGTTGTGCCAGCCGAGAGGCGCGCAGATCATCGATGTTTTTTCCGATTGGGGCAAAACGACCTTGAGAAGGATAGAGACATGCTCAAGACGACGATCGCCGGGGTTGCAATCCTGATCGCTTCGACAACCGCCTCGATGGCCTGGACGGGCTGGGCAACCACCGGCGTCAACTTCCGCAGCGGCCCCAGCACCTATCACGATGTCCTCGGGACGATTCCGCAATGCGGAAAGGTGAGTGTGGGGGCAAGTGAAAACGGCTGGTACCGGATCCGCTGGTCGGGTCACTGGGGCTGGGTCTCGAGCAACTACATCTCGTCGGAGCGCTGTGGCTATTCCGGTGGCGGGTACCATTCAGACGGCGGATACAAGTCCCGCGGCCATTCGCGCGGCGGATATTCCGGCGGCGGCGGCTACAATTCCGGTGGCGGTTACTGATCGACCACCGAGGGATCGGGCGCATGGTCGCCCGGTCCCGCTCAGGGGCTGCGGCGTCGGGCTGGCCCTTCCGAAGTGGGCAGCCTTGTGAGGCACCGGAGCGGCCGGCGCTGCCTCGCCGGTCGTTTTCTTCGGCTTCCCGCCGATCGTCGCTCGGCGAGCCGAGACCAAGGCGGCCTCCCGGTTCGCGGCGGCTGCTGTGATGGGCGGTGGGGCGGCGCTCATTCCATGTTGGTGTGATTGCCGCGCATCGTCTCCGGCGAAACGGCCATCAGGTCGCGGAGCTTCAGAACCATCACCTCGAACAGCACGAACAGCGCCCCCTCGTAGAGCGAGCCCATCGGCAGGACCGACGTCGCCGCGGCGCCCCGATCGTTCGCCATGGTCTGGGCCGGTACGGTCAGAACGAAATCGGCGAGCGCGGCGCAGCGCCCGTCCGGCTGGGCGGTGAGGAAGAGGATCTTCGCCCCGGATTCTCTCGCGACGTCCATCAGGGCGAGGGCTGTCGAGATGTAGCCCGGGCCGACGGAGACGACGAAGAGGTCGCCTTTCTGAAGTGCCGGCATGGTCATGTCGCCGACCACTCCGACATCTGCCCCGAGATGGAAGAGCCGCATGGCGAAGCCTTTGATCTGCAGCCCCTCGCGCCCGCCGGCATAGCAGCCGATGCGCCGCGCCGCGGCGATCATCCGGCAGGCCTCGTCGACGGCCGTGTCGTCGATCCGGTCCATCACCGTGCCGAGCTCGGAAAGTGCCGTCCGATAGAGATCGCTCATCCTTCGAAATCCCTCAGTTCGTTCAGGGTGGTCGCCGCTCAGACGATGCCGCCGCCGGACCCCCGCACCGCCGGCCGCTCCGCCGCGACCTTCTTGCGATAGCCGCTCGCCCGATAGGCGGCGATCGGGTCGATCGCGCCGCCGTCGAGGAGCCGCGCTTTTGCGAGGATCGGCGTCACGTCGGTGCGGAAGGCCTGTTTCAGGCATTCCGACGCCATGATCGCGTCGTTGTCGTCCTGATGGCCGCGAAGCGCCGCGCGGTCGACGAGAAGCGCCTGGGCATAGGCGCGGCGGATCTCGCCGGCCGAGCGGATCAGGCTCTCGATCGGGTCGGTGACGTTGTGGGACTGGTCGATCATGTGGGCGGGGGCAAGTCGCTCCAGCGCCTCGCCCGCCTCGACCAGTTCGTTGAAGACGAGGAACAGCCGGAACGGATCGATCGAGCCGGCGTCGAGGTCGTCGTCACCATATTTCGCGTCGTTGAAGTGGAAGCCGCCGAGCTTCTTCGCGAAGATCAGCCGCGAGACGATCTGCTCGATGTTGACGTTCGGGGCATGGTGGCCGAGGTCGACCAGGCAGAAGGCCCTGTCCCCGAGTTCCCGGGCGATCAGGAGGTTGGTGCCCCAGTCCTGCACGACGGTCGAGTAGAAGGCCGGCTCGTACATCTTGTGCTCGGTAAAGAGCCGAAAGTTTTGCGGAAGCCCGGCATAGATCGCCCTGGCGGATTGGAGATAGCGCTCGAAGCTGCGCGAATGGTCGCTCTGGCCGGGAAAGTTCGCGCCGTCGCCGACCCAGACTGTGAGCGCCGTCGACCCGATCGCCCTGCCGAATTCTGCGACGGCGAGATTGTGCTCCACCGCCTGGGCTCGCACCGCCGGGTCGGCGTGGCTGAGCGAGCCGAACTTGTAGGAGAGCGGCTGGCGCGGATCGTCCGGGTGATCCTGGAAGGTGTTGGAGTTCATCGCGTCGAAGCAAAGGCCGAGGCTCGCCGCCTTGTCCTTCAAAGCGGCCGGATCGGCGCGGTCCCACGGGATATGCAGCGAGACGGACGGCGTCGCCCGGCCGAGCTGCTGGATGACGGCGCAGTCGTTAAGCTTTTCCATGATGCCGCGCGGCTCGCCCGGGCCGGGAAAGCGGGCAAAGCGCGTGCCGCCCGTGCCGACGCCCCAGGAGGGGACGGCGACGGCGAAGGCCCTTAGCTTCTCCACGATGGCGTCGACGGCGATGCCGCGCCGGTCGAGGGTCTCGCCGAGGGCGGCGAAATCGGCCTCGAACGCCGCCTGCCGCTTCCCGTTGTCGGCCTCGAGGACGCTCTCGTGGATCGGCAGTTCGCTCATGGCCTTCTCCTCCCAGATTGGCCTGCCGGGCGCACCCGCCCCTTGCGGCCCGCTCAGCGCGTGAAGGACTGGGCGTTGCCGGCATCGACGTTGAGGATGTTTCCGGTCGACTTCGCCGAAGCCTCGCCGGCGAGGAACGCGACCGCCTCCGCCACGTCCGCAGGCAGAACCGAGCGCTTCAGCATCGAGCGCTTGCGATAGTGCTCTTCGAGCTCTTCGGGCGCCATGTTGTAGGCGGCGGCGCGCTGCTCGCGCCATTCGCCCGTCCAGATCTTCGAGCCCTGCAGCACCGCGTCGGGATTGACCACGTTGACCCTGATGCCGGCCTCGGCGCCTTCCAGCGCCAGGCAGCGGGCGAGATGGATCTCGGCGGCCTTGGCGGTGCAGTAGGCGGCGGCGTTCGGCGAGGCGGCAAGGCCGTTCTTCGAGGCGATGAACACCACCGCGCCGCCGAGGTCCTGCCGCCGGAACAGCCGAAAAGCCTCGCGCGAGACGAGGAAGTAGCCCGTGGCGAGGATGCCGATGTTGCGGTTCCACATCGACAGTTCGGTGGTCTCGATGGGCGCCGAGGAGGAGATGCCGGCATTGGAGACGAGGATGTCGGCGCCGCCAAATTCGACGGCGGTTTCCGCCATGCCATGGGCGACTGCCGCCTCGTCGGTGACGTCGAGGGCGACGGCGCGCACCATGTCGGTGGAAAAGCGCTTCGAAAGATCGGCTTTCGCCCGTTCGAGCGCCTCGGCGTCGATGTCGGCGAGGACGACGCAGGCGCCGTCGGACGCCAGCCGTTCGGCCGTCGCCCGGCCGATGCCGCCGCCGCCGCCGGTGATGAAGGCGATGCGGCCGGCGAGTGCCTTCGGCTTCGGCATGCGCTGGAGCTTGGCCTCCTCGAGCAGCCAGTATTCGATGTCGAAGGCTTCCTGCTCCGGCAGGCCGCGATAGCTGCCGACCGCCTCCGCCCCGCGCATGACGTTGATGGCGTTGACGTAGAACTCGCCGGCGATCCGCGCGGTCGCCTTGTCCCTGGCGAAGGTGATCATGCCGACGCCCGGCACCAGATAGACCACCGGGTTCGGATCGCGCATCGCCGGGCTGTCGCCGTGGCGGCAGCTTTCGTAATAGCGGCCGTAGTCGGCGCGATAGGCGGCGATCGCCGCGTCGAGCCCGGCGATCACCGTTTCGACGTCGCCGGTCGCCGGATCGAAGTCGAGCACCAGCGGCCGGATCTTGGTGCGCAGGAAGTGGTCCGGGCACGAGGTGCCGAGCGGGGCAAGCCGCGACAGATCGTTCGAGCCGACGAAGTCGAGCGCGGCGGGGCAATCGTCGAAGTGGCCGATCTTGCGCTCCTCCCGCCCGATCCGCCCGCGGATCTCCGGCATCAGCCGCGCGGCAATGGCGCGGCGCTCGTTTGCCGCGAGCGCGGCGACGCGCCTTCCCCCGAAGGCCGGTGCGCCGGCGGTCCTTTCGGCCAGGAAGGCGATCGCGACGTTGATGATGCGGATCGTCGTCTCGTAGCAATCCCGCGCCGTGTCGCCCCAGGTGAACAGCCCGTGGCTCTCGAGGACGACGCCCTTCGCGTCCGGATGCTCGCGGGCGAAGTCCGACAGAGCGAGGCCGAGTTCGAAGCCCGGCCGCCGCCAGGGCAGCCAGCCGATCTCGTCGCCGTAGATCTCGCGCGTCAGCTCGCGGCTCGTCGCCGTCGCGGCGATGGCGATGACGGCGTCCGGATGCATGTGATCGACATGGGTGTAGGGCAGATAGGCGTGGAGCGGCGTGTCGATCGAGGCGGCGCGCGGATTGAGAGCGAAGGTGCAGTGCGGCAGGTAGCCGACCATCTCGTCTTCGTGTTCGGCGCCGCGATAGAGCCCCTTCAGCGCCTCGAGCCTGTCCTGGTAGAGTGTGGCGAAGCCGTCGCGCTGCATCGTGCCGACGTCGCCGCCCGAGCCCTTGACCCACAGCACCGTGACGTCCCTGCCGGTCAGCGGGTCCTTCGCGGTGACCTTCGCCGAGGTGTTGCCGCCGCCGTAATTGGTGATCCGCTTGTCGGCACCGAGGAGGTTCGAGCGGTAGAGCAGCCGCCCCGGCTCGTCGAGCGTCGCCGCATGTGCCTCGTCCCACAGCGAGGGCAGGAGGTGGGACCCGCTGGTTTGCGGCGCTTCGGACATGGTCGACCTCGCATCGGCTTCTTGACGCCGCCGGACCGGCCTTGCGCGGCGGCGACGACCGGTGCGGCAGAAATCGGAGCCTCGCGGCAGCGCATCGACGCTCGGCGCCCTGCCGCGGCTCGGGCGTCACCATTGGCCAAAACAGCGAAAACGTCAATCATAACGATCGTCATCCGTCATGCTGCGTTGCAATATGATCGAACTTGATCGAAGATGATTGACAATCGCAGAGCCTTCGATCAGCATCCTCGACTGGGAGACACGCCGCTCATGCACGAACGCGAGAGACAGAGGGTCATCCTCTCCGTGGTTCAGGCCCGCTCGGTCGCGACCGTGCAGGAGCTTTCCCGGCTGACCGAGGCGTCGGAAGCGACGACGCGGCGGGACATCGCGGCCCTGGCGCTGCGGAAGAAGCTGAAACGGGTGCGCGGCGGGGCCGAGGCCCTGAAGGCCGAGGCTTTCGGGGAGATCTCCAGCCTGCCCTTCGCGAAGGCGCGCACGATCAACGAGCTCGAAAAGCGCGCCATCGCCCGCGAGGCGGCGAAGCTCTGCGGCGACGGCGACGCGATCATCCTCAACGGCGGCACGACCACCTTCCAGATGGTGCATCACTTCGCCGGCGCGCGGCTGCAGGTGCTGACCAATTCCTTCTCGATCGCCAACCACCTGATCGATCATTCCGAATGCACGGTGATGCTGCCGGCCGGCGCGATCTACCGGGACCAGGCGCTGATCCTTTCGCCCTTCGAGAACGACGGAATCGCGCATTTTCGCGCAAGGCGGATGTTCATGGGGGCGCAGGGGATCTCGACCTACGGCATCGCCGAGACCGATCCCCTGATCATCCAGTCCGAGCAGCGGCTGATGCGCCAGGCCGACGAGCTGGTGCTGCTCGTCGATTCCTCCAAGTTCCAGAAGCCGTCGAGCATGATCATCGCGCCGCTCGAACGGGCCGACGTGCTGATCACCGACGAGGGGATCGCCGACAAGGATGCGGGCATGGTGGAGGCGGCGGGCGTGCGCCTCGTCGTCGTGGAAGTTTCCCAGGAGGGGAGCGAGCGCGATGTCGCCTGATGACACCATCGACCCGGTCGAGCCCGGATTGGAGCGGATCGCCTTCCGCATGCGGCTGCTTGCCGGTCACGCCGACGAGTATCGCCGGCGCCACGACGCGATCTGGCCGGAACTGGTCGAGCTGCTGCACGCGGCGGGCGTTCGCGACTACGCGATCTTCCTCGACCCGGAGACCGACGCGCTCTTTGCCGTCCTCGAACGGCGGAGGGACCACCGGATGGACGAGTTGCCCTCCCATCCGGTGATGCGGCGCTGGTGGGCGATGATGGCGGACATCATGGAGGTGAAGCCGGACGACGAACCCGTCGCGATGCCGCTTAAGCCGATGTTCCGGATGGATTGACGCCGATGCGCCGCCCGATCCGCCACGTCGCCGTGATCGACATCGGCAAGACCAACGCCAAGGTCGTGCTCTTCGACGTCGAGGCGTGGCGTGAGGTCGAAGCGCTGACGACGCCGAACCGCATTGTTTCGGACGGCCCCTATCCGCATTTCGATACCGACGCTCTCTGGGGCTTCATCCTCGGCGCCCTCGCAGAACTTTCGCAAAGCCGCGGCGTCGACGCGATCTCTCTGACGACGCACGGCGCCTCGATCGCGCTGGTTTCAGGCGACGATCTGGCGCTGCCGGTCATGGACTACGAATTTCCGCTCGATCCCGAGACGCTGGCGGCCTATCGCGCGGTGCGCCCGGGTTTCGGCGAAACCCAGTCGCCGGCCCTGCCGGGCGGGCTCAATGTCGGCGCGCAGCTCTTCTATCTGGAACGGCATTTGCCCGACGTCTTCGCCGCGGCGTCGATCCTCACCTACCCGCAGTTCTGGGCGTTGAAGCTCTGCGGCGTGAAGGCCTGCGAGGTGACGCAGCTCGGCGCCCACACCGATCTGTGGTGTCCGGCGGAAAGACGCTATTCGTCGCTCGTCACGGCCCGCGGCTGGGAAGGAAAGTTTGCACCGCTGCGCTCGGCCTTCGACCGGCTCGGCGACGTCAGACCCGCGCTCCGCGCCCGCATGCATGGCGACGGACCGATCCCGGTTTATTGCGGCATCCACGATTCGAACGCCTCGCTTTTACCGCATCTGACGGCCCGGGAAGAGCCGTTCTCCGTCGTTTCCACCGGCACCTGGGCGATCGTCTTTGCGATCGGCGGCACGGTGCGGGAGCTCGACGAGATGCGCGACACCCTCGCCAATGTCGACGCCTTCGCCCGGCCGGTGCCGTCGGCCCGCTTCATGGCCGGCCGCGAGTTTTCGCTGATGGCGGGCGATGCGCCGGGCATCGCGGATCACGCGGCGGCCGAGGCGGTGATCGCCGGAGACGTCATGGCGCTGCCGAGCTTCGTCGCAGGGGCCGGGCCTTTCGGCGATCGCAAGGGCGGATGGACGGCCGATCCGGCCCGCCTCGGCCCGCAGGAGCGCGCGGCGGCGGCAAGCCTGACGACCGCGCTGACGAGCGCGCTCTGCCTCGATCTCGTCGAAGCGAGGGGGCCGATCGTGGTCGAGGGACCGTTCGCGAAGAACGCCGTCTATTGCGACGCGCTGGCCGAACTGACGGGGCGCCCGGTGGAGGCGAGGTCGGGGCTGACGGGGACGGCGGCGGGCGCGGCGCTGCTGGCGCTCGGCCCTGACGCGAAACCGCCGGTTTCGGCAAAGCCATCGGGGCAGTCGCGACCGGCAAGGCCGCTCCGCGGTCTCCGGGCCTATGCGAAGACCTGGCGGGGGGGGGGGGGGGGGGGGGGGGGCCGGCCGCGCGGGGGGGGGGGGGGGGGGGGGGGGGGGGGGGGGG
>NZ_JAFMPY010000016.1 GCF_017353515.1 Jiella sonneratiae
CCCGCCGGGGGCGGCGCGCTGGGCGCCCGCCGGGGGGGGGGGGGGGGGGGCCGCCGCCCCCCGGCAAGATGGCGGAGGGTTTGATGGGAGCGGGTGGGTGAAGGCACGGACGGGAGGAGCATCCGGCGCGGGAGAACGCCGGATGCCGGAGCGATGACACCGCTCCTCGAACTGACGAACATCTCGAAGGCGTTCGGCCCGGTGAAGGTCTTGACCGGCGTCGACTTCGACCTTTTCGCCGGCGAGGTCCACGCGCTGATGGGCGAGAACGGCGCCGGCAAGTCGACGATGATCCGCATCGCCGCCGGCGACCATCGCGCCGATGAGGGCGAGATCCGTCTCGACGGCGAGGTGCGCCGCTTCACCGGCCCGCGTGAAGCGCAGGCCGAAGGCATCGCCGTCGTCCACCAGGAACTTCTCTTGTTTCCGGCGCTCAGCGTCGCCGAGAACGTCTTCCTCGGCCATCAGCCGAAGACGCGCGGCGGTCTCGTCGACTGGGCGAAGATGCGCGGCGAGGCCCGCGACCTGCTCGACCGGCTCGACTGTCCCAATCTCGATGTCGACCAGCGGGTCTCGCGGCTTTCGGTCGCCGACCGCCAGCGGGTCGAGATTGCACGGGCCCTCTCACGCAACGCCCGCGTCCTGATCATGGACGAGCCGACGGCGGCGCTCGCCGAGGCGGACGTGCGGCGGCTCCTCGAAGTGTTGCGGCGCCTGCGCGCCGACGGCGTCGGCATCGTCTACGTCTCGCACCGGATGAACGAGATCTTCGAGATCGCCGACCGCGTCACGGTGCTGCGCGACGGCAAGTCGATCGGCACGCGGCCGGTCGCCGACGTCACCGAGGCGACGCTCGTCTCGATGATGGTCGGCCGCGACATCCACCAGCTCTTTCCGAAGGAGGAGATTCCGCAAGGAAGGACGCGGCTGGAAGTGCGGCATCTTTCTCTCGCCGGGGTCGTCGAGGACATCTCCTTTTCGCTTCACGCCGGCGAGATTCTCGGAATTGCCGGCCTCGTCGGCTCGGGCCGCACCGAGCTCGCCCAGACGATCTTCGGCGTGACGCCGGCGACCGCCGGCGAAATCCTCGTCGACGGCGAGCCGCGGACGATCGCCAGCGTGCGCGAGGCGATCGCCGCCGGCATCGCCTACGTGCCGGAGGACCGCGGCCAGCACGGGCTGGTGCGTCCGCAGCCACTGCGCGAGAACGTCTCGATGGCGATCCTCGACCGGCTGACGACGTTCTCCGTCGTCGACACTGCGCGCGAACAGAGCCTCGCCAAGGACGCGATCGGCCGCTTCTCGATCCGCGCGCGGGACGCGCGCCAGCGCGTCGGCCAGCTTTCCGGCGGCAACCAGCAGAAGGTGGTGCTCGCCAAATGGCTCGCCACCGACCCGAAGATCCTCATCCTCGACGAGCCGACCCGCGGCATCGACATCGGGGCGAAGACCGAGATCCACCGGCTGATGGGCGAACTCGCCAAGAAGGGCCTGGCGATCCTGATGATCTCCAGCGAACTGCCCGAGGTGCTCGGCATGAGCGACCGCGTGCTCGTCATGCGCGAGGGTCGGCTGTCGGCGGTGATCGACCGCAAGGATGCAAGTCCCGATACGGTGGGCGCGGCGATGATGCAGGGGCGGCGCGAGCCGGCGCTCGCCGAAGGAGCGGGCCGATGAGGTCGCGCCTCTCCCACACGCTCGGAACGCTCGGCCAGGAGATCCTGCTCGTCGTGGTGATCCTGGCGCTCTTTGCCGTCGTCGGCTCGGTCAACGCCCGCTTCCTGTCGCAGCACAACCTCACCTCGATCTTCGTCGGCAACGCCTATATCGCGGTGGCGGCGATCGGCATGTCGCTGGTCATCATCTCCGGCAACATCGACGTCTCGATCGGCGCGCTGATCGGCGTTCTCGCCGTGATCTCCGGGCTGCTCGCGACCAACGGCTACCCGATCTGGCTCGCCTGGCTGGCCCCGCTCGTCCTCGGCGCTCTAATCAACACGCTGGTCGGCTGCCTGATCGCCTATGCCAAGGTCCCGTCGATCATCGCGACCCTGGCAATGCTCTCGATCCTCTCCGGCGGGCTCATCACCTTCACCGGCGGGCGATGGATCTCGGGTCTCCCGGCCGGCTACCAGCTCGCCCAGTTCCGGCTTCTCGACGTGCCGTCGCCGGTCTGGTTCATGATCGGCATGACGATCCTCGCGGCGCTGCTGATGCGCTACACCGCCTTCGGCCGGTCCGTCTACGCCGTCGGCAGCAATGCGGAAGCGGCCCGCGCCAGTGGCATCTCCCACGCGGCGACGGTGGTGAAGGTCTTCGCCATCCACGGCGCCATCGGCGGCGTCGCGGCGGTGCTCTTCGCGACGCAGCTGCAGGTGATCCAGTCGACGGTGCCGGTCGGGCTCGAACTCGTCATCATCACCGCCTCGGTGGTCGGCGGCGTCTCGATCCTCGGCGGCGTCGGCACGGTGTTCGGCTCGACGCTGGCGGCGATCCTCTTTGCCGCGATCGGTTCGTCGCTGATCTTCCTCAACGTCTCGGCCTATTGGCTGAGGGCCGTCCAGGGTGTGCTCATCCTCGCGACGGTCCTCGCCGACATGGCCCGCCGCCGGCGAACCGGCTGAGGGGAGGGACGAAGCCATGACCGCCGTCACCCGCGTTCTCGTCCGCCACGAGGCGATCCTCGCGATCCTCTTCGTCGTCGCGCTGTTCGTCCTCGCCGCCCAGTCCGACCGCTTCCTGACGACGGCGAACCTTCTCAACCAGGCGCGGCTGATGACCGAGGTCGGGCTGATCGCCATCCCGATGACCTTCGTCATCGTCACCGGCGGCATCGACCTCTCGGTCGGCTCGATCCTCGGCCTCTGCGCCATTCTCGTCGGGGTTTTCTGGCAAAATGCCGGCCTGCCGCTGCCGGCGGCGATCGTGCTGTCGCTCCTCGCCGGGACACTGGCGGGCTTTGCCAACGGCGTCATCATCACACGCTTCAGGGTGCCGCCGCTGATCGCCACGCTGGCGACGCTGGCACTCTATCGCGGGCTTGCCGAGGGGATCAGCCAGGCGCGCTCGGTCCGCGGCTATCCGGCGTGGTTCGCGACCCTCGGCCAGGGCGAGCTGCTCGGCATTCCGTCGCAGCTCTGGCTCTTCGCCCTCGTCGCCATCGTCGGCATCTTCATCCTGCGCTTCACGACCTTCGGACGCACGACCTACGCCATCGGCAACAACGAGGCGGCGGCGGAGTTTTCCGGTCTCGCCGTCGAGCGCACGAAACTCCTGATCTACACCGCCTCCGGCTTCGTCTCGGCGCTCGCGGCGATCGTCTTCGTCTCGCGCGTTTCGACGACCCGCTCCGACATGGGCACCGGCATCGAACTCGAGGTGATCACCGCCGTCGTCCTCGGCGGCACCTCGATCTTCGGCGGCCGCGGCATGGTGGTCGGTACGCTGATCGGGCTTTGCCTGATGCAGATCCTTCAGAACGGCCTGTCGCTTTCGGGCGTGCGCGGCGACGGCACCACCGTCGTCATCGGCGCGGTCCTGATCGTCGCCGTGCTGATCAGCAATGTCCTCAGCCGTTTCTCGAACGACTGAGGATCGGGAGGGGCGCCGGAAAGGCGCCGCAACAGAGGAGGAAAATTCGATGAAGAGACTGATGACGGCGCTGCTCGGCGCCAGCCTTCTGACGACGCCGGCGGCCTTCGCGCAGTCCGCCTGGACTGGCGGCGACGGCCAGCCGACGACCCCGCTCGCCTGTTCCGGCGAATCGCCGGCACCCGAGCCCGGCGAATACAACGGCGGCACGCCGACGAACGCGCCCGACCGCAAGGGCAAGGACATCAAGGTCGTCGACATTCCGAAACTCGTCGGCGTCGGCTATTTCGCCAGCACCTCGTCGGGCATGGCGGAGGCGGCGAAGGAACTCGGCAGCGTCGCCGTCTCGACCGACGGGCCGACCCGCGCCAACATCGACGAGCAGATCACCTTCATCGACAACTACATCACCTCCGGCGTCGACGGCATCCTCTATGCCGCCAACGACCCGGTGGCGATCGCGCCGGTCCTGAAGAAGGCGCTCGATGCGGGGATCAACGTCGTCGGCTACGACGCCGATGCCCAGGCCGACGCGCGGCAGTGGTTCGTCAACCAGGCGCTGCCGAACGGCGTCGCCAAGGCGATGATGGACCAGCTCGCCAAGGAGATCGGCGAAGAGGGCAGCTTCGCCATCGTCACCTCGACCTTCACGACGCCGAACCAGGCGCGGTGGATCTCCGAGATGCAGGCCTATACCGAGAAGTGCCATCCGAAGCTGAAGTTCCTCGAGACCGTCGAGGCGCAGGAGGACAACATCCTGTCCTTCAACCAGGCGCAGACGCTGATCAACAAATACGGCGACGAGCTGAAGGGCATCCTCGGCATGACCTCGGTGGCGACCCCCGCCGCCGCCGAGGCGGTGCAGCAGAACGGCCTCTGCGGCAAGGTCTCGGTGGTCGGCCTCGCACTCCCCAATGCCATGAAGCCCTACATCAATTCCGACTGCATCCAGTCGACGATCCTCTGGAACACCGTCGATCTCGGCTATGCGGCGGTCGAGGTGATGCGGCAGGTGGCGGACGGGACGCTGAAGCCCGGCGACAAGACGGTGAAGGCCGGCCGGCTCGGCGAACTGCCGATCGTCAACCAGAGCCAGGTGCTGCTCGGCCAGCCGAAGATCTTCACCAAGGCGGACATCAACGACTTCGACTTCTGAAGCTCTCAGCGCGGCGGCGGGGCGGGCCTCGCCGCCGATCGGACCGGGCGGCGACCGGCAAGCCTTTGCCGGCAGCGCGGCCTGCCGGGCGCGTGGTCTTCGGCCGGCGGAACTTTCAGACGCCGAGGAAGCCGCCGTCGATCGGCAGCACCGCGCCGGTCACCATCGCCGCGGCCGGCGACAGCAGCATCGCGATCATTTCGGCAACGTCCTCGACCTCGGCGAAGCGCCCGACGGGCGTGCGGTCCATCATCGGCCGGCTCTTTTCCGGATCGCTCCAGGCGACGGCCGCGAGTTCGGTCAGGGTGATGCCGGGTGCGACGGCGTTGACGCGGATGCCGTGGGGTCCGAGTTCCTTGGCGAGAACGCGCGTCGCTCCTTCGAGGCCGGCCTTCGACGCGGCATAGCACAGGTGGTTGGCAAAGCCGCGATGGCCGGCGATCGAGGTGACGTTGACGATCGCGCCGCCACCGCCGGCCGCGATGCGGACCCTGGCGAATTCCTGGGCGCAGACCAGCGCCGCCCGGAGGTTGATCCCGAGGACGGTCTCGTAGCCGGCGTCGGTCATGTCGAGCACGCTTTCGAGCACGTTGGTCCCGGCGCAGTTGACGAGATGGTCGACGGTGCCCGCCTCGCGCATTGCGGCACGCGCCGTCTCGGGATCCTGAAGGTCGGCGGCGATCGTCCGGCAGCCGGTCTCGGCCTTGAGGCTTTCGAGGTCGGACGTGGTCCGCGCAATGGCGACGACGGCGGCGCCGCGGCCGGCGAGAAGCCGGGCGGTCGCGCGGCCGATGCCCTTGCCGGCGCCGGTGACGACGACGGTATGGCCGTCGAATTCGGTTCTATCGAGGCTCATGTGTCTCCTCCCAGACGACCGAGAATGCCGGGCGCCGCCCGCCGGCGCAAATGCCGGCCGAGCGGCTGCTTCGATCCCTTGGCGCGCCGTGCCTTTCGAAAGCCTGTTCCGACTTTCGGGATCATGCCCGATCCTAGCCGCCGCCTGCCGCCGGCTTGACGGGGCCGATCGCATTGGTGGTGACGGCATCGTCGGCAGGGGCGGGCTCGCAGCGCATCGACGACACGAAGTCGTCGACGCCCGGCCGCTTGCTCTCCTCGTCGACGAGGACGCGGATCGTCATGTAGCCGGCGGTCATTTCCACCTCCACCGGAATCTGGGTCTTCGGGGCGTCCTCCGCCGCGGCCCGGTCGACGAGCTGGTCGCGCGTCCCGACGAGAAGATCGAGGGCGTTGTCGACCGCCGACCGGTCGTTGATGCTGTAGAGATTGTCGCCGCTGCGATTGTAGATTGAGGCAGACCAGAACGCCGGATTGCTCTGAAGGGCGCGGATGCGCACCGGCCCGTCGGCCAGCGAGAAGCGGCACCCGGCGGTGATGAAGGCCGGATCGACGAAGGCGAATTCGCCGCTCTGCTGGGCGGCCTGGCCGGGTGCGGGCTCGGGACTGCTTTCGAGCGCCTCGACGCGCACCAGCTGGTCCTCCTGGCCGAGTTCGGCGAGCCGGCTCCAGCCGTTGCGGCGCGCGACGTCCGGCATGGCGAAGATGACGGCGATATGGACGAGCCCGGCGCCGACGACGCCGATCATGACGGTCAGAAGGATCCTACCCATTGGCGCAGGACTCCCGCCGGATCGTCGGGAGGGAGAGGCTCGATGCGCCGCTCGCGGCGCTCGCGGGCGTGTCGTAGAGGGCGAGAACCAGGATCATCTCGCCGCGGCCCGCCGTCGCCAGCCAGTTGCCGGCGCGGGCCTCGGGCCCGACGGCGAGGGCGAAGGAATTGTCTTCGTTGCGCATCAGGTTGTTCGAGGTGAGCCAGCCGGGCCGGCCGTCGGCGGGCCGGATGAGCTCGCCGTCGGGCAGATAGGCCGCGAGGGTGAAGACGCGGGCAGGGGGCGTGGAGCCGCCGATCCGATAGCTGCATTCGCGCCGCAGCGCCCGGCCGGTATCGTCGCTCGCGCTGCGGAACTGGATGCCCTCGCCGGTTCCGAGCGTGAGATTGCCGACCGTGGCGAGGCGCGCCTTGGAGTAAGGGTCGGCATCGGGGGCGCCGGCGAACGGCGTCGCCTGCCAGGGGCCGACCGTGACGGTGCCGATCTCGGAGGAATGATCGACCGCCCATTTGGCCGACCAGCCGCCGAGATAAAGGGCGATCGCAACGGCGACCATGACGAGGAGCGTGAAACGCATCACTTCGACCGAAGGGCTTCGCTGGCGTTACTGGCTGCGGGCCGGCGCCGGGCCGGCCGCGGCGGTGTCCGCCGACGCCAGATGCTCCGGCTCCAGCGGCTTCATCGCGTCGAGACCTTCGGCGATGTGGGACAGAACGTCCTGCGCCTTCTTGCTGAGGGTCTCGGGCGCTGCCGGGCCGGTACCTTCCTCGCCGGCTTCCGCGACCTTGCCGGAGTTCGCCGGGAAGGGATCGTCGATATAGGGGATCGGCTTCAGCTCGATGTTCTGATGCGCCGCCTCCATGAAGCGCTGCCAGGTCATCGCCGGCAGCGAGCCGCCGGTCAGCCGGTTGGTCGGCCGGAAACTGTCGTTGCCGAACCAGACGGCGCCGACATAGTTGCCGGTGAAGCCGACGAACCAGCCGTCGCGATAGGACTGGGTCGTGCCGGTCTTGCCGCCGACGCGGGTCATCGACAGCTGCGCCTTGCGGGCGGTGCCGTGCTCGCTCACGCCGACCAGCATCTCGTTCATGTATTTCGTCGCCTGTTCGGACAGCACCTGGTGGCGCGGCGGCAGGTCGTGCCGGGCATCCCAGACGACCTTGCCGGCGCCGTCCGTCAGCTGCTCGATCGCATGCCGGTTGGAATTCATGCCGCCATTGGCGAATACCGTATAGGCCGTCGCCTGGTCCATCACCGTGACCTCGCTGGTGCCGAGGGCCATGGTCTTGTCGCCGCGCAGGTTCGATTCGATGCCCATCGCCTTGGCGGTCTTCACCGTGTCGTCGAAGCCGACCTTCTGGTAGAGCTTGACGGCCGGCACGTTCAGCGAACGGGCGAGGGCGTTTGCGAGGGTGACGCGGCCGGAGAAGGAGCGGCCGTAGTTCTGGGGCGACCAGTTGCCGATGGTGATCGGGCTGTCGACGATCGTATCCGAGGGCTTCATGCCTTCCTGCATGGCCGTCGCATAGACGTAGACCTTGAAGGAGGAACCCGGCTGGCGCAGCGCCTTTGTCGCGCGGTTGAACTGCGAAACGCCGTAGTCCCGGCCGCCGACGATCGCCCTGACGCTGCCGTCGGAGGCGAGCACCACCATCGCCGCCTCGCCGACATTGTAGTTCTTGCCGTACTGGCGGAGATGATATTCGACGGATTCGTCCGCGAGCTTCTGCAGGTCGAGGTCGACGGTCGTCCGGGCCGTGAAATTGCGGTCCTTGATGCCGTTCTGCTGGGCGATGCGCTGCACCTCGTCGAAGGCGTAGTCGAGGAAATAGTCGGGGGAGGGGGACGAGGAGCGGTCGATCGCCGTCGCCGGATGGCGCCTTGCGGCGATCACCTGTCCCTCGGTCAGAAAGTTCGCCTGGACCATGTTGGTCAGCACTTCGTTGGCGCGCGCACGCGCCGCCGGCAGGTTGATGTGCGGCGCGTATTTCGCCGGAGCCTTGAACAGGCCCGCCAGCATCGCCGCCTCGGCCAACGAGACGTCGCGGATGTTCTTGCCGAAATAGAACTCGGCCGCCGCCGCCGCACCGAAGGTGCCGCCGCCCATATAGGCCCGGTCGAGATACATCGCGAGGATCTGGCGCTTGGTGTAGTGCGATTCGAGCCAGAGGGAGAGGAAGGCTTCCTTGATCTTGCGGTCGAGGCTGCGCTCGTTCGACAGAAACAGGTTCTTGGCGAGCTGCTGGGTCAGCGTCGAGCCGCCCTGGACGACGCCGCCCGCCTGGGCATTCACCGTCAGAGCGCGGACGAGGCCGAGGAAGTCGATGCCGAAATGGTCGAAGAAGCGGCGGTCCTCGGTGGCGAGCAGCGCCTTGACGAAATTGTCGGGAATCTCGTCGATCGGCACCGCCGCGGCCCGCAGGATGCCCCGGCGGCCGATCTCCTCGCCATGCTTGTCGAGGAACAGCACCGAATAGTCGCTCTCCTGCGGCAGGCCGTGGCGCGTCATCTTGATCGCCGGCTGGGCGAGGGCGAAGAGCAGGACGAAGCCGGCGAGGCCGAGGGTCAGCCCCTCGCAGGCGATCTCCACCAGAACGCGGTTGAAGCCCCGCGCCCGGAACCTGCGCGAGACGATGGTGACGTTTTCCCACCAGGCGAGAAAGGCGTGGTAGAGCCGCCAGAGGCTCGAATCGATCCAGGCGTCGACCTCAATGAGGCGCGAGGGCTGTCGCCGCCTGCGGCGTTGATTCGGTTGATTCTCCAAGCGCCAGCTCACCATTCGGCGCCATCGGCGCGGGCCGCCGAGCATTTTCGGGCCCCCGCGATGGACGTGATCAATCGCGGCCGCGACTTGCGCGACCTTCCGTGACATCCTACGTCGTCCCCCGCTGCGGTTATAGGCCGACCGCCCGGAAAAATCTGCAAAAATTGCCGCATGGTTTCCCGATGTCCGATGCCGCGCCCGATCACGATGCCGTGCCCTACTGGAGGGCGAAGGCGCTCGAAGAGATGACGCCCGAGGAGTGGGAGCGGCTGTGCGACGGCTGCGGGCGCTGCTGCCTCAACAAGCTCGAGGACTGGGACACCGGCGAGATCGCCTGGACCAACGTCGCCTGCCAGCTGCTCGACGGCCATGCCTGCCGCTGCCGGCAATACGAGACGCGCCACGAGGTGGTGCCGGACTGCGTCGGGCTGACGCCCGAAGCGGTGCGGACGCTGACCTGGCTGCCGCCCTCCTGCGCCTACCGGCTGGTCGCCGAGGGCCGGGATCTCTACTGGTGGCACCACCTCGTTTCCGGCGACCGGGACACGGTGCATCAGGCGGGCGTCTCGGTCCGGGACCGGACGGTCAGCGAAGTCGGGATGGAGCTCGAGGACTACGAGGACCATCTGGTGGAATGGCCGGGCGAGGAGGTGGACGCCGATCTGCCGACGTCACCCGAAGCCGGAGATTATGAAAAAATTCCTTGACTGCGTGACGGTCCTTCGGTAGGGTTCATTCATCATCGAAAATCTGTCGGCGGCGTCGGGGCGACCCGGAGCCGCCGTCGTCGTTTCAGGGCCGGTGGGGCGATTGCTTCCGCGGCTCGATGGCGGATGCGGTTCGGAGAGCGGATGGCGGAGCTTTTGTCGGACCGGCTCTACGCGCTGCTGATGCGCGAGGTGGGGCGGCTGGAAGCCGAGGGTGAGGATAATAATCCTGAAAATGGCTGTCATGCTGCGGCCGAGACCGTGCCGGACGGCGAGAAGCCCCGCGTCAGGCGGACGAAGAATGGCGGCGCGGCCGGCTTCAAGGAGCGGGCCGATGCACTCGCCTTGTTGACCCGCACGCTGGAAAAGCTCCTCGAACTGCGGTCGCTGGAGGCGACAAGCGGCCGCGACGACGAGACGGAGACGCTGCGGCTGCGGGACGAATTCATGCGCCGGCTGAGAGCCCTCGATGCGCGCCGCGCCGGCGGTGCCCGGCTTTTCGCCGACGGCGGCGAGACGGCAACGAAGCCGGCGGCATCAATGACGGCCGCCGCGCGCGCGGCGAAGGCGCGCCGCCGGCCGGCCGGATCGAAACGCCCGGAACGGGGCGCCGATGGCCGATAGCGGCGACGGCGACGACGGGTTCGAGGACGACGACACCCGTTTATCGGATGTGCAGTTCTGGAGCCGGGCGGACAGGCTGGTCGGGCGGCAGAAGGGACGGGTTCTGGAGCGCTCGGCGCTGCCCTGGTCGAGCCTTGCCCGGCCTTCGCAACTGCCGCCGCCGGGGAACTGGCGGCAATGGCTGATCGTCGGCGGGCGCGGCTCCGGCAAGACGCGGGCGGGGGCGGAATGGATCAAGGCGATGGCGGCGGGCGAAAGCCCCTTCGTCGGTCGGCCGCACATGCGCATCGGACTTCTCGCCGAGACGCTGGCGGATGCCCGCGAGGTGATGATCGACGGCGAAAGCGGCCTTCTCGCCGTCTGCGGCCATCCGCGGCCGGTGTTCGAGGCGAGCCGCAGGCGGCTGGTCTTCGCCAGCGGGGCGATCGCCCAGATCTTTTCCTCGGAGGATCCCGACGCGCTGCGCGGCTACCAGTTCGATCTCGCCTGGGGCGACGAGCTGGCGAAATGGGTTCACGGCGACGCGTCGTTCGACAATCTGCAGCTGGCGCTGCGGCTCGGAGAGAACCCGCGCGCGCTGTTCACGACGACGCCGCGGCCGATCCCGCTGCTGAAGCGGCTGATCGCCGATCCCGGGACGGCGACGACGCACATGACGACGGCGGAGAACGCCGCCAACCTCGCCCCGGGCTTCCTCGCGGCGATGGGCGAGCGCTATGGCGGGACGCGGCTCGGCCGGCAGGAACTCGACGGAGAAATCCTCTCGGCGCGGGACGACGCGCTGTTCGACATCGGGAAGATCGAGCGGGACCGCTGCGATCCGCCCTCGGAGCTGCGGCGGATCGTCGTCGCGGTCGATCCGCCGGCGAGCGCGACGAAGCGCTCCGACGCCTGCGGGATCGTCGCGGCGGGACGCGGCGGCGACGGCACGATCTACGTGCTCGCCGACGGCAGCCGGCGGAAGGCCAAGCCGCATGAATGGGCGAGGGCGGCGATCGGGCTCTACGACGCGCTGAAGGCCGACCGGATCGTCGCCGAGGTCAACCAGGGCGGCGACATGGTCGAGGCGGTGATCCGCGCGGCAAGTCCCGACACGCCGTTCCAGGCGGTCAGGGCGAGCCGCGGCAAATGGGCGAGGGCGGAGCCCGTCGCCGCGCTCTACGAGCGCGGACGGGTGCGCCATGCCGGCCGGTTTCCCGAACTCGAGGACGAGATGGCGGATTTCGGCCCGGACGGCCTGTCGGGCGGCCGCTCGCCGGACCGGCTGGACGCCCTGGTCTGGGCGGTCAACGCCCTGGCGGGAGGCGGCGAGGCGCCGCGGATCAGGGGGCTTTAGGCTGACCGGACTTCGGACGCGGGGGGCGAAGGTTCAGCGCTTGAGGTCTGCGCCGAGGCACCCCCCTCTGCCCTGCCGGGCATCTCCCCCACAAGGGGGGAGATCGGCAGCTTTGGCGGGTGGCGCCTCATCTTTGTCGATGCTGCAAGCTTCATCGCTCGCGTGAGCGCGGGGCGTCGGCGCGAAATCGATCTCCCCCCGTGTGGGGGAGATGTCCGCCCTTCGACAAGCTCAGGAGGACAGAGGGGGGCGAGACGGGCGCCGCCGCAGACAGGTTGCCGGCCGCGCAAACGGCCGGATCGCCGAACGCATTCCAGAACATCGGAGCAATCGCATGGGACTTGCGGGAACGATCGCGGGCTGGCTCGGTGCGGCCTCTCGGCCGCCGGGCGAGAGCGCCTCCGCAGCGCCCGCCGAGCAAAAATCCACCGCCACGGTGGCGGGGACGCTGGTCTTCACCGGCAGGGACGAGGGCATCTGGACCGAGCGGTCCTATGCCGCCCTGTCGCGGGCCGGCTTCATGCAGAACCCGGTCGCCTATCGCTCGGTGCGGCTGATTGGCGAGGCGGCGGCGGCGATCCCGCTCGTCCTCTATGACGGGACCAGCGAAGTCGCAGCGCACCGGCTACTCGACCTGATGCGCCGGCCGAACCCGATGAGCGCCGGTGCGGCCTTCGTCGAGACGCTCTGCGGCCACCTGCTCCTCGCCGGCAACGCCTATGTCGAGGCGGCGCTCCTCGACGGGGAGGTGAAGGCGCTGCACGTCCTGCGGCCAGACCGCGTGCGGCTGATCGCCGACACGGACGGATGGCCCGAGGCCTTCGAATACCGGGCCGGCACGACGGTGAGGCGGATTGCGGCCGAGGCGCCGGACGGCGGGCCGGCAAGCATCCTGCAGTTGTCGCTGTTCCACCCGCTCGACGATCATCGCGGCTACCCGCCGCTCGGCGCGGCGCAGAGCGCGCTCGATCTGCACAATGCGGCGGCGCGCTGGAACCGCGCGCTCCTCGACAATTCCGCCCGCCCCTCCGGGGCGCTGATCTACAAGGCCGAAGGCGGCGGCAATCTCTCGCCCGACCAGTTCGACCGGCTGAAGGCGGAGCTCGAGACCGGCTATTCCGGCGCCGCCCGGGCGGGACGTCCGCTGCTTCTTGAAGGCGGCCTCGACTGGAAGGCGATGGCGCTTTCGCCGAAGGACA
The DNA here is from genome assembly GCF_017353515.1 of Jiella sonneratiae. GTDB lineage: Bacteria > Pseudomonadota > Alphaproteobacteria > Rhizobiales > Rhizobiaceae > Jiella > Jiella sonneratiae. The sequence goes on from NZ_JAFMPY010000016.1 coordinate 13,006, forward strand.
TGGACTTCGTCGAGGCGAAGAACGGCGCCGCCCGCGACATCGCGCTCGCCTTCGGCGTGCCGCCGATGTTGCTCGGCATCCCCGGCGATCTGACCTATGCGAACTACGCCGAGGCGAACCGCGCCCTCTACCGGCTGACCGTGCTGCCGCTCGTCAAGCGGATCGCCGGCGCGCTCGGCGGCTGGCTCGGCGCTCATTTCGGGGAGCCGGAACTGTCGCTTTCCGTCGATCTCGACGCGGTCGAGGGCCTTTCGGCCGAGCGCGAGGCCCTGTGGACGCGGGTCGGCGCGGCGGACTTCCTCAGCCGGGACGAGAAGCGGGAGGCCGTCGGCTATGGCAGCGAGGATTGAGATGCGCGGCGTCGCGGCGCCGCTGCAGCCCGCCGGCGCGACGCCCTTGCCGCTGCCGGCGCGGTTCTCCGGCTATGCCGCGATCTTCGGTGCGACGGATCTCGCCGGCGACAGGATCGAGCCCGGCGCCTTCGCGGCCTCGCTCGCCGCGCGGCGGCCGGAAGCCGTGCGCATGCTCTGGCAGCACGATCCCGCCCGCCCGATCGGCCGTTGGATCGACATCGCCGAGGACCGGACCGGGCTGAAGGTCCTCGGCGAATTCGCCCTCGACACCGCCGGCGGCCGCGAGGCGGCGGCGCTCGCCGCGGCAGGAGCCGTGGACGGTCTGTCGATCGGCTTTCGCACCAAGCTGGCGAGGCGCGGCGACGGCGGCACCAGGCGACGGCTGGTGACGATCGACCTCTGGGAGGTCTCGCTCGTCACCTTCCCGATGCAGGAGCGGGCCCGCTTCAGCCTCTTCGCCTGACGGCGGCACATCTTCATCCGAGACAACAGGAGAGACGACATGGACGAAACGGCACTCGCCGGCTTCGAGACGAAGACGGTCACCCCGGAGACGCGGGGCCTGCAGGACGAGATGATGCGGACCTTCGAGAGCTTCCGCGAGGCGAACGACGCGCGGCTCGCGGAGCTGGAGCGGCGGATGAGCGCCGACACGCTGGCGACCGACAAGGTCGATCGCATCGCCGCCGCGCTCGACGCCCAGAACCAGCGCATCGAGCGGCTGGCGCTGAAGGAGATGCGCCCGGCACTCGGGCAGGACCGGACGCGCTTCGGCGCGCCGGCGAGCGAACACAAGAGCGCCTTCGAACGCTATGTCAGGGCGGGCGACGAGGCGGCGCTCCGGCGCTTTGAGGAAAAGGCGATGTCGAGCCTGACCGGGGCGGACGGCGGCTTCCTCGTGCCAGAGGAGACCGAGACGGAAATCGGCCGGCGGCTCGCGGCGATCTCGCCGATCCGCTCGATCGCCGCCGTCAGGACGGTGTCGACCGCGGTGCTGAAGAAGCCCTTCGCGATCTCCGGCGCCGAGAGCGGCTGGGTCAGCGAGACAGCCGTGCGCGACCAGACCGCCGCGCCGCAGCTCGCCGAACTGACCTTTCCGACCATGGAGCTCTACGCCATGCCGGCCGCCACGGCGGCGCTGCTCGACGATGCGGCCGTCGACATCGACCGCTGGATCGGCGAGGAGGTGGAGCAGGCCTTCGCGGCCCAGGAAAGCGCCGCCTTCGTCAACGGCGACGGCCTCGCGATGCCGAAGGGCTTCATGACCTACGACAGGGTCGACGAGAGCGCCTGGGCCTGGGGCAAGGTCGGGACGGTCGGGACGGGCGCCGACGGCGGCTTCGCCGAGGGCGAGGCGGCCGACGCGCTGATCGACCTCGTCTACGCCCTCAAGGCCGGATACCGGCAGAATGCCAGCTTCGTCATGAATCGCCGCACCCAGAGCACGGTGCGCAAGCTGAAGGACGAGGACGGCAACTATCTCTGGCTGCCGCCGGCTGCCGCCGGCGCCAAGGCGACGCTGATGGGATTTCCGCTGGTCGAGGCGGAGGAGATGCCGGACATCGCGACGGGCGCCTGCGCGCTCGCCTTCGGCGACTTCTCCCGCTTCTATCTCGTCGTCGACCGCCAGGGCGTGCGGGTGCTGCGCGATCCCTACTCCGCCAAGCCCTACGTCCTGTTCTACACGACCAAGCGGGTCGGCGGCGGCATTCTGGACTTCGACGCGGCAAAGCTTCTCGACTTCTCGGCCTGACGGCCCGAACGCCGACGAAAACCCCTTGGAGACCCGGCTCGACGAGCCGGGTCTTTGCGTTTCTGGAGACGGATGATGACGACGATCGACCTCGGCCCGGTCGCCGAGCCGCTGACGCTTGCCGACGCCAAGATCTGGGCGCGGATCGAGCGGGACGACGAGGACGGCCTCATCGCCCGGCTGATCGCGGCCGGGCGCGAGGCGATCGAGCGCGACACCGGGCTTGCGCTGGTCGCCCGCAGCTTCCGCCTCACCCTCGACCCGGCGCCGTGCGACGGCTGGGTCGAGGCGACGAGGCGCCCACTCGTCTCGGTCGACACGGTCACGGCCTACGACGCGGCCGGCAATCCGCGTGTTTTCGAACCGGCCGAAGCCATCGTCGAACGGCCGCGCGGCACGGACGGCTTCCGGCTCGCGCCCGCCGTGCTCGACGCGGCTTCGAACGGCGTCGAGATCGAATTCGTCGCCGGCTACGGCGACGCCGACCGCCCCGCCGAGCTGATCCTCGCGCTCAAGGCGATCGTCGCCGCGAGCTACGAGGCGCGGGCGCTGGTCGAGCCGGGGATGCAGCCGGCGCTGCGACCGGCGATCGCCGAGCGCCTGATCGCCCCGCACCGGCGGGTGCGGATCTGATGGCCCCGCTGTTTCTCGACCCCGGGCTCTTCAGCCGCCGCGTCGCGCTGGACGAGCCGGCGATCGTGCCGGACGGAGCGGGCGGCGGCGCGACGCAGTGGCAGGAAGTGCGGGAACTGTCGGTGCGGATCGAGCCGCTCTCCGTCGCCGCGCGCGAGCGCTTCGACCAGCGCGAGGCGACCGTGACGCATCGCGTGCTGCTGCGCGCGACCACCGCCGTCGAGCGCGGCATGTCGTTCAGGATCGGCGGACGGCGCCTCCTTGTCCTCTCGGTGCACGATCCGGACGAGAGCGGGCGCTATCTCGTCTGCCGCTGCGAGGAGGAGCGCTGACCATGCGCATTTCCGTATCGGTCGAGACCCGGCGCGCCCGCAAGAATTTCCGCCAGCTCGTCGACGAGGCGCTGTCCCGCGCCAGGGCCGGCCTGCCGCCGAGGAGGATCGAGGGACTGCCGCGCACCTCGAACCTCGGCAAGAGCGCCGATGCGCAGGCGATCATGACCGGTTTCGAGGAGGCCCCGCCGCCGTCCGGATCGCTTGCACCAGATCGATCGTGAGATAGCGAAAAAGTTAAGATTGCCCCGTTGAACAGCGGGACGCGGAAAGCATTTCCAGTTATGTTTCATCCCGACAACCGGCGTGAAGCGTCCGGTCGTCGGCGGCGTCGCGAAAGTCGACGGCATCGCAAAGGAGGGCGATAGCGATGGCGCATCCGAGCGCTGAACTGCAGCAATCGATCTTTTCCGCTCTGACCTCCGATGCCTCCCTAACGGCGCTGCTCGGCGGGCCGAAGGTCTTCGACCGGCGGCCGGAGCGCGCGAGCTTCCCCTATCTCACGCTCGGCCGGACGGCCGTCGTCGACTGGTCGACGGGCACCGAGGACGGCGCGGAGCACATCCTGACGCTGCACGTCTGGGCCAAGGGCGGCGGCAAGGCCGAGACCTATGAGATCATGGACAAGGTCGCCGACAGGCTGAACGACGCGGCGCTGGCACTCGAGGGCCACCATCTCGTCAATCTGCGGCTGCAGTTCGCCGAAGCCCGGCGCGAGGCGGATTCCTCCGCCTATCACGGCATCCTGCGGTTCCGGGCGGTGACCGAGCCGGTGGCGTGAGGCTGGCGACGATCGTGATCAGTTCATCGTCATGATACCGGTATGCTGAAACTTGCCTGTCTCTGTGGCCAGGTCCGCATCGGCGTGGCCAAGCGGCCGGACTTCATCAACGAATGCAATTGCACGCTCTGCAGCAAGGCTGGCGCCTGCTGGTCCTATTTCCATCCCTCCGACGTCAGCGTCGAGGGCGCGACCAACAGATATAGCCGCGAAGACAAGGACGATCCGGCCTCAGAGATCCACTTCTGCGGCCGATGTGGTTCGACGACGCATTTCACGCTGACGCGGAGCGCCATAGCGAAATTCGGCAATGTTCAGACGGGGGTCAATATGCGTCTGGCGGATGAAAGCGATCTCGCCGGAATCGAACTTCGCTTCCCTGACGGACGAGCGTGGTCGGGCGGACCCGATTTCAGCTATGTGCGGGAGCCGCGAATAATTGGCTGAAGCGCGGCTCCGCAACGATCATCGGCGATGATCGCGCGCTAAGGCGAACTGCAGACTGAGACACTACCAAGGCGGGCGGTCCATCGGGCCGCCCTTTTTCGTTTGCGGCGGGCGACCGCCGCCGGATGAAACGCGAAGATGGGACGCACGGATGAGCGCTCAGAAGGGCAAGGACCTCCTCCTCAAGATCGACGAGGACGGGGACGGCAGCTTCGTGACGATCGCCGGACTGAGGAGCCGGCGGATCGCCTTCAATGCCGAGGCCGTCGACATCACGGACTCTGAGAGCGCCGGGCGATGGCGCGAACTCCTCGGCGGCGCCGGAATGCAGCGCGCCGCCCTGTCCGGCTCCGGCATCTTCAAGGACGCCGCCGCGGATGCGAGCCTGCGGCAGATCTTCTTCGAATCGCGCGTCGCCTCCTTCCAGGCGATCATTCCGGACTTCGGCAGGGTGACCGGGCCGTTTCAGGTGACGGCGCTGGAATATGGCGGCGAGCACGATGGCGAGGTGACCTTCGAAGCGACGCTGGAATCGGCCGGCGCGCTGACCTTCGAGGCGATCTGAGATGGCCGCGAACCGCAGGCGCGGCGAGGTGCCGGCGATCATCGACGGGCGCGAGCGGCGCCTCTGCCTCACCCTCGGCGCCCTCGCCGAACTCGAGGACGCGTTTTCCTCCGACAATCTCGGGGCGCTGGCGGAACGCTTCCGCGACGGGCGGCTCTCCGCCCGCGACCTGACGCGGATCATCGCCGCCGGGCTTCGTGGGGCGGGGGAACAGGTGTCCGACGCCGAGGTGGCGGCGATGCGCTTCGAGGGCGCGGCGGCGGGCGCGGCGGCAATCGCCGTCGAGCTGCTGGCGGCAGCCTTCGGCGGAACCGGGGAGGCGGCCGGGCAGGGCGACGCAAACCCTACCGACCGCCGCGGCTGACGGCGACAGGCCCGGCGAAGGCGACGGCAGGCGAGAGCAACAGCGGCGCGGCGGCGCCCTTTCCCTGGGACGAGGTGATGGCCGTCGGTCTCGGCGTCCTCAGGCTGACGCCCGAAGCGTTCTGGACGATGACGCCGCGCGAACTCGCGAGCGTAATCGCGCCGAAGCGCGCCCGCCCGCCGGCGCCGAGCGCCCGCGACCTTTCCGAAATGATGCGGCGCTTTCCCGATCCTCGCGGCCCTTGACGGGTGCCGCGAGCCTTTCCACCGGAACGGACAGGATTCATGGACGAGGACGAGACCTTCACCGTCGCGATCAGGGCCGACACGACCGGGCTCGACCGGGCTCTCGCCGATCTGTCGGACCGGGCGGACCGCTTCGGCACGGCACTGACCTCGGCGCTGTCGCGAGCGGTCACCGGCGGCAAGTCGCTCGACGACGTCTTCCGGCAACTCGCGCTGCGGCTTTCGACGATCGCCCTCGACGCCGCGCTGAAGCCGCTCGGCGACCTCGCCTCGACCGCGATCGGCCAGATCGTCGCGGCCTTCGGCGGCACTGCGGGAACGGCGGCGACGGGCGTGGTGCTGCCCTTCGCCAAGGGCGGCGTCGTCGCCGCGCCGAGCTACTTTCCGGCCGGCGGCGGACTCGGGCTGATGGGCGAGGCGGGTGCGGAGGCGATCCTGCCGCTGTCGCGCGGCGCCGACGGCACGCTCGGCCTCGCCGCTCCCGAGGCGCGCAGCGCGCCGCAGATCGTCTTCAACGTCACGACGCCGGACGCGCCGAGCTTCCGCCGCGCCGAGGCCCAGATCCAGGCGATGCTGACCCGCGCGGCGGTGCGCGGACGACGGGGCGTCTGACCATGCCGATCACCGCCTTCAGCGAGGAGCGCTTTCCGCTCCGGATCGCCTTCGGCACCAGCGGCGGGCCGGAACGGCGCACCGACATCGTCCGGCTTTCGACGGGCTTCGAGACCCGCAACCAGCGTTTCGCCCGCTCGGTCAGGCGCTACGACGCGGGATCGGGCCTGAAGAGCCTCGCCGATCTTTCGCTCATCCTCGACTTCTTCGAGGCGATGCGCGGAAGGCTGACCGGGTTCCGCTTCCGCGATCCGCTCGACAACGCCTCCAGCCGCTTCGGCAATCCGGTGTCGGCCCTCGACCAGGCGATCGGCACCGGCGACGGCGAGACCACGAGCTTCAGCCTTTCCAAGACCTATGGCAGCGGCGAAGGCGCCTATGTCCGGCCGATCGAAAAACCCGTCGCCGGGACGGTGCGCGTCGCCGTCGACGGCGCCGAGATCGCCGCGGGCTTTGCCGTCGACAGCCTCACCGGGACGCTCGCCTTCGACGCGCCCCCGGCCGTCGGGGCGGCGATCACCGCGGGCTTTCAGTTCGACGTACCGGTGCGCTTCGACACCGACCAGCTGTCGATCAACGTCGCCGCCTTCGAGGCCGGCGACATCCCCGTCATCCAGCTCATCGAGATCCGCCCATGAGGACGCTGCCAGACGAACTCGCCGCGGCGGTCGCCGGCCCGGTGACGACGCTTGCCAACTGCTGGCGGCTGACGCGCAAGGACGGCAGCGTCCTCGGCTTCACCGACCACGACGAGCCGCTGGTCTTCGCCGGGACCCGCTTCGAGGCCGCGACCGGGCTCTCCGCCAGCGAGGCGGAGGCCGCCCTCGGCCTCGGGGCGACGACGGGGGAGGTCGAGGGCGCCCTGTCGTCGGCGGCGATCAGGGAGGAAGACGTCGCGGCCGGGCGCTTCGACGGGGCGACGGTCGAGTCCTTCGTCGTCGACTGGCGCAACCCGGCGGCGCATGTGCGCATCGACGTTTCCGATCTCGGCGAGGTGCGCCGGGACGAGACGGCCTTCACCGCGGAGCTGCGAAGCGTCGCCGCCCGGCTCGAGGCCGTGCGCGGGCGCATCTACCGACGCCGCTGCGACGCCGTTTTCGGCGACGCGCGCTGCGGGTTCGACCTGTCGCAGCCGCCATACACCGTGGAATGTCTGGTCGCGGCCGTCGGCGACGGCTGGATCGACACGGCAACGGCGCTCGGCGCGCCGCCCGAGAGCTATGCCTTCGGCCGGCTGACCATGCTGACCGGCGAGGCCGCCGGTCTCGGCAGCGACGTCGTCTCGGCCACGGATCGGGCAAACGGTACCGTGCGCATCGCCATCGCGTCGCCGATCGTCGCCGAGATCGCAGCGGGCGACGGCTTCCGGATCGTTCAGGGATGCGACAAGCGCTTCGCCACCTGCCGCGGGCGCTTCGCCAACCAGACGAATTTCCGCGGCTTCCCGCACATCCCGGGCAGCGACGCCAGCCTGGCGGTCGGCCGGCGCGGCAACGCCAATGACGGCTCGCCGGTGGTGCCATGAGCGACCGGACCCGCGAAACGGCGCTCGCCGCGGCCCGCGGCTGGCTCGGCACGCCCTATCGCCATCAGGGATCGGCGCGGGGCATCGGCTGCGACTGCCTCGGCCTCCTGCGCGGCGTCTGGCGCGAGCTCTACGGCATCGAACCCGAGGCGCCCGGCGCCTATGCCGAGACCTGGAGCCTTCGCGCCGGGCCCGACCGGCTGCTTTGCGCCGCCGAGCGCCATCTTCGGCCGATCGAGGCGAGCGCCGCACGGCCGGGCGACGTGCTGCTGTTCAGGTGGCGCCGCGGCGCGCCGGCGACCCACTGCGCCGTGATCGACGAGGGCGGGCGTATCATCCACGCCTATCAAGGCGCGGCCGTCGTCTCGACGGCGCTGCCGCGCGGCTGGCAGGGCCGGATCGCCGGCGCCTTCCGTTTTCCGGAGTAGATCGTGGCGACCATCGTGCTTCAGGCGGCCGGGGCCGCCCTCGGCAGCATTCTCGGCGGCCCGCTCGGGGCGGTGATCGGGCGCGCCGCCGGCGCGCTCGCCGGCTCGGCGATCGACCGGTCGGTGTTTTCCGAGACCAGACGCTACGAAGGCCCGCGTCTCGAGACGGCGCGGATCATGACCGCCGACGAGGGCGCCGGCATCCCCCGCATCTACGGCACCGCCCGCGTCGCCGGACAGGTGATCTGGACGACGCGCTTCGAGGAGGAGGTCGAGACCGAGCGGCAGGGCGGCAAGGGCATCGAGCCGGCGACCGAGGTGACGACCTACAGCTATTTCGGCAATGTCGCCGTCGGCCTCTGCGAGGGCCCGATCGCCGCGATCCGCCGCGTCTGGGCCGACGGCGAGGAACTGGATCTCTCCGACGTTTCCTACAGGGTCTATCTCGGCGACGAGGACCAACTGCCCGACCCGCTGATCGAGGTGAAGCAGGGCGAAGGCAATGCGCCGGCCTATCGCGGCCTCGCCTATCTCGTGTTCGAGCGCCTGCCGCTCGAGACCTGGGGCAACCGCATCCCGCAGATCAGCTGCGAGGTGCTGCGCCCGATCGGCCGGCTGGAAGGGCAGGTCCGCGCCGTCACGGTGATCCCCGGCGCGAGCGAGCACGGGCTCGACCCGATACCGGTGCGCGAGCGCCTCGCCGAGGGCGAGGACCGGCTGGTCAACCGCAACGTCCTTTATGCGGACAGCGACATCCTTGCCTCGCTCGACGAGCTGACGGCGCTCTGCCCCGATCTCGAACGCGCGGCGCTCGTCGTCTCCTGGTTCGGGGACGATCTGCGTGCCGGCCGCTGCACGCTCCGGCCGAAGGTCGAGACGGGGCAGCGCGACGAGGACGAGGACTGGCGGGTGAGCAATCTCGGCCGCGGCGACGCCGGGCTGGTGGCAAACCTCGGCGGCGGCCCCGCCTATGGCGGAACGCCGAGCGACGCCGGGGTCATCCGGGCCATCGAGGCGATGAAGCAGCGCGGGCTGAAGGTCACCTTCTATCCCTTCGTGCTGATGGACGTTGCGCCGGGCAACGGCCTTCCCGATCCCTATGGTGGAGCGGAGCAGGCGGCCTTTCCCTGGCGGGGCCGGCTGACCCTCGACGTCGCCGTCGGGCGGGAAGGAAGCGAGGACGGCACCGCCGCCGCGCGCGCGGCGATCGAAGCCTTTCTCGGGACCGTCGGTCCGGGCGACTTCTCCCGCTCGGGCAGCCGCATCGTCTATTCCGGCCCCGACGAATGGTCCTACCGCCGGATGATCTTCCACCAGGCGCATCTTGCGGCCGCCGGCGGCGCCGACGCCTTCGTCATCGGCTCGGAACTCAGGGGTCTGACGCGCATCCGCGACGAAGCCGGACGGTTCTGCTTCGTCGAAGGGCTGATCGCGATCGCCGAGGGCGTGAAGTCGATCCTGCCCGATGCCATCGTCACCTATGCCGCGGACTGGAGCGAATATTCGAACTACCGGCCGGAGGACGGCTCCGGCGACGTCTTCTTCCATCTCGATCCGCTCTGGGCGTCGCCGGCGATCGACGCCATCGGCATCGACGACTACCTGCCGATCGCCGACTGGCGCGACGGCGAGGACGCGCCCGACGCAGCCTCGATCTACGACCGCGACGGCCTTGCGGCAGGCATCGCCGGCGGCGAGGACTTCGACTGGTATTATCCGAACGAAACCGACCGGGCAGACAAGCGCCGTCAGCCGATCACCGACGACGCCCTCGGCAAGCCCTGGGTGTTCCGCGCCAAGGACCTCGTCTCCTGGTGGGCGAACCTGCATTTCGACCGCCGGGGCGGGACCGAGGTCGCCGAGCCCTCTCCCTATGTGCCGATGGCCAAGCCGATCTGGCTGACCGAGCTCGGCTGCCCGGCGATCGACAAGGGGCCGAACGAGCCGAACCTCTTCGTCGACGCCAAGTCGTCCGAGAGCGACGTTCCGCATTTTTCGACGGGCACGCGGGACGACCTCGTGCAGCGACGCTTCCTGGAGACGCAACTCGACCACTGGAGCCCTGGCGCGGAAGGCTTCGACGAGGCGGCGAACCCGCTCTCGCCGCTCTATGGCGGCCGGATGGTCGATCCCGGCACGATCCATCTGTGGACCTGGGATGCGCGGCCGTTTCCCGCCTTTCCGGGCCGCACCGACCTGTGGAGCGACGGCGAAAACTGGCGGCTCGGCCACTGGCTGACGGGACGGCTCGGCAACGCGCCCGTCGACGCGCTGGCCGCCGAGATCCTCGCCGCGCACGAACTCGGCGACAGCGACGTCGGCGGCCTCGAGGCGATCGTGACGGGCTGGATCGAGACCGGTCCGGCATCGGCGCGCGAGACGCTGGAGAATCTCTTCGGCCTCGTCGGCGCCGTCGCCCACGTCGAGGAGGGCCGGCTCGTCGCCCGGTCGCTGGGCCGGCTGCGGGCGGATCGCCTGCTGCAGGAGTTCGTCGACGACGCGGAGAAGCCGCGCATCGAGCTGCGCCGGACCGAGGCCGCCGAGACCGTCGATGCGGTGGCGCTGAGCTTCGTCGATCCCTGGCGGGACTATCAGCCCGGCAGTGCCGAAGCGATGCGGGCGAGCGTCGCGGCCCCGCGCCGGCAGCTCGTCGGCGTCCCCGCGGTCATCGACGAGGGGGAGGCGGCTGGTTTCGCCGCGGCCATGCTGGCGGACCTCGGGGTGGCGACCGAGACGGCCGAATTCGCGCTGCCCGCGAGCGAGATCGGGCTCGGCATCGGCGACGTCGTCGGTCTCGATGGCCGCAGCGGCGACTGGCTGCTGACGCGGATCGAGACCGGGCTGGCGAGCCGGATCACCGCCAAGCGCCTGCCGCTGCGGCGGGTCCGTGCATCTGCCGGCGGCACCGTCCAGGCGACGTCGTCGGCGCGGCCGAACCTCGCCTCGCGTCCCTTCGCAGCCTTCCTCGACCTGCCGCTGCCGGCGGCCGGCAGCGGCTATGACGGAGCGCGGATCGCGGTCGGCGCCGCGCCGTTTCCGGGCTACGAGGTGACCAGCCTTTCGGCAGACGGCGCTTTGACGAGACGCGCGAGCGTCGGCCGTCCGGCGACACTCGGCCGGCTGACTGCGCCGCTTCTGCCGGGCCCGGAAGGCCGGATCGATCCGGCCGCTGCGGTCTGCGTCTCGCTGCCGCGCGGCAGGCTGTCCTCGGTGTCATCCGCCGCGATGCTCGCCGGTGCCAATCTCTGCGCCGTCGCCTCGAACGACGGAGGCTTCGAGGTCCTGCAGTTCGCGAGCGCCGAGGAGACCGCCGCGGGCGAGTTCCGTCTCACCGGCCTCCTGCGGGCCCAGGGCGGCACCGAGGATGCGATGGCGGCCGGCGCCTCCACCGGGGCGCTGTTCGTTTTGCTCGACGGGGCGAGCATGCCGATCGCGCTGACCGAGGCGGAAGTCGGCCGAAGCCTCGATTACCGCATTCAGCCATTCGGCCGAAGCCGCGACGACGCTTCGGTGATCAGCCGGACGGCGGCGCTCGGCGCGCGCTCGGTGCGGCCGCTCTCGCCGGTCCATCTTGCCGCGAGCTTTGCCGAAGGCGGCGGCGTCACGCTCGGCTGGGTGCGGCGGACGCGCGTCGGCGGCGACAACTGGGCGGCGCGCGAGGTGCCGCTCGGTGAGGAGGCCGAACTGTACCGTGTCGTGGTCGGCGACGGCGAGACCCTCGTGACCTACGAGGTCACGGCCCCGCAGCTCGATCTCACCGCAGCCGAACAGACGATGCGATTCGGCGCCCTGCCGGAGCAGCTTCAGGTCTCGGTCGCGCAGGTCAGTCCGGTCTGGGGCGCCGGCACCAGCCGTCGCGCGACCTTCACCCGGCCGTCTTGAAGACCCGGCGTCGCGGACATGCCGGTTCGTGCAGGACAGCACCTCGGGCCGGCTGCAATTTTTCGTCGAAACGGGCCGGAGATCGGCCCTCGACTGTCGCTCCGCCCTATGCCGATGACCCTTTGCCCCCTATCCTTGCGGGAGGAGGCGTCCGTTTGCGACATTCATTCGTCATTCAGCCGGCCCCTGATAGACATTCACCGTCGATGCGAAGACCTCCGCCGCATGCTCGATTGGACCAGAATGACCTTGCTTCGCCCGCTCCTGGCTTTTGCAGTGACGATCGGCCTCATGGCCGGTCCGGCCCGGGCTCACGAAGCGCTCGGCTCCGGCATCGGGACCGGTGGCGGTCTCGATCGCGGGGCGGCAGCGACGGAACGGCCGCTGCTCCTTGCGGCCGGCGACTGCTCCGGGGCCGCGAGCCGGGCGGCGCGCCAGACCGGCGGGCAGGTCCTGTCCGTGTCGACCCAGACGCAGGGCGGCCAGACCGTCTGCGTCGTCACCGTGCTCGTTCCGGGCAAGGGAGACCAGCGCCCGCGCAAGCAGACCGTCACCATCCGTCCGTGACCGCCGGCCGCCCTGTTTTTGCCGGGAATTTGCCCCAAACCTGCAGCGTTGCCAGAAAATCGCCGGTGACGGCCGGGTTTCGTGCGACGATGCCGGCCGGGGCAGGCAACGCGGGCGACCGGCACGGAGGAAATTCGCGGCGGATCATTCGCGTTCGCCGTTTGATGCGGTGGTCGCGCCGATGATCTCTAGGACGCCGCGGTCGATCCGCCAAAGGGGAGCAGAGCCGGAACGATGCGCATTCTGATCGTCGAGGACGACGAGACGCTCAATCGCCAGCTCTGCGACGCACTCAGCGGCGCCGGCTACGTGGTCGACCGCGCCTTCGACGGCGAGGAAGGGCATTTTCTCGGCGACACCGAGCCCTATGACCTCGTCGTCCTCGACATCGGCCTGCCGCAGATGGACGGGATCAGCGTTCTGGAACGCTGGCGCCGGGAAAACCGCACCATGCCGGTGCTCATCCTCACGGCCCGCGACCGCTGGAGCGACAAGGTGGCCGGGATCGACGCGGGTGCCGACGACTACGTCACCAAGCCGTTCCACGTCGAGGAGATCCTGGCGAGGGTACGTGCGCTGATCCGGCGGGCGGCGGGCCACGCCTCCTCGGAGATCTTCTGCGGCCCGGTCCGGCTCGACACCCGCACGGCCCGCGTCACCGTTTCCGGAATGCCGCTGAAACTCACCTCCCACGAGCACCGGCTGCTCGACTATCTCATGCATCACCAGGGCGCCGTCGTCTCCCGCACCGAGCTCATCGAGCATCTCTACGATCAGGACTTCGACCGTGATTCCAACACCATCGAGGTGTTCATCGGCCGTCTGCGCAAGAAGCTCGGCGTCGATCTGATCGAGACGATCCGCGGCCAGGGCTACCGGATGCAGGCGTCGGGAGGCGAGGGCTGAAGCTTTCGCGCTCCGTGCGCCGCCGCCTGCTGCCGCTCTGGCGGCGGACCGCCGGCGAGTTCGAGGCGCTCGGCGGCGCCGCGCTCCTGCCGCGCTCCCTGACCGCCCGGGTGATCTTCTTCACCAGCCTCTGGTCGGTCCTCGCGCTCTTCGTCGCCGGCGCGCTGATCTCGACCCTCTACGAACGCACGGCGCGCCAGGGCTTCGAAAACCTCCTCGGCGCCCAGCTCTACAATCTCGTCAACGCCGTCAGCGTCGGCGACGGCGGCGAATTGCGCGGCGATCCAGACCTCGGCGACCTGCGCTACGCGCGCCCTCTCTCCGGCTGGTACTGGGAGGTTCTGCCGGCGACCGACAACACCAAGGGCCGGCTGACCTCTGCTTCGCTGGTTCTCCTCAACGTCCCGCAGGCGACGGTGGAAGAGGCCCCCTTCGACCAGATGTATCGCCGCTCCTATCAGGAGCCGGGCCTCAACGGCGAGACGCTCCAAGTGCTGGAGACCGAGGTCGTCCTGGACAGCGACAACCACACCGCGCGGTTTCGCGTGATGGGCAGTCTCTCGTCGGTCGAGGCGGACATCGAGACCTTCGATCGCACGCTCCTCTATTATCTCGGGACCGTCGGTCTCGGCACGGTGCTCGTCAACGTCATGGCCATTCTCGTCGCGCTGCGCCCGCTCGGGCGGGTGCGGCGGTCTCTGGCCGACGTCCGCGAGGGGCGGGCCGAGCGTCTGGAGACCGGCTTTCCGGCCGAGATCGAACCGCTCGCGGTGGAGATGAACGGTCTCATCGACAACAACCGCCGCATCGTCGAGCGATCGCGCACCCAGGTCGGCAATCTCGCCCACTCGCTGAAGACCCCGATCGCCATCCTGACCAACGAGGCGAGCGCCTTCGAGCCGCAGAAGGCGCGGGTGATCGAGGAGCAGGCGGCGCGCATGCGCCAGCAGGTGCAGCACTATCTCGACCGGGCGCGCATGGCGGCGCAGACCCAGAGCATCGTCTTCCGGACCCCGATCCGCGATGCGCTGGAACGGATCGCGCGGGTCATCGCCAAGCTCAATCCGCATCTTGAGGTGAGCTTCGAGGGCGAGAGACCGGACATCGTCTTCGCCGGCGAAAGGCAGGATCTGGAAGAGGTGGTCGGCAATCTTCTCGACAATGCCGGCAAGTGGGCCCAAAGCCGCATCCGGCTTTCCTACGAGACCGAGGGGGCGGAGCGTTTTGCCGTGACCGTCGAGGACGACGGACCCGGGCTCAGCACCGAGGAGATCCGCGAAGCGCTGAAGCGTGGCCGGCGGCTCGACGAGGCGACGCCCGGCAGCGGCCTCGGCCTGTCGATCGTCCGCGACATCACCGCCGAATATCGCGGCATGCTGGAGCTGAGACGCTCCGACCTCGGCGGCCTTGCCGCAAGGGTGGTGTTGCCGCGGATCCGGTAGGGCCGGGCGTCGCCGTCGCGATCTTCACATGAAGGCCGGCCCGAAAGCCGCGGCCCGGGCAGCGGCGCCACGGGTGTGTCCGGTTTGCCGCACAGGCGAAGAAGCTGGGGGCGGGGCGGCAGGCTCCAAGACCGCCCGCCGGCGCCGGCGCCGCCGGCCGTATCGCCGCAAATGTCTGGGATCGCGGCGCTTTCTGAGGCGGCATGGCGGCGCCGGGCAGGGCCGCGCGGCGCGCCTCCCGCCGGTTGACATCGCCCGGGTAAGGGAGAAATCCAGGACGACCATCCTTCTTTCCCGCGTTCCCTCCGGCTGGATGAACCCGTTCGATGCGACTGGCTGCAGCAATTCCCGTCCTCGTCTCCATCCTGCCGCTCGGCGGTTGCCTGAGCTTCGGCGCCTCATCGACCCCGAGCGCGATCTCCGCCGGTGCCGTCGCGCTCGGCGGCGGCCTCGTCGGCCAGAGCGCGTTCGCCGCGAGCCTGCCCGATGCCGCCAAGACCAAGGCGGTCGAGGCGGAGTTCCAGGCGCTGCAGTTCAGCCCGGCCGGGCAGCCGGTGCGCTGGAGCGAGGACGGCTTCAGCGGCGAGGTCGTGCCGACGCAGGTCTACCGGGTGGGATCGCAGGACTGCCGGGCCTATTCCCACGTCCTGTCGGGCGGCTCGAGGCCGTTCAAGACGACCGGCGTCGCCTGCAAGACGTCGGCCGGCCTCTGGAAGCCGGTCGCGTAAGGCGGGGCCTCCGGTCCAGGCGGTTCCGCAGCTCCGTAGCGCCGTCCCCCCCTGAAGTCCCGCCGACGACAAACCTCCGAACGAATTGAATGGGCAAGGCCGCGCGCCTTTGTTAATCGACCCTGGAATGGCTCCAATCGTCTGGAAGCGTTCGAAGCGGGGCGCCGGTATCCGGGGCGGATCGCCGCGCAGCGTCGCGCCACGGGGCCGAACGGGGGAGGGACGCCGCCGCCGACCGCATTGTCTGCGGCGACCGGCGCGCGTAGGTGTTGCGAATGGTTTTCTGGATCGTAGCCGCCGCGATGACGGCCGCCGCCATACTGGCCATCGTCTGGCCGCTGCTGCGCCGGGGCCAGGCGGAGGTCGACACTGCCGCCGATCACGACGTCGAGGTCTATCTCTCGCAGTTGCGGGAACTCGACGGCGACGTGGCGCGCGGCACGATGGCCGAGGCGGAAGCCGCCTCCGCCCGGGCGGAGGTGGGCCGCCGGCTGCTGCGGGCCTCGGAAAAGGCGCGGCGCGAAGCCTTGACGGACGGCACGAGACGCTCCTTCCGCCGCCCGGCGGTGCTCGCTGCCGCGGCCGGCGTCGCCGTCCTTCTGCCGGGCCTTTCCTTCGCGCTTTACGAGACGGTGGGGGCGCCGGCGCTTCCCGACCAGCCGCTCGCGTTCCGCCAACAGCCGAAGCCGCAGGACGACTTCGACCTTGCCGGCCTCGTCGGGAAGGCCGAGGCGCGGTTGAAAGAGAACCCCAAGGACGGCAACGGCTGGGACGTGCTCGCGCCGATCTATCTCCGGATGAACCGGCCGGAGGACGCCGCCGAGGCCTTTCGCAAGGCGATCGCCCTCAACGGCGAATCGGCGGCGCGTTTCGGCGGCCTCGGCGAGGCGCTGACCGACGCCGCCAGCGGCGAGGTCACCGACGCGGCCAAGGCGGCCTTCGCCAAGGCGCTCGCCATCAACCCGGCCTATCTGCCGGCGAAATTCTTCCTCGCCCTCGACGCCTCGCAGGAACAGCGTGCCGCAGATGCCGAAACCCGCTGGAGCGCGCTGATCTCGGAGAGCCCGCCCGACGCGCCGTGGCTGAAGATCGCCGAGGCGGGCCTTGCCGACGCCCGCCAGCGGCTCGGCAAGCCGGCCGCCGCCACGGCGGTCGGTGATGCCGCGACAGTTGGAGGCGAAGCGGCGGCGCCCGGCGGCGCGGCGGTGGCAGAGGGCGAGGGGAGCCCCGGCGGCTTCGAGGGCCCGGATGCCGCGACGGTCGCGGCCGCCTCGCAAATGGCCGCAGGCGACCGCCAGGCGATGATCGAGGGCATGGTCGCGCAGCTCGCCGCGCGGCTGAAGCAGCATCCCGACGACGTCGAGGGCTGGAAGCGGCTGATCCGCTCCTATACGGTACTCGGCAAGACCGACGAGGCGCAGACAGCTCTCGCCGATGCCCGCAAGGCCTTTCCCGAAGCCTCTGCCGGCGCTCGCGAAATCGCCGCTTTTGCCGCAGAGATCGGTCTTCCCGGGAAGGAGGAGGCGACGTCCCGATGACCCGCAAGGCCAAGCGACTCTATTCGATCGGCGCCATGGTTCTCGTCGTCGGGGCGGCGGCGGGGCTGGTGCTGACGGCCCTGTCGAGTTCGGTGGCCTATTTCCAGTCGCCGACCGATCTTGTGAAGAACCAGCCGGGCCCCGCCCAGCGCATCCGGCTCGGCGGTCTCGTCGAGGACGGGTCGGTGAAGCGCGACGGCTCGTCCCACGTGACCTTCCGCGTGACCGACAGCGTCGACAGCGTGCCGGTCACCTATACCGGCATCCTGCCGGACCTGTTCCGCGAAGGCCAGGGCGTCATCGCCGAGGGCACGCTCGGGCCCGACCGCGTCTTCGTCGCCGACACCGTGCTCGCCAAGCACGACGAGAAGTACATGCCGAAGGAGGTCGTCGACGACCTCAAGGCCCGCGGCCTCTGGGAAGACGGCAAGGGCCTCGTCCAGAAGCCCGAGAAGACCGTCTCGGCAGCGCCGGCGGGGGCGGGCTCATGATCGTCGAGATCGGGCATTTCGCCCTCGTCCTGTCGCTTTCGGTGGCGCTCGTCCAGTCTGTCCTGCCGGCCCTCGGGGCGCGGCGGGGCGACGAGCGGCTGATGGAGACGGGGACGATCGCCGCGACCGGCGGCTTCCTGCTCATCGCCATCGCCTTCGCGGCGCTGATGACCGCCTACGTCACCTCCGACTTTTCGGTGCTGAACGTCTTCGAGAACTCGAACTCGCAACAGCCGCTCCTCTACAAGTTCACCTCGACCTGGGGGAACCACGAGGGCTCGATGCTGCTCTGGGTGCTGATCCTCGCCTTTTTCGGCGCGCTGGTCGCGCTGTTCGGCCGGGACCTGCCGGCGAGCCTCAAGGCCAACGTCCTGTCGGTTCAGGCCTGGATCCTCACGTCCTTCCTGCTCTTCATCCTTCTGACCTCCAATCCGTTCCAGCGGCTCGACCCGGCGCCGATGGAGGGGCAGGACCTCAACCCGGTGCTGCAGGACATCGGCCTCGCGATCCATCCGCCGCTCCTCTATCTCGGCTATGTCGGCTTTTCGGTCGCCTTCTCCTTCGCCATCGCCGCCCTGATCGACGGGCGCATCGATGCGGCCTGGGCGCGCTGGGTGCGGCCGTGGACGCTGATCGCCTGGATCTTCCTCACCCTCGGCATCGCCATGGGGTCCTACTGGGCCTATTACGAGCTCGGCTGGGGCGGATGGTGGTTCTGGGATCCGGTCGAGAACGCATCCTTCATGCCCTGGCTGGCCGGCACGGCGCTGCTCCATTCGGCGCTCGTGATGGAAAAGCGCTCGGCCCTGAAGATCTGGACGATCCTTCTTGCGATCCTCACCTTCTCGCTGTCGCTGCTCGGCACCTTCCTGGTGCGCTCGGGCGTCCTGACCTCAGTGCACGCCTTCGCCACCGACCCGACGCGCGGCGTCTTCATCCTGTGCATCCTCGGCCTGTTCATCGGTGGCGCGCTCTGCCTCTTCGCCTGGCGGGCCTCGGCGCTCGAAGGCGGCGGCCTCTTCGCGCCGATCAGCCGCGAGGGGGCGCTGGTCTTCAACAACCTCTTCCTCACCACCGCTGCTGCGACCGTCCTCGTCGGCACGCTCTATCCGCTGATCCTCGAGGTCCTCGCCGGCAAGAAGATCTCGGTGGGCGCGCCGTTCTTCGATCTCACCTTCGGCCCGGTCATGCTGCCGCTGCTCTTCGCGGTGCCGTTCGGGCCGCTGCTCGGCTGGAAGCGGGGCGACCTCCTCGGCGCGGCGCAGCGGCTGTATTTCGCCGCCGGCTCTGCGCTCGCCGTCCTCATCGGCGTCCTGGCCTATACCGGCGGCACGAGGATCCTCACCGCCTTCGGCTTCGCGCTGGCCTTCTGGATCCTCGCCGGCAGCCTGACCGACCTCTTCCTGCGGGCAGCCTTCCTGCGGGCCGGGTGGCGCACCGGCGTCTCGCGGCTCCTCGGCCTGCCGCGCTCGGCCTTCGGCACGACGCTCGCGCATTTCGGCCTCGGCGTGACGCTGCTCGGCATCGTCTCGGTGTCGAGCTTCCAGGGGGAGCTGATCACCACCATGGCGCCCGGCCAGACCGCCGAGATCGCCGGCTACACCCTCGCCTTCGACCGCATCGAGCAGCGGCCGGGATCGAACTTCGAGGCCCAGGCCGCCGCCTTCTCGATCCGCCGGGGCGGGGTCGTCGAGGCCAATATCGAGAGTTCCAAGCGGTTCTTCCCGGCCCGCCAGATGACGACGACCGAGTCCGGCATCTGGACCCACGGCTTTTCGCAGCTCTACGTCTCGCTGGGCGATCCTTCGCCGGACAACCGGTCGATCGTCGTCAGGATCTGGTGGAAGCCGCTGGTGACGCTGATCTGGCTCGGCGCCGTCGTCATGGCGGCGGGCGGCCTCTTGTCCCTGGCGGACCGGCGGCTGCGGGTCGGCGCGCCGGCTCGCCGCAGCCGGGCGCAGGCCGCCCCGGCGGGGGCGTGATCCGATGCCGGTCCGCCGCTCCGCGCTCGCCCTCGCGGCGCTCGTCCCGCTCCTCGCGGCAGCGCCGGCGAGCCTCGTCGTCACGCCGGCCTATGCCGTCAATCCCGACGAGATGCTCGCCGACCCGGCGCTCGAGGCGCGCGCCCGCAAGCTCTCGGAAGGGCTGCGCTGCCTCGTCTGCCAGAACGAGTCGATCGACGATTCCAACGCCGACCTCGCCAAGGATCTCCGCCTTCTCGTCCGCCAGCGCATCGACGCCGGCGACACCGACCAAGAGGTCGTCGACTATCTCGTCTCGCGCTACGGCGAGTTCGTGCTGTTGAAGCCGCGGTTCGACTGGGCCAATCTCGCGCTCTGGGCGACGCCGCTGGTCGTGCTTCTCGCTGGCGGCCTGCTCGCGGCAATCACCGTCGCGGGCAGGCGGCGGCGGGCCGCGGCGCCCGAGCTCTCGGCGGCCGAGGAAGCGGCCATCGCAAGGATTGCCGGCGAGCGGCGCTAGGCGTTCGGAGGGGGCGCTCGGGCCGCTCTGAACTCCGTTCGAAAGCCGGTCCGGCATGGCATCGAGCGGTCGATCCAGCCGTGCCGCGATGATCGAGGCGCCGGGCGGATCGCCGAAACCTTACCGAGGTTTCATCCGGAAGAAAATCTGTCGTAACGTGCCGGCCCTTAGGTTCCGATGCATCGGATGGAAGCGGCGAGGCGGATACGCCTTCCCTGTCTCAAAGATCTCTTGAAGAGTTCGAAAGGAACCACGATGCAGAACCACGATCAACCGCGCACCAAGCGCAGCCGCATTCTTGCCGGGGCGCTCGCGGCGAGCGTCGCCGGCGCCGCTTTCGCCGGCGGCCTCGCCGTCAACACGCTGCCGGTCCTCGCGGACCCCGTGCATGTCGATGCGCCGCAGCAGATCCCGACCTTCGCCGACCTCGTCGAGAAGGTCTCGCCGGCGGTGGTGTCGGTGCGTGTCGACGAGGACATCAAGCCGGCCGCCGACGACGGCAGCGACGGCCAGATGCAGAATCCCTTCGACAATTTGCCGGAAGATCATCCGCTGCGCCGCTTCTTCGACATTCCCGGCGGTCCGGGTTTTCCGGGCGCTCCGGGCATGCCCCACGGCCGGCAGCTGCCGCGCCACGCCGTCGCCCAGGGGTCGGGCTTCTTCATCTCCGAAGACGGCTATCTCGTCACCAACAACCACGTCGTCGACGGCGGCTCGAAATACACGGTCGTCATGGATGACGGCAAGGAATACGGCGCCAAGCTGATCGGCACCGACAAGCGCACCGACCTCGCGCTCCTGAAGGTCGACGCTCCCGACCACAAGTTCACCTATGTCGGCTGGGGCGACGACAGCAAGGTCCGCGTCGGCGACTGGGTCGTGGCGGTCGGCAATCCGTTCGGACTCGGCGGCACGGTGACCGCCGGCATCGTCTCGGCGCACGGCCGCGACATCGGCGCCGGCCCCTACGACGACTTCCTGCAGATCGACGCGGCGGTCAATCGCGGCAATTCGGGCGGCCCCGACTTCAACCTCAACGGCCAGGTGGTCGGCATCAACACTGCCATCTTCTCGCCGTCGGGCGGCAGCGTCGGCATCGCCTTCGCGATCCCCGCCTCGGTCGCCAAGGACGTGATCCAGTCGCTCAAGGAGCACGGCTCGGTCGAACGCGGCTGGCTGGGCGTCCAGATCGCCCCGGTCACCGACGACATCGCCGAGGCGGTGGGCCTGGCGGATTCCAACGGCGCGATCGTCACCCTGCCGGACAACGAGACGCCGGCGTCGAAGGCCGGCATCAAGACCGGCGACGTGATCACCGCCGTCAACGGCGAGACCGTCGACGGGCCGCGCGAACTCGCCCGCGTCATCGGCAACGAGCGGCCGGGCACCAAGGTCGATGTCACCGTCTGGCGTGACGGCCAGGCGAAGTCGCTCGACGTCACGCTCGGCAATCTCGCCAGCCTCGACGAGGCGGCCTCGGCCAACGACCGCGGCAACCAGCGGGTCCCGACCAATCCGTCGTCGCTCTCGGGCTACGGCCTGACGCTCACCCCGTCCGAGGACGGCAGCGGCGTCGTCGTCACCGACATCGACCCGGATTCGACCGCCGCCGAGAAGGGCCTGCAGCCGGGCGACGTCATCGTCTCGGTGAACGGCAAGGCGGTCCAGAACCGCAAGGACGTCAGCGAGGCGCTGTCCGACGCGGCAAAGTCCGGCCGCAAGGCGGCGTTGTTCCAGCTCCGCCAGGGCGACCAGAACCGCTTCGTCGCCCTGCCGCTCTCCAAGGGCTGATCGACCCGGTCTCTGAGCGGGGAGCGCCCGGCGCTCCCCGCTCTTCCTGCCGGGCGGGAGAAATCCTCGCACGCCGATCGCGGCTCTTCCGGGCTCTTCGCGTTCGCGGATCGTCCGGCCGGAGCATTGATTTTCGGTCCGGAACGTCGATCTAGGGGCTTGAACCATGACAGCAGCCGCATCCGCCACCCTGCCGACGGAGTCCATGCGCATCCTCATCATCGAAGACGATCGCGAAGCGGCGTCCTATCTCGTCAAGGCCCTGAAGGAGGCCGGCCACGTGGCCGACCATGCCGGCGACGGCGAGGAAGGGCTGCATGCCGCCGAGACGCGCGACTACGATGTCATCATCGTCGACCGGATGCTGCCGCGGCTCGACGGGCTCTCGGTCATCGCCAGGCTGCGGGAGAACGGGCGGCGCACGCCCGTCCTGATCCTCTCGGCGCTCGGACAGGTCGACGACCGGGTCAAGGGACTGCGGGCCGGCGGCGACGACTACCTGTCGAAACCCTTCGCCATCTCCGAACTGCTCGCCCGCATCGAGGTGCTCGGACGCCGCCGGGGGACGAAGGACGTCGAGACCTCCTACCGCGTCGGCGACCTCGAACTCGACCGGCTGTCCCACGAGGTGCGGCGGGCCGGCAAGCCGATCATCCTGCAGCCGCGGGAGTTCCGCCTGCTCGAATATCTGATGAAGCACGCCAATCAGGTCGTGACCCGGACGATGCTGCTCGAAAACGTCTGGGACTATCACTTCGACCCGCAGACCAACGTCATCGACGTCCACATCTCGCGGCTGCGCTCGAAGATCGAACGCGACTTCGCGACGCCGATCCTCCACACCGTCCGCGGCGCCGGCTACATCATGCGCGCCGAGGAATAGGGCCGCCGCCCGGCCGTGCGAGCCGCCGGACCCTCGACACCGCAGCCCGCCGCCGGCTCGCCTTCCATCCTCCTGTCCATATCTCGGCCGCATGGGACGTTTCCGCTCACTGATGCGCATGACCGCCGTCCGGCTTTCGGCGGTCTATTTCCTGCTCTTCGCGATCTGCGCCGTCGTGCTCGTCGTCTACGTCACCGGCACGGCCTCCTCGATCGTCGAGGAACAGAGCCGCCGGGCGATCTCCGAGGAGCTCTCCGACCTCGAGCAGGTCTACCAGCAGAGCGGCATCATCGGCCTCGTCCGGACGATCGACCGGCGCTCGCGCCAGCCCGGCGCCTCGCTCTATCTCGTCACCGATCCCGCCGGCCGGATCCTCGCCGGCAACGTCGCGAGCCTGCAGGCCGGCGTCCTCGACGACCGCGGCCAGACGCCCGACGCCTTTTCCTACGAGCGCTATGCCGACGAGACCGGGGAGCGCTACCATCTCGCGATCGCCGAGGTGGTGGCGCTCAGAAACGGCATGCGGGTGCTGGTCGGCCGCGACCAGAGCGAGCAGATGCGCTTTCGCGGGGTGGTGCAGAGCGCCCTGATCCTCGCTCTGGCGCTGATGGGCGTCGCCGCGCTGATCGCCTGGTTCTTCGTCGGGCGGAGCGCGCTGAAGCGGCTCGACGGCGTCACCGCATCGAGTGCGCGGATCCTTTCCGGCGACCTTTCGGAACGCCTGCCGGTGACCGGTGCCGGCGACGAGTTCGATCGGCTGTCGGAAAATCTCAACACGCTGCTCGCCCGCGTCTCGTTGCTGCAGGTCGGCCTGCAGGAGGTGTCGGACAACATCGCCCACGACCTGCGCACGCCGCTGACCCGCCTGCGCACCCGCGCCGAGGCAGCGCTGGCCGCTCCGCCGGACGCCGGCGAGGCGCGCGAGGTGCTCGACCAGATGATCGCCGACTGCGACCAGATGATCCGCACCTTCGACGCGCTCCTGATGATCTCGCGCGTCGAGGCCGGCTCCGACCGGGCGATGAAGTCGGAGATCGATCTCGCCGCCATCGTCGCCGACGTCGTCGATCTCTACGAGCCGCTGGCCGAGGACGCCTCGGCCGAACTCATCCTCGACGCGCCGCCGAAACTCGTCGTCTTCGCGAGCCGCGAACTGATCGCACAGGCGCTGTCGAACCTCATCGACAACGCCCTGAAATACGCCGCCGCGCCGGACCGCAAGACGAATGTCCGCGTCACGCTCTCCGAGGCCGGCGGCATCTGGCGCCTCAGCGTCGGCGACGACGGGCCGGGCATTCCGGCGGACATGCGCGAGCGGGTGCTCGAACGCTTCTATCGCCTCGACAAGAGCCGCTCGATGCCGGGCTCGGGGCTGGGCCTGTCGCTCGTCCAGGCGATCGCCCGGATCCACGGCGGCCGCCTGCTGCTTGAGGATGCCGGCCCCGGCCTTAGTGTTTGTCTCGAGATTCCGAAGGAGGAAGGGCGGACGGGCGACCGGGACGATGGCTGAGGAACGAATGGCGGCGGGAGGATTGCGGATCGGCGGGGAGAACCACCCGCTGCCGTCGAACGATCACGCGGCGCGGGGCTGGCGGACCGATCTCGAACGCCTGGCCGAACAGCGCGGCCTGACGCGGCTCGGCGCTCTCCTGGCCTCGACCCATCCCGATGCCGATCGGCTCGTCGCGGTGCTGGAGCTGTCGCCGCATCTCAACGCCATCGCGCTGAAGCATCCGGAATGGCTGGAGGAACTGACCGGGCACCCGGCGTCCGATCTCGCCGCCGAAACGATCGCCGCCACCGCGCGGCTTCCTGAAGACGGGACGGGCGAGGCGGCGCTGATGACGACGCTCCGGCAGGCACGGCTTCGCATCGCCCTTTTCTCGGCGCTTTCGGACGTCTTCGGGGCATCCACCCCAGCCGAGACCAGCCGGGTGCTCTCGGCCTTCGCCGAGGCGGCGGTCGGGGCTGCGCTGCGCTTCTGCCTCCTCGACCTCAAGCGGCGCGGCAAGGTCACGCTGGTCGATCCGTCCGATCCCGAGCGGGACAGCGGCCTCTTCGTTCTCGGCATGGGCAAGCTCGGCGCCGAGGAGCTGAACTATTCCAGCGACATCGATCTCGTCGTCTTCTACGACGAGAGGAAGCCGCTCGTCCCCGATCCGCTGGACGCGCCGGAGACGCTGTCGCGGCTGGTGCGCCGGATGATCCGTATTCTCGGCGAGCGCACCGGCGAAGGCTACGTCGCGCGCACCGACCTGCGCCTGAGGCCCGATCCGAGCGCGATGCCGCTCGCCATATCCGTTGCCATGGCGCTGACCTACTACGAGGGGTCGGGGCGCGACTGGGAGCGGGCGGCGATGATCAAGGCCCGGCCGATCGCCGGCGACCGCGCGGCGGCCGATCTGTTCCTCGACGAGATCAAGCCCTTCGTCTGGCGCAAATATCTCGACTTCTCCGCCGTCGCCGCGATCAAGGACATGAAGCAGCGGATCGACCGGCATCGCGGCTTCGAGGACGTCGGCATCGAAGGCCACAACGTCAAGCTCGGCCGCGGCGGCATCCGCGAGATCGAGTTCTTCGCCCAGGCCCAGCAGCTCATCGCCGGCGGCAGGGCGCCGGAGCTGCGGCAGCGCCGCACCGAGGACGCGCTGCGGGAGCTTGCTGACGGCGGCTGGATCGATGCGGGCACGGCGGGCGAACTCACCGAGGACTACTGGCTGCTGCGCCGCGTCGAACATGCGATCCAGATGGTCGCGGACGAGCAGAGCCACACGCTTCCCGAGGAGGCCGTGAAGCTGCGCGTCGTCGCCCGGCTCGCCGGCCTGAAGGACGAGGCGGCGCTTCGCGCGACGCTGCTGCCCTGTCTGCAGCGGGTCGACCGGCGCTACGGCCGGCTGTTCAGCGAGGCGCGCAGCGCCGCCGAAACCGAGCCCGACGCCGAGGCGCTGTCCAGGCTTTCCCGTTCCGCCGAGGACGAAGGCGCGCTCGCGGCGCTTTCCGGCCTCGGCTACGGGCGGGCCGGCGACATCGCCCGCATCGTCCATGGCTGGTCGCTCGGCCGCTACCGCGCGACCCAGACGTCCGCGGCCCGCAGCCGGCTCGCAGACGTCCTGCCGACGCTGCTTTCGGCCTTCGGCAAGGCTCACGATCCAGACGCCGCTCTCGCCGCCTTCGACCGCTTCCTCGCCGGTCTGCCGTCCGGCATCCAGTTCTTCTCGCTGATCGCCTCCAACCCGAAGGTGCTGGATCTGCTCGCCGCGATCATCACCGCGGCGCCGACGCTGCGCGAGACCATCGCCGCGCGTCCGCACGTCTTCGACGCCCTGCTCGATCCGGCGTTTCTCGGCGAGGTGCCGAGCCTCGACCTGTTGCGCGAGCGCCTGTCGGTCTTCATGGACCTTTCGCGCGACTACGAGGATGCGCTCGGCCGGCTGCGCATCTTCGCCTCCGAGCAGCGTTTCCTCGTCGGCGCGCGCATGCTCGGCGGCGTGGTCGAGGCCGACGAGGCGGGCGCCGCCTTTTCGAACATCGCCGACGTCGTTCTCGAACAGACGCTCGCGGCCGTCGAGACGGAGTTCGCGGCGAGCCACGGCAGGGTGCCCGGCGCCCGGATCGCGCTGCTCGGCATGGGCCGTCTCGGCAGCCGGGAACTGACCGCCAGCTCCGACGTCGATCTCATCCTGTTCTACGATCACGACGAGACGGCCGAGGCCTCGGACGGCCGAAGGCCGCTCGCGCCGAGCGCCTATTTCGCGCGGCTGACGCAGCGTCTGATCGCGGCGATGACCGCGCCGATGCGCGAAGGGGTGCTCTACGAAGTCGACTTCCGCCTTCGCCCGTCGGGCAACAAGGGGCCGCTCGCCACCCATCTCGGCGCCTTCCGGAAATATCAGGAGACCGAGGCCTGGACCTGGGAGCGGATGGCGCTGACGCGTTCGCGCGTCGTGGCGGGCGATGCAGCCTTCGCCGCCGAGGTCGAAGCGACCATCCGGGCGATCCTCGCCGAGCGCCGCGAGCCGGAAACCGTGACGAAGGACGTCGCGGCGATGCGCCAGCGGATCGAGGAGGGCAAGCCGGCGCGCGGCCCGCTCGATCTCAAGCTTCGGCCGGGCGGGGTGATCGACCTCGAATTCATTGCCCAGTGGGCACTCCTGACCGGCAGGGCGGATCTCGATCTCGTCGGCGCGCCGTCGGGCGCGGTTCTCGCCGCGGCCGATCTCGCACCGGCGGCGGACGGCAAAGCGCTGGCGGCGACGATGAATTGCTTTACCCGGATCGTCCAGCTCCTGCGGCTCGGGCCCGGCGGGGCGCGGACCGCCGACGCGGTTCCGGAAGGTCTCGCCCGCTCGGTCGCGGCGAGCCTCGATCTCGGCGGACCGGAGGCGATCGAGCCCTGGCTCGATGCCGAGACCTCCGCCGTACGGGCGGCCTTCATCGGCGTTCTCGGCGACGGAGGCTGAGGCTGAGGCTGTCAGGCCGCGGCGCGGTCGGCCGTCCGTTCGGCCCTTACACGGAGCGGCGAAGAAACCGGGGCCAGGCGGGCGTCGCAGCCGCCGGCGTCGTGGCGGCGTCCATTCTCCGCCGTCATCGGAAGCTTCAGGCTGACGATGGTGCCGTCGCCCAGCCGGGAGCCGATCCGCATCCGGCCGCCATGCAGGCTGACGAGGGCCATGGAGATGGCGAGGCCGAGGCCGGTTCCGCGGCACTTCGAGCGCACGAGCTCGCTGCCGGCCTGGGCGAAGGGCATGCCGAGAGAAGCCAGCGCCGGCTTGGGGATGCCCGGGCCGTCGTCGGCGATCGACAGCGTCGCCGAGCCGCCGACCTGGCGCAGACGCAGTTTGACGGTGCCGCCTTCGGCGGCGAACTTCACCGCGTTGGACAGGAGGTTCAGCACCACCTGCGAGGTCGCGCGCCGGTCGGAGATCATCGTCAGCCGGTCCGGCGTCTCGATCGAGAGGGCGATGTGCTTCTTCCTCGCAAGGGGCTCGATCATCGCCGCGCTCTCGCGGACGATGGCGCTCAACTCGATCTCTTCGGCGAAGAGCTCGAGCCGGCCGGACTCGATCGTCGCCATCTGCAGCACGTCGTCGATCATCGTCAGGAGATGCGTGCCGCTCATGAAGATGTCGTCGACATATTCGCCGTATTTCTCGCCGATCTCGCCGAAGGTGCGCTGGCGGATGATGTCGGAGAAGCCGAGGATCGCGTTGAGCGGCGTGCGCAGCTCGTGGGACATGTTGGCGAGGAAGGCGGTCTTGGCCCGCGAGGCGCTCTCGGCGCGCTCCCGCTGGGCGGCGTAGCGCAGGTTGAGGTCGCTCAGCTGCGCTGCCTTGCGCTCGGCGTCGTCGGTGGCTTCCTCGAGCTCGGCGATGGTCGCGAGCAGCTTCTGCCGGGAGTCCTTGGTGAGCGTCTTGTGATGCTTGATCTGGGTGATGTCGGTGCCGATCCAGACGGTTCCGCCGTCGGTGGTCCGGCGCTCGGAGATCAGCAGCCACCGCCCGTCCGGCATCTGGGCCTCGACGGCGCTCTCGCCGGCCGGGCGCTCGTCCTGGGCGAGCGTGATCGAGCGGATCGGCCGCCGCGCCTTGCGCAGCACCTTGTCGACCGGGGTGCCGGGCACGACGTCCGCCTCGTCGAGGCCGAAGGTCTTGCGGTAGATCGAATTGCAGATCACCACCTTGCCGTCGCGGTCGCTGAGAAGGAAGGTCTCGGAAATCGTCTCGATCGTGTTTTGCAGGCGGTGATTGGCCTCGTCGGTGCGGCGGGCGAGTTCCCGGTGCTCGCTGACGTCGACGGCGATGCCGATCAGGTGGATGTCGCCGTCCTTGCCGTGGGTGACGTTGGCCCGTCCGCGGATCCAGACATATTCGCCGTCGACGCGCCGCATGCGGAAGATCCGGTCGAGGTGATCCAGATCGCCCTCGGCGACGCCGCGGGCGATCTCGAACAGGCCGCCGTCGTCGGGATGCAGGAGCGGCGAGACGTCGGCGAAGGGCATGACGCCGTCGGTCGCCTCCATCCCGAGGATCTCGTACATCGAGCGTGACCAGTACATCTGGCCGCGGCCGATGTCCCAGTCCCAGAGCCCGCATTTGCCGCGCGACAGCGCGATGTCGATCCGCTCGTGCGCCTCGGTGAAGAGCGCGCTGAAGTCCTCGGCCCGGCGCGACTGGCGGAAATACGCCTTGAGGACGAGAAGCAGGATCGCCCCGGTCAGGACGAACAGCGAGACGCTGATCGCCGTCTGCCGGCGCCAGTCCGCGAGGTAGCTGGCCTCCGGCCAGATCAGGTCGATCCGGCCGCCGTCGACCGGGAGGTCGGCGGTGCTGGCGATGGCGTTGCCGCCCATGAAATCGAGATCGTGGATCTTTTCGGCCGCATCGAGGCCCATCAGGTCGCGCGGATCGTCGATCAGGTCGTAGATGCTGGTGCCGATCTTGTCGGCCTGCGGCGGGACCATCGTGACGATCATGCCGTCGCGGTCGGTGACGAAGAGAATCACGTCGTCGGGCAGGAGGTCGCTGGCCGCCAGCTCGTCGACGAGGCTCTTGCCGTCGAAGTCCGAAGCGCTGGCCTCGACCAGCTTGATCTTGGCGTTCAGGTAGGCGCTGACGGTCGCAAGGTCCCGTTCGGCGTCCTCGGCGTGGAACGACCGGTCGCCGAGCGTCATCGTCAGCCGCGCTGCCGCGAGGGTGAGGAGGAACATCAGGACGAGGGTGGGAACGACTTTCCGCGAAAGCAGGAGTTCGGGCGTCTCTTCGCCCGCGCCCTTCGACAGGTCGTCTCGCTGCAGGGATGACCCGGCATCATCGGTCCGGCGAAACCGCCGTGCCGACATCAGCCGTTCGAGCACACCTCCCCCGTTCGGTGCGCTGGACGCGTCCGCTCGCATCGATGAACCCCTCGTTGCCGCATCGCCGATCCGGTATCCGCATTACCGAATCGGGTTGAATTGATCAGACACGAATCGCCTTGTCCATAGCTGGCGGAATCCATCAGGTAAATTTTTCAATAAATCGGACGTTTATTTCAGCGAGCGGTCGACGATATCCCCGAGATCTTTTGAAAGCCCTTTAGTTTCAGCTATTTGACGCAGGGTCTCCTCCAGTTTTGCGCGGCGTCCGGCCTCGAAGCTGCGCCATGCCCGGAAGGTCGTGGCGATCCTTGCGGCGATCTGCGGGTTGATCCGGTCGAGGGCGACGAGCTTCTCCGCCACGAAGCGGTAGCCGGCCCCGTCGGGCCGATGGAAGGCGACCTGGTTGCTGGCGGCGAAGCTGCCGACGAGGGCACGCACGCGGTTCGGGTTGCGCATGGTGAAGCGCGGGTGGCCGGCCAGCCGCTCGACCGCTGCGAGCGCGTCGTGGAACGGCGCCGTCGCCTGCAGCGCGAACCATTTGTCGAGCACGAGTTCGTCCGTCTCGTAGCGCCGGTAGAAGTCGGCGAGCGCCTCCTCGCTCGCGTCGCTCTGCGGAAAGCGGTGCCCGAGGATCGCCAAAGCGGCGATGCGGTCGGTCATGTTGCCGGCGCTCCGGTAGCGGGCCGCGACCTCCGCCGGGTCGTTGCGCGCGGCGGCGAGATAGGCGAGGGCGGCATTCGCCAGGGCGCGGCGGCCGGCGCTCGCCGCGTCGGGCGTGAACGGGACGTCGGAGCCTTCGGCGGCCGCGAGACGGGCGAAGGTTGAAAGCCCCTTCCTGCCGATCACCGCCCGGGCGTCCTCGACCACCGCATGGACGCGGTCGGGGTCGACGCCTTCGCCGAGCTGGCGGGCGATCTCGGCCTCGCCCGGCAGGGTCAGCACCTGGCCGCGAAACGCCGGGTCGAGTTCCTCGTCGCCGGCCGAGGCGAGGAGGGCGTCGACGACCGCGCCGTCGAGGCTCGGCGCGGTGTCGCCGAGCGGGCGCCGCGCCGCGCGGGTCAGGCCGCCTGACAGCAGATCGTCGAGCGCCCGCCAGCGGTTGAAGAGGTTGCGGTCGAGCCGGGCGAGGGCCAGCCGGTCGGCTTCGGCCTGGTCGTGTTCGAGCGTCACCGGGGCGGAGAAATCCCGCAGCACCGAGAGATAGGGGCGGTCGGAAAGGCCGGCGAAGGTCACCGTCGCCTCCCGGCCGTCGAGCACGATGAGGTCGCCGTCGAGCCGCGCGCCGCCGGCGACGCGGCCCTCGGCGCGCCGTTCCTCGCCATTGCCGCCGACGAGGCCGAAGCGGATCGGCAGCACCATCGGTTCGGTGCCGGTGCGGGCGGCGCCCGGCGCCAGCGACTGCCGCAGCCGCACGGTGTGGCGCCGCTCCTGCGGGTCCCAGGCCTCGGTGACGGTCAGCGTCGGCGTGCCCGCCTGGGCATACCAGAGGGCGAATTGCGACAGGTCGACGGCGCCGGCCTGCTCGAAACAGGCGACGAAGTCCTCGATGGTCGCGGCCTCGCCGTCGTGCCGCTCGAAGTAGAGGTCCATGCCTTTGCGGAAATCCGCCTCGCCGAGCAGCGTCGCGATCATCCGCACCACCTCGGCGCCCTTGTCGTAGACGGTGGCGGTGTAGAAGTTGTTGATCTCCCGGTACTCGCCCGGCCGGACGGGGTGCTGCAGCGGGCCCTGGTCCTCGGGGAACTGGTGCGCCTTCAGCCGCCGCACGGAGCCGATCCGCTGCACCGTGCGCTCCCGCTCGTCGGCGGAGAACTCCTGGTCGCGATAGACCGTCAGCCCTTCCTTGAGGCAGAGCTGGAACCAGTCCCGGCAGGTGATGCGGTTGCCCGTCCAGTTGTGGAAGTATTCGTGGGCGATCACCGTCTCGACGCCGGCATAGTCGGCGTCGGTGGCGATGTCGGGATCGAGCAGAACGTATTTGTGGTTGAAGACGTTGAGGCCCTTGTTCTCCATCGCGCCCATGTTGAAGTCGGCGATGGCGACGACGTTGAAGACGTCGAGATCGTATTCGCGGCCGAAGCGGCGCTCGTCCCAGGCCATCGATCGCTTCAGCGCGTCCATGGCGTAGGCCGCCTGCCGGGCGCGGCCCTTTTCCGTGTAGATGCCGAGTTCGACCGTCCGCCCGCTCATCGTCAGGAACGTGTCCCTCAGGGCGTCGAGGTCGCCCGCGACGACCGCGAAGAGATAGGACGGCTTGTTGAACGGATCGTCCCAGACGGCGAAGTGTCGGCCGTCGCCGAGGTCGCCGCTCTCCACCGGATTGCCGTTGGAGAGCAGCACCGGCGCCGCCGCCCTGTCGGCCTCGATGCGCACCCGGTAAGGGGCGAGCACGTCCGGCCGGTCGAGGAAATAGGTGATGCGGCGGAAGCCCTCGGCCTCGCACTGGGTGCACCAGATGCCGTTCGAGCGGTAGAGCCCCATCAGCTTGGTGTTGTCCTCCGGCGCGATCCGGGTCTCGATGGCAAGCTCGAACGGGCCAGTCTCCGGGAGCCCGGTGACGCTGAGCGACTCCGGGGTCGCATCGTAGCGGCCGGGTTCGAGGATCGCGCCGTCGACGGCGATGCTTTCGAGGATGAGCTCGTCGCCGTCGAGCTCGAGCGCGGCGTTCGCCGGCGCGCCGGGCCGCCGCTCGAGCGAAAGGCGGGTGAGGACCTCGGTGCGGCCTTCGAAGAGCTTCAGCGTCATGTCGACGCCACGCAGGACGAAATCGGTCCGCCGGTAGTCGGCGAGCCTGACGGTCTGGCCCTCTTCGGTGCGTTGCATCGTCGCGTTCCTTCCTCGGATCTGTCGTTCGCTCGGCAATCTGGAATGGCCTTCGGACGCGCCAAGCGCAAGGGCCGGCTTCGGAAGGGACGCGCCGGCGGCCGCGACCCTCGACGCTCGCCGACCTGCGCAATATTTGTTGCATGCGTCCATAGGTCGGAGACTTGCCGGCAAGTCTTCGATTGGCGGGCCGGCCGCGCCGTGGCATTCGTCCGGACGGGATCGAAACGACTCGCGCGTCTTCCGAACAGGGAATGTCCACCATGACGATCATGACACCGAAATTCGGACTCGGCGCCTCGGTCCTGCGGCTCGAGGACGACCGGCTGGTCCGCGGCGCCGGGCGCTACACCGACGACGAGAACCGCCCGGGCATGCTGCATGCCGCCGTGGTGCGTTCGCCGCATGCGAGCGCCCGCTTCACCATCACCGACGTCGAGGCGGCGAAGGCGGCGCCGGGCGTGAAGCTCGTCCTGACCCACGCCGACGTCGCCGAACTCGGTGACATTCCCTGCCTCGGCAAGCCGGCGATGGCCGACGGCGCGGGCTTCACGGCCCGCAACGCGCCGGTGCTCTGCAAAGACGTGGTGCGCCACGTCGGCGACGCCGTCGCCTTCGTCGTCGCCGATACCGCGACGCAGGCCCGGGACGCCGCCGAGAAGGTGGAGGTCGAATACGAGCCGACGGAGGCGGTCGCCGACCTGAAGGCGGCGATGGCCGAGGGCGCTCCCGCCGTCTGGCCCGAGGCCGGCGGCAACGTCGCCGGGCGCATGCATGTCGGCGACAAGGCGGCCACCGACGCCGCCTTCGAGGCCGCCGCCCGCACCGTGCGGATCGACCTCGTCCAGAACCGGCTGGTCTGCAACTACATGGAGGTCCGCTCGGCGGTCGGCGAGTTCGTCGAGGAGGAGGGCCGCTATCTCCTGACTTCCGGCAGCCAGGGCGTCCACGGCCTGCGCGACATCCTCGCCAACGTCGTGTTCAAGGTCGAGCCCTCGAAGATCCGCGTCGTCACCCGCGACGTCGGCGGCGGCTTCGGCACCAAGGCCTTCCTCTACCGCGAATACGCCCTGGTGCTGTTTGCCGGCCGCAAGCTCGGCCGGCCGGTGAAGTGGACGTCGGACCGGGGCGAACATTTCGTCACCGATACCCACGGCCGCGACAACCGCGTCAGCGGCGAGATGGCGATCGACGCGAACGGCCGCTTCACCGGCCTGCGGATCGACATCGCCGCCAATCTCGGCGCCTACACCTCGCAATATGGGCCGATGATCCCCTGGTTCGGCATGTCGATGGCCACCGGTCTCTACGACATTCCGGCGATCGACGTGTCCTGCGCGCTCTACCTGACCAACACCGTGCCGGTCGACGCCTATCGCGGGGCAGGGCGGCCGGAGGCGGCCTATCTGATCGAGCGGCTGGTCGACAAATGCGCCGCCGAGCTCGGCGTCGGGCGCGACGAGATCCGCCGCCGCAACTTCATCCGGCCGGACCAGCTGCCCTACAGGACGGCCTTCGGCCGGCTCTACGACACCGGCGACTTCGCCGGCCACATGGCCGAGGCGATGCGCCGGGCCGACTGGGCCGGCTTCGAGGCGCGGCGCGAGAGCGCGGCGGCCGCCGGCCGGCTGCGCGGCATCGGCATGGCGACCTATGTCGAGGCCTGTGCCTTCCCGGGCTCCGAGCCGGCCTATGCCGAGCTCGGCAGCGACGGCCGCGTCACGCTGAAGATCGGCACCCAGTCGAACGGGCAGGGCCATGCGACCGCCTACGCCCAGTTCGTCGCGGAGGCGCTGAAGCTCGACTACGACAGGATCGACGTGCGCCAGGGCGACACCGACGAGACCCCGACAGGCGGCGGCACCGGCGGCTCGCGCTCGATCCCGCTCGGCGCCGTGTCGGTGCGCCGGGCGAGCCAGGCGCTCGCCGAAAAGCTGCGCAAGCTCGCCTCGGACGAACTCGAGGCCGCCGCCGCCGACATCGAGCTCGAAGGCGGTGTCGCGCGGGTCGCCGGCACCGACCGGACGATCGACTTCGCGGCGCTCGCCGCCGCAGCCAAGAGCCCCGACGATCTCAAGGCGATGGGCGAATTCAAGCAGGACGAATGCACCTATCCGAACGGCACCCATGTCTGCGAGGTCGAGGTGGATCGCGAGACCGGCGCGACCGAGATCGTCGCCTATACGATCGTCGACGACTTCGGCGTGACCGTGAACCCGACGCTTCTCGCCGGCCAGATCCATGGCGGCGTCGCGCAGGGCCTCGGCCAGGCGCTCCTCGAGGACACGGTCTATGCGGCGGACGGCCAGCTCGTCTCGGCGAGCTTCATGGACTATGCCATGCCGCGGGCCTGGGACCTGCCGATGTTCGATTTCCGCACCCGCAACGTGCCTTCCACCACCAACGCGCTCGGCATCAAGGGTGCCGGCGAGGCGGGCACGATCGGTGCGGCACCGGCGGTGATGAACGCCGTGGCGGATGCCCTCCGCGCCGCCGGCGTCGCGCATATCGACATGCCGGCGACGCCGGCGAGGGTCTGGAACGCGCTCCAGGGCGCGGCGGGCGAGGGACGAGGCCCGTCGTGAGGGCCTTTAGTGCGGGGCAGGGCACGTCGCCGCCGGGAATTTGCCGACCGTCAGGAATATCGTAACCAAATCGTATCAGTTTCGACTGCGCCCGGCACGGACACCCCGATACCGCCCTTTCGCCGGGCGCCACCCTTTCCTTCGACCAGCATGGGTCCGCGCCCGAGCGCCTCGCCGCGGACAGGGATGATGAGATGGCGATGTCGCCGCCGGCCGACTCGAACCCCACCCTCGGGATCGGCCTCAAATGCGTTTCGGTCGTCGTCTTCGTCGGCATGCAGACCATGATCAAATCGGTCGGGGACGAGATCCCGGCTGGCGAAGTGGTGTTCTTCCGCTCCTTCTTCGCCTTGATCCCGGTGATCGTCTACCTCGCCTATCTCGGCGATCTCGCACAGTCGCTGAAGACCGAGGACCTGCCTGGACACATGCTGCGCGGCCTCGTCGGCGTGTCCTCGATGATGCTCTCGTTCTTTTCGCTGCCGCGCCTTCCCTATCCCGAGTGGATCTCGATCTCCTACGGCACCCCGCTTCTGACCGTGGTCTTCGCGGCGATCTTCCTGAAGGAGACGGTGCGGGCCTATCGGTGGACGGCGGTCGCCGTCGGCCTCGTCGGCGTCTCCGTCGTGACGGCGCCCAATCTCAGCCTGCTTTCCGAGGGCGGCCTTGCCAGCGGCGAGGCGCTCGGCGCACTGGCGGCGCTCGGTTCGGCTTGTTTCGCCGCCGTCGCGATGATCCAGATCCGCCGGCTGGT
This sequence comes from Jiella sonneratiae, assembly GCF_017353515.1. Classification (GTDB taxonomy): domain Bacteria; phylum Pseudomonadota; class Alphaproteobacteria; order Rhizobiales; family Rhizobiaceae; genus Jiella; species Jiella sonneratiae. The sequence continues at coordinate 48,771 of NZ_JAFMPY010000016.1, forward strand.
GCAGCGGGAAAAGACCGCGACGATCGTCGTCTACTTCTCGCTCACCTCGTCGCTGATCTCGCTGTTTTCGCTGCCTGTCGGCTGGGTGCTGCCGCCGGCGCAGGATGTGGCGATCCTCGTCACGGCGGGCCTCCTCGGCGGCGTCGGGCAGCTGCTGCTGACCGCGAGCTACCGCTATGCCGACACCTCCACCATCGCGCCCTTCGAATACACCTCGCTCGTCCTCGCGATTACGATCGGCGTGTTCCTGTTCGGCGATCCGCTGCAGTGGACGACGATCCTCGGCGCGCTGATCGTCGTCTCGGCGGGCATCTTCATCATCTGGCGGGAGCATCGCCTCGGCATCGAGCGGCGCAAGGCGCGGCGGGTCTCGCCTCCCGGCGGAAGCTGAGCCTCTTGCGGCTGGGGCGGATCCTCAGTTCGAGGCGGTGCCGTTCGTTCCGGCGTCTTTGGACTGCGTTTCGCCGGCCGCCTTCGCGCCGAGCGCCGTTTCGATCATCGGCTTCATCGCCGCGACGATCTTGTCGACGCCCTCCTCGTTCGGATGCATGCCGTCGGCCTGGTTGAGGCCGGGCTGTGCCGCGACGCCCTCGAGGAAGAACGGGTAGAAGGTGACCGGATATTTCTTCGCGAGCGCCGGATAGATGGCGTTGAAGGCCCCGGCATAGTCCTCGCCCATGTTCGGCGGCGCGAGCATGCCGGCGAAGACGACCTTCTGGCCGCGCTCCGTCAGCCGCTTGAGGATCGCGTCGAGATTGTTACGGGTGATCTCCGGCGAGATGCCGCGCAACGCGTCGTTGGCGCCGAGTTCGACGATGACGAGATCGGCCGAGGCGGGCACCGACCAGTTGAGGCGTGACAGGCCGCCGGTGGTCGTGTCGCCGGAGACGCCGGCATTGTCGACCGAAACGTTCAGCCCGTCGGCGCGCAGCGCCGCCTGGAGCCGCTCGGGGAACGCCTTGCCGGGCGCGACGCCGTAGCCCTGGGTCAGGCTGTCGCCGAAAGCGACGATCTCGATCGGATCGTCCTTCGAGCCGGCGGCTGCGGCTTGTGCGATCGCCGGAGCGGCCAGCGCGACGAGGAGCCACGGGACGAGGCTCCATGACAAGGCCGTGAGGATCGCGGTCCATCGGCCGCGGGGCGGTTGGAAGCGTTGCATTCGTCACCCATATGCCAGCCGGATCGGCCGGCCCTTGCGAGGCCGCAGAAAAAGACCCGCGAACACCATTCGGGCTCTCAGATAGGAAGCGAAGACCTTGGCGGAAACGGCGATCCGTTTACGAAACGTGCAGCTGACCCTCGGCACCGGGCGCAGCGTCGTCCATGTGCTGAAGGGCGTCGATCTTTCCGTCGAGCGGGGCGAGTCGGTCGGCATCGTCGGCCCGTCGGGCTCCGGCAAGTCGACGCTGCTGATGGTGCTCGCCGGGCTCGAGCGGGCGGACGAGGGCCTCGTCGAGATCGCCGGCACCGACCTTCACGGCATGAGCGAGGACGCGCTCGCCGCCTTCAGGGGCAGGAATGTCGGCATCGTCTTCCAGTCCTTCCACCTCATCCCCAACATGACCGCGCTCGAGAACGTCGCCGTGCCGCTGGAACTGGCGGGTCAGCCGGGCGCCTTCGAGCGGGCGGCGCGGGAACTCGCCAATGTCGGGCTGCGGGAGCGGGCGAGCCACTATCCGGGCGAACTGTCCGGCGGCGAGCAGCAGCGCGTCGCCATGGCCCGGGCGCTGGCGCCGGAGCCGGCGATCCTGATCGCCGACGAGCCGACCGGCAATCTCGACCAGGAGACCGGCCGGCAGGTCGCCGACCTCCTCTTCGCCGAGCAGGCGCGGCGGCAGATGACCCTCGTCCTCGTCACCCACGACCCGTCGCTGGCGTCCCGCTGCGGCCGCACCATCGCGGTCAGGAGCGGCGTCATCCACGACGACCGTCGGCACGGGGCGGCCGCAGCCGTCGCGTCCACATTGGCGCCCGTTGCGCGCGGCGCGGAGGGCGCGGCGCCGGCCGGTCCTGCCGGAGTGGCGCGATGACCGCGACCACCGACGGCTTCGCCCGCGCCGAGCGGCGTTCTTCGGGTGGAGATGCCGGTGGCCGGGCGGCGCGGCTCCGCCTCGCCTGCCGCTTTGCCCTGCGCGAGATGCGCGGCGGACTTTCGGGCTTCTACATCTTCCTCGCCTGCATCACCCTCGGCGTCGGCGCGATCGCGGCGGTGAACTCCGTCGCCGGCATGATGTCGGAGGGTATCCGGCACGAGGGCAAGGCGATCCTCGGCGGCGACCTGCGCTTCGCCCTGAACCAGCGCCCGGCGACGCCGGACGAGATGAAGTTCATGGCGGGGCTCGGCGAGGTCTCCGCGACCCAGTCGCTGCGCTCGATGGTCCGGCGCGAGGACGGCAGCGACCAGTCGCTCGCCGAGGTGAAGGCGGTCGACGCCGCCTATCCGCTCTATGGCAGCCTCGCGACGACACCCGTAAAGCCGCTCGCCGACCTTCTGCGCAAGACGCCGGACGGCTACGGCGCGGTCGCCGCGCAGAGCCTCTACGACCGCCTCGGCGTCAAGCCGGGCGACAGGCTCCGGCTCGGCGACCTGACGCTGACGATGACGGCGGTGCTCGACCGCGAGCCCGACCTTCTCGCCGAAGGCCTCGCCTTCGCGCCGCGGCTGATGATCTCCGGACAGGCGCTTGAAGCCTCCGGCCTCGTCCAGCCCGGCAGCCTCGTCGAATATGCCTACAAGGTGAAGCTGCCGGCCGGCGTCGACCCGGACGACGCCGCGCGGCCCGCCAACGATCACTTCCCGCCGCTCGGTTTCCAGGTGCGCACGGCGAAGAACGCCTCGCCGTCGCTGCGCGACAACATCGACCGCTTCTCCCAGTTCCTGACGCTGGTCGGCCTGACCGCCCTCATCGTCGGCGGCGTCGGCGTCGCCAACGCCGTGCGGGCGCATCTCGATTCGAAGCGCGCGGTGATCGCCACCTTCAAGAGCCTCGGCGCGAGCGGCCGCTTCGTCGTCGCCGTCTATCTCGTGCAGATCATGACGCTGGCCGGCCTCGGCATCCTGCTCGGCCTTTGCCTCGGCGTCGTCGCGCCCTTCCTCACCGCCCGCTTCCTCGTAAGCGTCATCCCGGTCGCCGCCAGCGCCTCGGTCTATCCGGGGGCGCTGCTTCTCGCCGCCTTGTTCGGCTTCCTCACCGCGCTCGCCTTCGCCCTGATCCCGCTCGGGCGGACCCGCGACGTCGCGGCGACGGCGCTGTTCCGCGAGGCCGGCACCGGCGGCGGCGCGGCGATGCGCTGGAGCTATCTCGGCGCTGCCATCGGTCTTGCCGCGGTGATTTCCGGCCTGGCCCTCCTGATGGCGAGCGACCGCAAGGTGGCGCTGATCTTCCTTGCCGGCACCGCCGCGGCCTTCGTCATCCTGCGGCTGGTCGCCGCCGGCATCGCCTGGGCCGCGCGCCGGGCGCCGAAGATACGCTCGACGCCGCTGCGCCTCGCCGTCGGCAACATCCACCGTCCCGGCGCCCTGACGCCGTCGGTGGTGCTGTCGCTCGGCCTCGGCCTGACGCTGCTCGTCACGCTGGCGATCATCGACTTCGACCTGCGGCGCGAGATCGGCACCGGGCTGGCCAACCGCGCCCCCGACTTCTTCTTCCTCGACATCCAGAATCAGGAGATCGCGCCGTTCCGCCAGAAGGTCGACGAGCTCGCCCCCGGGTCCGAGCTCGACGCCGTGCCGATGCTGCGGGGGCGGATCGTCCGGCTGAAGGGCGAGGACGTCGCCAAGATGAAGCCGCCGGAAAAGGGCGGCTGGGTTCTGAGGGGCGATCGCGGCATCACCTATGCCGACGCCGTGCCGGAAAATTCCCGCGTCACCGAGGGAACGTGGTGGCCGAAGGACTATGCCGGCGAGCCGCTGGTCTCCTTCGCCGCGGAGGAAGGCCACGAACTCGGCCTGACGATCGGCGACACGCTGACCGTCAACGTGCTCGGCCGCAACATCACGGCGAAGATCGCCAATTTCCGGCAGATCGAGTGGGAGAATCTCGGCATCAACTTCATCATGGTGTTCTCGCCGAACGCCTTCGCCGGCGCGCCGCATTCCTATCTCGCGACGCTGTCGATCGACGCCGACGGCGAGGCGGCCGAAAAGCGCGTCGTCAACGGCGTCACCAACGCCTTTCCGGCGGTGACGACCGTGCGGGTCAAGGAGGCGCTCGACGCGGTCAACCAGCTGATCGCCCAGCTTGCCCTGGCGGTCCGCGTCGCCGCCGCGGTGGCGCTCGTCTCCTCGGTGCTGGTGCTCGCCGGCGCGCTCGCCGCCGGCAATCGCGGCCGCATGCACGACGCGGTGGTGCTGAAGACCCTCGGCGCGACGCGCGCGACGCTGGTGCGGGCCTTCGCCACGGAATACCTGCTCCTCGGCCTCGCCACCGGCGTCTTCGCCGTCGCGGCGGGCGCCGCGGCTTCCTGGTTCGTCGTCGACACGATCATGACGCTGCCCTTCGTCTTCGACTGGACGGTGGCGCTGACGACGCTCGTCGTCTCGCTCGTCCTCACCGTCGGCTTCGGCCTCCTCGGCACCTGGCGCATCCTCGGCCAGAAGGCGGCGCCGGTGCTGCGCAATCTCTGAGCGCCCGCCGGGCGGCGGCGAGGCCGCCCAGATAACGCAGAATTAATCCCAATTGCCGGAGTTTCGGCGCTCGCCACCTCCCGCGCCCTTGTGCGGCAAATCCACAAACCGCATATTGTGGCCAGGACTGCTGGGCGTCCCGCCAGCGGCGCCTCCCCGCCCGCATGAACCCGGGCGCGGACACCGGACGGGACACGCAGAAAGGAAATTCGATCCATGGCTGACTATCGGAATGCCAGCGTGCGGTCCGTACCCGCTGCCGGTACCCGGACTGACATCGACCAGGGCCTTCGCAGCTACATGCTGAAGGTCTACAACCTGATGGCGGGCGGCCTCGCGCTGACCGGCATCGCCGCCTATGCGCTCTATGCCATGTCGGTCACCACCGAGCCGACGGCCTACCAGGTCCGCCCCGACCTCTTCCTGACGGACCTCGGCTACACGGTCTTCGTGTCGCCGCTGAAGTGGGTGTTGATGCTGGCGCCGCTGGCGATGGTGTTCTTCCTGTCGTTCCGCGTGCACCGCATGAGCGTTCAGGCCGCACAGGCGACGTTCTGGGCCTATGCCGCGATGGTCGGCCTGTCGCTGTCGACGATCTTCCTCGTCTACACGCAGGAATCGATCACCCAGGTGTTCTTCATCACGGCCGCGGCCTTCGGCGCGCTGTCGCTCTGGGGCTACACGACGAAGCGGGACATCTCGGGCTGGGGCTCGTTCCTGTTCATGGGCCTGATCGGCGTGGTGCTCGCCTCGATCGTCAACATCTTCATCGGCTCGGGCGCCGTCGCCTTCGCCGTGTCGGTGATCGGCGTGCTCGTCTTCGCGGGCCTCACCGCCTACGATACGCAGCAGATCAAGGAGATGTACTACGAGGGCGACGGCTCGGCCGTCATGGGCCGCAAGGCCGTGATGGGCGCGCTGCGGCTCTATCTCGACTTCATCAACATGTTCCTGTTCATCCTGCAGCTCTTCGGCAACCGCAACTGAGCTGAAGCCGAAAGGTTCGGGAAACGACGAAAGGGCGGCCGCGCGGCCGCCCTTTTTTCATGCGCATAGCGTGATGATCCCTGCGGCTTTCGGGGAACGGTCCCGGTCTGTCGCGGAACGGCACCTGAAGCGGGACGGGGAAGAAGGACGGCGGGTGGCGTGCGGCGAGGGCCGCGGGCCGGAGGCGTCCCGAGGGGATGCCGCGCTGGCGAAACGCCGGAGGCTGACCTCAGTCGCGGCTTTCGCCGTCGTCCTCGCCCTCGACCATCACCTTGCGGCGTTCCTGCTCCTTCAACTCGTCGAGCGCCGGCATCGACATGATGTTGTAGCCGGAATCGACGTAGTGGATCTCGCCGGTGACGCCGTTGGCGAGTTCCGACATCAGATAGAGGACGGCGCCGCCGACCTCCTCGATGGTGGTGTTGCGGCGCATCGGCGCGTTGCGGCGCTGGTAGTTGAACATCAGCCGCGCATCCGAGACGCCGGCGCCCGCCAGCGTCCTGACCGGTCCCGCCGAAACGGCGTTGACGCGGATGTTGCGCGGCCCGAAATCGGCCGCCAGATAGCGCACCGAGGCCTCCAGCGCCGCCTTGGCGACGCCCATGACGTTGTAGTTCGGCATGACGCGCACGGCGCCGCCATAGGTCATGGTCACCATCGAGCCGCCGTTCCCCATGATCGCCGCGGCGCGCTTCGCCACCTCGGTGAAGGAGAAGCAGGAGATCACCATCGTGCGGGTGAAGTTCTCGCGGGTGGTGTCGGCGTAGAGGCCCTTCAGCTCGCTCTTGTCGGAAAAGGCGATGGCGTGCAGCACGAAGTCGATCGAGCCCCATTCACGCTTCAGGGTGTCGAAGACCGCGTCGAGCGAGGCAGGATCCTCGACGTCGCAGGGCAGGACCAGCCGCGAATCGATCTCGGCGGCGAGCGGCTTCACCCGGCGGCCGAAGGCATCGCCCTGATAGGTCAGGGCGATCTCCGCCCCCTGCGAGGCGAGCGCCTTGGCGGCGCCCCAGGCGATCGAGTTGTGGTTTGCGACGCCCATGACGAGCCCGCGCTTGCCTTGCATCAGATCGCCCATGGCGGTCTCTCTCTTCTTCAGTCGGTGACGCGCTGGAAGACCAGGCAGGCATTGGTCCCGCCGAAGCCGAAGGAGTTCGAGAGCACCCGGTCGAGGCGCACGTCGTCCTTCCGGCTGCGGACGATGGGCATGCCCTCGAATTCCGGGTCGAGCTCGTCGATGTGGGCGCTTTCGGCGATGAAGCCGTCGCGCATCATCAGGAGTGAGTAGATCGCCTCGTGGACGCCGGTGGCGCCCTGGCTGTGGCCGGTCAGCGACTTGGTGCCGGAAATCGGCGGGATGGCCTCGCCGAAGACCTCGCGGATCGCGATGATCTCCATCCGGTCGCCGACCGTCGTCGAGGTCGCGTGCGGATTGATGTAGTCGATCGGGGCGTTGCCGCGCCTGCCGTCGAAGCCGGCGAGCGCCTGGCGCATGCAGCGCACCGCGCCCTCGCCAGAGGGGGCGACCATGTCCGCGCCGTCGGAGGTCGCGCCATAGCCGACGAGCTCGGCGTGGATCGTCGCGCCCCGCGCCTTCGCCCGCTCGTATTCCTCGAGCACCAGCACGCCGGCGCCGCCGGCGATCACGAAGCCGTCGCGGGCGGCGTCATAGGCGCGCGAGGCCACCTCGGGCCGGTCGTTGAAGTCGGAGGAGAGCGCGCCCATCGCGTCGAACAGGTTGGAGAGCGACCAGTTGAGATCCTCGCAGCCGCCGGCGAACATCACGTCCTGCTTGCCCATCAGGATCTGCTCGGCGGCGTTGCCGATGCAGTGGCTCGACGTTGAGCATGCCGAGGAGATCGAATAGTTGACGCCTTTGATCTTGAACCAGGTGGCGAGCGTTGCCGAGGCGGTCGAGGCCATCGCCTTCGGCACCATGGTCGGGCCGACCCGCTTCGGGCCCTTCTCGCGGGTGATGTCGGCCGCCTGGACGATGGAGATCGTCGAGGAGCCGCCCGACCCCATCACGATGCCGGTGCGCTCGTTGGAGACGTCGGCTTCGGCAAGGCCCGCATCGGCGATCGCCTGATCCATCGCGACGTGGTTCCAGGCCGTGCCGCCGCCGTGGAAGCGCATCGCCCGGCGGTCGAGGACCGTCGTCGGATCGAGGCTCGGCTTGCCGTGCACATGGCTGCGGAAGCCGAGCTCGGCATATTCCGGGGCGAAGGAAATGCCCGACTTCGCCTCCCGCAGCGACCGGGCGACTTCCTCGACATCGTTTCCGATGGGGGAGACGATCCCCATGCCCGTGACGACGACCCGTCTCATCGCGTGCGTCCTTTTCTGTCTCGCGAAAACGCGCCTCGAACGATGGTCGATCCGTCTCGTCCGGGAAGAGCTCGTGCGTGCTGCGGCGGGGCGGCCGAAACCCGGCCCGCGCCGGAAGCCTCAGGCGGTCGCGGCGGCCTCGCCGTCGGTGAACAGTCCGACCCTCAGATCGTTCGCCCGGTAGATGATCTCGCCGTCGGCCTTCATCCAGCCGTTGGCGATGCCGAGCTTCAGCTTGGAGCGCATCACCCGGCGGAACTCGACGCCGTATTCGACGAGCTTCACCTTCGGCGTGACCTGGCCGGAAAACTTCACCTCGCCGACGCCGAGCGCCCGGCCGCGGCCGATTTCGCCGAGCCAGCCGAGGAAGAAGCCGGTGAGCTGCCACAACGCGTCGAGACCGAGGCAGCCCGGCATGACCGGGTCGCCCTGGAAGTGGCACTGGAAGAACCAGAGGTCCGGCTTGATCTCGAATTCGGCGGTGATCATGCCCTTGCCGTTTTCGCCGCCGGCCTCTTCGACGCTGGTAATGCGATCGAACATCAGCATCGGCGGCAGCGGCAGCTGCGCGTTGCCGGCACCGAACAACTCGCCGCGACCACAGGCGAGGAGATCGTCGTAGTCGAAAGAGGATTTGCGCGCTGTCATCGGTGTCGAATTTCCGCCCTGTCAGTGTTTGCCGGCCGTTCTCGACCGATCTCGTGTGCGCCCTTAGCACGGCCGGCGCGCGCGTGAAAACCTTGCGATCGAGCCCTGCATGCGCGCTGCTGCCGCATCCGGCCGATCGCCAGCCTCATGCGGCAACGCCTCGCCGCTGTCCAGATGTGGAGCCGGCTGCCGGATTTCAAAGATCGCCTCGTCAGGCCGGGTCCTTGCGCCGGGGCAGAGAGGCGGGACAATCGAAGCACGCCATCATGATTCGGAAGGTGCCGGCGACGATGCCAATCAATCCGGTTCGCGCCGCAGCCGCAGCGCTTGCGGCGATCTGCCTCGCGGTCGCGCCCGCCTCGGCCGCTTCGGCCGCCGGCTGGCGCTACGAGGCGGGGCAGGCGGGCCTCTGGACGGGCGGCGGCTTCAACGGCCTTGCCCTTCGCTGTTCCGGCGGCGCTCTGTCGCTGGCCTTCTTCGGCTTTCCGGTGCGGCTGGAATCCGGGCTGAGCTACACCGTCGTCGTCACCGTCGACGGGACGGCGCGCAGATTCCGCACCCGACCGTCCCAGCGGCGCGGCGCGGCCGGCTCGACGCTTTCGACGGAGCTGTCGGGACAAGCTGCGGCCGACTTCGTCGAGGCGCTGAAGCGCGGCCGCAAGGCGGAGGTCGCAACGCCGGCCGGGCGCTACGACCTGCCGCTGGCGGGCTCGGGCAAGGCGCTCGACGCCCTCGCAAAGGCGGGGGGATGCCCGGGCTGATCCATGCTATGAGCACGAGGAAGCGGGCGATCTGCGGCAAACATGATGAATTTCGTCAGGAATATCGCTAATTTTTGATGCGCGCTCTGCCCTCCTGTGCTATGGGGCAGAGAAGCTATGACCCCCAGCTTCGGCTGGCGGGTGAACGAAATTCCGGACGATGGCATCTTCGAGAATGGAAAAGCAGACACGGTCGCAGAGTTTCTGCGTGTTCGAGCGCCTCCGCTCCGTCGGGCTCAGGCCGACGCGCCAGCGCGTCGCGCTCTGCAACCTCATGTTCGGCGCCGGTGACCGGCATCTTTCCGCCGAGGAACTCTACGAGGAAGCTCACAAGGCCGGCGAAACCGTTTCGCTCGCCACCGTCTACAATACCCTCCACCAGTTCACCGATGCCGGGCTGGTCCGGCCGCTCTCGGCCGAGGGACAGCGGACCTATTTCGACACCAACACCTCCGACCATCACCACTTCTTCCTCGAGGAGGAGAACCAGATGGTCGACATCCCGCTCGGCACCCTGAAGCTCGACGAGCTGCCGGAGCCGCCGGAGGGGATGGAGATCGTCAATGTCGACGTTGTGGTGCGCGTGCGCCGCAAGAAGGACGTCGCGTTCGCCAAGGCCGGCTGAGTCCGCCCGGGCCGGTTGATCGCAGCGCTCGCGCGGCCGGCAGGCGATCGGGTCGGTCTTCGACCCAAGAGCTTAAAGTTCATCGAGATCCCGGTGTCCGTCAGGGCCACCGGGATTTCGCGTTTCTGGGGAACCGGCACCGGGCTCGATTCGTGCCGCCGTCTCCTGGTCACGGGCGCGGCAGTGTCCGTCCCGCCCGGCCTGGACCGACGGCCGGTCAGTCGCCGCCGCCAGCCGCCGGCTCGATGGCGAAGCGATCGCCGCGATAGGCGAAGCGTTCTGCATGGCCGCCGACGAACCGCGCCGACACCCAGCCCCGCGTGCCGCCCCTCTCGACGGCGTACCAGACGCCCTGATCGTCCGTCGTGACCCGGCAGCCGCCGACCTCGACCTCGCTCTCCGCCCGCAGCGTGGCGACGACCTGGCCGTTGCGGCTCGGCGCGTCGCGCAGATAGACGTCGCGTTTGATCTTCGCCGGGCTCTCGGCCGTGAAGGTGGCGGGCAGGATCTTGCCGTCCCGGCAGGAATAGGCCTCGGCGAGGAGGAAATTGCTGACGGTGTCGACGCCGGCGGCAGGGGCGGGGCACATCCCGCTCGGAAACGGATCCTCCAGCTCCTTGCAGCCCTCGCTGCCGCGCCAGACCGAGATGCCGACGCGGCCCGCCTCGTCGGTGCGCATCTGGCAGGTGAACCAGCCGCAGGTGGCGTTGAGGGATCGGGCACCGTCGCGCAGGAGGTCCGAGATCAGCTTGCCGCCCTTGAGTTCGTCCGCTGCGGTCGCGCCGAGCTGAAAGTCGCAGAACTCGTCCTGCGCCGCCGACATGCGGACGGGCCCGGCTTTCAGAACGAGGTTGCAGAGCTGGCCGACGGCGATCGTGTCGAGGCCGGCGAGGCCGATCTCGCTGACGTCGCCGGCTGCGGCGACAGGCGTGAAGCTCATTCGCCAGGTTTCGAGGTCGCCCGCAAGGACGTAGAAGGACGAGGCCGTGCGATGGCGCAGCATGCGCAACAAGAGCCCCGGCGGGTTGGCGCTCTCCTCCAGAAGGCCGACCATCTCGGCCGCGACGTCGTAGCCGAGCCCGAGCATCTGCTCCGCCCCGGTGCCGCTCGTGTCGGTGCCTTCCGGAATGTAGGGCATGTGGAAGCCGAGCTTGCCGCCCTTTTCGACGAAGCGGGTATCGGTGTCGGGATGCGCACGGTCGACCGAAGCGGCGAAGGCGATGGCGCAGGCCGACAGGCATTCGTCGCCGGCAAGGACGATCAGTCCGGCGATGCGCGGGTCCTGGCTCTCGATGTCGTAGCGCAGCACCTCGGCGATGCGGAACGCCTCGGCGAAGACGCCGCCGGGACTGTCGAAGGAGATCACCAGCGGATAGTGCGGCCCCTCCTGCAAGGCCTGCTTCACGCGCTCCGCGTCGCCCTTGACGATCTCGCCCTCGATCCGGATGACCGCCGGATTGGCGCCGTCGCCGGTGCCGGCCGGAAATGCGGCGAGGCCGGTGAAGGCGCTGTCGTCCTCCGGTTTCATGCCTTCGGTGCCGGCGAGCGAGCGCGGCGGGAACAGCCGCTTCATCGCCACCGCCCGGGCGAAGAGGTCGGGCCGGATCGTGACTTCGGCGGCCGAGGCAGGGGGGACAGGAAGGGCGGCCGCAACGAGGCCGAGGCTCGCGGCAAGAAGTTGGACCGCAGGAACGATCGGGCGGCGCATCGAAGTGGCTTGGGGCATTCGGACAGAACCTGCGTAACGGCCGCTCGACGCGCCGGCATCGCCGCCACGGACACGATCCTCTCTGCCCCGCTCCAATTGAGACGCAGCGTGAGGTCAAGTCAATCGTAAAGCTTGGAAGCATCGGCGCCGGCGGAAACTGCCGGGCCAAGTCGTGCCGGCCGGACTATCAGCGCCGACTGCGGATGCCGCCACGACGCAGACATCGCTGGGAAAGGTTTCCTGTGACACCGCTCGCCGATCGGCTCAGAGCGACGCGCGTCCATTCGGACGCGCAAAGTACGGTCCGACTGAGTGGATCACCGCATCGTGCTTTCCGAAAATCGATTCCGATTTTCGGGCCGATGCTGTAGCCTGCGCGCATGAACCGCGATGCGATCCTTACCCGTCTGAAAGCCATCGAGCCGCGGATGCGCAGCCTGGGGGTGGCGGCGCTGTATCTCTACGGCTCCTACGCCCGCAACGAGGCCGGGCCGGACAGCGACATCGACCTGCTCGCCGATTTCGTCGATGGCGGAGACAGAGACATCATGGATTTCCTCGCACCGTATGAGGAACTGGAAAAGGCTTTCCCCGGAATTGAAATAGGCTTCAGCACTCGCGACCGCATCGTGGCAGCCTATCGGCCTTCCATTGAAAACAGCGCTATCCGGATCTTCTAATGTCCTCCGCGAAGGACCCACGCGTCCGGCTTGGGCACATTCTGGAAAACATCGACGGCATCATGGCCCACACCGAAGGGCTCACATTCGACGCGATCCTTGCCGACTTCCTGCTCATCCGCGCCACCGAGCGAGCGCTGCAGATCATTTCAGAAGCGGCGAAGGAGTTGCCCGCCGAATTGCGGGACCAAGAGGCCACGGTGCCATGGCAGAGAATCATCAGCCTCGGCAATTTCCTTCGTCACGAATATTACCGGATCAACGAGAGTGACATCCAGTCGATCCTGGACGTGCATCTGCCGGCCTTGCGGCCGGCAGTGCTGCGAATGATGGAACGGTTGGGCGAATGACGATTCGCATCGCCTCGGATCGAGACAGTGAGTGCTAACGGCGAAAACTCGTTCCCGGTCTGGCGCGATGTTTGAAATCGAGCTGCCGTGGCAAGCGGTGCTTCAGAGCCTCAGGTACCGCCTGCCTGATGGGTCGCGTCGACGAAGGCCCGAGCCACTCATCCAACCCTTCCCCCTCAGTCGCCGCTCTTCAGCACCACCGGGATCAACAGGTCACCCCAGTTGCCGTTGCCGCCGTGATGGCGGGCCGAGCGGACGAGCTCCACCGAGACTCCCGATTCGACCGCCTTCATCACCGACTGGTTGAGGCGGTGAAGATCGTTGGCGAGCATGCGGATGGCCGCCTGCTGCGTGTCGTCCATGGCGGAGGCCTGCTCCTCGGCCCGTTCCTTGACGCGGGTGCGCGGGCGGTCATGGTCGGTGGCGACTGCACTCATGATGATGAACTCCCTTGATTTTGTCGGCGGCGGCGTCGCTTTGCGGCGGCCGCTGCCCGGTGCCGTCCGGTCGGGCGGCGCTTGACGTCGGGACCGCCGGCGGTCGGGAGAGCCGGCGGAAGCGATTGGTTGCGGGTGGAGACCGGACGGCTCTCCCAAAGCCGTCCGGTCCCGGGGCGGGCCACGGCGGCGTGGCCCGACCGATGCCCCAGCGGGCGATCCGCTCGCCCGGAAGGCTTACTCGGCGGCGACGTGAAGCGCCGTTTCCTTGCGGAACTGCGCGCTTTCGGTCGATTCGCCCATGGCGGTCGTCGAGGAGAGGCCGCCGGTGATCGCCATCGACACCGCGTCGAAATAGCCGGTGCCGACCTCGCGCTGGTGGCGCGTCGCGGTGAATCCCTGGCTCTCCGCCGCGAATTCGGCCTGCTGCAGCTCCGAATAGGCCGCCATCTGCCGCTCGCGGTAGCCCTTGGCGAGGCTGAACATGCCGTAGTTCAGCTGGTGGAAGCCGGCGAGGGTGATGAACTGGAACTTGTAGCCCATCGCGCCGAGTTCGCGCTGGAACTTGGCGATCGTCGCGTCGTCGAGGTTCTTCTTCCAGTTGAAGGAGGGCGAGCAGTTGTAGGCGAGGAGCTGGTTCGGATGCTCCTTCTTCACCGCCTCGGCGAAGCGCCGCGCCTGATCGAGGTCGGGCTTCGAGGTCTCGCACCAGATGAGGTCGGAATAGGGAGCATAGGCGATGGCGCGGGCGATGCAGGGCTCGAGGCCGTTCCGGACCCGGTAGAAGCCCTCCGGCGTGCGGCCGGCGTCGTAGTCGACGAAGGGCTGGTCGCGCTCGTCGATGTCCGAGGTCAGGAGCTTGGCGGCCTCGGCGTCGGTGCGCGCCACCACCAGCGTCGGCACGCCCATGACGTCGGCGGCGAGTCGCGCGGCGGTCAGGTTGCGGATATGCGCCTGGGTCGGGATCAGCACCTTGCCGCCGAGATGGCCGCACTTCTTCTCCGAAGCGAGCTGGTCCTCGAAATGGACGCCCGCGGCGCCCGCCTCGATATAGGCCTTCATCAGTTCGAAGGCGTTGAGCGGGCCGCCGAAGCCGGCCTCGGCGTCGGCGACGATCGGCGCGAACCATGTCTCGACCGACAGGCCGTTGCCTTCCGACGTTTCGATCTGGTCGGCGCGCTGCAGGGTGCGGTTGATGCGGCGGCAGAGCTCCGGACCGGCATTGGCGGGATAGAGCGACTGGTCGGGATACATCGCCGAGGCGGTGTTGGAATCGGCGGCGACCTGCCAGCCCGACAGATAGATCGCCTTCAGCCCGGCCCGGACCTGCTGCATCGCCTGATTGCCGGTCATCGCGCCGAGCGAATTGACGTAATCTTCCGAATGGATCAGCTGCCACAGGCGGTTGGCGCCGTTTTCGGCGAGCGTGTGGCGGATCTGCACCGAGCCGCGCAGGCGTTTCACGTCCTCGACGCCGTAGGGGCGGTCGGTGTCGTCGAAGCGGCCCTCGGGCGCCGAAGGAACGAGATTGTAAAAATCGGTCATTGCCAACCCTCCACGGATGCGGTGTCCGCGACCCCGCTCTCATGCGTTGCCGGATCGCTTGCCGACTTATCTGTCATGGACTTGCAGGGATGCGAAGGCGATTCGCACCGTCGAGCCGCGGAAATCGCGTTGCCTTGTCTTGCTTTGACAAGCCCAGGCAGTAAAATTGTCAAATCAGTAAAAGTGCGTTTGCGCAGGTGTGTCGGCGACCTAGCCCGTTGTGGCGCCGATGCCGCAGGGCGCCGGGATTCGCCCAATGCCGCGAGATCTGCCTGAAATCAGCCCGACCGATGGTATGGATATGTGCCTAACCGCCTCAATTCATTCGCAATTTATCAAGCTTCGGACATTAGTCTGGTGGTTCCACTGGGGGGAAGAGGAACCGGGCTTTCGAGGGTGTCATGTCAGGCACGAATCTCATCACGTTGATGATCCGAACCGTCGTCGAATTCATCCGGCCGAGCTACCGGCCGGAGCGTCACTACATGCGCGGGCCGGGGCCCGCATGTGCACGCAAGTCCGGCCCGCGGCTGACCGCCTGAGGCAGGAATCGCCGGCGCCTTGGCGGCCGGGGACGGCCGGCCGCGTCTCGTGTCGCGCCGGCATCCGCCGGCTGGCGGGCTGAGCCCGCGCGATGGCCGAGAACAAGATCTTCGCCGGGCCGCGCATCCGCCGCATCCGCAACGGGCTCGGCCTGACCCAGACCGCGATGGCCGAGGAACTCGGCATCTCGCCGTCCTATCTCAACCTCATCGAGCGCAACCAGCGTCCGCTGACGGTGCAGCTCATCCTCAAGCTCTCCCAGACCTACAAGGTCGATCTCGCCGACCTGGAGACCGGGCGGCAGGAGGGCGTCTTCACCGAGCTGAAGGCGATCTTCTCCGATCCGCTCCTTGCCGGCGAACTGCCGGGCGACCAGGAACTCGTCGAGCTCGCCGACGCGGCGCCGAACGCCGCCGCGGGTGTTGCCAAGCTCTACCGGGCCTATCGCGAGCAGCAGGCGCGGCTTTCCGATCTTTCGCAGCTTCTCGCCCGCGAGGGGCGCATCCTCGGCTCGGCCGGCACCCGCCTGCCGATCGACGAAGTCCACGAGGTGTTCGAGAACCGGCCGAACTTCTTCGCCGCCATCGAAACGGCGGCCGAGGCGCTGCATGCACGGCTCGCGCCCGGGGACGATCTCTTCGGCGCCATGCGGGCCTTCCTGCGCAAGGAACACGAGATCTCGGTGCGCATCCTGCCGGTCGCGACCATGCCGCTCTGGCGCCGGCGCTTCGACCGGCATTCGCGGCGGCTGTTCCTCTCCGAGCGGCTGTCGATCGCCGACAGGATGCGCGAGACCGCGATGGAGGTCTGCCAGCTGGTGTTTTCCGACGTGATCGAGGCCGAGGCGCGAACCTTCGGCTTCGCCAGCGACGAGGCGCGGCGGCTCGCCCGCTTCGAGATCGTGCGCTACGCCGCCCATGCGCTGATGATGCCCTACGGCGCCTTCCAGACGGCTGCCGAGCGCGCCGCCTACGACGTCGACGTGCTCAAGGCGCGGTTCCAGGTGTCCTTCGAGCAGGCGGCGAACCGGCTGACCATGCTGCAGCGGCAGGGTGCGCCGGGCGTGCCGTTCTTCATGCTGGAGGTCGACAATGCCGGCAACCGCTTCCGCCGGGCCGGGGCGCGGGGCTTCCCGGTGCAGCGATTCGGCGGCGGCTGTCCGAAGCTGCCGATCCATGCTGCTTTCGCCCAGCCCGGCCAGATCATCGTCGAACGGGCCGAGATGCCGGACGGCGCCGAGTTCCTGCTCGTCGCCCGGACGCTCGAGGGGCTGACGGGGGGGTTCGAAGAGCGGCCGCGCCGCACCGCCATCCTCATCGGCTGCGATCTCGGCTTCAAGGACGAGACGGTCTACGGCCGGCATCTCGGCGAGCGGTCGACCTCTCTGAAAATCGGGCCCGCCTGCCGGCTGTGCGAGCGCCAGGGCTGCCTCGCGAGGGCCGAGCCGCCGCTGACCCGGCCGCTCGGCCTCGACGAGATGGTCACTGGGCTGTCGGCGTTTGACTTCCAATGAGGCGAGGTCCAAATCGGCGGGAGAGCCGTCCGATCGCGGGATTTTACCCGTCACCGAACCGTCATGGACACTCGGCGCGGGGGTTTACCGCCCCCGCCGCCGCAGTCTCCAGGCGGCGGGCCGGACGCAACGGTGAAAGCGAAGCGTAGAACCATGGACAAGAGCGTCAGTCAGCAGAAACTCAAGACGACCGGTCTGGAAGACACGATGACCCGGCCCGGGCTCGCGGCCCGCGCGGTCCAGAAGATGGTCGACGGCGCCGAGGCGCTGAACCTGAAATATTCGGCCGTCGGCAACCCGCCGGTCTTCGAGACAGACGCCTTCCCCTGGGCCCGGGAGGTCGAGAGCGAATGGCAGCTGATCCGTGCCGAGCTCGACAAGGTGCTGGTGCGCAAGGGCGAACTGCCGGCCTTCCACGAGATTTCCTCGGAGGTGCGCTCGATCTCCTCCGACAAGAACTGGAAAACCTTCTTCCTCTGCGGCTACGGCATCACCTCCGAGAACGCCATCGCCCAGTGCCCGGAGACCTGGCGCATCCTGCAGAAGATTCCCGGCCTCAAGTCGGCGATGTTCTCGATCTTCGAGCCAGGCAAGCACCTGCCGCCGCACCGCGGCCCCTATAACGGCGTCCTGCGCTTCCATCTCGGCCTGATCGTGCCGGACGAGCCGGAGAAGATCGCGATCAGGGTCGACGACCAGGTCTGCCACTGGCAGGAAGGCAAGGCGCTGATCTTCGACGACGCCTATGAACACGAGGCCTGGAACCACTCCGACAAGGTGCGGGTGGTGCTGTTCGTCGACTTCGAGAAGCCTCTGAACTTCCCCGCAAAGATGACCAACAAGGCCGTCCTCAACATGGCGGTGTTCACGCCTTTCATCCGTGAGGGCTACAAGGCCCACAAGAAGTGGGAGACGCTGTTCTACGGCGAGGGACAGAAGCACCGCTGACATGGCGGGCGAGGGCGCCGGCGGTCTCCTCCGCCATCCGCCCGGCCCTCAGGCCGCAGCTTGGCGGAAGATGACGGCCGACGACCTCTCCGACCTCTGCCGTCTCGCCGGCCGCATCCACCCCGGCCTGCCCGAGGATGCCGCCGTCTTCGAAGAGCGGCTGTCGCTGTTTCCCGCCGGCTGCTTCGTGCTTTCGGCGGAAGGCGGCCTCGCCGGCTACGCGATCGCCCATCCGATCCGCTTTCCCGAGCCGCCGAAGCTGAACACGCTGCTCGGTGCCATCGCCCGCGACGCCGACGCCTTCTATCTGCACGACGTCGCGGTGGCGCCGGAACATCGCGGCCGCCGCCACGCCGAGACGGTCGTCGCGCGGCTGATCGACGCCGCGGCGGATTTTCCCCGCATCTGCCTCGTTTCCGTCTACGGCACGGCGCCGTTCTGGCGGCGCTTCGGCTTTGCCGATGCTTCGGGAAACGTCGCGCCGCACGCGCTGTCCGGCTACGGCCCGGACGCCCGCTTCATGGTCCGCCTGACGCCGGATTGAGCAGGGCGGGGCATTGTTTCATTTCCCGGCGTCGACGGGCTAGGAATCCCGCGAGCGTTGCCGCTATGGTTGCGGCCGCGGTGACGCGCCTGCGGCTGGCGCGGCACCGCATGCGGCAAGCGGTCGAAATGCGGGAAGGGGTGTTCCGATGATGAAGCATTTTCTGGTGCGGCTTGCGGCGAGCGTCGGTCTCGTCGCCCCGCTCCTCCATGCCGGCGGGGCGCTGGCGGAGGACAAGGTCGTCAACGTCTACAACTGGTCCGACTACATCGACGAATCGATCCTGACGGACTTCACCAAGGAGACCGGCATCAAGGTGGTCTACGACGTGTTCGATTCCAACGAACTCGTGGAGACCAAGCTGCTCACCGGCGGTACCGGCTACGACGTCGTCGTCCCGACCGGCAGCTTCCTCGCCCGGCAGATCAATGCCGGGGTGTTCCAGGCGCTCGACAAGTCGAAGCTGCCGAACCTGAAGAACATGGATCCGGAGATCATGGCGCGGCTCGCCGTCTACGATCCCGGCAACCAGTACGCCATCAACTACATGTGGGGCACGACCGGGCTCGGCCTGAACGTCAAGGAGGTGAAGAAGCGCCTCGGCGACGACCAGACGCTCGACACCTGGGCGCTCCTGTTCGATCCGAAGCTGGCGGCCAAGCTCGCCGACTGCGGCATCTACGTGCTCGACACGGCGGACGAAGTGGTGCCGGCGGCGCTGATCTATCTCGGCCTCGATCCGAACTCCGACGATCCGGCGGATCTCGACAAGGTGAAGGAGCTTCTGCTGAAGATCCGGCCCTATATCCGCAAGTTCCATTCCTCCGAGAACATCCAGGCGCTCGCCAACGGCGACATCTGCATGGCGCACGGCTGGTCGGGCGACATGCTGCAGGCGCGCGACCGGGCCGAGGAGGCGGGGCAAGGGGTCGAGATCCGCTACGTCATCCCCCGCGAAGGCGCGGTGATCTGGCTCGACAACATGGCGATCCCGGCCGATGCGCCGCATCCGGAAGCGGCGCACGAATTTATGAACTACCTGATGCGCCCGGAGGTGATCGCCAAAGCCTCGAATGTGGTGAATTATGCGAGCGGGAATCTCGCGGCGAAGGAATTCGTGAAGGAGGACATCCTGAACGATCCGGGCGTCTACCCGCCGGCCGAAACGCAGAAGCGGCTCACTGCGATCCTGCCGAAGGGACCGAAGGCGCAACGCATGCAGACCCGTTTGTGGACGAGCATCGTGACGGGGCAGTAGGGAGGCACATGCATCGTGTGAGCTGGGCCGCAATGTCGAGTATGCGGCCGAAGGCGCTGTCTGCGCCATGAAATCCCTGGGCAGCATCCGTCGTGATTTCGCTCCCTGGCTGGACCGGGGGGCGGCGCCGTTCATCCGCTTCGAAGGCGTCACCAAACGGTTCGGCGACTTCGAGGCGGTCGACGATCTCAGCCTCGACGTCTTCGAGAAGGAGTTCTTCGCCCTCCTCGGCGGATCGGGCTGCGGCAAGTCGACGCTTCTGCGCATGCTCGCCGGCTTCGAGACGCCGACGAAGGGCCGCATCGTCCTCGACGGCGAGGATCTGTCGGGCATCCCGCCCTACCGGCGGCCGGTCAACATGATGTTCCAGTCCTACGCGCTGTTTCCGCATATGAGCGTCGAGAAGAACATCGCCTTCGGCCTGCGCCAGGAGGGGATGGCGAGGAGCGAGATCGCCGACCGGGTCGGGCAGGTCCTGAAGCTCGTCAAGCTCGAGGACTATGCGCGGCGCAAGCCCGACCAGCTTTCCGGCGGGCAGCGCCAGCGCGTCGCGCTCGCCCGCTCGCTCGCCAAGCGCCCCAAGGTGCTGCTCCTCGACGAGCCGCTCGGCGCGCTCGACAAGAAGCTGCGGGAAGAGACGCAGTTCGAGCTCGCCGACCTGCAGCACCAGCTCGGCATCACCTTCATCATGGTCACCCACGACCAGGAGGAGGCGATGACGCTGGCCGACCGGATCGCCGTCATGGACCGGGGGCGGATCATGCAGGTGGCGACGCCGGCGGAAATCTACGAGGCACCGAATTCGCGCTTCGTCGCCGATTTCGTCGGGAACGTGAATCTCTTCGAAGGGACGGTGCGCTCGGTCGAGGGCGACCGGGCCGTCATCGAGACGGATGCCGGCCTGACGATCGCGGTGGTCAGCGAGGCGAAGCTCGGGACGTCCCAGAAGGTCTCCTACGTGCTGCGGCCGGAAAAGCTGAAGATCGCCGCCGATCCGATCCCGGGCCCGAACGCCATGGCGGGCGAGGTCTGGGACATCGCCTATTTCGGCCCGGTGACCGCCTTCCACGTCCGGCTCGACAACGGCGCGACCGTCAAGGTGTCGATGGTCAACGCCACCCGGCAGGGCGCCCTGCAGCTCACCTGGCACGACCGGGCCTTCGTCCAGTTCGACGAGGACGCCGGCCTCGTCCTGACGCAGTAGGGGCGACGGATGGGCGAGCCCGGCCGAAAGACGGAGATCGGCAGCGGCCGGCAGGGCGATGCGGAAGTCCGGGCTGCGCGGCGCCCGGCCTCGCGCGGGCTGTTCCGCCCGGTGGTCATCGCCGTGCCCTATCTCTGGCTCGTCGGTCTGTTCCTCGTCCCGTTCCTCATCGTCATCAAGATCTCGCTGTCGCAGACCGCCGTGGCGATGCCCCCCTATCGCCCGACCTTCGGCGACCCGTCGACCTGGTGGAGCGCGCTGCAGCAGCTCTCCTTCGACAACTATCTCTGGATCGCCGGCGACGAACTGTATTTCAACGCCTACGTCCTCAGCCTGGCGATCGCCGCGGCGTCGACGCTGCTGACGCTGCTCATCGCCTACCCGCTGGCCTACGGCATGTCCAAGGCGCCGCCGGCATGGCGCACGACGCTGCTGATGCTGGTGATCCTGCCGTTCTGGACGAGCTTCCTGATCCGCGTCTACGCCTGGATCGCCATCCTCAAGCCGGAAGGGCTGCTCAACCAGCTGCTGATGTCGATCGGCGTGATCCACGATCCGCTGGTCATCCTCAACACGCCCGTCGCGATCTTCATCGGCATCGTCTATTCCTACCTGCCCTTCATGACGCTGCCGATCTATGCCGGCCTCGACCGCATGGACCACAGCCTCATCGAGGCGGCGGCGGATCTCGGCTCGCCGCCCTTGAAGGCGTTCTGGACGATCACCTTCCCGCTGTCGCTGCGGGGCGTCGTCGCCGGCTGCTTCCTGGTATTCATTCCGGCCGCCGGCGAGTTCGTGATCCCCGATCTCCTCGGCGGCTCGCGCACCCTGATGATCGGCAAGACGGTCTGGCTGGAGTTCTTCACCAATCGCGACTGGCCGGTCGCCTCTGCGGTCGCGGTCGTGCTCGTCGCGATCCTCGTCGTGCCGATCGTGATCTTCCAGCGCCAGCAGGCGAGGGCGGGCTGATGACCGGGCGGATCTCGAAATTCAACGTCGTCTCGCTGGTCTTCGGCTTCGCCTTCCTCTACCTGCCGATCCTCACCCTCGTCGTCTATTCCTTCAACGCCTCGAAGCTCGTCACCGTCTGGGCGGGCTTTTCGACGGTCTGGTACCGCGAGCTCTGGCACAATCGCGGCCTGATGGAGGCGGCCTGGGTGACGCTGCGGGTCGGGCTCTTGTCGGCGAGCGTCGCGACGCTCCTCGGCACCATGGCGGCGATCGCCCTGTCGCGCTACCGGCGCTTCTTCGGCCGCACGCTGATGACCGGGATGGTCTATGCGCCGCTGGTCATGCCGGAGGTGATCACCGGCCTGTCGCTGCTCCTGTTCTTCGTCGCCATCGACATGGACCGCGGCTTCTGGACGGTGACGCTCGCCCATATCAGCTTTACCATGTGCTTCGTCACCGTGGTGGTGCAGTCGCGGCTCCTGACCTTCGACCGGTCGCTCGAGGATGCCGCGATGGACCTCGGCGCGACGCCGACCGTCACGCTCTTCCAGGTCACGCTGCCGCTGATCTGGCCCGCCGTCGCCGCCGGCTGGATGCTCGCCTTCACCCTCTCGCTGGACGACCTCGTCATCGCCTCCTTCACCACCGGTCCCGGGGCGACGACGCTGCCGATGAAGATCTACAGCCAGGTGCGGCTCGGCGTGACGCCGGAGATCAACGCCGTGTGCACCATCCTCATCGCCATCGTCGCGACCGGGGTGGTGGTCACGACGCTGCTGAACAAGCGGCGGCTGGTGCGCCAGGCCCGCGACGAGCGCCTCGCCGCCGGGGCCTGACCCCGACGATGCGAACGAGGACCGTATGACGAAAGGCCGGCGGTGCCGCCGACCGCCGCGTCAGTTGCCGCCGCAGCCGCAGGTTGCGGCGTGCGCCGCCTCGATGGCGTCGAGCGTCCGGCCGATCGCCGCGGGCACCGAATCGGCGCTCTCCGCCGGTCGATGGTCGAGATAGTCGACGATCTCGATGGCGGAGAAGCCGTCGATCAGGCGGCGGCGCACCGCGACGTCGCTGATCGGCGACTGCGAGCCGTAGACGAGCGGCCGCAGCGCCTGCAGCCGGGCCAGCACCGGCCGGCTCGCAGGGGAGGCGTCGTTGGCGGTCGGCGCGCCTGCCGCGTCGAGGGACGCCGTGGTGCCGGGGCCGGCCGGGGCGGCGTCGTCTTCGGGCAGGGCGCCGCTGCGCCTCGCGGCGTCGACGAGCCTGTCGAGCGCGGCGAGGCGGTCGTCGTCGCTCGCGAGCGGGATCGGCGTCGGCTCGGTCAGCGGCGCGAGGTCGCCCCCGACGTCGGCGTCCGTCCCGGAGGCGGCGCTCGCGGTGACGGGCGTTTCAGCCGCCGTGGCGCCGGTCTCCGCGGATGGGGTGCCGTCGCCGGGCCCGGCGCTCGCCGGGGCGGCCTCGGCGCTTGCGCCGGTGCCGACGGCCGGCCGCAGGTCGCCCTGTCCGGCCGCCATGCCATGGTCGGTCGGCGCGGGCGTCGGCAGCGGCACAGGACGGAGCGCGGAAAGCGTCGCGAGGATGGTCTTCGAGGCGATGTCGGCCTCGGCGGATTTCAGCGCGTCGAGCGACGCGACGTCGCCGCCGGCGCGGGCGAGATAGCCGCGCATGGTCTTCATGTAGTCCGGGACGCCGTAGCAGAGATAGGCCGTCTTCTCCTGGCCGAGATAGCGGCCGAGCTCGTTCGACACCTCGCCCATGACCCAGCGGGCGTCGGTGCTCGCCGTCCAGGCCGGGCGGTTGCGCATGCGTGCCAGCTGGCTGGCGGCCATCAGCGCCTTGCGGCCCTCGGTGCTGCGCGGCGGGACGATCGGCGTGTAGATCAGCCGGCCGGGCAGGGTCTCGTCCGGCTGCAGCGCGGTATCCTTCGCGGTCTTGATCGCGGCATATTGCTCGGAGCGGATCTTGCCGAGGGCGGCGTGATAGCCGTCGACGTCGCAGCCGGCGCCCGTGCCCGTCGCCGCCGGGCGAGCCGTGTCGGACCCGCCGAGATGGACGACCGACTGCGCCGCGCCCGGCTGCGAGCCCGCAAACAGCGAGGCGAGCGCGAGGGCGAGGAGCGCGGGTCGGACGCGCGGCACGCCTCCGGCCCCGCCGCGGGCGTTTCGATCGGGATCGTCCGAATGGGCGTGATGTCCGGCGCAGAACATGGGCGACGTTCGTTTCGTGTTGGTCATGACGGGGAGGATCCTCTGACGATCGCGGCGACTCTGCGCCCCGGAGCTTGAGCGAACCGAGACCGGCCGGAGCCCGGCGTGTCGCGGCGGGCCCGGCGAGAGGCGATCACTGGTCGGGAAGCGGGGTCGTGGTGACGGATGGATCCGGCCATTGGCCGGCCATGACGAAGGAAACGCCGGTCGTCCCTCCGCTCCCCGCCTCTGCTGCGCCGCCGCCCGCCGCCGTGACGGCAGCCGCCGTGGGCGTTTCCGCCGATGCCGGGGTGACGGTCTTGGGCGCGAACGTCCCCTTCACGGCGACGACGTTGTTCTTGGCAAAATAGCGGCCGCTGGCGGTCAGCGTTCCGGCTTCGTTGCGCAGCGTCATCTGGTCGAGATCGATCGTCGTCCCGACGAGTTCCAGTTTCGCCTCGAGCGCGTCGAAGGGGATCGTGCCGCCGTGCGTTCCCGCCGCGAGCGGCCGTGCGCCAGGCTCGGCGAAGACCGTCGGGTCGAAGCCCGACAGCGCGCCGCCCGACGTGCTGAAGCGGGCACTGACCGCGAGGTTGGACAGGATCGAGCGCCAGTTCTCGGCCGGCGTCGCGATCTTCGCCCTGACGGCCGAGGTGCCCGTGAGGCCGATTGACTGGATCGCGAGGCCGTTCATCAGGCTCGCCGTGTCGATGCCGCTGGCGCTGACCCAGCCGCTGACCTGCGGTTCGGCCGCGGTGCCGTCGACGGTCAGCGCCGCCTGGCCCCGCCCGCCGAAGAAGGTCGCGTCGCCGACGTCGAGCTTGGCGACGCCGCCGCCGGCGCTGATCACCGCCGCGACGTCCCGGAACGGGATCGTGCCGAGCACGAGATCGCTCGCCGACAGCCGGATCTCCATCTGCAGGAGATTGGCGAACTCGACGCCGAGCGGTCGCTCGAAGTCGAACGGATTGCGCGGATAGGGCGCGATCGACCGGGCGACGGGGGTGAGATTGAGCTCGTTGAAGGCGAGCGTGCCGCCGACCACCGGCAGCGCCCCGTCGAAGCGGGCCTCCATGGCGCCATGCCCCTCGGAGCCGGCGATCCTGAGATCGGCCTGGCGCAGCTCGGCATTGTCGCCGGAGAGCGACAGGTCGCCGGCCAGCGTGATCGCGCCGAGTTCGGGCACCCGCGTCTTCGGCGCGAACAGCCACTCGATGCCCCGGGTGAAGGACTGGGTGTCGATGCGCAGGCGCCCCGCCGCCTCGCGGAAGTCGGCGATCGCCACGGTGCCGGAAAAGTCGGCGCTGAGGGCGGGCGAATCGACGCGGAAGTCGAGATTGCCGGCGCCGCCCTCCCGCAGCGGCCGGTCGCTGGAGACTTCGAGATCGACCGTCGTCGGCTGGCCGTTCCAGACGAAGCCGCCGGAAAGCCGCAACGTGTCGCCGGAGCCCGACTGGCCGATTTCGAGATTGGCGTTGCTGACGCCGCGTGGGCCGGCAAAGCCCGGGCCGGCCGGCCGGAACAGGCCGTCGCGGATTTCGATCTGGTGGATGCCGCCGAGCCGCGGCAGCAGCGAGCGCAGGCCGAGGAGGAGGCCGCTGCCGGTGCCCGGCGTCGAAAGCCCGGCGACCGCCGCCGCGGTCGCCGCCTCGCCGGAAGCTGCGGGCGCGTGCGCCGAGCGCCATTCCGGCCGCACCAGCACCAGCCGGGAAATGTCGCCCTTGCCGGAGATCACGTCGAACAGGCTGAAATTGGCGACCAGCGTGTCGACGGTGAGGTCGTCGTCGCCGAGCCGCACGTGTTCGAGGCTGAGCCGCGCCCGCGGCAGGATCGCGAAGTCGATCCGCCCGTCGATCGAGACGTTGCGTCCCGTCAGGTTCTCCAGCCGCTCGACGACGAGCGCCCGGGCCCGGTCGGAGCCGAGGGCGAGGCCCGGCAGGACCGCCGCGAAGACGACGATGAGCGCCAGCGCCGCGGCGATGCCGAGGGCAAGCCAGCGTCGCCTGTGCCGGCCCCCGTGCCGCAAGCGCTGCGCCAGCCGGCCTCTCAGTGCGGGCCATTGGGTTCGCACGCCGTTCGATCCCCTCTCCGTGTCGGACGGCCCTGGCTACCCGCCCGGCGCGCCTTGCGATAGTCGCCTTCGACGGATTTGACGTGGGTCGCCGTGGGGGCGGCCGGGCATCGACGGCTTCGTTGCCTTTGTTACATGGGTATGGCACCAGCAAGGCGGTACCGGAGGCGATCGAAGATGAGCGACAATCCGTTGTGGACACCTTCTGCGGCGCGGATAAAAGCCCATCCGATGACGGCGTTCCTGCGGGCGGCGGAAGAGGTCGCCGGCCATAGCTTCGACGGTTATGCCGCGCTGCACCGGTGGTCGGTGGAGGAGCGCGGCGCCTTCTGGTCGCTGGTCTGGGATTTTTCCGGCATCGTCGGCGAGAAGGGCGGCCGGCCGCTGGTCGAGGGCGCCTCGATGCGCGAGGACCGGTTCTTCCCCGAGGCACGGCTGAACTTTGCCGAAAACCTCCTGGCGCTGCGCGGGGCGGGCGACGCCATTGTGTTCCGCGGCGAGGACAAGGTGTCCCGTCGCTGGAGCTGGGACGAACTGCGCGCCCTCGTCTCGCGGCTGCAGCAGGCCTTCCGGGCGGAGGGAATCGGCGTCGGCGACCGCGTCGCGGCGATGATGCCGAACATGGCCGAGACCGTGGCGGTGATGCTGGCGGCATCCTCGCTCGGCGCGGTCTTCTCGTCCTGTTCGCCGGATTTCGGCGAGCGCGGCGTGCTCGACCGTTTCGGCCAGATCGAGCCGAAGCTCTTCGTCGCCTGCGACGGCTACTTCTACGCCGGCAAGGCGATCGACATCGCCGACAAGCTCGGCCCGATCAGCCACAAGCTCGCCCCGAAGCGAACCGTCGTCGTTCCCTATGCGGGAGACGGCGCAAAGGCGGCCGCGGCGGCCGCGAACGGCGTCGTCCTCGACGACTTCCTCGCGCCCTACGAACCGGCGGAGCCGTCGTTCGAGCGCCTCGCCTTCGACCATCCCCTCTACATCATGTTCTCCTCGGGGACGACGGGCGTGCCGAAATGCATCGTCCACGGAGCCGGCGGCACGCTGATCCAGCACCGCAAGGAGCACCTCCTCCACAGCGGCAACGGCGAAGGCTCGCGGGTGTTCTATTTCACCACCTGCGGCTGGATGATGTGGAACTGGCTGGTCTCGGCGCTCGCCGGCGGCTCGACGCTGCTCCTCTACGATGGCTCGCCCTTCCATCCGCAAAAGTCGATCGTCTTCGACTACCTCGCCGCGGAGCACGCCACCTTCTTCGGCACCAGCGCGAAATTCATCGATTCGGCCCGCAAGTTCGGTCTGAAGCCGCGTGAGACCC
Organism: Jiella sonneratiae; assembly: GCF_017353515.1. Classification (GTDB taxonomy): domain Bacteria; phylum Pseudomonadota; class Alphaproteobacteria; order Rhizobiales; family Rhizobiaceae; genus Jiella; species Jiella sonneratiae. Next base: position 75,997 of record NZ_JAFMPY010000016.1, read on the forward strand.
ACGATCTTTCGAGCGTCGAGGTCATCGCCTCGACCGGCTCGCCGCTGTCGCCGGAGGGTTTTGCCTTTGTCTATGCCGACGTGAAGGCGGACGTCCATCTCGCCTCGATCTCCGGCGGCACCGACATCGTCTCCTGCTTCGTCCTCGGCGTGCCGATCCTGCCGGTCTACGAGGGCGAGATCCAGGGGCCGGGCCTCGGCATGGCGGTCGACGTCTTCGACCCGGAGGGCAGGCCGCTCAAGGGCGAGAAGGGCGATCTCGTCTGCACGAAGGCGTTCCCCTCGATGCCGATCGAATTCTGGAACGATCCGGGCGGCGAGCGCTACACGGCCGCCTATTTCGAGACCTTTCCCGGCGTCTGGGCGCATGGCGACTTTGCCGAATGGACGCGCCATGGCGGCATGATCATCCACGGCCGCTCCGACGCGACCTTGAACCCGCAGGGCGTGCGGATCGGCACGGCGGAGATCTACAACATCGTCGAGCAGTTCGAGGAAGTCACTGAGGCCATCTGCATCGGCCAGAGCTGGGAGGGCGACGTGCGCGTCGTCCTCTTCGTCCGCCTCGCGGACGGCCACGACCTCACCGACGACCTCGTCAAACGCCTCAAGGACGCCATCCGCAGCGGTGCCTCGCCGCGCCACGTGCCGGCGAAGATCCTCGCGGTGAAGGACATCCCGCGCACCAAGAGCGGCAAGATCACCGAACTCGCCGTGCGCGAGGTGGTCGAAGGCCGTCCGGTGAAGAACAAGGAGGCGCTGGCCAACCCGCAAGCGCTGACGGAGTTCGAGGGGCGGGGGGAACTGAGGAGTTGAGGGGCGTTCTGCGATGGATCCCTTTGGCTCCCGAAAAGGCATGACCGAAGCGTTCCGGCCCCGAAACCTTGCGCCGGCATCGCTTCCCGGCCGCGCCGGACGCTGTGGCCAGCCCGTGCGGATCGTTCGGGCCGCATCGTGAAAGATGCCGGACGGCGATCGGCGAAAGCCGGGATGGATATGGAAGGACAGTCGGGGTGCGTTTCAGCCGGACGGTTTTCACAGGCCGTTCGCCGGTAAGCAGGCCTTCTGTCGCTTGATCTGATTGACCGCAATAGCGCCCGAAGCGGATCAGAGCTCAGTGAGCCGGCAGCCGGTCTCTGGCAATCGCGACATGCAGGTGGGCACCGTGCAACAGCGCTGCATCGTTGAAATCGAACGCCGGGTTATGAAGCGGCGCGGAGGTCTCGCCGTTGCCGATAAACGCAAAGCATCCGGGCACATGGTCGAGGAAGCGCGCAAAGTCTTCAGAGGCGGTCATGGGGTCCGCTGCCGCATTGACGTGGCCGGAGACCGAATGCGCGACGGTGGCAAAGGCTGAGGTCAGTTCGGCGTCGTTTACGAGCGGAACGAACTCGCGGGAATAGCTCACCCGTGCAGCGATACCGTGCAAAGTGGCAATGCCCGACGCCATACGACGCATCTCGTCCTCGATCGTCGCCGAAACCTTGGCGGAGAAGCTGCGTGCATCGCCGAGAATTCGGGCTTGGCCGGGAAGCACGTTGCGCGTGCCATCGGTGAGAAGCTCGGTCACGGAAACGACGCCCACGTCGGATGGGTTCAGCCGGCGGGAGACGATGGTCTGCAACTCCACGACCAGCGCGCAGGCCGGGACCATCACCTCACGCCCCCAATGCGGGCGGGCGGCGTGTCCGCCCTTGCCCTCCAGCACGATCTCGAAAATATCCTCCGCGGACATGATCGCTCCGGGGCGCGTCTCGACATGTCCGACCGGCAGGCCCGGCAGATTGTGCAGCCCGAAGATTTCATCGAACGGAAACCGGACCATCAGCCCGGCCTCGATCATGGCCGATGCGCCTTTTCCCCATTCTTCGGCCGGCTGAAAGATAAAGCGGATCGTACCGTCGAAGCCGCCTTCCTCGGCCAGAAGCTTCGCCGCCCCAAGCAGCATCGCCGTGTGTCCGTCATGACCACAAGCGTGCATCGTGCCCGGGTTGACCGAAGACCACTCGGCACCAGTCGCCTCGGTAATTTTCAGGGCGTCCATGTCGGCGCGGAGCGCAATGGCACGGTTGGATGTGCCGCGCCGCAAGGTCCCGACGACACCGGTGCCGCCTATGCCTTCGACGACCTCCAGGTCGAAGCCGCGCAGGGTATCGGCGACGAAGGCCGCAGTGCGGCGCTCTTCGAAACCGACTTCAGGATGGCGGTGCAAGTCGCGGCGCCAACCCGCCATTGTCACGTCTAGCGTCGCCAACTGTGCCATGCTTCGTCACGCCCTCATCGCGTCGAAGGCCGCAGAGTGCGCATAGTACCAGATCACGCGGCTTTCGACATGAGCTGCGTGGTTTCAGCGCCAAGGTGCGCGGGCGTGCAATGGCCCGTCGATTTCTGCTTTTGACGCATGGATGACGATGCCCCGAGTGGGCGAACGACCTCTTGCGGGTGAGCCGCGTGTGCAGCCTCAATCGCCGCATGGGAGCTGCCGATCGGCAAGGTGTTGATCTCAAGGTGACCGTGCCGATAATCGTCGAGTCAACGCTCCTTGCGGACCCGTCAAAGCATATCGAGCCATCGCGACCCGCCGCAACGGCAAAGGCGGGCCGGCATCTCGCCGAACCCGCCCGAGTCCTTGTCGTCAGATGCTTCGCGTCGCCTTACTTCGGCAGTGCGAAGGTCACCACCTGATCCGCCACCTTCGGCAAGAGGATCGTGTTGCCGCCGACGGCGAAGGTCACGTATTGCCGGCCCTTGTAGGTGTAGACCGCCGGCATCGACACCGCCGGCGCGTCGACCAGCGCCTTCCACAGCACCTTGCCGCTCTTCAGGTCGATCGCCCGGACGCGCGAGTCCATCGAGGCGCCGATGAAGATCAGCCCCGACTTGGTGATCACCGGCGCGCCGATCGTCACCGAGCCCCAGGATTCCGGCATGTAGAAGCCGTATTTCTGCACCTGGCCGAAGGGTTCGTTCCACAGCCTTTCGCCGGTCTTCAGATCATAGGCGGCGAGCATGCCGTAGGGGCCCTTCCAGCAGGGCATCCCGGCCCAGTTGAGGAAGGTCTCGAGCTTGAAGGCGTAGGGCGCGTCGCCCTGCGCGTAGTAGCCGCTGGTCTCGCCCTCCTGGCTCTTCTGCTCGAACTCCTTGCGCGGCACGAGGGTGTAGATCTGCACCACCGAGTTCGAATTGACGACGTAGATGCCGGTGTTCGGATCGACGGCGCCGCCGCCCCATTCCGTGCCGCCGGTCGTCGGCGGATAGGCGATGGTGCCCTCAAGGCTCGGCGGCGTGAAGCGGCCGTCATAGCGGTATTTCGCCGCCCGGGCCGAGCATTCGCCGAAGCCGACCGCGTCGGCCAGCGCCGAGACGCCCGGCCACTGGTCGGGAATCACCGGCTCGGGCTTGGCGACATAGGGCTGGGTCGGCGCCGCCTCCTCGCCGGGGATGTCGGACTTCGGAACCGGGCGCTCCTCGATCGGATAGATCGGCTCGCCGGTCTCGCGGTTGAGGACGTAGAGAAAGCCCTGCTTGCCGCTCTGGACGAGCGCCGGGATGGTCTTGCCGTCCTTCTTGATGTCGACCAGCGTCGGCGGCGCGTCGGTGTCGAGGTCCCAGATGTCGTGATGGACGAGCTGCCGGCTCCAGACCACCTTGCCGGTGTCGGTGTCGAGCGCCGTGACCGAGGTGGCGAGCGGCAGCTCTTCCTTGCGGTTGCCGCCGTAATAGTTCGGGCTCGGCGAGGACACCGGGATGTAGAGCAGCCCGCGCTCCGGATCGACCGACATCGAGGCCCAGACGTTCGACGTGCCGGTCCGCGAGATCACCTCGTTCGGAAGCGCGTGGAACATCCATTTCAGCTTGCCGGTCTTGGCGTCGAGGGCGAAGACCGTCCCCGGAGGCGCGGCGGCGTCGGTCCAGTCCTTGCCGGCCCAGCCGAGGAACAGCGTGTCGTGATAGACGGTCGCGGCCTGGAGCAGCGAGAGCGGCCACTTGGCGTTGACGGTGTTCCACTGGTTGACGTCGACCATGCCGTTCTGGCCGAAATTCTCGCAGGCCTTGCCGGTGTCGGCGTCGACGCCGTAGAGCTTGGCGTCCATCGTCCCGATATAGACGATCTTCTGGCAGGGCTGGCCCTGTTCGGGGCTTTCGGCCTGCCAGTAAGCGACGCCGCGGTTCTTCAGCGCCGGCTGGGTCAGCGCTTCGAGCTTGGCCTTGGGATCGAAGGTCCACTTCGCCTTGCCGGTGTCGGGCTCGAGCGCGACGATCTTGTAGAAGGGCGTGCCGATATAGAGCGTATTGTTGACGAAGAGCGGCGTCGCCGACCAGACGGTGTAGGGCAGGTCGCCCGAGCCGTCGGAAACGTCGCCGGTGTGGTATTCCCAGACCTTTTCGAGATTTCCGACATTGTCCGGCGTGATCTCGTCGGCGGGCGAGTATTTCTGCGCCATCAGGTCGCCGTTGAAGGTCGCCCAGCTGTTCTGATCCTGCATCCACGCGTCCGGCTTCTTGTCCGCCTTGACCGCGGGTGCCTCGCCGCCGCCGTCGCCGGAAGCGGCCGCCTGCGCCTCGCCGTCGCCTGCCGGATGTTCGACGCTGCCGCCGCCCTTGGTCGGCTCGGTGGCAAGCTGCGGCGCCGTCTGTCCGTCGTCCGGCTTCTGTGCGGTTCCCCCGTCCTGGCCGGCGGTGTCTTCTGCCGCCGGTGCCGGCTGTGCGTCGCCGGTGGGCGGCGCGGCGGTCTCGCCGGTGCTGCCGGCCTGCGGTTCGGCGGCGTCCTGCTCCTGCGGCGGGGTCTGTCCGGCAGTGCCGGCGTCCTGCGAAAAGGCCGGGGCGCAATGGGCGAAGACGAGGGCGAGAGCCGCGGAGGTGGCGGCCGTTCTGAGCTTGTTCATGGGTCGTTATGTCCCGTCAGCGAGAATTTCGGCGGTCAGTCCAGAGGCGAAGGATCTGCCGCGACGTGGATCACCCAGCCGACCAGGGCGACGCCCATGGCGACGAGCAGGATCCACGCGGTGAGGAAATAGGCGGCTGCGCCGGTGCCGAGGATTCCGAGCAGCAGGAGGATGGCGAGCACCCCGCGCAGCCAGCCCGACAAGGCGAGATGCAGCGCCAGGATCACGCCCGCCACGACGACGAGCAGGCTGGAGACGAGAACCAGCCAGGCCCCGAAACTCCAGGCAATGCCGTTGCCGTCGTTGACCAGATTGACGAGCGCGACGACGCTGCCGACCGCGCTCGCCGCGACGACGAGCCATGCGCCTCCCGCTGTCCGTGGCTCGGATATCTCTGACATGGTGCATGTGTCCCCTTCGACGATTGCCGCCCGACCGGTCGCCGCAGGGACCGCCGGTCGGGACATTTCTTCGACCTAGCGCCCGCATGGCCGTTTGGGAGGGGCTGCGGGGCGGGTTTCGAGGCCGGTCGTCCGGCGCTACGACCGGGCCGTCTCGGAAAGGATCGAGCGGTTGAGGATCACCACCGGAAGGATGCCGACGAGGACGATCATCAGCGCCGCCACGGCGCCGTCCTCGAAGGCGGCGCGCGAGGTCTGGGCGTAGACGAAGGTGGCGAGGGTCTCGAAGTCGAAGGGCCGCAGCAGGATCGTCGCGGAGAGCTCCTTCGACGCTTCGACGAAGACCAGGAGGAAGGCGGTCAAAAGCGCCGGCCGCATCAGCGGAAAGAGCACTTCGGCGAGCGTGCCCCCCGGCGTGCGGCCGAGCGTGCGCGACGCCATGTCGAGATGCGGCGACAGCTTGGTGAAGCCGCTCTCCAGCGCGCCGTGGCCCATCGCCATGAAGCGGACGAGGCCGGCATAGACGATGGCGACGCCCGAGCCGGAGAGGATCAGCCCGGTGGAGACGCCGAAGCCGGCGCGCATCTGCGCGTCGACGTAGTTGTCGAGCCCGGCGAGGGGGATGAGGATGCCGATGGCAAGGACGGTGCCCGGAACGGCATAGCCGAGGGCGGCGAGACGGGTGGCGAGGAGCAGGCGCCTCGACCCGGTCAGCCGGACGCCGTAGGCCATCAGGAAGCCGGCGAGCACCGTGGCGCCCCCCGTCAGGGAGGCGATCGCGACCGTGTGGGTCAGCGCCCGCCACAGCGCCGGCTCGAAGAGCTGGTCGAGACGGCGCAGGGCATCGTCGGCAAGGACGATCAGCGGAATGGCGAAACCGAGGAGGATCGGCAGCGCGCAGGCGAGGGCGGCGAGGCCGGCCGGCATCCCGGCGAGACGCTCCGAGCCCGGCTGCGGACGGTCGGCGCGGCCGAGCGTATAGCGCTGCCGGCGCCTCGCCATGCGCTCGACGGTGACGAGGGCGACGATCACCACCAGCATCGCCAGCGCGATCTGCGTCGCGCCGTAGAGATCGTTGCGGTTCAGCCAGGTGGAATAGACCGCGAAGGTCAGGGTGCGGACGCCGAGAAACTCCACCGCACCGATGTCGTTGACCGATTCCATCAGCGCCAGCGTCACGCCGACGGCGATCGCCGGCCGGGCGAGCGGCAGCAGCACCTCTGCGAAGACGGCCGCCCGCGAGGCGCCGAGCGTGCGCGCCACGTCGGCGGCCTTGCGCCCCTGCATCAGGAACACCATCCGCGTCGTCAGATAGACGTAGGGATAGAGCACCAGCGACAGGATCACGACGGCGCCCCACAGCGACCGCACGTCCGGGAACCAGTATTCGCGGCTGGTCCTGACGCCGAGGATCGCCCGCAGGGCCGACTGGACGGGGCCGGCGAAGTGCAGGAATTCGACGAAGCAGTAGGCGGCGATGTAGGTCGGCACCGCGAGCGGCAGCACCAGCGCCCAGGAGAAGAACCGCCGGCCGGGAAAGTCGAAGCTCGCGACCAGCCAGGCGGTGACGACACCGATCGTGCCGGTGAGGACGGCGACGCCGACCATCAGCTCGGCGGTGACGAGGCTCGCTTCCGGCAGGATGGTCGCCCAGAGATGCGACCAGTTGGCCGAACTGCCCGACAGGGCCAGCCAGAAGAGCGCCGCGCAGGGCATCGCGACCAGCGCGACGAGGCAGTAGGCGCCGATGAGGTAGCCGCCGTCGGCGCCGGGGCGCAGGCCGGCGGACAGTCGCGCCGCAAGAGATCGCGGCGGGTGAAGCGCGGACATCGACGCAGCGGACCGGCGTCTCAGTCCTGCGGGCCCGCGTCGAAATCGACCTCGTCGACGATTTCGGAGGCCTTCTGGCGATGGCGGGCGATCTCGTCGAGCGGCAACGTGTCGGGATCGAGTTCGCCGAAGGATTTCACGAGGTCCGACGTCTCGATTCCCGGCTCGACCGGATATTCGTAGTTCAGCTCGGCATAGATCTTCTGCGCCGTGTCGCCCGAGAGAAACTCCATCAATCTCACGGCATTCTCGCGGTGCGGGGCGTTCTTCGCGAGGGAGACGCCCGAGACGTTCACATGCGTCCGTCCGTTGTCGAAGGTCGGCATGACCACACGGATCGCCGCCGCCCATTCCTTCTGCTCGGGCTCCAGCTCGTCGGTCGCCATCTTGCCGACATAGTAGGTGTTGCCGAGGGCGATGTCGCATTCGCCGGCATAGATCGCCTTGGCCTGGTCGCGGTCGCCGCCCTCCGGCCGGCGGGCGAGGTTGTCGCGCAGGCCGGTGACCCATTCGCGCGCCGCCTCCTCGCCGTAATGGGCGATGTAGGCGGCGATCAGCGCGATGTTGTACTGGTGCTGGCCCGAGCGGGTGCAGAGCCGGCCCTTCCATTTCGGATCGGCGAGCTCGGCATAGGTGATGGCATCGGCATCGACACGTTCCCGCGAGGCGTAGACGACGCGGGCGCGGGTCGTCAGCGCGAACCACTCGTCGGCGCGGTCGCGGAACTTTTCCGGGATGTTCGCGTCGAGCACCGGGCTGTCGACCGGCTGCACGACGCCGGCCTGCTTGGCGGCGTCGAGCCGGCCGATGTCGACGGTCATGATGAGGTCGGCCGGCGAATTGGCGCCCTCGGCCTTGATGCGCTCCTCGAGCCCCTTGTCGATGAAGATCGTCGCCGTGGAAAGTCCGGTCTTTTCGGTGAAGGCGTCGAGCACCGGCTGGATCAGATCCGGCTGGCGGGAGGTGTAGATGTTGACGTCGGCGGCGGCGGCGGGCTTCGCCCCCAGAGCGGCGGCTGAAGCGAGGCCGAAGATGAAAAGCGAGGCGACGGAGCGCTGCCTGGCGGTCTGATGGGTCATCGGGTCTGTCCTCGTCGTCGAAGGGGCGCCGCGGCGGCGGGAGGAAGGAATGTCGGGCGCGACCGCCTGCCGGCCCTGGCCGGCGACCTTGGCCCGATCGAGGGGGGCCGGTCGCACGCTGGGCGAATCGAGACGTCGCGGCAAGGCCGATAGCACCTCCCGTCGGGGCAGTAAAATCAATGCCTTGGAAGGATTCTAAACTGACCGGCAGCGCCGGCGGGGCACCTGCGGGCGGCGACAGCCAAATCAGGCTGTTACGCCGGCGACCGCGGCGCGGTCGGAAACCGGACACCTGCGATCACATATTCGTTCTTCAGGCGGTGCGAGGGCAGTGCAGCGCCGATCGCAGCCTGATTTCGCCCTCGTGCGGATTCGGCCGTCAAAGATGTTTCACGCTGGATTGGTGAAACATCCACGTTTTCAGTGCCTAACGAGAAAGTTTCGAAAAACCGGGCTGTCAAGACTCGATATGTCGGACGGTATGCGCAATCTGTCCATTGTCGAAAATTTTCGCAACCAGACGAGAGGTCGAACTTTGTCGAATTCGGAAAACACAATCCATGCATCCCACGGGCTCGATGGAAACTCCAGCAAGCTCGAAAAATACTATGCAGATTGGGCCGAACGCTACGACAACGACGTCCAGAGTGAAGAGTATGGCGGCCCGAAAGCGATCGCCAGCATCGCGCTGATGGTCGCCGAGAGCTATCTTGCCCGGGATCCGAAGACGATCCGCGTGCTCGATGCCGGCTGCGGTACCGGGCTCGCCGGGATCGAACTGAAGGAAAAGGGCTTCGAGGCGATCGACGGGTTCGATCTGTCGCAGGAGATGTGCGACATCGCCCGCGACACCGGCGTCTACGACAAGCTCGCCGCGAATGTCGACCTGAACGTCGAGAAGGACCCGGTCTTCGCCGAGCGCTACGATCTCGTCGTCTGCTGCGGCGTCTTCACCCTCGGCCATGTCGAGCCGAAGGGCCTCAGGCAGCTCGCGGCCTATCTGTCCGACGGCGGCTATCTCGTGGCGTCGACCCGCAACAGCTATCTCGAAGGCTCGGACTTCGAGGCGGCGAGCCGCAGGATCGAGGAGGCCGGCGACCTGCATCTCGTCGCGAGCCTGCCGGACGCCCGCTACATCGCCGAGGAGGGCGCGCATTACTGGGTCTACGGCAAGGGACGCAGGACGGTCTGAGCGACACCCGGCCTTTTGCCGCGCGGCGGGGGACGACCCCGCCGGCAGCAAGGCATCAAAGTGATTTGGGTTCTGGAGGGCCGTCCGTTCGGGCGGCCCTTCTTCTTTGCCGCCTCCGGAAGCCGCTCAGTCGAGCAGCACCCGGGCCGGCGGAAAGCGCAGCTCCACCAGCGTTCCCTCGCCGGGCGTCGAGGCGATGGTGAACTCCGCCCGGTTCGCCTCGGCGAGAGCCCTCGTCAGCGGCAGGCCGAGCCGGCCGCTCTCCGAACCGGCCTGGCCGGTGATCCTGCCGGGTCCGCGCAGGGCGCTGTCGATTTCGTCCTGGCGCATGCCGATGCCGCTGTCGCGGAACCGCAGCGAGACGCCTTCGGCTTCGTCGTGGCGCAGCGAGATGATGAGCTGGCCGCCGGCCGGCGTCGAACGGATCGAATTGGCCACGAGGTTGGTAGTGATCTGACGGATCGTGTCGCGGTCTCCGACCACCGGTGGCACCGAAGAGGGCAGGTGGGTGCGCAGGATGACGCGGGCGCGGTTGGCCTGCGGCGCCATGACCGCCGCCACCTCGGTGACGACCTCCGCCAGCGAGACGGCCTCGAAGGTGAGTTCCTGCCGGCCGGTCTCGACGCGGGCGAGGTCGTGCAGGATGGTGGCGAGGTCGATGACCTGGCGGCCGGAGCGCTTGATGTCGCCGAGATATTCGAGATAGCGCTCGTTGCCCACCGGCCCGAGGCTCTCGGTGCCGATCAGATCGGCAAAGCCGATGATCGCATCGACGGGATCGCGGATCTCGCGCGCCACTTCCCAAAGGAAGGTGCTCTTCTGGAGGTTGGCGGCCTCGGCCGCGGCCTGGTCCTTGAGGGCGGTCTCCTCCGCCCGCTTCCACGGCGTGATGTCGTTGACGACGGCACAATAGCCCGCCGTGCCCGGCACGCGGCCGAGCGAGACCGACAGCGGCAGGAATCCGCCGCCGGCAACGCGCCCGATGACGTCGCGGCGGGCGAACCATTTGCCGGCGCCCCCCGCCGTGTCCGCCTCGAAGCGCGGGTCGGTCGGCTCCTCCCCGGCGAGCAGTCGCTTGATCGCCTTCTGGCTCTCGTGGGCGAAGAGCGTGACGAAGGGCCGGCCGGCGATGTCGCTCGCCGGGATGTCGAAGAGACGCTGCGCCGCCCGGCTCATTGCCGTGATCATGCCCGCGTCGTCGACGATCACCACCCCGTCGGCCGCCAGATCGAGCAGCGGATCGGAAAAGACCCCCGAGGAAACCGGCGGGGCATGGGCCTCCGCCCGCTCGAAGGTCTCGCTGGTGATCAGTGAAAGCCGCGGCGTCGCGAAGAAGGAGAATACGAGGCAGTGGGCGCCGGCGACGCGGCTGCGCTGCATGCGGGCCCGGATCGCGATCGTCTGGCCGTTGGCGCGGCGAAGGCGCAGGAAGTCCGCATCGCCCTCGCGCCGCTCCATGATCAGGCCGTCGAAGCCGCCGGCGTCCTTCAGCGCGTCGAGGTCCGTCCGGCCGGCGAGATCGAGGAAGTCGCGATTGGCATAGACGAGTTCGTCGCCCGCCTGGACGAGGATCGGCAGGGGAAGCGAGCCGTAGACCCGTTCGAGCGCGGCGGCGAGGCCGCCCGCGGCATCGCCGTCCTCCGCGGCTCCGGAAGGCGGCTGCGGATCGCCGGCGGCGCGGCCCGCCGCGTCGTCGGCGCGCGTCGTCTCGGCGCTGGGCGGCGCGTCTCTACCAGATGGCTCCGGGCTCCGTCCGGCCGGCGTGTCGGCTCCGTCGCCGGCGCCACCGCCGCCCTCGCCGGTCGTGGAAACGGGAAGCCGCGCTCCTTCGATCGCCTCGATCCGCTCCGAGGCGGCGCGGACCGCATCGGCGAGGTCACGCGGCTCCGAACTTTGCGACAGGGTCTCGCCGATTGCCCGGAAGGCGGCCTCCTCGGTCTGGCTGAGGGACGAGTTGGGCGCCTTGCGGCGCTCCTCGAGGCGGATGATCTTGTCGCCCGATGCCGTCTCGCCGTCGTCGCGATGGGCCTCGTCGCCCGGCGCGGTCTCCTGGGCTGCCGGACGGTGATCGGGGTCGCGGCGGCCGAAGCTCACCGGCGGGCTCGCCGCCCCGATGCTCTTCATGAAGACCGGCATCGGATCGCCGGCCTCCTCCGCGGCGTCCGCGGCGGCCGTGTCCTCCCGGACGCCGGCTCTTTCGAACGCCATGCGGGGATCAAGTCCGAGCGCGTCGGGATCGTCGACGGCGTCGGCGAGGCGGACCACGCCGAAGCCGCGGAAACCGTCGAAGCTGCGGTCGCGGGCGTAGATCGGCAGCGCGGCGAGGTCGACGGGCACCTTCATGGACGTCCGTTCGAGCGGCCACATCACGGTGCGCCCGGACCAGGTGTCGCGACGCGACAAAAGCCGGCGCAGCGCGCCGTCGGCGTCGAAGCCGTAGGCACGCGCGACCTCGTCGACGCTGCGGTCGACGACGGCTGCCGAGAGCGGGCCGACCGCCGCGGCAAATTCCGGCGAGAGGGAGCGGAAGCGCCCCTCGCTGTCGACCCGCCAGACGAACCGGACGGGGTCGCCGCCCGGCCGGGGGGTGAACTCGCTCTCCGGCGCGGCTTCGTCGGCGTCGCCGCCGGCGTGGAAGTCCGCTGCCGTCGCCGGACGCGTCTGCGGCGCCTCCGGCTGCGACGTCCCGGCGGGGGGCGGGGATCCGGCTTCCGCCGCCGCGGCATCGGCAGGCTCCGCTTGATCCTCACCGGCTTCGCCCGGCTCGCCTGCCGTGTCGCTTCCGTCGCCATCGCGGCCGTCGGCTTCTTGGTCGGCAAGCTGTTCGCCGTCCGCAGAGGGGGGCCTGGCCTCGCCCTGATCCGGCATGGCCGGGGCATCTCCCGGAGCGGTTTTGCGCGGGGCCTCGGTCCCGGCCGGATCGTCGTCACCCACTGCGGCCGCGTCGTCGCTGGTTTTGCCCAGGTCGGACGGGCTTTCTGCGGACGCCGCCGCCGCCGTCTCGTCACCGGCTGCGCCGCTCGGAGGCATGGATGAAGCCTCCTCGCCCGATCCGGCATCCGGAGCCGCGGTTTTGTGCGGCGCGCTCGGCGCGGCACCCCAGACGGAATGACGGCGCGCTGGCTTGGCGTCAATTGATGCGGAAGCCTCGGGAGGTGTGGGCAAGATCTCTTCTGCCGGCGTTTCCGGCGGCACCTGCTCTTCGTGGACTGGCTCCGCCGCGTCGGTCGCAAGGCTCGAGGGCAGGGGATCCTCCTCCGGGCCCTTATCGGAATGGCGATCGGCGTCTTCGGCAAGCGGAGCGGCGGCCTCGGCTCCGTCGCCTTCCGCCGGAAGGGACTCGGCCTCGTCCGCATCGGCCGTCGCTGCGCTCGGCGCCGGACCGGTCGCCGCACTCCCCCAGTTCGACCGGACGATCCTCGACGAGGTGCCGGGCGCGGCGGCGGCTGCGGTCGTTGCCGGGCTGTCGGCGGTTTCCTCGGGGGCCGGCCGCTGGCGCGCGGCGACGTTTTCGCCCTCGTCGGTCTGCGGCTGCTGATGCTCGGCGGGACCCAGCGGCAAGGCGAGGAGCCGGTCGGGCGCGACCCGCGCGAGGAGGAAACGCTGTTCCGCCGCCGTGACCTCGGCGAGGTCGTGCTGGCGGGCGAGCAGGCGGGCGATCCTGTCGGCGCCGGCGAGATCGTCTCCCGCCAGCGTCTCGGCCGCCGCATCGGGGGCGACGAGCCGCGCCGTCGGCGCATCGGCGAGGCCGGCTTCCCGAAGCAGCGCGGCGTCGCGCCCGCCGGCGGCATAGGCGGGGCGCCGGGCCTTCGTCGCCAGAAGGGCGAAAGACGGGGCCGGATCCGTTTCCGTCTCTAAGGGGGAGACCAGCCGCAGCTCCGCCGGCACGGCGGCCGCGCGGGCGCCGCCGATGTTGCGCAGCATCAGCTGGGTGCGGCCGGTCCGCCCGAGCAGGCGGCGGGCTCCCGAGATCTGGCCGAGCACGGAGGCGCCGGCCGCCGGTTCCGCCTGGGGCCCGGGCGCCGGAAGAGAAAAGGTCGCGGCGCCGGCGACATTCGCCCACAGCACCGCCGTCAGATCCGGATTCAGAACCAGCAGGGCAGTCTCGGCGGTGTTAGCCTCGCGAACGGCGGGGCTTGCCATCAGGGCCAGCATCTGTCGCATCAAGGTGGTCGCCTTGGTTCTTTCGTTGCTACCGCCACACGCGCGCCGCCGGTGAGGCCCGTCCAATCCGCTTTTAAGGTTTCATTCATAGTGATGCGGGCGGGACGAATAAAGAACCCCGGCCGATCCCCCACCGTTGACTTGCAAAACGGTTAATGTTTGCGCAATTGCGAAAAAGTTGATCGTTCGTGTTGCAGTGCAGCATAAACGATGGTATGACACCTAACGGAATGGGGCGGTCGACGCCCCGGCGACAAGAAGAACATGATCGAAGAGGAGATAGCCAGATGGCCGACGTCCATGGTGACCCGTTTGCAATGCCCAATGCCCAGTCGATCCTCGGGATGGATCCTGCGCAGATGAACGAGACCTTCCGCTCCATGACCCAGAAGTCGATGGAGCAGTCGAAGGAAGCCTACGGCCGGATGAAGGCCGCCGCCGACGAGGCGACGAAGGCTCTGGAGACGACGATGGAGAGCGCCCATCAGGGTTCGCTCCAGCTGTCGAAGAAGGCCATCGACGCGATGCGCACCAATGCCGAGCTCGGTTTCCAGCACCTCGATTCGATGATGTCGGCGAAGTCCTTCGCCGAGGTGATCGAGATGCAGACCGCCTATGTGCGCAAGCAGGTCGAGATGGCGACCGACCAGGTGAAGGACATGCAGGCGCTGACGCAGTCCGTCGCGCAGGACATGATGAAGCCGGGCCGCGAAGCCTTCGAGAAGGCCACCAAGGGCAACTGAGCCCTCAAGCCTCGGCAATCGCCGCCGCCGCCGACGAGGCGGCAACAAGATGGAAGGACCGCCCGCAGCGGTCCTTCGTCGTTTTCGGGGGCGGGCACCATTCTCCCAGTGCGGCCCGGGCTTGCATCGCCCGACGAAAATCACTATCCGGTCTTTGCCGATTGGATGGCACGCGGTTGTAGCTCAGCTGGTTAGAGCGTCGGATTGTGGCTCCGAAGGTCGGTGGTTCGAACCCACCCAACCGTACCACTCGCCAGCCGCCGATCCTCCCGAATTCGATCCTGCAACCGTTCGTTCCGGCAGCTTCATGCCTGGTCGAATGGAGAGCTCAATAAACTCGCTGCCGGCGCACGAGCTGGGGCCCCGGCAGGTCTGGCCTCTGCGACGATCGCGCCGGCTTCGACCGGAAGCGTTGCCGGAACTGATCGGCGGCTTGCTTGCGCATTCCCCTTTCCTGGCCGTCCTTGCCAAAAGGGCTCTCGCCTCCGCCCGGCGCAAGCCTAAGTCAGCCCCAGCGAGGCAGCGCGGCTTTCGCGCGCATCCAACGCTTCCGCCTCGCCGCAGAGATGCCGTCCGCGCGGCGAGATCGAACGGTCTTCGACGAGGCGCGGGATTGACGGCGGCCGCCTGAGGCGTGATGCCTCGCCGCGACACCTGCCGGCGGAGCGCCGCATCGGCACGGCACGCGCCTCTTCGGCGCGCCCTCCCACCGCCGGCGGGAAATCTTTTCGACGGGCGGCGGCAACGATTTGAAACCGGAACAGAAGGTTCGACCATGGCACTGGAACTCACGGGCAAGCACCTGATCGCCGGCGAATGGAAGGCGTCCGCGACGACCTTCCGCTCGGAGCCGTCGAGCGGCGAGCCGCGCGACTTCTCGGTCGGGACGCCGGAACTCGTCGACGAAGCGGTGAAGGCCGCGGAGGAAGCGTTCTGGTCCTACGGCTATTCGAGCCGCGACGAGCGCGCCGCCTTCCTGGAGACGGTGGCCGACGAGATCGAGGCGCGCGGCGAGGCGATCACCGAGATCGGCAGCGGCGAGACCGGCCTGCCGGCCGCAAGGCTGCAGGGCGAGCGCGGCCGCACCACCGGCCAGCTGCGGCTCTTCGCCAGGCACATCCGCGAGGGCGCCTATCTCGATCGTCGCCACGACGCGGCGATGCCCGACCGCCAGCCGGCGCCGCGTCCCGACATCCGCCTGATCCAGCGGCCGATCGGCCCCGTCGCCGTCTTCGGCGCGTCGAACTTTCCGCTCGCCTTCTCCACCGCCGGCGGCGACACCGCCGCGGCGCTCGCCGCCGGCTGCCCGGTCGTCGTCAAGGGCCACGGCGCCCATCCGGGAACCGGCGAGATCGTCGCCCAGGCGATCGCCGCGGCGGTGAAGAAGCACGGCCTGCATCCCGGCGTCTTCTCGCTGGTCCAGGGCGGCAAGCGCGACGTCGGCGAGGCGCTCGTGACCCATCCGCTGATCAAGGCAGTCGGCTTCACCGGCTCGCTCGCCGGCGGGCGGGCGCTGTTCGATCTCTGCGCCCGGCGGCCCGAGCCGATACCCTTCTTCGGCGAGCTCGGCTCGGTCAATCCGATGTTCCTGATGCCGGAGGCCCTCAAGGCCCGGGCCGCGGCCATCGGCAAGGGCTGGGCCGGATCGCTGACCATGGGTGCCGGCCAGTTCTGCACCAATCCGGGGATCGCCATCCTGATCGAGGGGGAGGGTGCCGAGGCCTTCGTCTCTGCCGCGGTTGAGGCGGCGAAGGACGTCTCCCGGCAGGCGATGCTGACCGACGGCATCGCCCATGCCTATCGCAAGGGGGCCGACCGCGTCGCATCGACCGAGGGCGTGCGGCCGCTGATCGGCGAGGCGAACGATTCGCGCCATGCCTCGCCCTATCTCTTCGAGACCACCGGCGAGGCCTTCGCCAGGGACGAGACGCTCGCCGAGGAGGTGTTCGGCCCGCTGGGCATCGTCGTGAAGGTGAAGGACGTCGCCGAGATGGAGCGGCTCGCCCGCGGTTTCGACGGCCAGCTCACGGTCACGCTGCACATGGACGCCGGCGACACTGACGCCGCGGCGCGACTGATGCCGATCCTCGAACGCAAGGCCGGGCGCATTCTCGCCAACGGCTTCCCGACGGGGGTCGAGGTCTGCGACGCCATGGTCCATGGCGGCCCCTATCCGGCCTCGACGAATTTCGGCGCGACCTCGGTCGGAACCCTGTCGATCCGCCGCTTCCTGCGGCCGGTCTGCTATCAGGCGATCCCGGCCGATCTGCTTCCCGCCGACCTGAAGTGACGGGCTGCAGCGGGTCCCGCCGCGCGCCGGCCACGGCCGCCGCGAAAGCGCGATCCGGGCCATTGCCCTTTCCCGCCCCACCGGCTATCGGTGGCGCATGGATACAAAGGTCGTCACGGCGATGAACTGGTGGTGGACGCTCTGACAGAGCGGCCGAGCCGTCACGCATCGTGATCTCGATAGAAGGCCGCCTCGTGAACCGGGCGGCCTTTTCGCTTTCGTCGTCCGGGCCGAGAGGGGCCGAGCACGGAGGATCGGACATGGTGAGCGAACATCTGGACGACGGGACCGAGCGGTATACCACCGCCGGGGGTGTCGTCGTCACGAGGCGGCGCGAGAAGGTCGTCTACGAGGGCGCGATCGACCCCTATTTCGACCGGCTCGACACGCATCGCGGCGCGATCCTCTTCTCCAACTACGAATATCCCGGCCGCTACACCCGCCAGGACGTCGCCTTCGTCGATCCGCCGCTGGTCGTCGCCTCGCGCGGCCGCAGCCTGTGGATCGAGGCGCTGAACCCCCGCGGCCGGGTGCTCGCCGGGCTGGTCGCCACCGTGCTTCGCGACTGCGACGACGTCGCCTCGCTCGAAGTCGGCGAGGACCGGATCGACGTTGCCATCGCCACGCCGAAAGGGGCGGTGACGGAAGAGGAGCGTTCGCGCGTTCCGACCGTTTTTTCCGTGCTGCGCCGCATCGTGTCGCTGTTCCGCTCGCCCGAGGACGGGGCGATCGGGCTCTACGGCGCCTTCGGCTACGACCTCGCCTTCCAGTTCGATCCGGTGACGGAGGTCCAGCAGCGCGATCCCGAGCGCCGCGACCTGGTGCTCTACCTTCCCGACGAGCTTCTCGAGGTCGATCACTACTCGGCCTCGGCCTTCCTGACCCGCTACGATTTCTGCCTCGGCGACGCCTCGACCGAAGGGCTCGCCCGCGGCGAGGCGTCGGCGCCCTTCGTCGCGTCGGACCGGATCCCGCCGCGCGGCGACCACGCGCCCGGCGAATATGCCGAACTCGTGCGCCTCGCCAAGGAAGAGTTCCGCCGCGGCAATCTGTTCGAGGTGGTGCCGGGCCAGGTGTTCTACGAGCGGGCCGAGCATCGGCCGTCGGAGATTTCCCGCCGGCTGAAGGCGGTGAACCCGTCGCCCTATTCCTTCTTCATCAATCTCGGCGAGAACGAGTTCCTGATCGGCGCGAGCCCGGAGATGTTCGTCAGGGTCAACGGCCGACGGGTCGAGACCTGCCCGATTTCCGGCACGATCAAGCGCGGCGAGGACGCGATCTCCGATTCCGAGCAGATCCTGAAGCTGCTCAATTCGAAGAAGGACGAATCGGAACTGACGATGTGTTCCGACGTCGACCGCAACGACAAGAGCCGGGTGTGCGATCCCGGTTCGGTCAAGGTCATCGGCCGGCGCCAGATCGAGATGTATTCGCGTCTCATTCATACGGTGGACCATATCGAGGGACGCCTGCGCGACGGCATGGACGCCTTCGACGCCTTTCTCTCCCATGCCTGGGCCGTGACCGTCACCGGCGCGCCGAAGCTCTGGGCGATGCGCTTCATCGAGCGGCACGAGAAGAGTCCGCGCGCCTGGTACGGCGGCGCGGTGGGCATGGTGCATTTCAACGGCGACATGAACACCGGGCTGACGCTGCGCACCATCCGGCTGAAGGACGGGATCGCCGAGGTCAGGGCCGGCGCGACGCTGCTCTACGATTCCAACCCGGAGGAGGAGGAGGCCGAGACCGAGCTCAAGGCCTCGGCGCTGCTCGGCGCGATCCGCGAGGCCGGCGCGTCCAACGCGCAGGCCGGCGTGCGCGAGACCGCGCGGGTCGGCGAGGGCCTGTCGATCCTCCTCGTCGACCACGAGGACTCCTTCGTCCACACCCTCGCCAACTACTTCCGCCAGACCGGCGCGAAGGTCGCGACCGTGCGCACCCCGGTGCCGGCCGAGATCTTCGAACGGATCGACCCGGACCTCGTCGTCCTGTCGCCCGGGCCGGGCATGCCATCCGACTTCGACTGCAAGGGCACGATCGCCGCGGCGCGTGAGCGCGGCGCGGCGGTCTTCGGCGTCTGCCTCGGGCTGCAGGCGCTCGCCGAAGCCTATGGCGGCGCGCTGCGGACGCTGCACGTCCCGATGCACGGCAAGCCCTCGCGCATCCGCATCGACAAGCCGGGAATCATCTTTTCCGGCCTGCCGCGGGAGATCACCGTCGGTCGCTACCATTCGATCTTCGCCGATCCCGTCCGCCTGCCGCGGGATTTCGAGGTGACGGCCGAGACCGAGGACGGGATCGTCATGGCCTTCGAGCATCGCTCGGAGCCCGTCGCGGCGGTGCAGTTCCATCCCGAAAGCATCATGACGCTCGGCGGCGATGCCGGCATGCGGATGATCGAGAACGTCGTCGCGCATCTGCCGCGGCGCGCGAAGGAGAAGGCCGCCTGACGGCGGCCGCCGTTTCGCCGATGCCGGAAAGCAAAGCTCCGATCGCCATGCGCATGGCGGCGGCGACCGTCGCCGTCGCGCTGCTGGTGCTTGCGATCAAGTATTCCGCCTATGTGGTGACCGGCTCGGTCGCCCTGTTTTCCGACGCGCTCGAGTCGATCGTCAACGTCGTCGCCGGGCTCGTCGCCCTGTGGGCGGTCGCGGTCAGCTACAAGCCGGCCGACAACGACCATCCGTTCGGCCACACCAAGGCCGAGTACTTCTCTGCCGTGGTCGAGGGCGTGCTGATCGTCGTCGCGGCGCTGCTCATCCTCAAGGAAGCCTGGGGCGCCTACTGGCAGCCGCGCGGCTTCGACGCGCCGCTCGAGGGGCTTCTCCTCAACGGCGTCGCGACCGCGATCAACGCCGTCTGGGCCTTCGTCCTGATCCGCGCCGGCCGCACCCACCGCTCGCCGGCGCTTGCCGCGGACGGCCGCCACATCCTCGCCGACGTCGTCACCTCGGTCGGCGTCATCGTCGGCCTGACGCTCGCGACGCTGACCGGCTGGAACGTCCTCGACCCGCTGCTCGCGGCCCTCGTCGCCCTCAACATCCTCTGGGAGGGAACCCGCGTCGTCACCTCGTCGCTGTCCGGCCTGATGGACCAGGCGATCGACGCCGAATCCGACGCAAAGGTGCGCGAGACGATCTCGGCCAATGCCGACGGGGCGATCGAAGTCCACGACCTCAAGACCCGGCTCGCCGGCCGGGCGATGTTCATCGAGTTCCATCTCGTCGTCCCCGGCGAGATGACCGTCGCGAAATCGCACCGCATCTGCGACCGGATCGAGGACGCGCTGCAGGAACTGTTTTCCGGGGCGCGGGTGCTGATCCACGTCGAGCCGGAGGACGAGGCCAAGCAGACCGGCGTGCCGGTGCTCTGAAGCATGATCCCGCCCCTATGTAGCAGATGCACCATCAAAACGGTAGGCGGAACAGCGGCCTAACCGTATCCTGCCGGGCATGTCATCTCATACTGTATCCGGCCTCATTCGCAAGCGCTCCGATCTTGCAACGGAGCGCGAATGGCTCCAGCAGCGGATCGCCGAAATCGACATTGACCTAGCCGCAGTGGACCGAACGCTGGGCCAGGTCGGCTTCATAGGTGAACCCGAATCCATCCGCCCGCGAAGGAAGCACATAAGCGCGTTCAGGCGCGGCGAGCTTCGCAGGTTGATCATTGGGGCTTTGCGGGACGCGGACGAACCCTTGGCGGGTGGTACACTCGCCACGGCCATTGCTGACGGAAGGACCGATCGGGCCACGCTGATGAATGCGGTGTACGGAGCGCTCAGGCGCACGACGCTGAGCGCGATGGTCGAAAGGTCCGGGACGAGCGGGGCAACGTCTTTTATGCGCTGGTGGGGAGGCAGAGGAGCTTTAGATGCGTGGTGTCGATTGCGGCATTTCACGCTGAATAAAAGATGCAAATAATGGCACGGTGAAATCCGTTGTTCCATACGATGGGCTAAATATCATTCCCTTTGCAATTAGAGATGAGCGCAGTGGTGCAACGGTCGAAACTGCTGCACCATAGGCTTTTGCAATGTCTCCTGACGCATGAGGGCCGTCTCCCAAT
Source organism: Jiella sonneratiae (assembly GCF_017353515.1). GTDB lineage: Bacteria > Pseudomonadota > Alphaproteobacteria > Rhizobiales > Rhizobiaceae > Jiella > Jiella sonneratiae. The sequence continues at coordinate 96,649 of NZ_JAFMPY010000016.1, forward strand.
TTCGCCATTGCCGATATATACTTTCGCTCAGTCGGCGTCATCCTCTCCAAACGAACTCGAAAAAAGCTTTCATCAAGGCGGCGGATTGCCTCGGGTCCCGCATTCAGTACGTCAGAAAGTGTAATCCGATCATTTGACGCGATATTCCAAGCTACGTATCCCCACTCTTGGAGGAAGTAGGGATAGCCTTTCGTGACATCTAAAAGCGCGGAAAATGCCTCCTCTTCGATCTGCACTCCTTCAGACTCAGCGGGCTCCGACAGTGCTATTCTTGCATAGGGCTCGGTGAGGGCTTCTACCCGGGGGAAGTCAAAAAGCCTTTCGGCATAAGACTTGGAATCACCCATTTTCCCAAGTAGTTGCGGCAAACCAGCACCTACTAAAACTATCGGCAATCCTCTCTGGTTCATTCGGTGAATTGCCATGACAAGAGCACCCATCTCCTCATGTGATAAATACTGCAATTCATCGATCAACAAAACGACCGCTGTATTTTTTGATTTTGCCGTCTGACCTACTATGTTAAGAAGTTCTGGAAGATCATTTGATAAATCTCCGCTATCTGCTACGCCTTGCGTGTCCGGAAATGAAATTCCAAATTCGATATCATTGTATGTTGCTTTGAACGCGTTTGCAAAATTTTTGAGAATAGAAAGTCCTTGCTTCGCTAATTCACCGGCCTGGGCGGATTTAGACAGCTTTATTAACACCTTTCGCAGCTGGGGTATAATCAATTGCGCTAGATTTGCGTTTTCGTGAGCTTCGATATATACTACGTGAAATTTGTCGTCTTCCGCAATGTCTAGTATGCGATTTAGTACTACTGTTTTCCCGACACCACGCAGGCCCACAGCAATAAAGCTCTTTGCGTGCCGCCCTAGACGGGCGCGAGCTAGCGCAGTTGTTGCGGTGGTGACCAGGTCGTCACGACCCGCAATGACAGGTGGCTTATTGCCTGCGCCGGGAGCGTAAGGATTGCGCATAGGGTCCAAATCGAACACTCCGATTATTGAGTTTAGCCAGTTTATGACGGTTTAGACGAGATTATCAAACAGCATTATCACTGCCAATACCCGCACCACGCACGGCTAACCGGCGACAGGACGGCATCGCCGACCAGCGTGAAGGCGTTGGTGCCGTTGTCGCGGCGGCGGTGATGCTCGCACCATGCGGCATTGGCGGCGTACTGGTGAAGGTAGCGGTGGGAAACGCCGTGGTGCTGGCCGCGCACCATGCGATGGAGACGCGAGAAGTAGCTTTCAACCCAGTTCGTGTGCTTGCCGTTCAAGTCGCTGTAGTCTTCCGAGTGATTGATACGCTCGGTGGGGAAGAAGGCGTTCAGCAAGTCCCAGTGGGTGGCCTCGTCGGCGTACATCCTGGCGCCGTTTGCGCCCATCTGCTTCGCGAGGTCGACGCCCTCGTGCTCGTACTGGCGAACGAAGGTCAGGGTGCGGCCAAGGCGCTCGCGGATGGCGATCACGACGCGGCGGGTGCCGGAAAAGCCGCGTCGCCTCGCCGGCACCGGCCCCGGGTTAGTTGTTCACCAGCTCGATCGTGCCGATCACCGGCTTGGCGCCGGCCTCCGGATTGTCGGCCGGGACGATGTAGTAGCTGAGCGGATCCTTGATCGCGCCGGACTGCAGCTTGTCGGTGATGTCGAAAACGAAGCGCACCGGCTTCGGCGCCGCGTCGGTGCCGAAGGGCTGGGCGTCGAAGAACTGCAGCGACCCGACGTAGCTGGGGCTGTCGCCGGTCGCGGGCTGGGCGCCGGGCTGGCCGGCGAAGACGTTGTAGACGGTGCCGGGCTGCACGTCGGTCTTGATGCCGCTGAGCACGAGATACTGGCGCTTCGGCGAGTTCTTCAGGCCGAGCGCGAAGCTCTCCGTCGAGGCGCCGTGCTGGGCCGGGGTGAGGGTGATCGCCGTCGGCGCGGCGCCGAGGACCAGCGGCTGGTTCGTCGTCGCCATCATCTCGGCCTGCGCCTGGGCCTGTGTCCCGTCGGGCTCCTGACCCGCGCCCGGCGTCTGGGCCTGACCCTGGCCCTGGCCCTGGTCCGCCTGGGCAAGCTGCGTGCCGCCGCCGCCGCCGAGAATGTCGTTCACCGCCGCCGCTCCCGAAAGCGCCGTCGTCCGCGCGCTCTCGCGCGAGGCGACCGCCACCCCGCCGCCGCGCTGGCGCGGCAGTTCGTCATAGCTGTAGCCGAGCGGCTCGATCGCCGTGACCTGGCCGTTGGTCACCTCGATGCGGTTGCCCGAAGCGTCGGCGAAGACGTGGACCTGCTGGCTCGCCCACTGCTTGCCGGTCGGGTTGCGGCCGCCATTGGCGTTCCAGCCGGCCCAGATCCGGTCGATGTTGCAGTGGTGGATCCAGAAGATCGGATCCTGCGCGGCGAAGGGCACGGCACCCATGTTCTCGGTGCCGCCGGTGTTGACGTGGATGAAGCCGTGCAGGCCGTTGTCGATGCGTTCGTTGAAACCCTGCGGCACGCCCTGCGGCCCGGCGTAGTACTGGCGCTCGTCCATCACGTCGAGCGACAGAAGCTGCGCCGGCAGCCCGCCGCGCACCTCGGTCAGCGGCGTGCCGGAGTTGATGCCGGGATTGCGGTTGGCCTGGTAGAGCGCACCGTAGGTCGGGTCGTCCTTCTGGCGGAACTCGACCGGCAGCGTCGCGTCCTCGGTATAGTTCCAGTAGGGCAGGGTGAAGGCGTCGTCCTGGGCGACGCGGCGGATCGTATCTTCGAAGAACAGGATCAGCGCCCGGTGCCAGGGCAGGAAGTTCGGCTCCCAGGTGCCGCTGCCATGGGCCTGGCAGGTGCTCCAGACCCGGTTGGCGAGGTCGCGGTCCGGGCTCGGCTGGCTGCCGTAGATGCGGTTGAGCTCGGCGAGCTTGGAACTCGAGCCGCTCACCGCATGGGTGTACCACTGGAAGGTCCACGAGGCCGGGGTGCCGGCCCCGGTCTGCTTCATGGCCTGCACCGCCCGGGCGTAGGTCTGAAGCATCCGCTTGCCCTCGGTGGAGCGGGCATCGTAGCGCACGCGCAGCGGCTGGGCCTTGGCGAGATGCTCGAAGCTGACGGGCAGCAGCCCGACCATGGTGAGCGATGCGACGACCTTCAGAAGGTTGCGTCTCGTGGTTTGCATGGGAGCGGCCCTCGACCCTGGCGTACGACATAGCCCCGCCCCGAGCATAGGCCGAAACCCCGGCCGATGCATCATGCTGCCGTAGCGTCACGAAAAGTTTTGTCGGCGGCAGATTTCCCCGTTCCGCCGGCGCCGCGTGTCGCCCCGTTCCGCCGGGATCGTCGGCAGGGGTGAGCGCCGGCAGAGATCTCGCCCGTCGGGGATCGTGGCGGTCAGCTGCCGCCGGAGGTGGTGCACACCCTGGCGCCGACGCCTGCGCCGGCCGGCACGAGCACCGGCTTTGCCAGGCGCCGCTCGCGCGCTGCCGAGGCGACCGGAATGCCGCGATGCAGCTGCTTCACCGCCTCGATGACGACGACGCCGGCGAAAAGCGGCCAGAATTTGCGGCCGATGCGTTCGAGCGCCGGCCAGAAGCCGATCAGCGAGTTCCTCTGGAACGGCGGGAAGAGCAGCGCTTCGCCCCAGGCATGCGGGGTGAAGGTGACCGAGCGCAGGAGCCGCGTCAGCTGGCCGCGCGACCAGGGGCGGCCGGAGCCGAAGGGCGTGTGTTCGAAGCGCGCCCAGACGCCGCGCCGGTGCGGAACGACGATGACGAGGCTGCCCCCGGGGGCGAGCACTCTCCATGCTTCGGCCATCAGCGCCTCGGGGCTCTCGGCGAATTCCAGAGCGTGGATCATCAGGATCCGGTCGATCGAGGCATCGCCGAGCGGCAGGTCCTCGATCCCGACGAGTGCCGTCCGCGGCGCCGCGCCGCGCGGCCAGCGCTCGGCTCCCTGGGCAGCCGGCATGAAGGCCAGCGCCCGCTCGCAGTCGCTTCCGAAGCGCGAGAGATACGGCGTTGCATAGCCGAGACCGAGCAGCCGTTCCTCCGAGATCGGCCGCCACATCGGCGACAGGGCGAGGGTGATCGAGCGGACGGCGGCGGCACCCAGCGGCGAGCCGTAGAAATTGCACAGGTCGATGATGTCGGCATTGGTCGACAGGGGACAGTCTCCCGAGGTTCCAGTGCGGCGGCAGCCTCTTATATAAAACCACCGCCGGCTGACCCGAAACCGTCATGTCGCGAAATCGGCACGAATCCTTCGGGAGGGGCCCGGCGAGAGGCTCGTCGCCAAAACCGTGCTTCGCCTTCAGGCGGGCCGGATGGCGATCCGCCTCATGGGGAACGGCAGGTTTGGAGCGTCGACCTGGAACGTCGGGACGTGTCGAAGGGGAAAGCCGATCCGCACGCTGGTTTCCGCCGATTTTCGCATGGGATTTTCGCAGCGAGGCTCGCCTTCGCCTGCGGGCGCGAGGGCCGGGTCGGATCCGCAATAGGTTTAGGAGAACATCATGGCAAGCTTCGACATCCGGCAGTTCGTCTGCCGCAGCGACAATTTCGGCGTGCTGGTCCACGAGGCCGAGAGCGGCACGACCATCGCGATCGACGCGCCGGAAGAACAGCCGATCCTCGCGGCGCTCGACGAGGCCGGCTGGACGCTCACCCACATCCTCACCACCCACCACCATGGCGATCACGTCGCCGCGAACGACGCCCTGAAGGCACGCTTCCACGTCGAGGTGATCGGCCCGGAAAAGGAGCGAATGAAGATCCCGGGGCTCGACCGCGGCGTTTCCGGCGGCGAGACGATCGACGTCGGCGGCGTTGCAGTCGAGGTGTTCGACACGCCGGGACACACGCTCGGCCACGTTTCCTATTACATGCCGCAAGCGCGGGCGCTGTTTGCCGCCGACACCCTGTTCTCGCTCGGCTGCGGCCGGCTCTTCGAGGGCGATCCCGCGATGATGTGGGATTCGCTGCAGAAGCTGCGGGCGCTGCCGGACGGTACGATGCTCTATTGCGGCCACGAATATACCGCAACCAACGCCAAATGCGCCGTCTCGGTCGATCCGGACAACGTCGCGCTGAAGGAGCGGGTGCTGGAGGTGGAAGAGTTGCGCCGCGACGGCCGACCGACCTTGCCCGTTCTGCTCGGACGGGAGAAGAAGACCAATCCGTTTCTGAGGGCCGACGATCCGGCGCTCATGGCGGCGATGGGAATGGGTGAGGCAAGACCGGTCGAGGTCTTTGCCGCGATCAGAAGGAAGAGGGATCAGTACTGATGAGTTCAGCAGCGCTCAGGATCGTGAGAAGCCTCGACATGAAGCCGCATCCGGAAGGCGGCTGGTATCGCGAGACGTTTCGCGACGAGCGTCAGGACGGGGACGGGCGGCCCCGGTCGACGGCGATCTACTACCTGCTCGAGGCCGGCGAGACCTCCGAATGGCACCGCGTCAACGACGCAGCGGAGGTCTGGCATTGGTATGCCGGCGCACCGCTGGTCATCACCGTCTCGCAGAACGGCCACGACGCCTCGGCCCATCGCCTCGGCCCCGACATCGAGGCGGGCGAGCGGCCGCAATTCGTGGTCCCCGCCGGCTGCTGGCAGACGGCGACCTCGCTCGGCGAATACACGCTCGTCGGCTGCACGGTGGCGCCTGCCTTCGATTTCGACGGCTTCGAGATGGCCCCGAAGGACTGGCGGCCGACCCCCCGCCGCGGCTGACGATGACGGGATAAGGCACGTGTCGGGACGGCGACGCAAGGTTCGAGCGATGGCCGCGCCCCGCCTCCGGATGGTCTCACGAGCAAGGAACCGATCCGGCCGGCCCGGCATTCGTCGTCGGGCGCGGTCCGGGTCTTGCGACCCCGGCCGGGCGCATCCCGCCGGCCCGGGCGGCTGCCGTCCCGGTGGCCCGTCTCGACGCGGCGCGCCACCCGGCGTCCGCGGCCCGGTCAGACCGGCGGCGGGAGTCCGAAAGGCAGGTCCGATGCATCCGACATGGTTCTTCTCAGCCTCCCGGCGCACCGTCGATCGCCGGGCGGCACCTGCCTCCGGCGTCTCGGTCCGCACCCGTTTTTCCCAAAACGTCCGTCTGGCAGCGGGTGTCGCGGCGGCGCTGTGGCTTTGCGGGTTGCCGGTGCCGCTCGGAGCCGGGATCGCAGCCGCCGCGGCCGAACTGCCGGTGACGGGAAAGGCGCCGGCGCCGATGCCGCGTCCGGACGATGCGGGACCCGTTGAAAGCCAGCCGGATGCGGCGGAGCCGGCGGCCGGCGAAGCCGGCGAACGGCCCGCGGCGGGCGAGGACGCAAAGAGCTCCCGTCGCGGCGATCGCCGCATCGGAAAGGCGGAAACAGCGCGGCCGGAGCCGCTCCCCGAGGACGGACCGGTGCCGGTCGCACGACCGGATGCCGGCGGATCAAGAAATACGGGTGCCGGCGCATCGCAAAACGAGGCAAGGGGCAGCGAGGCAAAGTCTCAAGGGACGGCGGAAGACGGCAATTCCGGCGAGAGCGTCACGCCGTCGAGCCTCAAGGCCGATCTCCCGAGTGTGACGCCCGCCGCCACCGTCGAAGCGGCCGCCGCGATCGTCGAGGCCAAGGCCTGCGAAGCCGAGCTGAAGCGGCGCGGCGCCGAATTCACGGTCGGCGAGAGCATTTCGGAAGGCCAGTGCGGCGTGCTGCGCCCGGTGGCGATCCACAAGCTTTCTTCCGGCATCGCCGTCGAGCCCGAGACGCAGTTGCTCTGCCAGACCGCGCTGGCGCTCGACGACTGGGCGAAAGAGGCGGTCGTGCCGGCGGCCCGCGCGGCCTTCGGGCCGCAGAGGACCGTGACGGCAATCCGGCATGCCTCCACCTTCGTCTGCCGGCCACGCTCCTCCGAGGACAAGATCTCCGAACATGCCCGCGGCAGCGCCATCGACATCGCCGCCTTCGTGCTGTCCGACGAAAGTGCGGTCGGCGTCCGGGCGATTCCCGACGATTCAGAGCGGCACGCTGATTCTGACTCCGGCGGCGAGGAGATGGCGGCCGATTCGGCCGCTGCGGGAAATCGAAACGCTTCGGATGGACCGGACGGGGGAACCGGTAACGCCTCAGGTGCACAAGCCGTCGCCGCAAAGCAGGCTGAAAAAGCCAAGGCCGACACCGCATCGCCGGTCGGCGCGCGGAGCGAGGATGCGCGGGAGCGGCAGTTCCTGACGCGCATCCGCGCCGCCGCCTGCGGACCGTTCAAAACGGTACTCGGTCCCGGCACCGATGCCGACCACACGACGCATTTCCATCTCGACATGGCGGCTCGGCACGGCGGCGCGACCTACTGCCACTGAGCGTAATACCGGGCCGCGACCGTCACCGGGCGATCCTTCGAATGGGGCGCTGTCGAAGGCGATTGGCCTGATCTTTCCCCTTGCGGGCAAGATGCCGGTAGGCAGAGGGGGAGGGGGCGGCCTCGCGCCCCTCCTTGCCACGGTCGCGCTTCGACCTGAACCGTCTGCCTAACATCTCCCCGAAAGGCGGAGATCGAAACGGCGCCGACGCCGCATGGCTTCAAGCGAATTTCTGTCGCGACCCGCCGCCGCCGGAATGCGACATCCGAACGTGCTGCCATATCGCCCGGGGCGCCGCTGCGCCGCTGTGCCGCGTGGGATCGGCGTCCCGCCTATTCCTCGGCGACGAGCGGCGTGTCGACATGTTCGGCGAGCAGCTTGTCGATGCGGTCGCGCTCGCGCTTGAAGGTGACGAGATCGTCGCCCTCGAGCACCTGACCCGGCGGGATCTTGATCCGCATCGGGTCGACGGGCTTGCCGTTGACATGCACCTCGAAATGCAAGTGGTTGCCGGTCGACAGGCCGGTCGAGCCGACATAGCCGATCACCTGGCCCTGGCGGATTTTCGCCCCAGGCTTGATACCGTCGGCGATGCCACTCTGGTGGCCGTAGATCGTCTCGTAGCCGTTGGCGTGGCGGATCTCGGTCTCGCGGCCGTAGCCGCTGGACCAGCCGGCCTTCTCGACGACGCCGTCAGCCGCGGCGAGGATCGGCGTGCCGCGCGGCGCCGCCCAGTCGACGCCCCAGTGCGGACGCACGTAGCCGAGCACCGGATGGCGGCGGCCGGTGGAAAAGCCCGAGCTGAAGCGCGCGTTCGGCACCGGCTTGCGCAGCAGGAAGTGCCCGGCGCTCTGGCCGTCCTGGTCGAAATAGTCGGCGAGGCCCGTCTCCTTCGGGCGAAACCGGTAATAGCGCTTCTCGATGTCGCCGATATGCACGTCGACATAGAGGATCTCGGCCGGGTCCTCGTCCTCGCCGTCCCTGGTCATCGAATAGAACACGACGAGGTGGTCGCTCGGCGACAGCCGGCCCTGCAGGTCGAGGTCGGTGGCCAGCATGTGGGCGAGCTGGCGGCACATCCTGAGGTCGAGCCCGTAGGAGAGGGCGGCCTGGTAGATGCCGTCGTAGATCGACGGCATGTCGTTGCGGATCGGCGCCTCGTCCTCGTTCTCGTCGATCGCCTCGCTGACCGAATCCGACATTTCCGGCGAGGCGGCCGGCTCGAAGGGGCCGTCCTGGGTGGCGGCGACGGTGGCGACGTGCTGGCCGGCCCGATAGGCGGAAAGCCGCACCACCTCGCTGTCGGGCGGCGCCTCGCCGGCCTCGGCGCGCGGCTGCGTCTCGACGCCGATCCGCAGCGCGTCGCCGGCCTGAAGCGTGTCGGCCCCGAGGATCTCGGCGAGGGCCTCGACGGCCGCCTTGGCGCCGTCGTCCTCGTGGCCGGCACGGCTCAGCATCTCGGCCATCGCCGCCTTCTGGCGGAACGGCACGATCTCCTCGTGGAAGCGTGGCAGCGCCGCCTCGTTGGTATCGGCGACCGCATAGGAGACGTTCTGCGCGACCACCCGGAAGGCCGAGCCCGGCTCGTAGTCGGTCGCCGGGTCCGGACTGATACCGAAGCGGAACGGATCGACGGTCCCGAGCGAGGCGACCTGGACCGGCTGGCCGCCGAGGCCGGGGGCGATCGACCGGACGAGATTTTCCGCCGATACCGCGTCGAGATCGACGTTGCGCTCGTAGCTCGCCGGGGAAAAGTCGAAGGCCGAGACCTTGAGGCGCACCTCCGATTCCACCCGCGCGCCGTAGATCTTCGCCGGTTCGCCGGCAGCAGCGGCCGCCGCATCGGCATCGCCGTCCTCGTCGCCGGCATAGATCGTCATCGGGTCGAAGCCCGGATAATCCGCGGTCGCCGGATAGCGCGCGGCGAGCAGCATGTTGACGTAGCCGAAGGGGAGGGTGCGCAGCACCTCGCGGTCGCCCTTGCGCGTCAGCGTCGAGAGTTCCATGATCTGGCGCGAGCGCGCCACCGGAAGAGCGGTGGCGACGACGCGTTCGCCCTTGACGATCGTCTCGTCGTCCGGCGTCGCCGCGGCGGCCGAGGCCGCGATCGCCGGGCGCGAGGCCCCCCGGTGCCCGTCGAGGGCGGCCGAGAGCGCGATTCCCATCAGTGCGGTCGAGGTGAGGCCGGTGAGGAGAGTGCCGGTCAGCCAGCGCGCCGAGACCTGCCGCTTGTCCGGCCGCCGCCTTCCGTCGGCGACGAGCGCCGGCTCGTTGCCGAGGGCGGAAGAGAGGCCAAGCCTGTCGTGCGGCGTCCGAGTCATTCCTCTCCCCAGAAGGATCCTGTCGCCACGGCCGGGCGTCGTCAGCCCTTCGACCAACAAGGTGGCGAAATCCCGGCCGTATCCCTCATCGCGGCCTTCCCGCTGAACGAGCGGGCGGGGAGTCGAATAGCCGACCGGGGAGACGGGCTCAAGCGCAGGCGCTTCCGGCGGGCGCTTTCCACCGTGGGTCCGGAGCCGGCGAGGCGGCGGGCTGGATCTCCACACGCGGGCACGAGGCAATGAAACGCTGCGCTGCCGCCGGCCTTCCTTCCTTCCTTGCAGCGACCGTCCCACCGATCCCACGGTCGTCCGGCCGCCGGTCGGGGCCGCGCTGCCCGGCGAACCCGGATGCGGCAAAGGGGCGAAAGCGCATCCGGTGCATCGCCGGTAGTCGTGGCCGGCGGCAGGCATGGCCGGCGGAGACTTCCAGCGTACCGAACGAGACGAGGGAAGAGGAAACGAGACGAGGGAAGAGGAAGGGAAGAGGAGGGGAGGGGAGCCGATCGCGGGTGCGCCGCAGGCTTGGCCGCATGAATGGATGCATGAATGGACGGGGGGCCATCCCGGCCGTTCCAGTGACGGAACCGCGCCCGCCCCGTCAGCGAGCTCCAGGAGGAGGTCGCACGCCGCCGCGTCCAGCGGCAGCGCCCGGCCGGCGCCGCACTTCCCGACCAGGGGCCGCCGGACCGGCCCGCCAGGCCGCGCAGCGGGCCGGGAGGGCGGCGGAAACGGGCGCCGCGAGGTTTTTTGAAGTTTTTGCGAAACCGCCGTTGACAGGCCGGGAAGCCACGGCCTATATGGCGCTCATCAACGACGGCGGCGGCGCCGACACGCTCCTTCAACGGAGCGGACGATCTCCGGCTCGGGAGAGAAATCTCCGGCCGGAAGGTTTTTGCGCCTCCATCGTCGGCATCTTTTGAGTTTTGTCGACGGGTTCGGCCTTCCAACGAGGGCTCGGTCTCCTTCGCTCTTCTCGACGGCGCAATGTGCCGTGTTCTTTGACATTGTTGGTATTGGAGACAAGAAAGAGAAGCGTGGGCGGCGCGGGTTTTGCGGCTCATCCTTGCCGGTATCCTTTCCGGTATGGGGTGAGTTTGTGAGATGGCCCTGGCCGTCACGGACTTCTCTTTGGATGAGAATGGTCTCTCCGGTCTGTTTGACGGTTTGTTCGTTTCGCAAGGGACGGACGGGTCGTCGTGGCTGGAGGGCATGGCGTTTTCGGTCGCCGGGTTCGCAGGATTGCGGGCCGGGCATTTGGCATGGGCTTTCGGGCTTTTGCCGGGCCGGGGATGCTGAAGAAATTCTCGTCAAGCTTTGAGACAGTGACGGCTGGGACAACTCTTATCAAACCTGAGAGTTTGATCCTGGCTCAGAACGAACGCTGGCGGCAG
>NZ_JAFMPY010000017.1 GCF_017353515.1 Jiella sonneratiae
ACCCAGCGTTCCGAAAAGGCCAGGATCTCCGCCACCTCTGCCCGCGATCGACCCTTCGCCAGAAGCAGGATCGTCTGGAAATGGTTGCGCTCGACGACGTCGGCGGCGTCGCGAAATCGCCGTTCAAGCTCATCGATCGTCAGCGGCTCGGGACTGAACGCCATCAAAGGCCTCCTTCAAATCGCTCCCATCAAGCCTATGAAATTCGAGCCCAAGCGGGAATCCTCTGAATCAATCCCCCGAATTCGGTATTATACGGTTTCCGGCAGATCACTTCGTGATGCCGGAAACAAAGACGCTCATTCGCCGCGCGGGCTTGATACGAGCCCCGCTCTGATCGAGCGGATCTCGTATCATCCGAAATCCCGGAACCCTTCCGCGTCCTTCAACGGCGGGGCGTTCTCCAGTGCGGCGAGGTCCGGCTGCGGCGGTTCGAGTCCGCTCGTACCCGCGATCACCCGCTCCAGTTCGGCGGCGACCGCCAGGACCCCGGCGTCGTCGTGGCGGCGCCCGACGATCTGCAGGCCGAACGGCATGCCGAGCGCGTCGCGGCCGCAGGGAATGGTGATCGCGGGATGGCCCGCCAGCGTCGCGGCATAGGCCATTGCGAGCCAGTGATAGTAGCTGCGGGTCGGCCGCCCGTCGATCTCCGCCGGATAGAGTTCGCGCCAGGGCCGGGGGCTCACGGTGACCGCCGGGCACAGGATGTAGTCGGTGGTCTCGAAAAAGCTCTGCCACGCTCGGTAATAGGCGCTCTGGCGGGTGAGGGCGTCGGCGATCGCGACGGCGTCGAGGGCGAGCCCCTCCGCGACATTGGCGGTGACGTTGGGGCCGACCCGGTCCGGGGTCTCGACCACCCTGCGATGGTGGCTGCCGAGGAACATCACCGCGCGCAGCACCGAGAAGATGTCGTCGGCGCCGCTGCAGTCCGGCGAGGTCTCGTCGACGGCGCCGAGCGCCGGCGAGATCGCCGCGACCGCCCGGCGAAAGGCGGAGCGCACGATGGCTTCCGTCGGCGCGAAGCCGAAATCCTCCGTCACGGCGATCTTCAGCGTCGCCAGGTCGACTCGTCCGGGCGAGGCGAAGCGTTCCGGCGCCCAGAGGGTCCTGCCGTCGATCACCGCCGTATAGGGATCGCGCCGGTCCGGGCGCGCGAGGATGCCGAGCATCAGTCCCGCGTCGGCGACGGTGCGGGCCATCGGACCGGAGGTCGGCAGGGGAAGCGCGGCGATGCCGCGGTCGCCTCCCGGCACGACGCCGGGCGAGGGACGAAACCCGACGACGGAGCAGAAGGCCGCGGGATTGCGCAGGCTGCCGCCGGTGTCGGAGCCGGTGGCGAGCGGTGCCATGCCGCAGGCGAGCGCCACGGCGGAGCCGCCGGACGAGCCGGCGCAGGTCTTTGCGAGATCGTACGGATTGGCGGTGACGCCGTAGACCACGTTGCGCGTGTTGCCGCCGGCGCTCCATTCGGGAACGTTGGTCTTGCCGAGCGGTATCGCGCCGGCGCGGCGCATTGCCGCGACGATCGGATCGTCCCGCGTCGCGACGTTTTCGGCAAAGAGCGGCGAGCCGAAGGTCGTCGGCAGTCCGGCGACGTCGATCATGTCCTTGACGGCAAAGACGAGGCCGTGCAGCGGCGGAAGCTCGGCGCCGCTCGCCAGCGCCGCCTCCGCCTCGCGCGCATCGTCGAGGACCCGGTCGAAATCGGCGGCCACCACGGCGTTGACCGCGTGGTCGACGCGCTCCACCCGCTCGATCAGCGCGCGGGCATAGTCGACCGGCGACAGATCCCTGCGGCGGATCGCGTCGCGCGCTTCGATGGCGGTGAGGTCGCAAGGGTTCATCGTCGGCCTTTCGCGTTCAAACCGTCGTTCATCGTCCGCGGCGGGATCACCGGCCGCCGCGGGGCTTGAGGCCGGGCAGGCCGTCGCCGTCGCCGATGTCGAAGAACAGGCCGATCATCATCTCGAGCCCCTCGCGTGCGACCGGCAGCAGCATGTGTTCGTTCGGGCCGTGCTGGCAGCAGCCGGCATAGGAATGGGGGAGCCAGACGGTCGGAAGCGAGAGGGTGTCGGCGAAGACGTCGTTGGGGATCGAGCCGCCGAGATTGGGCAGCATGTGCGGCCGTTTGCCGGTCGCCGTCTCGACCGAGCGGGCAACGAAGGCGACCCAGGGATGGCCGAGATCGAAGCGGGTCGCGACGAACTCGTCGTCCCTGGCGCTGTGGACGGCGATCCGTTCGAAGCCGTTCCGGTCGAGATGCCGGCGCAGGGCCGGCAGGATGTCGTCACGGTCGGTGCCGACGACGTAGCGCAGCTGGCAGCGGGCGGTCGCCCGGCCGGCAATGGCGTTTTGCGGGGCTTCCGGCACGCCCGAGGTCATGGCGAGCACGGCGAAGGAGTTCCAGCCGAAGACCCGCTCGGCGGGCGTCAGGCCGTCCTCGCCCCAGTCCGCGTCGATCGCCGCCCCCGTCGTTGCGACCGGAAGATCGCCAAGCGCCGCGCGGACCGCCGGCGTCAGCGAGGTCGGCCGCCATTCGGGTACCTGGATCTGCCCGCGCGCGTCGGTGATCGTCGCCAGCGCATGGGCGAGCACGATGGCGGGATCGGCGAGGAGCCCGCCGAAATTTCCCGAATGGTGGACTCCCTCGCGGAAATCCGCCACGAGGTCGAAGCTCAGGCCGCCGCGCGAGCCCATGAACATGGTGGGCGTATCGGCGGCCAGCCGCGGCCCGTCCGAACCGATCAGCACGTCCGCGGCCAGAAGGTCGCGATGTCCTTCGGCAAACGCCTTCAGGCCCCGCGAGCCCGTCTCTTCCGACGTCTCCAGAAGGATCTTGACGTTGAAGCCGAGCCTGCCGCGCGCGGCGAGGCAGAATTCCAGGGCCTTCAGATTGACGAGATGCTGGCCCTTGTTGTCGGCTGTGCCCCGGCCGTAAAGACGCTCGCCCTCGGCGACGAGGTCGAACGGCGAGAGCCCGTCCCGCCACTTGTCCTCCTGCGGCATGCAGACGTCGCCGTGGCCGTAGATCAGGACGGTGGGAAGATCGTCCGCCTCGATGCGGCTGGCGGTGAGGATCGGGCCGCCGCCCGGTTTGGGGTTTTCGTGCAGGAGGGTGTCGAAGCCGAGCGCCCGCAGCCGCGGCTCCATGTCCTCGCGAAGATAGGCGGAGAGTTCGGCATCGAACGACGCGTCCTGGCTGACCGAACGGCGCCGGACGAGCGTTGCGAGATCGGCCGTGAAGCCGCCGCCTGCGACATACTCCTCGGCTTTCGCCAAGGCCGCGATCCGTTTCACGAAACGTCGTCTCCCGGTTCCGCGACCGCGTCGCCCCATGGTGACATGATCTCGCTCATACCCTCGTTCGCGCCGGACGGATCGCGGCCGACGCCGGCCGGGCAGGCAAAGGCGTAGGGAAACACCGTGCGCCGGGTTTCAACGACCGTCGTCGTCCTGGAAAGCTCGTTCAGGATCGGCCGCGCGAGCGCGTCGTCGGCGACGAGCGCATCGCCGCCGGAACGATCGATGCGCGGCTGATGGAACGCGTCTTCCAGCGTCATGTCGAAGTCGGTGAGGAAGGATGCCAGCTGCATCACGGCGGGCATGATCTTGCGGCCGCCGGACGCACCGAGCGCCCAGCGTCGGCCGCCCTTGCCGACCACGACGGGGCAGACGTTCATCAGGCAGCGCCTGCCGGGGGCGAGCGAGTTCGGCCGCCCCGGCTCCGGATCGAACCACATGATGCCGTTGTTCATCAACAGGCCTGTCGACGGCGACACCACGCAGGAGCCGAAGCTCGACAGGAGCGTCTGGGTCATCGCGACCATGTTCCCGGCGCGGTCGACGACGGAAAAATGCGTCGTGCAGCCGGACGCCTCCGCCGCCTCGCCGAGGTCGCCCATGGTGGACAGCCGATGCCGATAGGCCGTCGCCAGGGCATCGCCATAGGCCCTATAGGTTGCGGCATCGGGCGCCGCACCGGGCTGCCAGCCTCGCTCGAGCTCCGACAGTGCATGGGCGAGCGTCGGACCGGCGGTGAGGCCGGGAAGGGCATGGACGATGGCGTCGCGATAGCCAATTTCGAGGGCGTCGCTCCATTCCGGGCGGTAGTCCGAGAGATCATCCATCGAGATCCGGCTGCCCTTGGCGCGAAGATCGGCGACGAGATCGGCGGCCACGGCGCCGCGATAGAAGCTGTCCGGCCCCTCGGCGGCGATCGCCCGCAAGGTCTTCGCCATCTGCGACTGGTCGAGGCGGAGGTCGGACAAAGCCGTCCAGCCCGAGCCCTTCGGCCAGGTTCCGTCGTCGAGGAAAAGCCCCGCCGCGTCGGGGTCCGCGGCCAGGTCGCGCGCCACGGAAGCGATGTGGAGGGCGGCGTACCAGTCGACCCGCATCCCGTCCTCGGCCGCGGCGACGGCAGGCGCCAGGAGGTCGCTCCAGGCGATCCGGCCGAAGCGGTGGTGAAGCGCGCCGGCGCCCGCGACGGTGCCCGGCACGGCGATCGCCAGCGGCCCGCGCACGTTGCGGTTCCCCACGACCATCTTCCAGGGGAAGAGGTCGCCGGCCGTCTCGCCCTCGGCGGTCGGGTAATCCTCGACGCGGAGTTCGCGGGGCGAGCGCATGCCGTAGTTCAAGGCATGGGCCCGGTCTTCCCCGGCCCGCCAGACGACCAGCGCGCCGCCGCCGCCCGGCCCGCTCATCCAGGGTTCGAGGACGCCGATCGCAAAAGAGACGGCGACCGCGGCATCGGCGGCGTCGCCGCCCGCCGCGAGAACCTCGGCACCGATCTCGGCGGCGAGCCGGTTCTGGGCGGCGACGACGCCTCCCTTCGACCGGCAGACGGTCTTTCGAACCGTCTGCGATCGCGACAATGCGCTCTTCATGAAAGTTCCTGCTCTGCGATCGCTCCGAGGTCCGGGACGTCCCAACCCTTGCCTGGCATCGCGTCGAGAAGCGAGCGCGTGTAGGGGTGGCGCGGATGACCGAAGACCTCGACGACGCTGCCGGTTTCGACGATCTCGCCCTTTTCCATGACCATGACGTTGTCGCAGACTTCCCCGGCGACCCGCAGGTCATGGGTGATGAAGAGAAGCGTCAGGCCGAGCCGGGTCTTCACGTCGTTCAGCTTGAGGACTTCCTTCTGCACCGAGACGTCGAGTGCCGAAACGGCTTCGTCGGCAATCAGGATCTTCGGTTCGACGGCGAGCGCCCGCGCGATGCAGATCCGTTGGCGCTGGCCGCCGGAGAACTGCACGGGGTAGCGCTCGACGGCGTCCTCGTCCATGCGCACGATCCGCATCAGTTCGCGCGCCCGCTCCATCGCCGCCTTCGGGGAAACGCCGAAATTCACCGGCCCCTCGATCAGTTGGTCGCCCACCGTGCGCCGGGGATTGAGGGAGCCGTAGGGATCCTGGAAAATGATCTGGATGTCCTTGCGGTACGGGCGGAACGCCCGCCGGTCGAGGCCCGCGACGTCGACGCCGCCGATCTCGACCTTGCCGGCGCTCGGCTCGATCAGCCGCACCAGCCAGCGCACCAGCGTCGACTTGCCCGAGCCGCTCTCGCCGACGATGCCGAGCGTCTCGTTCTCGCCGACGCTGAAGCTCGCCGGCGCCAGCGCCCGGATCGGCGTGCCGGGCCGGAACATCGTGCCGGGGGTCTGGAACGACTTTTCGAGCCCCTCGACCCTGAGGGCGACCGGCGTTGCGGGCGCGGTGTCCCGCGCTTGCGGATGCCGCCGCGGCACGGCCGAGATCAGATGCCGCGTATAGGGATGCTCCGGGCGGTTCAGCACCGCATCGACCGATCCCTCCTCGACGATCCTGCCCTTCTGCATGACGACGACGCGGTCGGCGATCTCCGCGACGACGTCGAAATCGTGCGTCACGAACAGGATGCCGGCGTCGTGCTTCTCGCGAAGCTGGCGGAACAGCGCGAGGATCTGGGCCTGGGTGGTGACGTCGAGGGCGGTGGTCGGCTCGTCGGCGATCAGGAGGCGCGGATCGAGAGCGAGGGCGATGGCGATGACGATCCGCTGCCTCTGGCCGCCGGAGAGCTGATGCGGGTAGCTGCGGTGGATGCGCTGCGGATCGGGCAGCTTCACCTCCTCCATCAGCGCCAGCGTGCGCTGGCGTCGTTCGGCCCGCGACATCGCTGTATGGGCGGCGAAGACCTCCTCGATCTGCTCGCCCACCGTGTAGCATGGGTTGAGCGCCGACATCGGCTCCTGAAACACCATGGCGAGCGTCCTGCCGCGCATGGCCGCATGGTCCTTCGCGGAGATCGACAGGAGATCGCGGCCGTCGACGCGGATCTCGCCGCCGGTCGGACGGAGCGCTTTCGGCAGAAGCCCCATGGTCGCGAAGGCGGTGACAGACTTTCCCGAGCCGCTCTCGCCGACGATGCAGACGATCTCGCGCGGCCTCACGTCGATGGAAAGGCCGGTCACCGCATGCGGGCGATCGCCGCCTTCGGGCAGGGCCACGGAGAGGTCGCGGATGGAAAGAATGGGTGAGGGATCGAGCATCAGTCGCGACCTTCGGGCGTCGTGACGTCGCGGACGCCGTCGCCGACCATGTTGATCGCCAGCACCAGGAGGAACAGCGCGACGCCGGGGATGGTGATCAGCCAGCTCTGGAACAGCAGCATGGCCTTTCCCTCGGAGATCATCAGGCCCCAGGAGGGGGTCGGCGGCTGGACGCCGAGGCCGAGGAACGACAGCGCCGCCTCCAGAATGATCGCATGCGCCATTTCCAGCGTCGCGACGACGATCAGCTGGTTGGCGACGTTCGGCATGATGTCCTTGTAGAGGATGCGCGGCAGGCTGGCGCCGAGCACCTCGGCCGCCGCGACGTATTCGATGGTCCGGACCTGGCGGGTCGCGCTTCGCAGCACCACGGCGAACCTGTCCCACAGAAGCAGCCCGAGCACCGACACGACGACGGTCAGCGACCCCCCGAGCAGCGCCACCACCGCCAGCGCGACCAGCACCACAGGCAAGGCGAGACGGACGTTGATGAGAAAGGTGATGACCGTGTCGACGCGCCCGCCGAAATAGCCGGCGAGGACGCCGAGCGTCGTTCCGATCAGCGCCGAGATGGTGGCGGCGACGAGGCCGATGAACAGGGAGACGCGCGCGCCGTAGAGCAGTCGCGAGAGATAGTCGCGGCCGAGCGCGTCGGTGCCCAGCGGATGGGCAAAGCTGCCGCCGAGGAAGACGGGCGGCTTCATCCGCTCCGACAGGGTCTGGAGATACGGGTCGTAGGGCGCGAGGAGGGGCGCGAAGATGGCCAGCGCGACGATGACTGCGAGGACGGCGCCGCCGAAGACGAGGCCGCGATGGCGTCGTGCCCGCTTCCACGCACGCTGGCGAGGGGTCAGGCGAAGCGGTGCGGAGCCGGGTGCGGTCACGGACATCTCGACCATCACGCGACCCGCAGGCGGGGATCGAGCCAGGCGTTCAGGATGTCCGCCAGGACGGTGAAGGCGATGTAGAACATGGAAAAGATCAGAACCAGGGCCTGCATGGTCGGCAGGTCGTTGCGGGAGATCGACTCCCAGGCGAGGTAGCCCGCGCCGTGCAGCGCGAAGACGGATTCCACCACCACGGATCCGCCGAGCATGAAGCCCATCTGCACCGCCGCGAGGCTGACGACGGGGATGATGGCGTTGCGCAGCGCATGCTTGAAGATCACCTTGCGGGCCGGCAGTCCCTTGGCCCGGGCGGTCCGCACGTAGTCCGCCGAAAGCACGTCGAGCATGCCGGTGCGGGTCAGCCGCATGATCGCCGGCGTCGCATAGTAGCCGAGCACGATCGTCGGCAGCACGAAGCCCGTCCAGCTCTTGGCCCCGGAAGCCGGCAGAAGCCGCAGATCGATCGCGAAGACGACGATGAGGATCAGCCCGAACCAGAAGCTCGGGATCGCCTGACCCACCACGCTGACGAAGAGCGCGGCGCGATCGACGAGCGAGTTCGGCCTGAGTGCCGCCGCGACCCCGAGGGGGATCGAGAGGACGAGGGCGAAGGTGATGGAGAGAAGCCCGAGAAGCATGGTGATCTGCAGACGATCGGCAATTATCTGCGTCACCGGCATCCGGAAGTAATAGCTTTCGCCGAAATCCCCGCGCAGGGCGCTGAACAGCCAGTCGCCATACTGGACGATCAGCGGCCGATCGAAACCGTAGGTCTCCCGGATCGCCTGGATGGCGGCGTCGTTGGCGTTCTCGCCGGCCATCGCCACGGCGGGATCACCCGACAGGTGAAGGAGACTGAAGCTGATGATCGAGACGGTCAGGGCAACCAATGCGGCCATGACGATCTTGCCGACGACGAATCTGAGCATGATGCTTCGCCCGAATGGCGGGGCCGATCGGCACGACCGGCCCGCCGTCTCTGAAAGGATGTCCGTTCGCCCGGGGCCGCCTCGCGCCGAAACCGGCATCGGCCCCTGGCAAGGATCGGCCCCGCGCCCTGGCCGCCCGCCGGTGCGGCCGGCCCTCGTCCGGCGTGACCGGCCGAAGACCTTCGGGGGGGGCGCGCTGCGGGCCGATCGGCCGTCCGCCGCAGCCGCGCTCGCGCAGGCCGCGCCCGTGGCGCGGCGCCGCCCGATGCGGCGAAGTCGCCTACTTCCACTTCACGTCGAAGAAGCGGACGATCTCGTCCGACGTCGGTTCGAAATCGGTCTCCTCCGACATCGCGTAGTTCGTGCCGTAGGTCCAGAGCGGCACCCAATAGGCCTCGTCCGCGATGCGCTTCAGCGCCTTGCCGTAGCTCTCCTTGCGAACCTCTTCGTCGATCGACGTGTCGCCGGTCTCGATCGCCTCCATCACCTCTTTGTCGCGGGCCTGGTCCTGGCCGCCGCCGCCGAAGAATTCCGGCAGGATGGCCGACACGTCCGCGATGGAGTTCGAGCCCCAGGTCATGAAGCCGACCGGAATGCCGTCCTGGCGAACCTTGTCCGCCAAAGCGGCATATTGCAGGTAGTTCAGATGCGGCTGGATGCCGACGGCGCTCAGATTGTTCATCAGCGCCTCGGCCGCGGAGCGATCGCGATAGGCATAGAATTCGACGCTGAACCCGTCGCCGTAGCCGGCCTCCTGCAGCAGCGCCTTGGCCTTTTCCGGGTCGTAGTCGTAGGTCTTGACGTCCTGATCGCAGCCGAACTGGATCGGCGAGCAGGCGCTGTCGATGACCTGCGCCGAGCCCTTGATCAGCGCGTCGACGATGCCCTTGCGATCGATGGCGTAGTTGATGGCCTCACGGACCTTCTTGTTCGCCATCGGCGTATCGCCGGTCCTTTTGGCGGCATCCATGGTGATGTAGCCGACCCGCATCGTCTCCTTGTTCATCACCTGGAACCCGCCCTGGGCTTGGAGCATCTCCGCCTGGTCGGTCGGAACGCCCCAGATCAGGTCGAGACCGCCGGTCGCGAGTTCCGCCAGCTGGGTGTTGACCTCGGGAATGGTGCGGATGTCCACGGTCCCGATCGTGGCGTCGGCCTTCGGTCCCTTGAAGTGGTCCTCGTTCTTCTTCAGGACGAAATGCCGGCCGGGTTCGACGGACTCGACCTTGTACGGCCCGGTGCCGACCGGATGGGTCGCCATGCCGGAGGGGCCGACCTTGGCGTAGTACTCGTTCGGATAGATCGGAACGACGCTCGAGAGAAACTCCAGCGCCGCCGGGAACGGCGCGACGAGATGAATCCGGACCTTGTAGGGGTCGACCTTCTCGGCCGATTTCATCCAGTTGACGTTCTGCGGGGCCTTCACGCCGTTCTTCGGATCGACCACGTAGTTGACGGTGGCCACCACGTCGTCGGCGTCGAACGGCTCGCCGTTGTGGAACTTGACGCCCTTGCGCAGGTCGAATTCGAGGGTGGTGTCGTCGATCCAGCGCCAGGCGGTCGCGAGGTTGCCGACGTATTTGCCCGAGACCGGATCGCGATAGGTCAGCCCGTCCCAGACGGAATGGCTGAGGATCAGGCCCTCGCGGGCGGTCGTGTAATACAGGTCGACGTTCTCGACTTCCTTGGTGAAGGCGGCGTTCAACGTGTCGTCCGCCTGGCCGGCATCGGCCGTCGTTCCGGCGAAGAGGCTGGCCGAGAGGATCGCCGCGCAGGCCGTCAAAGGCCGCACGCACTTCGAACTGGCAATTCGCATAAGGGACATGGAGCGCCTCGCAGATGACGGGTTGTATTACATTATGATATTTTGTATGTTATCTGCATTCAGCGTATTTTATATCTGATGGGTGTCAAGCGCTGCTGGCGAGAAAACATCCATGTTCGGAGATTGAACGGAAAATGGGCATCGAGCCGTCGCCCCGGAGACAGGACACACTGTTCGTCAACTCGCTGGCCAAGGGATTGAAGGTCCTGTCGGTTTTCGGCGAGGGGCGCACCGAGCTCGGTCTCGGCGACATCGCCGCGCTGACGGGATTCGACAAGAGCACCGCCCAGCGCCTGACCAACACGCTGCACAAGACCGGATATCTCGCCAAGAATCGCGAAACGCGGCGCTTCCGGCCGACGATCCGGCTTCTCGAACTGGGAAGCGCCTATCTGTGGGCGGATCCGCTCCTGCAGCTCGCGATGCCGAAACTGATCGAACTCAGCCACCTGCTCGACGAACGGGTGAACTGCGCGCGCCTCGTCGGCGAGGACATCGTCTACATCATCCGGATCCCCACCCAGCTGACCGCCCTCGGCGCGACGATCACCGGCCGCCGCATCCCGGCGCTCTCGACGGCCGGCGGCCGCGCGATGATCGCGGCACTGCCGGAAGCGGAGCGCGAGGCCGCGATCGCGACCTGGCGGGTGGAGGCGCGGACCGCGAAGACGGTCACCGACAGGACGATCCTTTCATCGGAGATCGAGCGGGCGGCCGCCGACGGCTACGCCTTGACGGACAGCCAGAACATGATGAACGAAATCGCCGTGGCGGCGCCGATCCTCGACGGCGACGGACGCCCCGTCGCCTGCGTGCAGTGTTCGGTTTCGAGCCGCAAGCTCACCGACGCGCAGATCCGGACCGCGATCGCCCCGAAGATCATCGAGGTGGCCAATTCGATCGAGGCACCCCGTCTGTCCGAGGACATGTGAGACGAGATCCGCTCGATCAGAGCGGGGCTCGTATCAAGCCCGCGCGGCGAATGCGCGTCTTTGTTTGCGGCATCACCAAGTGATCTGCCGGAAACCGTATGAGGTCCGGTCCCGCCTGCGACGTCGGCGGGACCGGACCGCCCGAAATGCCGCCGTCCCGGGCGGCATCCCGCCGTTCCGGAGGCGAGTCCCGGAACGCGGATAAACCCTTAAAAACCAAGGAAAGGAACGACGATGATCACACGCTACCAAAAGGGCGCGCGAATGAGCCAGGCGGTCAGCTATGGCGGGCTCGTCTACATCGCCGGACAGGTGGCCGCAGATCCGGCAGCCGGACTGAAGGACCAGACCCGCAGCGTCCTCGCCAAGATCGACGCTCTCCTGGCAGAGGCCGGGTCCGGCAAGGCGAAGCTTCTGGCGGTGACCGTGTTTCTGCCGGACATCGCGGACTTCGACGAGATGAACACGGTCTACGACGCATGGGTCGATCGGGAAAATCCGCCGGCGCGCGCCTGCGTCGAGGCCCGGCTGGCCGATCCCGATCTGAAGGTCGAGATGACCGCCGTCGCCGCTGCGTGACGGCAGCCGGCCGCGCTGCCGATCTTCTCCGGCCCCGCCATCGCCCCCGCGGCTCGATCAGTAGCCGCGGGCGGCCTCGGCGAGGTCGGGAACCGGGTCGCCGGCCTCGAACAGCCGGAGATTGGCCGCGATCAGCCGGCCGCCGGTCGCTGCGTCGATCTGCGAGGCGATGTGCGGCGTCACCGTGATCGCCGGATGGTTCCAGAACGGATGGTCGGAAGGCAGCGGCTCCTGATGGAACACGTCGAGGGTCGCCTGCTTGAGCGACCCCTCGTCCAAGGCCGCGAGAAGGTCCTCGTCGACCAGATGGGCGCCCCTTGCGCAGTTGATCAGGCAGGCACCGGGGGCGAGACGCGCAAACAGCCGGCGATCGAGGATGCCCGTCGTCTCACGGGTGAGGGGCAGCAGGTTGACGAGGATCTCCAGGCCGTCGAGGAAACCGGCGAGCCCTTCCTCGCCGGCGAAGGTCTCGATGCCGTCCATGATCCTCGGCGTGCGCGCCCAGCCGCGGGTCGCAAAGCCGAGACCTGCAAGGGTGCGGGCCGCCTCGGCGCCGAGATTGCCGAGGCCCATCACGCCGACCTTGCGGTTCGGCGCGACGGGCACGACGATCGCATGCCAGTCCGTTTCGCGCTGGGCCTGGAGCTGGCGGGGCATGTCGCGATGATGGCGCAGGACGTGCAGCGCCACGTATTCGCGCATGCGCTGGGTGAGGTCGGCGCCGACGGTGCGGATGATCGGGAGGTTTCTCGGCAGTTCGGCGTCGGCGAGGACATGGTCGATGCCGGCACCGATCGAGACGACCGCCTTCAGGTTAGGAAACTGCGCGAGATCGCCGGTGCGCGGCCGCCAGACGACGGCGTAGCGCACCGCGTCGCGATCCTCGATCTCCTGCAGCGGCCGGACCGTCCAGCCGGGCAGCAGCCCGGACAGCGTCTCGCACCACCAGCGGGTCTTGTCGATGTCCGGAAGATAGACGGCGACATTCATCTTTTGCCTCGTTTCACGGCTTTCTCCCTCGTCCAGCTTCGGCGGTGGGGATCGGAACTGCTCCGGCCGTGCCGTCAGCCGTGCAGGCCGGGGGCGACGTGGTCGCGGATCAGGCCGACGCCGATGGCGACGAGCTTTTCGGTCAGCTTCTTGCCGGTCTCGGCGCTGGCGAGCGCCGGATCGCAGCCATAGACGCCGGTTTCGGTCGCCTCGAGCGCCTCGATCGGCACCTGGATGTCGGCGCCGGCATAGCGGACCGAGGAAAAGCCGGAGACCTCCATGCCCTTCACCGTCGCACCCGTCGGCGCCGGCCGCATCAGGTCGGGGCGCAGGAGATCGGGGTAGAAGTGCAGGCCGATCGAGGTCAGCGGGTCGCCGCCATGGCCGGAACTCCTGGCGGCCGTCTCCTTGCCGAGGATGTCGGGCAGCAGCCCGTAGGAGACCTTCCACAGATACATCGACGGCACGAACAGGCCGGCCTTCTGGCGCCAGCGCAGGGCGACCTCGGTGATCGCCGGGACGTTGCCGCCATGGCCGTTGACGATCATCAGCTTCCTGATGCCGTGGCGCTCCAGGCAGGCGAACATGTCGTCGAGGACGGCGACCAGCGTCGCGTGGGAAATCGAGATGCCGCCATGGGAGGATTCGAAATAGTCCTTCCCTCCGAACGGGATCACCGGGGCGGTGAAGACCTTCAGCCCCTCGGCGCGGGCTGCCTTCGCCATCTCGTCGGCCATCAGCTCGGCGGCCATGTAGTCGCCCATCGGCGCATGGATGCCCTGATCCTCGAGCGATCCCATCGGAAGCAGCACGACCGCCTCGCCCGTCAGTTCCTCGCGGGCTTCCTGGGAGGTGAGATGGGCGATGCGGATCTTGTCGGTCATTGCGGGTCCTTGCATGGGGAAGACTGCCGGCGGATGTTCCTAAAGGCCGGGCTCGTAGCGCCAGTTGACGTGAAGCTCAGCGACGCTGGCGGTGTTGGGCAGCGCGACCACCTCGGCGACGAGGCGGGCGAGATCCTCCGGCTGGGTGATCTCGTGACGCGGCAGTTCGTCGTGATGGCTGGTCATGTCGGTCGCGACGAAACCGGGGCAGACGGCACAGGCCCGCACGCCCTGGTCCCAGCCGGCACGGCGCGCGGCATGGGAGAGCGCGACGGCGGCGTGCTTGGTCATCTGGTAGCCGGCGCCGAGGCCGAGCACCCGCTTGCCCGACAACGAGGCCAAGGTAACGACGCGGCCGCGTCCGGACCGGCAGAGGGCTGGAAGCGCCGCGCGGGTCAGACGGAAGGGCGCCTTGACGTTGATCTCCATCAGGGCGTCGAGAGCGGCCTCCATTTCGGCGTCGTCCTCGGCAGGCTCCGGCATCAGCTTCAGGTCGCGGGAGATCCCGGCATTGTTGACCAGCACGTCGATGCGCCCGGCCGCCTCCAGCGTCGTTTCCACGAAGCGCCGCGCCGCGGCCGGGTCGCCGGCGTCATAGGCCGTCACGATCGGATCGGCCGCCTTCAGCTCCTCCGGCAGCGTCGAAGGATCGCGAAGGCCGAGGGAAAGCCGGTAGCCCCGCCCGGCGAGTTCGCGGGCGATCGCAAGGCCGATGCCGCGATTGGCGCCGGAAATCATCGCAACGGGTTGTTCGGTCATGGGCGGGCTCCCGCTTCGTCGCTCGGGCCGGCCTTGATGCAGCGCACCTTCCAGCCGGGTTCGTAGGGGGCAAGCTCCGGCACGGCGGCGGCGCATTCGGCCGAGGCGAGCGGGCATCGGGTGCGGAAGCTGCAGCCCGAGGGCGGGTCGGCCGGGCTCGGCATCTCGCCGGAAAGGACGTCACGGTCCTTTGCCCTGCCTGCGGAGATCGACGGCGTCGCGGCCATGAGGGCACGGGTATAGGGATGGGCCGGCGCGCCGAAGACCCTGTCGGCCGGGCCCTCCTCGACGATCCGGCCGAGATACATCACCACGGCGCGGGTCGAGAGATGGCGAACGACGTGAAGATCGTGGGCGATGAACAGCATGGCGAGGCCGAGATCGCGCCTGAGATCCGCGAGGAGATTGACCACCTGGGCCTGGATCGACACGTCGAGCGCCGAGACCGGCTCGTCGGCGACGATGAAATCCGGCCGCGTCGCCAGCGCCCGGGCCACGGCGATGCGCTGGCGCTGGCCGCCGGAAAATTCGTGCGGGCGGCGCCCGGCGGCATTCCTCTGCAGGCCGACGAGATCGATCAGCCGGGCGACTTCGGCGTCGATCTTCGAGCCCGGTACGATCCGGTGGACGCGCAGCCCGTCGGCGATCTGGGCACCGACGCTGCGGCGCGGATCGAGCGAACCGAACGGGTCCTGGAACACCATCTGCATGCGCCGGGCGAGCGCCCGGCGCTTCGAGCCCGAGACGCCGGAAAGATCGCGCCCGTCGAACCGTATGGCCCCGGCCGTCGGCCGCTCGAGGCCGAGCATCATGCGGCCGAGGGTGGACTTGCCGCAGCCGGACTCGCCGACGACGCCCACCGCCTCGCCCTTGTCGACCGAAAGCGAAACGTCGCGAACTGCGAAAACGTCCCTGTGGGCGCCGAAAAAGCCGCTGCGCAGGGGAAAGTTGCGCGACAGGCCTTCGGCCTCGACGAGCGGCGTCAAGGTCATGTCACCTCCTCGAAGCGCAGGCAGCGGGTGCGCCGGTCGGGCTGCGGCCGGAATTCCGGCGGCGACGCCTGCCGGCAGACCTTTTCGGCGTGATCGCAGCGCGGCGCGAAGCGGCATCCCGGCGGCATCTTTCCCGGAGGCGGCACCGTTCCCGGGATCGCGACGAGGCGCTCGGCGCCGCCCTCCGGCACCGAGCCGATCAGCGCGGCGGTGTAGGGGTGGCGCGGGCGCGCGAAGATCTCCGCCACCGGTCCCTCTTCGACCAGTTCGCCGGCATACATCACCGCGACCCGGTCGGCGATTTCGGCGACCACGGCGAGATTGTGGGTGACGAAGACCACCCCCATCTCGGGACTGTCCCGTCTCAGATCCGAAAGCAGCGCCAGGATCTGCGCCTGGATCGTCGGATCGAGCGCCGTCGTCGGTTCGTCGGCGAGGAGAAGCTTCGGCCGGTTGGCGACGGCGATGGCGATCATCGCGCGCTGGCGCTGGCCGCCGGAAAGTTCGTGCGGATAGGCGCGGGCTCGGCGATCTGGATCGGGAATGCCCACCCGGCGCAGGAGGTCCACCGCCTCCCGGCCCGCCTCGGCGGCGCCGGCCGGCCGGTGGGCGCGGATGACCTCGCTCAGCTGTTCGCCGATCCGCTGGACGGGATTGAGCGCGGCGTTGGCATCCTGGAACACCATGGAAATCTCGTCGCCGCGCAGGCGCCGGTGGCCGTCTTCGTCCTCGGCGAGAAGGTCGAGCCTGCGGCCGTCGCGCGCCACATAGACGGCCGAGCCGGCGGTGACCTCCAGAACGTCCGGCAGAAGGCCCGTCAGCGCGAGGCTGGTCAGGGTCTTGCCCGAGCCGCTTTCACCGACGATGGCCAGCGTCTCGCCGGGGCGGACGGAAATCGCGACGTCGCGCACCAGTTCCATGCCCGAGCCGATGCCGCCGGCCCGGCGAAGGGCGATGGTCAGACCGTCGATCGCCAGCAGATCGCCCGGTCCCGCGGCCGGCGGGGTGCCCGCGACTGCACGCCGATTTACGGGATCTTCGCCGGCAAGGACCGCCCGCGGCGGCGACGCGGCGGGCTTGCGCCGGCGCAGCCAGATCGCCCCGCCGGCGGGAACGGCGCGCGGATCGAGGACGCTCTGCAGCCGGTCGCAGAGAAGGTTGAAGGTCAGGATCGTGCCGGCGAGGGCGAGGGACGGCCAGACGAGCAGCATCGGCGCCTGTTCCATCGCGCCGCGCGCGGCGCGGATCATCAGTCCCCAGGAAGGCGTCGGCGGCACGACGCCGAGGCCGAGGAAGCTGAGCCCGCTCTCGATGACGATGGCGGAAGCGATCACCAGCGAAATCTGCACGAGCAGCGGCGGCAAAACGTTGGGCAGCAGCGTGCGCAGGACGATCTTCAGGGGATGGGTGCCGAGCGCCCGTTGGGCGGTGACGTAGTCGAGGCCGCGCACCTGCAGGGTCGCGGCGTAGACGATGCGGGCGTAGTTCGGCGTGTAGAGGATGGTGAGCGCCAGGATCAGCGGCCAGAAGCCGGCTCCGAGGATCGTCACCACGAGGAGCGCGAGGAGGAGCGGCGGCAGGCAGAGGATCACTTCCGCGGCGCGCACGGTGAGGATCTCGACGAGGCCGCGGAAATAGCCCCCGAGGAGACCGAGCGCCGCGCCGATCACTGCGGCTGCGAGGGCCGAACCGATGGCGATCGACAGCGAGGCCCGCGCTCCGAAGATCAGGCGGGTCAAGACGTCGCGGCCGAACTCGTCCTGGCCGAGCCAGTGCTGCATCGACGGCCCGGCGAAGCGGTGGGGGATGTCCATCGCCCTGACGTCGGCGAGGGGCAGCACCGGCGCGAGGAGGACGAGCGCGAGGATCACGGCGATGATCGAGACGGGAAGGACCAGCTTGCGCATCGGCTCACCGGGCCAGGCTGATGCGCGGATCGAGCACCGCATAGACGACGTCGACGACGAGGTTGAGGAAGACGAAGAGGATCGAGATGACCATGACGATGCCGACCACTTCCGGGTAGTCGCGCGCATCGACGGCACTGACGAGGTAGCCGGAGAGCCCCGGCCAGTTGAACACGAACTCGACCAGCACCGTGCCGCCGATCAGCGTGCCCATTTCGAGGCCGAGGACGGTGAGGACCGGGATCATCGCGTTGCGCACCACGTGCCGCGTGAGGATGCGTCTGCGGGAGAGCCCTTTTGCCCGGGCGGTGCGCACGTGGTCGCGTTCGAGAACGTCGAGCACCGAGGCGCGGGACATGCGGGCGATCACCGCCCACAGCGCCAGCGCGACGGTCCCGGCCGGCAGCAGCAGGAGCATGAGATGGCGCAGCGGGTCGACGGCGAAGGCGACGTAGCCGCCGGCCGGCACGATCCGCAGCTCCTGGGCGAAGACGAGGATCACCACCGAGCCGACCACGAAGACCGGGGTCGACAAGGCGAGGGAGGACAGAAAGGAAATGACGTTGTCGACCCAGCCGCCGGCCCTGATCGCCGCCAGGGTGCCCGCCGGCACGCCCGCGGCGACGGCGATCAGCGCCGCGGTGATGATGACCTCCAGGGTCCGCGGGAGCCGCTGGACGATCTGGCCCGCGACCGATGCCCCGTCGCGGAACGAGGTGCCGAGATCACCGGTCAGGATGCCGCCGATATGGTGGGCGTATTGCAGCCAGAGCGGATCGTTCAATCCGAGTCTTTCGCGCAGATTGGCGACCGCCTGCGGGTCGGCGGCGGTCGCCCCCTGGCTGAGAAGCAGCTCGGCCGGGTCGCCCGGCACGAGGTGGAGAAGCAGGAAGACCAGCGTCACCACCACCCAGACGAGGAAGATGGCGACGATGCTCCGATAGGCGACGTAACGCAGCATGAAGCGCGTCTCAGCCGAGCGCCGTCTCTTCGAGGGTCACCCCGGAATAGAACGTCAGCTGGCCGGGCATGTTGGTGAAGCCGGTCACGTTCGGCTTCATTCCATAGCCCTGGGAACGCCAGCACAGACCGACGATGGGCGTGGTCTCGATGGCGACCTTCTCCATCTCGGCGTAGATCTCCTTGCGCTTCTGCTCGTCGAAGGTCGTGCGGCCCTTCTTCAGGTAGCCGGAGATTTCCGGGGTCTCGAGGCCGTAGCTCCGCACGAAGCTCGCAGGCAGCGAGCCGTCGATGATGTCGCTCAGACCGTCGGGATCGTTGTTGGCGGCGGTGGTGCCCATGACGGCGAGGTCGTAGTCGCCCTGATTGCCCTTCTGGACGCGGGTCGACCACTCCGGCAGGTCGAGCTTGACGTTGATGCCCACCATGGACAGGTAGGCTTGGCAGACCTCCGCCGTGCTCTGGTGCATGCCGTACTGGGCGGTCGAGAGCATCGTGCAGTCGAAACCGTCCGGATGGCCGGCCTCGGCAAGAAGCTGCTTCGCCTTGTCCGGATCGTAGGCCCAGCCGTCGGCGAGATCGGGATTGTAGAAGGCCGATCCGTCTGCGATCGGCAGATGCGCCAGGGTTCCGCCCCGGCCGTAGAAGGCGGCGGCGACGATGTCCTCGCGCTTGATGGCGTGGGCGACGGCGCGGCGCACCTTCGGATCGTCGAACGGGGCGCGCTTGCCGTTGAAGGTCAGATACATGAACGGGCCGTCGACCGCGTCGAGCTTCAGCTGGTCGTTCTGCTCGATCTGCTCCATCGCCTGCCAGGGAACGTATTCGATGAGGTCGATGTCGCCGGCCTGCAGCGCCGCGACGCGCAGGTTCTCGTCGGCATAGACGGTCGCCTTGACGCCGGCGAGCTTCGGCAGGCCTTTCTTGTAGTAGCCGTCGAAGGCACTGAAGGTCAGAGAGACGCCGCGGTCGGTCGCGTCGAGCTTGAAGGGACCGGCGCCCATCGTCGTGTCGACGGCTTCGCCCTTCTTGATCATCGGCATGTTGTAATGCGCGAACCAGCCCGGCAGCACCGCCGAGGGCTCCTCGGTGATCATCCGGACGGTCGTGTCGTCGGGCGTCTCGACCTTGGTGATGGTCTGCAGCTGGCCCCGCAGGAAGGCGGTCGAATCCGGCTTGGAAGCCTCGGCGACGTTCCAGGCGATGTCTTCGGCGGTCACCGGCGAGCCGTCCTGCCAGGTGGCGTCGCGCAGCTTGAAGACCCAGGCTCCCTGATCGTCGACCTCCCAGGACTCGGCCAGTTCGCCGCGCAGCGAGCCGTCCGGGGCAAAGCTCATGAGGCCGCGGTGGATCAGCAGCTTGACCGTGCCGGCCGCCGTGCCGGAGGAGGCCCAGGCGTCGAAGCTCGGCGGATAGGCCGACAGGCCGAAGCGGAGCGTGCCGTTGGTGGCCGCATGGAGGCTTCGTGGTCCGAGGAAGGTCAGGCTTCCGGCGGCCGCGCTCGTGGCGAGGAAAGTGCGGCGGGTCAAACGCATCGTCATTTCGCTGTCTCCATGCTCAAGGCCAGTTTCGATTTGTCGGTTGCTGTCGATCGCGGCGGCAGCGGAGCGGCGTCCGCTGCCTTGCCCGGAAATCTCGATGGGGGGGAAACCCGATGCCGGTGCCGGACCATCCCGTCACTCCGCCGCGACCCGGCCGTTGCGCCCGTCGGCGTCGCGGGCGGCCGGCAGGCGCTCGGCCGGCGAACCGTAGCCGCCCCCGCCGGGGGTGACGATCTCGAGCCATTCGCCGGCGCGCAGCGTCCCCTGGCCGCGCTCGAAGGGCGCTGCCGAGGGAGACACCGCGAAACTGCCGCCGCTGCCCGCCTCGCCGCCGAACAGCCCCCAGTTCGTCGAGAAGATCCGGGTGATGTCGACGCGCACCATGCAGTCCTCGGTCGCCCGGTAGACCCGCCGCAGGCCCATGCCGCCGCGATGGGTGCCGGCGCCGCCCGAGCTGTCGACGAGTTCGTAGCGCTCGAGGATCAGCGGATATTCGACCTCCAGCGCCTCGACCGGCAGGTTGGAGGTGTTGGTCGCGTGGACGTGGATGCCGTCGAGGCCGTCGGCGCCGGGACGCGCGCCGCCGCCGCCGCCGATCGTCTCGAGATAGACCCAGTAGTTGCCGGCCTCGCTGCCGCTCTTGCGGGTGCCGGAAAAGACGGCGACCGCGCAGGACGAGTTGGTGCAGGCCGAAACCTTTCGGGGCGCGGCCTGTGCCAGGGCGCCGAGGATCAGGTCGGCGACCCGCTGGCAGGTCTGGACGCGGCCGTTGACCGCGGCCGGATGGCTGCAGGAGAGAAGGCTGCCCTTGGGCGCCGAGACGCTGATCGGGCGGGCGAGACCGGCATTCGGGAGAACGGTCGGATCGACCACCGACTTCACGATGTAGTAGACGGTCGCGAGCAGCGCCGTCCGCGTCATGTTGATCCCCGAGCGCACCTGCGGCGGCGCCTCGAATTCGAGCGCAATCTCGTCGCCGGCGATGGTGACGGTCACCGCCAGCGGGATCGGCTCGTCGAAGTCGAGCGTGTCGAAGACGTCGGCAAAGCGCCAGGAGCCGTCCGGCAGCGCCGCGATGCCCGCCCGCATCTTGCGTTCGGCGTAGTCGAGGAGCGCCCGGCCCGAGGCGAGCACCGTCCGGACGCCGTGCTTGGCGCAGAGCTCGGTGAAGCGCGTCACGCCGACCCGGTTGGCGGCCATCTGCGCCCTGAGGTCGGACAGCCGCTCGCGCGGCACCTGGCAGTTCAGCAGGATCAGCTCCTGCACGTCCTTCTGCAGCACCCCGGCCCGGTAGAGCCGGATCGGCGGAATGCGCAGGCCTTCCTGGTAGATGTGGGCATGCGCCCGGTCGACGAAGTCGGAATGATGGGCGAGGTTGACGGTCCAGGCGGCAAGCTCGCCGTCGATGAAGATCGGCTCGGCGAGGACGATGTCGGGAAGATGCGTGCCGCCGCCCTTGTAGGCGTCGTTGCCGACGAAGACGTCGCCCGGCCGCATGTCGGCGCTGTCGTGCTCGGCGAGCACCATGGGAATGAAATCGAGGAAGCTGCCGAGATGCACGGGGATGTGCTCGGCCTGGCAGAGCGTCTGGCCTTCGCGGTCGAACAGCGCGGTCGAACAGTCGCGCCGCTCCTTGATGTTGGTCGAATAGGAGGCCCGCACCAGCGCTTCGCCGGTCTCCTCGACGATCGACGAGAGCGCCGCGCCGATCACCTCAACGGTGATCGGATCGAGGGTGATCGGATCGAGGGCGATCGGCCCGGGCGTCGCTTGATCGACGGTCATCGCGCAAGCTCCAGGATGATGTTTTCCAGCCCGTCGACGCTGGCCGTCACGCCGGGCGGGACGAGCGTGGTGGTGTCCATCTGCTCGACGATCGCGGGGCCCGAAAACGCCATTCCGGGGCGAAGCGCCGGGCGCGCGTAGATCGCGCTGTCGGTGAAGCCGCCGGTCTCCGGAAACCAGATCTCGCGCCGGCCGGTCACCGCGCCCGAGGCATCCGCTGGCCCGAGTTCGCGAACCGGAAGCTCGGCCTTCCGGACGAGGCCGAGCGCCTCGGCGCGGAAGGTGACGCAGAGGATCCGCTCGTCGGGGACGGCAAAGCCGTACATCCGGACGTGGGCGGCGACGAACTCCTCCTTCAGCCTTTCGAGGCTTTTGCCGGTGAGGGGCCCGGCCGGGACGGGAACCGTCAGCTCGTAGTTCTGGCCTTCGTAGCGAAGGTCGACGCTCAGGCTCATCCGGCGCGCCGCGGGGGCGATCGCCTCGGCCTCGAACCAGCCCTCGGCCTCGGCGGCGACCTTTTGCACCGCTTCGCCGATGGCGTCGATGCGGCCAGCCTCCAGCGGGACCAGCCGGGTGGCGGAGAAATCGGCGCGAAGGTCGGTCAGCAGAAGGCCCATGGCGCAGAGGATGCCCGGATTGCGCGGCACGATCACCCTTGCGATGTCGAGTTCCTGCGCGAGCCTCACCGCATGCAGCGGGCCGGCGCCGCCGAAGGCCATCAGGGCATAGTCCCGCGGATCGTGCCCCTTCTGGACCGAGATCACCCGGATCGCCTTGGCCATGTTGGCGGTGACGACGGAGATGATGCCCTGGGCCGTCTCCATCACCTCGAGGCCGAGCTTCTTTGCAAGGCTCCCGATCGCCTCGACGGCGAGATCGCGCCGCACCGCCATCCGTCCGTCGAGGAGGTGGGTCGGATTGAGCACCTTGAGGACGATGTTGGCATCGGTGACGGTCGGCTCGCCGGCGCCCCGGCCGTAGCAGACCGGGCCGGGATCGGCGCCGGCGCTTTGCGGACCGACCTTGAGGAGACCGCCCGAATCGATGACCGCGATGGAGCCGCCGCCGGCCCCGACCGTGTGGATGTCGAGCATCGGCGCCTTGATCGGATAGCCGTGGACGACGCTCTCGTTGGTCTCGGCAATGCGGCCGCCGGTCATCAGCGCGACGTCGGTGGAGGTGCCGCCCATGTCGAAGGTGATGACGTCCGGATGGCCGGAGCGCGAGCCGATCGCCTCGGCCGCGACGACGCCGGTGGAGGGGCCGGAAAGCACCGTGCGCACCGGCGCTTCCGCCGCCGCCTCGAAGCCGACGACGCCGCCGTTCGACTGGGTCAGATGCGGATCGACGGAAAGCGCGATCTCCGCCAGCCGCCCCGTCAGCCGGCGGATGTATCGCTGCATGATCGGGCCGAGATAGGCGTTGACCGTCGTCGTCGAGAGCCGCTCGAACTCGCGGAATTCCGGGGCGATCTCGTGGCTCGTGGAAACGAAGACGTCCGGCAGTTCCTCGGCGACGATGCGTTTGGCCGCCTTCTCGTGGGCCGGATTGACGAAGGCGTAGAGGAACGAGATCGCGACGGCGGCGACGCCCTGCTCGGCGAATTCCCTGGCGATGCGGCGCACCGCCTCCTCGTCGAGCGGCCTCTCGACCGCGCCGGTATGGAGCATGCGCTCCGGCACCTCGCGCCGCAGCGAGCGGGGCACGAGCGTCGGCGGCTTGTCGGCGAAGAGGTCGTAGAGGTCCGGCCGCTTCTGGCGGCCGATCTCCAGAAGGTCGCGAAACCCCTCGGTGGTGATGAGGCCGATCCTGGCGCCGCGGTGGGTGATCAGCGCATTGGTCGCGACCGTGGTTCCGTGGCCGAGATAGGAGATCGCCGCGCCGGGCGCGTCGACGGCGCCGGCGCATTCCCGCATGCCCTCGGTGACGCCCTCGAAGATGCCGCGGGAGGGGTCGTCCGGCGTCGAGGAGACCTTCCAGACGCGGATGTCGCCGGTGGCCTCGTCGAACATGCAGACGTCGGTGAAGGTGCCACCGGAATCCACGCCGACGCGCCAGCTTGCGGCCCCGGTTCCGACGTCACCCATTTAAGCCTCGTCCCACTCGTGTATACTTGGCGTATAACACACCACTTGCGGAGGCTTCGCAATCCTGTGGTTTGCAAAAAGTGGGCAGGGACGGAATCTGACCGATGAGTGAGCAGTCGCCGAACGGCGTGGGAGATGGCGCAGGCGTGGCGGTCGTGGCGGAAAGCGGAAACAACAGGGGCAACCCGGCCAGAACGGCCGGCCAGAGGGCCTATCTGGCGATCCGTGCCGGCATCCTCGGCGGAACCTTCCCGCCCGGCGGCTTCATCGAGGAAGGCCAGGCATGCGAACTGACGGGCGTCTCGCGCACGCCCGTCCGCGAGGCGCTGACCCGCCTGGCGAGCGAGGGGTTCGTCGAGATCCATCCGCGCCGCGGCGCCATGGTGCGGTCGCTGCGGGGCTCGGAACTGTGCGACCTGCACGAGGTGCGCTGGATGATCGAAAGCCATGCCATCCGACGCATCTGCGAGGATCGGCGCCGCATTCCCCGCCGGCTTTACGCCATCTGCGCGACCCGGGAGGCCGCACCCGCAGACGATCTCCTGACCAATGTCGAGATTAACACGGAATTCCATCACGGCATCGTCGAGACCGTCGGCAACAGCGTCCTCACCAAGGCCTATGAAGGGCTTCATGCCAGTCTCAGCCGCGCCAGCATGCTGTCCCTGCAGCTGAAGTTCGGCGATACCGACCTCATCGACGTCGAACACCGGGAGCTGCTCGACGCGCTGTCGGTGCACGACGCCGAGTTGGCGCTCGCCATTCTCCAGCGTCACCTGCGGCCGATTCCGCATCTGATGGCGGCGCTGCCGTGACGACGATGCGACGGCACCGCGCGAAGGCCTGTGAAACGGTCCGTCGACCGGGCCGGTCGCCCGCCATCCGCTGCCCGGCCGGTATCGCCCCGCCTTTGCAGGCCACATCCCGAGACAAGGCGTTCGCCCCGTGAATTCTCCTCTCTTCACCACCTCCAAGATGCCGGCGACGGGCACCGGCGGCATGGTCGTCACGAACCATCCGCTCGGCTCGGCCGCCGGCTTCGAGATTCTGGCGGCGGGCGGCAACGCCGTCGACGCGGCGGTCTCGGCCCTCTTCGCGCTTTGCGTGGTCGAACCGATGATGGTCGGTATCGCCGGCGGCGGGATCATGCATCTGAGGGACGCCGACGGCCGGCACTTGATCGTCGACGCACTCGCCCATGCGCCCGCCGCCGCCCATCCCGGGATCTACACGCCGGTCTCGGACGCGCCGCCGGACTACATGGAGACAAAGGACCGGCGCAGCGCCCTCGGCCCTTCCGCGGTGGCGGTGCCCGGAAACCTCGCCGGCTGGTGCGACACGCACCGGCGCTTCGGCAGGCTGCCCCTCGGCGACGTCCTCGCACCGGCCATCCGTTTCGCCGAGCGCGGCTTTGCCATCACCCATTATCTCGCCGGTGCGATCGGCGAGAATGCCGACGACCTTGCCCGCGACGGCGCGATCTCCACGCTGCTGATGCCGGACGGTGTCCCGCTCGCTCCCGGCGACCGGCTGGTGCAGGGCGATTTCGCCGAAACCCTGCGGATCGTCGCGCGGCAGGGCGCCGCGGCGTTGCATGGCGGCGAACTCGGAGCGGCGCTCGCGGAACGCATCGCCACCGGCGGCGAGGACGCCGGCTGGCTGACCCTCGACGATCTGCGTCGCTATCTCCCGCGCGAGCGCGAGCCGATCGTCGGCAGCTATCGCGGCCACCAGGTCTTCGGCCCGCCGCCGCCGGCCTCCTCGGGCGTCCACGTCACGCAGATGCTGAACATCGTCGAGGGCCGGGACGTCGGCGCGATGGGATTCGGCACGCCGGATACGCTGCATCTGATCGCCGAGGCGATCCGCATCGGCTTCGAGGACCGCCGCGCCGCCAGCGGCGATCCGGAATTCGTCGACATCGACGTCGAAAAGCTCGTCTCCAAGGACTATGCCCGGCAGTGCGAAGCGCGGCTGCGCCGGCGTGGCGGCCCGGGCTCTGCTTCGGGCGAGGGGAGAGAATCCGCCGACACCACCCATGTCACCGTCGCCGACAGGGACGGCCTGGTCGTCAGCGCGACCCACACGATCAACGGTCTCTTCGGGGCGAAATTCGTCGTGCCGGGCACCGGCATCATCCCGAACAACTACATGATGAACTTCGACCCGCATCCGGGCAAGGCGCTGTCCGTCCAGCCCGGCAAGCGCGTGCCGACCTCGATGGCGCCGATGATGGTGCTGAAGGACGGCCGCATCCGCTGGGCGCTCGGCCTTCCCGGCGGGCTGAGGATCTTCCCCTCGGCGTTTCAGGCGATCGTCAACCTGATCGACCACGGCATGGACGTCCAGAGCGCCATCGAGGCGCCGCGCATCTGGACCGAGGGGCAGGAGCTCGAGATCGAGCCGGCGCTTCGCCCGATGCAATCCGAGCTCACCCGGCGCGGCCATCTGGTCAAGCCGGTGCCGCATGTCGGCGGCGGGATGAACGCGATCGAATTCGCCGCCGACGGCGCGATGACGGGCGCCGCCTGCTGGCGGGCCGACGGCACAGTCGCGGCGCTCGGCGGCGGTCTGACGAAGGCCGGGATCCGCTTCTGGCCGGACCGCACGCCGCCCGTCGCCGGCTGATCACGCCGCGCCGCATTTCCGGTGCGCGTCAGGCATGCGGCGGCAATGCCGCTCCCGCGCGCTTTGCCTCCAGCCAGTCCCTGGCGCGGTGATAGCGCAGCGAGAGCTGCGGCCCGAAGCCCATGTAGAAGGGCGCGGCGCGTTGCGGTTCGAGCCGCAGCGCGAGATCCTTTCCGGGAACGTCCATCGCCCATTCGGCGAGGATGCCGCCGAGCATCGAGCCGGTCGGAACGCCGCGGCCGGAAAGGCCGGTCAGGCCGACGACGCCGGGCGCGAGGTCGTAGAGCCGCGGTACCGTGCGATACTGCATGTCGAGTTCGCCGAACCAGAGATATTCCCAGCGAATCTCCTCAGCGATGTCGGGGTGCAGCCAGGTCAGCCGGTCGCCGAGCACCTTTCGCGTATAGGCGAGGTCCCTGCCGCGGCGGCCCATCGGGAACATCGAGGCGACGATCCGCCCCTCGCGATTGTACTTGTAGACATAGATGTCGCCGCGCCCGTCATGCATCGTCGTGTTGCGCGGCAGCACCTTGCGGCGCGTCTCCTCCGACAGCGGCTGGGTCGCGGCGACGAAGACGCGCATGATCTTGAAGGTCTGGTCGAGCTTCGGCCATCCGTCGACGGTGTAGGCGCCCGTCGCGAAGATCACCTTCTCGGCACTCACCGCGCCCTTCGGCGTCGCCACCCGCCACCTGCCGCCCTCGCGCTCGACCGATTTCGCCGGCGAACTCGTATAGAGCCGTGCGCCCTCCTGCATGACGGCGCGGGCGAGCCCTCTCGCATAGCCGAGCGGATTGAGGTGGCCGCCCTCCTCGTGCAGCCAGCCGGCCATCAGGCGCGGCGAGCCGGTGATCTCGCGGGCCTCGTCGGCATCGAGAAGCCGGGTGCGGGCGCCGGCGGCGTTGTACTCGTCCACCTTTTCCTCGAGCCTGCGGACCGTCGAGGGCTGCAGCGCCCCCATCACGTAGCCGTTCTGCTGCCACTCGCAGGCGATCTGATAGTCGCGGATCATCGCCCCGACCCGGTCGTTGGCGCGGGTCTGACGCTGGATCAGCCGCTCGGCCCAGGGCTCGCCGAGCATCTTGCGCAGTTCGCCGAGCGAATAATGGGTGAAGGTCGGGGTGCAGTGGCCGGCATTGCGCCCGGATCCGCCGAAGCCGGCTTCCATGGCTTCCAGCACGACGACGGAGACGCCCTTTCTGGCAAGCTCCAGCGCCGTCGTCAGGCCGGAGTAGCCTGCGCCGACGATCGCGACGTCGGCAGTGATGCTCTCGTCGAGCGCGCGGGTCTTCGGCGCCGGCTCCGCCGTGGCGTACCAGAGGGAGGTCTCGAACGGCGAGAAGCGGCTCATGGCGGCGCTCTTTCAGCTGATGTCGCTGCGGGCGTCGAGCGCATCGCGCAGGCCGTCGCCGACGAAGTTGAAGCCGGTGACGGCAAGGGTGATCGCGACGCCCGGCACGATCGCCAGCCAGGGCGCCGAGGCGAGATACTGCTGGGCGCCGTTGAGCATGTTGCCCCAGCTCGGCAGCGGCGGCTGGATGCCGTAGCCGAGGAAGCTGACATAGGCTTCGAGGAGGATCGCCCGGGCCACGGTCAGCGTCGCCGCGACGATGATCGGCCCGATGGCGTTCGGCAGCAGCTCGCGGAACATGATCTGGCTGTTCGACAGGCCGAGGGTGCGTGCCGCCAGGATGAAGTCGCGCTCGCGCAGCGACTTGATCTCCGCCTCGACGATCCGGGTGATCTCCATCCAGCTCGTCGCGGCGATGATCAGGGTGATCATCATCGGACTCGGCTTGATGAAGGCGGCGAGCGCCAGGAGTAGGAAGATGCTCGGAAACGACAGCATCGCGTCGACGAAGCGCATCAGGACGGCGCCGATCTTGCCGCCGTAATAGCCGGCGACGATGCCGATCAGGCTGCCGAAAACCGTCGAGATCAGCATCGCGGCGAAGCCGACGAGGAGCGAGATGCGGCCGGCCATGAACAGCCGTGCGGCGAGGTCGCGTCCCAGCGGATCGGTGCCGAAGATGTGCGGCCCCGAGAAGGGCGGGGAAAACCGCGCCCGCAGGTCGATGTAGAGGTCGTCGAAGGGCAGGAGATACGGCCCGAAGACGCAGGCGAGCACCAGGATGACGATGATCGCCAGGCCGAACAGCGCCAGCCTGTGGCGCAGGAAGCGCCTGACGGCGCGTCGCTGCCACCAGCGCGGGGCGGGGGCGGGGTCGATCTTGAAAGCCATGTCGGTCATGTCGATCCCCTCAACCGAGCCTGATGCGCGGATCGATGACCGCCACCGCGATGTCCGCCATGAGATTGCCGATCAGGACGAGGATCGCCGACAGCATCAAAAGACCCATCACCACCGGATAGTCGCTGTAGCCGAGGCTATCGAGGAACAGCCGGCCCATGCCGGGCCAGGTGAACACCGTCTCCGTCACCAGCGCCCCGCCGAGAATGGTCGGCAGCTGCAGGCCCAGCAGCGTGATCATCGGCACCAGCGCATTGCGCAGGATGTGGCGCATCAGCACGGCAAAGCGGGTGAGGCCCTTGGCCCGCGCGGTCCTGACGAAGTCCTGGTTCATCACGTCGAGCACCGCCGTGCGCATGTAGCGGCTCCAGACGGCGACGTTGACCAGCGCGAGGACGAGGCTCGGCATGATCAGGTGGACGGCATAGTCGAGCACCGAGCCGTCGCCGATCGTGTACATGTTGCCGGCCGGCAGCCAGCCGAGCCGCAGCGAGAAGAGATAGATGGCGATCAGGCCGAACCAGAAGGTCGGGATCGACAGCGCCACCATCGCCCCGACGGTCGCGGCATAGTCGAAGATCGAGTAGCGGCGGATGGCGCCGAGGACGCCGACCCACGTCCCGATCAGCACGGAGATGAGCGTCGAGGTGCCCATCAGCAGAAGCGTCGCCCAGAGATGGCTGCCGATCACCGCGAGCACCGGCTGGTTGTCGCGGTAGGAGCGCCCCCAGTCGCCCTGCAGCAGCCGGGTGAACCATTCCCAGTATTGGACGGGGAGCGGCCGATCGAGACCCATCTGGTGGGCGATGCGGGCAAGCTGCGCCTGGGTCATGCCGGGCGTCAGGGCAAATTGCGACAGCGGTCCGCCGGGCGCGAGGTTGAGGACGGCGAAGCCGATCACCGAGACGATGACGAGGAGTACGAGGCTCTGCCAGAGCCGTCCGAAAAGAAAGCGCAGCATCGTCGGGTTCGCTTCCGCAGGATCGGCCTCGGGGCGCGGGCGCCACAGGGCGGGGTGGGACGATTGACGAAAGAGCCACGGCCGACGGGGTCATCGGCCGTGGCGGGACATGCCTACTTGTCCCAGTACCAGGTGCCGACGTCCCAGCTGTCGATGCGCACGTTGACGTTCGGCACGACGCCCTCGACGCCGTCCTTGTGGCCGCGGACCGTGGCGTACTGGAACATCGGCAGGAACGGCAGGTCCTTGCGCACCACCTCCTGCAGCTTCACGTAGGCGGCCTTGCGCTCCTCGGTGACGAAGGTTGAGCCGCCCTGCTTCAGAAGCTTGCCGACCTCCTCGTTCTCGTACTGCCAGGTATTCTGGCCGGCGCCGCCCTTGGCGGGGATCGAAGTCGGGGCGAGATAGTTCGACACGTCCGGGTCGGAGCCGGTGAGGAAGTTGATGCCGACGACGACGGAGTCGAACTTCGACATCATCCAGTATTCGCCCCACATGACCGCCGGCGGCAGGTTGGAGATCGACATGTCGACGCCGATGTCCTTGAAGGACTGCTGGATGAACTGCTGGGCCTGTTCGCGGATGTGGTTGCCGGCGGTGGTCGAGTTGGTGAAGGCGAGCTTCACCCCGTCCTTTTCGCGAATGCCGTCGCCGCCGGGTTTCCAGCCGGCTTCGTCGAGCAGGCTCTTGGCCTTCTCCGGGTCGTATTCGTGCTTCGGCAGGTCGGCGTTGTAGTAGGCCGACTGCTGCGGCATGAAGGTCTCGGTCGGCGTCGGCAGGCCGTAATAGAGCGCGTCGATGATCGTCTGCTTGTCGAGCGCGTAATAGAGCGCCTGGCGGACCTTCGGATCCTGGAACTGCGGCCGGCCCATGTTGAAGGAGAGCGACTCCACCGTCGCGGCCGGAACGACGGCGACGCTCTTGCCGGGCAGATCCTTGGCTTCGGCGTATTTGTCCGGCGTGATCCACTGCAGCCCGACGACGTCGATGTCGCCGGTCTTGAACTGGGTGTAGAGCACGGTGAGATCGGGGATGTATTTGTAGATCACCCGTTCGAGATACGGCCCCTTGCCGAAATAATCCTTGTTGGCGTCGAGGGTGATGTGGTCGCCGGCCATGCGCTCGGCCCATTTGAACGGGCCGGTTCCGATGGGCGCGTTGTTGAACGGCGCGTTGTTCGGATCGATGTCCTTGAAGGCGTGCTTCGGCACGATGAAGGTCGCCGCGAGGATCGAGGGATAGGGCGCATAGGGGCTCTTCAGGTCGAAGGTCAGCTCCGTCGGCGAGACGACGGTCATGTTCTCGACCAGCTCGTGGCCGTCGCGCCGCCAGCTCTTGAAGTCGGGATTGACCAGCAGCTCGATGGTGAACTTGACGTCCTCGGCGGTGAACGGCTCGCCGTCGTGCCATTTGACGCCGTCGCGCAGCTTGATCTTCCAGTGCAGGCCGTCCTTGGAGATGCCGCCGTTCTCGACGCTCGGCACTTCCGTCGCCAGCGCCGGCTGGAACTCGCCCTTCTCGTCGACGATGAACAGCGGGTCGAAGATCGAGAAGTGGATGCCCTCGTCCACTTCGATATGCGGCATGTGCGGGTTGAAGACGGTCGGCTCCTGGGAGAACCCGATGATCACCTGGCCGGTCGGCTCGGAGGGCGGCGCGGCGAAGGCCGCGCCCCTGCCGAGAAGCCCCGGCGCGACGAGGCCTGCGGCCGATGCCCCCATCAGCGTGAGGACGCGTCGCCGCGACGGGCGGAACCACGAGGGGGTATGATCGTCTGCCATCTGCTTGATCCTTTCGTTGGGGGTCTGCCTGCGATCCTAGAACCCGCTGATCGGGCGCACCTTCGAGCCGTCGGTGAAGCGGGAGAAGCGGAACTCGCCCGGGTCGACGACCGGGGTGCGGTTCGTCACGATGTCGGCCATCAGGCGGCCGGCGCCGGGGCCGATGCCGAAGCCGTGGCCGGAAAAGCCGGTGGCGACGTGGAAGCCGGGGATCTCGTCGATCGCGGAGATCACCGGGATGGCGTCGGGGGTGACGTCGATCCGGCCGCCCCAGTGCTGCGCGATCTCGGCCTTGGCGAAGGCCGGAAAGGCCCGGCTCAGCTCGGCGAGCGCCTTCTGGGTCAGGCGCTTTTCGGGCTTCGGATCGAGCACGCGGCAATATTCGAAGGGGCTCGCCTCGTCGAGCGACCAGGTCTTCGGCATGCGCGCCTCTTCGAAGAAGCGCGTGGAGAGTCGGAAATTCAGGGAATTCCAGTCCTCGCGCAGCGCCGGGAGAAAGCGCCGGGCGTAGCGGAAGGAATTCGGCACGATGTCGACGACGTTCTCGTGGCCGCAGGCGATCGTGTAGCCGCCGTCCTTCCTCTTGCGGCAGGCAAAATCCTTCGCCCAGATCGCCTGGTCGGGGCCGCCCTCGAGCGGCTTCGTCCGCATGACCGAGGCGAGCACCGTCAGCTGCGGCAGGTCGAGGCCGTAGCGGCCGCAGAAGAGGTTCGACCAGGCGCCGCCGGCGAGCACCACCGAGGAGCAGGCGATGCGGCCGCGCTCGGTGACGACGCCCGAGACCCTGCCGCCGCTCGTCTCGATGCCCCTGACGGCGCATTCGGTCAGGATCGCCGCGCCCTTGTCGCGGGCCGCCTCGGCGATCGCCGGGGCGGCGATCTGCGGCTCGGCCCGGCCGTCGGCGGGGGTGTAGAGCGCGCCCTTCACCTTGAACTGCGCCTCCGGGAACATCGCCTCGAATTCGGAGGCGCTCAGCATGCGCGACTCGATCTGCCAGGGTTCGAGATGGCGGATCCAGTTCGTGTAGTTCTGAACGTCCTTGTCGTTCGCGCAGGTGAAGACGATGCCGGAGCGGGTGTAGCCGGTCGCGCGGCCGGTGCGCCGGTCGAGGTCGCGCCAGATGCGCAGGGCCTCCGCCATCAGCGGCACCTCGCGCGGATCGCG
This sequence comes from Jiella sonneratiae, assembly GCF_017353515.1. Classification (GTDB taxonomy): domain Bacteria; phylum Pseudomonadota; class Alphaproteobacteria; order Rhizobiales; family Rhizobiaceae; genus Jiella; species Jiella sonneratiae. The sequence continues at coordinate 32,369 of NZ_JAFMPY010000017.1, forward strand.
GCGCGAGATGCGCACCCAGCCCCAGTTGCGGCTCGACTGCTCCTGGCCGATGCCGCCCTTCTCGCAAAGCGCGACGCTGACGCCGCGCTCGGCGAGTTCGAGCGCCGTCGAGACCCCGACGATGCCGCCGCCGATGACGACGACGTCGACCTTCTCGGGCAGGTCGAGATCGCCATGGACGGGTGTTACGAAAGGACCGGGCATTTCAGTACTGTTCCTCGAGCTGGCAGTTCACGGCGAATTCGGCGACGCTCGCCGTGTTGGAGAGGCCGATCAGCATGGCGACGATGCCGGCGAGTTCGTCCGGATCGGTCATCGCCGTCTCGCCGAGATCGGTGATCTGCCGGGCCATGTCGGTGGCGACGAAGCCGGGGCAGACGGCGGTGGCGCGGATGCCCCGGTCGAAACCCGCCTGGCGGATCGCATGGGACAGCGCCACGGCGGCGAACTTGGTCATCGCGTAGAGGCCGGATTTTGCGGATTTCACCCGCTTGCCGGACAAGGATGCGAGGATGATCACCCGGCCGCGCCCGCCGGCGGCCAGCGGCTCGAAGGCCGCCTTGACCATGCGGCGGGGCGCCTTGACGTTGACGGCGAACATCGCGTCGAGGTCTTCGTCCTCGGCCTCGACGACCGACTTCGGGATCATCACGCCGGCATTGGCGATCACCGCGTCTATGCGGCCGAAGCGCTGCATCGCCTCGGCCACCCAGGCGGTCTCGCTTGCCGCCAGCGCGTCGTAGGCGAAGAGATGCGTCTGCCCGGGATCGACGCCCTGAGGCATCGCGGCATCGCGCATGCCGAGCGACAGCGCCCAGCCGTCCCGCGACAGCCGCCGCGCGACGGCGAGGCCGATGCCGCGGCTGGCGCCAGAGATCATCGCGACCGGTCTTGCCGACACGCCGTCATCCCTTCTGCTGGTTGCTCTTGACGACGCGCCAGTAGATCCCGCGCAGGAGATCGATGACCTGGGCATATTCCTCGTCGGAGATGTCGTGGAAGAAATCGCGGGACTGGCGGACGATCGCCCGCACCTCGTCCGCCAGCTTCTCGCCCTTTTCGGTCAGGTGCAGCGCCTGGACGCGGCCATCGGCGACGTCGGCTTCGCGGCGGATGAGGCCCTGCTTTTCCATGTCGCCGAGCACCCGCGCCATCGCCGAGCGGTCCTTCATCGCCGCGGCGGCGATCATCGACGGTCGGATGCCGGGATGACGGCCGATCAGGAAGAGCGCCGTGATCCTGCCGGTGCCGTGCGCCACCTCCAGCCCTTCGAGCCGGGCCTCGAGATCGCGGGTCACGGCGAGGTTGAGGGAGCGGATGAAGAAGCTCAGCGTGTCGTCGAGGACGCCGAGATCGACATCTTCGACACGCGTCACCGCAGCGCTCGGATCGCTTTTGCCAGCCGTCATCGCGGCTCCGGAAGCTTGGAAAGGGTGTGCCGGTGTGCCCGCCCGGCAGCGCCCGGACTGGCTTGCTATCGACGCCGACTATCGAAAATATGATGGACGATGTCAATCAGTTTTGCTTGCGATTTCGGCGTTTCTCAAAATGCCAAATCTTTGTGCATTGCGGTATTCTGGCGGGCAGGAAACAACTGCGCACACGTGCTCAGGCGCGCCGCGACAAACGATGCCGGGAAATGGATGGCCGGCGGTTGCGCCGCAAAAAGGCGGCCGCCCGAGCGGCCATCCGCGGCCATCCGCGGCCGCACCGGGGCGACGGCACCTGCCGAAAGCCGGGACTGGATTCGGTCGTAACGCCGTGCGGTATGGAACGGTTTGCAGCGCCATCGCCGCGTCCCGAAGGAGGCCCCGACGGGGCTCCGCGCAGGCTCAGGCGGGCGTCCCGCTCATCGACCCGTGGATGCGCGGACGGTTCGGGCCTCCTATCCGCCGCCGGCCGGGCGGTCGTCTGGCGGTCAGGCGGCGTTTTCCCACCGTCCGCCCGGGATCGCGGCGACCAGCGTCCGCGTATAGTCGTGCTGCGGATCGTGGAAGACCTGCGCCGGCGGTCCCGCCTCCACCATCCGGCCGTTCTGCATGACGACGATCTCGTCGCAGATCCGGCTGGCGATGCGCAGGTCGTGGGTGATGAAGATCATCGCGAGCTTCATCTCCTCCTGGACCTCGGCGAGGAGATCGAGGATCTGGGCCTGGACCGACACGTCGAGGGCCGAGACGGCCTCGTCGGCGATGATCAGCTGCGGATCGAACATCAGCGCCCGGGCGATGCCGACGCGCTGGCGCTGGCCGCCGGAGAATTCGTGCGGATAGCGCTCGAATGCCGAGGGATCGAGCCCAACCCGCGAGAGCAGCTTGTGGGCCCGCGACTTCGCCTCGCGATAGGAGACGCCGTGCGCCATCGGGCCGGCGGTCAGGATGCGCCCCACAGTCTGGCGCGGATTGAGCGAGGCGAAGGGATCCTGGAACACCATCTGGATCAGCGGGCGATGGCGGCGGAATTCGGCCTCCGGCATGCCGGCGACCTCCTGGCCGTTGAAGGTGATCGAGCCCCCGTCGGCGTCGAGGATCTTCATCAGGAGGCGGCCGAGCGTCGACTTGCCGGAGCCGCTCTCGCCGACGATGCCGACCGTCTCGCCCTTGCGGACGCTGAGGCTGACGTCGTCGACGGCCTTGACGGTGCGCGCCGGCTTGAGAAAGGCGCCGGGCAGCCGGAACACCTTCTTCAGGCCGCTCGCGGCGATGACGACCGGCGCCTGGGTCGCGGCGAGCGCCTCCGCCTCGCCCATCCGCGGCACCGCCGCGATGAGGCGCTTGGTGTAGGGATGGCTCGGCGCGCCGAGGACCCGGTTCGCCGGCCCTTCTTCCACCATCCGGCCCTTCTCCATGACGATCACCCGGTCGGCGATGTCGGAGACGACGCCGAAGTCGTGGGTGATGAACATCACCCCCATGCCCTCTCTGCGCTGGATCTCGCGGATGAGATCGAGGATCTGCGCCTGGGTGGTGACGTCGAGGGCCGTCGTCGGCTCGTCGGCGATCAGCACGGCCGGCTCGAGCGCCAGCGCCATGGCGATCATCACCCGCTGGCGCTGGCCGCCGGAAAGCCGGAACGGATACTGCCGGCGGATGACCTCGGGGTCGGGAAGGCCGACCTCGGTGAGGAGTTCGACGACCCGGGCCTTCGGGTCGATCGTCCCGCGCAGCCGGTGCGCGTCGATCACCTCGGCGATCTGGTCGCCGATGGTCATCAGCGGATTGAGGGCCGAGAGCGGGTCCTGGAAGACGATCGAGACGATGCGCCCGCGAATGTCCCGGAGTTCCGCCGCGGCCATGCCGAGAAGATCCTTGCCGCGCAGGAGGATGCGCCCGCCGGTGATCGTCAGCGCCTCGGGCAGCAGCCCCATGATGGCGTTGGCGGTGACCGACTTGCCGGAGCCGGACTCGCCGACGATGCAGAGGATCTCGCCGGCGGCGAGGTCGAAGGAGACGTCCTCGACCGCAAAGTCCCGGTCCATTCCCGCCGGCAGCGAGACCGTCAGTCCCTCCACGCGAAGCAGGGGCGCGTCGGCCGTCGGGGTTTGCGACATCGTACTCTCCGTCCATTCGCCGCAGCCTCTCCGGAAAGGCGAGGCCGCAAGCCATTCGTTGTTTGAGGGCGCAGGCCGGCCCAGGCAGGCAAGGGCCGGCCAGGGCCCGCAAGCGCCGGACAGGCCGTGGCAGGGCGACCGCTCGAAGCCGGATACCAGAACCGGCCGGCGCAGCGCGAAGGAGACGGTCGCGTCGCCGGTCGGATCGCAATCCGGTCGAGGACATGCCGCCGAACGCCTGGCTGGTCCTTGCGAAGCGTATCCGTCAGGCACGCATCCGGAAAGCCCAAAGTTTATGCATAGGCTGCCTGCGTTCGCGACGGCTGGACCGGTCACGGCCGACAACACGTCGAGATCGGACAGCGGGCCCTCCTCCCTGGTCGAGGCGGGCGCGCGCCTCGATGCGGCGCTTCGGGCGGGGGCACGGATCGGACCCGTCGCGCGCCGGCCGGCGATCAGGCCGCAGGCTTCGTCGCGCCGAGCGAGACGGCGAGGGGGATCTTCGCAACGCCCGCCGGCAGGGCGTAGAGGCCGTCGCCGGCCTCGACCATGCCGGGAAAGGCCCGCCAGGCCAGCCGGTCGTGCTCGTTGAGAAAGTCGAGGCGGAGCCCTGCGCCGAGCACCGCCGAAACCACCTCCGACACGGGATGCAGCCATTCGTAGTTTCGGCTGTTCTCCAGCCGGCGGCCGTCGCCGGTGTAGGTCGTCTCCGCGTCGAAGACGAGCGGGGCATCGGCCGGCGTCGCGCGGTCGAAGGTCGCGACCAACCGTCCGTCCTCGAACTCCATCTGGTTCATCACCGGATGGCCTTCGAGGAGATAGAGGCGCCCGCCCGGCCTGAGCAGCGCCGCCACGACCTTCGCCCAGCGGCGGATGTCCGGCAGCCAGTTGATCGCGCCCCAGGTGACGAAGGCGAGATCGTAGGTCTCGCCGAGCGCTTCCGGCGCGTCGTAGAGCGAAGCCTCGACGAAGCGCGCCTTCGTGCCGGCCCGTTCCGCGAACTCCCGCGCCGCGGCGATCGACTTCGGCGAGAAGTCGAGGCCGGTGACGCTCTTCGCCCCGAGATGCTTCAGCGACAGCGTGTCGAGGCCGATGTGGCACTGCAGGTGGACGACGTCCAGACCGGCGGGATCGCCGATCTCCTCCGCCTCGATCGCATGCAGGCTCGATCCGCCGGCGAGCACCGCGGCGATGCGGTATGAGCCGGTCGTGTCCGTCGAATGAAGCGCTGCCCGCTCGTCCCAGTTGGCGCGATTTTCGTCGAAGAAGCTCTGCACGGCGGGCGCTCCGGTGGCGATCGCCGGAAGATCGCACGGGGCCGGTGGGAACTGAAGCCGGCTGCCGACGCGGTGCGCGTTGTCGTTCCCCGCCGCCGCCCGGCCCGACAAAGGCCACAGCCCCAAACGCAGAAAAGGCGGCCGGAGCCGCCTTTCGAAAACCTTTTCGCCGTCGCCGAACTTATTCGGCGGCGGTCTTGGCCGCTTCCTTCTCGGCCTTGATGCGGTCGCGCTCCTCGGCGGCGACCTGGCGGGCGTCGTCGTTCAGCTTGCGGGCGCGGGCGTTGGTCGCCTCGACGATGCGGGCCGACTTGCCGCGGCGATCGCGCAGGTAATAGAGCTTGGCGCGGCGGACCTTGCCGCGGCGCACCACCTCGACCGATTCGAGCATCGGCGAATAGACCGGGAAGACGCGCTCGACGCCCTCGCCGTAGGAGATCTTGCGGACGGTGAAGTTTTCCTGCAGCCCCGAGCCGGAGCGGGCGATGCAGACGCCTTCATAGGCCTGGACGCGGGTGCGGGTGCCTTCCGTGACGCGCACGTTGACGCGCACCGTGTCGCCGGCGGAGAACGCCGGAATGCTGCGGATGGCCTCGATGCGGGCGGCCTCGGCGGCCTCGAGTTCCGAGATGATGTTCATGGCATAGCCTCAATTCGTTTCACGCCGGGGTAACTCGCAACCCGACATGGCCGCCGTGACGGTCAGGTTATTCTGAGGAAATCGGCTGCGCTCTTATACGGCTTCGGCCGGTTTGTCACTACCAGGGCGCCCCGTTTTTGCCGGGTGCGTCGCCGCGCCGCCGGCACGGCGCTCATCCGAGGCCGGCAAAGCCGAGAAGGAGCAGCGAGACGCCCGCCATCACCCACAGCGTGAAGGCGCGGTTCCAGACGAGGCCGACGGTCAGCGCGCTGGTATGGCCGAGCCGGCCGACCAGCAGCGTCGTCGCGGTGAAGGGCGAGGTGGCGCCGGCGAGCGCCCAGCCGGCGGTGATCGCGGCGGCGAAGAGATTGGGCGCGATGCCGAGCGAGGCGGGCGCCGGCAGGAGCGGCGCCAGCATCGAGACCGAGAGGATCGGGTTCATGCCGAGCTGCCCGAGGATCGGCACGACGAAGACCGGCGCGACCAGCACCAGCCAGGTCGGAACGCTCGAAAGATCGAGCGCGCGGCCGGAGGCGAGCGGCTGGATCAGCGCCGCGCCGAGCGTGCCGATCACCCCGGCCATGACGAGCAGCACCAGTTCGGAGCGGTAGGAGGGAAGCTCGACGAAGGCGAGCCGGCGGACGCGCCGCGCGGTTTCGGAAAGGTTGCCGCTGACATGGGCGATCCAGGCGACGGAGATCAGCGGCACGAACAGCGTGACGATCGAGGTGACGGCAAGGCCGGTCAGATATTCGAAGCTCCCGACGAGGGCGAAGAGCAGGACCAGCAGTGCGACGAGCGGCGCGAGGTCGCGATAGCTGCCGATCGGGTCGGTGCGCGGCGGCGGCGGGCCAGAGAGCTTCGGCTTGTGGATCGTGTCGAGCGCCCAGCCGGTGACCATGAAGAGGGCGGCGACGAGGAGGGCGTAGGGGGCGAGGCCGCCCCAACTGCAGCCGGCGACGACCGTGGTGGTGATCGCCGTGGCAAAGGCCAGCGGCGACCAGCAGAGCGAGGCGCAGAGGCCGCGCTGCACGGCGAGCAGCATGCGGCGGTTGCGGATCTCGCGGATCTCGGCATTCGCCTCCTTGCCGGCGATCGCCTCGGTCAGGCCGCCGAGGAGCGTGATCGAGCCGTAGTTGAGGATCAGCGCGAAGAGGTGCCCGCCGACGGTCAGGGCCGCATAGCGCTTGCCCGGCGGCTGGCTCGCCAGATACTGGCCGCAGCGTTCGATCGCCGGCGAGGCGGAGGCGGGATTGCGCAGGCTGGCCAGCGCCACGAAGAAGGTGGCGATGAAGGCGCCCTGCGTCGCCGCCTTTTCGAGCACGTCCGGCCAGTCGGGAAGCAGCGCGACGGCCGCCGCCGAAAGGACGAGGCCGATCCCGACGAAGGCCTTGCGGGAAAACGGCGCGAAGGGCGTCGCGACGACGATGAAGGCGAGGAGGCCGACGGCCGCGACGGGGGCGGCCGGCCCGACGCCGAACCATTCGTGGATGATGACGGCCAGCCAGAGGAGGACGAGCAGGCTGCCGAGGGTCTTGTCGAGCACGGGCTGGACCAGGCGGGCGGGACGGGATGGCCGGGCGGGACCGCCGGCGATGTCTGAGAGCCGTTACATAACGCCGTTGCCGGGCCGCGCAAGAAACGCCCGAGGGAGCCTGTCGCCCGCCTCGTGCATGGCTTCTTCTTCGGCGCGGCGCGGCGCGGCGCTGCGAGGCGCGGCGAGGCGCTGCGATCGCGATCGGCGTTGCGGGAGGGCCGGGGCGGGGCTATCACGCCGCGATGCTCACCGTCGCCGCCTTCTACCGCTTCCTGCCGCTCGCCGACCTCGCCACCCACCGGGCGGAGCTTTCCGCCCTTTGTCGCACGTACCGGCTGCGCGGCACGATCCTGATCGCGCCGGAGGGCGTCAACGGCACGGTGGCCGGCGAGGAGCGGGCGATGGCGGCATTCCTCGCCGGGCTTTCCTCCCGCTTCGGCCTGACCGAGGACGACCTGCGCATGTCGGCGGCGGCCGACTGGCCGTTTGCCCGGATGAAGGTGCGCATCCGCCCGGAGATCATCACGCTCCGGGACGAGAGCGGCGACCCTTTGGAGAAGACCGGCATCCACGTCGCGCCGCAGGACTGGAACGACCTCGTCGCCGATCCTGGCGTCGTTCTCCTCGACACCCGCAACCGCTACGAGACGCGGGTCGGCAGCTTCGCGGGCGCCGTCGATCCGGAGATCGACCGCTTCACCGATTTCAAGCGTTTCGTCGAGGAGCGGCTCGATCCCGGGAAAACGCCCAGGGTGGCGATGTTCTGCACCGGCGGCATCCGCTGCGAGAAGGCCTCGGCCTTCATGCTGGAGAAGGGCTTTGCCGAGGTCTACCAGCTGAAGGGCGGGATCCTCTCCTATCTCCAGACGGTGCCCGCGGCGGAGAGCCGCTGGCGCGGCGACTGCTACGTCTTCGACGGCCGTGTGGCACTCGGCCACGGCCTCGCCGAGACGGGCTGGACCGCCTGCTTTGCCTGCGGCGCGCCGTTGTCGGAGGCAGACCGCGCTTCGCCGGAGTTCGAGGAGGGCGTGTCGTGTGCTGCCTGCGCGGGCGAGCGGCCTGAAAGCGAGGTCGCGGCGCTGCGCGAGCGGCATCGGCGGATGACGGCGGGCGAGGGGTAGGACGGGAGCGCGCCGTTCTCCGCTGCCGTCGATGAGGCGTTCCATTCTGCCCCGGGGTGAAGGCTTCGACCGGCGCGCCGCGGGCCGGAAGCAGTCTCCTGCTTGGCGCGGCCCGTCATCGCTTGATCGGCCCGGAAGGTCATAGGACATGCAGCATGGAACGAGCTTTGCTCCTCATCCTGCCTCACCGTCTCGTCTTGGCCTGATCTCTTGCACGAAAGCGGTCGTGAGGTTCGATATCCTGCCCTAACTGCCGCCGCCCTGCTCCGTGCCCTGCTGCAACGGCTCGACGCCGTCCGAAGGGGTCCGATCGCCCTGCAGGAGCACGATGCCGATCGCGATCCCGATCGCGACGATCGCAAGCAGCACATAGCCGCGCGTTTCACGGCGCTTTCGACGCGACGGATACTTCTCTTCAGGCTCCATGGCGCAATCCCCGTCGCGTCAAATGCCGAGTGTCGCAGGACACTCCTGGCTGCGGGAGGGGTCAGACGCCGTTGCCCCGCCCCGATGGTCGTTCATGCGTCGGACCCGGACGGCATCGCCGCCGAAGCCGTCGTTCTTCCGTCTCGAAGCGCCCTCGCTGGGGAAATGTCCCGCAGCACAGGAGAGGTGAATAAACGCACGGCCGGCGCTGGGCTCATCGACGCCGAAAGCTTCCGATCGGCTGTCGCGGCCCGTCGCCGCTATTCCTTCTTTCCGCCGATCGGCTCCGTCGCATGGCGCTTGATCAGGGGCAGCTGGGTCATCATGAAGATCACCGTCAAAGGCATCACCGCCCAGACCTTGAAGTCGACCCAGACGTCGTCGGCGGTCTGGCCCGGCCCGTAATAGGCATCGGCGACCTGCCAGACGACGATGTTGAGGATCGCGAGGAAGACGAAGAACAGCCCCCAGCGGAAGGTCAGCTTGCGCCAGCCCTCGTCGTCGAGCTTGAAGGCCTGGTCGAAGACGTAGCCGAGGAAGGATTTGCCGAACAGCAGGCCGCCGAGCAGCGCCCCGGCGAAGAGGGCGTTGATGATGGTCGGCTTCAGCTTGATGAAGGTCTCGTCCTGCAGCCAGAGGGTCAGTCCGCCGAAGACCAGGACGACGAACCCCGAGACCAGCGGCATGATCGGCAGCGTCCGCGTCACCACCCAGGAGACGGCGAGCGCGATCACCATCGCTGCCATGAACAGCGCCGTCGCGATGAACAAGGGCCCGCCGAGATCGGCGAGGATGGGGAAGGCGTGCGCGAGCTCTTCGCCCTTCGAATTGGCGAAGAAGAAGACCAGCAGCGGCCCGAGCTCCAGCGCGAACTTCAGGAACGGGCTCATCTCCTTGCGGCCGGGCTCGTTCGGGGCGTCTTCGATGATGTGTTCGGACATGTCGCGATGATCGCCTTTTTCAGTATCGTCATCCAGGGCTTTGGCCGGGATCCGTTCCAGATCGGCAACGAAGGCCGCTCGGCCGACGCGGGCTCACGGTCTTGAACGGCCAGACCGCTGACATGGCTTGGAATGGATCCCGGCTCAAGGCCGGGGTGACGAACCTCGGTGAACTTGCCGGTGGTTTTATGACGATGCCGCCGGGGCGCCGGCTCAGGTCACCGGCAGCCCGGCGATTGCGCCGGCGAAATCCTTCGCCTTGAAGGGTTCGAGGTCGTCGATCCCCTCGCCGACGCCGACAAAATAGACCGGCAGGCGGTGTTTTGCCGCGATGGCGACGAGGATACCGCCGCGCGCCGTGCCGTCGAGCTTGGTCATCACCAGGCCGTTGACCCCCGAGACGTTGCGGAAGATCTCGACCTGGCTGAGCGCATTCTGCCCGGTCGTCGCATCGAGGGTCTGGAGCACCGTGTGCGGCGCGTCCGGCTCGCGCTTCGACAGCACCCGGTTGATCTTTTCGAGCTCGGCCATCAGCTCGGCCTTGTTCTGCAGCCGGCCGGCGGTGTCGATGATGAGAACGTCGGAATCGTTCTCCAGCGCCCGGTCGTAGGCCTCGAAGGCGAGGCCCGCGGCATCGGCGCCGATCTGCTTGGCAACGACCTCCGAGCCGGTCCGCTCGCCCCAGATCTTCAGCTGCTCGACGGCGGCGGCACGGAAGGTGTCGCCGGCGCAGAGCGTCACCTTCAGCCCGGCGCGGGTCAGCTTGGCGGCGAGCTTGCCGATGGTGGTCGTCTTGCCGGTGCCGTTGACGCCGACGACGAGGATGACGTGCGGCTTCTTCTCGAGGTCGAGTTCCAGCGGCAGGGCGACGGGCACGAGGGTCTTTTCGATCTCCTCGGCAAGGATGCGGCGAACCTCGGCACCGGCGATCTCCTTGCCGAAGCGGCCTTCCGACAGACGGTCGGTGATCCGCATCGCCGTCTCGACGCCGAGATCGGCCTGGATCAGCACGTCCTCGAAGTCCTGCAGCGTATCCTCGTCGAGGCGGCGCTTGGTGAACAGCGAGGTGATCGAATCAGTGAGCTGGCTCGAGGAGCGCGACAGGCCGAGGCGCAGCCGCTCGGCCCAGGAGATCCGCGGCGCCGGGGCGGCGGCCGGAGGCGGCGCGGCCCGCTCGCGCAGGCGAAATCCGGAATCGCCGGGCAGCGGCGCCCGCGGCGGCGCGGCGGGAACCGCCGGCCCCGACGGCTCGGTACGACGGTCTTCCTCCTCCTCCGGCGGCAGATCTTCGTCGAGCCAGGAGAAGTCGGCGTCGTCCTCCCCGCCCGATGCCTCGTCCTCCTCGCCGGGCTCCGCCGGCTGGATGCCGACATGGTCCTCCTCGCGGGCGGGCTCGACTTCCGGCGCGGCGGCTTCTGCCGCCGCGGAGGGTTCGCGGCTCGCGGTCTCCACGGGTTCGACGCGCTCGTCGAGGAAGGAGAAGTCGGCCGGGCTCTCGGCGATGGGGCCGCGCGTATCGAGGAAGGAGAAGTCGTCGTCGTCCCCGGCGTCGCCGTCCGGCTCGTCCGGGTCTTCCGGCCGGTCGGCCTCAGCCCGGTGGGCGGCGATGTCCGCCGGCGCTAGCTCCAGCGGCTGCGGACCGCCGAAGTTTTTTTTTGAGCCTCGCCGGCCGGGCCGGTTCCGGTCGTCGCCTCGGTCTGCGCGGCTCGCTCGCCGAGCGGGGTGATGCCGCCTTCGTCGGACGGCGGGGCTCCCGCCTCGGTGTCGGCGACGGAGCTCGCCGCCGCCTGCGGCCGGACCTCGGGATCGGGTGCTTCCGGCCGGCCGAGTTCGGTGTCGGAGGGGCGGGGCGTTTCGCCGTGGTCCGGCGTGCGCGCCTCTTCGCTCGCCGTGCCGAAGGAGAAGATCCGCCGGAAGAAGCCCTTTTTCTCAGCCATGCCCGTCCTTCGTTCCCTCGGCCGACGGCGCAGGGCACTCGCGGCCCGCATCCGCCGGCCGGGCGATCGCCATGCCGTCGGCGACACCGGTCAAGATAGCGTCGACGATCTCGCCGGGGAGGCCGGCGTCGATGCGACACAGGGTGAAATTCTCCGCCCGGCCAAGTCCTTCGCGCTCGACGAGGAGGCTCTGCCGGCTGCCGACGAGGCGGGCGAGATGCGCGGCATGGGCCGCTTCGCCGGCGGCGCGCAGCCGCGCGGCGCGGTGCTTGATCACCGCCTTTTCAAGCTGCGGCATGCGCGCGGCCGGCGTGCCGGCGCGCGGCGAGAAAGGGAAGACGTGCAGATAGGTCAGCCCGCATTCCGCAACGATCGAGAGCGAATTCTCAAACATCGCCTCGGTCTCGGTCGGAAAGCCGGCAATGATGTCGGCGCCGAAGACGATGTCGGGGCGCTTTTCCCGGATCTCGGCGCAGAAGCGGATGGAGTCGGCGCGGCCGTGCCGGCGCTTCATGCGCTTCAGGATCATGTCGTCGCCGGCCTGCAGCGAAAGATGCAGATGCGGCATGAACCGCTTCTCCGAGGCCACCGCCTCGACCAGCGCCGCGTCGGCCTCGATCGAATCGATCGAGGAGAGCCGCAGCCGCTTCAACTCCGGGACGCGGGCGAGGATCGTCTGGACGAGCCGGCCGAGCGTCGGGGCGCCGGGAAGGTCGGCGCCCCAGCTCGTCATGTCGACGCCGGACAGCACCACTTCATGATAGCCGGCCGCGACCAGCCGCTGCATCTGGTCGACGACGGCGCCCATCGGCACCGAGCGGGAATTGCCGCGGCCATAGGGGATTATGCAGAAGGTGCAGCGATGGTCGCAGCCGTTCTGGATCTGCACGATCGCCCGGGAGCGGCCCTCGATCGCGTCGATCATGTGCGACGCGGTCTCGGTGACGCTCATGATGTCGTTGACGCGGATCTTCTCCTCGGCCGAAACGCCGAAGTCAGGCAGCCGGGCATAGCTGCCCGACACGAGCTTCTCGCCATTGCCGAGGACGGCATCGACCTCGGCCATCTCGGCGAAGCGCCCGGGCTCGGTTTGGGCGGCGCAGCCGGTGACGACGATCCGCGCATCCGGGTTCTCGCGCCGCGCCTTGCGGATCTGCTGGCGGGCCTGGCGCACCGCCTCGGCGGTCACCGCGCAGGTGTTGAAGACGATCGCGCCGCGCCCGTCCTCGCCGAGCCCGGCGGCTTCCGCCTCGCGCTTCATCACCGCCGACTCGTAGGTGTTGAGCCGGCAGCCGAACGACACCACTTCGACGCCCATCAGCCGATCTCCCGCTCCTCGGCGGCATCGCGCTGAAAGTCTCCGGTCTCGGGGTCGAGCCGGCCGGACCATTCCCATTCGGCCGGGCCGGTCATGATCACGTGGTCGTCGTCCCGCCACAGGATCGACAGCGTTCCTCCCGGCTGGGTGACGGCGACCGCGCGCCCGGTGCGGCGGGTGCGCGCGGCCGAGACGGCGGCGGCGCAGGCGGCCGATCCGCAGGCCCGGGTCAGCCCGGCGCCGCGTTCCCAGGTGCGCATGGTGAGCGAGGAGGGCGAGGTGACCCTGGCGATCGAGATGTTCGCGCGCTCGGGAAAGATCGGGTGGTTCTCGAGGATCGGCCCGAAGCGGTCGAGGGCGAAGCCGTCGACGTCCTCCTTCACCCAGAACACCGCATGCGGGTTTCCCATCGACATGACGGAGGGCGAATGCAGCACCGGCGCGTCGATCGGCCCGATCTGCAGCTCGATGGCGCGGGTGTCGCGGAATTCCTCCGCGAGCGGGATGTCCTGCCAGCCGAAGCGCGGCGTTCCCATGTCGACGCTGATCGTGCCGTCGGCGTGCTCCTCGGCGAGGATCAGGCCGGCCCGGGTCTCGAAGGTGAAGCGCGACCGGCCGGTCTCGGCCGACAGCGCCTGGACCACGCAGCGCGTGCCGTTGCCGCAGGCTTCCGCCTCGGAACCGTCGCAATTGAGGATGCGGACATAGGCGTCGGTGCCGGGCGTCGCCGGACGGTGGATCGCCATGATCTGGTCGAAGCGGGTCTCCGTCCGCGCCGCGAGGGCGCGCGCCGCCTCCGGCCGCACCCGCCCGGTCGCCGCGCGCAGGTCGACGACGAGGATCTCGTTGCCGCAGCCATTCATGCGGGCAAAGGGGGCAGTGATGTTCGCCAAGGCTTTCGGACCGGACGCTGGAGGCTGAATTCACGGGCTATATGGCAAGAAACGCCGCCGATTGCTACCGCCCGGGGTGGCAGGCAGGCGATCGCCCGAAGGCGGGGCCGGGCTGGGCGATCGAACCGATGCGGCTGGCTGCGGGCCTTGATCGCGCAAAAAGCCCCGCCGCCCTTGCGAGGCGACAGGACCCGTATTCGTCTCACGCCGGTTGCAAGTGCCCGGTCCGGCTCGTGTCGATCGCGGCGATCGCGGGCGGCATCTCCGTCACTGGCCGACGGAGAATGCCGGCGCTTCCGCCTTCCAGCTGCCGTCTTCGCTCCGCACCGAGATCTGGTAGCGGTCGCCCTCGAGCGTTTCCGGCAGCTTGATCGCGGCCTGCAACGTCCCCTCGGGCGTCGTGCGCGCCGCGTCGAGCTTGGCGAAGGCCGCCCCCGGACTTCCGCCGCCGATGACGACCGGCTGGTCCTTGGGAAGGCCGGTCGCCGAGACGGTGACGGTCGCGCCCGGCTGCGGGGACGCCGGATCGAGCGTCACCTCGGCCGGCTGCTGGCCGTCCGAGAGCCCGAGGCTCGATCCGAGATCGCGGATGTTCGACTGAAGCTGCGGATTGTCGTTCAGGAAGCCCTGGACGGAGGACTTCACCTTCGAACCGACGTTGTCGGCCGCCTGCGACAGTTCCTGCCCGGCGTTCGAGGCCATCGACTTCAGCTTGTCCATCGGGCCGACGAGACTGACCGTCCCGCCGACCCGAAGGTCCGCCGAGCCGTCGATGCGCGGATTGGCCCGCAGGATCAGCCCCTCCGAGACGTTGCAGCGCGAGGCGATCGCGCTGATCGTGTCGCCCGGCCTGACCTCGACTTGTCTGCCGCAGTCCTGCTGGGCCGCAGCCGCGCTCGTGCCTGCGGCCAGAAGGGCGGCCGAGAGTGCAATCCCGCTCGCGCGCATGACGCTCTCCTTACTCGAATGCCTGCTTGCCTGTCCGGCGGTGTCAGTTGCCCGTCGCGGGGGCGGTCCCGCCGCCGGTGGTATCGCCGCCCGTGGTGGCGCCGCCGCCAGCAGCACCGCCGGTCGTGTCGCCACCCGCCGGAGCAGCGCCGCCAGCGGTTCCGGCCGTATCGCCGCCCGCCGGCGCGGAGCCGGCAGTGCCGGCGGTGTCGCCGCCGGTGGTCGCGGTTCCGGTCGTGGCGGTGCCGGTATCCGTGCCCGTTGCCGGAGCTGTGCCCTCGGTCGTCGCGGGCGCCGGCGTCGTGGCGGTCTCGGTGCCGCCGAAATAGTTGCCGTTGAGCAGGAAGTAGCCGCCGACGATCACCACGACGATGATGATGCCGGCGATCAGCCAGCCCGAACCGCCGCCGCCGCCACCGCCGCGGTCGTTGTTGATGATCGTCGCCCTGTCGCGATCAGGCGTGCGGCCGTTGGTATTGCTCATGAAGATATCTCCGTTTCGTCGGCCGCCCCTCGTCGCAGCTCAATCCGTGTGCAAGGTGGACGATTGCGCGGCGGTCCCTCCAACGCCAAGAATGCCGGAGACCCGTTCATCGTTCCGCGGCGAGGCCGCCCCGACGACGTCATTTTTCCCAGTCGGTGCCGATCGCCTCGCGCTCGATCTGCCGCGCATCCTCGACGATCTCGCGGCACTCCCTCCGATCGTCGTCGTCGGCCTCTTCGGGATAGTCCGCGCCGTTGGCGCTGCGGGTCAGAGCAAGCTTGAACAGCATCGGGAAATGGTCCGAGCCGATGTGCTCGAGCCGCCGCATTTTGACGAGATCGAAGCGGGCATTGTGGAACAGATGGTCGAGCGGCCAGCGCAGCAGCGGGTAGCGCGCGTCGAAGGTATTGTAGAAGCCGCGCCCGACGCGCGGATCGAGGAGACGGGAGATGCGCTGGAAATGCCGGGTGGTGTGCGACCAGGCGACGTCGTTGAGGTCGCCGCAGACGATCGCCGGCAGCGCGTCGGCGTCGACCAGCTGCGCCACCTCGACGAGTTCGGCGTCGCGGCCGGCGGAATCGGCGTAGGGCACCGGCGGCTCGGGATGGATGCAGTAGAGCGAGAAGCTCCGGCCGCTGCGCAGCGTCACCCTGGCGATGATCGAGGGCACGTCGTCCATGACGAGATTGGCGACCCGCACGTCCGAGAGCTCGAGCTTCGAATAGAGGATCATGCCGTAGCTGTTGTCGAGCGGCCGCAACACGGCGTGCGGCATCGTCTTGCCGAGCGGCTCCAGCGCCTCCGCCCAGCCCTCGTCGACTTCCATGAACAGCGCGATGTCCGGCGCTTCCCGCGTCACCAGTTCCACGGCATCGCGGTAGCGCCGGTTCGACATCTTGACGTTGTAGGATAGAATCGAGACGCAGTCCGGCCCGTCCGGGTCCCCCTCGTAGCGCTTGGACTGGATGGATCGCAGGGGCGAGAACTGGGCGATGCAGGCCGCCTGGACGCCGGCGACGACGAAGAGGCCGCTAACGATCCAGTCGCGGGCCGCGCCGGTCAGCAGAAAGAGTGCGCCGACGATCGCGATGCCCGCGATCGCCAGGATCTGCAGGCGCGGAAACGAAAAGACCCGGACGAAGCCGTGGGAAATGCGCAGAAACGAAATCCCCGTCGCGGCCAGAAGAACGATGGTGAGGGCGGCGAAGGCGATGACCATGTCGCGCGTCGGCTCCGTTTGGCTTGGGGCGGCGGACTGAAGGGCGCTCACCGGCTCAACTAGCCGGCGGGGCACGGCCTTCCATGGCTGTCGGGGAAGATTTTGTCGGCGCGCCGCGCGGGACGGTGAGAAGTCTCGTCCCGCGGCATGTCGGGCGATGCTCTTTCGGGATGGTCGGATGCAAAAGAGCCAGCGCGGCCTTGCGGCCGCGCTGGTCCCACCTTTCGGCTCGCTTTTGGGGCGTTGAAGCGAGCGAAAGAGTTCGCTGAACTTGTGGTCTTGGGGGAAGTCACAATGGACAGCCCTTGGGGTTTGACCAGCCCCCAAACGGGGGTAGCGCCCGTCCCCGTCACTTGCCGGATCAGTGGAAAGGCCTGAGCGATTTTTGCGGCCGGCGCTCCGCGGCCTTGCAGAAATCGGCAGAAACGCGGCGGCTCATACCGCGGCGAGGGCGGCGATCTTCAGGGCGATCTCGGCCTGCCGCCGCACACCGAGCTTGTCGGAGACGTGCTTCAGCCGCTTGCGGATGGTCTGCTCGGACAGCCCGGCAGCCTCGGCGAAGGTCTTGACCGTCTGGCCGCGATAGATCGCGACGGCGAGCGCCGCCTCGCCCCTGCTCAGCCCCGTCGCGGCTCGCACGAAGTCGATCTCCGGCACGCGCCTTTCGGTGGGATCGACGAATTTGACGACGCCGTAGCGGGCCGGGCCGTCGCCGGCGGGCGCAGCGAAGAAGCGCAGGAACAGCGGGCGGTCGTGCGGTCGCGGCACCTTGACCGGCCGCGGCAGCATCGAGGCTTCCGCCTTGAGGACGCGGATCGTCGCCCCGACGGCCCGGGTTATCGCCTCGGTCACCTCCGGCTGGGCCGCGACGAGCCGATGGCCGACCAGCCGCAGCCCGCTGCGGGCGCCGAGATGGCTCTCGGCCGACGGGTTCAGATGGACGACGAGACCGTTGACGTCGAAGATCGCGATCGCGTCGTCGAGCCCGTCGAAGGCCGCGAGGGCGCCGTCGCGGGCGATGGTGCCGCCCGGCAGCATGTCCTTCAGATGGACGATGCGGGCGAGGTGATTGGCGAAGACGGCGAGGCTCGCGTCGTCCTCCCGGCCGGGCTCCGGCCGGTTGGCGCCGCGATGCGCGGCGATGGCGACGAGGCCGCCCTCGCTGCGGCCGAAGACCATCGTCATGTTCCAGCATTCCGGATGGCGGCGGTAGAATTCCTGATGCACCGGGCAGCGCGCGATCTCTTCCCGGCTCATCAGCTCCGCCGTCGTCACGAGGCCGCTCGGCCGGGCGAGGAGCCGGGGAAAGCGGACGTCGCGCGACAGATAGGCGGTGAGATATTCGAGCGCCGATTCGGGGTCGAAGGGGTGGGAGAACTGCCGGGCCGTGCCGTCGCTGCCGGCGGTGATGAGGTTGAACCGGTCGGCGCCGGTCGCCTCGCAGCCGTGACGGACGGCCTCCTGCCAGTCGCTTCCAGAGGCGAGAGCGTCATAGAGGCCGTCGAGGGCCGCGGTCAGTCGCGTCGAAACGTCGATCATCGGCCGGAGGATGCCCCGCGCCCGGACGAGAAGCGCCGATCTCGCCGCGGCCTTGGATGAAGTGGCTGCCGGCCGGGCAGTATCGGGCTCATTCTTCCGCAACGCTGGTCGGACATGAGGCAAGATCCCGCCGCAAGATTTCGCGCATGCCGTGTCGACATGGCCGTCATGCTAGCGGGTGATTGTCCGTTCTTCAACCACGCCGCTGCGTCATACCGGCGCGTCTTCACTTCCGACATGCCCGAAGGAAAGCCAGCGGCCGCCAGGCCGGCCCGCCGCGGTGGAGACCCGGTCGACGCGATCGCGCGAAACCCCGCGCCTCGAAACTTCGACGCCGATGCCCATAATCCTCCCTCGTCCGGCACGCGGCCGGCACACGTCCGGCGGAGTCGACCTTTGCCGGCGCTTTTGCCATGAATGCCGGGCCGGCGCCCGTGCCTTCCCGCGGAACGCCGATCCATTCCGCCCTGCCAAGCCGCGGGCGCGTCCTTCCGGCGTGCCCGAACCGTTCTTCCGATGTCCCTCGTCAACACTCCTTCTCCCGCCGCCGGCGACGCCTCCCCCGACGAGGGCGGGCGGCTGTCGCGGCTGATCGAGCGCCTGCGCGCCGAACTGCGTTCCAGCGAAATCTGGTTCACCGCGCTCGCCGCGCTGCTCGGCGCCTGCGCCGGTGCGATGACCGTCGGCCTGCAACTCGCAGCGCACGGGATCCAGTGGCTTGTCTACCAGCTTCCCTCGCTCTCCGACCGCCTCAGCACGCAGCCGCATCTTTCCTTTGTCCAGCTTCTCGCCCTGCCGGCGGGCGGCGCCGTCCTCGCGCTGTTCACCTACCTCGTGCGCGCCCGCCGCCGGGCCCTCGTCGACGCGGTCGAGGCGAATGCGCTGCATGGCGGCCAGATGTCGATGAAGGACAGCCTGATCGTCTCCGGCCAGACGCTGATCTCCAACGGCGCCGGCGCCTCGGTCGGGCTCGAGGCCGCCTATGCGCAGATGGGCTCGGGCTTTGCGTCCTTTGCCGGGCGCTGGCTCGCGGTGCGCCGCTCGGACCTGCGCACCCTCGTCGGCGCCGGCGCCGGGGCCGGCATCGCCGCCGCCTTCGGCACGCCGCTCGCAGGCGCCTTCTACGCCTTCGAGATCGTCATGGGCGCCTATACGCCCTCGACCATCGCGCCGGTGGCGGCGGCCTGCGTCTCGGCCGTCCTGACCGCCCGCAGCCTCGGCGAATCGCCCTATCTCATCGCCTCCGGCGGCTCCGGCGCCATCGACCTCACGCACTATCTTCTCTATGTCGCGCTCGCCGCGCTCTGCGCCGGCTTCGCCATCCTTTTGATGCGCACCATCTCCGTCGTCGAGGACGTCACGCGCCGGCTGAAGATTCCCCGCTGGGCGCGGCCGGCGATCGGCGGCGCGCTCCTGGTGCCGCTCGGCCTCGTCACCCCGCAGGTCCTCTCGTCCGGGCATTCGGCACTCTATCTCGACATTTCAGGCGGCCTGCCGACGCTCGTCGTCCTGACCGTCATCCTGGCGAAGTCCGCCGCCTCGATCGTCTCGCTCGGCTTCGGCTTTCGCGGCGGGCTGTTCTTCGCCTCGCTCTTCGTCGGCTCGCTGTGCGGCCAGCTCTATGCCGACACGCTGTTCCTGCTTTCCGGCCACGTCGTCGTCGAGACGCCGCACGCCGCGCTCGTCGGCATGGCGGGGCTCGCCGTCGCGGTCATCGGCGGGCCGCTGACCATGGCGATGCTCGTCCTCGAGACGACGCAGAACCTCTCTTTGACCGGCGTCGTCCTCGTCGGCGCGCTGGTCGCCAGCACCCTCGTCAGGGTCTTCTTCGGCTATTCCTTCTCGACCTGGCGGCTGCATCTCAGAGGCGAGACGATCCGCTCGGCGCGGGACGTCGGCTGGGTGAAGACCCTGACCGCCGGCCGCATGATGCGCCGCGAGACGCGGGCGACGCCGGCCGGCCTCACCGTCGCCGAGTTCCGCAGGCGCTATCCGCTCGGCTCGACGTCGCGCGTCGTCCTCGTCGACGAGGCCGACCGCTATGCCGGCATCGTCGTCACCCCGACGGCCTATGCCGACAGCGTCGACACCGGCTCGCCGGTCTCCGACCTCGCCGTCCTCGCCGATGCGGCGCTGACGCCGGAGATGGACATCGCCAAGGTGATGGAGGCCTTCGACGCGGCGAGCGCCGACGAACTCGCCGTCATCGGGGCGGACGGCAAGGTTCTGGGGCTGCTTTCGGAGAGCTTCGTCCGGAAGCGCTACGCCGAGGAGATGGAGAAGAACCAGCGGGATCTGTTCGGGGAGCGGGCCTGACGGCCGGGGCCGAAGAAGGCGCCACTCGTTCCGGGCGAATTTGCGTGCCCGCGCTCCGGAACGCCGGTCCGGCCGCTTGCTTCGGACGATCAGCGGATGCGCACCGGCACGGTCAGCGACACGCGGTTTCCGGACGGCGGAGCGGGGAAGGGGCTCGCCCGCCGCACCAGCTGGACGGCGAGGCCGTCGAGCGAGGCGTTGCCGCTGGAGCCGACGACGCGAACGCCCGTCACCCGGCCGCTGCCATCCATCGAAAAGGCGATCCGCGTGGTGCCGGAGCCCCGGCCGGAGAAGCTCCGCGAATAGCGGTTCAGCCGCGCCTGGACCTGCGATTGCCAGCGGGCGATCTGCGAGCGCGAGACGCTGGCGCCCTGCGAGACCTCGCGCCGCGCCTGGCCGCGCGAGGCGACGGAGGGGCGGGCGGACTGGCGCTGGCGCACCTTCTGCGGCTTCTTCGCCGGCGCTTCGGCGGTCTTGCGGGTCTTGCGCACCGTCCTTTTCGGAGTTTCGCGCTTCGGAGCCTCCCGCGCCGCCTCGCGCACCTTCGGGGGCGCCGGACGGGCGGTCGGCAGCGGAACCTCGGAGGGCAGCAGTGTCGCGTCCGGGATCTCGGGCGCGGGCTTCGGCAGCGGCACGGCATCCGGGATTTCCGGCGTCGTCTCCTCCGGTTCGGGGAGGGGTTGCGGCTCGGCGGAGGCGACTTCCGGATCCGGCGTCGGCTCCTCGGCCTGTTCCTGCGGTTCGGGAGCCGGCGTTTCCGGGACCGGTTGCTCGACCTTTTCCGCCGGGGCCTCAGGCTCCGGCTCCGGCGGCGTCTCGGCCTCCGGTTCCGGGCTCTCCTCCGTCGGCTGCTCGTTCGGTTGCGCCTCGGGCGTATCGACGGTTTCCGGCGACGGCGCGGCATCCTCCACGGCGCGCGATTCCTGCGACTGGGCCGGCGGCGTCAGATCGATCAGCACCGGCGCCTGCTGGGCACCGGGGGGCGGGGCTTCGGGGGCGGCGGTCATCAACGCATAGGCCGCGGCGCCATGAGCGATCAGGACGGCGAGCCCGGCGATCAGCCAGACCTCGCCGCGGACGCCGCGCGGCGACCCTGCGAAGGGAACGGCGGAAAGATCGTTCCGGCGCGCCATCTCTACCGTCCGGCTTCGTCCGGGCAACCCGCCTCGGGATCCGACTTGCCGAGATCCTCGAGGCCGACCAGCCCGATCTTCAGATAGCCGGCATTCCTGAGCGCGTTCATCACGTCCATGATGTCGGAATAGGGGACCGAGCCGTCGGCCCGCAGGAAGATCCGCTCGTCGCGGTTGCCCTTGGTCGCCGCATCGAGGCCGGCTGCGAGGGCGTCGCGCGCGACGGGCCTTTCGCCGAGGCTGAGCGAGAGGTCCTCCTGGATGGTCAGATAGACCGGCTCGTCCGGCCGCTCCTGCGGTTCGGCGTTCGACATCGGCAGGTCGACCGGAACGTCGACGGTCGAAAGCGGCGCCGCCACCATGAAGATGATGAGGAGGACGAGCATCACGTCGATGAAGGGCGTGACGTTGATCTCGGAGACTTCGCCGAGACCCTCGTCGCCGCCGCCGTCGAGCTTCACGGCCATCGGCTCTACTCCGCTGCCCGGGCGAAGGGCAGGGGTTCGGCCTCGGCCTGGCGCCGTTCGAGGTCGCGCGACAGGTGCTGCATGACCAGCGCCGAGCCGTCCGACAGGATGCCGCGGTAACCGGCGATGGCGCGGGCGAAGACGTTGTAGACGATGACCGCCGGGATCGCCGCGACGAGGCCGATCGCCGTCGCCAGCAGCGCCTCGGCGATGCCCGGCGCGACGACCGCGAGATTGGTGGTGTTGGCCTCGCTGATGCCGATGAAGGCGTTCATGATGCCCCAGACCGTACCGAACAGGCCGACGAAGGGGGCGATCGAGCCGATCGTCGCGAGGAGGCCGGTGCCGCGATTGAGCGAGCGGCCGGCATTCGCCTCGATGCGGGCGAGCGCGATCGCCACCCGCTCCTTGACGCCTTCGGCGGACAGGCCCGTGGAGCGCCGCCATTCGAAGGCTGCGGCGCGGGCGAGGGCGCCGACCGGCCCCCGCCATTTCGCCCCGCTGCGTTCGTCGCCGATCGCATCGCCGAGGGAATCAGCCCGGGCGAGGCGGCGCACCCCGCGCCGCGCCCGCCACTTGGCGGAGGAGACTTCGAGGCCCTTCACGACAAGGATCGTCCAGGTGGCGAGCGAGGCGAGGCCGAGGGCGATCATCACGCCCTTCACCACCCAGTCGGCGGCGAGGAACATGCCGAGCGGCGAGAGGTCGTGCGGCAGCTTTTCGTCGCGCGGCTCGCGGAATTCGGCGGCCTGGCCTTCGGCCGACTGATTCTCTGCCGTTCCGCCTGTTCCGGGCGTCTCCGCCGTCGCCGGCGCGGCGTCCTGCGTGCCGGCGGCGGGTGTGCCGGACCCGGCGGGTGCGCTGCCGTCGACGGAGGGTGTCGTCGTGCGGGCATCGGCAGCGGACGGCGACACCTGACCCGCTCCAGCCGCGGCTCCGGCGCCCTGGTCCGGCCCCGGCACGACGCGGCCGGTGGTCCCGGCGCTCCCCGTGTCGCCGGCAGCGTCGCTCGCCGCCGCCGGAGCGGCATCGCCGCGCGACGGGGTGTCGTCCGTCGCGGCCGGTTTGGGAGCGGTCCCGTCGGCGGTGCCGGCGGTGCCGGCGGTCGGCGCCGGCTGCTGGGCGAGGGCGACGCCGTCTTGGACGAATGACGCGGCGGCGACCAGCAGGGCGGCCCGCAGGAGCGGAGAAATCGATACGATACGCATGGCGGACTGCATGTCCCTGAGGCTTTCGGCGCGGCATGGAGGGCGGACGCTCGCCCCGGCAGCGGCATGGCCGGCCCCGGCGCGCCCGGTCGTCTCGCCTCCTTTATGGAAAGATGACGACTTTCGTCAACTTATACCGCACGATTGCCGGACGATTCCGCCAGAAATCGTCGCCGATCCCCGCGATGATTTTTGACCATCGCCGGAATCGAGCCAGAGGGCGCAAGTAATTTGGAGTAATTCTAGACTGATCCGGATGGACGAGCTTCAGCCGAGCAGCCGGTCATAGTCGGAAACGAGGAGGTGCAGCGGCGCCTCATCTTCCTCGATCTCGGCGAAGCGGCCGATCGGTTCGCGGAACACGTTGTCCGTGCGGTCGTCGTTGACGGTCGAGACTTCGCCGATGAAGACGTCCGCGTCTTCGGCCCAGAAGGCGTGCCAGACGCCCGGCAGCAGCGTCACGCTCTCGCCGGGTTCGAGCTTCAGGCGGCCGCCCGCCGGCAACGTCCGCCAGACCCCGTCGGTCGGGACGCGGACCTCGGCGGTCTCGTCGACGGCGCCGCTTTCGTCCGACATGAAGAGTTCGAGAACGAGACTGCCGCCGCCGCGATTGATGATGTCTTCGGCCTTCACCACGTGCCGGTGCATCGGCGAGAGCTGGTCCCTGCGCGAGATCATCGCCTTTTCGGCGTAGAGCATGCCGCGGCCGCGGGAGAGATCCTCGGCCCGGCCGTTGCGGACGGTGAAGAGAAAGAGGCCGAGGTCGTCGAAGCGGCCCTGGCCGTAGTCGGTGACGTCCCAGCCGAGGCCGGCCTCGACGATGCCGGAGATCTCGCCCCGCCGCGCCCGCATCTCGTCCGGCGACAGATAGGCGAAGGGCGGCAGGACATAGCCGAAGGAGCGGATGAAGGCGTCGCCCTCGTGGATGATCTGGTTGATCGTCGATCGCTTCATCGCTGGTTCCTCCCAATCTCGACGCCGCGGCGAAGACCTGCCGGGCCGCCTTGGCCGCCGCCGACTCAGGTCAGCGGCGTCATCACGCCGGCGCGATAGGCCGGCCGCTGCTTCAGCCGTTCATACCACGCGGCGAGATTGGGGAAATCCGGCCGCTCGATGGGCATCTCGAACCAGCCATAGGCGGCGCAGCCGAGCGGAATGTCGCCGATGCCGAGATCCTCGCCTGACAGATAGGGCGTGCGGGAAAGCTGTGCCTCGGGGATTTCGAGCAGCCGGCCGCATTCGGCGAGGCCGCGCTCGACCGCGGCCGCATCGCGGGTTTCCGGCGTCATCCGCACCATGTTCCAGAAGACGTCGCGATAGGGGCCGCCGAAGCTGGTCGAGGCCCAGTCCATCCACTTGTCGGCGCTCGCGAAGGCGGCCGGGTCGTCGGCCGCGAAGCGCCCGGCGCCGTATCGGCGGGCGAGATAGCGGACGATGGCGTTCGATTCCCACAGGACGAGCTCGCCGTCCTGAAGCGTCGGGACGCGGCCGTTCGGATTGAGGGCCCGGTAGGCCGGCGTGTCGACGACGCCGAAGGCGCCGCCCGCCTCGACGCGCTCGTAGGCGACGCCGAGTTCCTCGGCGCACCAGAGCACCTTGCGGACGTTGATGGAATTGTTGCGGCCCCAGATCTTCATCGCGGCTCCTCCCTTGCCGTTACGGTCTCTGAAACGCACGAGCCCCACCGGAAAGGCGGGGCTCGTGATGTTCGGTGCGAGAGGCGAGTCTCGGCCCGCTCAGGCGCGCTCGTCGATCGAGACGTAGTCGCGATGCGGGGCGCCGGTATAGAGCTGGCGCGGACGGCCGATGCGCTGATGCGGATCCTCGATCATCTCCTTCCACTGGGCGATCCAGCCGACGGTGCGGGCGACGGCGAACAGCACCGTGAACATCGTCGTCGGGAAGCCGAGCGCCTTGAGCGTGATGCCGGAGTAGAAGTCGACGTTCGGATAGAGCTTCTTCTCGACGAAGTACTCGTCGGTCAGCGCGATCCGCTCGAGTTCCATCGCCACTTCGAGCAGCGGGTCGTCCTTGATTCCGAGTTCGTCGAGCACCTCGTGGCAGGTCTGCTGCATGATCTTGGCGCGCGGATCGTAGTTCTTGTAGACCCGGTGGCCGAAGCCCATGAGACGGAACGGATCGTTCTTGTCCTTGGCCCTTGCGATGAATTCCGGGATGCGGTCCTTCGAGCCGATTTCCATCAGCATGTTGAGCGCCGCCTCGTTGGCGCCGCCATGGGCCGGCCCCCACAGACAGGCGATGCCGGCCGCGACGCAGGCGAACGGGTTGGCGCCCGACGAGCCGGCGAGGCGCACCGTCGAGGTCGAGGCGTTCTGCTCGTGATCGGCGTGGAGGATGAAGATCCGGTCCATGGCGCGGGCGAGCACCGGGTTGATCCGGTAGGGCTCACAGGGCACCGCGAAGCACATGTGCAGGAAGTTTTCGGAATAGGACAGGTCGTTGCGCGGATAAACGAAGGGCTGGCCGATGTGGTACTTGTAGGCCATCGCGGCGATCGTCGGCATCTTGGCGACCATGCGCAGGCTGGCCACCATGCGCTGGTGAGGATCGGCGATGTCGGTCGAGTCGTGATAGAAGGCCGAAAGCGCGCCGACCGAGCCGCACATGACCGCCATCGGATGGGCGTCGCGGCGGAAGCCGGTGTAGAAGCGGCTCATCTGCTCGTGGATCATCGTGTGCCGCGTGACGCGGTAGACGAAGTCGTCCTTCTCCCGCTGGGTCGGCAGCTCGCCGTAGAGCAGCAGGTAGCAGGTCTCGAGATAGTCGCCGCGCTCGGCGAGCTGGTCGATCGGATAGCCGCGATGGAGCAGGACGCCCTCGTCGCCGTCGATATAGGTGATCTTCGATTCGCAGGACGCCGTCGAGGAGAACCCGGGATCGTAGGTGAACACGCCGCCCTGCTTGTAGAGCGTGGTGATGTCGATCACGTCCGGACCGAGGGTGCCGCTACGCATCGCCAGACCGGCTTCCGTCGATCCGAAATTGAGTTTCGCCGACTGTTCTGTCATGCGGTCGTCCTTTCATGAATCGCGGCTGAGAAAGCGATTTTCGCAGCGCACACGTTTCAGCCATGACCTGCCTACTCCAAAGGCTGCAGGTCGACAAGTTATGCCTCCAAGCCTGCTGCGGCGCAATAAGAGCCGCCCGTTCGTCAGCCCGCCTGGTCGTTTAGACGGCCAAGACTTTCGGCGCGTCCGAGCACCGCGAGGACGTCGAAGACGCCGGGAGAGGTCGTGCGGCCGGTGAGGGCGGCACGGAGGGGTTGCGCGGCCTTGCCGAGCTTGATCCCGGCCGCTTCCGCATAGTTCCGGACGATCGCCTCGAGGCCCGCGGCGTCCCATTCGGCGGCTGCCTCGAAAAGCGGCAGCAGCTCGGCGACCACCTTCCGGCCGCCGTCGGCGAGGACGGCCTCGGCCTTCTCCTCCATCGCCAGCGGCCGCGCCGCGAACAGGAAGGCCGCACCGTCGGCGAGTTCGACGAGGGTCTTCGCCCGATCCTTCAGGCCGGGCATCGCCTCGGCCAGCCGGGCGCGGACGCTCGCGTCGTCCGCCTGCTTCAGGATCGCGCCGTTCGGCAAAACGTCGCGGCTGTCCATCAGCATGGCGACGAGGTCGCCGTCCTCGCTCGCCCGGATCCAGTGGCCGTTGATCGCCTCGAGCTTCTTGAAGTCGAAGCGCGCCGCACCCTTGTTGATCTGCGGCAGGTCGAACCATTCGATCATCTGCGCCGGCGAGATGATCTCGTCGTCGCCGTGGCTCCAGCCGAGCTTGACGAGATAGTTGCGCAGCGCGACGGGGAGATAGCCCATCTCGCGATAGGCCTCGACGCCGAGGGCGCCGTGGCGCTTGGAGAGCTTCGCCCCGTCCGCCCCGTGGATCAGCGGGATGTGCGCCATCACCGGCACGTCCCAGCCCATCGCCTTGTAGATCAGCGTCTGGCGGCCGGCGTTGGTCAGGTGGTCGTCGCCGCGGATGATGTGGGTCACGCCCATGTCGTGGTCGTCGACGACGACGGCGAGCATGTAGGTCGGCGAGCCGTCCGAGCGCAGGAGGACGAGATCGTCGAGGTCCTTGTTGGCGAAGCGCACGTCGCCCTGCACCTCGTCGCGGACGATGGTCTCGCCCTCGAGCGGTGCGCGCAGGCGGACGACGGGGGGGACGCCTTCCGGCGCTTCGGCGGGATCGCGATCACGCCACAGGCGTGTCGCGACGGACGGTGGCTGCTTCTCGGCGCGCGCCTTCTCCCGCAGCTCTTCCAGCTCGGCCTGGCTGGTGTAGCAGCGATAGGCCTCGCCCCTCGCGATCATCTCCTCGACGACTTCGCGGTGCCGGGGAGACCGCTCGAACTGCGAGACCGGCGGCTCGTCGGCGGAGAGCCCCAGCCAGTCGAGCCCGTCGATGATCGCCTTGACCGCCGCCTCGGTCGAACGCGCGCGGTCGGTGTCCTCGATCCTGAGCAGCATGCGGCCGCCCTTGGCGCGGGCATAGAGCCAGTTGAACAGCGCCGTGCGGGCGCCGCCGATATGGAGGAAGCCGGTGGGCGAGGGGGCAAAGCGGGTGACGACGGTGTCCGCCATGGTGGCTCCAGTCAGGGGAAGGAAATCGGCGCGGGCGAAGTGTCGAAGACGTCGCATTCCTGCGCCGGCTGTGTAGCATAGGCGCGTCGAGGTGCAAGCAAGGGGCGGGACGGCCGTTGCCCGGAGCGCCATTGAGGGACCGCCTGAGGATCGGCAGGCCGGCAGCGGACGCCGGCGGCTGGCTCGCGCGGATACGCGGCCTTAGCCGCGCCGGCGAGGGGGAAGGCGGCGGCTGGTCCGAGGATGCGCCGCCCGGCGCCCGGCTCGCGGCGTGGCTCGCCCGGCAGGTGGCCGTCGAGGCCGCGCACCGCTCGAGCTTCCACATCCTTCCCGTCGGGCTGATCGTCGGAACCGTCGCTGTCGATGCCCTCGACTGGCGGCCGAACCCTTTCGCCGCCTGCGCCGCGGCGCTGACGCTCGCCCTCCTCGGACAGCGCGTCGCCGCCCGCCCCGCCCTCAGGGCACTGCTCTTCTTCCTCGCCTTGTCGCTCGTCGGCGCCCTGTTCTCGATCGCCGAGGCCGAGGGGACGCCGACCACGGTCATCTCCGGCACTGCGACGACCCGCATCGCCGGAAGAGTGCTGTCGGCGACGCGCGACGACAAGGGCCGCATGCGCTACCTCGTGGCGATTTCCGGCACCGTCCGCCCGGTCCTGTCGCGGCCGCCGGAGCGGGTGCGCATCCTCGTCTCGGCGCGGCACCGGCCGAAGGCGCCGGGCGATGCCTTCTACGGCCTCGTGCGGCTCGGGCCGCCCTCCGGGCCCGCCGCGCCCGGCATGCACGATTTCGCCTATCAGCCGTTTTTCGAAGGGGTCGGCGCGATCGGCTTCGCGCTCGGGCGGCCGGACGAGGAACCGGCGAGCGGCCTCGCGCCGCCGCCGGCGCCGGGTCCGATCGGCGACCTGGCGATCCGGCTGGAGGGGCTGCGCGGCGCGATGACCGGGCGCATCGAAGAAGCCGCTGGCGGCGGCGAGGCGGGCGCCATCGCGGCCGCCCTCGTCACCGGCGAGCGGACCGGCATTCCGGACGAGGCCGAAACCTGGCTGCGCGGCGTCGGCCTCGCCCATGTCCTGTCGATCTCGGGGTTGCACCTCGCCATCGTCGCAGGCTCCGTGCTCCTCCTCATCCGCTCGGCTTTGGCGCTGCTTCCGGCGCTGTCGCTGAACTATCCGGTCAAGAAGATCGCCGCCCTCGCGGCGCTTTCCGTCGCCGCCTTCTATCTGGTCCTGTCGGGCAGCAACGTCGCGACCGGGCGTGCCTTCGTCATGCTCGCGGTGATGCTGTCGGCCGTCCTCGTCGACCGGCCGGCCCTGACGCTGCGCAACGTCTCGATCGCCGCGCTCGTCGTCGTCCTCGCCGCGCCGCATGTGGTGACCACCGCGAGCTTTCAGATGAGCTTCGCCGCGACGCTCGCCCTCGTCGCGGGTTACGGCGCCTTCATGCGCCGGCGCGGCCGCGGCCCGCCGCCGACGTCCCGGTCCCGGACCGCCGGGGCGCTGCGCTTCCTCGGCGGGACCTTCCTCGCGATTGCCGCGAGCTCGATCATCGGCGGGGCGGCGACGGCGCCCTTTGCGGCCTACCATTTCCACCGCGTCGCGCCCTTCGGCCTCGTCGCCAACGTCCTCACGCTGCCGATCTTCACCTTCCTCGTCATGCCGCTCGGCCTCGTCGGCACGCTGCTGATGCCGTTCGGTCTCGATGCCTGGTGTTTCCGCCTGATGGGGCTGGCGATCAGGCTGGTCCTCATCATCTCGGAGTGGCTCTACGATACGCTGCCCGACCGCGGGACCGGCCCGATCGACGGATCGGGCGTCGTCCTGCTTTCTGCGGCGCTGCTCGCGGCCTCGCTGTTTGCCAGCCGCTTTCGTCTCGTGGCGGTCCCGCTTCTCGTCGCCGGTCTCCTGACCATCCGCGACGCGTCTCCGCCGCCGCAGCTCGTCGTCTACGAAGACGGCAAGACCCTCGCCGCCTTCGGCCCGGACGGGGCGATCACCTATCCGCTCGGGCGCCGCAACGGCTTCGTCGCCGGGCAGTGGGAGCGCAGTGCCGCGATCGGTGCAGCGGACAAATCGGTTGGCAATGCAGCCGGCGAGGCGCCGGGTGCCGCCGGCACGGCGGCGGCTGACGATGCCGGCGGCAGCGGTCAGTTTCGCCCGCCCGCCGCGCCGTGCCGCGCGGATTTCTGCCGTTTCGAGACGCGGGACGGCCTCAAGGTGGCGTGGACCAGCGACTACCGGCTGACGGGCGATGCCTGCGACGGCGGCGACGTCGCCATCGTCGCCCGGGCGATCCGCCTCGAGGCCTGCCGCTCCGGCGCCGTCCTCGTCACGCTGCGGACGCTCCGGGAGACCGGTTCGATCGCCATCGCCCGAAAGGACGGCGACGGCAGGCCGGTCGTCACGCCGTCGATTCCGCCCGATCCGCAGCCGTGGAACCGCCATCGCCTGGCGCCCTGGCCGGAATACTGGAAGAAGCCGTCCCAGACGGACGCGCGAGAAGGACGGGCCGAACCGCTGCAGCGCGGCGACGCGCCGGCCGCACCGTGATGCGGCTCAGGAATAGCGGCGGATCAGCCCGACGAGCCGGCCCTGCACCTTCACCCGGTCGGCGCCGAAGATCCGCGTCTCGTAGGCCGGATTGGCGGCTTCGAGTGCGATCGTGTCGCCGCGGCGGCGAAAGCGCTTCAGCGTCGCCTCCTCGTCGTCGACGAGTGCCACCACGATGTCTCCCGGCGCCGCCGTCTCGGCCCGGCGAATCACCACCGTGTCGCCGTCGAGGATCCCCGCCTCGATCATCGAATCACCCTTGACGTCGAGGGCGTAATGTTCGCCGCCGCCGAGCATCTCGGGTGGCACCTGGATCGAATGGGTGTTGTTCTGGATGGCCGAGATCGGAACGCCCGCGGCGATCCGCCCCATCACCGGGATCGACACGGCGGCATCCGCGGCAGCCTGTGCGGCCCGCGCCGGCAGGGCCGCAGCCGGCCGGCGGGCGGGCGCCGCAGCAGGTTTTTCAGATGGTTCCGCGCGCGTGGTGCCGAGGCTGCCGTCGATGACGCTCGGCGTGAAGCCGGCCCGCGGCCCCCCGGCAGGGCGGCCGGCCCGGATCGATTCCGGCAGCTTCAATACCTCCAGCGCGCGCGCCCGGTTGGGCAGGCGGCGGATGAAGCCCCGCTCCTCGAGGGCGGTGATCAGCCGATGGATGCCGGATTTCGACCGCAGCTCCAGCGCGTCCTTCATTTCGTCGAAGGACGGGGGCACGCCGCTTTCCTTCAGCCGTTCGTGGATGAACAACAGAAGGTCGTGCTGTTTGCGGGTGAGCATCGGTGACCTCAAAAAACAAAACCTGAACAAACCTATCTGTTCTAGTTGTGTTCCGCAAGCCCCTTTTCGGCTTCCTTGCCATGGTACCTGGGAGATCCGTGAAGCGGCGCCTCAGGCGAGGTCGACGATGCGGCAGGCCTCGCCGGCACGGGCGGCCGGGGCGTGCGGCGGGCGGACGAGAAGCGCGTCGGCCGCGGCGTAGATTGAGAGCAGCGAGGAATCCTGGCGGTCGAGCGGCGTGACGACAACCGCGCCGTCCTCGCCGGTCGAGAGGCGCGATCGCATGAAATCGGCGCGAAGGCCGTTGGCGGGAACGTCGGCGCCGAGCACAGCGGGGCGCGTCGGCGCGCGGTCGGGCCGGCCGGCGAGGCGGCGCACCAGCGGCGCGAGGAACAGCGTCGCCGCGACCATGGACGACGCCGGATTGCCCGGCAGCCCGACGAGGCGCATGTCGCCGACCCGGCCGGCCATCAGCGGCTTGCCGGGGCGCATCGCCACCTTGAGGAAGGCGACCTCCATCCGGCTGGCGGCAAAAACGCGGCCGACGAGGTCGTGGTCGCCGACCGAGGCGCCGCCGATCGTCACGAAGCAGTCGCAGCCGGCGTCGAGCGCCCGTTCGAGTTCGGCGGCGATGGCCTCCTCGCGGTCGGGCGCGATGCCGCAGTCGAGCACGGTGCCGCCGGCCGCCTCGACCAGCGCGGCGACCCCGTAGCCGTTGGAGGCGACGATCTGCGACGGCCCGACGGCGGCGCCCGGCGGGACGAGCTCGTCGCCGGTCGCAAGCACGGCGACCTTCGGCCGGTCGAGGACGCGGAGCGCCGGATGGCCGCCGCTGGCGGCGAGCGCGACGGCTCCCGGCGAAAGCTCGGTGCCGGCGGCAAGCAGCAGCCGGCCCTTGGAAAAGTCGATGCCGGCCGGGCGGACGTGCTGGCCTTCGGTCACCGCCTCGGTCGGCAGGACCATGCCGTCCTCGGTCCGCTCGGCGTCCTCCTGGATCAGGATGGCGTCGGCGCCGGGCGGGATCGGCGCGCCGGTGAAGATGCGCACCGCCTCGCCGGGGCCGACACGGCCCGGAAAGGCGCGGCCTGCCGCCGATTCGCCGACTACCCTGAGGCCGCGGAACGGCGCTTGCGCATCGTCCGCCCTGAGCGCGTAGCCGTCCATCGCCGAGGCGGCGAAGTCCGGCTGGGTGCGCAGCGCGACGACGTCCTCGGCGAGCACCCGGCCGGCGGCCTCGCGCAGCGGCACCGAGACCGTGCGGCCGACGGGAGCGGCGGCTTCGACGAGCCGGCGATAGGCGTCCTCGACCGAGATCATGATGCCGGTGCCTCGCGGCGGAAATCGCCGGACCGGCCGCCGGACTTGGCGACGAGCTTCACCCCGGTGATCTCCATCTCGCGGTCGACGGCCTTCGCCATGTCGTAGATCGTCAGGCAGGCGACGGAGACGGCGGTGAGCGCCTCCATCTCGACGCCGGTGCGGCCGGTGAGCCGCGCCGTCGCGGTGACGCGCAGGCCCGGCAGGGCGGGCTCCGGAGCGATCTCGACGCCGACCTTGGAAAGCATCAGCGCGTGGCAGAGAGGGATCAGCTCGTGGGTGCGCTTGGCCGCCATGATGCCGGCGATCCGGGCGACGCCGACGACGTCGCCTTTCTTCGCCGTCCCGCTCTCGATCAGAGCGAGGGTCTCGGGCCGCATCACGACGAAGCCCTCGGCCTCGGCGACCCGCTCGGTCTCGGCCTTGTCGCCGACGTCGACCATGGCGGCCTTGCCGGAGGCGTCGATATGGGTGAGCCGCGGCCCGTCCGGCGCCCCGCTCATCGCCCGGCCCCGTCGGTTCCGCCTGCTTCATCGGCGACGGCGGAACCCTCGCGCGGGCTGCCGAGGAGAACGCGCGTCGCCGCCTCGACGTCGGCCTGGCGCATCAGGCTCTCGCCGACGAGGAAGGTGCGGATGCCGTGCTCGGCGAGTTCCAGGCAGTCGGCATGGGTGAAGATGCCGCTCTCGCCGACGACGATGCGGTCGGCGGGCACGAGCCGCGCCAGCCGCGCGGCGGTGTCGAGGCTGGTCTCGAAGGTCTTGAGGTTGCGGTTGTTGATGCCGATCAGCGGCGCGGCGAGCTTCAGCGCCCGTTCGGTCTCCGCCTCGTCGTGCACCTCGACGAGGACGTCGAGGCCGTGGCGCGCCGCTGCTTCCTCCAGCGCGGCGGCGACGTCGTCGGAGACCGCCGCCATGATGACGAGGATCGCATCCGCCCCCCAGAGACGCGCCTCCGCGACCTGATAGGGATCGTAGAGGAAGTCCTTGCGGAGCGCCGGCAGGCGCGTCGCCGCCCGTGCGGCGGTCAGATAGTCCGGCCGGCCCTGGAAGGAGGGTGCATCGGTGAGGACGGAGAGACAGGTCGCGCCGCCCGCTTCGTAGGCCCGGGCGAGTTCGGGCGGATCGAAATCCTCGCGGATGAGGCCCTTCGACGGGCTCGCCTTCTTGACCTCGGCGATCAGCGCGAAACCTTCGGCGTTAAGGCGGCGCTCGATCGCCGCGCAAAAGCCGCGCACCGGCCCGGCATCGGCAAGCCGCGCCTCGATCTCGGCGAGCGGCATCTTTGCCTTGGCGGCGGCGATCTCCTCGAGCTTGTAGTCGCGGATGCGGGCGAGGATGTCGGTCATTTCTTCTCCGCGGCGAGCCGCTGCGTCGTGCCGGCGAGGCGCTCCAGCGCAGCGAGCGCGTGCCCTGCGTCGATCGCCTCGGCGGCCCTTTCGACGCCGGCATGAAGATCGGCGACGGCCCCCGCCATGACGAGGGCGCCGGCGGAATTGAGGAGGACCGTGTCGCGGTAGGCGCCGGGCTCGCCCTGAAGCACCGATCTCAGCGCCGCGGCGTTGTAGGCGCCGTCGCCGCCCTTCAGGCCGGCGATCGGCCAGCGTTTCAGGCCGGCCTCTTCCGGATCGACGCTGAACTGGCTGATCACGCCGTCCTTCAGCTCGACCACCTCGGTCGTGCCGGTGGTGGTCATCTCGTCGAGCCCGTCGCCATGGACCACCCAGGCCGCCTCGGTGCCGAGCGCCAGCAGCGTCTCGGCGATCGGCCGCAGCCAGTCGCGCGAGAACACTCCGACGAGCAGCTTCTTCGCCCCGGCCGGATTGGCGAGCGGGCCGAGGAGATTGAAGATCGTCCGCGTGCCGAGCTCGACGCGCGAGGGGCCGACGAAGCGCATCGCCGCATGGTGGGTCGGCGCGAACATGAAGCCGAGGCCGGCCTCGGCGATCGCGCGGCCGATCTGTTCGGGCCTCAGGTCGACGTCGACGCCGAGCGCGGCAAGGACGTCGGCCGCGCCGGACTTGGAGGAGAGCGCGCGGTTGCCGTGCTTGGCGACGACGAGGCCGCAGCCGGCGATGACGAAGGCCGAGCAGGTGGAGATGTTGAGCGTTCCGGCGTGGTCGCCGCCGGTGCCGACGATGTCGATCGCGCCTTCCGGCGCGACCACCCGGGCCATGTTCGCCCGCATCACCGAGACGGCGCCGGTGATCTCGTCGACGCTCTCGCCGCGCACCCGCAGCGCCATCAGGAGGCCGCCGATCTGCGACGGCGTCGCCTCGCCGCTCATCATGATCTCGAAGGCGCGGGTCGCCTCCTCGCGCGTCAGAACCCGCCCCTCGGCCGCCTTGGCGATGAAGGGTTTCAGCGTCTGGCTCATCGGATCATCGCCTTCGCCTGTTCGAGGGCGCTCGGGTTGATCCGGACCGGAACCTCGTTCTGCAGCAGCGTCACGTAGCTCTGGTAGAGGTCGTTCTCGAGCATGCCGGCCATCTGCCGCCGCTCGGCGGGGCCGACATTGCTGGCGGGATCGGCCGGCGGCGAGACCTCGGCGACCTTCATCAACAGCTTGGTCGCCTCGGCCGGGCCGGGCGCGGTGACGACGTCGCCGACCGGGCCGGAGAACGCCGCGTCGACGCCCGAGCGGCCGAGTTCCGACATGCCCGACTGGCGGGTGATGCCGAGGGCCTTGCGCGTCTCGACCTTCGCCTCGGCGGCGACGTCGGAAAGGCTCTTGCCGCCCTCGACCTCCTTCTCGAGCTTTGCCGCCAGCGCGTCGAGCCGTTCGTTCGCGCGCTCGCGCTTCCAGTCGGCGACGACCTTCTCGCGCACCTCGTCGAGCTTGCGGTCGTGCGCCGGATCGACGCTGGCGACGTCGTAGAAGACGTAGCCGCTCGGATCGACGTTGACCGGCAGCGCGTCGACGCCGGGCTCGCTGTCGAAGGCGGCGGCGAGGAGGTCGGACTTCTGCGGCAGCTCGACGGGCTTGCCGTCCGGGCCGTTGCCGTTGCGGTCGACGGCCGCGACGGTCTTCACCGGGATCGCCGCCTGCTGCGCCGCCTCCTTGAAGGTGGCGCCGCCGCCGCGGGCGTCCTCATAGGCGTTGTAGGCGGCGTCGACCGCCTCGGCGGCCTTCGACAGAGCGAGGTCCTTGCGGATCTGCTCCTTCACCTCGTCGAGCGGCTGGGCGCCGGACGGCTCGATCTTCGTGACGTTGAGGAGCACCGGGCCGAACAGGCCCTCGACGACGTCCGACACCGCGCCCTCCTTCAGCGAGAAGGCGGCATCGGCGATCTTCGGGTCGGGGATCGCCGCCTTGGTCACGGTGCCGAGCGAGATGTCGGCGGCAGAGCGGCCGGCCGCCTCGGCGGCCTTCTCGAAGCTCTCGCCGCCGTCGATCTTCGCCTTCGCCGCTTCGGCCGCCGCCTTGTCGGGAAAGACGATCTGCCGGACGTCGCGGCGCTCCGGCGTCGTGTAGTTCGCCTTGTGCGCCTCGTAGTCGGCCTTCACCTCGTCCTCGCTCACCGCCTTTTCGTCGGCGAGCGCCTTCGGCGTCACCTCGGCATAGGCGATCGAGCGGTATTCCGGCGCGGCGTAGCGCGCCTTGTTCTGGTCGAAATAGGTCGACAGCGCCTCGGCGGTCGGATCCTCGATCTCGGCGGCGCCAGGTGCCGTCAGCGTCACGTAGTCGATGGTCCGGCGTTCGCCGTTGTAGAGGCCGAGGGCGGTGAGGAAGGCTTTCGGCGTCTCGGCGCCCTTGGCGACGGCATCGACCAGCTGGCCGCGCCGCGCGACGTTCATCTGCCGGGCGATGTAGTCGTTCTCGGAGATGCCGGCATTGTTGAGGATCGCCTGGAAGTTCCGGCGCGAGAAATTGCCGTTGGCGTCCTTGAACGCCGGATCCTCGGCGATGACCTGCGCCAGCCGCTCGTCCGAGACGCCGAGATCGAGCTTGCGGCTCTGCTCGTCGAGCACGGCGCCGGCGATCAGCTGGCTGGTGACGCCCTGTTCGACGCCGAAGGTCGCCGCCTCTTCGCTGGTCAGCCGCCGGCCGATCTGCCGGGAGATGCGGTTGACCGCCTGCTGGTAGGTGAAGGCGTATTCGGACGGCGTCACCTCGGTGTCGCCGGCGCTGATCACGGTGCGGGAGAAGCCGCCGTTGAAGGACGTGCCGATGCCCCAGATCGCGAAGCTGACGACCAGGAGGCCGAGCAGGATCTTCGCCGTCCAGCCGGACACGCTCCGGCGCATCGTCTCGAGCATCTTCCGCTTCCTCCTTGGGGGCGAGGCGTCCTGAAGCGCCCGACCTCGTTTGCAGCGCCTCCCGACCGGCGGGCCGCGCTCCGCCTTATTAGTGAAGAGGCGGCGCGGCGCGCAAGCGACCCGCGGCGATTGATTTTCCGCAGGTCATCGCCGATTGTCCCGCCCGGCGGCCGACCGGACGGACGGGCCGGCCCACGATAACTCTCGGGAGGACGACGAGAAAGCATGACGCGTAGACCCCTCGTTGCCGGCAATTGGAAGATGAACGGCCTGCTGCGCCAGCTGACCGAACTCGAAGCGATAGGGGCGGCGGCCGCGGAGGCCGGGCCCGGCATCGAAATGCTGATCTGCCCGCCGGCGACTCTCGTCTCGGCGACGTCGGGCCTGCTTTTCGGCAAGGCGGCCACCGGCGGCCAGGACTGCCACGCCGAAGCCTCCGGCGCCCATACCGGCGACATCTCGGCCGAAATGCTCGCCGACGTCGGCGCCACCTACGTGATCGTCGGCCATTCCGAGCGGCGCAGCGACCACGCCGAGAGCGACGAGACGGTGCAGGCGAAGGCGAAAGCGGCGTGGCGCGCGCGCCTTGCCGCGATCGTCTGCGTCGGCGAGACGCGGGCCGAGCACGAGGCGGGCGAGACCCTTGACGTTCTGGGGCGCCAGCTCCGCCAGTCGCTTCCCGAGGGCGTGACCGGGGCGAACACCGTCGTCGCCTACGAGCCGGTCTGGGCGATCGGAACCGGGCTGACGCCGACCGGCGAGGACATCGTCGAGGCCCACGACTTCATCCGGAAGACGCTTGCCGAACGGTTCGGAACCGACGTCGCCGAGGCCGTGCGCATCCTCTACGGCGGCTCGGTGAAACCCGGCAATGCGGGCGAAATTCTCGGCATGCGCAATGTCGACGGCGCCCTCGTCGGCGGTGCGAGCTTGAAGGCGCAGGACTTCGTCGCGATATGCCGCGCATGCCCGGCGTCGACGTCCTGACGCGGAATCCGGTTGGAATGCGGCGTTTCCTTCTGTAGAAGGCGCGAAAATTCCAGTCAGAAGCCCTCAACGAAAGTTCGATGGAAACCATTCTCATCATCATCCACTTGATGATCGTCGTTGCGCTCGTCATCGTGGTTCTCCTGCAGCGGTCCGAAGGCGGGGCGCTCGGCATCGGCGGCGGTGGCGGCCTGATGTCGGCACGGGGCGCGGCCAACGCCCTGACCCGCACGACCGCCATCCTCGCGGCGGGCTTCTTCGTCACTTCGCTTTCGCTGGGCCTTCTGGCGCGTTACGGCGCCAGGCCGACCGACATCCTCGACACGCTGCCCGCCCAGAACGGCGACACGACGCAGAGCGACAAGAGCCTGCTCGACCAGCTCGGCGGCCTGCCGGCTTCCGAGGGCGAGGGGAACGGGCAGAACGCCGCAGGCACGGCGCCGGCATCGGGCGGCGGCGCGGCGAGCCCGTCGCTGATCGACCAGTCCGGTGAGAGCGGCAGCCAGCCCGCCGCCGGTGCGGGCGAAACGACGCCTGCCGCCGGCGCGGCGACGGACGGCGGCACCGCCGCGACGCCGCAGGGCGGGACGACCGCCGGCTCCGATACCGCCGCCCCTGCTGCCGGGACGATCCCCGCTAACCCGGCGGAAGACACGCCGGAAGGCGCCAAGGAAACCACCGTTCCGCCGGTCGAGGCACCGCCCGCCGGCACCAGCCGGCCCGCCGACGAGACCGCACCGGCTGCCGATTCCACGGCTCCGTCCGGCACGGAGAGCCCGGCCACCGGGACGAACGCACCGGCCGAGACGCCGCCCGCCGGCGGCGACACCGCCACCGCTCCGGCTTCCGGAGCGACGGACACGACGGGGACGGCCGGCACGACCGGGACCGCGGGGACGGATTTAGCTCCCGCGACTGGCGACGCCGCGACGACCGGGAACCCGGCCGCGACAAAAACCCCGACGCCGCAGCCTTCGGACGGCGAGACCAAGCCGGCGACGCCGCTGCCGCCACAGGACGGCACCACGACGACGCAGTAGGGCGGCCGCTTCGAAGGCGCCCGCATGCTTCGACGCAGTCGTTGAGACAGCCTGCCAGCGGGGCGCTTCGGCGCCCTGTCTGCGTTTGAGCATGATCCCGAAAAGTGGGAACCGGTTTTCGGAGGAGATCATGCGCACAAGAGAAGGCAGGGCATGATCCCGAAAAGTGGGAACCGGTTTTCGGAAGAGATCATGCGCGCAAACGACGGCAGATCACGATCCCGAAAAGCGGCAGACGCATTTCGGAAAGGATCATGCGGATCCGCGTCAGACGCGGCGTCGAAGCCCTTCGTCGGCCGGCCTCTCGCCCCCCTCCGCGACCAATCGACCCCGCGACGCGATTTGTGACTGGCAGAATCGTCCCCGTCCGGTTATCGGGAAGGCCCATGGCGCGATACATCTTCATCACCGGCGGCGTGGTTTCCTCTCTCGGAAAAGGCGTCGCCTCCTCGGCTTTGGGTGCTCTCCTGCAGGCCCGCGGCTACCGTGTCCGGCTTCGCAAGCTCGACCCCTATCTCAACGTCGATCCGGGCACGATGAGCCCGACGCAGCACGGCGAGGTCTTCGTCACCGACGACGGTGCCGAGACCGATCTCGATCTCGGCCACTACGAGCGCTTCACCGGCCGCTCGGCCAACCGGATGGACAACATCACCACCGGGCGGATCTACCAGGAGATCATCGCCAAGGAGCGGCGCGGCGACTATCTCGGCGCGACGGTCCAGGTGATCCCGCACGTTACCGACGCGATCAAGCAGTTCGTCCTCGACGGCAACGAGGAATACGACTTCGTGCTGTGCGAGATCGGCGGCACGGTCGGCGACATCGAGGGCCTGCCGTTCTTCGAGGCGATCCGCCAGCTCGGCAACGATCTTCCCCGAGGTGGCGCGATCTACGTCCACCTGACGCTGATGCCCTACATCCCGACGGCGGGCGAACTGAAGACCAAGCCGACCCAGCATTCCGTCCGCGAGCTTCGCGCCATCGGCATCCAGCCCGACATCCTGCTGGTGCGCGCCGACCGGCCGGTCCCGGCCGAGGAGCGCCGCAAGCTCTCGCTGTTCTGCAACGTGCGCGAGACGGCGGTGATCCAGGCGCTCGACGTCGCGACGATCTACGACGTGCCGATCGCCTATCATCACGAGGGCCTCGACACGGAAG
Organism: Jiella sonneratiae; assembly: GCF_017353515.1. Lineage (GTDB taxonomy): Bacteria > Pseudomonadota > Alphaproteobacteria > Rhizobiales > Rhizobiaceae > Jiella > Jiella sonneratiae. The sequence continues at coordinate 72,007 of NZ_JAFMPY010000017.1, forward strand.
TCCTCGCCGCCTTCGGCATCGACCCGGCGCCGAAGCCGCAGCTCGCCCGCTGGCATCAGGTGGTGGACGGCATCCGCAACCCCGAGGGCGAGGTGACCATCGCCATCGTCGGGAAATATACCGGCCTCAAGGACGCCTACAAATCGCTCATCGAGGCGCTCTATCACGGCGGCATCGCCAACAAGGTGAAGGTGCGGCTCGACTGGATCGAGTCGGAGGTCTTCGAGCAGGAAGACCCGTCTCCCTATCTCGAACGGGTCAACGGCATCCTCGTGCCCGGCGGCTTCGGCGAGCGCGGCTCGGAGGGCAAGATCCACGCCGCGAGATTCGCCCGGGAGCGCAACGTTCCCTATTTCGGCATCTGCTTCGGCATGCAGATGGCGGTGATCGAGGCGGCGCGCTCGCTCGCCGGCATCGCCAGGGCCGGCTCGACCGAATTCGGCGCGACGCCGGAGCCGGTCGTCGGCCTGATGACCGAATGGCTCAAGGGCAACGAGCTGGAACGCCGCGCCTCGGAAGGCGACCTCGGCGGCACCATGCGCCTCGGCGCCTACAAGGCGAAGCTGAGGGCCGGCTCGAAGATCGCCTCGATCTACGGCGATACCGACATCGAGGAGCGCCACCGCCACCGCTACGAGGTCAATCGCGACTACCGGCCGGTGCTGGAGGAGGCGGGGATGGTGTTCTCCGGCATGTCGCCCGACGGCCTCCTGCCGGAGACGGTGGAACTTTCAGGCCACCCGTGGTTCATCGGCGTCCAGTACCATCCGGAGCTGAAGTCCCGCCCCTTCGAACCGCATCCCCTGTTCGCGAGCTTCGTCGCCGCGGCGCTGGAGCAGTCGCGACTGGTCTGACCCTCCGCGTCCCTCGCGGCTCGATCCCCCGTAAAGGCGCTGAGGAGAGGCCGATGCGGTCCATCGATCATCTGGTGATGCCCTTCGAAACGCTGAGCGCCGCGCGGCAATGGTTCGAGCGGCTGGGCTTTTGCGTCGCCCCGGACGCCGCCCATCCCTTCGGCACCGGCAATGCCTGTGTCTTCTTCGCCGACGGGCGATATTTCGAGCCTTTGGCGGTGGTCGACCGGGCGGCCTACGAGCGGTCGAGAGAGGAAGGCCATCTCTTCGTCGAGCGCGATGCGGATATGCGGGCACTCGCCGAACGACCGGCGGTTTCTGGGCTTGCCTTCCGCTCCGATGATGCGCTGGCCGACCGGCAGCAATTGCTCGAGGAAGAAGCGGGCGAAGAGGACCTCGTCGAGTTCGCCCGCAAGATGCGCCTGCCGGACGGAAGCGAGGCGGAGCTTTCCTTCCGCCTCGCCTTCGCGGCGCTCTTCGCTGCCGAGGCGGCGAGCTTCTTCTTCGTCGAGGCGCGGCACCGCGTGAAGCCGGATCGCGCGGCGCTGACCGTCCATCCGAACGGGGCGGCCGGCATTGTCGGCGTCACGCTTTGCGTGCGCGGTCCGCATGCCTATCGCGACTACCTCGCCGCCGTCGCGGATGGTGAGGTCCAGGACGCGGGCGGCGGCATCCTCTCTATCCCCCTCGAGGGCGGCAGCCTCGACGTCGTGCCCGGTGAGACGGATGCGCTGACGGTCGACTCCGTGACGCTGGCGGTCGCCGATCTCGCTTTTGCCCGGGAGTTCTGGCAGAGCCGGGGAATATCGTTCACCGACGAAGGCGCCGCCGCTTCGATCGCCTGTCCGAATGGCCGCGGCACCATCCGCTTCATCGAGGACCGCCCATGACCACCGCCGCCACCGCCACCACCGTCTCCGCCAAGTCGGCCTCTTTCTCCAACGCTCAGCCCTTCGCGCTGATCGCCGGCCCCTGCCAGATGGAGAGCCGCGACCATGCGATGATGATCGCCGAGAGGATGAAGCGGATCACCGACGATCTCGGCATTCCCTACGTCTTCAAGGCGAGCTTCGACAAGGCGAACCGCACCAGCCTCAAGGGCAAGCGCGGCATCGGCCTTTCGGGTGCCCTGCCGGTGTTCCAGGAGGTCGCCGACACCTTCGATCTGCCGGTGCTGACGGATATCCACAATGAGGAGCAGTGCCGGGAGGTCGGCGCCGTCTGCGACATCCTGCAGATCCCCGCCTTCCTCTGCCGCCAGACCGACCTTCTGATCGCCGCCGCGAAAACGGGGAGGGTGATCAACATCAAGAAGGGACAGTTCCTCGCGCCCTGGGACATGAAGAACGTCGCCGCCAAGGTGACGGAAAGCGGCAATCCCAACGTGCTCCTGACGGAGCGCGGCGTCTCCTTCGGTTACAATACCCTCGTCTCGGATTTCCGCGCCTTGCCGATCATGGCCGAAACCGGCCTGCCGGTGGTCTTCGACGCCACCCATTCCGTGCAGCAGCCGGGCGGCCAGGGCGGCTCGTCGGGTGGCGAGCGCCGCTTCGTCGAGACGCTGGCCCGCGCGGCGGTGGCCGTCGGTGTCGCGGGGCTCTTCGTCGAGACCCACGAGGACCCGGACAACGCGCCGTCCGACGGCCCGAACATGGTGCCGCTCGACCAGATGGCCGAGATGCTGAAGCGGCTGAAGGCGCTGGATCAGTTGACGAAGGGGTGAGCGTCGCTTCGAGATCTGCCGTCTTTGGCTAGCCGCCGTCGCCGGAGTTTCTGGTGCGGCGTCCTCCTCTGTACCGCCGTCATCCTCGCCCTTGTGGCGAGGATCTACTGTCCTACGTCACGGTCGATCCCCCAGCGGAAGCGCGCCGACTGCACCGATCCATCGCTTCATTTGCAGTAGATCCTCGCCACAAGGGCGAGGATGACGGCTTGCGGGTGAGCGTCGGTTTCTGGAGCCTTTGCCGAACATAGTGCCGCTCGACAAGATGGCCGAGATGCTGAAACGGCTGAAGGCGCTGGATCAGCTGGCGAAGGGCTGAGGCGGGCGAGCACGGGGGGAGCGCTGCCGGAGCTTTCAAAGGCGCCGTCATCCTCGCTCTTGTGGCGAGGATCTACTGTCCCATGTCATGGCCGATCCCCCCGCGGAAGTGCGCCGACCGCGCCGATCCATCGCTTCAATGGCAGTAGATCCTCGCCACAAGGGCGAGGATGACGGCTAGGCCCTACGCGAATGCGCCTGAGGCCTGCGCTGATCATGGCCGAAACCAGCCTTCCGACGGTCGTCGATTTAAGGTTGCGCGGGGCGTCTCACCTGCGTCGCCGGGCGCTTCGCGCCCCCCTCTGCCTCCTGAGCCTGCCGAAGGGCGGCATCTCCCCCACAAGGGGGGAGATCGACCTCGTTTCACGAGCTTGCCTCACGTCCAGACGATGCGCCGCCCCGGCGATGAATGAAAGGCGGAACCGTCGCGGCTGCCCGATCTCCCCCTATGCGGGGGAGATGTCCGGCAGGACAGAGGGGGGTAGAGCGGCCGCCGGCGGCGGATCTGGGCTTTACGGCACCGCGCCGCCAAAGTGTCGATCTTCGCCGCCTGTTCAGCCTTCCCCTCATGGTCTAGAACGCCCGTCGAACCGTTCGTCCATTTCGACAGGGGCCCCCATGACCGCCATCATCGACATCATCGGCCGCGAGATTCTCGACAGCCGCGGCAATCCGACCGTCGAGGTCGACGTCATCCTCGAAGACGGCTCGATGGGCCGCGCTGCCGTGCCGTCGGGCGCCTCCACCGGCGCCCACGAGGCGGTCGAACTGCGCGACGGCGGCTCGCGCTACATGGGCAAGGGCGTCGAAAAGGCGGTCGGCTTCGTCAATGGCGAGATCCTCGAGGAGATCGGCGGCTTCGAGGCCGAAGACCAGATCCGCATCGACACGGCGCTCCGCCAGCTCGACGGCTCGAAAAACAAGTCCCGCCTCGGCGCCAACGCCATCCTCGGCGTCTCGCTCGCCGTCGCCAAGGCCGCGAGCGACGCGGCCGGCCTGCCGCTCTACCGCTATGTCGGCGGCGCCTCGGCGCATGTCCTGCCGGTGCCGATGATGAACATCATCAATGGCGGCGCCCATGCCGACAATCCGATCGATTTCCAGGAATTCATGATCATGCCGGTCGGCGCGGAGCGGTTTTCCGAGGCGCTGCGCTGGGGCGCGGAGACCTTCCACACGCTGAAGAAGATGCTCAAGGAGGCCGGCCACAACACCAATGTCGGCGACGAGGGCGGCTTCGCCCCGAATCTCGGCTCGGCCAAGGAGGCCCTCGATTTCGTGGTGAAGGCGATCGAGAAGGCCGGCTACAAGCCGGGCGAGGACATCTTCATCGCCCTCGATCCGGCCTCGACCGAATTCTTCAAGAAGGGCGAGTACGATCTCGAAGGCGAGGGGCGGAAGCTCTCGCCGACCGACATGGCGGCCTATTACGGCGAGCTCGCCGCGGCCTATCCGATCATCTCCATCGAGGACGGCATGGCCGAGGACGACTGGGACGGCTGGAAGGCGCTGACCGACCAGATCGGCGGCAAGGTGCAGCTCGTCGGCGACGACCTCTTCGTCACCAATTCCGAGCGGCTGCGCGAGGGGATCAAAAAGGGCGTCGCCAATTCGATCCTCGTCAAGGTCAACCAGATCGGCACCCTGTCGGAGACCCTCGACGCGGTCTCGGTGGCCCACCGCGCCGGCTACACGGCGGTGATGTCGCACCGCTCCGGCGAGACCGAGGATTCGACGATCGCCGACCTCGCGGTCGCAACGAATTGCGGGCAGATCAAGACCGGCTCGCTCGCGCGGTCCGACCGGCTGGCGAAGTACAACCAGCTTCTGCGCATCGAGGAGGAACTCGGCGACCAGGCGGTGTTCGCCGGCCGCTCGATCCTCCGGGGGTGATGGCGCGAGCCTTTCCGCGCCTCGTCGTGGGGCGCCGGCGCGCCAGGCGTTTCGCGCCCGGTCGCAAGCCCGGTGCGAATGCCGCAAGCCTTGAAGCCTTCGGGCGGCTCTCGCGCCCCTCATCCTGAGGTGCTCGCGGAGCGAGCCTCGAAGGGCGAGGGGGGCCTGCCGGAAAGGCGCCCCTTGCGCCTTCATGACCGGTCGAACGGAACCCTCGGCCTTCGAGGCCGCCTCTGGCGGCGCCTGATACGTGATCCGCTCGATCAGAGCGGTGCTCGTATCAAGCCCGCGCGGCGAATGAGCGTCGTTGTTTCCGGCGTCACGAAGTGATCTGCCGGAAACCATATGAGGGCGAGGGCGCTCGATGCCATGCGGGATTTTCTGCGGCGCCGTCGTCAATTTCCCTTGGGGTCCAGTTCCGGGGCGACCTGGCCGTAGCTGATCAGCGCGAACAGCGCCGAGCCGCCGACGATGTTGCCGATAAGGGCCGGCAGGTAGAAACCCCAGATCGCGTGATGCGGCATCAGTTCCCCCGAGAACATCAGCGTCATCGCCTCGACCGATCCCGCGACGACGTGGGAGAGGTGGAAGAGCGCGATGAGGAAGGTCAGGAGCGCGATCACGAAGAAGCCGGCGTTCTGGGCGGAGGGCAGCAGCCAGACGACGGTGGCGATCAGCCAGCCGGCGACGATGCCGCGCAGCAGCGTCGACCACGGCCCGGTCGCCATCGCCTCGCGGGAGATCGCCAGCGCGGCGGCGGTGATGTCGGGCGTGCCGAGCACGTCGTAGGCGATGCCGGCGCCGTAGATCGCCGTCCCGACCATGTTGGCGGCGAAGACCACCGACCAGAGCCTGATCAGCGCCTTGACGCCGATCCAGCGCGGCCGTGCGAGGACGGGCAGCGTCGCGGTCAGGGTGATCTCGGTGAACAGCTGCTGGCGGCCGAGAATGACGATGAGGAAGCCGACGGAATAGCCCCAGCACTCGATCAGCGGGCGCCAGGGCGTCTCCGGCAGATAGGCCCGCAGCACCGCCTGGGTGAAGACGGAAAAGCCGATCGAAAGGCCGGCCGCAAGCCCCGACCACCACAGGCTGGAGGCCGGCCGCGTCAGCTCGTCTTCGCCTTCCTGCCGCACCAGTTCGTAGATCGCCAGCGGCCTGAGGCTCAGCCGCCGTTCGATCTCCCGCAACTCCGTCTGGGTGAGCGTCGAGCCTTCTTCCTCGATGCGTTTTTCGGTGACGTCGTTGGAATGGCGGCGGGTGTTGAGGTTGTCCGCGTCGTCGCCATGGGGTGTGGGTGCATCCATTCGCAATCGGCCTTCGAGAGAGACGTCCTGCCGCAAAGATCTCGCGTTGCGGACCGGGAGCAAGGCCGATCGAAGATAGGCGCCGAATTGTCGCGCGCCGCCCCTTCGGCGGGAAACGGAGCGTCACGGCGGGGCCGGCGCATTTCTCGCCGATCCGTTCCGCCGATGCATTTCGGCCGGCGGGCCTTCGGCTCAAGACGCCCGACCGCCGGCCTCCGGGGCTGCCCGCCCGTGGCGAGCGTCAGCGCTCCGTCGCGGCGATCCTCTGGATGTACTGGCCGTAGGTGCTCTTGCCGAGTTCCTTGCCGAGGCTCGCCAGCTGGTCGCGGCCGATCAGCCCCATCTCGTAGGCGATCTCCTCGATGCAGGCGATCTTGAAGCCCTGGCGATGTTCGAGGGTGCGCACGAACTCGGCCGCCTCGAGAAGGGAGTCCGGCGTGCCGGTGTCGAGCCAGGCATAGCCCCGGCCCATGCGCGAGACCTCCAGCGTGCCCTCCTCGAGATAGATGCGGTTGAGATCGGTGATCTCGAGTTCGCCGCGCGGCGAGGGCTTGAGCGAACGGGCGAACTCGGCCGCCCGGCCGTCGTAGAAATACAGCCCGGTGACCGCCCAGTTGGAGCGTGGTTTCGCCGGCTTTTCCTCGATCGAGGTGGCGCGGAAGGCGCTGTCGAAGTCGACGACGCCGTAACGCTCCGGATCGTTGACGTGATAGGCGAAGACGGTCGCGCCGCTCTCGTGCCGGATGCTCCGCTGCATCAGCGACGGCATGCCGTGGCCGTAGAAGAGGTTGTCCCCGAGAACCAGCGCGGAAGGCTCGCGGCCGACGAATTCCTCGCCGATCAGATAGGCCTGGGCGAGGCCGTCCGGGCTCGGCTGCTCGGCATAGTCCAGCTTCAGCCCGATCCGGCTGCCGTCGCCGAGCAGCGCCTTGAAGCGGGGCAGGTCGTGCGGCGTCGAGATCAGCAGGATCTCGCTGATCCCGGCCAGCATGAGCGTCGACAGCGGGTAGTAGATCATCGGCTTGTCGTAGACGGGAAGCAGCTGCTTGGACGCCGTCAGCGTCATCGGGTGAAGGCGGGTTCCGCTGCCGCCGGCCAGGATGATGCCCTTCACGCCATGCTCCTTTCGCGATTGCCGATGTGGGCGGCTTAATATATCCCGGCGTCCAGCGCCACCATCGCGTAGCGTTCGATCGGGCCCGGCGCCGCCGGACCAGAGCTTCAAGCCGTCCGAAGAAGGATCGACATGCTGGAAGTCACGCCCCTCGCCATTCCCGACGTCATCGAAATCAAGCCGCGCAAATTCGGCGACGACCGCGGCTTCTTCTGTGAGACCTACAACGCCCAGCGCTTTGCCGAGGCGGGCGTCTCGATGCCCTTCGTCCAGGACAACCAGTCCTTCTCGGCAGCGAAGTTCACGCTGCGCGGCCTGCATTACCAGACGCCGCCCTTCGCCCAGGACAAGCTCGTCAGGGTGCTGCGCGGCGCGATCCTCGACGTCGCGGTCGACATCCGGCACGGCTCGCCGAGCTTCGGCAAGTGGGTGGCGCTCGAGGTCTCGGCCAGGGCGTTCAACCAGATCCTCGTGCCGAAGGGCTTTGCCCACGGCTTCCTGACCCTCGAGCCGGACACCGAGGTCTTCTACAAGGTTTCGGCCCCCTATTCGGGCGAGCACGACCGCGGCATGCGCTGGGACGATCCCGAGATCGGCGTCGACTGGCCGCTCGCCGGCGAGGCGCCGATCCTTTCCGACAAGGACAAGGTCGCGCCGACGCTTTCCGAAACGCCGGTGATCTTCACCTATCAGCCCTGAGGCGCCCGCCATGCGATTTCTCGTCACCGGCGGTGCCGGTTTCATCGGCTCGGCCGTCTGCCGCCACCTGATCCGCGACACCGCCCACAGCGTCGTCAACGTCGACAAGCTGACCTACGCGGCCAATCTCGCCTCGCTGGAGCCGATCTCCAACGATCCGCGCTACCAGTTTGCCAAGGTCGACATCCGCGACCGCGAGGCGATCGGCAGGCTGCTGCGCGACAACGAGATCGACGTCGTCATGCATCTCGCCGCCGAGAGCCACGTCGACCGCTCGATCGACGGCCCCGGCGAGTTCATCCAGACCAACGTCGTCGGCACCTTCGATCTCCTGGAGGCGGTGCGCGCCTACTGGTCGGAACTTTCCGGCGAGCGGCGCGACGGCTTCCGCTTCCATCACGTCTCGACCGACGAGGTCTACGGCCAGCTGGAGCTCGGCGGCGGGCTGTTCACGGAAGACACGCCCTACGCCCCGTCCTCGCCCTATTCGGCATCGAAGGCGGCCTCAGACCATCTGGCGATGGCCTGGCACCACACCTACCGGATGCCGGTGGTGCTTTCGAACTGCTCGAACAATTACGGGCCGTATCACTTTCCCGAAAAGCTCATTCCGCTGATGATCCTCAACGGCCTCGACGGCAAGGATCTGCCGGTTTACGGCCGCGGCGAGAACGTGCGCGACTGGCTCTATGTCGAGGATCACGCCCGCGCCCTCGCGACCATCGCGACGCGCGGCGAGGTCGGCCGGTCCTACAATGTCGGCGGGCGCAACGAGCGCTCCAATCTCGAGGTCGTGCACACGATCTGCGACACGCTCGATCGGCTGGCGCCGCGCGACGACGGCCGGAGCCGGCGCGAGCAGATCGCCTTCGTCGCCGACCGTCCGGGCCACGACCTGCGCTATGCCATCGACGCGACGCGGCTGGAGACGGAACTCGGATGGAAGGCCGAGGAAACCTTCGACACCGGCCTCGAAAAGACCATCCGCTGGTTCCTCGACAACGACAGCTGGTGGCGCCCCTTGCGCGAGCGCTATGCCGGCCAGCGCCTCGGCAAGGCCTGAGTGCGGACGACTGGAGGGATGACGATGCGCATACTCGTGACCGGCCGCGACGGGCAGGTCGCCCGCTGCCTCGCCGACCTTGCCGACGACCGGCATGCGATCACCTGCCTCGGGCGGCCGGAGCTCGACCTCACCGACCGTGCCTCGGTCGAGGCGGCGATCGCGCACCTCGCGCCGGCGATCGTCGTCAATCCGGCCGCCTACACCGCCGTCGACAAGGCGGAGAGCGAGCGGGAGGCGGCCTTCGCGGTGAACGCCGCCGGGGCGGAGAACGTCGCCGCGGCCGCGGCGGCCGCCGGGATCCCGATCGTCCACCTGTCGACCGACTACGTCTTTGCGGGCGACAAGGACGGCCCCTATGTCGAGAGCGACGCGACCGGGCCGACGGGGGTCTACGGCGCCAGCAAGCTGGAGGGCGAGCGGCTGGTGCTCGCCGCCAACCCGAAGGCGGTGGTGCTTCGCACCGCCTGGGTCTACAGCCCCTACGGCAACAACTTTCTGAAGACGATGCTGCGCGTCGCGACGGATCGCGACGTCCTCAGGGTCGTCGCCGATCAGCGCGGCACCCCGACCTATGCGCCCGACATCGCCGCGGGCATCCTCGCGGTCTGCGACAGGCTCGCGGCCGAGCCGGAGGGCGTCTCGCCGGGAACCTACCATATGGTCGCGTCCGGCGAGACGACCTGGGCAGGCTTTGCCGAAGCGATCTTCGCGGCTTCGAAGGCGCGCGGCGGACCGTTTGCGGCGGTCGAGAAGATCGCGACCGCCGATTACCCGACGCCCGCCCGGCGCCCGGCCAATTCGCGGCTCGACCCGACGCGCTTCCAGACGGTCTTCGGTCACGCGCTGCCGGAATGGAAGGGCGGCGTCGACCGCTGCCTTTCGGCGCTTGCCGCCTCGGCCTGAAACCGAGCGTCGGCTCTCACCGGCAGCCCTCGGCCTCGGCGAAAGCTGCCGAGAGGCAAGCAGGCGGGAGGCAATTGCGGCGAAGTCGCGTCGCGATCCGAATTACGCCTTTTTCGCGCGGCACGGTTCGTGTTGCAGTGCAGCTTCCGGCGGCATACCGTTGCTCGGAAGGCCTTGTTCGGCGATCCCGCCCGCCCGGGCGGCACATTCGTTCCGGCCCAACCGGGACGGAACGCCATCGGCAGGCAGATCCCCGTCGGAAAGGAGAGAGGACAGAATGCGTCACGCTCCGAACGCTCTTTCCGCCAGCCTTGCCGGGACCCACATGACAAATGCGGCGCCGACCCGAGCCTTCGCCGGCGGCCGTGACGCCACAGCCCCTGGCCGACATGTCGCGATCCGTCGCGATGCCGGGTCTCGGCGGCTCCGCCGGGTGCGTCCGGCCTGATGTTCGACCGCCTGAGATCCATCCTGCGGGCGCTCGGCGCCGCGCCGGGACTTCCGGCGACGGGCAGCGGCGGCGAGGCCGCGCCCGCCTCCGGGGCGGGTCGCGGTCGAGCCGCTCCGCTCGGGCGGCTCGGCACGCTGCAGCGCGCCCTGCGCGCCGCGCCACTGATCATGGAGGGCAAGAGGTTGCGGGAGGCCGGCCGGCCGCGCGAGGCGGCGCGGGCCTTCGAGGCGGCGCTCGAACGCGATCCCACCCGCACGAACATCAAGGTCCAGTGCGGCAACATGCACAAGGATTGCGGCGAACTGGACGCGGCTTTCGCCTTTTACGACAGTGCCCTGCGCGACCGGCCGGGAGACCCGGACATCCATCTGCAGCGCGGCCATGCCCTGAAGCTCGCCGGTCGCCGTTCGGAAGCCCTTTCGGCATACCGGACGGTGTTGCGTCTCGATCCGGCCAATCGCGACGCAGGCTGGGAACTGATCCAGGCGGGCGAGGCCGACGCGCAGGAGGAAGGACTGCGCGGCCAGATCGTCGTCCATGGGCTGGAGGCGACGCTGTCGCTCGTCGCGGAGGTGGGCGCGATGCGCCGCCGTCTGTCCGACATCGCCGCGCAGCTCCCGGACATCGCCAGTCTCACGGCCTTTCCGGCACAGTCATACGGCCTGTTCCGGCAGATCTACGACATTCCGCCGCCGCCGCCGGCCCTGCCGGGCGCGGCACCGGACTTCCTGATCGTCGCGGATGCCGCCGGGCTCGGCGCCGAGGCGCTGCACCGCCTGGTCGGATCGCTTCTCGCCCAGTCGTCGACGCGCTGGCGCGCGCGGCTTCGAAACGTCGATCCGGACCTCGCCGAGGCCGTCGCGCGGATCGCGCGGGCCGACGGGCGGATCGCCGTCGATGGGGCCGAGGTAGGCGCCGCCGGCGAGATTTCGGCCACCGGAGAGGACGCCGGCTGCGACGCCGTCCTCTTCGTCGCGTCCGGCGCGGCGCTGCACCGCCACTGCGTCGCCTGGTTCGAAGCGGGCCTCGCCAATACCGCCGCCGACTTTCTCACCTGCGACGAGGAGTGGTCGCTGCCGGGCTCGCGCGAGCCCTTCGCCTTCGAGGCGCGGGGCGGGCTCGACCCCGACATGCTGCTGCATGAGAACAGCTGGGGCGAGACGATCGCCCTTCGCAGGGCGGTCCTCACCCGGCTCGGACCCGAACTCGGCGGAAGCAGCTCCGCGGAGTTCGCGTCCGCACTGCTTCTTGCGGCAGTCCGCGCCGATGCCGCCGTCGCCCACCTGCCCTATCCGCTCGTCGTCTTCGAGGGCGACCGGGAGGGGCGCGAGGCGGCGAGGGTCGCGGCGCTCGCGGGCCACCGCCGGGCCGTCGAGCGGCATCTCGAGCGCTCCGGCCTTGCCGGCCGCGTGACGCTTTCCGACAAGACGACGGAAGGGGCCGGCCTCGGCGTCACCTGGCTGCCGAAGGCGGAGCGCGAGGCGATCACCGTCGTCGTCGCCACCCGCGACAACGCCGCCGACTGCGAAGCCTTCATCGACAGCCTGTTCGGCAAGGCGGCTGTCCCGGCCCTGCTTTTCTGCCGCATCGTCGACAACGGCACTCGTGAACCGTCGGAGCGCGCCCGGCTGGAGGCGCTGGGACGGCGCGCTGGCGTCGAGCTCCTGCGCGACGACGGCCCGTTCAACTGGTCGCATCTCAACAACGTCGCGGCCGCGGGAGCTGAAACGCCGATCCTCGTCTTCGCCAACGACGACATGGAGATGCTGAGCGAGGGATGGGACGAGACGCTGCGCGGCCTGCTCGCGCGGGGGGAGGTCGGCGCGATCGGCGCCAAGCTGCTCTATCCTGACGCGACGGTGCAGCATGCTGGGATCCTCTTCGGCTGGAAGGGGTCGGTGATCCACGACGGCCTCTTCGAACCCGCGGACGCGCCGGGCCCTTCGGGGCGCTGGGCGAAGACCCGCCGGGTCGGCGCCGTGACAGGCGCCTTCCTCGCCGTCCGACGCGCCGATTTCGCCGCGCTCGGCGGTTTCGAAGCCGTTCACCTTCCCGTCGGCTACAGCGACGTCGATCTGTGCCTTCGCCTCAGGGCCGAAGGCCTGAAGGTGATCTTCGCGCCGCACCTGCGGCTGTTTCATCACGAGTCGAAGTCGCGCGGGCTCGACCACCTCAATGCCGAGCGCCACGCCCGCAGCCGGGCGGAGCGCGCGGTGGTCGAATCCCGCTGGGGACGGAGCGTCTTCGGCCTCGATCCCACCGTCGCTCCGATTTGGCTTGACGTTACGTTACCTTATCGCTTGATAGGGCTTCCTTCCGTTCATCGTGCCCTGGAATTCCTCGACGTCACGTCATGCCCGGACAGAGCGGTCCGCGATGCCCGCAATCTCCCTGGTAGCCTGTGAGTAGCTGATTCATGTCCAAAGGTTCCTCTTCCTCGTTCGACCGGCTGCTCCGACCATTCGCGGCGCGCGGTGACGGGGCCGGCGAGCGGCCGGTGCGCAGTGAGTGGGCAGCGCTGTCGAAGACCACGACCTTCCTCACCGGGGCCCGTCCCCTGATCAAGGCCGGCGACAGGGCGAATGCCGAACACCGGTGGAACGACGCCGAGAAGTCCTACGGCGAAGCGCTGCGGCGCAATCCGAAGCTCGAAGCGGTCTGGGTGCAGTACGGCCATGCCTTGAAGGAGCAGGGCTTCGCGTCGCGGGCGGAAGAGGCGTATCGCCAGGCGCTGAACCTGCGCCCCGACAAGGCCGACACCCATCTGCAGCTCGGTCATGCCCTGAAGCTGCAGGGCAAGCGCTCCGAGGCGATCGCCGCCTATCGCGAGGCCTATATGCGCGACCCGGCCTCGCCGCATGCCGCGGAGGAGTTGCGGGGGCTGGCGGCGCCGGTTCCGACCGGCGAGGAAATCTCGGGGCATCTGGGAGAACCGAACGGCATGGCAGGAGCCGGCGGGCCGGCGGGTTCGGCGGCAGCTTCGGCGGCGGTTTTCCGCCGCGCCCCCGAAGGCCCGCTCGAACAGTTCCTGGCGGCGAACGATCTCAGCCTCGCTTTGCTCGGCAAGTTCGACGCCGAATTCTACTATTATTCGACGCCCTCGCTGCGCAGCCGCCAGCAGAGCTTCGACAGGGAGGCGGCGCTGAAGCACTTCGTCGCCACCGGCATCGGCGACCTGGCGGCGATCCGCGAGGGCTACGACTTCGAGCCGGACTTCTACGTCGAGACCTACGCGCAGGAGGTCAGGTCCTCCGATCCCTCGGAGGTCTACCGGCACTATCTGAGGAACGGCATCGAGGCCAGCCGCTGGCCGAACCGCCGGCTCTGGCTGGAAGCCCTTCTCGGACCCACCGTGCGCGGCCTGCCGGCGATCGAGCTGCCGTCCTTCGCCGGGGCGGATGCGTCCCAGAGCTTCGTCGACCGGTTCTCGATGCTGATGAACGAGATCATGGCCACCCAAGGCAGCGAGGTGGCGATCGAAGCCCGGCACGCGCCGCTCCTCGTCCTCATCGCCGACCGTTTCGTGCTCGAGGGCAAGGACGACCAGGCCCTCGTCGCCTACCAGAAGATCCTTGCAGCGGCGCCCGACTTCGCGCCGGCGCTGCGCCACTTCGCCGACTGTCTGCTTCGGCGCAAATGCTATCTCGAGGCGTCGGCGATCTACGAGCGGCTGACCGCGACCGCGGACACGACGATCTGGGCCTATATCAACCTGTCGCACTGCGCCGAGCAGCTGGGCGACCAGCTGGCGGCGCTACGCTGGCTCAAGGCGGCCATCGAACGCTTTCCGGCCGACATCGGCCTGCGCCGCCGCTTCCACGACCTCGCCCCGCGCTTCCTGACGTCCTCCTGGCTGCTCGCCAATTCGCAGGCGGCCGGCGGGCGGCTTTCCGACGCCCAGGCCCGGGTCGAATCCGACTGCGACACCGTGCACGGCCTCCTGCATACCGATGACGTCGCGGAAAAGCGCTATGTCCGGTCCGTCGCGCTGGTCGGCAATTTCGACCTGCCGCAATGCCGCTTCTACCGGATCGACCAGAAGATCGAACAGCTCGAGGCCGCCGGCTTCGTCGTCGAATCCTTCAACTTCAAGGACGGCATCCAGCGCTTCCTCGAGAAGGTGCACTGCTTCGATGCGGTGATCTTCTTCCGCGTGCCGGCCTATTACGACGTGATCCGGGCGATCGACAAGGCGCGGGAGGTCGGCTGTGCGACGTTCTACGAGATCGACGACCTGATCTTCGACGCGCAGTTCTTTCCGCCGGCCTTCGAAACCTACGACAATCAGATCTCGCGCAAGGAGCACGAGGGGCTGGCGCTCGGCGTACCGCTGTTCCGGGCCGCCCTGCGCTACAGCGAAAACGCCCTCGTCTCGACCAAGCCGCTGGTCGGACACGTCGAACGCGCCGCACCGGGAACGCCGGCCTTCGTCCACGCCAATGCCCTGCACAGCCCGCATGCGCAGCACATCGGCCATCAGGCGATGGCCCCGTCGAGCGGCCGGGTGACGATCTTCTACGGCTCGGGCACCAAGGCGCACAAACAGGACTTCCAGGAACTCGTGGAACCGGCGCTCGTCGCCATGGCGAAGAAGTATCGCGACCGGGTCTCCATCGTCCTTGCCGGCTACATGTCGCCGGGCTCGGCGCTGCGCGAGTGCCGGGACAGTCTGGTCTTGCTGCCGCCTGTCTGGGACGTCCACCAGTACTGGGCGACGCTTTCGGCCGCAGACATCAACCTCGCCGTCCTGAAGCCGGCGCCGACGACGGACGTCAAGAGCGAGATCAAGTGGCTGGAAGCGGCGATGCTCGGGATCCCCTCGGTGATCAGCGAGACGGCGCTCTACGCCGATCTGATCGAGGACGGGGTCGACGGGCTGCTCGCAAGGACACCCGGGGAATGGACCGAGGCGCTCGACCGGCTGATCGGCGATGCGGAACTGCGGGCCCGCATCGGCCGGAACGCGCGGGAAAAGGCGCTGCAGCAGTACGGCGTCCCGGCGATGGCGAAGAACATCACCGGTATTCTGCGCCAGGCGGCGCTGCCGGCGCCGGACGAGCGCAAGCGCGTTCTCGTCGTCAACGTCTTCTATCCGCCGCAGTCGCTCGGCGGCGCGACCCGCGTCGTCCACGACAACGTCAAGCATTTCGCCGCCCATCACCGCGGCGAATTCTCCTTCGACGTGTTCTCCTCGATCGAGGGCGGCACCGAGCCCTACAAGGTGTCGAGCCATGCGGCGGACGGCGTCAGGGTCGTCGGCGTCACGACGCCGAGCATTCCTGACATCGACCGCATCGTCTACGACGAGAAGATGGCCAAGGTGTTCGGCGACTATCTCGACGTCTGCCGACCCGACATCATCCATTTCCACTGCATCCAGCGGCTGACGACGGCGATCATCCTCGAGACGCGCCGCCGCGGCATTCCCTACGTCCTGACCGTCCACGACGGCTGGTGGATCTCCGACGAACAGTTCCTCCTCGGCAAGGACGACCGGATCGACCTCTACGATCACGGCAATCCGGCCTCGCAGCTCGGCCGGGTCCCGGCCGAGCAGTTCGCGACGCGCATGCAGCTGCGCGAATGCCTGCTCGGCGCGGAGAAGGTCCTGGCGGTGTCGAACGCCTTTGCCGAGGTCTACCGCAGCACCGGCATTCCCAACGTCGTGGCGGTGCCGAACGGCGGCTCGGAAATCGTCCCGCTTCCCCGCATCCCGTCGCCGGACGGCAAGGTCCGCCTCGGCTTCATCGGCGGCCTTGCCCGCCACAAGGGCTATCACCTCATCCAGCGGGCGCTGCTCAGCGGCGGATTTGAGAACCTGCGCTTCGTCTTCATCGATCACGCCATGGCGGTCGGAACGCGCCGGCAGAGCCGCCTCGGGACGACCGAGGTCGACATCCGCCCGAAGATTTCCCAGAGCAGGGTCGCCGAGCTCTATGCCGAACTCGACGTCCTGGTCGCGCCGTCCGTCTGGCCGGAAGCCTATGGGCTCGTCACCCGCGAGGCGCAGATGTGCGGCTGCTGGGTGATCGCCTCCGACCGCGGCGCCGTCGGCGAGGACATCGTCGAGGGCGAGAACGGCTTCAGGGTCGACGTGTCGAGCCCGGAGGGCCTCGTCGAGGTGCTGCGGAAGATCGACCGCGATCCGGCGCGCTACCTCCAGTCGCCCGCCGTCCAGGCGGGCATCCGGCGCGCCGCCGATCAGGCGGAGGATCTCGTCGCGATCTATCGGGAGATCCTGCTCCAGCGCGGATCGTCGCCCGAGGCCGCGCTCGAACGCGCGGTGAAGAGCCAGCCCGAACCGGCTTCGCAGATCGCATCCGCCGAGGCGAACCGCCTGCGGGACGCCGTCTCCGACGGATCGTGAAAAGGCCGGCAGCCGTCCGCCGCGCCAAGGCGGGCGCCGCCGCCGGGATTCTTCAGCGGTTCTTCAGGACGATGCAGGAGCCGCCGGCGCCCTGCAGCCTGGTGCAGAAGGCGTTGGCCTCGGCGCGGCTGTCGGCGCCGATCCGCACCGCCCAGATCCGTCCGCGGCCCGGCGCGCGCTGGCGCAGGACGATCGGCTTCTCGTCGCCGAAGATGGCGGGATGCGCCGATTTCACCCGCCTGAACATCGCCATCGCGACGCTCTGGCTGGGATTGCCGGCCACCTGGGCTCCCCAGGGCCGCATCGGCGCCGATTCGACCGAGGCGAAGATCGCCCGGCTCTTCATGACCGGCAGCTTCTCGCACGCCGCCTCGAATTCCTCGCCCTCCTCGAGCGGCCGCGGCTCGATCTCCCGGCCGTCCTCCCTGAACCAGTCGGCCGGGCGGAAGGTGATGGCGGCGACGTAGCTCTCGGTCTCGAAGGGAAGCTGGCCGCCGACGGCGATCCATCGTTTCACGCGGTTGATGCCGCCGTTATAGGCCGCTGCGGCGAGGCCCCAATTGCCGAGTTCGGACCGGAGGTCGGCGAGGAACAGCGCCGAATGGCGGATCGCCTCGGCGGTGTCGTAGGGATCGCTCAGCCCGCGCTCGGCGGCGGTGTAGGGCATGAACTGGGCGATGCCCTGCGCGCCGACCGGCGAGACCGCCTTGGCGTCGAAGCGGCTTTCCTTCCAGATCAGCCGGGCGAAGAAGGAGCGCGGCATGCCGACGGCATCGGCATTGGCGGCGATGAGGCTGCAGATCCGCTTCACCGCGGAAGCGTCCCCGTCATTCTCCTCCTCCCCGTCATCGGCCGCGGCGGTCTCGCCGGGCACGTCTGCGGGCGGATGCAGGCGCGGCGGCGACGGAGGATAGGCGAGCGCCGGCAGGGCGGTGGCGGCATCGCCGCCGAGGCGCAAAGGGTCGGCGCGGGCCTGCGGGCCGCCGGGCGGCGCCAGCGCCGCCGCGAGCGCCAGCAGCGCCGCGAGGAGGGGCCTTTTCGCCGGAGCCGCGTCTCGTCGTCGCTTGCGCCGCGTGCCGGGGCAGTCCGTGCCGCCGGTCGCGCTCATTCAGCGGCCGCGCGCCCCTCGCCGAAGCGCCTCTCGATGTAGTCGGCGACCATCACCTGGAAGTCCTCGGCGATCGTGGGCCCGCGCAGCGTCGCGACCTTGGCGCCGTCGACGAAGACCGGCGCGGCGGGGGTCTCGCCGGTGCCGGGAAGCGAGATGCCGATGTCGGCGTGCTTGGATTCGCCCGGTCCGTTGACGATGCAGCCCATCACCGCGACGTTGAGCGCCTCGACGCCGGGATACTTCTCCCGCCAGACCGGCATGTTCACGCGGATGTCGTTCTGGATCTTCTCGGCGAGTTCCTGGAACACGGTCGAGGTGGTGCGGCCGCAGCCGGGACAGGCCGCGACCACCGGCACGAACTGGCGGAAGCCCATGGTCTGCAGCAGTTCCTGGGCGACCTGCACCTCGCGGGTGCGGTCGCCGCCCGGCTCCGGCGTCAGCGACACGCGGATGGTGTCGCCGATCCCTTCCTGCAGCAGGATGCCCATGGCCGCCGAGGAGGCGACGATGCCCTTCGAGCCCATCCCCGCCTCGGTGAGGCCGAGATGCAGCGCGTGATCGGTGCGGCCCGACAGGTCGCGATAGACGGCGATGAGGTCCTGCACCTGGCTGACCTTGGCCGAGAGGATGATGCGGTTCTTCGGCAGGCCGATCTCCTCGGCGAGCTCGGCCGAGAGCAGCGCCGACTGGATGATCGCCTCGCGGGTCACCGCCCGCGCCGAGCGCGGCGCCGGCTGCGCGTTGTTGGCGTCCATCAGCCGGGTGAGCAGCTCCTGGTCGAGCGATCCCCAGTTCACCCCGATGCGCACCGGCTTGTCGTGGCGGATCGCCATCTCGACGATCGCCGCGAACTGCTTGTCCCGCTTGTCCTTGAACCCGACGTTGCCGGGGTTGATGCGGTACTTCGCCAGTGCCTCGGCGCAGGCCGGATGGTCGGCGAGCAGCTTGTGGCCGATATAGTGGAAGTCGCCGACCAGCGGCACGTCCATGCCGAGCCGCTCCAGCCGCTCGCGGATCCTCGGGACGGCGGCGGCGGCCTCGTCGCGATCGACGGTGATGCGGACGATCTCCGAGCCGGCGCGGGAGAGGGCCGCCACCTGCGCGACGGTGGAGTCGACGTCGGCCGTGTCGGTGTTGGTCATCGACTGGACGACGACCGGGGCGCCGCCGCCGACGGTCACCCCGCCGACGTCGACGCCGACGGTCCGCCGGCGCGGCGCGGGGTCGGCATCGATGGTCGTGATCGGCGTCTGGATGGTCATGAACGAGGTCCCTGTCGGGCGAAGATGGCGGCGTCTCGGTCCGAGGTGGCGCTTTGCGCCGCGCAAGTCAATTCTGGCGGGCCGGCGTGACGGAACCGTGACGACAGAAGCCGCCACGGACCGGCCGGCGCGACCATCCTAGTGGTCCGATTCCGACATTTGGTACCGCCTTGTGGAGACCGCGCAGCAAATGTCGGAATCGAAAGACCACGAGCCAAAATTATGATCCTAGTGGATTTTTCGAATTTGACATTCGATACGACGCCTCACCGATCGGGACTCAAATGTCAAATTCAATCCACTAGTCGATCATGCCCGATGCGGGGACCCGCTCCCGGGCAAAATCCCCGGTTGCGGCCACGGTCTTTGCGGCGGCGGCCGCGACGCGCCGGCCCGGATGGACCGTGACCGTCGCGGTGAGGCCGGCGACGAGATTGGCCGGCGCCGGCACGTCGTCGAGCGCGATCCGCACCGGGACGCGCTGGGCGAGCCGCACCCAGGAGAAGGTCGGCGTGACGTCGGCGAGGAGATTGGACCCGTCGGTCCGCTCGCGGTCCTCGATCCCGGCGGCGATGCTCTCGACATGGCCGCGCAGGGTGTCCTTCCGGCCCATCAGCTCGACGTCCACGGCGTCGCCGACGGCGATGTTCGGCAGCTGGTTCTCCTCGAAATAGCCTTCGACGCGCAGGCTGTCGGTATCGACCAGCGCCATGACGCCGGAGCCGGCGGCGACGTAGTCGCCGGGATCGAGCGACAGGTTGGTCACCACGCCGTTCGCCGGGGCGACGATTGCGGTGTGTTTCAGGTTGAGGGCCGCGAGATCGCGCTGCGACTTCGCCTCCTGATAGGCGGCTCCGGCCTGGCGAAGCGCGAGGTCGGCCTGTTCGATCGCCTGCTGCGAGACCGCCGGCCCGTTCTTGAGCTTGTGGTAGCGCGCGGCGTCGCGCTTGGCCTGGTCGAGCGCAGCCGTCTTGTCGGCGAGGGACGCGTCGGCGAGGTCGAGCGCGATCTTGAACCGCTCGGGATCGATGCGCACCAGGACGTCGCCGGCGTGGACGGTCTGGTTGTCCTTCACGAGGACGTCGGCGACGGGGCCCGTGACGTCCGGGGCGACCGCGACGACGTCGGCGCGCACGTGGCCGTCGCGCGTCCAGGGCGTGTCGACATAGCCGGTCCACAGGTTCCAGCCGACGCCGAGGGCGATGGCGAAGACGGTGAGGGTGAAGAGGGTCCTGAGGACCCGTGAAAATCGTGCGGTCATGACAGGTACCAGGGAGCGGCCCTCGCCGTCGCGGCGAAGACCAGGATGTAGATCGAGAGGTCGAAAAGTGCCGGATGCCACACCAGCCGGTAGAGACCGAGGCGGGCGAAGACCGACTTGACGATGAGGAGGCCCGCATAGGCTGCGAGCGCGAAGACGAGCAGCTTCGGGAGAAATACCCCGAAGACCGTGTAGTCGCCGATCATGGTGTCTCCTATTCCGCCGCAACGGCAAAGGCGAAGGGGGCCGGCTCCGAAGCCGGCAGACGGGGCGGCGGATCGTGCGGGAAGAGCGCCAGCCGCAGCCCGACGAGCGCCTGGACCGGCCTTTGCGACGGCGTCGTCCGGGTCTCCGCGAGACCGGCGGCGAGGGCGGCGTCGATGCCGTCGCGCAGCGCCGCGCCCGGCTCGCCCTTTTGGCCCTCGCCCATTTCTGCATAGTGGCGGCCGAGCAGCGACAGCACGGCCGAGACGGCCGCTTCCACCTCCGCCCCCAGCTTCGGGCGTTCGCCGACGAGGTCGAGGAGGTTGAGCCCGACCCGCATCTCCTGGAACAGCGCCGCGGTCTTTTCGCCGGCGGCGGCACCAAGCCGCGGCGCCAGCTGGCCGAGCCGGTCGAAGGTGCGGCCGGAAAAATCCGCCGGTGCGATGCCGCGGCGGCCCGCGGCGATCGCCGAAAGCTCGCGCCATCCCTGCGCCTCGAGCCGCCGCGCCGCGAGTGCGGCGCCGAAGGGGCGCGTCAGGATCATCCAGACGAGGGTGAAGACGGCCCCGAAAACGGCGGCGACCGCGCCGTTGACGAACTGCGCGAAATCGGCGGTGTAGACTTCCTGAAGCGTCATCAGGGTGGCGCTGTTCACCGCGAGCAGGAGGCCGACGAAGGTCGTCTTCGGCCGCGCGATCAGGATCGGCAGTGCCAGATAGACCGGCGCGAAGACCGCGACGAGCCCGGCGAAGGTCGTGACATGCGGCAGGACGCCGTAGACGTAGATGCCGGCGACGATGCAGCCGCATATCGTGACGAGGATCATCTGCCGCAGTGCCGGCAGCGGATCGTCCGACGCCGCGAAGAACGAGCCCGCCACCGCGGCGAGCAGCACGAAACCGGAGCCCTGCGCCCAGCCGCTGTAGATCCAGACGAGACAGGCGGCGAAGGTCCCGAGAATCGCCGTCGCCGCGGCGAAGGCCATCATGCCGTAGTCGTGGTGTGGGACCTGCGCGGCGGCATTGGCGAGCCGCAGCGGCGGGTTCCGCCGTGCCTTTCGGCCGCGACCAATCTCTTCCTTCAGGGTGACGCAGTCGCTCCACAGGTCGATCAGGTCGGCGAGCCGGGCGAGGGCGCTTTCGACGAGGAGATCGTGCCAGCCGTCGCCGCTTGTGCTGTCGCGCAACTCGCCGATCCGCAGGGCGAGGCGCCGGCTGCCGCTGCGATGGGTGTCGCCGGCGCTGGCGACCCAGGCCTCGACTTCCCAGACGAACACCGCGATCTCCGGTGGCAGGCGGCCGCGATCGTCGCGGATCGCCGCCAGCCTGTCGGCGAGCGAGGAGAGCAGCGCCGGCAGCATCACCAGCCGTCCGCGCAGGAGCCGCGCATTGCGCACGACCCCCGCCATTTCCGGATCGTAGCGGAGCTGCGCAATCAGCTGGTCGACGGCCCTGACGTCGGGCGCGAGACGCATCGCCTCGCTCAGCGGGCCTGCGCCCTTGCCGGACAGAACGGACGCGATCCAGCCGCGCGCGTCGTCGAGCCAGCCGCCGACACGCCCGGCGACGACCGGCCCGAGGCTTTGGGGCAGGATCAGGGCGCTGACGAGCCCGGTGCAGGTGATGCCGAGGATGATCTCCTGCGAGCGCGCGGTCGCGACGTCGAAGACCGTGGCGGGGTCGCCGACCGTCGGCAGGGCGATCAGCGGCAGGGTGTAGCCCGACAGCATGAACATGTAGGCCCGGGGCGTGCGGTCGAGAAAGGAGACGAAGAGCAGCCCGCCCGTCCAGATCGCCACGACGGCGCTGAGCAGCAGCGGCCGGTCGACGAAGAGCGGCGTGAAGAAAACCGCCGCGGCGGCACCCGCTACCGTTCCGAGCGCCCGGTAGAGCGCCTTGGAGCGGGTCGCGCCGGCGAGCGGATTGGCGACGATGAACACCGTCGCCATCGCCCAGTAGGGGCGCGGCAGGCCGGAGCGGAGCGCGATGTAGAGGGCGATCATCGACGCGGCGAAGGTCTTCGCCGCGAAGATCCATTCGCGCCGGTTCGGAAGGGCGGGAGCGGCGATCATGACGTTGTCCGGCTCTCCGCCGCGGTGCCGTCGGCACCCGATTCGGCCGGCTCCGGCCGATAGGCTTCGATGGCCGCCAGAACGCGCAGCGCCGCCTCGATGTCGGCGGTGCCGACGTCCTTCAGCACCCGGGCGCGGAGCGTCACCAGGTCGGCCTCGATCCGCTGCATCGCGGCGCGGCCTCTGTCGGTCAGCCACAGCGTCTTCGCCCGCCGGTCCTGCGGATCCTCCCGCCGCTCGACGACGCCGCTTTCGCAGAGCTGGTCAAGCAGCCGGACGAGGGACGGCCCCTCGACGCCGACTTCCTCCGCCACGGCGCCCTGGCGCACACCGTCGCCGAGACGGCCGATGCTGACGAGCGGATGGGCGCAGGCCTCCGAGATGCCGTGGGCCTCCATCATCTCGCGCACGAGCTTGCGCCAGATGCGGCCGATCCGCACGAGATTGGTGGTCAGCTGGAAATGCAGGGCTGCGTCGTCGGTCATGGCTATATTGATAGTATCCTATCTAATAGGATGCAATGGTAATTGGGATCGTTTCGGCGAACGCAGCGGTGCGCTTCCGCTTGACGCGGCAACGAACCCGGCCGGATCTCGCGCCGCGCGGATTGCCGACCGCGCTCATCCGCATAGTTGCGAAACCGGCGGTCCTGCGAGCCGCGGATCGCAGCCTCCGGCAGGCTGAGCAGGAACGGCGGTGCGCCGCCCGGTCAGGCAGGCAGGAGAATCGAGGGGAGGAGCCGATGGACGTCGGATACGGACCGATCGTCGTGGTGATCGTGTTTCTGGTGCTGATCGCCGCAATGCCGACTTGGCCGTGGTCGCGGCGCTGGGGCTACCGGCCGACGATGGTGCTGGCCATCGTCTTCATGATGATCGCGGTCTTCGTGGCGATCGGCGGCTTCGGCCCGGCGTGAGGCGAGCAGCGGGAGTGCACCGCGTTAACCAAATGCTTAGCCGACGAGGGAACGCAAATCCGGTTCAACGGTTTGTGATGCACTCTAACATCCTCAGGGAAACACGCCATGAGCCTCGGCACCATCCTCCTCATCATCGTCATTCTCCTCCTCGTCGGTGCGCTGCCGACCTGGGGCTATTCCGGAAGCTGGGGCTACGGCCCGTCCGGCATCCTCGGCCTGATCCTCGTCGTGGTGCTGATCCTGCTGCTGCTCGGCCGCATCTGACGCCGGCCCCCGTCCAATGGTCGCCCGCCGTCAACCGGTCGGTCCGGCGGGCGGCCGGGCGACCCGCCGCGCGCTTGACGCATCGGCGGCATCGCGGCAATCCTCGCGCCGCCGGCAGGGACCGGCGGGCAAGCGGAGCCGGCGATGCTGCGGAAGATCCTCATCGGCGCCATCGTGCTGGTGGTCGTCGCCGCCGGTGCGGCCGCCTATGCGGCACGGCCCGACCGGCTCGATCCGGGCCGCATCGCCGCCGAAGGCAGCGGCGATGCCGCGCGCGGCGAGCGGATCTTCTGGGCGGGGGGCTGCGTCTCCTGCCACGCTTCCAAGAAGGCCAAAGGTGACGACAGGCTGAAGCTCGGCGGCGGCGATCCGCTGGTCACCAAGTTCGGCACCTTCCACGCCCCCAACATCTCGCCGGATCCGGACGACGGGATCGGCTCGTGGTCTCTCGCCGACTTCGCCAACGCGCTTCAGCGCGGCGTCGATCCCGAGGGAAATCACCTCTATCCGGCGTTCCCCTACACATCCTACGTGCGGATGAAGAAGGAGGACGTCGCCGATCTCTTCGCCTTTCTGAAGACCCTGCCGCCGGTGAAGGGCAAGGCGCCGGAAAACGAACTCGGATTTCCCTTCAACATCCGGCCGGCCCTCGGGCTGTGGAAGCTGGTCTTCCTCGGCGACGGCGCGCCGGTGATCGACCTGCCGGGCGATGCTTCGGATGCCGCCCATGCCGGGCGCTATCTCGTCGAGGGGCCCGGCCATTGCGGCGAATGCCACACGCCGCGCAGCTTCGGCGGGGCCGGCGGCCTCGAGACCGACCAGTGGCTCGCGGGCGCCCCGGCGCCGGAGGGCAAGGGCAGCGTGCCGAACATCACGCCTTCGAAGGCCGGCATCGGCTCCTGGTCGGCGAGCGACATCACCTACTTCCTGGAAAGCGGCTTCACGCCGGACTACGATTCGGTCGGCGGCTCGATGGTCGAGGTCCAGGAGAACATCGCCAGGCTTCCGGCATCGGATCGCGAGGCCATCGCCGCCTATCTCAAGGCGGTCCCGCCCCAGGGTGAAGACGCGGCGGCCACGGCGGCCCCGGCGACCAAGGCGGATTGAACCTGCCGCCGCACCGCGCCGGCGGCCCCGGCCGGCGCTTTCATCCGCGAAACTGACGACCGGCCTGCCTTGGCCGGCCCGTCCGGCGCGCATCGCCCGTTCCCTTTGACGACGCCTCATGCGGTTTCCGGCAGATCACTTCGTGATGCCGGAAACCAAGACGCTCATTCGCCGCGCGGGCCTGGTACGTGCCCCGCTCCGATCGAGCGGATCTCGTATCAGCCCCGGCCTGCCGGCGCTGCCAAGGCCGCGTCGGCCGCCTGGTCGTCGCCGGCGAGCGCCTCGGCGATTGCCGCCGCCACCGCCTCCGGTGCTTCCTCGTGGGCGAGGTGGCCGAGCCCTTCGAGCTTCACCACCTCCGCCTGTCGCACCATCCGGGCGACGCGGCTGGAAACGTCCGGCGGGATCGCCCGGTCGCCGGTGCCGACGACGAGGGTGAGCGGCACGGCGAGGCGCGGCAGGTCGCGGCGCAGGCCTTCGAGGTCCCAGTTCGCCATCATCGACAGGGCGCCCTCGACATGCAGGGACGAGGCGAAGAGCCGTTCGTAATAGCCGACGCCCTGTGGCGTGATCCTCGATCCGGTGCTCGCCATCAGCCTTGCGACCGCACCCGTGTTGCGGGCGCGCCAGGAGAAGAAGCGCGGCGCGACGGGGTTGAGGAACAGCGCCTTGGCGAGCCGCGGAAAGAGATGCGCGGCAATGCCCGGAAAGGGCAGCAGCGCCCCGTTCAGCGAGACGATCCGGCGCGGCGCGATGCCGCCGTCGAGGGCCATGCGCAGAAGGATCGCGGCGCCCGCCGAATGACCCGCGGCATGGACCGGGCGGATGTCGAGGGCAGTGAGCATGGCGGCGAGCGCCGCGCCCATGCCGGTGATCGAGACGCGTTTCCAGCGTGGCGCGGCGGTGAAGCCGTGGCCGGGCAGGTCCGGCATGACGACGCGGTGGTTCGCGGCGAGCAGCGGCGCGAGGTCGCGGAAGGAGTGGGTCGAGGCGCCGGTGCCGTGGAGGAGAAGCAGCGGCGGCGCATCGGCCGGGCCGAGAAGCTGCACGTGAAAGCGCGTCCCGCCCGCCTCGACGAAGCGGCTCGCGGCGCGATGCGGCCAGTCGCGCCCGTCGCGGGAAAAGTCGAGTGGCGCGCTCATCGCGGCTGCTGCCGCGCGTCCCCGGCGCCGCGCGGCGCCCGGGCGACGGCGGCCGAAAGCGCGCCGGAATCGGCGCGCGGCAATGCGAGATAGGTGGCGCCCATTTCGCCGGCGAGCTGCCGCGCCTCGGCGCTCGGGCGCTGGCCGAGATCGATGACCAGCGCGGCGATCTTCGACGCCCTGACCGCGCGCGCGGCATCCCTTGCGTCGGCCGTCGCCTGCGGCCGGCCGGCGGCGCCGGAGAGGGCGATGTTCGCCCGCCCGTCGGTCAGAAGTGCCAGAAGCGGCGTGCGGCCCTCCCGGGCCGAGGCCCTGGCGAGGTCGAGCCCGGCGAGGATGCCGCTCGCGAGCGGCGTGCCGCCGCCGGCCGGCAGCGCCGCCAGCTGGCGCTTCGCCCGCGTCAGCGACTTCGTCTCGGCCAGCAGGACGTCGGCGCGGGTGCCGCGGAAGGCGGCAAGCGCCACCCGGTCGCGCCTGACGTAGCATTCGGCGAGGATGCGCTCGACGGCGCCCTTGGCCTCGGCGAGCCGCGCATGGGCGGCCGAGCCGGAGGCGTCGACGGAGAAGATCGTCGCCGTCTCGGCCTTGCCGCGATGCCGGCGCACCCGGACGTCGCCGGCGCGGATCTCCAGCCGCCGTGGCGGCGAATGAGTTGCCGCGGCGGCGCGTTCGGCCTGCCGCAGCCGCTGCCAGGGCGCCGCCGCCTTCAGCGTCGCGACGAGGTCGAGCCGGTCGCGGCGCGGATCGCCGGGCCGTGTGCCGGTGACGCGGCCGCGCCTCGCCCGCTTGGCGAAGTTCCCCGCCCGGCCGGCGCCGGCGCGGACGAAGTCCGGCCGGATCATGGCGGCGAGGGTCTTCAAAAGGTCGGCCGGAAGGGCTGCCTCGCTCGCTTCGACCGTCATGTCTTCCGGCGCCGCGTGGGTCTCCTCCCGGCCGTCGCGAGGCGCTTGCCGCTGCGCCGCGTCGTCCGTCGCCGGTTCGTCCTCGGCGGGAGGCGGATCGGCGGGCGCCTCCTCCTCGGCGGGCATTTCCGGCAGCGTGACCGCGCGCGGCAGGAGGACGAGGCGGATTGCCGCCTCCAGATCTTCGCCGGAGGGGGCGGCGCGAGCGCCGAGCGCGGCGGCGGCGCAGGCCGCGCGGAGCGCCAGTTGCGGTGCCCGCAGCGAAACGATGCCGAAGGCCATCGCCGCCCGGCAGAGCGTGGCGATCGCCGCCTCGTCCGGCCGGATGGCGGCGAGGCGCCGCCGGGCCGCCGCGATCGCCGCGGCTTGCGGCGCCACCGCTTCGCCGCCGCGCGGATCGGCGCCGGCAAGCGCGACCCAGAGGCCGAGACGTTCGCCGAGTGCCGGCGGCGGCGCCTCGTCGGCCTCCATGCCTTCGTCGAGGGCGAGGACGCCGATCTCGGCAGAAAGCTCCGTCGAGATGCCGTCGCGTTCGATCGGCACGCTGCCCCGGTCCATGGCGAGGGCGAGGAGGCCGGCCGCCCCGTCGCCCATGCGCTCGGCCATCGCCGCGACGACGATGCCGCCGTCGGTGCCGGCCAGAAGCCCCTTTTCGACGACCGCACGCCCCGCCGCGAGCGAGGCCGCGAGATCGACCCCGCCGAGGAGTGCCGCCTCGTCGATCCCCGCCGGCATCCGCCTCACCGGGGTCGCGCCTGGCAGCATGGCGTCGAGGCGGCGGAGAAGCGCCTGCCGGACGGGGCCGGCCCTTGCGACCAGCCTGAGGCCGAGACTGGGATCGACGGCAAGGAGCGTCAGGGCGAGCACTGCCTCGTTCCAGAGCGTCGGGCCCGCCGCGCCGTTGTCTTCGTCGGGCAGGGCAGCGGCCATGTCGTTGGCGGCGACGGGGTGGGCGGGGTGGGCGGGGCGGGGGACCGACATTGCGGGCGCCCGCGTCAGGCCGCGGCGAGTTCGCCGACGGCGCGCTCGACGCGGGTCGCCGAACCCGCCTCGTCCAGCGGATCTCGGCGCAGGCGATGGGAAAGGGCGAGCGGCGCCAGCGCCGCCAGATGCGCCCAGACGACCGCGCCGTCGCCCTTCAGGGCGGCGAAGGCGCGGGCGGCGCGCATCAGCGTGATCTCGCCCCGCAGCCCGTCGGTGCCGAGGCGGATCGACAGCTGCGCCGCCTTCTCCAGCGTCTCGTCCGGCACCGCGACGTGATCGAGGCGCCGGCGGGCGCGCAGGATCGCCTCCCGGATCGCGCTCGTGTCCGTCTCGTAGCGGGCGGTGAAGCCGGCGGGATCCCGCTCGAAGGCGTCGCGCCGCTTCACCACCTCGATCCGCGTCTTCAGGTCCTGCGGCGTCTTCACCTCGACGGAAAGGCCGAAGCGGTCGAGGAGCTGCGGCCGCAGTTCGCCCTCTTCGGGATTGCCGCTGCCGATCAGGACGAAGCGGGCAGGGTGGCGGACGCTCAGCCCCTCGCGCTCGACGACGTTCTCGCCCGAGGCCGC
The DNA here is from genome assembly GCF_017353515.1 of Jiella sonneratiae. Lineage (GTDB taxonomy): Bacteria > Pseudomonadota > Alphaproteobacteria > Rhizobiales > Rhizobiaceae > Jiella > Jiella sonneratiae. The sequence goes on from NZ_JAFMPY010000017.1 coordinate 100,495, forward strand.
GACGTCGAGCAGGAGGTCGACGAGATGGTCCTCGAGGAGGTTGATCTCGTCGATATAGAGAAAGCCGCGATGGGCCTTGGCGAGGAGCCCGGGTTCGAAGCGCTTCTCGCCGGCCGAAAGCGCCCGCTCGAGATCGAGCGAGCCGGCGATCCTGTCCTCCGTCGCGCCGAGCGGCAGGTCGACCACCGGCACCGTGACCCTGATGGTGCCGGTCCGCTTTTGCTTGCGGCCCCGCTTCGGCCCGCGGCAGGTCTCGCAGGCCTCGTCCGGCCGGGCCGGATCGCAGTGATAGGGGCAGTCGGCCGCCTCGATCTCGGGCAGCACGGCGGCGAGCGCCCGCACCGCCGTCGACTTGCCGGTGCCGCGATCGCCGAAGACGAGGACGCCGCCGATGCCGGGATCCACCGCCGCGATCGTCAGAGCGAGCGTCATCTGGTCCTGGCCGACGATGGCGGCGAAGGGAAACAGGGTCCTCATGCGGCCGAGGCTAGCGGGTTTTCGCCGGCCTGAGAAGCCATGATCGCCTCGAAATGACAGTGGGTCTGTCATCTTTTCTTGACACGTCTCGCCCCGTCCGGACCCGCGCCGCGCCAGGCCTTCCCGGATGACGATGTTGTGCCGGGCCGCCAAAGATGGTGGAAGGCTTGCCCTTGAAGGGCGCCGCCCGCCTTCGGCGACCCGATCCACCGGGCGGCAGGGCGCTGCATCCGGACACATTCACCCGGGAAGGGGCACGGCATGACGGTACATTTCATCGGGGCGGGGCCGGGCGCGGCGGATCTCATCACGGTGCGGGGCCTCCGGCTGATCCAAAGCTGTCCGGTCTGCCTCTATGCCGGCTCGCTGGTGCCGGGCGAGATCGTCGCGGCGGCGCCGGCCGGGGCGCGGGTGATCGACACCGCGCCGATGACCCTCGACGAGATCCTCGCCGAAATCGAGGCGGCGCATGGCCGGGGCGAGGACGTGGCGCGTGTCCATTCGGGCGATCCCTCGCTCTACGGCGCCGTTGCCGAACAGATCAGGCGCCTCGAAGCGCTGGCGATTCCCTACGACATCACGCCGGGCGTTCCCGCCTTCGCGGCCGCCGCGGCGGCGCTGAAGCTCGAACTGACGGTGCCGGAGCTCTGCCAGACGGTGATCCTGACGCGCACCGCGATGAAGTCCTCGGCGATGCCGACGGGCGAGGAGCTCTCGACCCTCGGCCGTAGCGGCGCGACGCTCGCCATCCACCTTTCCGTCCGCAACATCCCGCACATCCAGCGCGAGCTGACGCCGCTTCCGGCCTATGGCGGGGACTGCCCGGCGATCATCGCCTACCGGGTCGGCTGGGAGGACGAGGCCTTCATCCGCACCAGCCTCGCCGAATTGCACCGGGCGGCGCGCGAGGCGAAACTCACCCGAACGGCGCTGATCTTCGTCGGCCGCGCGCTCGGGGCGACGGATTTCGTCGATTCCAAGCTCTACGACGCCGCGCATGTGCATGTGCTGCGGCCGAAGCGGAAGAAGGTCGCCGAGGGCTGACGCCGATCGACCGGGTTCGAATGGATCGGCTCCAGTGTGATGCGCACCGCATGGTCGCAGAGGTGAAGACCCGCAGCCCCCTCTGTCCTGCCGGACATCTCCCCCGCAAGGGGGGAGATCGGCGGCTTTCCGGTTGCTGCCTCCTCGCCAACCTCACTGCCGATCTCGGCTCTCGACGGGAGCACTGCCGGAAGCGCGAGATCGATCTCCCCCCTTGTGGGGGAGATGGGTGGCAACCCAGAGGGGGGTAAATTCCGCAGGACGGCGCCGAAAGCCCCGTGTTCCGGCCATCCCGCTACGCCGCCCGCCCGCCCTCGAGCGCCGCCAGCAGTTCCTTCACCGTCGCGACGGCCTCCCCGCCCGGCGCTGGGGGCCGCGCGATCATGATCACCGGCAGAAAAAGCGCGCGCGCCGCCGCGACCTTGGCATAGGAGGCCGCGCCGCCGGAATTGCGGGCGACGAGGTGAGTGACGGCGTGATCGCGCATCAGCCGCGCCTCGGCCTCGACGTCGGAAACGGCGCGGGCGAGGATCAGCGTCCAGCTTTCCGGCAGGGGCGGGTCCGGCGGCTCGATCATCCGGGCGAGCGGTCTGAGGTCCTCTCGCTTCAGGAACGGCGCGAGGTGCTGCCGGCCGAGGGCGAGGAACGGCCGCGCGCCCTTTGGCAGCGCGTCGCGGGCGGCGCCGAGGCAGGCGACTTTTGTCCAGCGGTCGCCATCGACCGGCCGCCATTCGGGACGCACGAGCTTGATGCGGCGCACCCCCGCCGTCCCGGCCGCCTTTGCCGCGTTGCGGGCGATCCCCGCGGCGAAGGGATGCGTCGCGTCGATCAAGAGCGATACGCTCTCGGCGGCAATGAACGCGGCGAGGCCCGCCGCACCGCCGAAGCCGCCGCTGCGGGTTTCGACGCCGAAGGGCAGGGCCGGTTGGCGCGTGCGGCCGGCGAGCGAGAGGATCACGCGGCGGCCGGGGAAGCGTTCCCGCAGGACGCGAACGAGATCGTTCGCCTCCGCCGTGCCGCCGAGGACGAGGACGGCCGAGCCGCGCGCTTTGGCGTCCGCGGTCGGTTCCGGCCCGGGCGAACCGCCGGCTCCCCAAAGATCAGACCCTTCCAACGAGGCCTCCCGCCCGGTCGGCGACGACGATCTCGACGTCGATGCCGGCGTCACCCAGCAGCCTCAGGCAGGCGTCGCGCGCCCGGCCGGCGATTTCCCCGGCAAGATCGAGGCCGTGATCGTGGGTCAGGTCGAGCACTTCCTTCGCCGTGTTGGCGCCGAGGATGCGCTCCTCAAGCCGCGCGGTTGCCGCGGCGTCGAGAGCGGAGAGGGCGGCGAGGAGGAAGGCGAAGTCCACCTGGCTGCGTCCGGAATGAAGGTCCATCGCCCCTTGCGCGAGTTTCGCCAGCTTGGCGAAGCCCCCGGCGATCGTCAGCCTGTCGACCGGATGCGCCCGCAGATATTTCAAAAGGCCGCCGGCGAAATCCCCCATGTCGAGAAAGGCGATGTCGGGAAGGTCGGGATAGAGGCGTCGGGCGAGGACCTCGCTCGCCGAGCCCGTCGCGCCGACGACGTGGGAGAGCCCGGCCGCCCGCGCGACGTCGACGCCGCGATGGATCGAGTGGATCCAGGCCGAGCAGGAGAACGGATGGACGATCCCGGTCGTGCCGAGGATCGACAGCCCCCCGACGATGCCGAGCCGCGGGTTCCAGGTCTTCTGGGCGAGCGCTTCGCCCTCCGTCACCGCGATCTCGATCGACACGTCCGCCGGCCGCCCGTGGTCGGTGCAGAGCGCCTCGACGACCTCCCGCATCATCCGGCGCGGAACGGGGTTGATCGCCGGTTCGCCGGGCGCGATCGGCAGGCCGGCCCGGGTCACCGTGCCGACGCCGGGGCCGGCGCGAAACACCAGCCCTGAGCCGGGAGGCGCAAAGGTGACGGTCGCGACGATCTCCGCAAGATGGGTGACGTCCGGATCGTCGCCGGCATCCTTGACGATCGCCGCCGTCGCCGCCGTGCGGCTGAGCGAATGGCGGTTGAGCGCAAAGCTCGGCGTCTCGCCCTTCGGCAGGCGGATCGTCACCGGATCGGGGAAATCGCCGGTGAGCAGCGCGGTGAGCGCCGCCTTGGTGCAGGCGGTGGCGCAGGCGCCCGTCGTCCAGCCGCGCCGGAGCGGCGCTGCCGTCGGTTTTCCCCTGTCTGTCGTTGCAATCCCCATTGCGCGCTTATAGCCGAGTTCCCTAAAGCTGCCACGCGCCCGGCTGCGGGCCGCGGCGAAACGATCGAGCGCCGGCCGGAAGGGCAGGACGTTTCTGGAGAAGCCCTTGGCCGGCCTGATGATCGCGGCGCCCGCATCCGGCGCCGGCAAGACCACCGTGACGCTGGCGCTGATCGCGGCGCTGCGGGCGGCCGGCCACCGCGTCGCCTCGGCCAAGGCCGGCCCGGACTACATCGATCCCGCCTTCCATGCCGCGGCCAGCGGGCGCGAATGCCTCAACCTCGACCCCTTCGCCATGCGTCCGGCGCTTCTGCGGCACCTCGCCGCGGAGCAGCGACGCGGCGCCGAACGCTTCGTCGTCGAGGCGATGATGGGCCTCTTCGACGGGGCGGCCGACGGCTCCGGCTCGCCCGCCGACCTTGCGGCGCTTCTCGGCACCCGGATCGTCCTCGTCGTCGACTGTGCCCGCCAGTCCCACTCGGTCGCGGCGCTGGTCTCCGGGTTCCACCGGTTTCGCGGCGACACGCGGCTGTCGGGCCTCGTCCTCAACCGCGTCGGCTCGCCGCGGCACCTGAAGATGCTCGAAGAGGCGCTGCGGCCCCTCGGCCTGCCGGTCCTCGCCGCGCTGCCGCGGCGCGACGATCTGGTGCTGCCCGAGCGCCATCTCGGGCTCGTCCAGGCGAGCGAACATGCAGACCTCGCCGGCTTCCTCGCCCGTGCCGGCGAATGGCTCTCGGAAAACGCCGATCTCGACGCCTTGGCGGAACTCGCAGGATCGGGGGACCTCTTCCCCGACGACGATCCGCCGCCGCCCCGGCCGCCGCTGCTGCCGCCCCCCGGCCAGCGCGTCGCCGTCGCGCGCGACGCCGCCTTCGCCTTCCTCTATCCACATCTTCTCGGGGGCTGGCGTGCGGCGGGCGCGGAGCTCTCGTTCTTCTCGCCGCTTCTCGGCGAGGCGCCGCCCGAGGGCTGCGACGCCGTCTTCCTGCCCGGCGGCTATCCCGAGCTGCATGCCGGCCGGCTCGCCGGCGCCGAAAGTTTCCGGAAGGGAATGCACGCAGCCGCCGCCGGCGGCGCGCTGATCTACGGCGAGTGCGGCGGCTACATGACGCTCGGCGAAGGCCTCGTCGACGCGGAGGGGACGCGGCACGAAATGCTCGGACTCCTGCCGCTCGAGACGAGCTTTGCCGAGCGCCGGCGCCATCTCGGCTACCGGCGGCTCCGCCCGGCGGAGGCGGGGGCCTCGCCCTTCGGGGGCGTCGGGGCGGGCGGCGTGCTGACGGGCCATGAATTCCACTATGCGACGGTCGTCGCCGAGCGGCGCGAACGCGCGGCGCCGCTGTTTCACGCGCGCGACGCGCGGGGCGCCGAACTCGGGCCGACGGGGCTTCGCCGCGGCCGGGTCATGGGCTCCTTCTGCCACGTGATCGACCGCGCATGATCGAGCGTCTCGCCATCCTCCTCGCCGGCATGGTCATCGACCGCCTGGTCGGCGATCCGCCTGCCCTGTGGCGCCGGCTGCCGCATCCGGTGGCGGTGATCGGCGAGGCGATCGCCGTCCTCGACCGGCGGCTCAACCGGCCGGAATTTTCCGGCGAGACCCGGCGGCGGGCCGGCTTCTTCGCACTCGGACTGGTGCTTCTCGCCTCGCTCGTCCTCGGCGGCTTCGTCTCCGCGCTCGCCGACGCCTTCGGCTTTCTCGGCATGCTCCTCGAAGCCCTGATCGTCGCGGTCTTTCTCGCCCACAAGAGCCTCGTCGACCATGTCGGTGCGGTCGGCCGGGCGCTGCGCGCGGGCGGGCTCGCCGAGGGACGGCGCGCGGTCGCCCTCATCGTCGGCCGCGATCCCGAACAGCTCGACGCCGCCGGTATCGTGCGGGCGGCGATCGAGAGCCTCGCCGAGAACGCTTCGGACGGCGTGGTGGCGCCGGCCTTCTGGTATCTCCTCCTCGGCCTGCCGGGACTGATCGCCTACAAGGCGGTCAACACCGCCGATTCGATGATCGGCCACATGGATCAGCGCTATCGCGACTTCGGCTTCGCCTCGGCCCGGCTCGACGACTTCCTGAATTTCGTGCCGGCGCGTCTGACGGCGGTGCTTCTCGCCTTTTCCGCAGGCTTCGGCTCGCGGCCGCGTCCGGGCTTTGCGGCGATCATGGCGCGGACCCGCCGCGACGCCGGGCTGCACCGTTCGCCCAATGCCGGCTGGCCGGAAACGGCGATGGCGGCCGCCCTCGACATCTCGGTCGGCGGCCCGCGCCGCTACCGCGACCTCATCGTCGACGCGCCTCAGCTCAATCCGGAGGGGCGGCGCGACGCCGGTCTCGACGACCTCGCCCGGTCGATCCGGCTGTTCGACCGGGCGATGGGCATCGCCATGGCCGCGATCGCCCTCCTGCTGGTCGTGACGATGCCGGGCTGAGGAGCGTGTGGCAGGCGGATCGGCCGTCACGATCTACGCTGGGCCGGAGCGATGCCGCGCCGGACTATTCCATCACCGCGGCGTGGCTGTCGCCGCCGCCGGCCGCAGCCTGCTTCTTCGGCGGGCTCATCAGCGCCAGGAGCGGGATCGCGCAGAGCGAGATGATCATCATCAGCTTGAAGTCGTCGACATAGGCGACCATCGCCGCCTGCGCCGAGGCCGCCTGGTTCAGGACCGCCATCATCGTCGTCTCGTCGAGCGGCATGGTGGAGGCGACGTTGGTGAAGTTCGGATCGAACGGGGTGATGTGCGAGGCGAGGTCCGCCTTCGAGATCACCATGTTGTGGGCGAGTTCGACCGAGACGATCGAAATGCCCACCGACGAGCCGATGTTGCGCATCAGGCTGAACAGCGAGGCGGCGTCGGCGCGGAAGCGCGGCTCCAGCGTCGCGAAGGCGAGCGTCGACAAAGGCACGAAGACGAGGCCGAGCCCGAGCCCCTGGACGACGCCGGAGACGATGATCGGCGTCTCGTCCATGGCGATCGAGAAGCCGCTCATCTGCCACAGCGAGATCGCCGTCAGGCAGAGGCCGGTGAAGATCAGGATGCGGGTGTCGACCCTGCCGACGAGGCGTCCGACCACCAGCATCGAGATCATCGTGCCGACGCCGCGCGGTGCGAGCACGATGCCCGTCGTCACCACCGGATAGCCGAGGATGTTCTGCAGCATCGGCGGCAGCAGCGCGAGGCCGGCGAGCAGGATCATGCCGACGACGAAGATCATCACCAGCGCCGTCACGAGGTTGCGGTCGGTGAAGATCTTCGGGTCGATGAAGGCGTGCTCGCGGCCGGTGACGTGCAGGGTGAACACCCAGAGCCCCGACACTGCGAGGCCGAGCTCGATCCAGATCTCGGCCGAGGCGAACCAGTCGGCCTGCTCGCCGCGGTCGAGAAAGAGCTGCAGCGCGCCGATGAACAGCGACAGCATCGCAAAGCCGAAGAAGTCGAAGCCGCGCTGGCGCTTCGGCGTGTTCGGCAGGAACAGCACCATGCCGGCGAGGGCGAGGGCGCCGATTGGCAGGTTGACGAAGAAGACGTAGCGCCAGTTGAAGGTCTCGGTCAGCCAGCCGCCGAGGGTCGGGCCGATGATCGGGCCGACCATGATGCCCGCCCCCCAGATCGCCATCGCCCGGCCGTGTTCCTCGCGGGTGTTGATGGTCAGAAGCACGGTCTGCGACAGCGGCACCAGCGCGGCGCCGCACAGCCCCTGCAGCAGCCGGAACAGGATCATCTCCTCGAGGCTCGTCGCGAGGCCGCAGGCCATCGAGGTGGCGACGAAGCCCGCCGCCGAGACGATGAACACCTGCCTGAGGCCGAAGCGGTCGGACAGCCAGCCGGTCACCGGCGTCATGATCGCCGCCGCGACGATGTAGGAGGTGAGGACCCAGTTGATCTGGTCCTGCGAGGCCTGCAGCGAGCCCTGCATGTTCGGCAGCGCGACGTTGGCGATCGTCGTGTCGAGCACCTGCATCACCGTGGCGAGCATGATCGAGACGGTGATCAGGCCGCGGTGCGGGATCGTGCGCGGATCGGGCTGCGCCGCGGCGGGAGCGCCGCTCATTGCGTCCGGGTCGCGCCGGCGGCCCCTCCCGTGGCCTGACCCTCGGCCGTCTCGCTGCTGCCCGCGGCGGCGCCGTCGCGGGTCGCCGCGACGGCGCTGCGGCCGGCGATCCAGCCGTCAAGGCCAAGCGCCGTCGTCACCGGCTGCATGAAGTCGGGGAAGCCGCGCACCGCGCCTGTGTCGACGGTGACGTCGGCGCTCATGCCCGCCCGCAGCGGCGGCAGGTCGGCGCCCGGGGCGAGATGGATGCGCACGGGAACGCGCTGCACCACCTTGACCCAGTTGCCGGTGGCGTTCTGGGCCGGCAGCAGCGCGAATTCCGAGCCGGTCCCCGCGCCGATCGAGCCCACCGTTCCTTCGAGCTCGACGTCCGGATAGGCGTCGAAGCCGATCGTCACCGGCTGGCCCGCCCGCATGTGGGCAAGGTCGGTCTCCTTGTAGTTCGCCTCGACCCAGCTGTCGCCGGCATCGATGATCGCCATGACGGCGGTCGCCGGCGTCACGTACTGGCCGACCTGCAGCTTCGTCGTCTGGCTGACGATGCCGGGCTCGGAGGCCCGGATGACGGTGTGGTCGAGGTCGATCTGGGCGGCGTCCAGCGCCGCCTTGGCCTGCAGCACCGTCGGATGGTCGTCGGTGGCGATGTCCGGATTGCCGGCGAGGGCCGCCTTGGCAGAGAGCACCGCCTGCTCGGCGCTGGCGAGGCTGCCCTGCGCCTTCTGCAAAGCGAGCCGGGCGTCGTCGTAGTCGCTGCGCGAGGTGATGCCGCTCTTCACCAACTTCGCCTGGCGGTCGAAGGCCGTCTGGGCGGTCGCCAGCGCATCGCGCGCCGTCTTCTCGTCGGCCACGGCCTGGCCGTAGGCCGCCTTCAGCTTCTCGACCTGCAGGCGCGCACTCTCGAGATTGGCGTTTGCCTGCTCGACGGAATTCTTGAAGACGCTCTGGTCGATGGTGAACAGCACCTGGCCGGCATCGACCTTCTGGTTCTCGGCGACGTTCACCTTTGCGATCTGTCCGGAGACCTGCGGCATGACGGTGACGCGATCCTGGTGAACATAGGCATCGTCGGTCTCGACGTAGCGGCCGCCGGTCACCCAGTAGTAGGCGCCGGCAAGCGCCAGAACCAGCGGCACGGCGACGATCAGCAGGCGGCGGAGGCCGCCGCGGCGCTTCTTCGCCGGCTTTGCCGGGACAGGCGCCGGCGTTTGCGGGGCCGGTCCCGCCTGCGGCTCGGGCTTGGCGACGTCGGGCGCCTTTTCCGGCGGCAGCGGCCGGGCCTCGGCGACGTCGCCCTTCTTCACCTGGGCATTCATGCGGATTCTCTTTCTCTGACAAGGCTCCGCTCGCGGCGCCGCGAGGCGGTTTCCGAGCCGCGTTCGGCCGCTTCGGCTTCGGAGAGGTTGTTCACGACGACGGCGAGCGCCTCGGCCAGCTGCCGGCGCGCCGTCTCGGAAAGGCCCTTCTGGGCCTCCTCGAAGATCTCTTCGGCGCGCTGGCGCATCGGATGCATCAGCTCGCGGGCCTTTTCGGTGGTGAACAGCTGCCGGGCCCGGCGGTCGTTCGGGTCCTGCTCGCGGACCACGAGGCCGGAACTCGCCATGCGGTCGATGTGGCGGCAGAGCGTCATCGGCTCGAGGTCCAGCATCGCGGCGAGCGCGGCCTGGCTGATGCCCTCGTTGCGACAGAGCCGCACGATGATGCGCATCTGCGCGGAGGTCATGTCGATGTCGCGGCTGGTCTGGTCGAAGCGGCGGCGGAGCAGCCGCGTCGCGTCGGAGAGGAGAAAGCCGAGATTGGACCCGGAGAAGAGGGGCGTGTCGTTCATGCCGGCAATATAGTAAGCAGGATTATCATAGGCAAGAAGATAATTCCCGGGCTTAATGTCATCCTTGGAGAGGGTAAATGCCTCGTTGGCACGCGTCCGCCGGGCGCGCGTCCGCCGGGTACGCTTCGGGGGCGCAGCCCGGCTGCGATCGTCGGGAAACGGCGAGGGGCCTGCGGGCCTGGCGCGCACAAGGACTCCGGCCGGCACCGATGCCGCGGCTCGGCTATGACGCCAAACGACTTGGGACAAGGCCCGACGGCCGGCCGCCGCCTCCGCGCCGCCCGGCGAAACCGGCGGTCGCCTCAGACCGCGAGTGCGCGGGCCTCGTAGGGGCTCTCGCCGAAGACCCGCCTGTAGCGGTCGACTTCCGAGGCATCGCCCGTCGCCTTGGCGGGATTGTCGGAAAGCTTGACCGCCGGCCGGCCGTTCGCCGACGCCACCTTGCAGACCAGGGAGATCGGATCGAGCCCGCCCATCGGCTCGGGAGCGACGTCGCGGAAATCGTTGGTGAGGTTGGTGCCCCAGCCGAAGCTCATGCGCACCCGCCCGTCGAAGTGGCGGTAGGTCCGCTCGATCGTGTCGGAATCCATGCCGTCGGAAAACACCAGGAGCTTCTCGCGCGGGTCCTCGCCCATCATCCGCCACCAGGCGATGATTTCCTCGCCGCCCTGGATCGGCGGGGCGGAATCCGGCCGAAACCCGGTCCAGCGGGCGATCCAGGCCGGCGCGCGCGCCAGGAAGGGGCCGGTCCCGAAGGTATCAGGCAAGACGATCAGGAGGTTGCCGCCGTAATAGCTCTGCCATTCCTCCAGCACCCGGTAGGGCGCCTCGCGCAACGCCTCGTCGGTCTCGGCCAGCGCCGCGAGCACCATCGGCAGTTCGTGGGCGTTGGTGCCGATCGCCTCGAGATCGGTCTCCATGGCGAGGAGCACGTTGGAGGAGCCGATGAAGCGGTCGCCGAGACCTTCCTTCAGGGCCTCGACGCACCAGCGCTGCCACAGGAAGGAATGCCGCCGCCGCGTGCCGAAGTCGGAGATCCTGAGATGCGGAAGCGCCTGCAGCCGCTCCACCTTGCCCCACATCTTCGCCTTGGCGCGGGCATAGAGGATGTCGAGCTCGAAACGCCTGAGATTGCGCATCGCGGCGCGTGATCTGAGCTCGTTGACGATGGCGAGCGCCGGGATCTCCCACATCATCGTGTGGGTCCAGGGGCCGTGGAAGTCGAGCTCGAACTGGCCGTCGACGCGCCGCAGCTCGTATTCCGGCAGCCGGAAATCCGCCAGCCATTCCAGGAAGTCCGGCCGGAAGATCTGCTTCGTCCCGTAGAAGCTGTTGCCGGCGAGCCAGATCATCTCGCGCTTGGTGAAGGACAGCGACCGGGCGTAGTCGAGCTGGTCGCGCAGTTCCGCTTCGTCGACGATGTCGGCGAGGCGGACGGTCCGCGAGCGGTTGATCAGCGTGAAGGTGACGTCGACGTCCGGGTGCAGGCCGCGGATCATCTGCAGCATCAGGAGCTTGTAGAAATCCGTGTCGAGCAGGCTGCGGACGATCGGATCGAGCTTGAACGTATGGTTCCAGACCCGCGTTGCGATGTCCGTCGCGACCATTCCACTCATCCGCCCATCCCGCTCGACTCGTGCGACAGCTTGCCGGCGCCGCCGCCTCGGAGCGTGCCGGTTTCCGCTTCATGGCCGGCGGGGCGGCGCTGCGTCAAGCGATGGCCGGTTCGCGGCGTGTCGCTGCCGGAGCGTTTCAAGTGTCGAATCTTGCGGCGATGCTTCGATGGCCGGGCCTCGCCGCAGGGCGGCGTCGCATGGCCGGTGTTCGCGGACGGGTCGGCGCCGCGGCCCGTCGATCCGGGCCGCCGGGCGTCAGCCCTTCTGGCTTTCCATGCGGGTGACGACCCGCTTGAGCGACGTCATCGACTGGGTCACGTTGCGGCAGTCGTGCTGGGCCTCGGCCAAAGCTTCGGGATCGGCGGGACCGCCGGACTCGAGTTCCTGCAGAAACTCGCAGATCTCGCTCACCCGGTCGCCGATGGAATCGATCGCCCCTTCGAGATCCTTACCCTGGATGCTCATCGAACCCCTGTTCCCCGCTCTGGCCGGCCGGCATTGATCGCCTCGGCGAAGATGCCCGATCGCGGAACCTTGTCTCGGGGGTTGCGTTGTCCCCTTGACCCGACGTGTGCCCGATCGCTGCATCCATCCCACCACACGGATCTTCATATCCCAGCCTGACGTCGCTGAAAAGCGTCGTCGAAGGTCAGGATTTCATCGTCCCGGATGGGGCAAGGCAAGGCCTTCCGACGAGGGCTTGGAGGCCTCCGGCGTCGGCGCCCGCGAGGACCCGCGGGCCGCCGAGCCGGGCGGGGCGACCGGAGAAAGCGCGCTTCCGCCGCAAGAGCGTTTTTGTTTGGCCGCCGCTTGCGATAGAGGCGTGGGAGACACCAGCGGCGACGCCGATTCCATCACGCGACGGGGAGGGCACCATGGCTGAAGCGCAGCATGTCTTGGACGCGCCCTCCCCGGAACCGCGGAGCGGCATCTACGACGCGGACGGCTATCTCGCCGAAGACTTCCTCGAACCGGTCGCCGCGGCGATCGAAGCCGAGGACGCGGCGTTCCTGCGCGAGACGGTCGGGCCGCTGCACGAATCCGAGCTCGGCGACCTGCTGCGCAATCTCGACGAGGACGAGCGCCAGGCGCTCGTCCGCCTCATGGGCGAGGAGTTCGACTACACCGCCCTCACCGAGGTCGACGAGGCGATCCGCCTGTCGATCGTCGAGGCGATGCCGAACGAGCAGGTGGCCGAGGCGCTGCGCGAGCTCGATTCGGACGATGCGGTCTACATCCTGGAGGATCTGCCCGAGGACGACCGCAAGGAGATCCTCGCCAAGCTGCCGTTCCGCGAGCGGCTCCGGCTGCGGCGCTCCCTGGAATATCCCGAGGAATCGGCCGGCCGGCGCATGCAGACGGAATTCGTCGCCGTGCCGCCCTACTGGACCGTCGGCCAGACCATCGACTACATGCGCGACGAGGAGGACCTGCCGGAATCCTTCGCCCAGATCTTCGTCGTCGATCCGACCTTCAAGCTCCTGGGCGCCGTCGATCTCGACCGCATCCTGCGCACCCGCCGTCCCGCCAAGATCGAAGAGATCATGCACGAGACGCGCCACGCCATCCCGGCCGAGACCGACCAGGAGGAAGCGGCGCAGATCATCGAGCAGTACGACCTCCTCTCGGCCGCCGTCGTCGACGAGAACGAGCGCCTCGTCGGCGTCCTGACCATCGACGACGTCATCGACATCGTCCAGCAGGAGGCGGAGGAGGACATCCGCCGGCTCGGCGGCGTCGGCGACGAGGAGATCTCCGATACCGTCGTCACGGCGGCGCGCTCGCGCTTCCTCTGGCTTTTCGTCAACCTGGCGACCGCGATCCTCGCCTCGCTGGTCATCGGCCTCTTCGACGCGACGATCCAGCAGATGGTCGCGCTCGCCGTGCTGATGCCGATCGTCGCCTCGATGGGCGGCAATGCCGGCACCCAGACGATGACGGTGGCGGTGCGTGCGCTCGCCTCGCGCGAGCTCGACATCTACAACGCCGCGCGCATCGTCCGCAGGGAGGTAATGATCGGCTTCCTCAACGGCGCGCTCTTCGCGCTCGTCATGGGCATCGTCGCCTCGCTGTGGTTCGAGGATGCGGCGCTCGGGCAGGTGATCGCCATCGCGATGATGGTGAACATGATCGCGGCGGCGCTGGCCGGCATCCTGATTCCGCTCGTCCTCGATCATTTCGGCGCCGATCCGGCGATCGCGTCGGGGACCTTCGTCACCACCGTCACCGACGTCGTCGGCTTCTTCGCCTTCCTCGGCCTCGCGACCTGGTGGTTTTCGGGGTGACGGATCGCTGCGGCGCCCTGTCCCCGGGATTGGATCACGTCGAGAATGAGGTCCGCCGCCCGTCCGTGGCGCAGCCGTCTTTGCCTCGGCGCTGACGCCTCGCGTCAGCGTGACGCGACGTGTGTCTCGTAGAAGCGGAGGTCGTCCTGCATGAGCGATCTCGCCCATTCGAGGGTGCGGCTGTCGGCCATGAGTTCCGCCTTCCGTTCGTCATATCCCTCCATTCTCGACGCGGTGACGTTCTTTTCATGCTTCAGCGTCGGATCGAGCCCCAACGCCTCGATCGAGCCGACCCAATCGGAAGACAGTTCGCGATGATCGAGGATCAGATCGAACCAATTCATGTCGACGTCGCGGAAGTAGAACTGCGTGTAGAGCGACCGAACCTTGTCGCGCATGACGAACTGCCGGAACGTCTCGCCGAGCGGGCCGAGGACGGGATCGCGCGACAGCCGGTAGAAGTAATGCGAGATCGCCCGATCGAGCGGATCACGCAGCACCATGGCGCGCAGGCAGTGCGTCATCCGCTCGTATTTCTTCGGCCAGAAGTGGCCGACCACGGCCGACATACCGGTGAGGTCGGGATGGCCTTCGGCTTCGATGGACCGCAGGTAGCCTTCGGGGTCGAGGTTCACCGGCGACGCCGGATGAGCGGGACGTTCGCCGTAGTCGGAATAGACCCTGTCGGCGCCGAACGTCTCGAGGATCGCTGCCCGGACCGAGGTCCCGCCTGTCTTGGGAACGTGCAGGAAGATCAGTTTCAGTTCGTCGAAGAGCATTGGGCAGGACACTGTAAAGAGGATGCAAACGGCGATGGTGCGGCTCGAGGACCATAGGTGCTTCGGCGGCAGTCGTCCAAGTCCGGTATTGCGAAAGCATGATCGCGAAAATTTAGAACCGGCTTTCGCAAAGGATCATGCGCGCGGCGGAAGAGAGAGCAGGTCGATGAGCGAAGCTCATCCCATCCCGCTCAAGACGGCCCGAAATGGTGGTGGATGGTGTCGGGAAAGACGCTCGCTCTTCCGCGGCGCCCTATGCAGGCCGTCACCGCACATCGTCAGGATGCACTGCAAAATTTGACTTTTACGTAAGCCGTGGCGCAAGCATGGTGCGGGGCACGAGGGCGGCCGGGGAGCCATGCGGGAACATTACACGATCACCGAGCTGACGCGCGAATTCGGCATCTCGACCCGGACCATCCGGTTCTACGAGGACGAGGGCCTCATCCACCCCATCCGCCGCGGACGCACGCGGCTGTTCCGGCCGTCCGACCGGCAGCTCCTGAAGAACATCCTGCGCGGCAAGCGGCTCGGCTTCGCGATCTCCGAGATCCGCGACATCATCCAGATGTATCGCGAGCCGCCGGGCGAGGCCGGCCAGCTGCGGGCGATCCTGCGCAAGGTCTCCGCCCGGCGCGACGAGCTGGCGCAGAAGCGGCGCGACATCGACGACATGCTCGGCGAACTCGAGGCCGCCGAGGAGGCCTGCCTGACGCGCATGGCCGAGCTCGGCGTCGGCCAGACCTCGCGGTCCGGCTGAGGCTTCGCGGAAAGGTCGTCAGCGGCCGGCCGGATCGTTGGTCTGCGGCGCGGCCGGCGGCTCGGCCGTCTCGAAGCTGCAGGCCGTGGTGATCTGGCGGATGCGGGTCATCTCGTCGGGGCCGGCGTCGTTCTGCAGCAGGACGTCGAACAGATCCTCCTCCTTGAGCCGGCGTTCCGCACAGCCGCAATAGGCCGTGCAGAAGGCGGCGTCCTGGCTGGCGAGGCAGGCGTTCCGGCAGTCGCGGCCGAAGATCGCCTCGCGGTCCGGCGGGGCGACGAGGGTGAAGAGGGCGACGAGCCCGAACAGCAGCGGCTGGTGCAGGAGATAGATGATCAACGCGTGGCGGCCGGCGACGCCCAGCGGGGCAAGGCGCCGCAGGCGCGGATTGAGCTCGCGCATCGCGGCCACGAGATCGCGGCCTGTGGCGATGCGGCCGGCGGCGATGCCGATCAGCACCGCGCCGAAGAACGGAAAGATCGGCACGAGGTCGTTCGACAGCGGCATCTTGTCGCTGAACCAGCCGATCCAGGCGAGCCAGCGGCTGTCGAAGCCGGGTAGCGAGACGAAGCTCGGCGCCGCGACGACGAGGATGCCGCAGGCCGCCGTGACGAAGGCCGGCAAGCGCAGGAAGGCGAGGCCGAGAAGGCTCGCCAGCGCGATGTGATGCAGGATGCCGAAGAAGACGAAGCTGTTCGGCGTCGCAAACAGCGTCGCGACCGTGACGGCGAGGGCGCCGGCGACGATCTGGCCGAGGCGCAGGAGGAACTTGCGCCAGCGGATCGTCCTGCCATGGGCGAGCACCAGCGAAAAGCCGACGAGGAACAGAAAGCTCGAAGCGATGCAGCGGGCGAAGATGCGCCAGCCGCCGTGCCCGGTCAGCCCCTCCTCGACATAGGAGAAGTGCTCGAGGTCCCAGGTGAAGTGGAAGATCGCCATCGCCACGATGGCGACCGCCCGCGCCACGTCGACGACCTCGATGCGGCCGCCGGCCGACGGATTGCTGCTGTCTGACACTTCGCACCCCCTCGATGTGCCGCAGCCTCTACAGGCTTCACCGGAATCGCGAAAGCGCCCGGGTGGCGAAGCCCGGCGCGCCGCCGGTCCGTGCGGGCCGAACGGCGAGGGCCCAACGTCGTCGGTCGGCCGGCGTGGGGCGGGGACGCCGGCGCCGCCGGTGGAACGGGATCGGCCTTGCCTATTTCCCTCAGGGTATCGGGCAACGATCACGCCCTCGACGGCGTTCGTACAGCGACTTGAAAGGGACCGTCATGAAAATCATCGAAGCCGGCGCGGCGAGGATTCCGGCGATCGGGCTCGGCACCTACACGCTTGAGGGCGAAACCTGCATCGACATGGTGCAGCGCGCCATCGACGCCGGCTACCGCCATCTCGACACGGCGCGCATGTACGGCAACGAGCGCGAGGTGGGGGAGGGGCTGCGGCGCAGCGGCATTTCCCGCGACGAGGTCTTCGTCACCACCAAGATCTGGTGGACCGACATCGCCGAGGCGGAACTTGCGGCCGCGGCCCGCCAGAGCATCGAGCGGATCGGCATCGGGGCGGTCGACCTCCTCCTCATCCACTGGCCCAATCCCGACGTTGCCCTCGAGGAATCGATCGACGCGCTGTGCCGGACGGTCGACGACGGGCTGGCGCGGCATGTCGGCGTCGCCAACTTTCCCTCCACCCTGCTCGACGAGGCGGCGGCCATGGCTTCGCATCCGCTGGTCTGCAACCAGGTCGAATATCATCCTTTCCTCAGCCAGGATCAGGTGCTGGCCGCCTGCCGCCGCCACGACATGGGGCTCGTCGCCTATTCGCCGATCGGGCGCGGCGGCGAGGTGCTGAACCATCCGGTCATCCGCGGCGCGGCTGAGCGCCACGGCAAGACGCCAGCGCAGATCGTGCTGCGCTGGGAGATCGAGCAGGACGGCGTCGGGGCGATCCCCAGGACCTCGAGGCCCGAACGGCTTGCCGAGAACCTTGAGATCTTCGACTTCGAGCTCTATGAGGACGAGCGCGCGGCGATCTCGGCCCTGACGCGGCGCAACGAGCGGCTCGTCGACCCGTCCTTCGCGCCGAACTGGGATCGCGCCTGATGGACGAGGGCACGCTGCGGCGTGCGGCGGCCCAGGCGTCCGACTTCGCCGATTCGACGCTGCAGTTCTTCTATCAGCCCTCCACCCTCGCGCAGATCGCCGCCATCGCGGTCTGCGCCATCGTCGCCTTCGCGCTCGACCGGCTGACCCGCGGGGCGATCGAGGCGCGCGCCCGCCGGATCCGCGCGGCTCCGAGCCTGTTGCGGATCGTCGTCGCGCTGCGCCGGCGCATGAAGCTCGTCTATTTCGTCTTCGGCCTGTGGCTGCTGACGCTCGCCGACACCGCCGCCGGCGGACCGCGATCCTCGATCATCTCGGTCGTCTTCAATCTTTCGCTCGCCTTTCTGGTCATCTCCGTCGCCTCGCGGATCGTGCGCAACCGGCTGGCGGCGCGCATCATCGGCATCGGCGCCTGGGTGGTGGCGGCACTGTCGATCCTCGACCTCACCCAGCCGGTCTCGCAAGCGCTCGACGCCGCCGCCGTCGACATCGGCGGCTCGCGCATCTCGGTGCTGCTCGTCGTCAAGGCCGTCGTCGTCCTGATCCTGACCCTCTGGCTCGCCTCGGTGGTCGGCAATTTCTTCGACACCCGCATCAAGCGCAGCGAGGAATTGACGCCGGCGCTCAGGGTGCTGATCGGCAAGCTGCTGCGCGTCGGGCTGATCCTCGTTGCCTGCATCGTCGCGCTCGCCCTCGTCGGCGTCGACCTGACGGCGCTGACCGTCCTGTCCGGCGCGCTCGGCGTCGGCCTCGGCTTCGGCCTGCAGAAGGTCGTGTCGAACTTCATTTCCGGAATCATCATCCTGACCGACCGCTCGATCAAGCCCGGCGACACCATCTCGCTCGGCGAGACCTTCGGCTGGATCCGCGAGCTGCGCGCCCGTTTCGTCTCGGTGATTACCCGCGACGGCAAGGAATATCTGATCCCCAACGAGGACTTCATCACCAACCAGGTGATCAACTGGTCCTTCTCCAACGACCTCGTCAGGATCGACGTCACCTTCGGCGTCTCCTACGATTCCGATCCGCATGAGGTGATCCGCATCGCCAAGGAGGCGGCCAACACGGTCGGCCGCGTCGTTTCCGACAAGCCGGTGGTCTGCTGGCTGACCGGCTTCGGCGATTCGTCCCTGGACTTCGTCCTCAGATTCTGGATCCGCGATCCGCCGGCGGGCCTGACCAACGTCAAGGGCGAGGTGCTGCTGGCGCTCTGGGACGCCTTCAAGGCGAACGGCATCGGCATTCCGTTCCCGCATCGCGAGATCCTGATGCGCACCCCGGTCACCCTGGCCGAGGGGGGCATGATGGCAGCTGCCGCGGACGGCCCGGCGGAAGAGAGCGTCGAGGCGAAGAAGGCGCGGCGCCAGGCGACCGACGCGGTCGCCGGAAAGACCGACTGACCGAAGGTCGGAGTATCGTCAGACTGCGGCGATCGACGGACCGGAAGGCGTCCGGCGCGACGCGCGCCGGTTGCTGCATCGGCCGGCCTGCTCCGTTATGCTCGGGCGCCCATCCCTCCACGGAGCGCTCCGCCCTGTTCTTCTATGTCGCCAAGATCGGCTGGTTCCTCGTCCAGCCGCTCGCCTTCATCTTCGTCCTCGCCATTCTCGGGCTCGCTTTGTCGTGGTTCGGCCGCAGGCGCTCCGGAACCGGTCTTGTCCTCTTGGCCCTCGCGCTCCTTGCGATCTGCAGCTTCAGCCCGCTCGGCCTCGTCATGACCGCGGCGCTCGAGAACCGCTTCCCAAGGCCGGCGATTCCCGAAAAGATCGCCGGCATCGTCGTCCTCGGCGGCTCCTTCGACACGCGCATCGCCCGCACCCGCGGCGGCTTCGAGTTCAACGAGGCGGCGGACCGGGTGACGGAGGCGCTGATTCTGGCGCGCCGCCATCCCGAGGCGAAGGTGATCTTCTCCGGCGGCGACGCCTCGATCCTCGCCGAGGACGTGCCCGAGACGATCTCGGCAAAGGAGTTCTTCACCGGCGCCGGCCTCGACCCCTCGCGCCTCGTCCTCGACGGCAAGGCGCGCGACACCTTCGAAAACGCGCTCTATGCCAAGCGGCTGGCCGATCCGAAGCCCGGCGAGACCTGGCTCCTCGTCACCTCGGCGTTCCACATGCCGCGGGCCGTCGGCTGCTTCCGCAAGGCGGGATTTCCCGTCCTGCCCTATCCGGTGGACTACCGGACGCCCGGGGGGGGGGAGGTCTTCCGGCCCTCCAACGCCACCGTCCGCAACCTCGAAAAGGTCCACTTCGCGGTCAGGGAATATCTCGGCCTTCTCGCCTACCGGCTGCAGGGGCGGACCGACGCGCTGTTTCCCGGCCCGTGACCGGCGGGCGGCCGCCCGCCATACTCAGTCCCTCAGCGTCCGCAGCGCCGGCGAGCGGAACTGGCGGTTGACGAGAATCAAGACGACGAAGACGGTCGAGGCGATCAGCACGAAGGGGCCGAGCAGCCAGCCGAGATAGGCGACGGCGAAGAAGATCGCCCTGAGGCCGGAATTGAAGTGGCCGCCGGCGAGCCGGTTGAGGACGACGGCCTTTTCGACCGCCCGTTCCGCCGCGGCCGGATCGGCCTCGACGTCGGCGCGCATCGGGACGGCGCCGATCACGATCGAACAGTAGTTGAACAGCCGGTAGGACCAGCCGAACTTGAAGAAGGCGTAGCAGAAGATCACGATCAGGCCGAACAGCTTGAGTTCGACCAGCGACTTGTCGAGACCGCCGGAAAACGGCAGGTCGGCGGCGATGGCCGAGATCCGCGCCGCGGCTCCGAGCAGCGCGAAGCAGCCGCCGATCGCGAAGATGCAGGCCGAGGCGAAGAACGCCGTTCCCTGCTGCAGGCCGGCCATGATCGCCGTGTCGATCATCCGGAAGTCGCGCGAGAACATCGTCCGCATCCAGGCGGCGCGCTCGACGTCCATCGCCCCGGAAAGACCCGTTCCCGTTGCGGCGCAACGGTCGACGACGCGGTTGTAGATCATCCATGTCGCCAGAAAGAGCAACAGGGCGACGGTGTCGGCGGCATCGAGGGTCATCGGCTTCGACCTTGGACGCGCAAAGACGCCGCTCGTGGATTGAAATTGACGTCTGAGCCCCGATCGGGTGAGGCGCCGTATCGAATGTCAAATGCGAAAAATCCACCAGAACCGCAAATTTGGCGAGCGGTATTTCGAAACCGGCATCCGCTCTGTGGTTTCCACGAGGTGGTACCGAATGTCGGGATCGGACCATTGGCCGGCGCACCGGAGCGCTCCTTCACTTCCCGTTAGGTCAGCTCGTGCAAGCTTCCGGGTCAAGATCGACGCAAGGCAGCCATGCAAGATCGGAAGGGAAAATTTGATGCGGGGCCCGCTTGTGGGCGTCCGTGTTAAGCGATAATTAACGCGCGGGTCAGCGGTCAGGGGGAGTGACCGCTTGCCCGGAATCTGGGGTTCAGGACAGTTTCTGATCATGGATGACAGCGTGCGCAAGTCGTGCTGGGGCGTGACCGTTTGGACGGTTGCGATCTTCTCGGCGTTTATGATGCTCGGCTTTCTTTTCTCGAATGCCGAGACCCTGGCGGTGGCGGCGAACTGATCGCGACGGGCGATCGGCGCGAGCCAGTGACCGGGTGGGCAGATCCCTCGCGATGACGGGATCGCCCTGACATGTTTCCTTCGAATGCCTCTGGCAGCGGACGCGGTGACCGATCGGTCGCCGGACGGCCGGCGTCGGTCGAAGACCGGGGATTGCCGGCCGGGCGGGCCTTGCCGCGCTTGGCTGCGGCCGCCGGCTTTGGCAGACTCGGGATATGACACTTCACCTGCTCAAGCTCTGCGTCGGCGCGGAGAGCCCCGAGGATCTCGAAGGGCATGTCCGCCACCGGCTCGCCGCCTCGGGCGAGACGCGCTACTGGCACGTGACGCGGATGGTCCCGAAGCGGGCCGAGGCGCTCACGGCGGGCGGTTCGCTCTACTGGATCATCCGCGGCGCCGTGCAGGCGCGCCAGGCGATTGTCGGGATCGAGCCCTTCACCGACGAGGAGGGGATCGGCCGCTGCCGCATCCGCCTCGATCCGTCCGTGGTCAGGACGCGGCACCAGCCGCGGCGGCCCTTCCAGGGCTGGCGCTACCTCGACGTCGGGGACGCTCCGCCCGACCTCTCCAGATCGTCCGACGGCGAGGCCGACCTGCCGCCGGAGCTGTCGGTCGCCCTTCAGGAACTCGGCGTCTTTTGAGCCCCCCGCGCTGCCGGTCCGCGGCAGTCCGTAACGCCTTCATGCGGGATGAGGCGTCCCCGGCGCATCATGCCGGAACCCGGTTCGATCAGCGAAAGCGCATGCGCACGGCGACGGCGCCGCCCGGCGTGACGGTGCGGATGCGGCTGTGGCTGACCGGCTGGGAGGCGCGCCAGGCCCGCGCGCCGTAGGTCAGGAGCAGGCCGACCAGCTCCTTCGCCTTCATCCGCGAGCGGCCGTCGCGGGCCTCGCCGAGGCGCAGCGCCGCCTGTTGCAGCGGGTGGATGCCCGCCGGCACCGCGTCCTGCCAGTCGTGGGCGGGCGGCTGAGCGGTGAGATTGCGGCCTTGATTCTCGGTCGACATGACTTCCCCTCGCAACTCTACACAGGGTGGCGGCTCCAAACGGTCGGGCCGCCGCCGGTCTTCGGGGCGAGAACTTCCCGCCCGGCCGCGCGTCCCGCTTCGCCCACCCCCGTGGAGCAAGCGGTCGGCGCGTCGCTCACCGGCCATGCGGCCTCATGCCGCCGTCTTTGGATTTGCCGGGTCTGAGGCGTCTGCCCGCGGACAAAATCTGTCCGGCCGGGCTCGCGCCTCCTGCGGCGGGCGTCATGCCCGGCCGGCTGCCGTCGTCTTGAAAGCGCCGCGGCTGCGGCGCGCCGCGGTCAGTTCGCCACGGCGTAGCAGTTGTAGGAGCTGCGCTTCAGCGCGGCGCAGGCCTTCCACGCCTGATCCTTGGTGTCGAAGCCGGCAAAGCGCGCCCGGTACAGCGTGCCGCCGCCGGTGCTGACGCTCTCGGTGAAGGGCTCGGCCTCGGCGAGCTGCTGGCCGACGCTGGACTTCGCCTGCTTCAGCATGGTCATCGCCTGTGTGGCGGAATCGGTTGCGGCGATCTGCACGACCCAGGCGGAATCCTTCGGCTGGCGCACCGCCATCGCAGGGACGTTCTGGGCGACCGAACCGGTGGCCTGGACGTCGACATTGGCGCTCGCCTCGCGGATCAGCGATGCGGCCGAGCCCTTCGCCGGCCTGGCGACGGCGGGCCGCGCCAGCGGCAGGATCGCGGCGACGGCGCTCGATGCCGCCGGACGCTCCTCGACGAGCGCGGCGCGAATCGCGTCGCGGCCCATCAGCGGCCGTGCCGTCGGCGTCGGCATGCGGGCGGCGATCCGGTCGCCGTCGTCGCTGCCATAGGCCATGGCGATCCGGTCGTTGATCGAGATACCACCCTCGTTCGGCCGGAAGTCCGGAACCGGTCCGCGCTTCGGCAGGTCGACGTCGGCGGAAGCGACGAGGACGTTCGGATTGGGCTGGGCGGCGATCAGCGGCCCGGTGTCGCGGCGGCTCGCCAGCGGCATGTAGCGCTTCAGGAGATCAACCATGTGGTCGTCGCGCGAGCGCCCGGACGTGCCGCCGAACACCGCCGCGACGACGCTCTTGCCGTCCTTGTGCACCGAGGTGACGAGGTTGAAGCCGGAGGCGTTGATGTAGCCGGTCTTGATGCCGTCGACGCCGTCATAGCGGTTGAGGACACGGTTGTGATTGCCGATCCGCCGGCCGCGGAACGAGAAGGACCGGGTCGAGAAATAGTCGTAATATTCCGGGAAATGCTCGCGCAGCGCGATGCCGAGCGTCGTCATGTCGCGGGCGGTGGTGTGCTGATCGGCGTTGGGCAGGCCGTTGGCATTGCGGAACTCGGTCCGCGACATGCCGAGGCGATGGGCCTTGTCGGTCATCCGCCGCGCAAAGGCGGCTTCCGAGCCGCCGATGTATTCTGCAAGCACCACGGCGGCGTCGTTCGCCGACTTGGTGACCAGCGAGAGGATCGCCTCCTCCACCGTCAGCGTGCTGCCCGGCCGCAGACCGAGCTTCGAGGGCGGCCGCGCCGACGCATAGGCCGAGACCGGCATGGCGTCGTTCTTGTGGATCTTGCCGCTCTGCAGCGCCTCGAAGGTGAGGTAGAGCGTCATCATCTTGGTCAGCGAGGCCGGATAGCGATATTCGTCCGCGCGGTCCTGGTAGAGCACCTTGCCGTTGTTCGCGTCGATGACGAAGCCGGCATATTTCGGATTGACGGCGCTGGCCTTTCCAACACCGCCGGAAAGCAGCATGCCGGTTCCGAGGACGGCGACGAGGGCGTGTTTGACGAGGCCGTTGGCGGCACGTCTGAGGAGCGACAGGTCGAATGGCACGCTAAAACTCTTCGATCGTGTTGTCGGCACGGCGAGGTTTCGCTCCCTTCCGCATGTTCCGGTCAAGAACGCGTGGCACGAACCTCGAGGTTGGCCCTTTTGATGCCGCCGAGGCTATCCGCGTTCACTTACCAATCGGTTTATGCCGTTGGCATTGTGTTCACCTTGCTCGGCTTTTTGCATCTGCGCGGCCGTTCCACAACCCTCGCAGGCCGAATCGGCGGGGCTTGGATGCGGTGCGGCAGCCGCCCTTGAAAGCGATTGTGCAGTGCAATATATTTCGATCGCAGCAACGAGACGCAGGCGCCGGCGACGTTGTTCGCCTGCCGGCCCCGCCTCCATGAACGACTGTATGGACAGGGAAAGGACGACGACGATGAACATGTACGATGACGCCGGCCGCATGACCAAGGAAGCGATGGACAATGCGCTGAAATCCTTCGCCGCGATGACCAAGGGCTTCCAGCAGATCTCGGCCGAGACGGCCGACTTCACCCGCAGGTCCTACGACCAGCAGACGCAGATGATGGAAAAGCTCTTCCAGGCGAAGACCCTCGACAGGTCGATCGAGGTGCAGACCGAATACACCAAGTCGGCCTACGAGGCCTGGGTCGCGCAGATGACCAGGATCGGCGATCTCTACGCCGACATCGCCAAGGAGACCTATAAGCCGTTCGAGCAGACTGCGAACAGCGCCTCCACCGTGATGTCGCGCGCCGCCAAGGAAGCCGGTGCCCGCATGGACGAGGCGACCGCCAAGGCCGGCGACGTTGCGAACGAGACGGTCGACGCCATGGCCAAGCAGGGCGACGAAATGACCCACTGAGGGTTGCGGCCTGCCGCCCGCCGGAGGGCGGCGGCCGCCGTACGGCGACGAATTTGATCGCAAGGCCCGGTTCCAGCCGGGCCTTTTTGCGTTAATGTCTCACGGCAGCGGCCGAAACGGGGCGTTTCGGAATGTTTCCAATGCAATGAGTGCACCGCCGCGGCTCCTTAAATTCTGATGACACGTGCATACATACGACGCATGGCGATGCTGGCTGAACGGACACGAGGAACGATGGACCAGAAGCTCGGCGAAGGTCCGGTCAGGCTTCAGGGCGACGAGGGGGGGCGGGGTCCCGACCGCGGCACCCAGGTCATCACCCGGACCAAGCCGAAAACCAAGCGGCCGAGCCTTTACAGGGTCCTGCTTCTGAACGACGATTACACTCCGATGGAGTTCGTCATCCACGTTCTCGAACGCTTCTTTCAGAAGGATCACGAGTCCGCCACGAGGATCATGCTGCACGTCCACAATCACGGCGTCGGCGAGTGCGGAATCTTTACCTTCGAAGTGGCGGAGACCAAGGTGACGCAGGTCATGGATTTTGCCCGCCAGCACCAGCATCCGCTGCAATGCGTGATGGAAAAGAACTGAGGTGAAGCTTGCCGACATTTTCGCAAAGCCTTGAGAAGGCACTTCATCAGGCACTCACTCTGGCCAACGAACGCCACCAGGAATTCGCGACGCTGGAGCACCTGCTCCTGGCCCTTCTCGAGGACAAGGACGCCGCCGCCGTGATGCGGGGCTGCAGCGTCGATCTCGACCTCCTCCGCAAGAATCTCGTCACCTACATCGACACCGAACTCGCCAATCTCGTCACCGGGCACGAAGAGGATTCCAAGCCGACGGCCGGATTCCACCGGGTGATCCAGCGGGCGGTGATCCACGTCCAGAGTTCGGGCCGGGAGGAGGTGACGGGTGCCAACGTGCTCGTCGCGATCTTCGCCGAGCGCGAAAGCCATGCCGCCTACTTCCTCCAGGAACAGGAGATGACCCGCTACGACGCGGTGAACTTCATCTCCCACGGCATCTCCAAGCGTCCCGGCGGCTCGGAGAGCCGGCCGCTGCGCGGCGCCGAGGACGAACAGTCGACCATCGGCCAGGACGAGGACGGCAAGCGCAAGGCCGCCCCGGACGCGCTGTCGGCCTATTGCATCAACCTCAACGACAAGGCCCGCGCCGGCCGGATCGATCCGCTGATCGGCCGGGCCGACGAGATCAACCGCACGATCCAGGTGCTCTGCCGCCGCTCCAAGAACAACCCGCTCTATGTGGGCGATCCGGGCGTTGGCAAGACGGCGATCGCGGAAGGGCTCGCCAAGCGCGTCGTCGAGGGCGACGTGCCGGACGTGCTCGCCGACGCGACGATCTTCTCGCTCGACATGGGCACGCTGCTCGCCGGCACGCGCTATCGCGGCGACTTCGAGGAGCGTCTGAAGCAGGTCGTCAAGGAGCTCGAGGATTATCCGGGCGCCGTGCTGTTCATCGACGAGATCCACACGGTGATCGGCGCCGGGGCCACCTCCGGCGGGGCGATGGACGCCTCGAACCTTCTGAAGCCGGCGCTCTCTTCCGGGGCGATCCGCTGCATCGGCTCGACCACCTACAAGGAATATCGCCAGTTCTTCGAGAAGGACCGGGCGCTGGTGCGCCGCTTCCAGAAGATCGACGTCAAGGAGCCGACCGTCGAGGACGCCGTCTCCATCCTCAAGGGCCTGAAGCCCTATTTCGAGGACTTCCACCGGGTGAAGTTCACCAACGACGCGATCAAGTCGGCGGTCGAGCTCTCGGCCCGCTACATCACCGACCGCAAGCTGCCGGACAAGGCGATCGACGTGATCGACGAGACCGGGGCGTCGCAGATGCTTCTGCCGGAGAACAAGCGCAAGAAGCAGATCGGCGTGAAGGAGATCGAGGCGACGATCGCCACCATGGCGCGGATTCCGGCCAAGGCCGTCTCCAAGGACGACGAGGAGGTGCTCGCCCATCTCGACGAGCAGCTGAAGCGCGTCGTCTACGGCCAGGACGCGGCGATCGAGAACCTCGCCTCGGCGATCAAGCTCTCGAGAGCCGGCCTGCGCGAGCCGGACAAACCGATCGGCTCCTACCTGTTCTCGGGGCCGACGGGCGTCGGCAAGACCGAGGTCGCGCGCCAGCTCGCCTCGGCCCTCGGCGTCGAGCTCCTGCGCTTCGACATGTCGGAATACATGGAGCGGCACACCGTCTCGCGGCTGATCGGCGCGCCTCCGGGCTATGTCGGATTCGACCAGGGCGGGCTGTTGACCGACGGCGTCGACCAGCATCCGCATTGCGTCCTCCTGCTCGACGAGATCGAGAAGGCGCATCCGGATCTGTTCAACATCCTCCTGCAAGTCATGGATCACGGCCGGCTGACCGATCACAACGGCAAGCAGATCAACTTCAGGAACGTCATCCTGATCATGACCACCAATGCCGGCGCGGCGGAGATGGCGAAGGCCGCCATCGGCTTTGCGCATTCGCGGCGCACGGGGGCCGACGAGGAGGCGATCAATCGCCTGTTCACGCCGGAGTTCCGCAACCGCCTCGACGCGATCATCCCCTTCGGCCCGCTGCCGACGCCGGTGATTCACCAGGTGGTCGAGAAGTTCGTCATGCAGCTCGAGGCGCAGCTCTCCGAACGCGGCGTGATCTTCGAGCTGACGCCGGAGGCCGTGGCCTGGCTCGCCGACAAGGGCTACGACGAGAACATGGGGGCGCGGCCGCTGGCCCGGGTCATCCAGGAGCACATCAAGAAGCCGCTCGCCGACGAGGTTCTGTTCGGCAAGCTGAAGCGCGGCGGGACCGTGCGAGTGCTGGTCGAGGACGACGGGGCGGGCGGCAAGAAGATCGCCCTGGAATCGATCGCCGACGAACTGCCGGCGCCCCGTTCCGGCAAGGCGGCGCGCAAGCGCGCGGCGGTCGCGGCGGACGGATCCGACATCGACGACGATCCGTCCGATGACGACTTCGACGATGACGACGACGGCTCCGACGACGGCGGGGACGCCTCGCTCTCCGCCGATGACGACGAGCCGCGGCCGAGCCGCAGCCGCCCGAGTTCGGTGCCCAAGGTCCCGCGCCGCTCGAACTGAGGGCGGGGGCGACGCGGCGTGGACCGGGCCGGCCCGGCCCGGCCCGGCCGATTGACGAAACCCCGCCGCAGTTCCTATGACGGATTAAGGCCCGGTCGGCGAAGCGCGCCGGCCGGGCCTTTTGCATGCGGGGGCGTGATGGGCCGGGGTGTTTCGGGCGGCGGGGGCCGCGGGAGAGGGGGGCGTGAGGACGCCTTGCCCCGCAGCCATGCGGACGGCGCCGTTCCCTGGCCGGCGGGCCTTCGCCGGAAAATGACCTCCGGATCCGACCATCGGGCCGAACGGTCGGCCACCGGCTGGTTCCTCCTCGGCATGAAGGGCATCTTCAGCCCGCCCGCGCTGATCCTGACGACCGCCTTCTTCGGCTTTGCGGGTCTTTGCCGCGAGGCCGGCATCTCCTGGGAGGAATCGGCCTTCATGACGGCCGTCGTCTGGGCGCTGCCGGCGAAGATCATCCTGCTCGGCGCCATCACCGCCGGCACGTCGCTGCCCGCCGCCGCCTTCGCCGTCGCGCTGTCCTCGCTGCGCATGACGCCGATGGTGGTGGCGCTCATGCCGGAACTGCGCGGCCCGAAGACGCGCACCCCGACGCTGCTCTTCCTGTCGCATTTCGTCGCCATCACCGCCTGGGTCTTCGCCATGGAGCGCATGGACGAGGTGCCGCGCGACAAGCGGACGGCTTTCTTCGCCGGTTTCGCCGTGACGCTGACGACTCTCAACACGATCATCGTCGCCGTCGTCTACAATCTGATGGGCGAGCTTCCGGCGCTGGCCACCGGAGCGCTCGCCTTTTTGACGCCGGTCTATTTCTTCTCCTCGCTCTACGGTTCGGCGCGGGACGTCTCCGGCAAGCTGGCGCTGTTCTGCGGCATGGCGGCGCTGCCGCCCGCCCACTTCCTCTCGCCCGGATCGGAACTCCTGGTCGCCGGAATCGGCGGCGGCATCGTCGCCTATGGTGCGGGCCGGATCCTGAAGGCCCGGCGGGGCGCCGCGTGATGGCACACTGGGCCTATTCCAACGTCGTGCCCTGGTGGCCCTACGTCTTCATCCTCCTCGGCGGATGGCTGCCGACGGATGCCTGGCGCTATCTCGGCGTCCTTTCCGCCAGCCGCATCGACGAGACCAGCGAGGCGGCGGCGCTCGCCCGCACCGTCGCGACCTCGCTGGTCGCGGCCGTCATCGCGCAGCTGGTCTTCTATCCCTCGGGGGCGCTGGCCGACATCCCGACGCTGGTCAGGCTCGCCTCTCTGGGCGCCGGCTTTGCCGCCTACCAGCTGTCGCGGCGGCGGATTCTCGTCGCGATCTTCGTCGCCGAGCTGGTGATCGGTGCGTGGGCCCTGGCGACGGGTGCGGGGACGGGGTGAGCGTTCTGCCCCGGATCGGCCTTCCAGAAGGCTACCGTCATTTCGGGCAGCACTCCGTCTTGCCCTTATCCCCTACAGGTGGTGATATTCTCGAATGCATTCAGTTGCACCATCGGGAATCGAATGTCGCGTTTCGACGAGGACCACGCCCAGCGATCTAACCCGGCCGTCGATGCCCATGACCCTGTCGAACGCCTCCTTGCTGAGACGATACGTCTCATCGAATTTGAAGATGTCGGGCATGCCAGTGAGACAAGGCGGGAGAGCTTCATTGAAGCCCTCGAAGCGGTTGCGGAATCCGGCAGACTTCGGCTGCGCTTGCGGCGGGCTTTGGACGATTCTCTCGCGACTTATGCAAATTCTGCGTCGCTCTTGCGCGAACGTCTCGTCGAGGCGATCGCTGATGCGGTTGCCGCTGCCGATGAAAGCGCCAAAGCAGCCGAGGATTCGAGTTCACGGCTTGGTACAGGCATGGGCGGATCGGTTGCTGTGACGCTCGGCTCGGCCGGCACTGCAACGGCCGCCTTTGTCCTCGGTCCCGTTGCGGCGACGGCGGCCGGCCTGGCCGGTCCGGCGCTCGTTGTCGCCGCTGTTGTCGGGGCTGTCGGCTATGCGGGCTTCTTCGTGTTCCGAGGCCGGGCAGACGCGACGGCGCGGCGCTTTCGAAGAGCATCGGCCAATCTCAAAGCGCTCGGTGAGACCCTCAGGCTTTCCTAGCCACTACCCATTCGACGTTCGTAACATTATCTTGGTCGGCAAGTTCATTGATGAAAGCGGACACGGACGGCACTGTAAGGAGAAAAGATGATGGACACGGTACTCCCAGTCTCTTTCTCGTTTGCCATGGCCATGATCGCGACGATCATGCTGTCCTTGGCGGCTCTGCTCGTCCTCTTTCTCCTCAACGAGGCTTGGCTCATCGAGCGCATGCGGATGCAGTCACCGTATGCCGGCGCGCTCGGAGAACGCGGACTGCGAAAAGAGCGTGGGGAGAACGTTCCCGCCTTTCGCACAGATGACGCTGCACGTCGCGAGAATGCGGCGCGACACCTCGATCCGCAATTGGTCGGGGTTGTCGAGTTGATCGCCCGTGAAGCAGGTCGCGGCGCTTTTGCCGAGTTCGTTCGGCGCACGTCTAAAGACGACATCGATCACTTTAAGTCAAAATCGGAAGACACGAAATAATACACGAACTTTCTCCGGCATCTGCGCAGGCGCCGTAAGGTAGTCTCGATTTTGAAGCCGGATCGATAGTCAATATCAAGTTTTTGCAAGTTCTCGCCGGATCGCTTCGGCATGTTCCCTGATCGTCTCCATCGGGACCTCGCCGAAGGCATGGCGCTTCAACTCGACGCCGGCGTAGATCGGGATGACGTGGAAATGCAGGTGGAACACCGTCTGGCCGGCGGGCTCCTCGTTGAACTGCGCGACCCGTACGCCGTCGGCCGCAAACGCCGCCTTGGCCGCCCTGGCGAGCCTTGCCACCCGCGGCATCACCGCCTGCAGCGTCGCGTCGGAGGCATCGAGGATGTTGCGCGAGGGCGCCTTGGGGATCACCAGGCAGTGCCCCTTCGACTGCGGCATCACGTCCATGATCGCCAGCGCCACCGCGTCCTCGAAGAGCTTCTCGCTGGGGATCTCGCCCTTGAGGATCTTCGCGAAGACGTTGTCACCTTCGTAGGCGGGCGATGCGGTGGTCATGAGGGCTCCCGAGGCTGTGTTTTGTCGAGACGGATGGTAGGCAGGGCGGACATCTTGTCGATGGATCGAGTATGCCTCGTCTTGCAATTGCAGACGAAGCGTTCACACTGGGACTTGATGCGGGCGAAGCGGTGTACAGAATATGTCGGAAGTCTCATTGCAGGATGCCGAAGCCGATCTCGCCAAGTTGGTCGAGCTTGCCGCGCACGGAGAGATCGTAAGGATCACGCGCGACGGCCTGACCGTCGCGGCAATCGTTCCTCCCGAAGCCGCGGAGGTGGCGCGCAACGCTGTGGCCAGTCGAAAGCCTGGCCTGGTCGACCTGCTGATGGCTTTCCCAGGTGGTGACGAGGAATTGGAACGCAATCGCTCTGCGCCGCGAGACGTCGATCTGTGAAAGCCTATCTGATCGATACCAACGTGATCTCGAAGTTGGCGCCGACCAAGCGGACCTTTTCGCCGAACTTCGCACATTGGCTGCGGCGGGCCGATCAGGACGGCCTCGTCTTCATGTCTGTCGTCACCGTCCATGAACTCGAGAGAGGGATCGAGCGTCTCAGCCTCAGAGGCGCCACCGCCAAGGCGACAGCGTTGACTCATTGGCTCGACAGTGTGCTGGTCGGATTTGGCGGCAAGTTCCTCCCCATCGATCTCCCGACGGCGCTAATTTCCGGCAGGCTGGAGGCGCGCGCCATCGGTCGTGGCGGTGCCCCCGGGGTTGGAGATGCCATGATAGCCGGAACGGCACACGTTCATGGACTGACCGTGATCACGGAAAATGTGCGCGACTTCGCACTGTTCGAAATCTCCCACATGCTGCCGAGCCAGGCAGCTTCGCTTTGATTGCCTGCGTTCGGCCGTGCCTTCCGTGCGGACGGAATGCGTTCTACCCCCGCTTGAACGGCACGTGTTCGCCGAGCACCTCGCCGACGCGCTCCACCTCGTCGCGCTCGGCCGCGAGATAGTCGCGGATGGCGCGGCGCAGGCCCGGATGGGCGATGTAATGGGCGGAATGGGTGGTCACCGGCTCGTAGCCGCGGGCGAGCTTGTGTTGCCCCTGCGCCCCCGCCTCGACGACCGCGAGCCGGTGTTCGATGGCGAAGTCGATGGCCTGATGGTAGCAGACCTCGAAATGCAGGAAGGGGTGATCCTCGATGCAGCCCCAGTTGCGGCCGTAGAGCGCGTCGCGCCCGATGAAGTTGAGCGCCCCGGCGACGTAGCGGCCCTCGCGCTTCGCCATCACAAGCAGGATCCGGTCCGCCATCCGTTCGCCGACCAGCGAGAAGAACCGGCGGTTGAGATAGGGCCGGCCCCATTTGCGGCTGCCGGTATCCATGTAGAAGGCGAAGAAGGCGTCCCAGGCGGCTTCGGTGAGGTCGCTGCCGGTCAGCCATTCGATGGCGATGTCGTTCGCCAGCGCCTCGCGCCGCTCCTTCTTCAGCGCCTTGCGCTTGCGCGAGGCGAGCGTTTCCAGAAACGCCTCGTAGCTTTCGTAGCCGCGGTTGAAGAAATGGAACTGCTGGTCGATGCGGTGCAGCCAGTCGGCATCCGAGAGGGCGTTGAGATCGGCCGCCTCCAGGAAGGTCGCGTGGACCGAGGAGATCCCGGTCTCAGACAGATAGGCCCGCGCGCCCGCGGCGAGCGCCGCCCGGCGTTCGGCCGCGCCCTCGCCGCTGCCGACGAGAAGCCGCGGTCCGGTCACCGGCGTGAAGGGCACCGACATCTGCAGCTTCGGATAATAGTCGCCGCCGGCGCGTTCGAAGGCATCGGCCCAGCCGTGATCGAAGACGTATTCGCCCTGGCTGTGGCCCTTCAGATAGGCCGGAGCGATGGCGACCGGTTTCCCCTCGGCATCCTCGACGACGAGGTGTTGCGGCATCCAGCCGGCCCGCTCGCCGACGCAGCCGGCGTCTTCCAGCGACTTCAGGAAGGCATGCGACAGAAACGGATTGGCCGGCCCCGACGAGCCGGCCTCTGCCGTCTCCGGCCGGCCGGTCCGGCCCGACGCGGTTTCGTCGACCGGCCGGGTCTCGGCCAGAAGGTTCCAGACGGCCGGGTCGATCGCGCCGATCGTCTCCGCGATCCTCACCGTGACCGCGCGTCCGCGGGCTTCGCGCTGCTGCCTCATGCGCGATGAAGTAAACCTTCCGCGCCGCGGCGCAAGGGATCATTGCTGCGGCGCAAAGTCCTCGAAGGTGATCTGGTCGACGTAGAGCCGGCTGACAGCCTGCTCGGCCTCGTTGCGCACCGTCCAGGAGATCACCGGCGCCCGCCTTTCCTCGCGGACCCACGTGACGAAAGGGTTCGGCAGGTCGTGGACGTCGTAGGAGACGAAGTCGCAGCCGCGCTCGAAAATCTCTCGGTGGCCGGCGAGGACGCCGGCGCGACGGCCGTCGGCGGTGAGCCCGATCGGTCGGCCGGCCGGCCGGCCGGCGAGCATCTGGTCGATCAGCCAGTCGTCGAACGACATCAGCGCCAGGTGTCCGGGATAGGCGTCGACGAGCGGCTTCATCCGGGCGAAATAGTCCGGGTCGCGGGTCTTCTCGTTGCCCTTGATCTCGACGACCAGCGGCACCTGGCCGTTGACCAGCGAGAGGTAGCGTTCGAGCGTCGGGATGGTCGCGGTGGTCGGGCCGAGGGTGAGCCCGGCAAGGTCCTTGTCCGACAGCGAGGCGATGGCGGCATGCCGGCCGGTCATCCGGTTGGCCGTCGCGTCGTGGAAGACGTGCGGCGTGCCGTCTCCCGACATCTGCACGTCGCATTCGATGGCATAGCCGGCGGCGATCGCCGCCAGTGCGGCGGGCACGGAGTTTTCGGGGATCGTACGGTTGCCGTCGTGCAGCCCGCGATGGGCGATCGGCCGTTCCACCAGCCAGCGGAACGGCCCGTCGTAGCTCGGCTTCACGTCAGGCGATCTCGAACATGGCTTCGACCTCGACGGCGGCGTTCATCGGCAGGGCCGGCACGCCGACCGCCGAACGCGCGTGGCGGCCGGCCTCGCCGAGGATCTCGACCAAAAAGTCCGAGGCGCCGTTGGCGACCTTGTGCTGCTCGGAAAAGTCCGGGTCGCTGGCGACGAAGACGGTCAGCTTGAGCAGCCGCTTCACCCGCGAAAGGTCGCCGCCGAGGGCGCTCTTTGCTTGGGCGAGAACGTTGACGGCACAGAGCCGCGCCGCCCGCTGGCCCGCCGCAAGATCGACCCCGGCGCCGAGCTTGCCGGTCACGGCGAGGGCGCCGTTCTCCATCGGCAGCTGGCCGGAAGTCTGGAGGATCGCGCCGAAGGTGACCGTCGGCACGTAGTTCGCCGCCGGCGCCGACGCTTCCGGCAGCGTGACGCCCGCGGCCTCGAGGCGGCTTTCGATCGTATCGGCCATGATGTTGTCTTCCTTTTCTGTCGCGGATAGGACCGAGTGGATCACGGTCGGCTCGATGGCGAGATGCCGCGACCGTCGGCAATGTGCGCTGCAGCGTTCGGTAGCCGATCCCAGAGGCGAGTGAAAGATCGAACTTGATGACCCAACGAGCCTCGGCAGCGCAATGGTCCAGGGTCCTGCTGGCTTTCTGCGTCGCACCGCTGCTGGCGGCCGGCGGAGCCGCAGCGGCGGAGGCCGCGGCGCTCACGCCGCACCGGGCCGCCTACGAGGTGGGGCTCGACGCGGCGAGCGACGAGATCCTCGGCGTCGACGGGCGCATCGCCGTCGCTCTGTCCGAGAAGGGCGACTGTTCGGGCTACGGCATCGACTACCGCTTCGTCGCGCGCTTTCTGCGCGACCAGGAGATCGTCGTCACCGACCAGCAGATCCGGCTCGGCGAGAGCCGCGACGGCAAGCGCTTCACCTTCGACGCCGAGAGCTTCGTCGATTCGGTGGCCGACAGCACGACCAAGGGCGAGGCGAAGACGGCGGACGGCAAGACCGTCGTCGCCTATAGCGAGCCGTCCCCCCAGGAGGTGACGCTCGAGGCGGCGCTGTTTCCGATCCACCATACCCAGAAGGTGATCGAGGCGGCGAAGGCCGGCGTGCCGATCTTCGAATCCCGCGTCTTCCAGGGCGATTCCGACGCGGAGAAGGACACGACGAGCACCGTCGTGATCACCCCGCTCGCGGCGGCCGAACTGTCCGAGGAGATTGCCGGTTACGGCGCGCGGCCGGGCGCTCCCGCCGGGAAACCGCTGGGCGGCGAAGGGCAAGCCACCGCCTGGGGCGACGCCACGGCCGGCGCGGACGCCGGCTCCCCGACGAAGGATCCCGGCAGCGCTGCGCCGCAGGCGGCGGACCCGGCAGATCCCGGGGAAGCCGATCCGACCGCCCCGGACCGGGAGAATGCCGCCGGCGAGGCCGGTCCGGACGCGGTTTTGCCGGGCGAGGCCGGAGCGACGGCGCAAAGCGACGCGGCGGATGATGACGCCGATCCGGCCGCGACCGATCCGGCGGCGATCGCCGAGCGGCTGGAGGGCCTGAAGGCCTGGAAGGTCACCGAATCCTTCTATAATTCCGACAGCGACGAGGACGGCCTGCCGGTCTTCGAGACCGTCTACACGCTGTTCGAGAACGGCGTGACCGGCAACCAGCTCCTCAAGTTCGACGGCTATTCGCTGAAGGCGCGGCTTGCCAGCCTTCAGCTCGACGACGCGCCGACCTGTCCCGTGGGGGACTGAACAAGCAACGCCCGTCGGCGGCCTTCGCGAAGCGCCACCGGCGACGCCTCGATCTCCCCCGCCAGAGGGGAGATCGGGCCAGTCGCCTTCCCGGCGACCTCATTTCACGCGATCGACCTCCTCTCGGCCGCGCCGCGAGTTGCCAAGGCGGGCGGTTTGATGTATGGCGCGGCCCATTCCACACACGGAAATCGGGTTGGAACGGCTGGAGCATCAGGTTCCGGTCCGCTCCTGCCCACCGGTGGCGGCAGTCCTGTCGCTTCTTTCCGTGGAGGCATAACCGGTCAAAGGAACAGACAAGCATGGCACTGCCAGACTATTCGATGCGCCAGCTCCTCGAGGCGGGCGTCCACTTCGGGCACCAGACCCACCGCTGGAACCCGAAGATGAGCCCCTACATCTTCGGCGCGCGCAACAACATCCACATTCTCGACCTCGCCCAGACCGTGCCGCTGCTGCACCGGGCGCTGCTCGCCGTCTCCGACACCGTCGCCCGCGGCGGCCGCGTCCTGTTCGTCGGCACCAAGCGCCAGGCCTCGGAGCTCGTCGCAGACGCGGCGCAGCGCTCGGCCCAGTACTACGTCAACGCCCGCTGGCTCGGCGGCATGCTGACCAACTGGAAGACCATTTCGCAGTCGATCCAGCGCCTGCGCAAGCTCGACGAGCTGCTCGCCGGCGGCGAGGCCCAGGCCTTCACCAAGAAGGAGCGGCTGACGCTGCAGCGCGAGCGCGACAAGCTCGACCGCGCGCTCGGCGGCATCCGCGACATGGGCGGCGTGCCCGACATGATCTTCGTCATCGACACCAACAAGGAGTCGATCGCGATCGAGGAAGCCAAGCGCCTGCACATCCCGATCGTCGCGGTCGTCGATTCCAACTGCGATCCGGCACCGATCGACTACCCGATCCCGGGCAATGACGACGCCGCCCGCGCCATCGCGCTCTATTGCGACCTGATCGCGCGCGCCGCCGTCGACGGCATCGCCCGCCAGCAGGGCGACATGGGCATCGACATCGGCGAGCTCGAGGATGCTCCGATCGAGGAACTGCCGGAAGAGGCGGTCTCCGGCGGCGCATCGGCGAGCGAGGCCGCCGAACTCGCCGAGAACGCCACGGGCCAGGCCGCAGGCTGATCCCGTTCGAGGGCGGCGCGGCGGGCCAGGGCGGCCTGCCGGTCGCCCGCCGGCGACGCCAGTTGGTAATCACTGCGTCACAATTGCGGCGCACCCGTTCTGTCGAGCCGGTGCGCCAAATCATTTCCGAGGAAGGCTGAAGATGGCAATCTCCGCTTCGATGGTGAAGGACCTGCGCGAGAAGACCGGCGCGGGCATGATGGACTGCAAGACCGCGCTCTCCGAGACCGGCGGCGACATGGAAGCTGCGATCGACTGGCTGCGCACCAAGGGGATCGCCAAGGCCGACAAGAAGTCCGGCCGCACGGCGGCCGAGGGTCTGATCGGGGTGGCGTCGGAAGGCGCCAAGGCGGTCGTCGTCGAGGTCAATTCCGAGACCGACTTCGTCGCCCGCAACGAGGCCTTCCAGACGCTCGTGCGCGACATCGCCAAGGTCGCTCTGTCGACCGACGGCAGCGTCGAGGCGGTGTCCGCCGCGACCCATCCGGCCTCCGGCAAGTCGGTCGCCGACACCGTGCGCGACGCCGTCGCCACCATCGGCGAGAACATGAGCCTGCGCCGTTCGGCGATGCTGTCGGTCTCCGACGGCGTCGTCGCGACCTACATCCACAACCAGGTCGCCGACGGCCTCGGCAAGCTGG
The DNA here is from genome assembly GCF_017353515.1 of Jiella sonneratiae. Lineage (GTDB taxonomy): Bacteria > Pseudomonadota > Alphaproteobacteria > Rhizobiales > Rhizobiaceae > Jiella > Jiella sonneratiae. Next base: position 137,478 of record NZ_JAFMPY010000017.1, read on the forward strand.
GTGTGCTCGTCGCGATGGAATCCGCCGGCGACAAGGCCAAGCTGACCGCCTTCGGGCGCCAGGTCGCGATGCACGTCGCGGCGACGAACCCGCTGGCGCTCACCGCCGACGAGATCGATCCCGCCGTCGTCGAGCGCGAGAAGGCGATCTTCTCCGAGCAGGCGCGCGCCTCCGGCAAGCCGGAGAACATCATCGAGAAGATGGTCGAGGGCCGGCTGCGCAAGTTCTACGAGGAGGTCGTCCTCCTCAAGCAGAGCTTCGTGATCAATCCGGACCTGACGGTCGAGAAGGCTCTCGCCGAGGCCGAGAAGGATTTCGGCGCACCGGCGAAGATCACCGCCTTCGTCCGCTTCGCGCTCGGCGAGGGCATCGAGCGCGAGACGTCGGACTTCGCCGCCGAAGTCGCGGCGGCCGCCGGCAAGAAGTAAGCCGCGGGGCGACGGGCGCCGGCCTTCCGGCGTCCGGCTGCGCTCTCGGGACTTTTCGCGGCCGATCTCGGCAGTCGATGAGAGGGCGCTCGCTTCACAAGCGGGCGCCCTTAATGTATCCGCAGGCGACAGCGGAGAGGCCCGTCGCGCGTCGCCGTGGCCGGTCCCGCGCATCGCGGCCCCCGATCGGCGAGGTCGGGCGACGGAATGACGGCGCGCGGGCATTTGCCCCGGACTGCGCCAAAGGGTTGGAACAGGAAGCTCGATGATCTCGGAAATCCGCTATCGCCGCGTCTTGCTGAAGGTCTCCGGCGAAGCGCTGATGGGCGAGCAGGGATTCGGCATCGACGTCGCGGTCGTCGACCGCATCGCCTCCGACATCGCCGAGGCGCGGGCGCTCGGCGTCGAGATTTCGGTGGTGATCGGCGGCGGCAACATCTTCCGCGGCGTCGCCGTCGCGTCGAAGGGCGGGGACCGGGTCACCGGCGACCACATGGGCATGCTCGGCACGGTGATCAACGCCCTGGCGCTGCGCACCTCGCTCACCAAGATGGGCGTCGACGCGATCGTCTTGTCGGCGATCGCCATGCCCGAGATCTGCGAAAGCTTCACCCAGCGCGCGGCGCTCGCCCATCAGGCGGCCGGCCGCGTGGTGATCTTCGCCGGCGGCACCGGCAACCCGTTCTTCACCACCGATTCGGCCGGCGCGCTGCGCGCCGCCGAGATGGGGGCGGCGGCGCTGTTCAAGGGGACCCAGGTCGACGGCATCTATTCCGCCGACCCGAAGAAGGTGCCGAGCGCCGAGCGCTTCGACCGCCTGACCCACGGCGAGGTGCTGGCGCGCGGGCTGCAGGTGATGGACGTCGCGGCCGTCGCGCTCGCCCGCGAAAACCACATTCCGATCGTCGTCTTCTCGATCCACCAGAAGGGCGAGTTCGCGAGGATCCTGGCGGGCGCCGGCCGGGCGACGATCGTTTCGGACTGACAGTCGATTCTTTCGACGCTTTTGCATGATGAAGAGAGGATACGAACAATGGCCGCACTCGATCTCACCGAACTGAAGCGCCGCATGGAAGGGGCCGTCTCCAACCTGAAGAGCGATCTCGCCGGTCTTCGTACCGGTCGTGCCTCGGCCAATCTGCTCGATCCCGTCACCGTCGAGGCCTATGGCTCCCAGGTGCCGCTCAACCAGGTTGCCAACGTCTCCGTGCCGGAGCCGCGCATGGTCTCGGTCTCGGTCTGGGACAAGCAGATGGTCGGCAAGGTCGAGCGGGCGATCCGCGAGAGCAATCTCGGCCTCAACCCGGTGACCGACGGCACCACGCTGCGCATCCCGCTGCCCGAACTCAACGAGGAGCGGCGCAAGGAACTCGTGAAGGTCGCGCATCAGTACTCCGAGAGCGCGCGCGTCGCCGTGCGTCACGTCCGGCGCGACGGCATGGACACGCTGAAGAAGAACGAGAAGGCCGGCGACATCGGCCAGGACGAAAGCCGCCAGCAGTCCGACAAGGTCCAGAAGATGACCGACGAGACGATCTCGGAAATCGATAAATTGCTTTCCGTCAAGGAAGGCGAAATCATGCAGGTATAGGGTTGCAGGAGGGCCGGTGCGTCGCGCCGGCGAGGGCTAAGCGCAGGAAGGGGCGAGGATGGTGCGGCATCCCCGACATGTGGCCATCATCATGGATGGCAACGGACGCTGGGCACGCGCGCGCGGCCTGCCACGCAGCATGGGCCATCGCCGCGGGGTCGAGGCGGTGCGCGCGGCCGTCAGGGCCGCCGGCGAACTCGGCATCGAGTATCTGACGCTCTTTGCCTTCTCGTCGGAGAATTGGCGGCGCCCGAAGGACGAGGTGGAGGAGCTGATGGGGCTCTTGAAGCACTTCATCCGCCGCGACCTCGCCGATCTCCACAAGGAGGGCGTCAGGGTGCGGGTCATCGGCGCGCGCGACGACCTGTCGCCCGACATCCGCTCGCTGCTCGAAGAGGCCGAGAACCTGACCCGGGAGAACGACCGCCAGACCCTCGTCGTCGCCTTCAACTACGGCGCCCGCGACGAGGTGGCGCGGGCCGTCCGGCGCATCGCCGAGAAATTCGCGGCGGGGGAGGTCACGCTCGACGCGCTGACGGCCGACTATCTCGGCGAGCACATGGACACCGCCGGCATTCCCGACCCGGATCTGATCATCCGCACCAGCGGCGAACTGCGCCTCTCGAACTTCCTGCTCTGGCAGGCGGCCTATTCGGAGTTCGTCTTCCTGCCGTGCCTGTGGCCCGACTTCGACCGTCAGGCCTTCGAAGGCGCCCTCGCCGAATATGCCAGCCGCGATCGCCGCTTCGGAGGATTGTCGCGGGAAATCGCATCCTGACCGGAATGGGGCTCGGCGTCAGACGTTTCTTCGCCGAGGGGAGCTGGAGCGATCTTCGTTCGCGGCTGATCTCGGCCGTCGTCCTGGGGCTCTTCGTCGCGCTGCTGGTCTTCGCCGGCGGCTGGGGCTTCCGGCTTTTGTGCTGCGCCACCGGCTTCATCGTCTTCGACGAATGGTCGCGCATCACCCGTGCCCGCCGGCTGCGGCCGCATTTCACCTTCGGCCGCCGCGTCTTCTATCTGTCGCTGGTCCTCTTCGCCTTCGGCTTCGCGCTCGCCGCGCTTCTGGTGCTTTGCGCCGGCACCTTGTTCCTCGCCTTCATCGACCGCAACGAGCGCAAGGCCGACTGGCTGCTGCTCGGCCTGTGCTATGCCGGCGCGGCGACGTTCCCCGCAGCGCTGCTACGCGGCGCCGACACCGCGGGCCTCCTGAGCATCGGCTTCGTCGTGACGGTGGTCTGGGCGAGCGACATCTTCGCCTATTTCGCCGGACGCTCGATCGGCGGGCCGAAGCTGATGCCGCGGGTCTCGCCGAAGAAGACGATGTCCGGGGCGCTCGGCGGCCTCGCCGCGGCGGTGGCCCTCGGCTCGCTCTTCGCCTATGCCGCGACCGGCAGCGTCGAGCCGCGCATCGTCGCCCTCGCGGCGATCCTGTCGGTCGCCGGCCAGGCCGGGGATCTCTACGAATCCTGGATCAAGCGGCGTTTCGGCGTCAAGGATTCCGGCAGGCTCATCCCCGGCCATGGCGGGCTGATGGACCGCATCGACGCGCTGATCGTCGCGACCACCGTCGCCTGGGGCGTCGGCGTCGCCTTCGCCGGCTTCGACCAGCCCGCCTTCGGCCTGTTTCCGGTGTAGGAGGAAGGCCCGGGTCGGAAGATGGGTTCGCCGGAAGGGGGCGCAGGTCCTGCGGCCGGAAGGGGCGCGGGCCTTTGCGGCCGATGACGTCGACGGGCGGGCCTCGCGCAGATGTTTGCGCATTTCGTGCCCGCTGCTATAGAACGAGGCAGACGCCTTCGGGTGCCGCCTCCGCCACAAGGAGTGAGGATCGATGGAGATCGGTTCGATTGCCGCCGGACTTTGGGATCACGGGCTGATCTACGTCGTGCCGTTCCTCTTCGTCCTGACGATCATCGTGTTCTTCCACGAACTCGGTCATTTCCTGATCGGCCGGCTGTGCGGCATCAAGGCGCTGACCTTCTCGGTCGGCTTCGGCCCGGAGATCGCCGGCTTCACCGATCGCCGGGGAACGCGCTGGAAGCTCGCGGCGATTCCGCTCGGCGGATACGTCAAGTTCCTCGGCGACGAGAACGCCGCCTCGGTTCCCGACCGCGGGGCGGTGGAGGCGATGAGCGAGACCGATCGCCGACAGGCCTTTCCGGCAGTGAGCGTCGGGCGGCGGGCGGCGACGGTCGCCGCCGGGCCGATCGCCAACTTCGTTCTTTCGATCGTCATCTTCTCCGCCGTCGTCTTCGTCAACGGGCGGGTGGTCGGCGATCCGGTGGTCTCCGCCGTCGAGCCGAATTCGCCCGCCGCGACGGCGGGCTTTGAGCCCGGCGACCGGGTGGTCTCCGCCGACGGCGAGGCGATCGACTATTTCTCCGACCTGCAGCGCCACGTGGCGGCCGCCGGGGAGAACCCGATCAGCTTCGAGGTGGAGCGCGGCGGCAATCCCGTCCGCCTCACCGTGACGCCGCGCATGGAGACGCGCAAGGACGAGTTCGGCAACAGCTTCACGACGCCGATCGTCGGGCTTCGCGCCGACAATTCCAACGGCAGCTTCCGGCTCGAACGGCTCGGACCGCTGCAGTCGATCGGCTATGGCGTCTCGCAGACCTGGTTCGTCGCCAAGGAGACGGTCGGCTTCATCGGCCAGGTCGTCACCGGCCGGCAGAGCGCCGACCAGATCGGCGGCCCGATCCGCATCGCCCAGGTCTCGAGCCAAGTGTCGACCATCGGCCTCGGCGCGCTGCTCAATCTCGCGGCGCTGCTGTCGATTTCCATTGGAATACTGAACCTTTTGCCGATCCCGATGCTCGACGGCGGCCATCTGCTGTTCTACGCATTCGAGGCGGTCAGGGGCCGGCCGCTGAGCGAGCGGGTGCAGGAACTGGGTTTCAGGATCGGTCTCGCTCTCGTCACGATGCTCATGATATTTGCATTCTGGAATGACATTTCGGGCCAGGTTTAAGGGGTGCCTGTCCGAGGGGTTTGGGGGAACCGTTGATTAACCATGTCGCCATGGTTCGTGACCGCCTTGCAACGGCGTTTCCGATTCCTCAATCCACTCCGACGAGTTTGCTTGAACGGGGCGCGGCAACCGGTTTAAGGCGGACGCTGGAAATGCGCGTCCTGCGGAACGGCAAGAAGACGACAAGGTGGTTGGAAACATGACGGCTGGAACGAGAATTTTGCGCGCAGCGGCCGCGATCGCGCTGTCTTCGACCTTCCTCATGGCGACGTCGCTGACCATACAGCTCGCCTCGACGGGCGTCGCGGCGGCTGCCGTCGTCAACCGGATCGCGGTGCGGGGCAACAAGCGGGTGGACGCCGACACGGTCCGCGGCTTCATCTCGATCAAGCCCGGCCAGAACGTCACCGACGCCGACCAGGACGCCGCCGTCCGCCGCCTCTACTCGACGGGGCTGTTCTCGAACGTCCGCATCAGCCAGTCCGGCGGCACGCTGACCATCGACGTGGAAGAGAACCAGATCGTCAACCAGGTGCTGTTCCAGGGCAATTCCAAGATCAAGGACCAGCAGCTCTCGGCCGCCGTCCAGACCCGCCCGCGCGGCGCCTATTCGCAGCAGGTCGTCGACGCCGACGTCGAGGAGATCAAGAAGGCCTACGTCTCGATCGGCCGCAGCGACGCCGTCGTCACCGCGCAGACCCAGCCGATCGGCGAAGGCCGCGTCAACGTCATCTACAACATCCAGGAAGGCGACCGCACGAAGATCGGCTCGATCAGCTTCGTCGGCAACAACGCCTTCTCCGACGCGCGTCTGAAGCAGGTGATCTCGCTGCGCGAGACCGGCATCCTCAGCTTCATCCAGCGCGACGACGTCTACGATCCCGACAAGCTGCAGTCGGACGAAGAGACGCTGCGGCGCTTCTACTACAATCACGGCTATGCCGATTTCCGGATCCTGTCGGCCGTCGCCGAGCTCGATCCGGACCAGAACTCCTACTTCATCACCTTCACGGTGGACGAGGGCGAGCGCTACGCCTTCGGCAATGTCAGGATCGACTCGACCATCGAGGGCGTCGACACCGAGGCGCTCTACAGCCAGCTCGACACGACGCCGGGCGAGGTCTACAGCGCCAAGGACGTCGAGGACTCCCTCGTCAACGTCACCAACGCCCTCGCCAACAAGGGCTTCGCCTTCGCCCAGGTCACGCCGCGCGGCGATCGCGACTTCACCAACCACACCATCGCCATCGACTACGTCATCGACCAGGGGCCGCGCGCCTATATCGAGCGCATCGAGATCCGCGGCAATACCAAGACCCGCGACTACGTCATCCGCCGCGAGTTCGACATCTCCGAGGGCGACGCCTTCAACCAGGTGCTGATCCAGCGGGCCAAGCAGCGGCTGGAAGACCTGAAATACTTCACCACCGTGAAGATCTCGACCGCCCCCGGCTCCGAGCCGGACCGCGTCATCGTGATCGTCGACGTCAACGAGAAGGCGACCGGCGAGATCTCGATCGGCGGCGGCTACACCACCTCGGGCGACTCGTCGGGTCCGGTGGCCGAAGTCGGCATCCAGGAGCGCAACTTCCTCGGGCGCGGCCAGTTCATCAAGGTCTCGGCGGGCGTCGGCACCAACTCCCGCAGCTATCAGCTCTCCTTCACCGAACCGTATTTCCTCGGTCAGCGTCTTGCGGCGGGCTTCGACGTCTACCACACCGAAACCTCGACCGACGACTACGACGTCAAGCGCACCGGCGGCGACGTCCGGCTCTCGGCGCCGATCACCGAGCACCTGACGGCGACGATCGCCTACAACTACAAGCAGGAAAGCTACGGCGGCGATACCGGCCAGACGGTCGAGAATCCCGACTATCCGACCGATCCCGACCAGTACATCGACAGCACCTGCAGCAATCCCGATCCCAAGAGCAACCTGTTCGACGAAGGCGGCAACCCGCTGACCGCGCCGTCCTTCACGGACTCGCCGATCATCAACGAGGCGATCTGCGCCGGCGACTACCGGACCTCTTCGGCATCCTATCAGTTCACCTACAACACGCTCGACAACAACCAGGATCCGCGCAACGGCTTCGTCGGCTCGATCGGGCAGGAATTCGCCGGCATCGGCGGCGACGCGAAATACATCAAGAGCACGGCCAAGGCCTCCTATTTCAACCTCCTCAGCGAGGAGTGGGACGTCGTCGGCCAGCTGTCGGGCGGGGCCGGCAACGTCTCGGCGCTCGGCGGCGACCTCCGGGTCTTCGACAACTTCTTCAAGGGCCAGGACATCGTCCGCGGCTTCGACACGCGCGGCATCGGCCCGCGCCAGTACGGCGTCGCCATCGGCGGCGAGAACTACGCCAACGCCTCCGCCGAGGCGACCTTCCCGCTGCCGGGCATCAATCGCGATCTCGGTTTCCGCGGCGCGGTGTTCGCCGATGCCGGTTCGCTCTGGGGCAGCGAGTTCGCCAACGAGGCCGGCGTCGAGGGCACCGACTTCTCGCTGCGCGCCTCGGTCGGCGTCGGCCTGATCTGGGCCTCGCCCTTCGGTCCGCTGCGCGTCAACTACGCGCATCCGCTCAAGAAGGAAGAATTCGACGACACGCAGGAATTCTCCTTCGGCTTCTCGTCGCGCTTCTGACGCCAACCAAAGGAGTGGGGGAACGCTTCCCCCACCTCGGGTCGCCCATGTCTGACGCGTCATTCTTCAAGCGAGGCGCCGGTCTGACGGTGGGGGACATCGGGGCGCTGACCGGCGCCGAGCTCGGCGCCGGCACCGACCCGGCAAGGCTGATCACCGGGCTCGGCCCGCTGGATCGCGCCGGCCCCGCGGATCTTTCCTTCTTCGACAACCCCCGATACCTCGACCAGCTGGCGAGCAGCCGTGCCGGCTGCGTGATCGTCGCGGCGAAGCATCTGGCCGCCGCACCGGCCGGCCTGCCGCATCTCGTCGCCGGCAACGTGCATGTCGCCTTCGCGGCGGCCGGCCGGGCGCTGTTCCCGGCGGCCCTGACACCCGCCGCGATCCTGCCGGCGGCCGGCATCTCGCCGCGCGCCGAGATCGATCCGTCCGCCGCGATCGAGCCGGACGTCACCATCGAGGCCTTCGCCGTCGTCGGCCCGCATGCGAGGATCGGCAGCGGCACCGTCGTCTCTCCGGGCGCCGTCGTCGGCACCGGCTGCACCGTCGGCCGCAACTGCCGCATCGGCCCGCAGGTCTCCTTGTCGAACGCCTTTCTCGGCAACCGCGTCGTCCTGCATCCGGGGGTGAAGATCGGCCAGGACGGATTCGGCTACGTGCCGGGTCCCGAAGGCCTCGACAAGGTCGTCCAGATCGGCCGGGTGATCGTCCAGGACGACGTCGAGATCGGGGCGAATTCGACGATCGACCGCGGGGCTGTCCGCGACACGGTGATCGGCGAGGGGACGAAGATCGACAATCAGGTCCAGATCGGGCACAACGTCGCCGTGGGCCGGCACTGCGTCATCGTCGCCCAGGTCGGCATCTCCGGTTCGACGACGATCGGCGACGGGGTGATGATCGGCGGCCAGACCGGCATCAACGGCCATGTCGAGATCGGCGACGGGGCGCAGATCGCGGCGGTCTCGGTGGTCGCGGGCGACGTTCCGGCCGGGGCCCGCTGGGGCGGAATTCCGGCGAAGCCCGTCCGCCAGTGGTTCCGGGAGATGCGATTCTTGTCCGAACTCGCCAAGAAGGGGCGTTCGCCGAGGCATGACAGCGATGAGTGAGACGACGACGCTCGAAAGCGCCGACATCAACCGGATCATGGAGCTCTTGCCCCATCGCTATCCGTTCCTGATGGTCGACCGCATCGTCGACATCGACGCCGACAGGAGCGCCGTCGGCATCAAGAACGTCACCGCCAACGAGCCGCATTTCCTCGGCCACTTCCCCTCGGCGCCGGTGATGCCCGGCGTTCTGATCATCGAGGGGATGGCGCAGACGGCGGGCGCCATCTGCACGCTGGCGCGGGGCGGCGACGCTCCCTCGCTCGTCTATTTCATGACGATCGACAACGCCAAGTTCCGCAAGCCGGTCATCCCCGGCGACCGGCTCGAATATCACGTGAAACAGACCAAGAAGCGGGCGAACATCTGGAAGTTCGACTGCCTCGCCAAGGTCGACGACCAGAAGGTCGCCGAGGCGACGGTGAGCGCGATGCTCGTACCCCGCGACGCCGGGTGACAATGACAGTGACGACCATTCATCCGTCCGCGGTTGTCGAGAACGGCGCCGAGATCGGCGAGGGCTGCGAGATCGGCCCGTTCTGCCACATCGGCCCGCAGGTTCGGCTCGGCGCCGGCAGCCGGCTGCGCTCGCACGTCGCGATCTGGGGCAACACGGTGATCGGCGGCGGCGCGCAGATCTGGCCCTTCGCCTCGCTCGGCCATGCGCCGCAGCACCTCAAATATCGCGGCGAGGACACGCGCCTCGTCATCGGCGAGAACTGCCTGATCCGCGAGCACGTGACGATGAACGCCGGCACCGTCCAGGGCCGCTCGGAGACCACCGTCGGCGACAACTGCGCCTTCTTCACCGCCGCCCACGTCGCCCATGACTGCGTCATCGAGCGCAATGTGACGCTGATCAACAACGTCATGCTGGCCGGCCACTGCACCGTCGGGGAATATGCCACCGTCGCCGGCGGCTCGGGCATCCACCAGTTCACCCGCATCGGCCACCACGCCTATGTCGGCGGCCTCGCCGCGGTGGAGGGCGACGTGATCCCCTTCGGCATGGTGCTCGGCAACCGCGCCTATCTCTCCGGCCTCAACGTCATCGGCATGAAGCGCGCGGGCTTCAACCGCGAGGCGATCCGCAACGTCCGGCGCGCCTACCGCATGCTGTTTTCCGACGACCTGACCTTCAAGGAGAACATCGACGAGGTGCAGGCCGAGTTTCCCGAGGATCCGCTGGTGCAGGACCTTCTCGGCTTCATCCGCTCCGGCGGCGACCGGGCGCTCTGCTTCCCGCGGCATTCGCAGCTTCCCTGAGGCGATGGAGCCGCGCTTTCCCGGCGAACCCCTGGGCCTGATCGCCGGCGGCGGGCGCCTGCCGCGCATCGTCGCTGAAGCGGCCCGCGCTCACGGCTTTCGGCCGGTCGTCGTGCGCATCGCCGATGCCGAGGGCGACGACTGGGACGGCTTTGCCGGCGGCTACTATTCCTGGGGCAGGACCGGCGATGCCATCCGCTTCCTGAAGCGCAGCGGCGTCCTCCGCGTCGTCGCCTGCGGCACGGTCTCGAAGCGGCCGGACTTCCGCGCCATCGTCCCGAGCTTCGCGACGCTTCTGAAGCTGCCCGCGGCCTTTGCGATCGTGCGCGGCGGCGACGACCGTCTGCTGCGCGCTGCCGCGCGCTTTCTGGAGAACGAGGGCCTCGAGCCGATGGCGGTGCAGGACGTCGAGCCGAAACTCCTGGCGCCGGCCGGGCGGATCGCCGGGCGCGAGCCGGGAACGTCGGAAGAGCGGGCGCTGGCGCTCGCCCATCGCGCCGCCGTGGCCCTCGGGCGGCTCGACGTCGGCCAGGCGGTGGTCGCCTCGCAGGAGCGGGTGATCGCGCTGGAAGCTGCCGAAGGCACGCGGGAAATGCTCCACCGCGTCGCCGATCTGAGGGCCCGCAACCGGCTCGGGCGGGGCGAGACGCTGGCTCTCGTCAAGGCCGCCAAGCCGCAGCAGGACGAGCGCTTCGACCTGCCGAGCATCGGCGTCTCGACGATCGTCGAGGCGGACGCGGCGGGCGTGCGGGCGATCGGCGTCTCCGCCGGCCGCAGCCTCGTCATCGACTACGACGCCGTCGCGGCGGCGGCCCGCGACGCCGGGATCGCGGTGCTCGGCCTTGCGCCGGATGGCCTGCCGGACGAGGCGTCCCGGCCTGCCGCCTCCGCCGGGAGCACGGCATGAGAATCGCCTTCGTCGTCGGCGAACCCTCCGGAGACGCGATCGGCGCCGACCTCGTCCGGGCGCTGAGGGCGCGCCTCGGCCCCGATCTCGACCTCGTCGGGCTTGCCGGCGAGAACATGCGGGCGGAGGGCATGGAGACGCTCTTCGACATCGACGAACTGTCGATCATGGGCGTCTCGGCGATCCTCGCGCGGCTGCCGCAGCTGATCCGGCGGGTCGGCCAGACCGCCGACGCCATCGTCGCGGCACGGCCGGACGCCCTCGTCGTCATCGACAGCCCGACCTTTTCGCACCGGGTGGCGAAACGGGTGCGGGCGCGGCTGCCGAAGGTTCCGATCGTCAACTACATCCCGCCGACGGTCTGGGCCTGGCGCGAGGGAAGGGCGGCGAAGATGCGGCCCTATGTCGACCACGCGATCTGCGCGCTGCCCTTCGAGCCGGCGGTGCTGCAGCGGCTGGACGGGCCGCCGGCGACCTATGTCGGCCACCCGCTGATGAAGGAGCCCGGCCTCGCGGCGATCCTCGCCGACGACCGGCCGCTTTCCGCAAGGCCGCCGAAGACGCCGCCGTGCCTCGTCATCCTGCCCGGCTCGCGCCGCGGCGAGATCGACCGGCTGATCGATGATTTCGGCGGCACCCTGGCGCGGCTGTCGGAACTCCTGCCCGGCGTCACGGCGGTCCTCCCGACCCTGACGCGCCATCGCGGTCGCGTCGAGACGGCGGCGGCCGGCTGGCCGGTGAAGCCGGAGATCGTCACCGGCACCGAGGCGAAGTGGCAGGCCTTCGCCAGGGCCGACGCGGCGCTCGCCGCCTCGGGCACCGTCTCCCTCGAACTGGCGCTCGCCGGCATTCCCATGGCGCTCGCCTACCGGCTGGACCCCGTCGCCTATCGCTTCCGCCACCTCGTCAGCGCCTGGACGGCGGCGCTGCCGAACTTCGTCACCGGCCACCCGCTGGTGCCGGAGCATTTTCACGAATTCGTCCGCCCCGAACATCTCGCCCGGCGGATGGCCCGGCTTTTGACAGACACGCCGGAGCGCCGGGCGCAGCTTGCCGGCTTCGACGAGATCCGGCGCCAGATGGCGATCGACCGCCCGCCCGGCGAGGCGGCGGCGGAGATCGTTCTGGGGCTGGTCGCGAAGGGCCGGGTGTCGGCGCGGTGAGAGTTTTCCGACGGAAACTCCGTGAGCGTGGGCGATCGCGCAAGCTGTTCTATGCGCCCTTCCGGCCGTCGACGCCGGTTTGCATTGAATGCTGGATCAAGGCGCGCTGATCAGAAGCGTTTGGGCAGACCCGCATCTTTCAGCGACTGGTTGGCCGTGCGCCTCGACTTGATGTTGTCGTCCGTGAAGATTGATCCTTGCCGGGTCACAGGGTCTGCATCCGTGCGCTGAGTTTCGTCGTCTCTGGATTGGGAGACGGGTTGGTCGTCAGGCCGCAGCGTCGATTGCGACCCGGACGAAGAG
>NZ_JAFMPY010000018.1 GCF_017353515.1 Jiella sonneratiae
TCGTCAGCCAGCGCTCGCCGGGCACGCCGTGCTCGTAAGGCAGGAAGCGGCGCAGGAACGGCAGATGCGCAGCGCCCCATGCGGCGATCGTTTCGTAGTCGTCGCAGTCGGCCATCGTCCCGCAGACAACAAGCAGCAGGACTTCGGGAAGCGGATGATAGAGCCGGCGCACATCGCGCGGGTCATCGATCTCGGCAAAATGCTTCAGCAAAACCCGAAGGCGGGACTTCGAACCCCAATCGTCGGCACAAGCGCTCATCGCGGCAGCTCCTGGAATCAACCGCCGCCACAGAATCAGCCTCCAAGCAATACGTCACCTGCTGTCATATGAGTTCGCAGCCCTGTCCAGTGAAGCGCGCCGGTTGAGCCGCTGCCGTCTGCCATGCGAGGATCGCTGGCCATGAACCGACCACACGTTTCATGGGAACAGCAGCATGGCCGAATTCACCGTCCGCCCGAACCAGCCCTTCGACCTCCTGCCCTTGCAGAGGCTGCTTGCCGACGAAGCCGATCTCGCACTCGTCAATCCGAGTGCGAAACACCCGTTCGATCCGCTGGAGTGGCAGGAGAAATGGCTGAGCGAGCCAGACGACGCCTCCTTCTATCTGGTCGACGCTGAGGGCCGCGACGTCGGGTTCTTCGCGCTTCGCGTCGGCATCGGACCGGAGGTGCGCCATCTCGTCTATGTCTTCGTCGAGGAAGCGGCCCGTGGCGGGGCGGGCAAGGAACTCGCGGCCCATGCCGAAGCCACTGCGAAAGCGCTCGGCGCGCTGTCGGTGACGCTCAAGGTCGAACTCGACAACGAGCCTGCGCTCGCAGTCTATCATTCGGCCGGCTATGAAGAACTCGGTCGCCGGAACGGCATGGCGACGATGCGGCTCGACCTGGACTGAGCCGTTGACCGGCGCATGCGAGCGGCCGGCATCGTTCTTCGCCGATCGTGACGGTGCCGGCAAGAAGCCGCCCGTTGCCCTCGTCAAGTCTTCCGTCACCTCCCTTCGTCGTGCCGCCGCGGCGAGGCGGGATGTGAGGACGCCCAGCCTCGCGTTGAAATCCAAAGCCATCCGGCCCGCGATTGCTGCGGCGGTTGGCCCAAGCCGGCCGGTCGGCGCGTCTCTGCCGGTTGGTACGCGGGTGTTCATGCGGCGGTTGCCAGCCGTTCGCCGGCCAGCCTGTAGGATATCGCCTCGGCGAGATGGACACGTTGGACGCTCGTTGCGGCGTCGAGATCGGCGAGCGTCCGGGCGACCTTGAGGATGCGGTGGTAGGCACGGGCGGAAAATTTCAGCTTCTCCGCGGCCTCCTGCAGCAGCCGGCTCCCAGGCGCGTCGACCATCGCGATTTCCTCGACGAGGCTCGCCGAACAATGCGCATTGAGCGTTTCGGCCGGCAGGCCCAATGCCGAGAAGCGCTCGGCCTGACGCTTGCGCGCCGCGACGACCCGGGCGAGGACTTCCTCGGAGGTTTCGGCCGGCGCCGGCCGGATGAGATCCGTCGCCGTCACGGCCGGAACCTCGACGCGCAGATCGATGCGATCGACCAGCGGCCCGGAGATCCGGCCCTGATAGTCCGCGGCGCAGCGGGGCCCCCGCGCGCAGCGATGGCCGGGCTCGCCGGCCATGCCGCAGCGGCAGGGGTTCATCGCCGCGATCAGCTGGAACTTCGCCGGATAGGTCACCCGATGGTTGGCGCGCGCGATCACGCTCTCGCCGCCCTCCAGCGGCTGGCGCAGGGAATCGAGGACGACGGGCGAAAACTCCGGCAGTTCGTCGAGGAACAGGACGCCGCGATGGGCGAGCGAGACCTCGCCGGGCCTGGCCCGGAGGCCGCCTCCCACCATCGCAGCCATCGAGGCAGAATGGTGCGGGCTGCGGAACGGCCGTCGGTCCGACAGCTTGCCGCCGCTGAGTTCGCCGGCGATCGACGCAATCATCGATACTTCGAGGAGTTCGCGGGGGGCGAGCGGCGGCAGGATCGAAGGCAGGCGCTGGGCGAGCATCGACTTGCCGGAGCCGGGCGGGCCGACCATCAGGAGATTGTGGCCGCCTGCCGCGGCGATCTCCAGCGCCCGCTTGGCGATGATCTGCCCTTTGATCTCGGCGAGATCGGGCAGATTCGCCGGGGCGGCGCGGATGACCGGCTCGGGCCGCGCGATCACCTGCGTGCCGCGAAAATGATTGGCGATCTGGATCAGGCTGCGGGCCGCGACGATCGGCATCTCCGCGCTCGCCCAGGCCGCTTCGGGACCGCATTCGGCCGGACAGATCAATCCCATATCGAGGGCGTTGGCACGCATGGCCGCCGGCAGGACGCCGGCGACCGGGGTGATCATGCCGTCGAGCGACAACTCCCCGAGCACGCAGTAGCCGGCAAGCATGTCGGACGGCACGGCGCCCAGCGCCACCATCAGCCCGAGAGCGATCGGCAGATCGTAGTGGCTCCCCTCCTTGGGCAGGTCAGCCGGGGCGAGATTGACCGTCACCTTCTTCGGCGGCATCGACAGGCCGGAAGCGTGGAGCGCCGCCTGGACGCGTTCGCGGCTCTCCGCAACCGCCTTGTCCGGCAGGCCGACGATCTGGATGCCGACCTTGCCCGGGGCGACCATGACCTGCACGTCGACCGCCACGGCCTCGATGCCCTGAAAGGCGACGGTCTTGACGCGGGACACCATCGGCCATCCTCCCCGTCGGGTCGCCTCACGGCGCCCTGAAGTTGTTTTCCGATCTGCTGCATCCCATCACATCCGCGAGCATAAAACAAGAACTGAAAAGGAACAAAATGTGGTTGCGGTGAGGCGGGCGGTGTGGCAGCATGTGGGCATGAAAGGATTTGATCGGTTCTGCAGTAGGGGCTGCGCGCCGCCGTTCATGCGGGTCCCCGAAGTGCAAGAGGCCGGGATGGAATGTCCTCCCGAGCTTTTCGACCGGCGTGTGACAAGGCGATCCCCACCGACCGGTGGCCCCTGTTTCGATGGACGAGGGGCGGGCGTTCGGTGGTTTTGCGTACGAGCCAGGCGGCAGAATGGCGTCTTGGCGGAAGCGGATCGATCGGAATTTCGACGGCTCAGGCGGAGGTGGCTGGGGCGGCAGGATTCGAACCTGCGAATGACGGTACCAAAAACCGTTGCCTTACCGCTTGGCCACGCCCCAATAAGCGCCTGTCGCGGGCCGGTTACATACCGGCTCGCCGCCGCAGGTGCAATGCATGTTCGACGGTTCGCGCCCGCCGCGCCCCTGCCGCCGGTGGGCGCGTGGCCGGCGCCCCCGCGTCAGCCGCCGCGCGACCGGCTGGTTTCGTCGTAGATCTCGCGGAAATACTGCAGGAACACGTCGAGCATGCCGTGCTCGAACGGCTCGGTCTTGGCATCCCAGCGGGTGACGAAGAGATCCCAGGCCTGGGCCTTCTTCGCGAAGGGCATGACGGCGGCCGGCGTGCGCGCGAGGATCGATTCCGGCGAGAGGTCGTCGATCAGCCGCTTCAGAGCTTTCTGCATGGCCGCGAAGGTCACGAGTTCGTGGCGCGCGAGGTCATCGAAAGCCTCCTCGAAGCTCCTGGCCGCCGACAGATAGCCCGGGCCGTCGGCGCCGAGCATCTTGGCGAGTGCCGCCTCCGCCGTCGGGGAGAATTTCAGCGCGTTGTTGCCGACCGCCTCGATCGTCGTGCGGTCGGCGCTGCGGGTTAGCGTCTTCGCCTTCGCCCGCATCCGCAGCAAGTCGCCCACCCCGCCGGCGACGAGGGCGAGCAGCGCGCCGATCTCGCGGGCGGCTTCCTCCTGCGGCCTGTTCGTCAGCACCGCGGGGTCGAGACCGGCGGCCTCGGCGATCAAGGCGAGGAGACGCCGGTCGGACGCGGCATCCGGCGCGCCGGGTAACGGGTAGGGCGCCGGCGCAAATCCCGATCCCGCCCCAGGTCCAGATCCCGGTCCTTTCGCCGACCCCGGTACGGAGCGGGACGCCGGCATGCCGATTCCGAACGGATCGTCCTCCCGAACAGGGACCGCCTCGTCCCGGCCGACGTCGGCCCCGCGGAGGCCGGCCCCGAGTATGCCGGCCCCGAGTAGACCGGGCGGTGCATCGTCGGTTGCGGCCGCTCCGCCCGGTTCGAAGGGGCGGCTCCTATGCTCGGCGCGCCCCGGCTCGTCCGGTATCTTGCCTTCGCCCAAGTCGCCGGGATCGTCGGACCAGGCCGCGGCCCCTGCCGGTTCCGGCCACCGGCCGCCGCCGAGATCGAAGCCGACGGGCTCACGCTCGAAGGGCGGCGGGTCCGGCCGGGGCGGCGGCGCAAGATCGACGGGCGGCGCGACCGGGCCGTCGATTTCCCAGGGGTTGGCGTCGGCCTCGCCGCCGCGGCCCGCGAGCGGGTCGCGCGCCCCGCCGCTGCCGTCGTTTCGCAAGACCTCGCGCGCCGGCTCGCCCGACCCGATGTCCCAGCCGTGATCTCCAAGGTCCCGGGCGCCGGCCCCGCTGATCGCGACGGCGACGAGATAGTGGCCGATCCGCAGCCGGTCGCCGGTCTCCAGCCGCCGCGGCCCGGAGATCCTCTCCTCCGAGCCGTTGAGGAAGGTGCCGTTTGTCGAATGGTCGACGAGGGTGAAGCCGCCCGCCTCGCAGCGGATCTCGCAGTGGCGGCTGGAGACGAAGAGGTCGGGGTCGGGCAGGAGGAAGTCGCGCGGCGGCTCGCGGCCGATCTCGAAGGACCGGCCGACGGCGGAAAAGCGCGTCGGCCCGCCGCTCGCCAGCGTGTCGAAATTCTCGATCAGGAGGTCGATGCGCATGGGCGGCTCCGGCTGCAGGCTCTCGTTCAAACGCGGGTCCCGGCAAGGGACGGGGCGGGGTTCCGTCGCGCCGCCGTTGTGCGGCGATCGATCGTCCGCGCCGAATCCGGACCCGTCTTCAGATCCCTTGTCCCGCCGCGAGGGCGGCGGCGATGCGTCGTGCCTGGCTCAAAAATTCGGCGAGGGTCGCGGCGCGCTCGCCGGGCGAAACCTCGGCGAGCAGGCCGAGAATGCCGGCATTGACGGCGCGCGGCGTTGCGAAGGCGGGCGGCGCGACCGGTGGCAGGTCGGGCGGCGAGAGGCTGCCGGCGCTCCAGCCGAGGCCGAGCGCGATCCAGACCGGCGGCGTGCGGGGCCGCGCCGGCCCGGCGATCGCCAGCGCTTCGCGCCGCAGGTCGTCGCGGGCGGCGCCCTCGGCCGGACTTTTCAGCCACTCGGCGACGAGCGCGACGAGGAGTGCGTCGCGCGGCGCCTGCGGCGCCGGCCTTGCGAGGAGGCATCGATGCGCCCAGAGGATTGCCGCCGGCCAGGGCAGGAGATAGGCGCAGAAGGTCACGGCCTCCTCCGGCGTCGCGGAGGCGGCGAGCTTTGCCAGGAACTGCGGGCAGGTTTCGCCGGCGGGGCGGGCGAGCATGTCCTCGCCGATCTCCGGCAGGGCGAAAAAGACGTCTGCGGCGAAAGCGGGGAGGGCGGCGCCTTGCGGCGGTGCCGCCGCGGCCCCCGGCGAAGACTGTGCGATGCCGGTCCCCTCGCTCATGTGTTGATCTTCACCAGCGCGCCCTTGATGTCCATGGTGACGCCGGCGGCGTGCTCGGAGGTCATGCCCGCCTGCGAGGTGAATTCCTGCGCGGCGCGAATGGCGACGCTGGGAGACTGGATGGTCACCGAGCCGGCGTCGATGACGATCGAACTCGCGCCGACCCTCAGCGTGATGCGGCGGCCGGCCGTCACGGTGAGGTCGCGCCCGACGGTCAGCCCGTCGTCGCGGCCGATCGAGACCGTGCGGTCGTTGAGGACGTCGCGGCGCTCGTCGTGCAGCACCTTCGCCTCGAGGTCGCGCTGCGCATGCAGCCGGACCAGCTCGTCGCCCTTGCTGTCGTCGAGCGCCAGCTCGTTGTAGCCGCCGCCGCCCGTCGTCGAGTTGGACTTCCACCCCGCGACGGTCTTTTCGTCCGCGAGCGGGTAGGGAGGGCGGTTGTCGCCGTTGTAGAGGCAGCCGGTCACCACCGGCCGGTCCGGATCGCCGTCGAGGAAGTCGACGATCACCTCCATGCCGACGCGCGGGATGAAGATGCCGCCGAAGCCGGCGCCGGCCCAGACCTGGCTGACCCGGCAGCGCATCGACTGGTCGCCCTCGCGGTCCCAGTGGAAGCGCACGAGGATGCGGCCGTGTTCGTCGCAGTCGATCTCGCCGTCGCCGACGACCCTCGCCGTCTGCGGCCCCGGAGCCCGCGGACGCGGCGTCGTCGCCGGCGGCAGAAAGGGAATCTCGGCGGCAAGCAGGGTGCAGACGCCTTCGTAGGAATCCTCGTCGCCGGCGGCGCCGCTGACGTAATCTTCGGCGCGGTAGTGATGGCTGGCCGAGAGTGTCAGATATTCCCGGTTCATCTCGCCCGAGGGATGTTTGGCGAGGGTCACGAGATGGCCGGGCGAAAGGCTCATGCAGTCGCCCTCCGCATTCATCTGGCGGTCGAGACCGCGCACCGCCTCGATGCGCGTGCGCGCCAGTTCCTCACCCTCGCCGCGCTCGACGTAGCGGCCGGGAAAGCGGTAGACCTCGAGGTCGCCATGGGCGAAGTCGGTGTCGCCGCGCCGCTCGGCGGTAAGGTCGGCCCCGGGCTTCTTGAAATCATAATCGTTGAGGGTCGTGCGGCCCTGGGTGAAACGCCGGCCGGCGACGATGCGCGAAAAATGCTCCTCGTCGCGCCGGTACTGGCGGTCGAGGGGATAGTAGTTGCGCACGGCGCCCGGCACGGTCTCGTAGCCGGCGATGCCGTCGACCATGACCAGCGTGTGTTCGCCGCGGCCATGTCTGAAATAATAGGCGATGCCGTGGGCCTCCATCAGCCGGCGGCAGAAATCGAGATCGCTCTCCTCGCACTGAACGGTGTATTCGAGCGTCGGGTAGGCGCGGGTCAGCCGGCGCTCGAACCGCGCCAGGCCGCCATGGGCCGCGAAAATCTTCGCGACGATGTCGGGCGCCGTCATCTCGTGGAAGATCAGCCGGTTGACCCGGTGACCGAGGAGCTCGAACCAGGGCCGGAGGGTGAGCTGGTAGCGATAGGCGCCTTCCTCGGCGCCGAGCCATTCGGCCGCCGTCAAGAGGCCGTCGAAGAAGCGGACGCCGTTCCGGATGGTGTTGAGGCGCACGCTGCAGTGCTCGCCGATGGCGGCGGCAAAATCGAGATGCGGCCGCTTCGACAGGGCGTCGACGCGCAGGTCGAAATTCTCGCTGATCGCCTCGGATCCGGTCATCCTGTGCAGGACGAGCACGTCCTTGCCGAAGGGCGTCGTCAATTCGCCGATCCGCGTTCCCTGCAGCAGCGATCCGCTCATCGAAGCCGGCCATCCCCATGTTTCGTCCCGCGGACCGGCAGCACGCTCCGCGCCGCCGCCGCAGCGGCGACGTCCGCGGGCGGGCGCCGACGATCCGACCGGGGCAACCTAGCAAAGATGGAGGGAAAACAACAACCCTGTGTTATAAATAGGTCAGACTGAACGCCTGGGGCGAGGGCCGGCCGGACGCCAGCCGCCACCCGATAACCGGCAGCTGAGGCGCAAAAAGACGGGTCGAGGAGCTGCCCGGCTGATCGTTAGCGGGGGGCCGACAGGCAGCGGGAGGGCTCGGGGGCTACGCCGCGTTCTGGGCCATGGCGTTGGTCATCAGCGCGTAGATCGCGCCGCCGTCGCGTGTCGCGCGGATCTCGTCGACGATGTTGCGGTTGCGCAGCAGCCGGGCGACCTTGGAGAGCGCCTTGAGATGTTCGGCGCCCGAGCCCTGGGGCGCGAGCAGCAGGAAGACGATGTCGACCGGCTGGTCGTCGAGGGCGTCGAACTCGACCGGCCGGCTCAGCCGGGCGAAAAGGCCGACGATGCGGTCGAGATCGGCGAGCTTGCCGTGCGGGATGGCGATGCCGTTGCCGACGCCGGTCGACCCGAGCTTTTCCCGCCCGAGGATCGTCTCGAAGATCTCCCGCTCGGATAGGCCGGTCAGCTCCGCCGCCCTGCCGGCCAGTTCCTGCAGCACCTGCTTCTTCGAATTCGCTTTGAGATCGGGCAGGATTGCGCCGGGGTCAATCAGCGTATTGACTTCCATCGAAGGCCAGCCTTCTCACTTCAGGCACATCATCCTACCGGACGCAGCTTATCGCGTCGTTACGATTCCTGCGAGTAGTTCGAAGGATCGACCCAGCCGTAATTGCCGTCCGCGCGGCGGAAGACGATGTTGAGGTCGCCGGAATTGGCGTTCCGGAACAGGACGAAGGGGCTGTCCTGGCGATCGAGCTCCATCACCGCGCCCGCCACCGACAGCGTGCCGACCTTGAGCGTCGTCTCGGCGATGATCGCCGGCGCGTAGTCGGAGGGGACCTCGTCGGCCTCTTCCGGGATCGCCGCCATGATCGAATAGGCCATCTCGCGGTGGCCGCCGTTCTGATGATCCTTCAGGCGGCGCTTGTAGCGGCGCAGCCGCTTCTCGATCCGCTCCGCCGCGTCGAAGAAGCTCGCCTCCGGATCATGCGCCTGGCCGGCCGCCTGGAAGACGACGCCGGTGTCGAGATGCACGGTGCAGTCGGTGGCGAAGCGGCTGCCTTCCCTGGAGACGACCACCGTCCCCGAGAAGTTGCCGTCGAAATATTTGTCGATCGCTTCGCCCAGTCGTTCCTCGATCCGCACGCGGAAGGCTTCGCCGACATCCATGTGCTTTCCCGACACGCGCAAGGCCATTCGACTTCTCCTGTTCGTCCACCGGGCTTCGGCCACCCGGCCTGTTGTCGCCCACGAGGCTCAGCCGCCGCGTCGCGGCCGGCCGAAACCGGTGCGGCGCGCCCGGCGCGCCGGCGAAAGGACGCGTCGCGGAGGTGGGGCCTTCTAGAAACGTCCCTCGGGCCTGTCAACGCGAGCGTCCGAAACCAAGGATCTAGATATGGGCGCGCCGGGTGCAATGGAAGCGGAGCGCGGCATCGGCGCCACGGTGGCGCCACCCGCCGGCGGCGCCGTGCCGGCGCGCGCCGACCGTCAGCTGGCGAGCTGGCGGGCATTCATCTCCCGACGCCGCTGGATCGAAGAGGCGATGCCGAGCGCCTCGCGATATTTCGCCACGGTGCGCCGTGCGAGGTCGACGCCTTCCTTCTTCAGGACCGCGGCGATGTCGTCGTCGGACATGACGTTGCCGACCGCCTCGGCATCGATGAGCCGCCTGATCCGGTGCTTGACGCTCTCGGCCGAATGGGGGTCGCCGCCGTTGGCCGAGGCGATCGCCACGGTGAAGAAGAAGCGCATCTCGAAGGTGCCGCGCGGCGTCGCGATGTATTTGCGCGAGGTGACGCGGCTGACCGTCGATTCGTGCATGCCGATCGCCTCGGCGACCGACATCAGCGTCATCGGCCTGAGGCCGCCGACGCCACGGGTGAGAAATCCGTCCTGGCGGCGGACGATCTCCGTCGCGACCTTGAGGACGGTCTTGGCCCGCTGGTCGAGCGAGCGCACCAGCCAGTTGGCGGATTGCTGGCATTCGGACAGGAAGGCGCTGTCCTCGTCGCGCATCGCGCCGTTGCGGATCGCCGTGAGATAGCTGTTGTCGACGATCACCCGCGGCAGCGCGTCGGGGTTGAGTTCGACGTGCCAGCTGCCGTCCGCGGCTTCGCGGACGAAGACGTCGGGCACGATGGCCTCGCTGCCGTCGTGGTCGAAGGCGTGGCCGGGCTTGGGATCGAGGCCGCGGATCTCGGAAAGGATGTCGAGCAGGCCGGCTTCGTCCTCACCGGTGAGACGGCGCAGGCTGGAGAAGTCGCGCCGCGCCAGGAGGTCGAGATTGTCGAGGACCACGGCGATGACCGGGTCGTAGCGGTTCTGGCGCCTCAGCTGGATCGCCAGGCATTCGGCGAGGTCGCGGGCGAACAGGCCGGCGGGGGTCGCCTCTTCCTGCAGCCGGACGATCGCCGTGCCGACGCGCCGCTCGCACTCGTCGAGGCTCGCCGCGACAGCCGCCGCGTCGGTGCGAAGGTAGCCGCTTTCGTCGAGATGCTCGACCAGCGCCTCGCCGATTCGCCGCAATGTCGCCTCGCCGAGGATCTCGGCAACTTCCTTCGAGGCGTGGGCGTGCAGCGAGATCTGCCGATCGGCGAGATCCTCGATGCGGAACCCGCCGTCCTCTGAGGACGAGCGGTCGCTTCCCCGCCGCGGCGACGGGCCGGAAGCCGACGGGCCGGAGCCGGCCGCGCCGGGACGCTGTTCGGGCCGCGGTGCCGGGCCGTCGCCGCTGGCCGCCTGCGACGGGCGCAGGGCGGAAACGGCGGATGGCGCGCCGTCCGGACCGCCCTCCTGGGCGAGGAGCGGATTGCGCTCCAACTGGCTGTCGACGAAGGCCTGCAGCTCGGTATTGCTGTATTGCAAGAGACGGATCGACTGCAGCAGCTGGGGCGTCATGACCAGCGACTGCGACTGCCGGATCTGCAACTTTGCGGAAAGTGCCATATACGCCGATCGAACTCGCTGTTGACCCAGCGTGAGATGGCGTCATGCCATGGTCACGCGACGACGGCGGTAGCCTTGGGAAAGCGGCGCGTCGTCCCCCTCCCGTGCCCGCGGAGCCCCATCAAAGCGGGTCGGGCGAGGGGTTGTCAATCGCGGATGTGACGGTCGGTTACCGGCACCGGAGCGCGGCGTCCTCAGAAGCTGAACTGCTCGCCGAGATAGAGGCGGCGGACGTCGCGGTTGTCGACGATGGCCTGCGGCGTGCCGTGGGTGAGCACCGAGCCGGCATGCATGATGTAGGCCCGGTCGATGAGGCCGAGCGTCTCGCGGACGTTGTGATCGGTGATCAGAACGCCGATGCCGCGGGCCGTCAGATGACGCACCAGCCCCTGGATGTCGGCGACGGCGATCGGGTCGACGCCGGCGAAGGGCTCGTCGAGCAGCATGAAGGTCGGCTTCGAGGCGAGCGCCCGGGCGATCTCGCAGCGCCGTCTTTCGCCGCCGGAGAGCGAGGTCGAGGGCTGTTTGCGCAGGTGCGAGATGTGGAATTCTTCGAGCAGCTCGTCGAGCTCGGCCTCCCGCGCCTTGCGGTCGGGCTGTGCCACCTCGAGCACGGCCCGGATGTTGTCCTCCACCGACAGGCCGCGGAAGATCGAGGCCTCCTGCGGCAGATAGCCGATGCCGAGCCGCGCGCGCCGGTACATCGGCACCTTGGTGATGTCGTGGCCGTCGAGCCCGATGCGGCCGGAATCGACCGGCACGAGGCCGGTGATCATGTAGAAGCAGGTCGTCTTGCCGGCGCCGTTCGGGCCGAGCAGGCCGACGGCTTCGCCGCGGCGCACGACCAGGCCGACGTCGTCGACGACGCGCCGCCCGCGATAGGTCTTGGTCAGACCCGCCGCGACCAGCGTGCCGTCGAACTTGCCGGCGGACGTCGCGGCATCGGGCTGCGAGCGAACGTTCACGCCATCGACCTTTCCTGCGCTATTGTCCGCCACCGTTCTGGCCGGGGGTCAGCATCAGGCGCACGCGGCCGCCGCCCGAGCCCTTGCCGCAGCTCTGGCTTTCCAGCCTCGCGACGCCGGTGTCCATGCGGATCGTCAGGCGGCAGCCCTCGGCGACGTTCTCGCCCTGCGTGAGCACAACGTTGCCGGTCAGGGTGACGAGGTTCTGGGCCATGTCGAAGGACGCCTGATTGGCGGTCGCGACCTGATCCGAGGACTTGACGTAGACGTTGTTGGTCGCCTCGAGCCGGTCGATCTGGCTGGAGCCGCCCGGCAGCGAGCCCGGCGCCGAGGCCTGCGTGGCGGCATCCTTCTGGCCGCCGTTCTTCTTCTTGTAATAGACGGTGAGCTTGCCGGAGCTGAGCTGCACGACGCCCTGCTTCACCGAGACGTTGCCGGTGAAGGTCGCGACGTTGTTGCGGTCGTCGACGTCGAGCTGGTTCGATTCGATGGCGATCGGCTGGTCGCCGCGCAGCTGCAGGCCGCCGAAATTCTGGACCGGCGCGCCGCCGCCGCTCTGCGCCGAGGCGACGCCCGCGAGTGCCAGCTGGAGACCGATGACGAGACAGATTACGCTTGAAGCCTGAGAGCTCATGCTCTTGTCACTCTTTCGACTGGAAGGCGGAAGCCTCGCTCTTCAGGGAGGCGGGGTTGATCAGCATCTTCACCCGGCCGCCGAACGTCAGAAGCTTGCCGCTGTCGGCGACCTTCAGGCTCTGGGACTGGATGGTCTGGGTACCGGACTTGATCACCACCGGTCCATTGGCGTTCATCGTGCCGGAGGACAGGTCGATGTCGGCGCCGGCGAGCCGTGCCGAGATGCCGTTCGTCGTCACCACCGAGATGCCCTTGTTGAGCTGCAGCGTCCCGGCCGTGGCGTCGTAGTAGCCGGATTCGGCGCGGATCTCGGCGGTGGCGTCGTCGCTGATCGGCACCTTGGCCTGGATCGTGTCGAGGGTGATGCCGCCCCCGTCGAGCGACTGCACGGCGCGCGTCGCGATCAGCTGATACGGGCGGTTCTTGCTGTCGACGCCGGACATGCGCGGATCCTGCATGACGACGCTGCCGTCGTCGATCGACGCGCCGGTCACCGAGACGTTGTCGGTCACGCTGCGGGCGAGCCAGATCAGGCCGAGGCCGCCGAGGAGGATCACCGCGGCGAGGACCGGCAGGCCGATCTTCAGCGCGCGAACCAGACGGGAATGCCGCGCCGCGCGGGCAAACTCGGCCTGGCGGGCAGGCGAGTTCGCTGCCGGGCGCGAACCGCCCAGCCCGCGCGGTTCGATTTCAACCGTCTGTAATGACAAGGAGACCTCTCTCAGGAGTTGGACTCGCCTGGCAGGCAGAACCGTCTTTTCGAGCTGTTCCAAAACCCGGAGGCGGCGCCTTGTAGCATCAACGCTGGCTTTATGCGACAGTCAATAACGCCGGTACGGCAATCGCCGAATTGGCAGGCGTCGCGTGATGGCAGTCGCGCGCGAGCGACCGCAGATTATCTCCGAACCGTTTCCCGGTCGTTGCCGGCGCCGCCACATTCGACTTCACACCTGCTCCGGATTTCGCTAGGCGACCTGTCGAGGTCTTAGGACGGAGCGCGCGATGGTCAATGTGGCAGCCGAACTGATCGATCGCCGCCGGCTGCGGCGCAGGTTGAGTTTCTGGCGCATCGCCGCAATCCTGATCGGCGTCGCGGCGCTCGTCGCGATTCCGCTGGTCGGCGGATATTCGGGCGGCTTCGACGAGGAGTCGAGCGACCAGATCGCCCGGGTCTCGATCGAGGGCATGATCCTCAAAAACCAGAAGTTTCTCGATCTCCTGAAGTCGCTGAAGGACGACGACCACGTCAAGGCCGTGGTGCTGCGGATCGATTCCCCCGGCGGGACGACGGCGGGCGGGGAATCGATCTACGAGGCGGTGCGGGCGATCGCCGAGAAGAAGCCGGTCGCCGCCGAGGTCGGCACGCTCGCCGCCTCGGCGGGCTACATGATCGCCGCCGGTTCCGACCACATCGTCGCGCGGCGCACGTCGATCGTCGGATCGATCGGCGTCATCTTCCAGTATGTGAACGCCGAGAAGCTGCTCGACACGGTCGGCGTCGAGGTCAACGCCATCAAGTCGTCGCCGCTCAAGGCCGAACCGTCGCCTTTCGGGCCGGCGCCGGCCGAGGCCGAGGAGATGGTCCGCCGCCTCGTCATGGACACCTATCAATGGTTCGTCTCGCTGGTCGCGGAGCGCCGCAAGATCCCGCTCGGACAGGCCCGCAAGCTCTCCGACGGATCGATCTTCACCGGGAACCAGGGGCTGCAGCTGAAGCTCGTCGACGAGATCGGCGGCGAGGAGGCGGTGCGGCGGTGGCTCGAGAAGGACCGCAAGGTGGCAACCGGCCTGAAATTCGTCGATCGCGAGCCCGAGGATGCGTCCGGCTTCTCCATCTTCGCCTCCGCGCGCTCGCTGGCCTATGGTCTCGCCGGGCTCGACGCCCGGGCGCCGAACGTCGAGGCGGCGCTGTTGATGAAGGCCGGCCGTCTTGACGGGCTCGTATCGCTCTGGCAGCCTTTCAGTAGTCGGACAAGTGTTCAGTGAAGCATCAGAAATGTCTATGATTTTTATCGGTTTGCCGCGGCGCCGGGGCTTTGCCCCGGCATGCGTCGTCCGCGGCGGTCCGCACAAGGGATAAGATGCATGATCAAGTCCGAACTCGTCCAGGCGATCGCCAATCGCAATCCGCATCTCTACCAGCGGGACGTCGAGACCATCGTCAACGCCATCTTCGACGAGATCACCGAGGCGCTGTGCGATTCCAACCGGGTCGAGTTGCGCGGCTTCGGGGCCTTCTCGGTGAAGAACCGGCCGCCGCGTTCCGGCCGCAACCCGCGGACCGGGGAGGCGGTGTCGGTCGACGAGAAGTGGGTGCCGTTCTTCAAGGCCGGCAAGGAACTGCGCGAGCGCCTGAACCGCAAGTAGTCGCCGCCGGCCGGCGGTCCGGCGTCACGGCTGCCGGGGCGCGGTTCGTCTGCCGCAACCTCGGCGGGCGCCTGGAATGCGTTGACGCCGCGCCCGCATCTGCCATCTTATGGTCCGACCGATGTCGCACGTCGCGACGAGCCTGGACAAAATGACATGATCGCCAAAATCGCCGCCGCCATCATCCTCGTGCCGATCGCCATCGTCCTCGTCGTGTTCATGGTGGTCAATCGCGGCGACGTCGCCCTCAGTCTCGATCCGTTCGGCAGCATTCCGCAGCTGACCTTCCAGGTGTCGCTGTCGATCCTGATGATCACTGCGGTCATCCTGGGTGTCGTCCTCGGCGGAATCGGAACCTTCCTCACCCAGGCCCACCATCGCCGCACCTCATACAAGCGCAGGCACGAGATCGAGGCGATGCGGCGCGAGGCCGACAAGAAGGACGAGCGGATCCGCATGCTGGAGGAAGACCGGGCGGCGGCGACGACGGCTACGAACAGCCGGGCCCTTGTGCCGGCGGCCCGCGCCGCCTGATTGCCCTGGGCACCGGCGGCGCCGCGTCCGCCGAGGGCACTTCCGGACGCGTGCGGCCCGGCGCCCCGCATGCCGGTCAGCGCACAGCTTCATGTGGCCGCCCAGTGCGCATGAGACGCGCGGCCATCACTTTTCCTGAACGAGCCGGCGGACCCTGCCGCCAAGTCGGCGAATTACGCCGTGGCGTATTGGGGATACGGCTCGACTTCACGATCCTCGCTGAAAGAAAAAGACCGGGAGCCCCGTCTTAAGACTCCCGGTCGAGCGGCCACAGTGGAAGGGACGGGACACTGCGACCGTTTGACTGCCACCTTTCGCAACATCGAAGACGGGTCGGTGGCGGAGTTGCCGGCGCTCGCCTCTTTCGAGATCCGCGCCTCTCCATGGGCGCCCTTATCGCAGGGTGCATCTGAACGGCGCCGGAAAAGCGCGTTCATCTGGCATTCAGGCAGATCGCCGGACCCAGGATGTCGGAGGGCGGGGTATCGGGATGTCGGGATCTCGGGAAGTCGAGCCGATTGCGGGGCTTGGGGACGGATGCCGACAACCTTTGGGCACGCGGCGCCCCGCCGGGCCGGACGCCGCAGACCCGCATTCAGCATGGCGACGGGACGTCGGCCCTCACTGCCGGCGCGGCTCACGAACGGGTGCCGTCAGTCTCCGTCCCCGAAAGACCGGCTTCGGCAATTTTTTTGCTTGGCCGGTGCCTGGGCGGTCTTGAACGGCGGAACGCCAGCAACCAAATCGCCAGTGCGGCCGCTGCAAAGGGCCGCGCGACCGAAGCAACGCCAGACGGGTTGCTTGATCGGTCATAGGCGAAACTGTTGCTTCAGATGGAGAACATCATGCGTCACGTCGACTTTGCCCCCCTCTACCGCTCGACCGTCGGCTTCGACCGGCTCTTCTCGATGCTCGACACCTTGTCCCAGCCGGACAACGGCCAGACCTATCCGCCCTACAACATCGAGCGCACCGGCGAGAACGCCTACCGCATCACCATGGCGGTCGCCGGCTTCGACGAATCGGAACTCTCGATCGAATCGCGCGAGAACACGCTGACCGTGAAGGGCGAGAAGGCCGAGAAGGAAGAAGGCCCGAGCGAGACCCTGTATCGCGGTATCGCCGGGCGCGCCTTCGAGCGCCGCTTCCAGCTTGCCGAGCATGTCGAGGTCAAGGGCGCGAGCCTCAAGAACGGCCTGCTGCACATCGATCTCGTCCGGGTCATTCCCGAGGCGATGAAGCCCCGCAAGATCGCCATCGCGACGGCGGCCGGCAACGCCAACGAAAAGCAGATCGAGGCTTCGGCCGCGTAAGGCCGGCCGGCTGGATCGCCGCGCGTCCCGTTCGACGCGCCTTGGACGCTCCGGCTCTTCGATCGCCAGCATGGGCACGGCGCCCCCGGAGCAATCCGGGGGCGTCTGCATGTCGGGATGGGCGGTTCAGCCGGATTTCGGCCGGCGGTAGCGGATCGTCTCGAAACGCATCGCGAGAAGGTCGATCATCAGCAGCCGGCCGATCAGCGGATCGCCGATGCCGCAGATCAGCTTGATCGCCTCGTTGGCGGCGAGCGTGCCGAGCACCCCCGTGGTGGTGCCGAGAATGCCCGCCTCCGCGCAGCTCGGCACGACGCCGGGGGGAGGGGCCTCGGGAAAGAGGTCGCGATAGCGCGCATGCGCCCGTCCCTCGGCATCGCGGCGATGCGGCGCGAGCACGGTGAGCGAGCCCGAGAACCGCTGCACCGCGGCGGTGACGAGCGGGATCCGCGCGGCCTCGCAGAGATCCGCCATGAGATAGCGGGTGGAAAAATTGTCCGACCCGTCGATGGCGAGGTCGTAGCCCCCGACGATCGCCGGGCCGTTCTCGGCGTCGATGCGCAGGCGATGCGGCGTGAACGCGACATGCGGATTGATCGCCGCGACGCGCGCGGCGGCGCTGTCGAGCTTTGGCCGGCCGATGTCGGCGGTTTCGTGGATCACCTGCCGCTGAAGATTCGACAGCGACACCGTGTCGTCGTCGGCGACGCCGATTTGCCCGACGCCCGCGGCGGCGAGATAGAGCGCGACCGGCGAGCCGATGCCGCCGGCCCCGACGACGAGCACCCTGGCGCGCTTCAGCGCCTGCTGGCCGGGGCCGCCCACCTCCGGCAGCACGATGTGCCGGGCATAGCGGGCGATCTCGTCGGGCCCGAGGCTGTCGTCGTCGGTCGTCGTCATCGGTCACGTCCCCGTCGGTCTGCCCACCGCGATCATGTCGGCGCGCCCGGAAAGCGCCGAAAACAGCGACGCGTCGGTGCCGGTCATGAAGGCCTGCACGCCGAGCGAGCCGACGAGATCGAAGAGCGCCTCGCGCCGGCCGGGGTCGAGATGGGCGGCGACCTCGTCGAGCAGCATGATCGGCCGGAAGCCGGACATCTGGGCGACGAGCTGCGCATGGGCAAGGACGAGGCCGATCAGCAGCGCCTTCTGCTCGCCCGTCGAGGCGAGGGCGGCCGGCATGTCCTTGGCGGCGAAGAACACCGAGAGATCGGCCCGGTGCGGGCCTTCGCGGGTCCTTCCGGCGGCGCGGTCGGCGAAGCGGGCGCGCTTCAGCTCGCGGCGCGCGGCTTCCTCGGCGTCGAGGGAGGGACCCGAGAGGTCGATGTCGCCGTAACCGGAGGCAAGCTGCAGCCGCGCGACGGGGAAGGGGCTGGCGCCGGCGGCGGTGTCGATCTTCGCCGCGAGCATCGCGACGAGCCCGGCCCGGGCCACCGCCATGGCGATGCCGAGTTCGGCCATCTGCGCCTCGATGCCGGACAGCCAGACGTCGTCGAGGCGATCGTCGGAGAGCAGCCGGTTGCGTGAGCGCATGGCGCGCTCGTAGTCGCTGGCCCGCCGCCCGTGGCCGGGGTCGACGGCGAGCACCATGCGGTCGAGGAAGCGGCGCCGGTCGCTCCCCGGGCCGGTGAAGAGGCCGTCCATCGCCGGCGTCAGCCAGAGGACGCGGCACATGTCGAGCAGCTCGTCGACGGATTTCACCGCCGTCTCGTCGATCCTGATGCTGCGGCCCGCCGGCGCGTCGGCCGCCGGCAGGAGACGCGATTCGATCCGGCTCGCCGTCTGGTTCGAGACGATCCCCGCCCGCACGAAGAACCCGCCGCTGCCGCCCTGGCGCGCCATCTCCCCATAGGTCGAACGGCGCAGCCCGCGACCGGGGGAAAGCAGCGACAGGGCTTCCAGGAGGTTGGTCTTGCCGATGCCGTTGTCGCCGTGAAGGACAACGAAGCCGCTGCCGAACCGAAGGTCGAGGGTCTCGTAGTTGCGGAAGTCGCCGAGGCGCAGCGTTTCGACCCGCGTCGCCGGCAGGGCAGTCTCGGGCGGAAGCGGCGCGTCCAATGCGGTCCTTGCCGAAAAGCCCGTCACACCCGCATCGGCATCAGGACGTAGAGCGTCGTCTCGTCGCCGCCGTCGCGGATGAGGGTCGGCGAGCCGGGGTCGGCGAGCTTGAACACGGCGTTCTCGCCGGAAAGCTGGCTGGTGATGTCGAGCAGGTAGCGGGCGTTGAAGCCGATCTCGATGTCGTCGGCGCCGTAGTCGACGGCGAGTTCCTCGGTCGCGGTGCCGCTGTCGGGGGAATTCACCGTCAGGACCAGCTGGTCCGGCGAAAGCGACAGCTTCACCGCCCGGCCGCGCTCGGAGGAGATCGTCGAGACGCGGTCGACGGCTGCCGAGAAGGTCTGGCGGTCGAGCGTCAGCTCCTTGTCGTTGTTCTGCGGGATGACCCGCTGGTAGTCCGGGAAGGTGCCGTCGATCAGCTTGGAGGTCATCACCACCTCGCCGATGGTGAAGCGGATCTTGGAATCGGAGAGCTCGATCGTGACGCTGTCGTCCTCGCCGCTGTCGCCGAGGAGCTTCTGCACCTCGCCGACCGTCTTGCGCGGGACGATGATGCCAGGCATGCCCTCGGAGCCGGAGGGCGCCTTGACCTCGGCGCGCGCCAGCCGGTGGCCGTCGGTCGCCACCGCCCGCAGCGAGAGGTCGCCGTCGGCCTCGACGGTGTGGAGGTAGATGCCGTTCAGATAGTAGCGGGTCTCCTCGGTGGAGATCGCGAACTGGGTGCGCTCGATCAGCCGGAGCAGTTCGGACGCCTTCAACGAGAAGCGATGGCTGAGGCTGCCGGCGGTGATGTCGGGGAAATCGGCTTCCGGCAGGCACTGCAGCCGGAAATTCGAGCGGCCGGAGGAGATCGTCATCTGCGTCCCCTCGCCGTTCGTCTGCAGCTTCACCTCCGAGCCGTCGGGCAGCTTGCGGACTATGTCGTAGAGGAGATGGGCGGGCACCGTCGTCGCGCCGGCCTCCTCGCCCATCGCCGGGACGTTCTCGGTGATCTCGATGTCGAGGTCGGTCGCCTTCAGCCGCATGCCGGCGTCCTCGGTGCGCACCAGGACGTTCGAGAGAATCGGGATCGTGTTGCGCCGTTCGACCACGCGGTGGACGTGCGACAGCGACTTCAGAAGGTTCGAACGCTCGATGATGATACGCATGGGTCTGCCGTTCCATTCGGTCCCGGCGCTCGGCCGAGCAACGTCGGGACCAAGGTTCTTAGAGGCTCGAGCGACGTGCGTCCACACGGGCGCACCGAGGTCGCTCCAGCAATTTTGCATCGACGCATCGTCTCTCCGGCAATCGGAACCGATTTTCGGAGAGAGGCGGGAGGCGTCGGGGTGAAAAGACCGACGCCGCCCGCCGATGCCCTGAGAGAAGCACCGCACGGGCAGCTTTTCAACAGCCGGTCGTCAGGGAAGCGCGAAGCCTATTCCTCGATCATCCGCCGGATGAGGTCGAGCTCGTTGGAGAAGGTCTCGTCGCGCGAGCGTTCGCCCTCGATCTTGCGCACCGCGTGCAGCACCGTCGTGTGGTCGCGGCCGCCGAAGCGACGGCCGATCTCCGGCAGGGAGCGCGGCGTCATGGTCTTGGCGAGATACATGGCGATCTGGCGCGGCCGGACGATCGTCTTGGTGCGGCGCGAGGAGAGAAGATCGGTCCGCGTCACGTTGTAGTGACGCGAGACGAACTTCAGGATGTCCTCGATCCGGATCTTGCGTTCGACATTGGCCCGCGTCAGCTGGTTCAACAGGTCGTCGAGATGCTCCGCCGACAGGGGCTGGCCGAGCGAATGGCGGAAGGCGATCTGGTTGAAGGCGCCTTCGAGGTCGCGGCCGGAGCCGACCACCCGCCTGGCGATGGTGTCGATCATGTGGTCCGGCATCGCGAAGGTCGCGTCTTCCATCCGCATCGCGCCGGCGCGGCTTTCGAGGATCGCCTTGCGCATAGGATAGTCCGGCACGCCGATTTCCAGCGTGATGCCGTTGGAGAGGCGCGAGCGCACCCGCGGGTCGAGCGATTCGAGGTCCGCCGCCGGCCGGTCGGCGGCACAGATCACCTGCTTGGCCGAATCGATCAGGGCGTTGAGGAGGTGGCAGAATTCCTGCTGGATCGACTTGCCCTGCAGGAACTGGGTGTCGTCGATGATCAGGATGTCGATGCCCCGCAGCGTCTCCTTGAGGTCGAGGGCGCGGTTGTCGCGGATCGCCGCAGCAAAGCGCCACATGAAGTACTCCGCCGTCAGATAGACGACGCGCGGACGGTCGGCGCGCCGCACGGCGGCATTGGCGATCGCCTGGAGCAGGTGGGTCTTGCCGAGACCCACTGCGGCGTGGACGAAGAGCGGGTTGAACCGCACCGAGCCAGGGCCGCTCTCGGCGACCGACTTCGCCGCGGCCAGCGCGACGCGATTCGAGGCACCCTCGACGAAGCTGTCGAAGACGTAGCGCGGGTCGAGGGGCGAGCCGAATTCCGGCGACCCGGACACCGTCAGCGGCGTCTCCGCGGCATCGGCGACGTCCGGCACCGCCTTCTCGGCCAGCCGGGCTTCGGCGGCGACGAGCGGCGCGGCGCTCTCGGCCCGGCCGCCGATGCGGCTCGAGCGGATGGTGACGCCGCCGCCGCGCACGGCGGAACGAACCGCGATGTCGACGCGCAGCGTGCCGGGCAGCTCCGCGGCGAAGATCTCGGTGAGCAGCTCCTGATAGTGCGACTGGATCCAGCTCCGCAGGAAGGCGGTCGGCACGGACACCTGGCACACCCCCTTGCCGAGGGTGTCCAGCTTCATGCGCTGGAACCAGCTCATATAGATGTCCTGGCCGAGCTGGGCCTTGAGCCGCGTCTTCACGCGCTCGATCAGTTCGGCCCGTTCGCCCTCGCCCACCGTCATGTCCACCCCGTCGATTCCACTTTTCGCTCCGGCGGCCGGCGCCGCGCCCGCCGCCTTCGACCGCACCGTGCCCGTTGCCGCCGGGCCGGTCCGATTCATCTCTGGGACCATGGGAGCCCCTCCGCCTTCCAGCCGGACCTCGTGCCGCGATGGCCGTCGGCGTCCGGTCCGCCCTCGAAGCCGTCGAGGACGTTGAAGCAGTGCTCGAAGCCGGCGGCCGTCAGCGCCCGCGCCGCAGCGACCGAGCGGGCGCCGGACCGGCAGAGGAGATAGACGCGGCGCTGGCGATCCTCGGGCTGGTCGGCGACGGCGGCCGTGACCCGTTGCACGAACTGCGGATCGACGGACATCGACGGAAAGGACTGCCATTCCGCCAGAACCGGCGCTCGCCCGAGCGAGGACAGATCAGGGATGCCCACATAGGTCCATTCTGCCGTCGTCCGCACGTCGACGAGGACCGCGGCCGGGTCGTCGGAAAGTGCCGTCCAGCATTCCTGGACGGTCACGTCTCCCTCATAGCCTTGCGCCATTGCACCTTCCCGTCAGTCAATAAAACAGAAGTATTCGGCCGGCAGCAATTCGTGCTGGCCGAATTCCGTCGCGAATTTTATGATTGAAGTTGCGAAGCTAGAAGACGGCGCCGACGAAATTGGTCCGCGGACGCATCTCAGCTCTGCTGGAAGCTTGGGATAAGTCCGCCTGTCCTCGCACTTCGTCGCTCTCCACTCTTGCCACGCCGGGAAGTTACGCAACCCGGTGGGGCGGGGCAAGCCGACTCAAGGCGATTCCGGTCGCAGAGGGTGCCGCTTGTTGCCGCGTCGCCAGCAGTTGTACCGCAGGGCAGCGACGTAACCCCTTGTGGGTCGCGGCTTTGCGTGTCGAGGGGCTCTCGCCGATATCGCCGCGAGAATAAATTTTGCAGAATTTATGACAGCCCACTTGACTCAAAGGCTTGCCAAAAATTGGTTAGCCGGCAATGGCTGCCAATTCAGTGACCTCTCGCAAAGTCTTGTTCGGAAAGGATTTTTTCGGTCGGTTTCATTTGCGGCAGAGATTGCGCGGCAATCTGACGCCGTTGCCGGACGAATCGTCGGCGCCGTCGCCAAGAATCAAAAAGCCCGGCGGCGAGCCGGGCTTTGCGGGTCGGCGGAAGGACCGAAATCAGGCTTCGCCGATCGCCTTGACGCGATGCGAGAGGCGCGAAATCTTCCGGGACACGGTGTTGCGGTGGAACACCCCCTTGGAGGCCGCCCGGCGCATCTCCGGCTCGGCGATCCGGAATGCCGCGACCGCGGCGTCCTTGTCGCCGGCGGCGATCGCCTCTTCGACCTTGCGCAGGAAGGTCCGCACGCGCGAGCGGCGGGCACCGTTGATGGCCGTCCGGCGAGCGATCTTGCGCGTCGCCTTCTTGGCCGAGGGAGTGTTGGCCATTGTCGTCTCTCTTTCCTGATCGGACCTTGCAGCGCCGGCGCCTCACGGGGAACGCAGCGGCACGAAACAACGCGGCGGCGCCCGAAAGACACCGCCAAGTGGCGCGTCTTATAAGAACAGGGTGGGCCGGCGTCAACAGAGCAACGTGAAGACGGCGCCGCCGGCGCCGGGAGGGGATCTGCGGGCCGGGTCTTCCGGGTCGCGGACCTCTGCCCGGGTGGCTCGGACGCCGGGCGTCCTCAGCGGTTCTTGAACTGCGGCGCCCGCTTTTGGACGAAGGCGTCCATGCCCTCGCTCTGGTCCTCCGTCGCGAACAGCGAGTGGAAGACCCGCCGCTCGAACCGCAGCCCTTCCGACAGCGGCACCTCGAAGGCGCGGTTGACCGCTTCCTTGGCGAGCATGACGGCCGGAAGCGAGAAGTTGGCGATCTTGTCGGCGGTGCGCAGCGCTTCCTCGACGAGGTCCGTCGCCGGCACGATCCGTGACACCAGCCCGCAGCGCTCGGCCTCCTGAACGTCCATCAGCCTGCCGGTGAGACACAGATCCATCGTCTTCGCCTTGCCGATGGAGCGGGCGAGCCGCTGGGTGCCGCCCATGCCGGGGATGACGCCGAGGGTGATCTCCGGCTGGCCGAATTTGGCATTCTCCGCGGCGATCACGATGTCGCACATCAGCGCCACCTCGCAGCCGCCGCCGAGAGCATAGCCGGCGACCGCGGCGACGGTCGGCTTGCGGAATTCGCCGAGCCCTTCCCATTCGGCCCAGAGGTCGACGGTGAGGGCCTCGGCGAAGTCCATGTCGTGCATGTCCTTGATGTCCGCGCCGGCGGCGAAGGCCTTTTCGGAGCCGGTCAGCACCACGGCGCCGATCTTGGCGTCAGCCTGGAAGCCCTGCAGCGCCTGGACGACCTCGCGCATCATCTGCTGGCTGAGGGCGTTCATCGCCTTCGGGCGGTTGAAGGTGATGAGGCCGACCCGACCGCGGGTCTCGACCTTGATTGTCTCGTAGCTCATGGCGCTTCCCCGGACCGGCAGGCAGGCGTCGAACGATAAGCCGACGCGGGCTGGCCTCATGCTTGGACGATCGGGGCGGCGATGGCAATACGACCGATCCCGGGCATTTCGGCGCGGTTCGGACGGTCCGATTCCGGGATCGGCTGCCTTGCCGTCGCAGTGTTCCTTCGTTCGATGCAACGCCCGGCGCCGCGGCCGGAACGGACGCCGTTCCGATCGATAGGGGGGTACGCGAACGTCGCCGCCATCCTGCCCTGTCTCCCAGTCTCTCTTCTCGAGGCGCTAGCGCTGGCAGACCGGGCAGAAGAAGGTCGAGCGGCCGGACTGGACGATGCGGCTGACGACACCGCGGCAGGTGCTGCGCGGGCAGGGCTCGTCCTCCCGGCCGTAGACGGCGAAGGAATGCTGGAAATAGCCGAGCGAGCCG
The DNA here is from genome assembly GCF_017353515.1 of Jiella sonneratiae. Classification (GTDB taxonomy): domain Bacteria; phylum Pseudomonadota; class Alphaproteobacteria; order Rhizobiales; family Rhizobiaceae; genus Jiella; species Jiella sonneratiae. The sequence goes on from NZ_JAFMPY010000018.1 coordinate 24,091, forward strand.
TCGGCCTGGCGATAGTCCCGCAGCGAGGAGCCGCCCGCCGCGATCGCGTCGGCGATCGTCTCGCGGACATGCACGGCGAGCTCGTCGAGGCGCCGCGTCGGACGGCCGTCGGCCTTCACCAGCGTCCCGGCGGCACGGCGGGGGGAGAGCCTCGCCCGCCAGAGGGCCTCGCAGACATAGATGTTGCCGAGTCCCGCGATCACCCGCTGGTCGAGGAGCACCGCCTTCAGCGGCGCGGCGCGATCCCTGAAGAAGGGCGCCAGCGCTGTGCCGGACAGGGCGTTGCCGGTCGGTTCGATGCCGAGGCCGCGAAAATGCGGATGGGCGTCGAGATCGGCGCGCTCGATCAGGCTCATATAGCCGAAGCGGCGGGGGTCGTTGAAGATCACCGCGGCCGGGCCGCCGGCCTGAACGCTGAGCTCGAAGCGCACGTGATCGTGCAGCCGGGCGGTCGAACGGGCATGGACGAAGGCACCGGGAAGGCGCGATTCCTCCGGAGCTTCGATCCGGAACGAGCCCGACATGCCGAGGTGCATGGCAAGCACGCTGCCGCCTTCGAGATCGGCGACGAGGTATTTGGCGCGGCGGCCGAGCGATTCGATCCGGCGCCCGGCGAGACGGTCGGCAAAGCTTTCCGGCAGGGGGAAGCGCAGGTCCGGCCGGCTGGCGACGACCCGCTCGATGCGCGCCCCCGCCATGACGGGCTCGAGCCCGCGCCGCACGGTCTCGACCTCTGGTAATTCCGGCATCTGCGCTTAAGTCCTCTGCTCGGTGGTCGGCCGTCTTCCTGCGCCTCTTGGCGCTGCGGGGCAAAGCCGATAGGGCCATCTCGAGGCCGCTTTCCGAAGCTCCGCCGAACGGTCGGAGCCATGGTCTGGCCGTTCTGCAATATCCGCATCGGGCCGGTGCGTTGCAATGTAAGGTGCTTGTCATGTCGCAGTCGCGGGTCACCGGAGCCGAAGCCATGGAGACCGCCTATGGCTTTTCGACCGTCGGCGGCGGCAGCGAGAAGCAGGAGCGGGTGAACGCCGTCTTCCACCGCGTCGCCGAGCGCTACGACCTGATGAACGATCTGATGTCGGGTGGGCTGCACCGCGCCTGGAAGGCGGCGATGGTCGCCTGGCTGAGCCCGCCGCATCGACCCGAATACCGCTTCCTCGACGTCGCAGGCGGCACCGGCGACGTCGCCTTCCGGATCGTCGAGGCGACGCGCCGCCGGGCGAAAGGCACGGTCCTCGACATCAACGCCTCGATGCTGGCGGTCGGGGCGGAGCGGGCGATCAAGCGCCGGCTCGGCGACAATCTCGACTTCGTCGAAGGCAATGCCGAGGACCTGCCGCTGCCCGACAACCATTTCGACGCCTATACGATCGCCTTCGGCATCAGGAACGTGCCGAGGATCGGCGTCGCGCTGGCGGAAGCCTATCGGGTGCTGAAGCCCGGCGGACGGTTTCTCTGCCTGGAATTTTCCGAGGTCGACATGCCGCTGCTCGACAAGGTCTACGACGCCTGGTCGTTCCGGGCGATTCCCCGGATCGGCGAGATGGTGGCGCGGGACCGGGAGTCTTATGAGTATCTCGTCGAATCGATCCGGCGCTTTCCGAGCCAGGCGAATTTCGCCGCCACCATCCGGGAGGCGGGATTCGAGCGCGTGGACTACCGCAACCTCTCCGGCGGGATCGCCGCCATCCACTCCGGCTGGAAGCTCTAGCCGGGCCGGGTCAAGAAATCCGTGACCAATCCGATTTCCGGAACATTCGCGCTGGTGAGGGCGGCCTTCGTGCTGGCGCGCGAAGGCGTCGTCGGCGCGTTCCCGTCAGAAGGACTGCCCCCGGGGCCAGCGCTGCTGCACCGGCTGGCGAGGCTCATGGAGCGTGGTTCGACGCGCGGCCGGCCGCGCTCCGACCGCCTGTCGCACGCCCTGCACCGGCTCGGCCCGTCCTACGTCAAGCTCGGACAGTTCCTGGCGACGCGGCCGGACATCGTCGGCGCCGACATCGCCCGTGAACTCGGCTCGCTGCAGGACAAGGTCCCGCCCTTCGAGCGGCGTCTCGCCGTCGCCGAAATCGAGACGACGCTCGGCCGGCCGGTCGAGGAGCTTTTCATCGATCTCGGCGAGGTCGTCGGGGCGGCCTCGATCGCCCAGGTCTACAAGGCGCGGATCCGCAATCCCGACGGCAGCGAGCGCTTCGCCGCCGTCAAGGTGATCAGACCCGGCATCCGCGCGCGCTTCCGGCGCGAACTTCAGACCTTCCGCTTCATCGCCGAATTTCTCGAGCGTTTCGTCCAGTCGTCGCGCCGGCTGCGCCCGGTGGCGGTGGTCGAGACCCTGACGCAGTCGACGAGAATCGAGATGGACCTGCGGCTGGAAGCCGCCGCCTCCTCGGAAATGGCCGAGAACATCGCGCGCGACAAGGGTTTCCGCGTGCCGGCCATCGACTGGGAGCGCACCGGCCGCGACGTCATCACCATGGAGTGGATCGACGGCATCAAGCTGTCGGACGTCGCCGGGGTGATCGCTGCCGGCCACAACACCAAGAAGATCGGCGTGACGGTGGTGCAGTCGTTCCTGCGCCACGCCATGCGCGACGGCTTCTTCCATGCCGACATGCACCAGGGCAACCTGTTCGTCGCGCCGGACGGAACCATCGTCGCCGTCGATCTCGGCATCGTCGGCAGACTCTCGCGCGATTCCAAGCGCTTCCTCGCCGAGATCCTCTACGGCTTCATCCAGCGCGACTACCGCCGCGTCGCCGAGATCCACTTCGAGGCCGGCTACGTGCCGCGCACCCAGGACGTCGCGAGCTTCGCCCAGGCGCTCAGGGCGATCGGCGAGCCGATCTACGGCCAGCCGGCCGAGACGATCTCGATGGGCCATCTCCTGTCGCTGCTCTTCGAGGTGACCGAACTCTTCGACATGCAGACCCGGCCCGAACTCGTGCTTCTCCAAAAGACGATGGTGGTGGTGGAGGGGGTGGCCCGCACCTTCGATCCGAAGTTCAACATGTGGGTGGCGGCCGAGCCCGTGGTCTCCGACTACATCATGACCGAGCTCGGCCCGGCGGCGAAGCTGCAGGAGGCCCGCGACGGCCTCGAGGCGGGGCTGAAGCTCCTGCGCAAGGTGCCGGAACTCGCCGTCGGCCTTGAGATCCTTGCCCGCGAACTCCCCGAACTGATCGAGAACGGCATCAATCTCAACGACGACACGCTGATGGACCTCGTGCAGGACGGCAAGGCGAGCATTATCCTCGGCCATGTCGAGCGCTGGGTGATCGCCGTCGCGCTCGTCGCCATCGCCGCCGCGCTGGTGTTCGGGTGAGACGGGAGAAGGGCTCGTTGCCGGGCGCGAGGTCCGCGGCTAAATAGGAGACGTGCGAAATCGGGGCGATGCCGCGAGACATGCCGGAGGATCCCATGGCGAGTCTGACGATCGACCATCTGGAAGATGCCGTCCTGGAGCGGCTTGAGGTCATGGCCAGAGACCACAACCGGTCGTTGGCCGAAGAGGCGAAGTCCCTGCTCTTGGAAAGCTTGTCCGCCTCTTCTGTGCCGAAGGCAGGAAGCAAGGCCGAGTTGGATCGCCGCGTGGCGCGGGTCATAGCGGAGATCGAAAGCGGTGGGGGCGTTTCGGACCTGGGGGTCGAGCTCGGGCAGCCAGCCCTCGTCGGCCATCCGGTCCGGTCGCCCGAAGAGCAGAAGCGCGTTCTGGCGGCAATTTCAGCACTTGGGAAGAAGCCGGCCGAGCCTTTCGATCAAAAGGCATTTACCGACGAACTTTGGAGTTTCGTCGAATGATTGCAGTCGATACCTCCGCGCTTGCGGCGGTCATCCTGCAGGAAGCAGATCGGCCATTGTTTCTTTCGTACTTGGCGACGACTTCGGGATTGTGCGTTTCGGCTCCGACGCTCCTTGAGCTCCAGATCGTCATATTTTCCAAGCTCGGTAGCGGTGCGGGTACAGAAATTCGCAAATTGCTCGACGAGGCACGTATCGACGTGGTCGATTTCACCGAAGCGCACGCCACCATCGCCGCCACCGCCTGGCGGCGCTACGGCCGCGGATCGGGCAGCCCCGCGAAACTCAATTTCGGCGACTGCTTCTCCTATGCGCTGGCGCGGTCCCTCGACGTGCCGCTGCTCTTCAAGGGCGACGACTTCGCGGCGACCGACGTGACCGTGGCATTCTCGGCATGAGCGCACTTTCCGGAAAGCGCATTCTCCTCGTCGTCGGCGGCGGCATCGCGGCCTACAAGTGCCTCGACCTCGTCCGGCGGCTGAAGGAGCGAGGCGCCGGCGTCACGCCGGTGATGACGCAGGCGGCCGCCGAGTTCGTGACGGCGCTCTCCGTCGGCGCTCTCGCTGCCAGCAAGGTCTATACCGATCTCTTCGACCGCGAGGACGAGCAGGACGTCGGGCATATCCGGCTCGCCCGCGAGCACGACCTCGTCCTCGTCGCGCCGGCGACCGCCGACCGCATGGCGCGGCTTGTCGCCGGCCTCGCGGACGACCTCGCCGGGGCGATCCTTCTCGCGACGCGTGCGCCGATCCTGATGGCGCCGGCGATGAATCCGGCGATGTGGGATAATCCCGCGACCCGGCGCAACCGCGATCGCCTGACCGAGGACGGCGTCCGTTTCGTCGGGCCCGGCAGCGGCGAGATGGCCGAAAGGGGCGAATCCGGCGTCGGACGGATGGCCGAGCCGCTGGAGATCGTCGCCGCCGCCGAGGCGCTGCTCACGCCCGCCGCCGGCCCGCTGGCCGGCCTTTCCGCGATCGTCACCTCGGGTCCGACCCACGAGCCCATCGACCCGGTGCGCTACATCGCCAACCGCTCCTCCGGCCGGCAGGGCCACGCGATCGCCGCGGCGCTGCGCGACTTCGGTGCGCGCGTCACGCTGGTCTCGGGACCGGTGACGCTGCCGGATCCGGCCGGCATGTCGGTGCGCCACGTCGAAACGGCGGCCGAGATGCTCGCCGCCGTCGAGACGGCGCTGCCGGCCGACATCGCCGTCTTCGTCGCCGCCGTCGCCGATTGGCGGGTGGCGGGTGAAAGCGCGAAGAAGATCAAGAAGACCGCCGAAGGCCCGCCCGCGCTGGTGCTGGCGGAAAATCCCGACATCCTCGCGACCATCGGACATCACGCGCGCCGGCCCGGCCTCGTCGTCGGCTTCGCCGCCGAGACGGACGATCTTCTGTCGAATGCCCGCTCGAAGCTCGAGAGGAAGGGAGCCGACGCCATCCTCGCCAACGACGTCTCGCCGCAAGGCGGCGTGATGGGCGGGGGGGAGAACACCATCCGGCTGGTCACGCCCGGGGGCGTCGAGGAGTGGCCGACTCTCGCCAAGGAGGCTGCCGCGGCAAGGCTGGCAGAGTGGATCGCGGCGCGGCTGAGACGAGGAAGCGGGCGATGACCGAAGAGCGGGCGGGTGCGGTGACGGTGCGGGTCTTGCGGCTCGGGAACGGCGACGCGCCGCTGCCGGCCTATGCCAGCGACGGCGCTGCGGGTGCGGATCTCCGGGCGGCGCTGCCGGCGCCGCTGACGCTTCGGCCCGGCGAGCGGTCGCTGGTGCCGACCGGCCTCGCCTTCGAGATTCCGGACGGATACGAGATGCAGATCCGGCCGCGCTCGGGCCTTGCCGCGCGCCATGGTATGACGGTGCTGAACACGCCGGGTACGGTCGACAGCGACTATCGCGGCGAGGTCAAGGTGCTGCTCGTCAATCTCGGCGCCGAGGCGGTGACGATCGGCGATGGCGACCGCATCGCCCAGGCGGTGGTCGCGCCGGTCGTCCGGGCGCGGTTCCTTCCCGCCGTGGAGCTTTCCGATACGACCCGCGGCGGCGGCGGCTTCGGCTCGACCGGACGGCGCTGACCCGGTCTTGCTTCCTTCTCCCGCCGGCCGCCTGCTTGTCGCACGACAGGGCGGCTCAGCGGCCGCCCGGCGCCGGCATCGCGGCCGGCATGTCCTGGCCGGCCCCCGCACCGTCGAGCCCGCGCAGCCGGCCCCGGCCGTGGGCGGCGATCGAGGTGATGGTCGTGCGGTTGCGGCCGGTCTGCTTCGACTTGTAGAGATTGGCGTCGGCCGCCTCGTAGATGCGCTCGAAGGGCTGGGGACTGCGCAGGAAGACGCCGCCGATCGAGACCGAAAGCTGCGTGCCGTTTGTGCCGGAGCCGACATAGTGCCGGTTGATCGCCTTGCGCAGGCGCTCGGCGACCTTCTCGCCCTGCTCGCTGTTGCCGCATGGCAGGGAAATCACGAATTCCTCGCCGCCGAGCCGGCCGACCGCGTCGCTGTCGCGGGTCAGCTTGGCGAGCGTCCCCGCGATCTTCTTGAGGGCGATGTCGCCCACGGGATGGCCGAGCCGGTCGTTGATGCGCTTGAAATGGTCGGCATCGACGATGAGCACCATCAGCCCCTTGTCGGTGTCGCCGAGAAGCATGCGCAGATGGCTGCGGAACCGCCGCTCGAAGCCCTGGCGGTTGAGGACGCCGGTCAGGCGGTCGGTCGTCGCCGCCCGCATCAGCCCGTCATTGTCGGCATAGAGCGAGGACACCCGCAAGGCGAGATAGGCGAGATAGGGAAGCGCGCTGGCGAGCGCGACCGCGACGGTGAAGCCCAGCGCCGGGACCATCACCCCTTCACCGTACGATCGGAAGAACCAGAGGCCGCAGGCGGTAGCCGCCAGCGTCACGACGATCACGAGAAGAAGGAATTCGCCGCAGATGATCTTGGTTCGTTCGGTCGGTGGCTGCATGTCGGGACCCCGGATGTTGACGGATGCTGGCATGGACTTTGCCTCGTGCCCGAGCCTGCCGGGATTGTCTTGAAACAAGCTCTCGAATACCGCGCCAATTTCATTCAATATCGCCGCATACCCGCGGCGATCATTTTTGCCCGCGCAAAGCTATTCCGTTCGTCCCCGGCGAATTGGCAAAACCGGCCTCCAATCGGCCGCGCCGATGACCTATGTCTCGGATCGAGCGACGTTTCGACGCATGAGACGCCCGACCTGCCGCCACGCGCGATCGGATGCCGCCGGTGGCCGCGGACGGGGCCCCCGCGTCTCGGCCGCCGAAGGTCACCGGAAGCTCGGTCCCGTCACGCGATCGGCTCGGGGACGGACGGCGGGGCGTCGAAGCGAAGGACGATCTGATCAGCCCGGGTCGAACGCCGGGCGACACCAAGGAGGACATCATGGACGACACCGCCGCCACCGGAAAGCCGCGGACCAGAGGCCGTGGACGGATCTACGATTCGATCACCGATACGATCGGCGACACGCCGCTGGTGCGCCTCGACAAGGTCGCGAAGGAATTCGGCGTCAAGGCCAACCTCCTCGCCAAGCTCGAATTCTTCAACCCGATCGCCAGCGTCAAGGATCGCATCGGCGTCGCGATGATCGAGAAGCTGGAGGCCGACGGCAAGATCACGCCGGGCAAGACCACCCTCGTCGAGCCGACCTCGGGCAATACCGGCATCGGCCTCGCCTTCGCCGCCGCTGCCAAGGGCTACAAGCTGGTCCTGACGATGCCGGAGACGATGTCGATGGAGCGCCGCAAGATGCTGCGGCTGCTCGGCGCCGACCTCGTGCTGACGGAGGGCGCCAAGGGCATGAAGGGGGCGATCGCCAAGGCCGAGGAACTGGTGCAGACGATCCCCGACGCGGTGGTTCCCCAGCAGTTCGAAAATCCCGCCAATCCCGAGATCCACCGGGTGACGACCGCCGAGGAGATCTGGAACGATACCGGCGGCAACGTCGACGCCCTGGTCGCCGGCATCGGCACGGGCGGCACCATTACCGGCGCCGGCCAGGTGCTGAAGCAGCGCAACCCGAAGATCCGCATCGTCGCGGTCGAACCGGAGGCCTCGCCCGTGCTTTCCGGCGGCAATCCCGGGCCGCACAAGATCCAGGGCATCGGTGCGGGCTTCGCGCCGGCGATCCTCGATCGCGCGGTCTACGACGAGATCGTCAAGGTCTCCAACGACGAGAGCTTCGAATATGCAAGGCTCGTGGCACGGCTCGAGGGGATCCCCGTCGGCATCTCCTCCGGAGCGGCGGTGAGGGCTGCGGTGGTCGTCGGCCAGCGCGAGGAGATGGCGGGCAAGAACGTCGTCGTCATCATCCCGTCCTTTGCCGAACGCTATCTCTCGACGGCGCTGTTCGACGGGCTCGCCGAAGAGAGCTGAGCGGCCTTGGCGCAGGCGGGGAGGGCGAACGCCCCTTCTCCGCCCGCGGCCACACAGGCCTGCCGCCAAACCCACGGGAAGGGCAGGGCTGATCGGTAATCGACGCCGTCTCCCGACCGGTCGAGCGGGACGATTTTCCCCGCAGGACATGACCGCGGGCCTTGCGACGTTGCCGCAAGGCCCGCATCTTTTTCCGGCGACGATCAGACCGCTTTGACCATCGGCTCGCGCTTCCAGTGGCGGAGCTTCCGGCACATTGTCACGAAGCCCGCGGCCTCGCCCGCGGCACCGATCTCCATGCAGCCCTCGTCGAGATCGTCGGCGATCCCGGCCTTTTCGAACAGCGGCATCGCTTCGGGCGAATAGGCGATGAACTTGCAGTGGGCGAAGGCGTCGGAGACGAAGTCCTTGGCCGTCGGCTCCTTGGCGAGCGTCGCGGCTCCCTCGGCCGACAGGAGCACCGCCACCGCGTCGAAGAGCACCGACGGCCCGCCGTCGACCTTCTCGTCACCCTCGACCAGCGATCCGTCCGACGCCGTGACGCCACCGATCATCGGCGCGACGATCTTCACCATCGCGCCTTCCGCTTTGGCCGCCTTCTTCAGGCCGGCGAGAAGCGCCGCGTCGACGCCGTCCGAGACGAGCACGCCGATCTTCCTGCCCTTGAAGCTTTCCGGGCCGTTCATCAGGATCGACAGGGCAGGGGATTTCGCCAGATCCATCTTCGTCGGTCGGGCGGCCGGTGCGGGCGCCGGCATCGTTTCGAGGCGCAGGCCCTTCGCAACCTTCTTCGCCAGTTCCTCGTCGATGTTGAGGAGATGCGAGACGACGCGCGAGCGGATCGCGGGCGTTTCGACCTTGGAGAGTTCGAAGGTCAGGGCGAGCGCCATGTGGCCCTGCTCCACCTCGGTCTGCGAGACGTAGAACTGGCGCGCCTGGCTGTAGTGGTCGGAAAAGCTTTCGGCGCGCAGCCGCCGCTTCTCGCCGCCGATTTCGGTCGGATGGCTCCTGAAGCCGCGCTCGGGATTTTCGCGCGGGCCGCCCATTTCGCCGCCCCAGGAGTTCGGCTCGTAATTCGCCCGGCCTTTGGGATTCGTCATCGCCATGTGGCCGTCCTGCTGGAAGTTGCAGACATTGGCGTTGCGCGGCGCGTTGACCGGAATGTGGGTGAAGTTCGGCGAGCCGAGCCGCTTCAGCTGGGTGTCGAGATAGGAGAAGTTGCGGCCCTGCAGCAGCGGGTCGTTGGTGTGGTCGACGCCGGGCACGAGGTTCGCCGTGTGGAACGCCACCTGTTCCGTCTCGGCGAAGAAGTTGTCGACGCAGCGGTCGAGAACCATCTTGCCGACCCGCTTCACCGGCAGGATCTCCTCGGGGATGATCTTCGTCGGATCGAGGACGTCGAAATCGAACTTGTCGGCGAAGTCCTCGTCGAAGAGCTGGAAGCCGAGCTCCCATTCCGGATAGTCGCCCATCTGGATCGCATCCCAGAGATCGCGGCGATGGAAATCCGGATCGGCGCCGTTGATCTTGAGCGCCTCGTTCCAGACAACCGACTGCATGCCCTGCTTCGGCTTCCAGTGAAACTTGACGAAGGTCGACTTTCCCTTCGCATTGATGAAGCGGAAGGTGTGGATGCCGAAGCCTTCCATGAAACGGAAGGAGCGCGGGATGGTGCGGTCGGACATGATCCACATCACCATCGCCATGGCTTCCGGCGTCAGCGACATGTAGTCCCAGAAGTTATCGTGGGCCGTCTGCGCCTGCGGAAAGCCACGGTCCGGCTCCTGCTTGGCGGCGTGGATGAGGTCGGGAAACTTGATGGCGTCCTGGATGAAGAAGATCGGGATGTTGTTCCCGACGATATCCCAGTTGCCTTCCCTGGTATAGAACTTCACGGCGAAGCCGCGCACGTCCCTGGCGAGATCGCCGGACCCCTTGTTGCCGGCGACGGTCGAAAAGCGCACGAAGACCGGCGTCTTCTCGCCGGCACGCTGGAAGAGATCGGCCGAGGTGACGTCGGAGAGCGGTTCGTAGTTCTCGAAATAGCCGTGGACTCCGTAGCCGCGGGCGTGAACGACGCGCTCGGGAATCCGCTCGTGGTCGAACTTGAAGATCTTCTCGCGGAAGATCTGGTCTTCGAGAAGCGAAGGGCCGCGCTCGCCCGCCTTCAGCGTATTCTGGTCGTCGGCGACGGGGACGCCCTGCTGCGTCGTCAGGGTCGGTACGTCGCCGCCGGCCAGCTGATGCACCTCGCCGCCGTTGCCGCGCTCGAATGCGACGTCGCCGAGCTTCTCGGTCGGCCGTTTCCGGTCTTGCTTGGCCATGAAATATCCCTTCGCGGTGATTGCGGCGCCGTTGCTCGGCCGGTCTGCGGCCGGGCGCCCTGGCTCTGGAACAGCGGGCAGGTGCGCTCGTTCCGCGGGATTTTCGTTCACGCCTACGGGTAGTGGCGGCGCTCAGAGCGACAGGTCGAGCGGCGGGGAGCCCGCGTCGTCGCCATGAGACCGCAACGAAAAAGCCCGCGGCGATCGCTCGCCGCGGGCTGACATTCGATGGGATGGTGCGAGGCCGGCGTCGCCGGCTCCCGCTTCACCGAAGCATCATTCCTCGTCGTTGCGGCCCTTCAGCGCCGCGCCGAGAATGTCGCCGAGCGAGGCGCCGGAGTCGGTCGAGCCGTACTGGGCGACCGCTTCCTTCTCCTCGGCGATCTGCAGCGCCTTGATCGACACGCCGACCTTGCGGGCCTTCTTGTCGAACTGGGTGACGCGTGCATCGACCTTCTGGCCGACCTGGAAGCGCTCGGGCCGCTGTTCGTCGCGGTCGCGGGCGAGATCCGAGCGGCGGACGAAGGCGGTGAAGTCGGTATCGACGATCTTCACCTCGATGCCGCCGTCCTTGATCTCGGTGACCTCGCAGGTGACCACCGACCCGCGGCGGATCTCGCCGGCTTCGGCCGCCTCGACGAACGGATCGCCGCCGACCTGCTTCATGCCGAGCGAGATGCGCTCCTTGTCGACGTCGACGTCGAGAACCTGGGCCTTGACGAGGTCACCCTTGTTGAATTCCTCGATCACCTGCTCGCCCGGACGGTTCCAGTCGAGATCGGAGAGGTGGACCATGCCGTCCACGTCGCCCTCGAGGCCGATGAACAGGCCGAACTCGGTCTTGTTCTTGACCTCGCCCTCGACGACGGTGCCGATCGGGAACTTGTCGCGGAAGGCTTCCCACGGGTTCTGCAGCGTCTGCTTCAGGCCCAGCGAGATGCGGCGCTTGTTCGGATCGACCTCTAGCACCACGACCTCGACCTCCTGGGAGGTGGCGAGGATCTTGCCCGGATGGACGTTCTTCTTCGTCCAGGACATCTCGGACACGTGGATGAGGCCCTCGATGCCCGGCTCCAGCTCCACGAACGCACCGTAGTCGGTGATGTTGGTGACGCGGCCGGTGACCTTGACGCCCATCGGGTACTTGACGCCGATGCCGTCCCAGGGATCCGCCTCGAGCTGCTTCATGCCGAGCGAGATGCGGTGGGTTTCCTGGTTGATCCGGATGATCTGGACCTTCACGGTCTGGCCGATCTGCAGGATCTCGGTCGGATGGTTGACGCGGCGCCATGCCATGTCGGTGACGTGCAGCAGGCCGTCGATGCCACCGAGGTCGACGAAGGCGCCGTAGTCGGTGATGTTCTTGACGATACCCTCGACGACCTGACCCTCTTCGAGGTTCTGGACGATCTCGGAGCGCTGCTCGGCCCGGCTCTCTTCGAGGACGGTGCGGCGCGAGACGACGATGTTGCCGCGGCGCTTGTCCATCTTGAGGATCTGGAAGGGCTGCGGCGTGTTCATCAGGGGGGTCACGTCGCGGATCGGACGGATGTCGACCTGCGAACGCGGCAGGAAGGCGACGGCGCCGTCGAGGTCGACGGTGAAGCCGCCCTTGACCTGGTTGAAGATCTGGCCCTCGACCTTCTCGTTGGCGTTGAACTTCTCTTCCAGGCGGATCCAGCTCTCCTCGCGGCGGGCCTTGTCGCGCGACAGGACGGCTTCGCCGAGGGCGTTCTCGATGCGCTCGACATAGATCTCGACGGTGTCGCCGATCTTCAGCTCGCCGTCCTTGCCCTTGGCGCCGAACTCCTTGAGCGGCACCCGGCCTTCGACCTTCAGGCCGGCATCGATGACGGCCATGTCCTTTTCGATCGCGACGACGGTGCCCTTGACCACCGTGCCCTCGGCCACGTCCTGCTCGTGGAACGAAGCTTCGAGCAGCGCGGCGAAATCATCGCGCGAGGGATTGAGGTTAGACATTCTTTCTCCTTGGGGACCCCTCGCCGCGCGGTTCGCGGAAAAGGGCATGCGCCTCGGGGTATCCGCCCCGCGCGGGTTGAGCGTTGATCGTCCTTCCGGTCGAGGCTCCCGGTTCCGACGGGGCCGGAACCTTCCAGTCCGCCCGATGCGCGTCGCGCGGGCGGTGCGTGGTCGGCGCTCGAAGAAGCCTTGACCGGACGAATTTTACCAGCATGGCCTGACAGGGAAACGAAGCCGCCCTTCATAGCCGAAAAGGGCACGCCTCCCTTCGGATGCGGCCCCTCAATGCCCGTCCTGCGCCGCCAGCACGCGATCGACGACGTCGCAGGCGGCACGGAATGCCGCATCTATATCCAATTGGCTGGTGTCCAGCAAGTGCGCGTCGTCCGCAGGTTTCAGCGGGGCGACGTCGCGGCCGGAATCGCGTTCGTCGCGCGCCTTCACCTCGGCGAGGATGCGACCGTATTCGACGTCGCGCCGGCCGTGCGCGACCAGCTCGTCGGTGCGGCGCCTGGCCCGCACCTCGGCCGAGGCTGTGACGAAGATCTTCACCCGGGCGTGCGGGCAAATCACCGTGCCGATGTCGCGGCCGTCGAGGACGGCGCCCTCGGGGCGGGCCGCAAAGCCGCGCTGGAAGGCGACCAGCGCTTCGCGTACCGGGGCATGGACGGCAATCCGCGAGGCGAGTTCGCCGGCTTCGTGGCCGCGCAGCGTCGGATCGTCGAGATCGGCGACGTCGAGACCGCGTGCCACCCGCGCGGCTGCCTGCGGGTCGTCCGGGTCGACTCCTCCCGCGAGGATCTGCCGTCCGACGGCGCGGTAGAGCAGGCCGGTGTCGAGATAGGGCAGGCGGTATCGCGCCGCGACGCGCTTGGCGAGCGTGCCTTTGCCGGCAGCGGCCGGCCCGTCGATGGCGATCGTCAGCGGTCGTGTCATGACGCAGGCCCGTCGGCTGCGGTGGCGGGTGGAGCGGACCGGAATCCGTCCCGACCATGCGGCAGGAACGGGCGGCGCGCAATCGGCCCGCCGCGCTTCGGCCGGCCCGCAACGCGCCGACCGCGCCGGCCGCAGACCGCCGCGGGGGAAGGGGCGCGAAGCCGCATCGAAAGAGCCGTCATCTCCTTTTCGTCCCGCGCGTTCCGTCCCGATTGCCTGCCGTGCATCACGCGCTCCCGATCGCCGCGCCGAGTCCGGTCATCATCGCCTCGAAGGCCGGGAAGCTCGTGGCGATCATGCGGGCGTCGTCGACGCTCACCGGCCGCTCGGTCGCCATGCCGAGCACCAGGAAGCTCATCGCGATCCTGTGGTCGAGATGGGTGACGACCGTCCCGCCGCCAAGACCCCGACCGCCGGGCGTGCCCGTCACGGCGAGGCTGTCGCGGCCTTCTTCATAGGTGATGCCGTTCGCCTCGAGCCCCCGGGCGACGGCGGAGAGGCGGTCGCTCTCCTTGACGCGCAGCTCGTCGAGCCCCTGCATCAGCGTCGTGCCCTCGGCGAAGCTCGCGGCGATCGCCAGCGCCGGATATTCGTCGATCATCGACGGCGCCCGCTCCGGCGGCACGGTGACGCCGGTCAGTGCGGAATGGCGCACGTTGAGGTCGGCGACGTCCTCGCCGCCCTCGTTGCGGCGGTCGGCGATCTCGATCGACGCCCCCATCTCGAGGAGCGTCTCGATGAGGCCGGTGCGGGTGGGGTTCATCAGGACGTTCTCGATGACGACGTCAGAGCCCGGCACGATCAGCGCTGCGACCAGCGGGAAGGCGGCCGAAGACGGATCGCCCGGAACGGTCAGGTCGCCGGCTGCGGCGAGGGAGCCCTGGCCCTCGAGCGCGATGTGGCGGGCGCCCGCGGCGTCGGTAGTGACCTCGATCGCCGCACCGAAGCCGCGCAGCATCTTCTCGGTATGGTCCCTTGTCGCGACAGGCTCGATCACCGTCGTGACGCCGGGGGCGTTGAGCCCGGCGAGGAGCACCGCCGACTTGACCTGCGCCGACGCCATCGGCACCCGGTAGGCGATCGGCGCGGCCATGCGCGGACCATGGATCGACAGGGGCAGCCGGTCGCCGGAGCGTGCGACGACCTGCGTTCCCATCAGGCGCAGCGGATCGAGCACCCGGCCCATCGGCCGGCGCGACAGCGAGGCGTCGCCGACGAAGGTCGCGGCGAAGTCGTAGGCGCCGACGAGGCCCATGGTCAGCCGCGCACCGGTGCCGGCATTGCCGAAGTCCAGGACGCCCTCCGGCTCGAGCAGGGCGCCGTTGCCGACGCCGTCGACGACGTAGACATCGCCCTGCTTTTCGATGCGGGCGCCCATCGCGGCCATGGCGCGACCCGTCGCCAGCACGTCCTCGCCCTCGAGCAGGCCGTGGATGCGGGTGGTGCCGGCGGCGAGGCCGCCGAACAGGAAGGCGCGGTGGGAGATCGACTTGTCGCCCGGAACCCGGACCCGGCCCGCGAGCGCGCCCCGGCGCCGCGCCGTGAGCGGACGAAAACCCTGGTCCGTTGGCTGCATCGTCTTTCATCCCGTGCGGTTCGTCGAGGCCGTTGCCCCGCGCCGCGGCGGCGGCGCGGCCGGGAGGCCTGCGGCGCCCGGTCGATCGCGCCCTTTTTGTCGTTCCGCCCGGCCTTTGACAAGGGCTGGACGAGGCCGTATGGACCAGCCGATTTTGCCGGACCGGGATCGAGCGCGGATCGATACCTCATTCCTGCCGGGATCGGAGCCTCGAAGCCCGCGAAAGTCGGCTGAAAGTTGCGCCGGCCGGTGGTCCGCGGCGCGCGGTTTCGGCTCCGCAATGACGAACAGTGACAGCGATTGATGAGGCAGTAATGGCGAAGCCAGAGCTTGGAACCAAGCGGGTCGATCCCGAGACCGGACGCAAATTCTACGATCTGAACAAGGATCCGATCGTGTCGCCCTTCACGGGCAAGTCCTATCCGCGTTCGTATTTCGAGGGCGAGTCGGCGGCCCCCGAGGAGGAAGAGGTCGAGGAGCCCGAGACCGTCGAGGCCGAAGCGACGCCCGACACGGTCTCGCTCGAAGAGGTCGCCGAGGAAGAGAACGATTCCGACGTCGGCGACCTGCCGGACATCGACGACGATTCGGACGACGGCGAGGACGACTCATTCCTCGAGGACGACGAGGACGACGACGACGACATGTCCGACATCATCGGCGGCGGCCGCGAGGACGACGAGGACTGAGCGTCGGCGCGGAAAGGCCGAAGCCGGCCGCCGCGACGTACTCCTGACAGACGCGAGACGGCCGGCGGGGCAATCGGCACCGCCGGCCGTCTCGCGTTCAAGGGATACGATGCAGCGCGGGACGGCCCTGATTGGGCGGGCGCGTTCGGACGATGGTGCCGAAACCGGTCAGCCGTCCTCGCCGAACCGATTGGCGACGAGAGCCTCGAGCGCGTCGAGGACCTCTTTCGCTTCCGGCCCGTCGGCAGCGACCTCGATCGTCGTTCCCTGGCTTGCCGCGAGCATCAGAAGGCCCATGATCGACAGGCCGCCGACCGCCATGCCGTCGCGCGAGATGGTCACTTCGGCATCGTAGTTCTCGACCGTCTCGACGAAGCGGGCGGACGCCCGCGCATGCAGCCCGCGCTTGTTGACGATGGTGAAGGTCCGCGGCGCGGCGCAGGCGGCCGGCCGATCGCTTTCGCCGCTCGTCCGTGCCGCAGCGCCGGGTTCGGCGGGCCCGTCTGCGGGCGGCACCGCGCCGCCGTTCTTGGTTTCGAAGCTTCGCACGGCGCCCTCTAGTTCCCGCTGAGGACCCGGCTGGCGACGTTGATGTATTTGCGGCCGGCTTCCTGGGCCGCGAGAAGCGCGTCTGCCATCGGCTTTTCCTCGCGCACGCTGGCGAGCTTGATCAGCATCGGCAGGTTGACGCCGGCGAGCACGTCGACCCGGCTGCCTTCCATCACCGAGATCGCGAGGTTCGACGGCGTGCCGCCGAACATGTCGGTGAGGATGATCACGCCCGAGCCGCGGTCGGCGCGGGCGACGGCCTCGACGATGTCGATCCGGCGCTGTTCCATGTCGTCCTCCGGGCCGATCGAGATCGTCTCGAAGGCATCCTGCGGCCCGACGACGTGCTCGACGGCATTGAGGAATTCGTCGGCAAGACGGCCATGGGTGACGAGGACCAGTCCGATCATAGCGGGCTCGTCCTTCGGACCCGTTTTCGACTGGAGCTTGCCATTCCCGATTTCTCCGTTTGTGCAGCGGCGACGGCGCCGAACTGGGCCGAACAAGGCGCTTCAGTCGCCCCCGCCTCCCCACGCGGCACGTCGGGCGAAGCCGGATCGGCACACGCATGCGCGCTCGATGCGTGGTCGCCGCCTCGCCGAGCCCGACGCAGGTCGCGCCATCTTGGCAGCCTTGCCGGAATGCGCAAGTGAAATGATGCTCTCTTGAGCCGGTGTGATGCTTTTGCATGCAGCATGCGCCGGCCGGCCGAGGATCCCACGCCGCGCTCAGCCGGGAAGGTCGCCCGAAGCGGCGAGCGTCAGGAGGATGTCGGCAGAAAGCGCGGCCTCCTTCCGCGGCAGGCGCAGCAGCGGCGCCTCGACGCCGGCGATTTCGGTCCGCAGCGGCGCCGGGTGACGCGGCATCGTCTCCTGGGGCACGAGGTCGGCCACCAGCCATAGGGCGACGCTCGGCAGCGCCGGCTCGCGGACGATGCCGACCCCGGCGATTTCGAGCAGGCCCTTCAGGCCGTCGGGCGCCGAAAGCTGCACGACGCCTTCTGCCAGTGTCGCGACCACCCGGTCGTCGGCGACGAATTCGACCCGAAGGCCGGGCGGGGGAGCCCGCCGCAGCAGCGAAAGGACCAGGGCCGACTTGCCGCTGCCGGCCGGCCCGCGGATCAGCACGCCGCGCCCGCCGAGCGCGACGGCCGAGGCGTGGATGTTGACGGCGGCGGTCATTCGGCGGGCAGCGAGACGACGAAGCGCGCGCCGCGGATGCGATTCGGGGCGGCCTCGTCGACGACGTTCTCGGCCCGGATCGTTCCGTCATGGGCTTCGACGATCTGGCGCGAGATCGACAGGCCGAGGCCGGAATTCTGGCCGAAGGCCTCGCCGGCCGGACGGTCGGTATAGAAGCGCTCGAAGATCCGGTCGATCGCCTCCGCCTGGATGCCGGGGCCGTTGTCCTCGATGGTGACGATCACCCGCTGGCCGCGCCGCCTGAGGGTCACGTCGATTCGGCCGTTCTCGGCCGGCACGAAGGAGCGGGCGTTCTCGATCAGGTTGGTGAAGACCTGGCTGAGCCGCAGGTCGTGACCCGAGACGACGTAGCCCTGCCGCTGCGTGGCGGGCAGCTTCTGGGCCTCGAAATTGATGGTGAGCCGGCGGCCCTGGGAGGCGTGGCTGCGCGCTCCCTCGACGACCGAGCGCAGCAGCCCGGCGAGATCGACCTTCGCGGCGATGCTGCGGGCGAGCTCCGCATCGAGGCGCGAGGCGTCGGAAATGTCGGTGATCAGCCGGTCGAGGCGGCGGACGTCGTGCTGGATGATCTCCATCAGCCGCTCGCGCGAGGTCTCGTTCCTAGCGAGTGGCAGCGTCTCGACGGCGCTGCGCAGCGAGGTGAGGGGGGTCTTCAATTCGTGGCTGACGTCCGCGGCGAAGGATTCGATCGCGTCGATCCGCGCGTAGAGCGAGCGCGTCATGTCGCCGAGGGCGCGGGCGAGATTGCCGATCTCGTCGGTGCGGTCGCCGAAATCGGGGATGGCCGCCCGGTCCTTGACGCCGCGGCGCACCCGGATCGCCGCCGCCGAGAGCCGCCTCAGCGGCGTCGCGATGGTCGAGGCGAGCAGCGTCGACAGGACGATGACGACGAGCGCCGCGACCCCGAACACCCTGACGATCGCCATCCGCTCGGCCTGGACGATCTTGTCGATGTCGCCGCCCTGGGTCGAGAGGAGCAGCACGCCGAGAACGGCGCGGAAGCGCTGGATCGGCACGGCGACGGAGACGATCAGCTCGCCGTTCTCGGTCGCCCGGACGACGGTCGCCGGCCCGCCGGTGAGGGCGCTCATCACCTCCGGATAGGAGGTGCCCGAGCCGCCCGGCGCCTCGCGGTAGATCGGCAGGTCGCTGCCGGTGAAGACGCTGCGGAGATAGCCGAGGATGCGGCTGGCGAGATCCGGCTCGTCCTGAGCCACCGGCGGCAGGTCGTAGCGCAGGATCTGGCCCCGCGAATAGAGGTGCCGCGAATCGAGGATCAGGTTGGCGTCGCGGTCGTAGAGCCGCGCCCTGGTGCGGGTCGGCGAGATCAGCCGCCGCAGCAGCGGCGCGACGCGCTCCGGATTGATCGGAAAGTCGAGGCTGTCGGTCGCCTCGGCCGAAGGCGCCAGCGTGTCGCCGGCCTGGAGTTCCAGGAGCTTTTCGGGATCGAGGGTGATGGAATTGGTCTCGACCGTCGCCGAGGAGGCGATGGCCGCGGCGATGATCTCGCCCTGGGTGAGCAGGCTCTCGACGCGGGCGTCGATGAGGCCGGCGCGGAACTGGTTGAGATAGAGGATGCCCGAGACGAGGACGATCAACGCGACGAGGTTGAGGAAGACGATCCGCCGGGTCAGCGACGAGAAGATCGAATGGCCGAGCAGCCAGCGCATGCGAAACAGGACGCGGCGCACGAAAGGCACGCGGCGCAGGCGCTTGCGCACTGCGGCCTCGCGCCGCCGACGGCGCTCCGCCGCGGCTCGGTCCTGGTGCTGCGCGTCCTCGTCGTTCGAAACCGAAACCATCGACCTTCGTCTTGGGAAAAGCGTTCGTTCGCCGGCGCTGCGGCTCTTGCGCGCCTGGCGCGCCCGGTGCGGCCACGCGGCGCGGAGCCCGGCCGCTTCGCATTTCGATCGACCGGCGCTTCGGCCCGCGGCAGAGACTGCCGCGCCGCGACCCGGCCGCCGCTCGGGCCGTCCCGCGCGGATGCGACCTCTACACCTCGCGGAAGCGGTAGCCCACCCCGTAGAGCGTCTCGATCATGTCGAAGTCGTCGTCGATCGCCTTGAATTTCTTCCGCAGCCGCTTGATGTGGCTGTCGATGGTGCGGTCGTCGACATAGACCTGCTCGTCATAGGCGGCGTCCATCAGCGCGTCGCGGCTCTTGACGACGCCCGGCCGCAGCGCCAGCGCATGCAGGATCAGGAACTCGGTGACCGTCAGCGTCACCGGCTTGGCCTTCCAGGTGCAGGTGTGGCGCTCCTGGTCCATCACCAGCTGGCCGCGCTCCAGCGAGGATTCCGGGACCGTCGTCGTGCCGGGCTTGGCGGTGGCGTCCCGGGGCGCGCCGCGGCGCAGGATCGCCCGCACGCGCTCGACCAGGAGGCGCTGGGAGAAGGGCTTCCGGATGTAGTCGTCGGCGCCCATCTTCAGGCCGAACAGCTCGTCGATCTCCTCGTCCTTGGAGGTCAGGAAGATCACCGGCAGGTCCGACTTCTGCCGCAGCCGACGCAGGAGCTCCATTCCGTCCATGCGCGGCATCTTGATGTCGAAGATGGCGAGATGCGGCGGGCTGGACTGCAGACCCTCGAGGGCCGAGGCGCCGTCGGTGTAGGTTTCGACCCTGTATCCCTCGTTCTCCAGTGCTATCGAGACGGACGTCAGAATGTTTCGGTCGTCATCCACGAGGGCGATCGTCGGCATTTCATATGTCTCCAGTCTTCGATCCGGCCGCGCGTCGCGGCGTGAGCCGAGCGGTGACTGCCGCCGGATCAGGCGAGGTTTTCACGTCGCGAAGGGCGTCTGCGGCAACCGAGCCCCGCGTCGTTGCCGAAACGCCATGCCTTCGCATCAATCTGCCCTTCCTTGCCATCAATCCGCGTAAAATGTGGCGGTGAGGAAATCTTGCAACGTTCGCACCGCCCGAATGCATAACCATATCGGCCCGCACGGCCGTCAGCGAGCCGCGCTCCTTCGACCTCCGCAAGACCGCCGGCGACGCCGGAAATCGATCGCACTGAGGTTCGATTATACCTGAAAAGCGCCGGAATGCAGCCCTTTCGCGCGCGCCGAGGCGGGCCGGGGGCGCCGACGGGCGGCAGCCGCCTGCGCGAAGGGCGGTCCGGGATCTGTTCCCCCGCCCTCCCGCCACCTATCTAGTGGTCCGATCCAGGCGTCGGGTTCGCTCTCGTCGAAACCCCAAGCCGCAAGGCGGATAGCCAAGTTCATGATCCCAGTGGATTTTTTTCGTTCGACATTCGATGCGGCGCACGGCCGGGCGAAGATTCGAATGTCGAATTCGATCTGTCAGGCGCCGATCAGCGGGAAGTGATCCCGAAGGTCCGGCCGCCCGGGCACATCATCGCACTGTCCGGGCGCAAGGACTGCGATCCGGCGGAAGGGTTGCCGGCGCTGCGCCGGGCGGGGGCATTGCCCGAAGACGACACGCGCCCCGCGGCGAGCAGCGGGCCGGCGACGCTGAATTTGCCGTGACCGCGGGCCTGTCGTGGCATCCGGGTCGAGCGAGCCTCGAACATTCGAGAAGGAAACAGCATGGAACTCATCCGTCCGCAGGCGCTCGCCCGCTTCTCCGGCGACGGCCGCTGGCCCCGGCAAAGCACCGACATCGTCGACTGGCTGGTCCAGGACACCGCAGGCTATCGCTACATCGACGAGATCTTCCAGATGCTCTGCGACAGGCTGCTTGCATCGGGGATCCCGATCGGCCGGGCGACGCTGCATTTCAGGATCGCCCATCCGCAGTGGTTCGGAGCGCGGATCACCTGGCTGAAGGGTGTGGGCGAGGCGGAGATCGAGACCTTCCAGCACGGGACGCTGGATCTCGTCGGCTATGCGACGAGCCCGGTCGCCAGGGTGCATGACGGCGAGGAGGAGGTGCGCTGGAACCTCGAAGGCGAGGATGCGGCGTCGAATCCGTCGACGCTGCTCGAGGATCTGCGCCGGCGCGGGCTGACGGACTACGTCGCCTGGCCGCTGAAGCACACCTTCGATCGCCGGCACGTCATCACCTTCGCGACGGACGCGCCGGGCGGCTTTTCGGATGCCGACCTCGCGGCGCTTGCCGACCTCCTGCCGGCGCTGTCGCTGGTCAGCGAGATCCGGCTGAAGAACCGGATGGCGCGCACCCTTCTCGAAACCTATGTCGGGCCGCATGCCAGCGACGAAGTGCTGGCCGGGGCGATCACCCGCGGCAGCGGCAAGACGGTCTCCGCGGCGATCATGGTCTGCGATCTCAGGGACTTCACCCGCATCTCCGAGCTCTGGCCGCGCGACGACGTCATCGAACTCCTCAACAGCTACTTCGACGCGATCTGCGAGCCGATCGAGGCGAATGGCGGGGAGATCCTGAAGTTCATCGGCGACGGGCTCCTGGCGATCTTTCCGCTCGACCGGCCGACGGCCTGCGACGACCTGCTGCGGGCCGTGGCGGAGGCGCGGCGCTCGATGGACGCGCTCAACGTCGAGCGGGCGGGGCAGGGCCGCGACGTGCTGCGCTACGGCGTCGGCATCCATCTCGGCGACGTCATGTACGGCAACATCGGCTCCCGCCGGCGCCTCGACTTCACGGTCATCGGCCCGGCCGTCAACGCCGCCTCGCGGCTGGAGGGGCTGACGAAGATCCTGCAGCGGCCGGTTCTGGTGTCGCGGGCCTTTGCCGAAAGGGCGAGCTGCCAGACGGTGCTGGAGAGTCTCGGCTCCTATCCGCTGCGCGGCCTCGACGAAGCCATGGAGGTCTTCGCCTTCGTCGACGACGACTGCCGGTCGGCCGAGGGTCCGGAGCGGCTGGCCGCCGCCGGCTGATCCGCTCCGGCGGGGCCGGCCCTTCCCTGCCGCCGAAGACAGGCGAGGCGCCGCCGCGCACTGCTCTCCCGAGGCGCCTGGGCTCCGGATCGGGGTCGCGGAAAAAGCCGCCGCATCCCCGGCGCCGCCGGTGCCGGATCCTGCCCGGCATGCGGCCGGTGGGGCCCGCCGTTTCGCCGGCTGCGAGCAAATAACCGAGCATCGAAACGATTAGAACGGAAGATGCACTTTCTAAATCGATTAAATTACTGATATCGTTAAGCTTTATTGTCCGCGCTGCTTGCTCTTCAACTGCGCGTCGTCTATCTGTCCTCGCATCGGACGGCTGGACGACCGAGTTCTCAGGAGGCAGGTTGTGGATCAGATCGGAACGCGAAACGCACAATGCGGGATCGAATCGACGGGCTTGGGCGAACTTTCATCCGTTCGCTGGAATCTCGCCGAGGCCGAACTCGTCGAGATCGCGGTGCGACGCGGCGAGGCCCGCCTGAGCGCCCATGGCGCGCTGGTCGCCACCACCGGCAAGCACACCGGCCGCTCGGCGAAGGACAAGTTCGTCGTGCGTGACGAGAATACCGCCCCCGTCGTGTGGTGGGACAACAATGCCGCGATGGAGCCCGAAGCCTTCGAGCGGCTTTACGAGGACTTCAAGGCCGCCGCCAAGGGCCGCGACCTCTTCGTTCAGGATCTCGTCGGCGGCGCCGATCCCGAGAACGCGATCAGGGTCCGCGTCGTCACCGAGTTCGCCTGGCATTCGCTGTTCATCCGCAACCTCCTCATCCGGCCATCGGCGCAGGAACTCGCGGGCTTCGTGCCCGACATGACGATCATCGACCTTCCGTCGTTCAAGGCGGATCCCGAGCGTCACGGCTGCCGCAGCGAGACGGTCATCGCCTGCGACCTTTCCCGCAACATCGTCCTCATCGGCGGCACGTCCTATGCCGGCGAGATGAAGAAGTCGGTCTTCACGGCCCTGAACTACCGCCTGCCGGAAAAACGGGTGATGCCGATGCACTGCTCGGCGAATGTCGGGCCGAAGGGCGACGGCGCGGTGTTCTTCGGTCTGTCGGGCACCGGCAAGACGACGCTTTCGGCCGACCACACGCGCACGCTGGTCGGCGACGACGAGCACGGCTGGGGCGAGAACGGCATCTTCAACTTCGAAGGCGGCTGCTACGCCAAGACCATCCGTCTTTCGGCGGAAGCCGAGCCGGAAATCTTCGCGACCACCCGCCGCTTCGGCACGGTGCTCGAAAACGTCGTCCTCGACGACGACCGCGTGCCGGACTTCGACGACGGCTCGCTGACCGAGAACACCCGCGCCGCCTATCCGCTGCACTTCATCGCCAATGCCTCCGAGACCGGGCAGAGCGGCCATCCGAAGAACGTCATCATGCTGACGGCCGACGCCTTCGGCGTGCTGCCGCCGATCGCCAAGCTGACGCCGGCCGAGGCGATGTACCACTTCCTCTCCGGCTACACCGCCAAGGTGGCGGGCACCGAGAAGGGCGTGACCGAGCCGGAGGCGACCTTCTCGACCTGCTTCGGGGCGCCCTTCATGCCGCGGCACCCGACCGAATACGGCAACCTCCTGCGCGACCTCATCGCCCGCCACGGCACCGACTGCTGGCTGGTCAACACCGGCTGGACCGGGGGCGCCTACGGGGTCGGCCGGCGCATGCCGATCAAGGTGACCCGCCGGCTGCTCAACGCCGCGCTCGACGGCTCCCTCAACCAGGCCGAGTTCAGGGTCGACCCGAATTTCGGTTTCCAGGTTCCGGTGGCTGTCGAGGGCGTCGAGGCCGACATTCTCGACCCGCGTTCGACCTGGGCCGACAAGCGCGCCTACGACCGGCAGGCGGTGAAGCTCGTCACGATGTTCCGCAAGAACTTCGAGCGGTTCGCCGGCCATGTCGACGAGGAAGTGGCGCAAGCCGCGCCGGCCCTGCCGCTCGCAGCCGAGTAACGTCTTTCGTCTTCCTGGGAGGGAACACGGCATCGGCCGGCGCTGCGGCGACGCAGCGTCCGTCCGGTGCCGTCGCGTTTTTTGGCCCGGCCATACGCGGTCCCGGCGCTCATGGGGCGGACAGTCGCCTGCCGTTGCCGGCCATCGGCGACGCTTCGATCTCCCCCATTGCTGGAAATGGTATTGCGGGGAATGGCTGGCACCCCGCGGGGCTTGGCGCTCTCGCTTGAAGCTTTGAGCCGAGCGTTCCCCTTCTGCCTGCGCGCATCTCCCCCGCCAGAGCGGAGGTCAGGCCAATCGCCAGGCAAAGCCCCGACGTCGAGCGATTGCCCCGGCCGATGGGTGGCGCCGGCCGCTCAGTCGGCGACGCGGCCGCGCATCGCCTTCACCTGCGAGCGGCCTTTCTTCGCCTTCAGCCGACGCTCCACCGCGCCCCGCGAGGGACGGGTCTTCTTGCGCGGCGGCGGGGGCGGCGTCAGCGCCTCGCGCACGAGAGCGGCGAGGCGTTCGCGCGCATCCTCGCGATTGCGCTCTTGGCTGCGAAACCGCGAGGCCTCGATCAGCACTTCGCCTTCCCTGGTCGCCCGCTGGCCTGCGAGACGCAACAGCCGGCGCTTGACGTCGCCGCTCAGCGCCTCGCAGGCGGCCGCGCGGAAACGAAGCTGGACGGCGGTCGCGACCTTGTTGACGTTCTGCCCGCCCGGCCCCGAGGCGCGGATGAACTGCTCCTCGAGGTCGCCCTCGGGAAGGACGACGGACGCGCTCACCCGCAAGTCACGCGATTCCGCCATTCCCGTTCCCTCGTCCGGCCGTCGCTTCGTGGTAAATCATCCGACGTGAAACTAGTGGATTGAATTTGACATTTGAGTCCCGACCGGGTCGGGCGTCGTATCAAATGTCAAATTCGAAAAATCCACTAGGATCATAATCTTGGCTCGTGGTCTTTCGATTCCGACATTTGCGGCGCGATCTCCACAAGATGGTACCAAATGTCGGAATCGGACCACGAGCGGATTGCGGTCGGCCGGGCAAAACGCCGCGGCGCAATGACAGTGGATCGCCGTCTGAATTGGGGCCTTGCCGGGCGATTGGCCTGATCTTCCCCGCAAGGGGAGAGATCGTTGCGTCGCCGACGGCTCTTGCCTGTGGGCGATTGCCCCGCCCCATCGGTGAAACCGTTGCATCGAAACGACGTATCTCGAAGGTGCCGAGGCGAGGCAGGCGTGCGGTGCCATGCCATGCGGTCGCCGCTGCGTCGAGCTGCCCACGCAAGACGTTCTGCAATCGAAGAAAATATTTCTTTTCCTCTGACGGGGTATGTATTCCAGCCAAGATTTCCATTCAATGCAACTTGAGAGAGAAAAATCGCATCTCGCATGGAGATGATGGAGATTCGTGCACTCTATATCATCGAAGTACTCGATATGTGGGCGGCATGATTTGAGTCGTCCCGTGCCTGCCTCGCAGATTTACGAAAAATTCACGAAATCGACTGAAGCCGTCGCCGGCGGCGATGCGTATCTCCCGCAGCCTCTCCGATCGGAGGAGGTGCCGAAATCTCGGACAAGGGAGATCCCTTATGCTCAAGACCTTCACCCATGCCGCCGCCATCGGCGCACTTCTCGCCGCCGGCTCGCTCGCCGCGACGGGTGCCGGATACGCCAAGGACAAGATGGCGATGGCCGACACCATGCCGATGGTCGGCGGCGCCCCGATGAGCCCGCAGAAGACCATTCCGGAAAACGCCTCCAAGGCGAAGAACCTGACGACCCTCGTCGCCGCGGTGAAGGCCGCCGGCCTCGTCGACACGCTTGCCGGCCCCGGCCCGTTCACCGTCTTCGCCCCGACCAACGCCGCCTTCGACAGGCTGCCCAAGGGCACGGTCCAGACGCTGCTGAAGCCGGAGAACAAGGACAAGCTCACCAAGATCCTGACCTATCACGTGGTGCCGGGCGACATGACCTCGGCGGATGCGATGGCGCAGCTCAAGGCGCATGGCGGCAAGGTCGGCGTGAAGACCGTCGAAGGCGAGACGCTGACGCTGATGATGAAGGGCAAGAAGCTCGAGGTCGTCGACGCCGCCGGCCATGCCGCGACCGTGACCCAGGCCGACGTCACGCAGTCGAACGGCGTCGTCCACGTCATCGACCGCGTGCTGATGCCGAAGATGTAAGCGGTCTGCGAACCGGACGGGGCGCTCGCCGGGTCGTCCCTGCGGACGCCCGACGTCTGCCAGTTCGCGAAGCGGGGCTTTCGGTGACCCATCGCGGGCGCTGGAAGCCCCGCCTGTGCGACGCGGAAGGGGCGGGATCGGCATCCGGCGAAGCCTCGGCCAATCCCCTCCCCATTGCCAAAACCTCTGCGCAAGCCGGTAGCTTCTGCGGCGGAACGGATTTCTCGCGCGCTCCGATCGTGCGCGGAAGTGGTTCCTGATTATATCGTGAGGTGCGCAACGAAACGCATGAATATTCCGTGAAGTGATTTCTGTGAAGCCGCGACGGATTTTCGATCGTATCTCCCGCATCCTCCTTTCGAGAGGATCGAAAGAACAGAGTTCGATATGGGAGATACTCACATGCTCAAGATGATCATCCGCTCGACTTCGGCCGTTGCCCTGCTCGCCGCGGCGGCGGTCGCGACCGCCCCGGCGGCGATGGCCCAGGACACGATGAAGTCCGGCGATGCCATGCAGTCCGGCGACATGGCGAAGTCCGGCGATGCCATGGACAGCAGCATGAAAAGCGGCGACATGCCGATGGTCGGCGGCGCGCCGATGGATCCGATGAAGAAGATCCCGGAAAACGCCTCGCAGGCGAAGAACCTGACGACGCTCGTCGCTGCGGTGAAGGCCGCCGGCCTCGTCGACACGCTGAACGGCGAGGGTCCGTTCACCGTCTTCGCGCCGACCAATGCGGCGTTCGAGAAGCTGCCGAAGGGCACGGTCGATGAGCTGCTGAAGCCGGAGAACAAGGACAAGCTCACCAAGATCCTGACCTATCACGTGGTGCCGGCCAAGGCGACGTCCGAGGCGGCCATGCAGATGATCAAGGACGACGGCGGCGCCCATACCGTGAAGACGGTCGAAGGTGATCCGATCACCCTGCGGATGAACGGCGACAAGCTGGTGGTGATCGACGAGAGCGGCAACGGCGCGGTCGTTACCCAGGCCGACGTCATGCAGGCAAACGGCGTCGTCCACGTCATCGACACGGTGCTGATGCCGAAGATGTGACCGGCGGGAGCCGGCCGGGCGGCGGCTTTTCGCCTGAGCGCCCGGCAGAATTGCCAGCGGGGACGGAGCGGTGCGTAACGGTGGCCGCTCCGTCCCCGAACCCACATCCGAGCGGCATCGGTGCGACGGCTGGTGCTGCGGGCCCGGCTGCACCATTTCGATCTGCGATGCGATCCGGCCCTTTTTGCCCGACGATACGTCCACCGCGGAGTGACAGACCATGATCAGACGCAGTTTCATCAAGACGGGCCTCGCCGTCGCGGCCGCCACGGTCGGCGGATCGGTCTTTGCGCGCCGCGGCGCCGACGCGGCGGAGGGCAGCTTTCCGGTGTCCCATACGGCGACGGAATGGAAGAAGCTCCTGACGCCGGACCAGTATGCGGTGCTGCGCGAGGAGGCCACGGAGCGGCCGTTCTCGAGCCCGCTGAACCACAACAAGAAGGCCGGCCTCTACAGTTGCGCCGGCTGCGACACGCCGGTCTATTCCTCGGCGGCGAAATTCGATTCCGGCACCGGCTGGCCCAGCTTCTGGGAGCCGGTCTCCGCGACGGCGGTCGCCAGCCATACCGACTACAAGCTGATCTATCCGCGCACCGAGGTGCATTGCGCCACCTGCGGCGGCCATCTCGGCCACGTCTTCGACGACGGCCCGCAACCGACCGGCAAGCGGCACTGCATCAACGGCGTCGCCCTGAAGTTCAAGCCGGGCGCCACCGAGGCGTCGTGAGGCGCCGCGATCGGACCCGCCGGCAGAAACGCCGGCTTGTTCAACTCTTGGGAAGAATTTCGGCGCAGGCTGGGGTGAAGCGGCATTGCTCGCCGGAGCATTGAAGCAGCATCCCGGTATCGCCATATTCGACTGGCGCGGGGGTGCCGCTTCGGGCCCCGGCGAAACGAAGTCGCTTGATCAAAGGGCTTTCAGTCGATGAGCCGCATGACGCCGTTTTCCAGCCCGCTGCTGCTTGGCTTCGATAGCGTCGAGAAGACGCTGGAACGCATCGCCAAGGGCGGCGACGGTTATCCCCCGTACAACATCGAGCGCGTGCGCAAAGGTGCGGGCGAGGGCGACGACGGGACAGGCGATCTCATCCGCATCACTCTCGCCGTCGCCGGCTTCCAGCCGGAGGATCTCGAGGTGACGGTGGAGGAGAACCAGCTCCTGATCCGTGGCCGCCAGAGCGAAGACGGCGAGCGCGAATATCTGCATCGCGGCATCGCCGCGCGGCAGTTCCAGAAATGCTTTCTCCTTGCCGATGGCATGCGGGTGATCGGGGCGCAGCTGAAAAACGGGCTGCTCCTGATCGATCTGGCGAAGCCGGAACCCGAACGCATCGTCAGGAAGATCGAGATCGCGGTCAACGAATGACCGGGTCCCGGCGTTTGCCTTTCAAAGGAGACGATCATGACCGATCATGATGCAGCCAACACCGTCCCGTTCGACCTCGCCTCGCTGGGCGAAGGCCAGATCGCCTATATGCGCCACATGTCCTCCGACGAGATCCGCGCCCGCTTCCCGGCGGCCCGTTCGATCCAGCCGGGACTGAAGCTCTGGGCGCTGTTCGGCGCCGACGGCACGCCGCTCGCGGTGTCCGACGATCGCTCGAGCATCCTTGCGAGCGCGACCCAGAACGAGCTCAGCACCGTCAGCCTGCACTGACGCGGCAGCCCGAGACGCGGGACGGCCGGCCTTCGTGACAGAAGGCCGGCTCCGGCGGCGTCGCAAAGGCGCCGCGCAGGAGGCTTCGGGCTGACCGACGCACTTTCCCATTGCCTTGCTCGCCCGTCACGGCGGACAAGCCCATCTCACCGCAAAATCCGACCCAGCCCGGCGAGATTTTCCGGGCCACCGGCAGCGCCGCCGCCGGGCCCCAAGCATCCCTCACCTGGTCTATGCCCCGCGCGTGCCCGACACGCGGAGGCGTCGGCTGATGGCGGCCTTCAGGCCGCCATCAGCGAGGCTTCGGGCTGCTTCGCGCCGGTCATCAGCGCCACGGCGTCGTTCATCGAGGCGAGCTTCGGATCGATGACGCAGAGCCGCTTGCCGAGGCGATGGACGTGGATCCGGTCCGCCACCTCGAAGACGTGCGGCATGTTGTGCGAGATCAGCACGATCGGCAGGCCGCGCGACCGCACGTCCTGGATCAGCTCCAGAACTTTTCGCGATTCCTTGACGCCGAGCGCTGCCGTCGGCTCGTCCATGATGACGACGCGCGAGCCGAAGGCCGCGGCGCGGGCGACGGCGACACCCTGCCGCTGGCCGCCCGACAGCGTTTCGACCGGCTGGTCGATGTTCTGGATGGTCAGGAGGCCGAGGTCGTTGAGCTTCTCGCGAGCGATGCGCCCCATCGCCTTGTGGTCGAGCATCCTGAGATACTGGCCCATGAAACCGGGCCGGCGGATCTCGCGGCCGAGGAACATGTTGTCGGCGATGGACAGGGCCGGCGAGAGGGCGAGGTTCTGATAGACCGTCTCGATCCCGGCCTCGCGCGCTTCCAGCGGCGAGCCGAAATGCACCTCCGTGCCGTCGAGGAAGATCTGCCCCTCGTCGGGGCGGACGGCGCCCGAGAGCGCCTTGATCAGCGACGACTTGCCGGCGCCGTTGTCGCCGATCACGGCGAGGATCTCGCCGGGATAGAGGTCGAAGTCGCATTCGTCGAGGGCGGTCACCCGGCCGTAGCGCTTGACGAGCCCGCGGGCCTTGAGGATCGGTTCCATCACGCAGCCGCCTTTCTGATCCACTGGTCCACCGCCACGGCGGCGATGATCAGGATGCCGATCAACAGATAGGTCCATTGCGGGTCGGTGCCGTACATGCCGAGCCCGAGCGAGAAGACGCCGACGATCAGCGCCCCGAAGAGCATGCCGAGGATCGAGCCGCGGCCGCCGAACAGCGAGATGCCGCCGATCACCACCGCGGTGATCGAATTGATGTTCTCGAACTGGCCGGAAGTCGGCGAGACCGAGCCGAGGCGGCCGATCAGCGCCCAGCCGGCGAGGGCGCAGATGACGCCGGCACAGACATAGACGCTGATCAGGACGCGCTTCACCTGGACGCCGGCGAGCTCGGCGGCGAGCGGATCGTCGCCGACGGCGTAGACGTGCCGGCCCCATGCCGTCTGCCGCAGCACGTAGGCGAGGGCGAAGACGATCACCAGCATCATGATGGCGCCGTAGGTCAGAACCGCGCCGCCGACGCGCACCGTCTCGCCGAAGATCTGCAGAAGCGGCGCCTTGGTCTCGATGTCCTGGGCGCGGATCGTCTCGTTGGCCGAATAGAGGAAGTTGGTGGCAAGCACGATCTGCCACATGCCGAGGGTGACGATGAAGGGCGGCAGCTTCACCCGCGCCACCAGGAAGCCGTTGATGTATCCGATAAGCGCACCGACGCCGATGCCGCAGGCGACCGCGAAGAACGGCGGCAGGCCGTAGCGGAAGGTGAACTGGCCCATCACCACAGAGGTCAGCACCATGATCGCGCCGACTGAAAGATCGATGCCCGCCGTCAGCACCACGAGCGACTGCGCCGCGCCGACGATGCCGGTGATCGCCACCTGCTGCAGGATGAGGGTCAGCGCATAGGCCGAAAAGAACCGCCCCCCCAGGATCAGCCCGAAGACGACGATCGCGACGATGAGCACCAGCAGCGGCACGATCGACGGCGTCTGGTGCAGGACGTGACGGATCTGGCTCACCGCCGAGCGCTTGTGGTGGAATTCGGCGACCGTGCCCGGTCCGGTATGGATTGCCGTCTCGAAGCCTTGCGGCCCCCGCGCTTCACTGGCCATGTCTCGCCTCCCGTTGCGGCCGCCTTGCTTCGCCGATGGTCCGGGGAGCAGGATGCTGGTCCGCGGCCTCGGCGCTTTTGGGGAGGGGGTCGAGGCCGCCTCCCGTCGTCATCATGGACCGGCGGGATCGGGCCGACAAGCCGCCGCGATCCTGCCGGCCGGAGCCGCGCTGCGGCCGGAACAGAAGACATGCGTCAGGAGGATGCCGGCCGGTCAGGAGGATCGCGGGCCGGCAGGGCCGGCACGCGTCGTCCGATCGGCGCCGCGCCGGAGCGGGTCAGGCTCTCGGCCGCGCGCCCCGCGCCGGCATCACGTCGCCACCTCGCGAGGGGCGGCGGCGCGGTGGCCGCCGCCGCGACTACTGTCGCTCAGCCCCAGCAGAGCTTCAGGCCTTCCTTGGTGTCGATCGATTCGACGCCGTCGACCGGCTTGTCGGTGACGAGCTGCACGCCGGTGTCGAAGAAGCTCTTGCCTTCGGTCGGCTGCGGCTTGCTGCCGTCCTCGGCGAACTTGGCGATCGCCTCGATGCCGAGCGAGGCCATCTTCAGCGGATACTGCTGGGAGGTGGCGCCGATGACGCCCTCCTGGACGTTCTGGACGCCCGGGCAGCCGCCGTCGACGGAGACGATGGTGACGCCGTCCTGCATGCCGACGGCCTTCAGCGCCTGATAGGCGCCCGCCGCGGCCGGCTCGTTGATCGTGTAGACGAGATTGATGCCGGAATCCTTGGCGAGGAGCGTCTCCATCGCC
Organism: Jiella sonneratiae; assembly: GCF_017353515.1. Taxonomy (GTDB): domain Bacteria; phylum Pseudomonadota; class Alphaproteobacteria; order Rhizobiales; family Rhizobiaceae; genus Jiella; species Jiella sonneratiae. The sequence continues at coordinate 56,085 of NZ_JAFMPY010000018.1, forward strand.
TTACGGCCGCCTTCCTCGTTGCCGGCGGTCACCTCGTGGCCGACGACGCGCGGATCGGTCTCGTCGCCCCACTTCTTCGGGTCGCCGAGGTCGATGCCGAAGCCCTGGAGGAAGCCCTGGTCGCGCAAGACGCCGACGGAAGGCTGCGACACCGCGAGGTCGAGCATGGCGATCTTGGCGTCGTCCGCCTTGTCGCCGACGGTGGCCTTCGCCCACTGGCCGATCAGCTCGCCGGCCTTCATGTTGTCGGTGGCGAAGGTGGCGTCGGCGGCGTCGATCGGATCGAGCGGCGTGTCGAGGGCGATGACCAGGATGCCGGCGTCGCGCGCCTTCTTCACCGAGGGCACGATCGCCTTGGTGTCGGAGGCGGCGATCAGGATGCCCTTGGCATGGTCGGCGATGCAGGTCTCGATCGCGGCGACCTGGCTCTCGTTGTCGCCGTCGACCTTGCCGGCATATGTCTTGAGCTGCACGCCGAGCTTCTTGGCTTCCTCGCTGGCGCCTTCCTTCATCTTGACGAAGAACGGATTTGTGTCCGTCTTGGTGATGAGGCAGGCAGACACGTCCGCAGCCGAGGCCGGAACGGCGAAGGCCGCGCCCGACGCGAGGACCGAGCCTGCAATGAGAGTGCGAATGTTCACGTGATCTCCTCCCGAAACCGTTTCTCGCGTCACTTTCGCGGACGCGGCCGGTCGACCTCCAAATCGACCGGATCACGGCAGGGAACACCAAGCCGGACAGGTTGTCAACAATTATAATTCAGATGGATTTATTTATTGTTGAGGGTAAGGTTCCGGCCGGTTCGCTGTACTCTCCGGAGTGGCAGGCGGAAGGGCCGTGATTCGGACGGCGAGGCCCGACCCGCCGTTCACCCGCAGGAAGAGCGCCCTGCGCTCGGAAGGACGACCATGGAGACACCCGAACAGGATTTCCTGAAGGCCGGCGGCGATGCGGCCGAAAGTCGCATGCGGGGGTCAAACCAGTCCGGATTGCGGGCCCACAACAAGCGTGCCGTGCTGTCGCTGATCCGCCGCAACGGCCGCCTCGCCAAGGCCGAGATCGCCAGGCGGACCGGCCTGTCGCCGCAGACCGCCTCGGTGATCATGCGGGCGCTCGAGGCGGAGGAACTCGTCGTCAGGGATCAGCCGCAGCGCGGCCGCGTCGGCCAGCCGTCGATCCCGATGCGGCTCAATCCGGACGGGGCGTTCTCGCTCGGCCTGAAGATCGGCCGCCGCTCGGTCGATCTCGTGCTGATGGATTTCGTCGGCCGCATCCGCGGCCACGAGCGCGTCGCCTATCCCTATCCCAGGGTGCGCGAGGTGCTGGACTTCGTCGCCTCCGCCGAACCGAAGCTGCGCAGCCTGCTGTCGCCGAAGCTCGACAAGCGGATCACCGGCCTCGGCGTCGCGCTGCCCTACGAGCTCTGGTCCTGGGCGGACGAGATCGCCGCCCCGCCGGGGGCGATGGAGGAATGGCGCGACTTCGACATCCAGGCGATGCTCGCGACCGTCACCGATCTGCCGGTGAACGTCGCCAATGACGCGACGGCCGCCTGCGCCGCCGAGAACGTCTTCGGGGCGACGGGATCTGCCGACTTCATCTATTTCTTCGTCGGCGCCTTCGTCGGCGGCGGCATCGTCATGAACGGCGATCTGGTCGCCGGTCGGCTCGGCAATGCCGGGGCCGTCGGCTCGATGCCGGTGCCGCGCGGCGAGGGCGGTTCCGCCCAGCTGATCAACTTCGCCTCGCTGCATCTTCTGGAGAAGATGTACGAGGCCGAGGGCGGCGACGCGCTGGCGCTGTGGCGCGGCAGCGTGTCCTGGGAGAGCTTCGGCCCGCTGCTCGAGGCCTGGCTCGACCGGGCCGCCTGGGGGCTCGCCCATGCGGTCGTCTCGGCCTGCTCGGTCTACGACTTCGAGAGCGCGGTGATCGACGGCCGGTTTCCCCAGAACGTCCGCGCCCGGCTGGTCGAAAAGACTGCGGCGGCAATACGCGGGATCAACCAACAGGGTCTGTCGCCGGTCACGGTGCGGGAAGGGACGATCGGGCTCGACGCCCGCGAGATCGGCTCGGCGAGCCTGCCCTTCTTCGCCCACTATCTCCTCGACCACCGGGTCTTCCTCACCGAGCCGGAGTGACCCGGCGCCGGGCGGTACCCGGTCGATCCTTGTGCCGAAGGCCGGCGATCATCGGCCCGCCTGCCACTCCTTCACAGCCTCGACCGGCGCGAGAAGCATGAGGACGTTGAGCGTGAGGTTGTCGCGGATGGCGGCACCGACGAAGAGCTCGAGGAAGACGGCGATCGCGACGGTGAGCCAGAGAGGCAGGCGGGACGCCAGGACGAAGCCGAGCGCCATGAAGCCGATGTCCGAGACCGAATTGAGGATCGAATCCCCGGCATAGTCGAGCGAGATCGTCGTCTCGCGATAGTGCTGGATCACCGCGTCGGTGTTCTCGAGGATTTCCCAGGCACCTTCGACGATGAGCGCGACGAGGAGCCGCTGCGCCGTCGACCAGCGGCGGAACAAAAGCCACGTCGCGCCGCAGAACAGGAAGCCGTGGATGAGATGCGAGGCGGAATACCAGTCAGAGAGATGCTGGGAGTTTTCCGGGCTGTCGACGGCGCCCCACCAGAGCTTCACCGTGCCGCACGGACAGATCGGGTTGCGGCCCATGGCGTAGAGCACCGCGGCCGTCGCCGCGACGACGAGAAGGCCGCCGGCGAGGGCGCGCAGGCGCGAGGGACCGGTGGCGGCAGGAATGTCGGACAAAGGGCGGGCTCCGGCGTCGACGCGCCTCGGGGCACCGGGGCATCGGGGCGGATATGCTTAGCCGGCCCGCCGCGGCGGCGGAAGGGCCGGAACCTGCGGCGATCCGGCCGGGACCGACGACCGCTCGTTGATTGACTCGTCAATCAACGCCGCTATCCTTGTCGCCATGACCGATCCCGACCGCCACACCGGGGGGCGCCGCTCCGTCGAGACCGCGCGCCGCGAGGCCGTCATCGCCGCGACCATCGCGGCGATCGACGACGTCGGCTCGCTCGACGTGACGGTGGCGGGCATCGCGGCACGCGCCGGCATTTCGCCGGCCCTCGTCCACCACTATTTCGGCAGCAAGGACGATCTGATGATCGCCGCTATGCGCTCGCTGCTGCGCAATTACCGCCATGAGGTGGCGCAGCGCCTCGCCGCGGCGGAGGGGCAGCGCGAGCGGGTTTCGGCGGTGGTGGCGGGGTGCTTCGCGCCGAGCCAGTTCAGTCGCGAGAGCATCTCCGCCTGGCTGGTCTTCTACCTCTACGCCCGGCGCTCCGGCGAAGCGGCACGGCTCCTGCGGATCTATTTCCGCCGGCTGGAGACCAATCTCGTCTCGGCGCTGCGCCCGCTCGTCGGCCTGCCGCGGGCGGCCCGCATCGCCGCCGCGGCCGGGGCGATGATCGACGGCGTCTGGCTGCGCCAGGCGCTCACCCCCCTCAGCCGTCCCGACCCCGTGGGCGCGGCGGCAATGGTCGAGCATTTCATCGAAGCGGAGCTGAAACCATGAAGACAATCGACGAAGCCGACTACGTCATCGTCGGTTCCGGTTCGGCGGGATCGGCGCTGGCGTCGCGGCTGTCCGAAAACGGCCGGCACGAGGTCGTGGTGATCGAGGCGGGCGGCACCGATGCCGGGCCGTTCATCCAGATGCCCGGCGCGCTGTCCTTCCCGATGAACATGCGCCGCTACGACTGGGGCTATCTCGCCGAGCCGGAGAAGTCGCTTGCCGGGCGCCGGCTGGTGACGCCGCGCGGCCGGGTCATCGGCGGCTCCTCCTCGATCAACGGCATGGTCTATGTGCGCGGCCACGCCCTCGACTACGAGCACTGGGCGGCCAGCGGGGCCGCCGGCTGGGGCTATGCCGACGTTCTTCCCTACTTCAAGCGGATGGAGCATTTCCACGGCGGGGCCGGACGCGGCGTCGATGCGGCCTGGCGCGGCACCGGCGGGCCGCTGCACGTCAAGAACGGCGACATGCAGAACCCGCTCTACGAGGCCTTCGTCGAGGCGGGGCGCCAGGCCGGCTATCCGGTGACGGAGGACTACAATGCCGAGCGCCAGGAAGGCTTCGGCCCGATGCAGCAGACGATCTGGCAGGGGCGACGCTGGTCGGCCGCCAACGCCTATCTGCGCGATGCGCTGGAGCGCGGCAACTGCCGGCTGGTCTACGGACAGGCGGTCAGGATCGACATCGAGCGGCGGAGCGGCCGGGCGACGGGCGTCGTCCTCGGCTCCGGTCGGCGGGTCGCGGGCCTCGTCAAGGCGCGGCGCGAGGTCGTGCTCGCCGCCGGCTCGATCAACTCGCCGCTGCTTCTGATGCATTCGGGCGTCGGCGACCCCGCCGATCTCGGCCGCTTCGGCATCGACGTCGTCGCGCCGCGGGCCGGCGTCGGCAAGAACCTGCAGGACCATCTGGAACTCTACATCCAGGAGACCTGCATCCAGCCGATCACACTCAACGGCTATCTCGGCCTGTTCTCCAAGGGGCGGATCGGGCTCGAATGGATGATGCTCCACACCGGCCACGGCGCGACCAACCACTTCGAGGCGGCGGCCTTCATCCGCTCCGACGCCGGGATCGAATATCCGGACATCCAATATCACTTCCTGCCGGGGGCGATCCGCTACGACGGCAAGGCGGCGGCGCCGGGGCACGGCTATCAGAGCCATGTCGGGCCGATGCGCTCGAAGTCGCGCGGCGAGGTCCGGCTGAAGAGTTCCGATCCGACCGCGGCCCCCTCGATCCGCTTCAACTACATGTCCCATCCCGACGACTGGAAGGAGTTCCGCACGGCCATCCGGCTGACCCGCGAAATCTATGCGCAGGAGGCGTTCGACCAGTATCGCGGGCCGGAAATCCAGCCCGGCGCCGGCGCCACCACCGACGCCGACCTCGACCGATTCGTGGCCGAGCATGCCGAGAGCGCCTATCACCCCTGCGGCACGGCACGGATCGGCGCGGCGGATGACCCGCTGGCGGTGGTCGATCCGGAGTGCCGGGTGATCGGGATCGAGAACCTGCGGCTGGCGGACTCCTCGATCTTCCCGCGCATCACCAACGGCAATCTCAACGGCCCGTCGATCATGGTCGGCGAAAAGGCCGCCGACCACATCCTCGGCGAGGGGATGCTGGCGCCGGAGCCGCAGCTGACGCCCTGGGTCAATCCCGACTGGCGGACGAGCCAGCGGTAGAGCATGGTCCCGAAACGCCGGAACCGGCCTTCGCAAGAGACGATTGCGCACACGAACACAGAGAGCGGGATGACGAGCGAAGTTCATCTCGTTCCGCGCTGATGCGGGGGGGCGCCGGCGGCGGGCAGGGGGCAGGCCTGCCGGCCGAGACGGTCGCCGTCGTCTTCGAGCGTCTGTCGCGGCACATGCCGGGCCGAACGGCGGATGCGAAGGGGCCAAAGGACCAGCCGGACCCGTTCCGCTCGGTGATCTCGTGCCTGCTCTCCGCCCAGAGCCGCGACGCCAACACCGCCGCGGCCGTGACGGCGCTGTTCGCGCTGGCGACGACGGCCGAGGCGATGCTGGCCCTGCCGGAGGCCGAGATCGCCCGGGCGATCCGGCCCTGCGGCCTCTACAACATGAAGGCGAAGAACATCCTGCGCCTTTGCCGCCACCTCGTCGACGAGCTCGGCGGCCGGGTGCCGGAAACCCGCGAGGGCCTGATGCGCCTGCCCGGCATTGGCCGCAAATGCGCCGACATCGTGCTGAGCTTCGCCTTCGACCGGAACGTCATCGCCGTCGACACCCATGTCCACCGCGTGGCGAACAGGATCGGACTCACCACCGCAAGAACCGCCGACGAGACCGCCCGGCAACTCGAGACGCGGGCTCCCGGATGGGCGCAGCGCGACGGTCATTTCTGGCTGATCCAGTTCGGCAAGGCGATCTGCACCGCGCGGCGTCCGCGATGCGAGACGTGCTTTCTTGCCGACCTCTGCCGGTTCTATTCGACCACGCCGTAAGGGAAAATACGAAAGGGTCGGCGCGCTGCGCACCGGCCCTCTCGTCTTGCTCGATTCTATCGGACGATTGTCCGCCGCCACGTCCCCAGAGCCCGTCCGGAAAATCACTCGGGTCGGCTTGGCGGCGCTTTTCGCCGCTCGCTTCGTTGCCGATCCTCGCCGATGCCGCCGGCATCGACTGCGTTCGGCGCCTGGCGAGACGACGAAAATCCCTCGCCAATCCTCAACCGGGGACTTCCCGGACGGGCTCTCAGGCGGCGAGTGGCAGGACGGCCTCGATCTCCTGCGGCTCGAACGGCTTTCGCACCTGCGGAACCGACTGCATCTCGCTCGGGATGGCCTCCGTCGTCGCCGAGACGAAGCAGAACGGCACCTTCGCCCGCATCAGAATCTCTGCCACCGGCAGCGAGGTCGATCCGTCGCGGCCGAGCTGCAGATCGAGCAGTGCGAAATCGAGATCGCCGCCGCACTCCCGCACATATCGAAGCGCGTCGCGCAGCGTTGCCGCGACGACGACGGTGCCGGACGCCCGGCCGCTGACGATCTCTTCCAGATCGACGGCGATGATCGGTTCATCTTCCAGAATCAGTATGGTCATCGGTTTGCCCTTCCTTGGCCAACCAATGCCGACCCCTGTGGTTTGGTTGCGTGGACCTGACGTCGCCTCGAAAAATTTGAGGTGAATTGGCAGATTTTCCACAGATGTTGCAGGGCTCCCTGCCGAAATACTGCGTCATCGCGTCGCGAGGCGCCGTTTCGGCGGTGCGTAAGAAGGACGCGGAGGAAAACGACGACGCCGGCCGCGGGGGCTTATTCGCGGCCGGCGTCGTCGCTCTTGCGACGTCGGGGCGTCGGCAGGGTCTCGCGCGAGCCGTGCCGGGTCCATCACCATCGCAAGCTGAAGCCGAACGTCACCGAATGGTCTGACAGGCGCCGCTTCTGCTCGTTGCCCCGATCTATGCGGAAGCGAGGGGAAGAACTTGACCGACCGTCTCAGCCGCGCCGCGGGATGCGCAAAGTCGAGGGCTGTTGCATCCGGGCAACCGCGTCGCCGAGCGGAGACAACCGTCGGAGTGCCCGCCGTGCCGCCCGGGTGAATGGCTCAGGCGCCGTCCGCGACCAGCCGGTCGTAATGCCGGCGCATGATGACGGTCCAATCGGCCAGCCGCCGATCGTGCTTCAGGAAGGAACAGTCGAGGCCCTGATGCGCGAACGCCCTGAGGTCGCGCGGCGAAATCCCGTAGGCGGCCTTGAAGGCGCGGGAGAAATGCGCCGCGCTGGCGAAGCCGACGCCGTGCGAGACGTCTTCGATGCGGGCACCGCGCGCCGATGCGTCGGCAAGAAGATCGAAGGCGCGGGCGAGGCGCCGCCCCTGGACGAGCGCCGCGATGCCGCCGTCGACCTCCGCCAGGCGATAGAGGCTCGCCCGCGACAGGCCGCAGGCGGCGGCGATGCTGGCGGGGGACATTTCCGGATCGCCGAGCCTTTCGTCGACGAACTGGACGATCCGCTGGCGCAGGCTCGCGGCCATCGCCGCGCGGGCCTGCGGGTCGCCGCCGCGCGGGTCGGCGCCACCCATCAGCGTAAGCAGCGCCTCGACCCCGGCCTCCATCTCCGCGCCGGAAAGGCGGGGGGCATTGTCCGCAAGAGCGGTGAGATGGCCGCGGATCAGCGGCGTCATCGCCGTCTCCGCGCCGAGCCTGCGGCCGTGGAAGAGGGCGCCCTGGACGCGGGCGCAAAGGGCCCGGGGCACGAGCAGCGTGACGTTGGAAAAGGCGCTCGCCGCGGTCTCGAAGGGGCGGGCGAGATCGAGCACGCTGATCTCGCCGGGACGGAGCTCGATGGTCTCCCCGGCACAGTCGCCGGCATAGCCGCCGCTTTCGTAGAGCTGGACCACCACGTGGTCCCAGTCGGGCATGGCGTAGCGGGAGACGTCGCGGCTGAAGCGCTGGGCGGTCGCCGCCGTGCGGGCGAGGAGCACGGTCCCGGCATGGCAAATGTCGGCGCCGCCCCTGAAGCGGGAGACGTCGCCGCCTTCCGGCTCGACGTCGAACATCGGGCGGACGAGCGTCCGCCACATCGCGAAGCTCTCCTCGCCGCTGAGGCCGTCCATCACCAGCGCGGCGCTGGCCGGCGCCGCGACCGGCACCCGCGCTTCCTCTCGAAGCCTCGAAATCTCGCAACCTCCCGGTCCGCGCGTGCCCTGCTGGCTGCCACCGGGGCTCGCAGCGCTTCCTCCCGCCGGGATCTAGCGAAAAATTGGTTCGCTTTACAACGGGTTAGTTTTGCGCAGGGAGCACGACGATCCGTGCCCGGCTGCCGCTGCGTCTCGCAGACGTTCCGTGATCGCGGTGACCGATCTCTCGACGCGGACGCAAACGCCCGGCGCAAACGCAGCGACACGTTGCCTTTAGGCCTGCCACGGCACTGGACAAGGGCGGAGGTTCCCGAATAGAACCGCTCAAATCATCGCGGCGGGGGGCGTGGTTGTTCGTGTTCTGGCCATTCGCGTGTCGCGAGGATGCTGATTTCGTCAGTCGGCTGGCCGGACGCTCCGGCGCAGCACCAAGGGAGTTGCAGCGACCGTGAGCGTCCACGATACCGCCGAACCGAATCGCCGGGATTTCCTCTACATCGCGACCGGGGCCGTCGGTGCCGTGGGTGCCATCGCCGCGGTCTGGCCGTTCATCGACCAGATGAACCCTGATGCCGCGACGCTTGCCCTCGCCGAGATCGACGTCGACGTCAGCCAGGTCGCCGAAGGTCAGTCGATCACCGCCAAGTGGCGCGGCAAGCCGGTGTTCATCCGCCAGCGCACCGCGAAGGAGGTCGAGGAGGCGAAGGCCGTCGAACTCGGCGAGCTGAAGGACCCGATCGCCCGCAACGCCAACCTCGCCGCGGACGCGCCGGCCACCGACGTCAACCGGTCGGCTGCCGCCGAAGGCACCGACGCCGCCGCCAAGGAGCAGTGGCTCGTGATGATCGGCGTGTGCACCCATCTCGGCTGCATTCCGCTCGGCCAGTCCGGCCCCTACAACGGCTGGTTCTGCCCCTGCCACGGCTCGGCCTACGATACGGCCGGCCGCATCCGCCAGGGGCCGGCGCCGGAAAACATGGCGATACCGCCGTTCAAGTTCACGACCGATACCAACATTCGCATTGGCTGACGGGGGACAGCGAAACCGATGAGTGGTCATTCTTCCTACGTCCCCTCGAAAGGGGTCATGCAGTGGCTGGACGCGCGGCTGCCGCTGCCGCGTCTGTTCTACGATTCCTTCGTCGCCTATCCGGTGCCGCGCAACCTGAACTACGCCTACACCTTCGGCGGCATTCTGGCGCTGTTCCTCGGCGTCCAGATCCTCACCGGCATCGTGCTCGCCATGCACTATGCGGCGAACTCGGCGATCGCCTTCGATTCGGTCGAGAAGATCATGCGCGACGTCAACTGGGGTTGGCTCCTGCGTTACATGCACGCCAACGGCGCCTCGTTCTTCTTCATCGCCGTCTACGTCCACATCTTCCGGGGCCTCTATTACGGCTCCTACAAGGCGCCGCGCGAGGTGCTGTGGATCCTCGGCGTCATCATCTTCCTCCTGATGATGGCGACGGCCTTCATGGGCTACGTCCTGCCCTGGGGCCAGATGTCGTTCTGGGGCGCGACGGTGATCACCAACTTCTTCACCGCCTTCCCGCTGATCGGCGATCCGATCCACCAGCTGCTGCTCGGCGGTTTCGCGGTCGACAATGCGACGCTCAACCGGTTCTTCTCGCTGCACTACCTGCTGCCGTTCATGATCGCCGGCGTGGTGATCCTGCACGTCTGGGCGCTGCACGTCACCGGCCAGACCAATCCGACCGGCGTCGAGGTGAAGTCGTCGAAGGACACCGTGCCCTTCACGCCGCATGCGACGATCAAGGACGGCTTCGCCATGGTCGTCTTCCTCGCGCTGTTCGCCTACATGGTGTTTTATCTCCCGAACTATCTCGGGCACCCGGACAACTACGTCGAAGCCAACCCGCTGAAGACGCCGAGCCACATCGTGCCGGAATGGTATTTCCTGCCTTTCTACGCGATGCTGCGGGCGATCACCTTCAACATCGGGCCGATCGATTCCAAGCTCGGCGGCGTCCTGGTGATGTTCGGGTCGATCCTCGTCCTGTTCTTCCTGCCCTGGCTCGACACGTCGCGGATCCGCTCCACCGCCTTCCGGCCGATGTACAAGATCTTCTTCTGGATCCTCGTCGCCGATTGCGTCTTCCTCGGCTGGCTCGGCTCGAAGCCGCCGGAGGGCGTCTATCCGGCCCTCGCCCTGGCCGGCACGATCTACTATTTCGGCCACTTCCTCATCGTCCTGCCGGTGCTCGGCCTCGTCGAGACGCCGAAGCGGCTGCCGGGGTCGATCACCGAGGCGGTGCTCGCCAGGAACGGCGGCGGCGGAACGCCGGCCGGGGCCGCTGCGGCGCCGGACACCAAAGGCTGAAGCGTAGCGTGGGGGAGAGATCGATGAAGAAACTGTTGCCGGCCCTTCTCGCCGCGGGCCTTGCCTTCGCGCCCGCCGCCTTTGCCCAGGACGGCAAGGGCCCGAACGAGAACTCGGCGTCCGAGCAGGCCGCGGCAGGCCAGGATCCGGCCGCGGAGGAGGCCGAGGAGGGGCACGCCGAGACGCCGCACTATCCGCTGAAGGAGCCCGAGGAGCTCGACTGGTCCTTCGCCGGTCCGTTCGGCCACTGGGATCTCGCCCAGCTGCAGCGCGGCCTGAAGGTCTACAAGGAGGTCTGCTCGGCCTGCCACGGGATGAAGCTCGTCGCCTTCCGCAATCTCGAGGCGCTCGGCTACAGCGAGGAACAGGTCAAGGCGTTCGCGGCCGAATACACCGTGCAGGACGGGCCGAACGGCGACGGCGAGATGTTCGACCGGCCGGGCATCCCGTCCGACTACTTCCCGTCGCCCTTTCCGAACCCCCAGGCAGCCGCGGCGGCGAACAACGGCGCGGCGCCGCCGGACTTCTCGCTGCTCGCCAAGGCGCGGGCGGCAGAGCGCGGCTTTCCGACCTTCCTGTTCGACCTCCTCACCCAGTATCAGCAGGGCGGGCCGGACTACATCCACGCGCTGATCACCGGCTACGGGCAGGAGCCTTCGCCCGCCGTCGAGAAGTCGATCCAGCCGGGCACCTACTACAATCCCTACTTCATGTCGGCGCCGGCGCTCGCCATGCCGCCGCCGATCTCGGACGGCCAGGTGGAATACGCCGACGGCGCGCCGCAGACCGTCGACCAGTATTCCCGCGACGTCGCGGCCTTCATGATGTGGGCGGCCGAGCCGCATCTCGTCGAGCGCAAGGCCACCGGTTTCGTGACGATGATCTTCCTCATCGTCTTCGCGGGACTGCTCTATGTGGTGAAGGGCCGGGTCTGGGCCGGCACGCCGCACTGAGGGCAGTGGGCCGGAGGCCTCGCCGGAGAGACATGACGCGACGACGGGGAGCTTCGGCTCCCCGTTTCGTTTCGCGGCTCGCGCGACGCTCCTTCCGTGGGAGAGCAACCGCCTTGCGGCGCAGGCACGGCGGGAACGAGCTTGCATTCCGCCGGTCGAGGGTCGAAAACCGCTTCGGGCGCCCGGAGGGGCCGCCGAGACGAGACGAGAGGGCGTTTCATGTATATCGCGATGAACCGGTTCAAGGTGCTGCCCGGCGCGGAGTCGGAGTTCGAGCAGATGTGGCTCAACCGGGATTCGAAGCTGAAGGAGGTTCCCGGCTTCGTCGAGTTCCACATGCTGAAGGGGCCGGAGGGGGAAGGTCACCGGCTCTATTCGTCGCATACGGTGTGGGAGAGCCACGAGGCATTCCTCGCCTGGACCCGCTCCGAGGCCTTCCGCTCCGCCCATGGCGGCGCCGGCGGCACGCGTCCGCTCTATGACGGCCACCCGAACTTCGAGGGCTTCGAGGTCATCCAGACGATCGGCGGCGCGGCCTGAGCGGCGCGCGGGACACAAGTGCCATGTCCGACACGTCGATCGACTTCGTCTCCGCCATCCGGACCATCCCGGACTATCCCAAGCCCGGCATCATGTTCCGGGACATCACGACGCTGCTCGCCGACCCCGAAGTGTTCCGGGCGGCCGTCGACGCGATGGTCTCGCCCTACAAGGACCAGGGCGTTGCGCTGGTCGCCGGCATCGAGGCGCGCGGGTTCATCCTCGGCGGGGCGATGTCGCACCAGCTGTCCGCCGGCTTCGTGCCGATCCGCAAGAAGGGCAAGCTGCCGCACGAGACGATCCGCGTCGCCTACAGTCTGGAATACGGCGTCGACGAGATGGAGATGCACCGCGACGCCGTCGCGCCGGGGACGCGGGTGCTCCTGACCGACGATCTGATCGCCACGGGCGGCACCGCCGAAGCGGCGGTGAAGCTGCTGCGCGAACTCGGCGCCGAGATCGTCGGCGCCTGCTTCGTCATCGATCTGCCGGAACTCGGCGGCCGGCGCCGGCTCGAGGCGCTGGGCGTCTCGGTGAAGACGCTGGTCGCCTTCGACGGGCACTGACTCCCGCGACGGTGCGGGCACGATGACGCGCCGCGCACGGTCGAGGGCTCCCTGCGGCCCGGCTACAGTTCCAGCCGATAGTGGAACCGCTCGGTCGCACAGAGCGAGTGGCGGTGCTCGACGGGCGTGCCGTCGAGCGCCAGGGCCAGCCGCTCGATCGCGAGCAGCGGCGCGCCGACGGCGCAGCCGAGCCGCTCGGCCGCCGTGGCGTCGGCCGGGCTCGCCTTGAGCTTTTCGCTGGCCCGCGCGACGGTGATGCCGAATCGCTCCGAATAGAGCGCGTAGACGTTGTTCGGGATCGTCTCCATCTCGCCGAGGCCGGCGAACCGTTCGAGCGGCAAAGTGATTCGTTCCGAGATCACCGGCGTGCCGCCGAGATGGCGAACGCGTTCGATCCGCCAGACCTCCGCCCCGGTCGCAAGGCCGAGGATCGCGCGCTCCGCCTCGCTCGCCGCGCCGCGCGTCCGCGCCACCACCCGGCTTTCGGGAAAGATCCGCCCGCCGTCGTCTGAGGCGAGGCGGAAGAACTGGAACAGGATGCGGCTTTCCTCCGGCAGGGCGACGAAGGTCCCGCGCCCCTGCCGCCTGACCAGCAGGTGCTCCGCCGTCATGGCGTCGAGGGCCTTGCGCACCGTGCCCTGGCTGACGCCGAGTTCGCCGGCGAGCTGGAATTCGCTGGGCAGCATCGCGCCCGGCAGCCAGGCGCCGTCGATCAGCCGCTGGACGAGCGTGTCGCGGACCTGCCGGTAGAGCGGCGCGAATGCCGGGCCTTGTCTCGTTTCGCTCATCGTCCTTCCGTCGATTTGGCACGCCGCCGCTTGTCCGGGCCGCTTCTTCGGCTTGACAGCGCCGCCGTGTTCTAATTTATATCTTATATAAGACATCAGAGTTCGGGCAAGGCGTTTCCGTTGCATCCCGTGGAAGAGTTCGCCTCTCGCGGGAGACGGGGCCGCCTCCCGGCCTCCGGGCCGCAAAGCGAAGGGAGAACCCCGCATGACTGAGCATCCGCAGCTCCTCGTCCACGACCACAAGGACAACGTCGGCGTCGTCGTCGTCGAAAACCTCAAGGCGGGCACCGACATGCTGTGCGTCGTCACCGAGGACAACTCCTCCTTCCGCATGACCTGCGACGACGACGTGCCGATCGGCCACAAGGTGGCGCTGAAGGATATCGCGAGCGGCGACGTCGCGGTGAAGTACGGCGAGGACATCGGCCGCTTCAAGGCCGAGGTGAAGAAGGGCCGCCACGTGCACGTCCACAATCTGAAGACCAACCGCTGGTGACCGGCCGGCCGGCGCCGCGACGAGCCGCGCGCCGACCTTTCGAACGCCCGAGACCAACACGCTCTTTCAGGAAACCGCCATGCCGATCGACACCAAACGCAAATTCATGGGCTACCGCCGCGAGAACGGCCGGGTGGGCGTGCGCAACCACGTCGTCATCCTGCCCGTGGACGACATCTCCAACGCCTGCTGCGAAGCCGTCGCCAACAACATCAAGGGCACCCTCGCGCTGCCGCACGCCTATGGCCGGCTGCAGTTCGGCGCCGACCTCGACCTGCATTTCCGCACGATGATCGGCACCGGCGCCAATCCGAACGTCGCGGCCTGCATCGTCGTCGGCATCGAGCCCGGCTGGACGCAGAAGATCGCCGACGGCATCGCCGAGACCGGCAAGCCGGTGGCCGCCTTCTCGATCGAGCAGAACGGCGACCTCAAGACGATCATGGACGTGTCGCGCAAGGCCCAGCAGTTCGTGCAGTGGGCGACCGAAGTGCAGAAGGTCGAGTGCGACGTCTCCGAGCTGTGGATCTCCACCAAGTGCGGCGAGAGCGACACCACCACCGGCCTCGGCTCCTGCCCGACCGTCGGCAACATGTACGACAAGCTGATCCCCGAGGGCATCTACGGCGTCTTCGGCGAGACCTCCGAGATCACCGGCGCCGAGCACATCTGCCAGAAGCGGGCGGTCGACGAGGAGGTCGGCGAGCGCTGGTACAAGATGTGGAAGTCCTATCAGGACGACGTCATCTTCGCCCATGCGACGAACGACCTGTCGGAGAGCCAGCCGACCAAGGGCAACATCGAGGGCGGCCTGACGACGATCGAGGAAAAGGCGCTCGGCAATCTCGAGAAGATCGGCCGCGAGTGCAAGTTCATCGACATCCTCGAGCCGGCCGAGGCGCCGCAGAAGGGCAAGGGCCTCTATTTCATGGACACCTCCTCCGCCGCGGCGGAATGCGTGACCCTGATGGGGGCGGCGGGCTACGTCATCCACACCTTCCCGACCGGCCAGGGCAACGTCATCGGCAATCCGATCGTCCCGGTGGTGAAAATCTCCGCCAATCCGCGGACGCTGCGCACCATGTCGGAGCACATCGACGTCGACGTCACCGGCATCCTGCGGCGCGACATGACCATCGACCAGGCCGGCGACGCGTTGATCGAGATGATCATGCGCACCGCCAACGGCCGGCACACGGCGGCCGAGGCGCTCGGCCACCGCGAATTCGTCATGACCAAGCTCTACCGCAGCGCCTGATCGGAAAGACGGGTCGGCGTCCGGGCGATCGGGCGCCGGCCTTTCCGCAGTACGCCGTCAGCCGGCCTCGGCAGCGCCTCTTCGGGGCGTGAACAGGCGCGGGGCCTGGGAGCGGGGCGTTCCAGCGAACGCCCGACGAGCGCCCCGCCATCGCCCCGACCGCAAACTCGACAGGAGCCCCTCATGCCCGAGGTCGTCATTTCCGAATTCATGGACGAGGCGGCGGTCGGCATGATCAGCGCCCGTCACGACACGCTCTACGATCCCGACCTCGTCGACCGGCCGCAGGATCTCGCCGCCGCAGCCGCCAAGGCGCGGGCGCTCGTCGTGCGCAACCGGACCAAGGTCACGGCGGCTCTCGTCGAAGCCGCGCCGATGCTCGCCTGCGTCGGCCGGCTCGGCGTCGGGCTCGACAACATCGATCTCGAGGCCTGCCGGGCGCGCGACGTCGCGGTCTATCCGGCGACCGGCGCCAACGACGTCGCGGTGGCCGAATACGTGGTGACGGCCGCCCTGTCGCTGCTGCGGGGCGCCTATGACGCCTCCTCCGAGGTGGCGGGCGGCGGCTGGCCGCGGCAGCGGCTGATCGGGCGCGAGGCCATGGACAAGCGCCTCGGCCTCGTCGGCTACGGCGCCATCGCCCGTCAGGCGGCACGGCGTGCCCGCGTCTTCGGCTTCTCGATCGCCGCCTTCGACCCGTTCCTACCGCAGGACGACGCGGCGTGGAACGACTGCGAGAGGCTCGATCTCGCCGCTCTCCTCGAACGCTCGGACGTCGTCAGCCTGCACGTGCCTCTGACGCCGAAGACGCGCCACATGATCGACGCCGCGGCCATCGACGGCATGAAGCAGGGCGCGATCCTGATCAACACGGCGCGCGGCGGGGTGGTCGACGAGGCCGCGCTCGCCGAGGCGCTGAAGGCCGGCCGGCTGGGCGGCGCGGCGCTCGACGTCTTCGAGACCGAGCCGCTGACCGCCGAGGCGGGTGCGAAGTTCGCGGGGATCGCCAATCTCGTCCTCACCCCGCACATTGCCGGCGTCACCGACGAATCGAACGTCCGCGTGAGCCGCGTGACCGCCGAAAACGTTCTGAAGCATCTGGAGAATCTGTCGTGACCACGACGCTTTCGATCGCCGAGGCGGAACGCCTCGTCGCTGCCGCCATGCAGCGGGCCCGCACCGGCGAGGCACAGGCGGCGTCCGTCGCCCGGGCGTTGGTCGCGGCAGAGGCCTCGGGGCAGGGCGGCCACGGCCTCAGGCGCGTCGAAGCCTATTCCGCCCAGGCGAGGGTCGGCAAGGTCGACGGCTTCGCCGCGCCGGAGCTCGATCGCGTGCGGCCGGCGGTGCTCGCCGTCGACGCGGCAAACGGCTTCGCCTATCCCGCCTTCGACCGCGTGGTCGAGGAACTACCCGCCATCGTCGCCGAGACCGGCATCGCCGCAGCGGCGATCCGCCGTTCCCACCATGCCGGCGTCCTCGGCCTCACCGTGGAGCGCTTCGCCGAAAAGGGCCTCGTCGCGCTGATGGTCGCCAACGCCCCCGGGGCGATGGCGGCCTGGGGCGGCACGAAGCCGCTCTTCGGCACCAACCCGATCGCCTTCGCCGCGCCGCTCGACGCTGCCGACCCGCTGGTGATCGACCTCTCGCTGTCGAAGGTCGCGCGCGGCAAGGTGATGGCCGCCCGGCAGAAGGGCGCGGCGATCCCGGAGGGCTGGGCGCTCGACCGGGAAGGCCGCCCGACCACCGATCCGGAGGCGGCGCTCGCCGGCACCATGGTGCCGATGGGCGACGCCAAGGGCGCGGCGCTGGCGCTGATGGTGGAAATGCTGGCGGCCGGCCTCACCGGGGCGAACTACGCTTACGAAGCCTCTTCCCTGTTCGACGACAAGGGCGATCCTCCGGGGCTCGGGCAGTTCCTGATCGTCATGGATCCCGCCGCGCTCGGCGGGGCCGGCGCGGTGCGGCGCCTGACCGACCTTGCCGGAGAGATCGCCGGCGAAGCCGCCACCCGTCTTCCGGGCCGGCGGGGCCTCGAGGCGCGGCGCAGGGCGGCTTCCGAGGGCATCGTGGTCGAGGACGACGTGATGGCGGCGATCGCCGCGGTCTGACCCCGGCAGCGCCCGCCGGTGCGGACCGGCAATTCAGTTCATGTCACGCCGTCTGGCAGCGCCCCGCGGGGCCGAGGGTGGCGTCCGGCGCCTGGCGATGGCATCGAGCACGCGCCGCGCGCCGTCGTCGATCGCATGCTCGATCGCCTGACGCGCGGCATGCGGTTGCCGCTGGCGCAGCGCCTTCAACAAATCGTCGTAATTCGTGTGTTCAGTGATTGTGCGGCGGTCGCCGTCGTACAGGTAGTTGAAACCAGGGCCGGCCTTCAGCCAGAGCAGCTCGATCACCCGCTCGAGCGTCGGCATGTCGGCAGCCTGATAGAGCACGAAGCGGAATTCCTTGTTGAGCCGCAGCGCGAGATGATGATCGTCGGCGGACTTCTCGGCGAGATACTGGCCGAGCAGGCTCTCCATCTGCGCGATCGCGGCCGGCGAGATGCGTTCCGCGGCCTTCGACGCCGCCAACCCCTCGACGGCTTTGCGCACCTCGCAGATCTCCGAATACTGCTCCCCGGTCAGGTTCGGCACGCGAAAGGATTGCGACGGTTCGGCCGTCAGCACCCCCGAGGCGACGAAGCGCACCAGCGCTTCGCGCACCGGCGTGATGCTCATGCCCAGATTGTCGGCGAGTTCGCGGGTGACGAGGCGGGTGCCGGGCTTCAGCCGGCCTTCGATCAGGGCCTGTTGCAGGGCCTCTTCGACATGGCTCACCAGGCTCTTGCGGGGCGCCACGGAGAGCGCTCCCAATCCCGTCGGTGCATCGTCGTCCACCCGATCTGCCTCTTTCTTGTCGGTTACGCCGGTCCGCGCAATGCTTGCGCGAAGAACTACAGTGTATGATTGTATGGCAGTTCGATCCGGCCGGTAGTCGCCGGCCGGGGCCGCCGATCAAGGGGAAGCACCCGTCATGAGATCGTTCCAGCGCGTTGCTCTGAGTCTTGCCCTGTTGCTTCTGCCGCTGTTTCCGGCGAGCGCGAAGGAGAGTGCGATCACCATCGCCCGGTCGGTCTCCACCACGGCGATGGATCCGGGGTTCCTGCGCGAGGCCGCGACGATCGTCGACAACGTCTTCGACACGCTGGTGATGCGCGACGCCGACATGAAGCTGGTTCCGGGGCTCGCGGTGGCGTGGCGTCCGCTGGACGACACGACGTGGGAATTCGATCTGCGCAAGGACGTGAAGTTCCACGACGGCGAGGTCTTCGACGCAAACGCAGTCAAGTTCACCATCGATCGCATCCTCGACCCCAAGGCGAATTCGCCGACTCTCTCCTACATCCGGACGATTGCCAGCGTAGAGGTTGTAACTCCCTACACGGTCCGCGTGAAGACCAGCGGGCCCGATCCGCTGCTGCCGACGCGCATGAGCCGCTACCCGACCTACATCGTGCCGCCGCGCTACGTGCAGGAGGTCGGCAACGACGTCTTCGCGGCAAAGCCGGTCGGCACCGGTCCCTACGCATTCGTCGAGTTCGTCCCCGACCGGCACGTCATCTTGCAGGCGAATCCGGACTACTGGCGCGGCAGGCCCGCGATCGATCGGGTGACCTGGCGGGCGATTCCCGACGGCACCGCCCGCATCACGGCGCTGCTCACCGGCGAGGCCGACATCGTCGAGAACGTGCCGGTCGACCTCGCCCCGATGGTCGAACAGAGCCCCGACGCCGATCTCGTCAGCGTCAGGAACGGCGGCCTGACGGTCTATCTCGGCCTCGTGATGAAGGACGCCCCGCTCGACGAGCTGAAGGTGCGGCAGGCGCTCGACGCGGCGATCGACCGCAAGGGCATCGTGGACAACATCCTGCGCGGCATGGCGACGCCCAAGGGCACCCAGGTCGGACCGGCCGACTTCGGCTATGTCGACATCCCCCCGACGCCCTACGACCCGGAGAAGGCGCGGGCGCTCCTGAAGGAGGCCGGCCATCCGGACGGCTTCACCGTCAAGATGCAGTCGACCCACCGCTACATGAAGGACGGCGAGGTGGCGCAGGCGATCGCCCAGCAGTTCGGCGACGTCGGCGTCAAGGTCGATCTCGAAGTCCTCGACTGGTCGGTCTACACCCAGCAGGTCCCGCACACCGGGCCGATCTTCATGCTGGGCTGGGGCTCGACCCAGACGCTCGATGCCGACGCGGCGGTCTATGCGATCATGAAGAGCGGCGAGCCCTATTCGGCCGCCAACGTGCCGGAACTCGACGCGCTGCTCGACGAGAGCCGCAGCATCGTCGACCCGGAACGGCGCAGGAGCGTCCTGGAAAAGATCCAGAAGGTCGCGGCCGAGACGGTTCCGCTGCTGACGCTCTACCAGGAAGACGCCCTCTACGGCAAAGCCAAGGACGTCGAGTTCGTCGGCCGGCCCGATGCGCGCATCCCGGTCTACGAGATCAGGCGCGCCGATGCCGAATAGATGATGCCGGCGCAATGATGACCCGGCTCCTCGCCGCACGGGAGAACGCCGATGCCGTCCTCGCCATGGCACTTCTCGCCTGTGTCGCCGCGCTCGCCGTCCTCGTGCCGCTGCTGTGGCCGCCGGATCCGCTGCGCGGGGTCCTGGCGGCGACCTTCCGGCCGCCGATGGCCGTGGTGGAGGGCGGCCTGCATCCGCTCGGGACCGACCAGCTCGGGCGCGACCTTCTCGCGCGGCTGGGCCTTGGAACCGCCATCTCCCTCGGCATCGTCGTCCTCGCCTCGCTGATCTCCGTGGTGCTCGGAACCTCGCTCGGCATGATCGCCGGTTATTTCGGCGGCTGGGTCGACGCCGTCGTCATGCGCGCCGTCGATATCCAGCTGGCGATCCCCTTCATCCTCCTCATCCTTCTCGTCGTCGCCGTGGTCGGTCCGTCGATTTCGAATCTCGTCCTCGTCCTCGGCGTCACCGGCTGGGCGATCTTCGCCCGGGTGGCGCGCGCCCGCACGCTCGAGATCCGCGAACTGGAATATGTCGAGGCCTGCCGGGCGATCGGCGTCTCGGACGCCGGAATAATCTTCCGCCACGTCCTACCGAACATTTTCGGGCCGCAGACCGTGCTCCTGACGCTCGATCTGCCGCGCCTCGTCATCCTCGAGGCCTCGGTCGGCTTCCTGGGGCTCGGCGTGCAGCCGCCGACGCCGACGCTCGGCAACCTGATCGGCGAGGGCCGCGCCTTTATCCTCCTGGCGAACTGGCTGGTGCTCTATCCCGGGCTGACGATCGGCGCCCTCGTCGTCGGCTGCAATCTCTTCGGCGACTGGCTGGTCCGCCGCGCCGACGCCAAGGCCGCGTAGCGGCGGTGAAGAGCCTTCGCTTCGTCGCCGGCCGGGCCGTGCAGGGGGTGATCGTGATGGCCGGCGTCTCGCTGATCGTGTTCTTCGCCCTGTTCCTGACCGGCGATCCCGCCGCGGTGATGATGCCGCCCGATGCGAACCGGGCCGAGATCGAGGCCTTCCGCCACGCCATGGGCTACGACGATCCGATCCTCGTTCAGTACCTGCGCTTCGTCGGCGGCGTCGCTTCCGGCGATTTTGGCCGCTCGCTCCGCTTCCAGCGTCCGGCCTTCGACCTTTTGTTCGAACGGCTGCCGGCGACGGCGCTCCTCGCCGTCACGGCGCTTTTGTGGAGTTCGCTGCTCGGCTTCGTCCTCGGCACGCTCGCCGCGGTCCGCAAGAACGGTGCGATCGACTTCGCCATCCGGGTGATCTCGCTCCTCGGCCAGGCGGTCCCGGTCTTCTGGCTGGGGCTCCTCCTGATCATCGTCTTCTCGCTGAAGCTGCGCTGGCTGCCGAGCGGCGGCATCGGCACCCCCGCGCAGCTCGTGATGCCGTCGCTCGCCCTCGGCGCCTATTATTTCAGCGCCATCACCCGGCTGGTGCGGGCGAGCCTGATTGAGGTGCTCGGCGAGAACTACATCCGCACCGCGCGGGCGAAGGGCACGAGCGAGTGGCGGATCGTCGTCCACCATGCCATGCGCAACGCGCTGATTCCGGTGATTACGGTGCAGGGCATGTATTTCGCCTCGCTGCTCGGCGGCGCGCTGATCACCGAGATCATCTTCGCCTGGCCGGGGATCGGACGGCTCGCCGTCGATTCGATTCAGACCAAGGACTTCCCGGTCGTGCAGGCGGTGGTGCTTTTCGCCGCCTTCGTCTTCGTGGTGACGAACTTCCTCGTCGACGTCGCCCATGTCTTCCTCAATCCGAGGGTGAGGTTGTGACGGCGGATTTCGGCGATCTGGCAGGGCGGGCGCTCGATCTGACGCAGGCGTGGTGCGCCATCCCTTCGGTGCGCGGCGACGCCGCCGCGCTGGCGCGCCAGGCCGGGGCGCTGTGCTCCTTTCTGCGGCAGGAGCTCGGCGCCGAGATCGTTTCGGCGCAATCGAGCCGCGACCGGCCGCCGGTCGTCCATGCCCGGCTCGACGTTGGCGCATCCCGGACCGTCATCCTCTACAACATGTACGACGTCATGCCCGCCGATGCCGCCGGCTGGCAGGTGCCGCCCTTCGAGGGCGGCATCGTCGCGCTGGAAGATGTCGGGCCGTGCTTCGTCGCGCGCGGCGCCGAGAACAACAAGGGGCCGCTCGCCGGCATGCTGCAGGTCGTCGCGGCGCTCGCCGCAAGGGGCGCGCTTGCGGTCAATGTCGAGATCCTGCTGGAGGGCGAGGAGGAGAGCGGCAGCGGCGCCCTCCGCGACTATCTCCTCGACGAGGACTGCCCGGTCCGGCCGGCCGCCGGCGGGCTGTTTCCGTCCTTCTGCGAATATGGCGGCGGCCCGCCGCGCCTCTATCTCGGCTTTTCCGGCATCGCCAAGGGCAAGATCCGCGTCGAAGGCGGGGCGTGGGGCGGGCCGTCGGCGGCGATCCATTCGAGCAACGCCCCCTGGATCGCCAATCCCGCCGGCCGGCTCGTCGAGGCGCTGGCGCGTTTCGGCAATGCGCCGACCGGCCGCCTCGGCGGGATCGCCCTCGACGACGAGGCGCGGCGGATCGTCGAGGATCTCGCCGCAGGGTTCGACCCGGCCGCCGAGCTGCGCTTCCGAAACACCGCGCGCTATGCCCTCGACGGCGACGCGGCGGCGCTTCTGACAGCGGTGCTGACGACGGCCTCGGCGACGATCTCCTGCCTCGCCACCGAGCCCTCGGGCGGCGACGCCGTCATTCCCTCGGCGGCGGAGGCGGGCTTCGACCTGCGCTGTCCGCCCGGGCTCGATCCGGCGGCGTTCGTCGCGGCCTACCGCCGGCTGCTCGCAGTCGAGGAGCTGGGCGGTGTCTCCGTCACCCTTGCCGACAGCTATCCCGGCCATCGCTTCCCGCGCCAGGCCGCCGGGGTCGGGGCGCTCCTTGGCGCCTACGGCGAGACCGCCGCGGCGCCGCAGCTCTGGCCCTGGGCGATCGGCGCGGCCCCGGCCTACGCCTTCGCGCGCCATACCCCCTCCTTCCTGATCGGTGGGGCGGGCCGCGGCGGCAATGCCCACGGGATCGACGAATTCCTGACCCTCGAAGGCTATCCGCGCTTCCTGAAGTCGCTCGCCCTCTGGCTCGATGCCATGGGCCGCGGCGCGGAGGAGGGTCGATGATCGCGCTCCGCCACCTTTCGCGTTCCGACGTCCTTTCCGCCGGCGGCGGGGATTTCCGCCTCGCCCTCGACGACGTATGCGACGCGACGCGCCTGTTGCAGTTCGGAGAGGCGGCGATGGTCGCCGAAACCGTCATGCCGCTCGGCGCCGATCCGCGCGACAACGCCTATGGCCTGCCGGCGCGGCTCGGCGGCCGCTTCGACGCGGTCGGCCTGAAATGGGCGATGCACCGCTCGGCGCCGATCGCGGACCTGCCGAGCGTCGTCAGCACGACCCTCGTCAGCCGCCTCTCGGACGGCCGGCCGATCGGCCTCGTCGAGAGCGCGCTTCTGACGCGCATGCGCACCGCCGCCGTCACCGCGATCGCCATGGCGATGCTGCCGACCGACGCGATCCGCAGCGTCGCGGTGCTGGGGGCAGGCGAGCAGGCGCGCGCCCATGTTTCGATGCTGCGGGCGCTTCATCCCTCGCTGGCGAGAATTTCCGTCTGGAACCGCACGGCGGCGAGACGCGACGCGCTCGTCCGGGACTTCGCCGCTTCCGAAGGGAAGCCGATCCCGGCGGCGGCCGACACCATCGCCGGGGCGCTGGAGGGGGCGGAGGTTGTGCTCTGCTGCACCAACGCCCCCGAGCCGCTGCTCGGCGCCGAAGCGGTGGCGCCCGGCCGGCTGATCGTGCAGATCGGCTATCACGAGGTCGCCTTCGCGGCGATCGAGGCCTCGGATCGGGTGGTCGTCGACCTCTGGGGCGATTTCGCCGAAACGAGCGCCAAGAGCCTCTTCCGGATGTACCGCGCCGGGCGGTTCGCGCCGGGCCGTGTCGACGCCGACCTTGCCGGTCTCGTCGTCGACGGGTGGCGTCCCGAACCGGGCGCCTCGGTCTATTTTTCGAGCTTCGGCCTCAATCTCTTCGACATCGCCCTGGCCAGCCGCGTCCTCGCGGCCGCCGAACGGCACGGCCTCGGCGCCGTGCTGCCGCTGCTTTGACCCGCGCCCCGCAGACGGCGGCGGTGAACGAGCCGGTCGTCAGGGTCGAGGATCTTTCCGTCGCCTTCTCCGCCCGCGGCGCGTGGCGAAGCGTCGTCGCCGGCGTCTCCTTCGCGATCGGGCGGCGCGAGACGCTGGCGCTGGTCGGCGAGTCGGGCTCGGGCAAGAGCGTCACGGCCCTTGCGATGATGCGCCTCTTGCCCCGCGGCGCCACCCGCACGACGGGGCGCGTGCTGCTTCACGGCCGCGATCTCGTGGCGCTGCCGGAAGCCGGCATGCGGGCGATGCGCGGCAACGCGCTGGCGATGATCTTCCAGGAGCCGATGACCAGCCTCAATCCGTCGCTGACCGTCGGCGACCAGATTTCCGAGGTGCTGCGCCAGCATCGCCGCATGCGCTTCGCGCAGGCGAAGGCCGAGACGCTGCATCTCTTCGACAAGGTGCGCATCCCGGCGGCGGACCGCCGTTTCGGCGAATATCCGCACCAGCTCTCCGGCGGCATGCGGCAGCGGGTGATGATCGCGATGGCGCTCGCCTGCCGGCCGAAGCTGCTGATCGCCGACGAGCCGACCACGGCGCTCGACGTCACGATCCAGGCCGAGATCCTCGCGCTGATCAGGCGGCTGCAGGAGGAGGAAGACCTCGCCGTCCTGTTCATCACCCACGACATGGGCGTCGTCGCCGAACTTGCCGATCGCACCGCCGTGATGTCGGCGGGGGCAATCGTCGAGAGCGCCGAGACGGCGCGGCTCTTCGCGGCTCCCCGGGAGGCCCATACGCGGATGCTGCTCTCCGCCGTGCCGAGGCTTGGGTCGATGCGCGGGATCAGGCGTCCGGCGCGGTTTCCGCTCGCCGGCGCCGCAGGCGGCGAGGCGGTGGCCGAGGAAGACGTGAACGGCGGGCCGGCGGCCACCCCCGACGGCACGGGCTTGCCCGATGCCGGCGCGCCGCCGCTCCTGAAGGTCCGCGGTCTCACCGTCCGCTTCGACAGTTCGTCGGGCTTCTTCGGCCGGAGCACCGCCCGCGTTCACGCCGTCGAGGACGTCTCCTTCGACATTCGTCCCGGCGAGACCCTGGCGCTCGTCGGCGAATCGGGCTGCGGCAAGTCTTCGACGGGGCGCGCGATCCTGCGTCTCGTCCGCGCGCATTCGGGCGCGGTGGAGTTCGCGGGGCGGGACGTCCTCGCCCTGCCGAAATCGGACCTCGGCTTTCTCAGGCGCGACGTCCAGATGATCTTCCAGGATCCCTTCGCCAGCCTCGACCCGCGCATGCGCATCGGCGCGGCGATCGCCGAGCCGATGCTCGTCCACGGCGTCGCCTCGCGCCGGACCGTGCCGGAAAGGGTCGCGGAGCTCTTGGCAGAGGTCGGGCTGGAGGCGGCGATGGCGGACCGCTGGCCGCACGAATTTTCCGGCGGCCAGCGCCAGCGCATTTGCATCGCCCGCGCCCTCGGCCTGGCGCCGAAGCTGATCATCGCCGACGAGGCGGTCTCCGCCCTCGACGCCTCGATCAAGGCGCAGATCGTCAATCTGATGCTCGACCTGCAGCGCGATCTCGGCCTCGCCTTTCTGTTCATTTCCCACGACATGGCCGTCGTCGAGCGGATCAGCCACCGGGTCGCGGTGATGTATCGCGGCGAGATTGTCGAGATCGGTCCGCGCGCGGCGATCTTCGAGAACCCGCAGCACGCCTATACGCGGCGCCTGCTCGCCGCCGTCCCGGTTCCCGACCCGGCGCATAGGGGGCTTCGCCGGATATTCGACGACGCCGATCCGCAACCCCCGCTGCGGGCTATGGGCGATCCGCCGGTGCGGCGCCGGTGGCGGACGGTCGCGCCCGGTCACGCGGTGCAGGTCTGAACGGTCGGCGCCGGCGCGGTGGGCCGGTGGATGCGGCCGTTCCCGGCGTGCGGTGGTGCTGCCCGGTGTTCAGCCGGAAAGCGCGCGCCGGCGCGGAACCTCGCGCAGATGGCTCGCCGTCCGCGCCCCGGGGAGCGCCGCGATGCGGTCGGCGGCGGCGAGCAGCCTTTCGCGGTCGATGCCGGTGGCGATGCCGCCCTCCTCGAAGGCGAAATGCAGGTCTTCGGTCGCGGTGTTGCCGGTCGCGCCCGGGGCGAAGGGACAGCCGCCGAGCCCGGCCGCCGCGCCCTCGATGATCGTGGCGCCGGCGGCGTGGGCGAACAGAGCGTTGGCGACGCCCATGCCGAAGGTGTCGTGGCCGTGGAATGCCCAGACCATCTCCGGCGGCGCCTCGGCCATCACCTTCTCGAAGCGTTTGGCGACGGTCGTGGGGTCGGCGCGGCCGGTGGTGTCGCAGAGCGCGAACTCGGCCCGCGGGGCGATCGACGCCGCCCGTTCAAACAGCCGCCGGACGTCGTCGAGCGGCACCGTCCCCGTGAACGGGCAGTCGAAGGAGGTCGACAGGTCGACGCGGAGCCGCTTCCCGGCATCGCCGGCCTCGGCGACTATGGCGCGCAGCTGTTCGAGCGATTCGGCGACCGACTGGCGCACGTTGTTGCGGTTGTGGGCCTCGGAGACCGAGACGACGAAGACGAGATCGCGGTAGCCCGCCTGAAAGGCGAGGAGCGCGCCCTTGGCGTTGGGCACCAGAACCGACAGCCGGCAGGTCTCCTGGTCTCTGAAGCGGGCGGCGATTTCGGCCATGTCGGCCATCTGCGGCACGGCCCGCGGGCTGACGAAGGAGCCGAGCTCCATCCGCTCGACGCCCGCGGCGATCAGCATCTCGACGATGGCGATCTTCTCCTCGGTGGGTAGCGGCTCGGCGATCGACTGGAAGCCGTCGCGCGGCGCGACTTCGAGGAGCGTGACGGCGTGCGGCCTCATCGGCGACCTTTCTCGCTGCACCGCGCCTGGCCTCCGCGGACCGCCGCGAAGACCCCGGCATCCTCTCGATATGGGGCGCGGCGGGCGTTCCGGAAGCCGCCGCCGGCCGCCGGACCTCCGGGGCCGCCCGGTCGGATCGGCCGTCCGGGTCGGGTCACTCCGGGCGAGGGGCGGGGAGGCCGGCGTCAGCCGGCGGCGACGACGCTCGCGATCGCTGCGCCGCATTCGGCGGTGTTGGCCTTGCCGCCCATGTCCCTGGTGCGCGAGGCGGCGTCGGCGATCACCGTCTCGATCGCCGCGATCACCGCCTGAGCGGCCTGCGGGTGGCCGAGATGGTCGAGCATCATCGCCGCCGACCAGATCTGGCCGATCGGATTGGCGATGCCCTTGCCGGCGATGTCAGGGGCCGAGCCGTGCACCGGCTCGAACATCGAGGGGAAGTCGCGCTCCGGATTGATGTTCGCCGAAGGGGCGATGCCGATCGAGCCGGCGACGGCGGGGCCGAGATCCGACAGGATGTCGCCGAAGAGGTTCGATCCGACGACGACGTCGAACCAGTCGGGATGCTGGACGAAATGCGCCGTCAGGATGTCGATGTGATACTGGTCCGCCCGGATTTCCGGATAGTCGGCCTTCACCGCCTTGAAGCGCTCGTCCCAGAACGGCATCGTGTGGACGATGCCGTTCGACTTGGTCGCCGAGGTGACGTGCTTCTTCGGCCGGGTCCGGGCGAGGTCGAAGGCGTAGCGCAGGATCCGGTCGACGCCGCGCCGGGTGAAGATCGCCTCCTGGATGGCGATCTCGTCCTCGGTGCCGCGATAGAGCCGCCCGCCGGCCTCGGAATATTCGCCCTCGACGTTCTCGCGCACGACGTAGAAGTCGATGTCCTCCGGCCCGCGGCCGGCGAGCGGGCTGGTCGTGCCCTTGAGCAGCCGGACGGGGCGCAGGTTCACATATTGGTGGAAGGCGCGGCGGATCGGGATGAGCAGGCCCCAGAGCGAGACGTGGTCCGGCACGTCCGGCCAGCCGACGGCACCGAGGAAGACCGCGTCATGCGTCCTGAAGCGCTCCAGCCCGTCCTCCGGCATCATCCGGCCGGTCTTCTTGAAGGTCTCGCAGCTCCAGTCGACCTCGTCGAACTGGAACGAGATGTCGAAACGCCGGCCGACCGCCTCGAGGACGCGCATGCCTTCGGGCACCACCTCCTTGCCGATCCCGTCGCCGGGAATGGTCGCGATCCTGAAAGCGTTGGTCGGTGACATGGAAGGGGCCTTTGCGAGATCGCGTCGAAGGTTCGTCGGCGAGAGTTCGTCGGAATGGATGGGCCGCCGCCGGGCTCAGAAGAACAGGCCGCGCGGCATCGGGATGAGGAGCACGTTTGCCATCAGGAGGTAGAAGGCGGTGAGGATCACCAGCCCGATCACGGCCAGCGCCGCGACCTCCTTCGCCGAAACGCGTTCGTGGATCGCGACGGCGGTGATCGCGAGGAAGGCGAGGAGGCTCGCGACGAAGAAGCCGAGCACAGGGATCAGCCCGACCCAGGCCGCCATCATCAGAAGGAAGAGGATGCGGCGGACGATCGAGCCGCCTTCGCCCCGGACCGCTTCCTCGGCCTCTCCCGGCGCGGCGCGGCTTTTCAGGCCGATGACGACGTTGCGCAGGATCAGGATGGCCGAAAAGACGATCATCGCCGCCGAGATGGTGATCGGGAAGACCGAGCCCATCGGCGTCATGCCGCCGGTCTGGGCGATCAGGAAGGCGCCGAGGACGACGAACAGGACGGCGACGCCGGTCCCGGCCGGATCGTGCGGCATGAAGGAGCGATGCGCTTCAGCTCGGTGTGCCATTGCGGCTCTCCACGACGATGTCCGTCCGCGACCGGCGGGCGCGTGCGGCGCCGATCGCCTTGGCGATGTAGGGATAGAAGAGGGTGAGAAGGGCGAAGGCGACGATGACCAGCGAGATCGGGCGGCCGAAGAACATGCCGAGGACGTTGTGCTGGGCGTTGCCGATGAGATAGCTCTGAACGTAGCCCTGCTCGGCGATCTGTCCGAGGACGAGGCCGAGAACGATGGGCGAGGGGGCGAAGCCGGCGCGGTTCAGCACCCAGCCGATGGCGCCGAGGCCGAGCATCACGGCGCTGTCGCTCAGATTGTTGTGGATCGCGAAGGAGCCGATCACCGTCATGAAGGCGATGGTCGGCACGAGCGCCGCCTTGGGAATGGCGATAATGCTCTTGTAGGCGTAGCGGCCGACGAGGAGCCCCACCGGCAGCATGATCAGCGTGCCGATGATCAGCCCGAAGATGAAGGTGTAGACGATCGGGCTCTGGGCGGAGAACAGCGCCGGGCCGATCTTGATGCCCTGCACCAGCAGCGCGCCGAGGATCACCGCGTCCGGCGGCGTTCCCGGAATGCCGAGGACGAGGGTGGGGATGAAGCCGCCGCCGACGGTGGCGTTGTTGGCCGATTCCGTCGCGATGATGCCGCCGGGTTCGCCGGTGCCGTAGCGCTCGGGATGCCGCGAGGCGCGGCGCGCCTCCGAATAGGAGACGAGGCTCGCCACCGAGCCGCCGGCGCCGGGCAGGATGCCGACGAGGGTGCCGATGATCGAGGACCGCAGGAGGTTGAACTTCTCCCGCCAGCTGATCGACAGCGCCTCCCCGAGGCGAAAGCCGGTCTGTGCGCCCTCGACCTTCAGATGCGGATCGCGGGTCGCGACGAGGTCGATCAGCACCGGGATGCAGTAGAGCCCGATCAGCCCGGCGACGATGTCGATACCGCCGAGCAGCATGTGGCTGCCGAAGGTGAAGCGCACGTCCGCGCCGATGACGGCGACCCCGACCATCGACAGGAGCAGGCCGAAGCAGGCGCCGATCAGGCCTTTCATCAGGTTGCCGACCGAGAGCGCCGAGATCAGCGTCAGGCCGAAGACGGCCAGCCAGAAATATTCCGGCGGCCCGAAGGCGAGCGCGACCCGGGCGAGCGGCGGCGCGAGGAACATCAGCATCAGCGCGCCGACGAGGCCGCCGAAGACCGAGGCGAGGGTGGAGAGCGAGACCGCCAGCGCGCCGTCGCCGCGCTTTGCCATCGGAAAGCCGTCGAAGGTGGTGGCGATGGCCGAGGGGGTGCCGGGCGTGTTGACGAGAATCGCCGAATAGGACCCGCCGTAGATCGCGCCGGTGTAGATCGCCCCGAGGACGATGAGGCCCGATGCCGGCTCCATGGTGAAGGTGAAGGGCACCAGCACCGCCACGGCCATCGTCGCCGAGAGCCCCGGCAGGGCGCCGATGACGATGCCCGCCAGAACCCCCACGAAGGCCAGCAGAAGGTTGAGCGGGGTCAGCGCCTCGGCGAGATAGACCAGCTTGTCCATGACGGTCGCCTCGAAATCCTTGCAAACGAGGGGGCGGGGTCCGGGAACGCCGCCCCCCGATCGGTCGAAGCGCCTATTTCTTGGCGATGCCCATCACCTTGGCCGCCTCTTCGTATTCCTTCTCGCGCTTGGCCATGAAGTCCGGCACCTGGTCGAAGGGAACGTTGATCAGGACGAAGCCGCCGTCCTCCATCTTCTTGATGAAGTCCGGATCGTGATTGATCTTGTCGAGGACGTCCGAAAGCTTCTTCTTGACGTCGTCGGGCGTCGCCTTCGGGACCGCGATGCCGCGATAGGCGCCGCCGACCATGTCGTAGCCGAGCTCCTTGAAGGTCGGAACGTCAGGGAAGCTCGGCACCCGCTCGTCGGCGGCGACGGCGAGGACGCGCAGCTGGTCGCCCTGGTTGATTGCCGCGGTGGTGTAGCTGAAGCCGGCGAGGACCTGGCTGCCGAGGACGGCGGCCGTCGCCGGGCTGGTGCCCGAGAACGGGATATAGGTGGTCGTCACCTCGGCGAGCTTGTCGAAGCGGGCCTTGGCGACATCGTTGGCGGAATTGGTGCCCGAGCCGGAAAAGGTGACGAGGCCGGGATTCTGCTTGGCGTAGTCGATGAGATCCTTCAGCGTCTTGAACTGGCTGTCCTTCGGCACGATGATCGCGTCGGGCGTGTACTGGAAGAAATAGACGTTGGCGATGTCGTCGGTCTTGTAGCCGACGTCCTGGGCCATCGGCTGCAGGATGATGTGCGGCAGGTTGGTGCCCATGATCGTGTAGCCGTCGGCTTCCATGCCGTTCATCTGCGACCAGGCCTGGGCCCCGCCGGCGCCCGCCATGTACTGGACGACCATCGGCTGGCCGGTCAGCTTCTCGAAGACCGGCTGCTGCAGCCGGGCCGCGATGTCGCTTTCGCCGCCGGCGTTGAACGGGATGATGTAGTTGACCGGCTTCGACGGATAGTCCTGCGCCTGAGCAGCCGAGACGGTGCCGAGCGCGAAGACGGCGCCGGCGAGAATTGCCATGAGCTTCATTGCTTCCTCCGCTGTGGCCGGCTGGTGTCCGGACGGCCGCTCTCCTCCGGAGCGCCATCCGCCGACCTCCTCCGTATCAGGGACCAGTTTCGGAGGGATGTCAACTTCCGCCGGACTGATGTATGCAACAGTGAATGCATCAACGCGTCGAAGCCGGCATCTCACCGGCGTCCGCATCCGCCGGAGGCAAGCCCCGATGTCCGTGTCGCCGACCCTCACCGAAGACCCGAACGGCCGCCGGCGTCCCCGGGTCGAGGCCGCCTACGAGGCAATCAAGGCGGCGATCCGCGAGGGCGAGTTTCCGCCGGGATTCCAGGGCTCGGAACTCGCCATCGCCGAGCGGCTCGGCATGAGCCGCACCCCCGTCCACCACGCGATCATCCGGCTGCAGGCCGAGGGGATGGTCGAACTCCATCCCAAGCGCGGGGTCGTCATTTCGGCGCTTTCGCCGAAGGACATGCGGGAAATCTACGACGTGATCATCGCGGTCGAGGGCATGGCGGCGATGCTCGCCGCCGAGCGGCCGGGCGGCGAGCGCCACGGCTTCTGCGCCAGCCTCGAGGCGATCAACGCCGAGATCCGCAAGGCGATCGAGAGCGACGACCTGGAACGCTGGGCCGAACTCGACGGCCGCTTTCACCTCCGCCTGGTCGAGGGGGCAGTCAACCGGCGGCTCGAACAGATCGCACGGGTCAATCTCGACCAGTCGTATCGCGCCCGGCGGCTCACCGTCCGGCTGCGGCCGCGGCCGGTGCACTCGATCGCCGAACATCAGGCGATCGTCGATGCGATCCGCATCGGCGACGGGGCGGCGGCGCGCGACGCCGCGCAGGCCCACAAGATCGGCGCCCGCGACATGATCGCCCGCCTGTTGCAAAGCTACCAGCTGTTCCGCCTCTGACCGCGCCGAGGGCGGTGCTACCCGCCCGCCGCCGGCCGGAACGACGAAGGCAGACGTCTCAGCAGGCGCGTTCCTCGCGGGCCGAGGCCTTGAGGAAGTCGCTGAAGGCAGCCACCGCCCGTGTTCGGTGCCGCCGGCGATGGGTGATCGCGAAGAAGCGGCGCATCGCGCCGGGCAGGGGAATCGCCGCGATGCGGCCGAGCGCGACAGCCGGCGCCGCGGCGCGGCCCGACAGCACGCTGGCGCTGGAGCCGGCGGCGACGGCGGCGAGCACCGCCTCGTTGGAGGGAAGTTCCAGCATCACCCGCAGGGCCTGGAGCCGGCCGCCGAGCGCCGCGAACCACGCCTCGAATTCCGAGCGCGTTCCGGAGCCTTCCTCGCGCAGGATCCAGGAGGTCGTCGTCAGCGTCGCGACGTCGAGATCGCGGCCGTCGGTGAACGGATGGTCGGGCGCGCAGGCCACCACGAGATTGTCGGTGCCGACGATCAGCTGTTCGAGATCCGCCGCGTCGACCGCCCCTTCGACGACCCCGACGTCGGCGGCGCCTTCGACCACCTTGCGGGCGACCTGCGCGGTGTTGCCCACCGACAGCGACATGTCGACGTCGGGAAAGCGGTCGTGGAATCCCATCAGCCGGCTCGGCAGCCAGTAGCTCGCGACCGTCTGGCTGGCGGCGGCGCGCAGCCGGCCGATCGTCCGCTCCGACAGGTCCTGCAGCACGAGGCTGGCGGTCTCCACCCGGTCGATGATCGCCTGCGCCTCGGGCACGAAGGCGCGGCCGGCCTCGGTCAGTTCGATGCGTCGTCCGACCCGGTCGAACAGCGTCACCGCATGGCGGCTCTCGAGGGCGGCGATCGCCGCCGAGACCGCCGACTGGGTGAGGCCGAGGCCTTCGGCCGCGCGGGTGACGTGCTGGCGTTCGGCGACGGCGAGGAAGATGCGGAGCTGTTCGAGGGTCATCTGGCAGGCCGGAGGGTTTGATCGTTCGATTTTATCGGTTGGAATGAAAAAAACAATCCATGGAAATCGTTGATCGTCCGGACGCCGCGGCGGCGCTCAAAAGCGTCGGAAGACGCATGCGCCCGACCCCAACCGCACGACCGCCGCCCGCGGCGATCGGGGCCCCATGCCGAGTTGCGGGATCGCGGCGGAACGCCGGCGGGCCGATGGCAGACCGATGAAGACGCGCGCAGGCTCGACGCGTGCGGCATGCGGCTCGCGTGGCCGGCAGAGCCGGGTGCCGGGACCTCGCGGGCGAGGGGGGCCGGAGTCAGCCCTGCGCAAACTCCAATGGTTAACCCTCGTTAACCGGCCTTTTGCCCAACCGTTTCGTGGACCATGACGAAGACCATTTCCAAGCAGCTGACCGACACCCGACCGATCCGCCTCAAGGGGCGCTCGTTCCTGGCGCTGGTCCTCTCGCCCGAACTGCCCTTCTCGAACTGGCTCGAGCGGCTGGACGACCTCGCCGCCCGCTCCACCGGCTTCTTCCTCGGCCGGCCGATCGTCCTCGACGTCGAGGGCCTGGAGATCACCCAGGCCGATCTGAAGGAACTCCTCGGCGAACTCGGCGAGCGCGGCGTGCGGGTGATGGGCATCGAGGGGGCGCGGGGCTCGCTCATCGGCCCGAACATGCCGCCGCTGATGAAGGGTGGCCGGCCCGCCGGCGACATCGAGCCGGAGCCGGCGCCCGGACCGGCCGCCGCGGCGACGCCCGCGACCAGCTCCGCGCCCGAACAGGCGGCGAAGGCGGAGCCGCGGGTCGAGGTTCACAGCCAGCGCGCCGTCTCCTCGATCGTCATCACCGAACCGGTCCGCTCCGGCCAGTCGATCATCTTTCCCGAGGGCGACGTCACCATCCTCGGCTCCGTCGCCTCGGGCGCCGAAGTGGTCGCGGGCGGTTCCATCCACGTCTACGGCGCGTTGCGCGGCCGGGCGCTCGCCGGCTCCGTCGGCAACGCCTCGGCGCGGATCTTCTGCCGCAAGCTCGAGGCCGAGCTTCTGGCGATCGACGGCCTCTACAAGATGCCCGACGACATGGACCCGAAACATCGCGGCCAGGCCGTGACGGTCTGGCTCGAAGGCGATGCAATCAAGGCCGAACGGCTGGCCTGAGGCCATGACGGCCGGGCAAAGACAGGAGACTGAAATGGCGAAAGTGATCGTGGTGACATCGGGCAAGGGTGGCGTCGGCAAGACGACCTCCACCGCCGCCCTCGGGGCGGCGCTCGCCCAGCGCGGCGAGAAGACCGTCGTCGTCGACTTCGACGTCGGCCTGCGCAATCTCGATCTCGTCATGGGCGCCGAGCGCCGGGTGGTCTACGATCTGATCAACGTCGTCCAGGGCGACGCCAAGCTCTCCCAGGCGCTGATCCGCGACAAGCGGCTGGAGACGCTGCACCTCCTGCCGGCGTCGCAGACCCGCGACAAGGACAATCTCACCGCCGAGGGCGTCGAGAAGGTCATCGACGATCTGCGCAAGAGCTTCGACTGGATCATCTGCGATTCGCCGGCCGGCATCGAGCGCGGCGCGACGCTCGCCATGCGCCATGCCGACGTCGCCGTCGTCGTCACCAATCCGGAAGTCTCGTCGGTGCGTGACTCGGACCGCATCATCGGCCTGCTCGACGCCAAGACCAAGAAGGCCGAGAACGGCGAGCGGATGGAGAAGCACCTGCTCCTCACCCGCTACGACCCGATGCGGGCCGAGCGCGGCGACATGCTGAAGGTCGACGACGTCCTGGAGATCCTGTCGATCCCGCTGCTCGGCATCATCCCGGAATCGACCGACGTCCTGCGCGCCTCCAACCTCGGCACGCCGGTGACCCTCAGCGACGTCTCCTGCGCCCCGGCGCTGGCCTATCGCGACGCGGCCCGCCGCCTCGCCGGCGAGCAGGTGGCGATGACGGTTCCGGGCGAGCGCCGCGGCTTCATCAACAAGCTCTTCGGTCGGAGGGCTGCATGAGCCTGTTCAGTTTCCTCAACCGGCGCAGCACCGCCCCGATGGCGCGCGAGCGCCTGCAGGTCCTGCTCGCCCACGAACGCGCCCAGGTCGGCCATTCCGATCTCGTCGGCCTGTTGCGCGAAGAGATCCTCGCCGTCATCGCCAAGCACGTGAAGCTCGACGAGGACAAGGTCAACGTCACCATGGACCGGGGCGAGAACGTCTCGACGCTCGAAGTGGACATCGAGATCCCGGTGACGGCAAGCGTGCGGGCCGCCTGACATCACGTCGAAGGTCCGTTGCCAGCGCCGCCGCCCGGCATGAGGCCGGAGGGCGGCTCGTATCAAGGAGAAGGACGATGAGCCGAGCACAGCTTATCAGTCGCCTGCAGGAACTGCAGAAACTGCCGAAGTTCGAGAAGCGCGACATTCGCTCCATCGCGGGCTTCCTGCCGATGGACGCCTTGGCGAAGCACGTCGAGGCCTGCGAGGAAGCGGCGGCACGCTGACCGCCTCGTCATCACGGCATTGGAAGGCCTCGGTCGCCCGGCGACCGGGGCCTTTTCGTCGCTCGGCGGCAAGGCTTTGCTTGATGCCGGGGTCGCCGTCGCGGCGTTCATGCCATTGCTTGACAGACAGGGCGATCGCTCTGGAATTGAACGCCGCGCGAGACGATTGGCCTGATCTCCCCCCTTGCGGGGGAGATGCCGGCAGGCAGAGGGGGGTATCGTGTGGCGGCGGATCTTCGACCGATGACTCTCACCCCCCTCTGGGTTGCCACCCATCTCCCCCGCAAGGGGGGAGATCGAAGCGTCGCCGGCGGCCGCGAGCTTTCAAGCGATCCCCCCGCTTCACGGAGCGGCGGCCGGTTTCAGCGCCGCCTGCGCGTCGGCGCGTGAAAGTCCGGCGGCTTGCCGGCGATCCATCGGATGAACGGCCGCAGTTCCGGCCGCTCGCGGATCGCCTCGCCCGACGCTTCCATCCGTGCCAGCTCGACGTTGGAGAACGTCGCGTGGAGCGTGCGGTGGCAGATCGGGTGGACCGGAACGGTCATTGTGCCGCCACGGCTCTTCGGCAGCGGATGGTGCCACTCGACGCGGCGACCGAGCGGGCGGCCGCACAGCCAGCAGATGTCTTCGGCCTTACAAGTGGCGGGTGGCGGCGGGCCAGCCGCGCGATCGGAAGGTCGTCTTGCCATCGCCGAACAAGATGGGGCGGACCGCAGACGGCGTCACCCGCGATGCTTCGTCCCGGCCGGTCGATGGCGTCCTGAGCAGGCAAGAGCGCGCCTGCTTCGTCATCCCGGCCTGCGAGCCGGGATCCATTCCAAACCGGTGCCACCGCCGCTCGGTCGGTTAATCAACCTACTGATTTTTATGGAGCGAAATACCGCTTCGATGCGGAGGCATGGATCCCGGCTCGGGGGCCGGGATGACGAAACGTCGGGGGTCGGCACTCATCTGTTCCGCCGTCACCGCGCAGCGGCAGCGACGGTGCGGAAAACACGACGTGAGAGGGCGCCGCGAGGCTCAGATCTTCCCGTCGAGGCCCATCTGATAGTATTTGTGGACGATCCGGTCCTGGTTCTCGAGCAGCCAGTCGATCGACGGCTCGTTGCGCATCGCCTTGGCGATCGCCTTCTTCATGCCCTCGCGGTGGATGTCGAAGAGCACCTTGTGATCGAGATTTTCGACCCCGACGATGGTCGGGGCGAGCCAGACCGAGCAGATGATGCCGAGGTCGTTCACCTGATCCCTCGGCAGCAGCCCTTCGCGCACCGCGTCGAGCACGCCGTTGGCGATGGCGAACTGCACCGTGCCCATCAGGATGTTGGTGTATTTCGGATCCTCCACCGTCACCTTGGAGACGCAGAGCGTCGCCGGGCGGACCATCACGTCGGTGTTGAGCAGCGCGAAGACGCGGCTGTGGCCTTTCACCTGGTCGCCGGCGAGCGTCGCCAGCGCGGTGCCGACCGGCCCGTCCAGCGCGCCGATGACGACCTCCGGCTCGGCCGCGGTTCCCGGAGGGCCGCCTGCGACGAGCGCCTCGCCGGTGCGCATGATGATCTTCTGGCTCATGAAACGTCACTCCTTGTCCCACCGGGGTGCGGGGTAGCAGAGCTGGCCGGAGGCCTCAAATCCTCTGCTGTGCCGAAACCGCCTCAGCCTTCGAGCACGCGCTTTTCGGCGACCGTCGTGTCGGCGTTGAGCCGGTAGACGATCGGCACGCCCGTCGCGATCTCCTCGGCGACGATCTGATCCGGCGTCAGCCCGTCCAGCGCCATGACGAGCGAGCGCAGCGAGTTGCCGTGGGCGGCGACGAGGACGGTGCCGCCACCCATCACCTTCGGCAGGATCTCGTGGATGTAATAGGGCCAGACCCTGGCGCCGGTATCCTTCAGGCTTTCGCCGCCGGGAGGCGGGGTGTCGTAGGAACGGCGCCAGACATGCACCTGCTCCTCGCCCCATTTTTTGCGCGCGTCGTCCTTGTTGAGGCCGGAGAGGTCGCCGTAGTCGCGCTCGTTGAGAGCGAGGTCGCGGGCGATCGCAAGGCCGGTCTGGCCGAGTTCCTCGAGCATCAGGTCGAGGGTGCGCTGGGCCCGCGACAGGACGCTGGTGAAGGCGGCGTCGAAGGTGAGACCTTCGGCCTTGAGCTTGCGGCCGGCGGAGCGCGCCTCCTCGACGCCCTTCTCGGTGAGGCCCGGGTCCTTCCAGCCGGTGAAGAGGTTCTTCAGGTTCCACTCGCTCTGGCCATGGCGCACGAGGACGAGGATGCGGGACATCGGCGGTGCCTTTCGATCAAGCTGACGTGTCGTGTCTGTCGAGGGTTGCATGAGACGGTGTGAGTCGGCGACGGGGGCGCCCGCCATCCCGGCGGGGAACGGCGAAACAGAGGGTCAGTCGCCGAGCCCGAGCACGTCGCGCATCGTGTAGAGGCCGGCGGGCCTGTCCTTCGCCCAGAGCGCCGCCTTCACCGCGCCCCTGGCGAAGATCGCCCGGTCGCCGGCGGCGTGCGACAGCTCGATCCGCTCGCCCTCGCCGGCGAGGATGACCGAATGCTCGCCGACCACCGAGCCGCCGCGCAGCGTCGCAAAGCCGATCGTACCCGCGTCGCGGGCGCCGGTGATGCCGTCGCGGACGCGCACCGCACGATCGTCGAGGGCGACGCCCCGGCCCCGGGCCGCCGCCTCCCCGAGGAGGAGGGCGGTGCCGGACGGCGCGTCGACCTTGTGGCGGTGGTGCATCTCCAGCACCTCGATGTCGAAGGCGTCGGGGCCGAGCGCACGCGCCGCCTTTTCGACGAGGACGGCGAGGAGATTGACGCCGAGGCTCATATTGCCGGACTTGACGATCGTCGCGCCGTCGTCCGCCGCCTTGCGGATCGCGGCATCGTCGGCCGCCTCGCAGCCGGTCGTCCCGACGACGTGGACGAGGCGGCGTTCGGCCGCCCGCCGCGCCATTTCCACCGACACCGCGGGCGCTGTGAAGTCGACGATGCCGTCGGCACCGTCGAGCGCCGCGTCGACGTCGTCGCCGATCGCAACGCCGTTCTCGCCGATCCCCGCCAGAAGGCCCGCATCGCCGCCGAGCGCCGGCGATCCGCCGCGCTCCAGCGCGGCGTGCAGCGAGGCGCCTTCGGTCTCGGCGATGACTTTCACCAGTGTCCGGCCCATCCGGCCGGCGGCTCCGAGAACGACGAGCTTCATGGGCGGCTCCCTGTCAAATGGCGAGGCGGCGGCGCATGGCGATCGGCCACGACCCTCGTACCACCGTCATCCTCGGGACAAGCTTGATGATGACGACCTGTCGGATTTCCGGCGCTCACCTGTTTGGCCGTTGCATACTTCATTCGCCAACGCCGTCAAAGGGTCGATCCCGCCGATGCGGGCGACGGCGTCGCGTCTCAGCGCCTGGCTTCGGCGAGATGGGCGGAGCGCCGGCTGCCGCCGGCCTGCAGCCCGTAGAAGCGGGCGTAGAGGCCGCCCTCGCGGTCGACGAGATCGCGATGGGTGCCGCGCTCGGCGATCCTGCCGCTGTCGACGACGAGGATCTGGTCGGCGCCGGTGATGGTCGACAGGCGATGCGCCACGACGATGACCGTGCGGTTCTTCATCGCCGCGTCGAGAGCGGCCTGGACCAGCGTCTCGGAGCGGGTGTCGAGGGCGGAGGTCGCCTCGTCGAGGAGGAGGATCGGCGCGTCCCGGACGAGGGCTCTTGCGATCGACAGGCGCTGGCGCTGGCCGCCGGAAAGCGTCATGCCGTTCTCGCCGACGGGGGTGTCGTAGCCCTGCGGCGCGGCGAGGATGAACTCCTCCGCCTGGGCCTGGCGGGCGGCTTCCTCGATCTCGGCGTCGGTGGCGTCCGGCCGGCCGAGGCGGATGTTCTCGCGGATCGTGCCCTCGAACAGGTACGGCGCCTGCGGGACATAGGCGATCTTCGAGCGCAGCGAGCGCTTGGTGACGCCCCGCAGGTCTTCGCCGTCGATGGTCACCGAGCCGTCCCAGACGTCGTAGAAGCGCTGCAGCAGCGAGATGATCGTCGACTTGCCGCCGCCCGACGCGCCGATCAGCGCCGTCGTCCTGCCGGCCGGGGCGACGAAGGAGAGCCCCCGCAGCACCGGCTCGTCCGGATAGTAGCCGAAGACGACGTCGTTGAAGGCGATCTCGCCGCGCTCGATGGTCAGCGGCCGGGCGCTCGGCGCATCGGGCTGGCGCGGCTCCATGTCGAGGATCTCGTAGATCATCGAGGCGTTGACGAGCGCCCGCTCGAGCTGCACCTGCAGCTTGGCGAGCCGCCGCGCCGGATCGTAGGCGAGGAGCAGCGCGGTGATGAAGGCGAACATCGAGCCGGGCGAATAGCCGTAGACCACCGCCCGGTAGCCGGAATAGGCGATGACGCCGGCGATCGCGAGGCCGGCGACCATTTCGGTGACGGGGCTGGTGCGCTCGGTGATCGCGGCGATCTTGTTGGAACGCGCCTCGGCCTTGAGGATCAGCCGCTCGATGCGCTCGCGCAGCGGCACCTCCATGGTGAAGGCCTTGACCACGGTGATTCCCTGCGCCGCCTCCTGCATCGAGGCGAGGACGCGGGCGTTGATGTCGATCGCCTCCCGGGTCGCAGCCCTGAGCTTGCGGGCGAGGCGGCCGATCATCAGGACGATCGGCGGGCCGGCGAGCAGCGCGATGCCCGACAGCACCGGATCCTGCCAGATCATCACCAGGATGAGGAAGACGAGGCTGAGGGCGTCGCGGGCGAGCGAGGTGATGGTGAGGTTCAGCGTGTCGCGGATGCCGGAGACGTTCTGGTTGATCCTTGCGGCGAGATGGGCCGAGCGGTTCTCGGCGAAGAAGTCGACCGACAGTTCGGTGATGTGGGCGAAGAGCCGGCGCTGGTAGCGCGCGACGATGTTGTTGCCGATCCTCGCCAGCATCACCGCCTGGCCGTAGCTCGACACGCCGCGCACCGCGAACGTGATGAAGACGATGACCGGCAGGGTGAAGATCGCGGTGCGGTTCTGCTGCACGAAGATCTTGTCGATCACGTCGCGCATGATCCAGGCGAGGAATGCCGTGCAGGCCGAGCCGATCACCAGGCAGCCGATGGCGAGCGCATACTGGCGCACGAAGAGTCGGCCGTTCTCGCGGTAGATCCGGCCGATCAGTTCCGTCACCATGCCACGGCGCTCGGGGGCCGTGATCTTGAACGTCTTCTTGTTTTTCTGCGTCACGCCTTCGGCCAGCCGCCCGTTGCGAGGTTTTGCGCCGTCTCACGCATGGTTTTCCGCCCTTCGCTTATGCCCAGCGGGCGCTCGCCGCAATGGCCCGGCCGGCCGGCGCGGAAAAGCCGGGACGATTTCACCGGGGAATCGTTGCAGCGATGCTACCCGCATGCCGGCGGAGCGGATAGGATTGCGCCGCATTTCAGCCCTGCGCAGCGAGAACGAGGTCTGCCGTTGTCTTCCGCTTTCGTGCTTCGCCCCGTGCATCCCGACGACATTGCGGCGATCACGGCGATCTATCGCGACGCGGTGCTGACCGGCACTGCGACCTACGAGCTCGTGCCGCCGGGAGAGGGGGAGATGCAGCGACGCTTCGATGAGCTCGCGACGAGGCGCTATCCGCGGCTCGTCGCCGACGACGGCAAGGGCACGGTGCTCGGCTATGCCTATGCCGGGGGCTATCGACCCCGCCCGGCCTACAACTGGCTGGTCGAGGATTCGATCTACCTCGCGCCCGAGGCGCGCGGCAAAGGCGTCGGCACGGCGCTGCTCGGGCGCCTGATCGAGGAATGCGAGCGGCTGGGCTTCAGGCAGATGCTGGCGGTGATCGGCGATTCCGCCAATGCCGGTTCCATCGGCGTGCACCGGAAGGCCGGCTTCCGGATGATCGGCACCATGCCGGCGACGGGGCTGAAATTCGGCCGCTGGATCGACACCGTCCTCATGCAGCGGCCGCTCGGCGAGGGCGCCCATTCGATTCCCGACAAGGCGCGTTATCCCGGCGATTTCGCCGCTCCCGAGCCGGGGCGCTGAGTTCGACCGGCCGCATTCCCGAAGAAGCCGGCTCGCGCAGCGTCTTCGATGGGGCGTCAGCTCCGCCGGCCGCCGGCCGACAGGCCCACCACCGCGACGAGGGCGAGAGCTGCCGGCAGCGCCGCCGCCAGCCATTCGGCGTTCTGGCGCGATCGCTGCCTTCCGCGGGCGCCTGCACCGCTGTAGAGCGCGTCGATGTCGCGCTTCAGTGCCGGGTTCTTCTCCGCATAGAGCCGGCCGCCGACGACCGTCGCGTCGGCGACCTCGTCCGCCATGGTGGCGCCGCGGGCGCCCATCGGCCGTTCGGGTCCGGTGGTCGTGTCGCGGGCGGTCTGATGTTCCATCTCGGAGTTCAGTTCGCCGCCGACGATCAGCACGATCATCGTCAGCCACAGCCAGGTCATCATGCCGATCAGCGCGCCAAGCGAGCCGTAGGTGGCGTCGTAGGAACCGAAATTCGCCGTGTAGAAGGAAAAGGCTACCGAGACGAGCGCGATCACCACGACGGCGAGGACAGAGCCCGGCGTGATCCAGCGCCACTTCGCCGTCGCGCGGCATGGGCCCCAGCGATAGAGCGACGCGATGATCAGCGAGACGACGACGAGCGTCGCCAGGATCGAACCGGCGGAGATCGCCCATTCCATGCCGCTGCCGAGGCCGACGCTGCCAAGGACCGCCGGCAGCACCACCGTCAGCGCCACGAGCAGGATCGCCGCGGCCAGAAGGCAGAGCGTGAAAACGAGGGAGACGAAGGTGAGCTTGACGAAGGAGCGCTCCTCCTTCTCGTCGTATGCGACGTTCATCGCCTCGAACAGCGCCTTCACCCCGGCGTTGGCGCTCCAGAGCGAGATCGCCAGGGAGACGACGAGCGACAATCCGAGGGTGCTGTCGGCAGAGGAGGTCAGCCGCTGCAGCTGGTCGTCGATCACCTGGACGGCGCCGCCGGGCAGCAGCATCGACATCTGGTCGATATTCGTCTTGACGGTCGTGGGGTCGGCGAACAGCCCGTAGACCGAGACGAGCGCCGCCATGGCCGGCACCATGGCGAGCAGCAGGTAGTAGGTGACGCCGGCGGCGACGAGGAGCACGCGGTCGTCGGAGATCTCGCCGAACACCCTGACGAGGATGTTCTTCCAGCCCGACGCCGGAATCCGCGTCGGGGTGTCGGCGCCGAGGCCGAGCCTGTCGGCTTGTCCCGTGTCAAGGGCGGTGGCTTGGGGCTCTGAGGCGGTCGGCTTCGGCATCGCTCGGTCCAGATGGTGTCGCTGCCGGAACATCTATCGCGCGGCCGCGGCGTCCGGAGGGGCCGGGGCCGGCGGCATTTCGTTAGCCGGGCGTCGGTCCCCGCGCCGCTCTCGATCTTGCGCCGGTCAGCCGTTCTCGACGGCGCGCAGGTTGCGCTCGAACACCTTCAGGACGGCGCCGAGCTCCTGCCCGCGCTTCAGGACGAGGCCGCCCGCCGCGACCACCTGGTAGGCTCCCTGGCGGCGTGCCAGCTTGGGGTCCTTGACGATCCTGTAGAGCGGCATCTCGCTGGTGCGCCGGAAGATCGAGAAGACCGCCCGGTCCCTCAGCATGTCGATGGCATAATCGCGCCACTCGCCGCTGGCGACCATCTGGCCGTAGATCCGAAGGATCTGGGAAAGTTCCTGCCGGTCGAAGGAGACGACCGCCGCGCGCGAAGCCGCGCCGGGGAACGCCACGAGATCGGCCGAAGCCCCGCCGTCTACGGAAGATTGAGTCAAGATTGCCCCTGTCCCTCCGGTGTGTCCGCCGGCCGCCGCGCCGACCGACCATGACGATATGGTGACACGGTTCGCCATGTCGAGCAAAAGCTCTCCCGCCGGTCTTCCTGCGGGTCGATGCGGATGGCCCGGCCGTCGCCCCGGCGATGCCGCGTGCGAGGCGGGCCCAAATGCTGGAATCGGACCACTAGTGGTCCGATTCCGACATTTGGTACCGTGCTGTGGAGACCGCGAAGCAAATGTCGGAATCGAAAGACCACTAGCCAAGTATATGATCCTAGTGGATTTTTCGAATTTGACATTTGATAGGACGCCGCACCCGATCGGGACTCAAATGTCAAATTCAATCCACTAGCCGTGATCGGCCAGAAGCCGCAGGCTCCTCTCGTCGGTGACCACGAGCCAGCCGTCCCTCAGATCGACGATCTCCTGGCGCTGCCAGCCCTTCAGGCAGCGATTGACGTTCTCCCGGGCACTGCCGATCATGTTGGCGAGTTCCGTCTGGGACAAGGAGAGGCGTTGCGGCCGCCTCGCCGCCTGGAGGGCCGGGCTCTCGACGAGGCGAAGCAGCGCCCGCGCCAGGCGCGTCGAGATGTCGAGGAAGGCGAGTTCCTGCATCCGCTCGTCGGAGCGGCGCAGGCGGCGGCACAGAAGCTCGAGCAGCCGCAGCGCGCCGTCCGGATGCCTGGCGAGCACGGCGAGCACGTCGCGCCGCTCGATGACCAGCAGTTCGACGTTGGTGAGCGCGCGCGCATCCGCCGAGCGCGGGCCGCCGTCGAGCAGCGCGACCTCGCCGAAGACGTCGCCCTGGTGGCAGTCGGCAAGAACGAGGTCGCGGGCATTCGCGGTGACGATGGCGATGCGCACGGAGCCCTTCACGACGGCCATCATCGTCTGGCCCGGGTCGCCGGCGACGAAGATCGGATCGCCGGCGGCGAAGCTCTTCGGATAGGCGTGGGCCGCGAGTTCCTCGCGCGTTGCGGAATCGAGGGCCTCGAACACGATGCAGCGTTCGAGCGCCGCGACCCGGTCCGTCGGTCCGGCGGCGACAGCCATGGCGGCCCTCCCTCGAAGTCGTCGTGCGATGGCGAAGGACAATAGCGGCGAGGGAACGGGGAGTCACGGCCTTCGGCGCGGTGTCGTCCCGTGCGGGGCGGACCGGCTGCAGTGACTTCGACTTCGGCGGCTTCCTCCGCCTGTTTGCCCTGTGACGGGCGTCACAGAGGCGGAGGCGGGCGCCCGGTAGGGTTCATGACATCGGCGGAC
Organism: Jiella sonneratiae; assembly: GCF_017353515.1. GTDB lineage: Bacteria > Pseudomonadota > Alphaproteobacteria > Rhizobiales > Rhizobiaceae > Jiella > Jiella sonneratiae. The sequence continues at coordinate 100,451 of NZ_JAFMPY010000018.1, forward strand.
GCAGCGAGCCGCCGAAACACCGATCCCCGAAGGCTCCGAGAACCGGGCCGATACCTCACAAGGAACCCCGTCATGATCCGCAAGACCGTCATCGCCGTCGCCACCCTCGCCGTCGCCGCCACCGCTTCCGTCGCCGGCGCGCATGCTACCAGCTACTGGCCGACCTACAGCTTCTACGACGGCGGTCACGACGACTGCCGCTGGGTCCGCCAGAAGGTCGTCGTCGGCCACGACTATTACGGCAATCCGATCTATCGCTGGACGAAGGTCCGGATCTGCGACTGAAGCTTCCGCCGGCCCGTCATACGAGATCCGCTCGATCGGAGCGGGGCTCGTATCAAGCCCGCGCGGCGAATGAGCGTCTTTGTTTCCGGCATCACGACGTGATCTGCCGAAAGCCGTCTGACGCGCCCCGTGGCCTCGCCGGGCCGCGGGGCGTGTCGCCGTGTCGCGGGGAGGGCCGGACACTGCGGAGGGCGTCCGATGCGAAGCGAAAGACGCCGGCCCGCGATCGTGCTACCGAGGCCCCCGTATGCAGCATTGGTCGTGACCTTCGGACCGGGCGGTCTTGCCGAGGCGGACCAAATGGGGCAGTAGGGCTGTCCTAACGACAGCAGGACCGCTAGGGTGGGGTGCGCCGCAGCCTCGGCGGCAGTGGCTGCTTGCGGCCCGGCGGCCCGGCGAGGCGTCTTTCGGGCCCTGGCGGGCCAGCCGCTTGGAATGCGCAACGAGCGAGGACGGTCGCGGTCCGACAGGATCGCCGCCGGCTCTCGGAACGACGACGTGGGGGTGTGAATGGGCAAGGTGACCGGGTTCCTCGAGATCGATCGGCAGACCCACAAATATCAGCCGGCCTCGGACCGGATCCGGCATTTCCGCGAGTTCACCCTGCCGATGTCGGACGAGGAGGTCGGCAAGCAGGCGGCCCGCTGCATGGATTGCGGCATCCCCTACTGCCACGGCCCGACGGGCTGCCCGATCCACAACCAGATCCCCGACTGGAACGATCTGGTCTATCAGGGCGACTGGGAGACGGCGATCCGCAACCTCCACTCGACCAACAATTTCCCGGAATTCACCGGCCGCATCTGCCCGGCGCCGTGCGAGGAGGCCTGCACCCTCAATCTCGAGGACACGCCGGTCGCGATCAAGACCGTCGAACAGGCGATCGCCGACAAGGCCTACAAGCTCGGCTTCATCCGACCGCAGCCGGCCACGACGAAAACCGGCCGGCGCGTCGCCGTCGTCGGCTCCGGCCCGGCCGGTCTCGCCGCGGCCCAGCAGCTCGGCCGCGCCGGCCACGAGGTCGACGTCTTCGAGCGGGAGTCGCAGCCGGGCGGGCTGCTGCGCTACGGCATCCCCGATTTCAAGATGGAAAAGCACTGGATCGACAAGCGCGTGGAGCAGATGCGCGAGGAGGGCGTCACCTTCCATTGCGGCGTCAATGTCGGCGTCGACCGGACGGTGGCCGAGCTCGCCGATGCCTATGACGCGGTGCTCTTCTGCGGCGGGTCGGAGACCCCGCGCGAAAGCGGCATCCCGCATGGCGGGCTGACCGGCGTCTACGACGCGATGCCCTATCTCGTGCAGCAGAACCGCCGGGTCGGCGGCGAGCCGATCCAGAGCAGCGGCTGGCAGTCCGAGGAGATCTGGGCCGGCGGCAAGCATGTCGTCGTCGTCGGCGGCGGCGACACCGCGTCCGACTGCGTCGGCACCGCATTCCGCCAGGGCGCGGTCAAGGTGACCCAGCTCGACATCCGCCCGCAGCCGCCGCAGACCGAGGACAAGCTGACCGTCTGGCCCTATTGGGCGACGAAGATGCGCACGTCTTCCAGCCAGGCCGAAGGGGCGGTGCGCGAATTCCAGATCGCGACGCTGGAATTCGTCGGCGAGGACGGGGTGCTGACCGGGGTGAAATGCGCCCAGGTCGACGAGAGCCGCAAGCCGCTGCCGGGCACCGAATTCGTCATCCGGGCCGACCTCGCCTTCATCGCCATCGGCTTTGCCGGGCCGCTCCGGACCGGCTTCCTCGCCGATGCCGGGGAGGCCTTGAAGACCCGCACCGACCGGCGCGGCAACCTGTCGATCGATGCCGACGACGAGCATTACCTGACGTCGCACGACAAGGTCTATGTCGCGGGCGACGCCCGCCGCGGCCAGTCGCTGGTGGTCTGGGCGATCCGCGAAGGACGTCAGGCGGCCCGCGCCATCGACCTCGACCTGATGGGAACGACGACGCTGCCGCGCTGAGCGGCGGCGTGGCGGCCGGGTTCGGCGCGGGCTATTTCTGCGCCGCGCCGCCGGCGGCTTGACTGTTGTCCTGCGACCAGTCGTCCATGATGGCGTCGAGGATCGACGGCATCTCCTGCGGCGGCTTGATGCCCTGTTCCTTGCGCACCTTCTGCAGGTCGATCGAGCCGCGGAAGGCGACCGGCTTGTCGTCGCTCGCCACTGCCGAGGACTTGTCGTTCCAGGCGAAGTCGTCGGCGCGGCCGTCGACATGGCCGGTGCCGCGGCCGATGAGCACGAGCTTGTCGCGCGGCGAGGGCTCGAAGTCGATGCCGGCGGCGCGCGAGCCGCCGCCGAGGAGCGCCTCGCCGCCGTCGAGCGAGGGATCGTCGAGGGAGACCGGGGGCGAGCGGACGGCCGTCGCTGCGCCGGCGATCGGCGGCAGGTCGATTCTGGCGCCGGGCGCCGGGGCCTCGCTCGTCTGGTCGGCGGCGACGTAGCGGTCGATCGCCTTCCTGGCGAAGAAGGCCAGCTTGTCGTTGCCGGCGTCGGTCATGGTGATGCCGTCGGAATTGCGCAGCTGGACGGTCTGTCCGTCGACGCTCGGGCCGCTGTAGATGAAGCTGTCGTTCTCGTCGACGAAGCCTTCCCAGACGTCGACATATTCGCCCGACACCCGCTGCGCCGCCTGCCGGTAGAGGTCGTTGAAATAGACCATGTCCTCGCTCATCCGGTCGAACTTGAACGGCGGCGCTCCGACCCAGACCAGCGGGACTTTCTGCTTCGCCGCGATGTCGGCGATCTCGTCGACGCGGCGCTGGTATTCGGCGTTCCATTCCGGCGAGCGGACGGCGAGGCTGGCGTCGGTTCCGTAGAATGGCTGGCGATCGTTGGAGCCGATCATCATGACGAGGACGGCCGGATCGTTCGCCTCGATGAGGGGAGCGAGCTGCGTGCTCCAGTCGTAGTGGTCCTGGCGCACGAGGCCGGAGGAGCCGTTGGCGGCCGCCTTCACGACGACCATGGGATTGTCCTCGTAGGCGTCCTTGAGGCCGTTGGCGAGCGAGGCGGCAAGGAAGTCGCCGACGACGAGGATCGTCTTCGCGTCCTCCTTCTTCGCCGCAACCGCCGGCTTGGCGGCAGTCTGGTCCGGCGCCGTCGCGGCCGCCTTGGGCGCCGGGTTCTGCGGCTTCGCCTTGCGGGTGGTGCGGCGCGCCGGCCGGCGCTCCGGCGTCTCCGGATCGGTGATCCGGTAGCGCGGCGAGATGCGGTAGGGCTGGCCGCGATCGAGCCCGTTGCCGAACAGCATGTCGAGGATTGTGCGCGGACGCTGCTGCGCCGCTGCGGGACCGGGCGAAACGAGGATCGCCGACGACAGCACGGCGACGACGAGGCACAACAGGGCAGCGACGACGCCTGCCCGCCTCTTCCGTCCGCCGGTCGTCCCGACCTTGTCCATCGCGCCCGTCACCCTTCCTTTCGCCTGCGTTGCCGACGGCCTTGAAAGCGGCACCCGAAGCCTGCCGTCGCCACGCCGTCCGGAGAAGTTAGCGCTTGCGCAGGAATTCGAGTAGCGCCTTCGACGCATTGCCGTCCTGAGGCATGCCCGCCTGTTGCTGCAATGCCATGATCGCAGCCTTCGAGCCGGAGCCGATCTTGCCGTCGATCTTGCCGTCATAGAGGCCGAAACGCGTGAGATGCTTCTGCAACTCGTAGCGCTCGTCCATCGAGAGCGGCGTGTAGCCGCGCGGCCAGTCGACCACGAGCCCCGGATAGCCGCCGATCTGGTCCCCGAGGAGGCCGACGGCAAGGGCGTATTTGTCGGCATTGTTGTATTTCTTGATGACGAAGAAGTTCTTGGTCATCAGGAAGGCCGGCCCGTCGTCGCCGGCCGGACGCACGAGGTTGGCGCGCTCGCCGCCGTCGGGGAAGGACCGGCCGTTGGCGCGGCGGAAGCCGAGGCTCGCCCACTGGCTGATCGACTTGCCGGCACGCTCGAGCTTGCCGCGATACTGCGGCGGGACGATCACCTCGTAGCCCCAGGTCCGCCCCGACTGCCAGCCGTTGCGGTGCAGGAGATTGGCCGCGGTGGCCAGCGCGTCGGGCACCGATTCCCAGATGTTGGCGTGGCCGTCGCCGTCCATGTCGACCTTATAGGCGAGATAGCTCGTCGGGATGAACTGGGTGTGGCCCATCGCCCCCGCCCAGGAACTGATCAGTTCCTGCACCTTGATGTCGCCGGACTGGGCGATCTTCAGGGCCGCGATCAGCTGCTGGCGGGCGAAGCTCGCCCGCGACTTGTCGCGATAGGCGAGGGTCGCCAGCGAGCGCGGCAGGCTGCGCATCACGTCGCTGCGCTGCAGGATCTGCCCGTAATTCGTCTCCATCGACCAGATGGCGAGGAGGATGTCCCGGTCGACGCCGAAGCGCTTCTCGATCCGGTCGAGCCAGCCGTCGAGCTGGGCCCGGGCCGCGCGGCCCTTGGCCACCTGTTCTTCGTTGACGCGGTTGTCGATGTAGTCCCACACCGTGTCGCGGAACTCCGGCTGGTAGCGGGCCTTCTCCAGCACCTCCGGATCCGGCTCGCTGATGCCGGCGAAGGCGGCGCGATAGACCTCGCGCGAGACGCCGGCCTTCGCCGCGACGTCCTCGAAATTGCGGATCCAGCGGACGAAACCCTGGTCGGCGCGCGCCGGCGCCGCCCCCGCGAAGGCCATGAGGAGAATCAGAAAACCGGTGGCGAGGCGGTTGAGCCCCATCGTCTTGCCTCGACGTTGCATTGCGTTCCTCTCGGCTTGGTTCCATGCATCACGACATGGGCGATTCTGCAGCAAAGACGTAAACGGGATGTTTACCATGACCTGCCGCGAGGAGAGCGCGCGCCGGCGCGCGGCCCGGGCCTTGCTGCGGCAGGGCGGACCGCGGGGATCTCGCCCGATCCTTAAGCGTCCGGAACGCCCGCCCGCCGCGGCGCCGCGCCGGCTCCACGGCTTTCCTGTTGACTTTGGTTCCAAGCGCAAGATCTTCCCCCGCGTTCGACGGCCGGAACGTTTGGTCGCGCATCCCGAGGAGACGCAGTTTCGATGAAGAAGGTCCGCAAAGCCGTATTCCCCGTCGCCGGTCTCGGAACACGCTTCCTGCCGGCCACCAAGGCGATCCCGAAGGAGATGCTGACGGTCGTCGACCGGCCGGTGATCCAGTACGTCGTCGACGAGGCGAAGGAAGCCGGCATCGACCACCTGATCTTCGTGACCGGCCGCAACAAGGCGGTGATCGAGGACTATTTCGACATCCAGGTCGAGCTCTCCAACACTTTGGCCGAGCGCGGCAAGACCGCCGAACTGGCGCTCCTCGACGATCTCCAGCCGAAGCCCGGCACGGCGAGCTTCACCCGCCAGCAGGCGCCGCTCGGCCTCGGCCATGCGATCTGGTGCGCGCGCGACCTCGTCGGCAACGAGCCCTTCGCCATCCTTTTGCCGGACATGATCATGCAGGCCGAGAAGGGCTGTCTGGCGGAGATGGTGGCGCTCTACGAGAAGACCGGCGGCAACGTCATCTCGGTCGAGGAGTGCGATCCGGCCGAGACCCACAAATACGGCATCGTCGGCAAGGGCGCGGACGTCGCCAACGGCTTCAGGATCACCGGCATGGTGGAAAAGCCCAAGCCCGAGGACGCGCCCTCGAACTTCTCGATCTCCGGGCGCTACATCCTGCAGCCGGAGATCTTCGACATCCTCGCCACCCAGGGCCGGGGCGCCGGCAACGAGATCCAGCTCACCGACGGCATGCTGAAGCTCGCCGAAGCCCAGGACTTCGCCGCCTATCCCTTCACCGGCCGCACCTTCGACTGCGGCTCCAAGGAGGGATTCATCGAGGCCAACGTCGCCTTCGCCCTCTACCGGCCCGACATCCGGGAAAAGGTCATCGGCAACATGGAAAAGCTGATGAAGACGGTGAAGCCGGCGGAGTGAGGCCGGCAGGGGCCGGTGCGGCGAAGACCCGGACGCGCCTTCGTGCCCGTCAGCGCTGCAGGGTGACGCCGAGCTTCACCGTGTCGGCGCTGTAGCGATTGTCGGGCAGAACCGCGAAGGCGCGGCGATGCTCGTAGGAGCCGGTCAGCGCGAACTGCCGGTTGAGCCAGTAGGTGAAGCCGGCCTCGCCCGAAAGCAGCATCTTGTCCTCGTTCGGCAGGGTCGAATCGTCGTAGCCGAAGCGCGCGGCGGCGGTCAGCGTCGTGCGCGCGCCGAGGGAATGGGCGATGGCGAGGGAGGTCTCGTAGCTGGTGGTGGCGGACTGGCCGGTCAGTTCCGGTTCGAAGGTCGTGCGGCCGGCCAGCGTGACGTCGGTGCCGCGCTGCGGCGACCAGACGAGGCTGAGGTCGAGGGTCGGCGACGCCGCGGTGGCGACGCTCGCGTCGTCGGGCACGTTCCAGGCGTAGCCGACTGCGATCTCGCCCTTCAGCTTGTCGCGTAGGTCGATGCCGAGGCCGGCCCTGAGGCCGGGCAACCAGGCATTGCGGCTCGGCCCGCTCCCCGCCGCGGCCTCGGGAACGTCGAACAGCCGCCGCCCGAGGCTCGCCTCGACGAAGGGCTGGAGGGCCGGGGAGAGGTCGTAGCCGGTGCGAAGCGCCGCCGTCAGCGTGGTATAGTCCTCGTCGACGCTGCCCTCGGGCAGGTCGGTGTAGGACTTGCGGGCCGCGGTCAGCGTGCCGGAGACGCTCACCGGGTGGAAATCGTGGGAGAGCTCGGCGGCGAGCGAACCGGAGAACACGCCGGCGCGGCCGGAAAGCGCCGTGTCGTCGAGCACGTCGGAATAGTTCTCGCGGTCGTAGTCGATGGCGCCGCGCAGCGTCGCCACCGTGTCGCGCGAGACGTCGAGGCGCAGGCGCCCGTCGAGCGAGGCGCTCGGATCCTCGCGGTTCTCGCCGGCGAAGTCGTGCCGGTAGGCGAGGCGGGAGTTGAACTCCGCGGCGTTCGACGCCCAGTCGGAGACCAGCCGCGAGGAGAGGATGGTCTCGGCGAAGGCGCCCTTCGCGGCCGCGGCGTCGTTTTCGAGATTGTTGGAGACGCCGATCGTCTGGATCAGCTCGGGATAGAGGATGAAGCTGCCGGTGCGGATGCCGATCGGGGCGAAGGGGTCGTCGCTGCCGGCCTGCTTCAGCCGGTGGGCCTGGTCGACGGTCTCGGCCGCCCGGTTGCTGCGAAGCGTCGAGCGCGCCGGCAGGGTCTCGTCGGCAAGGCCGGGGCCGAGCGTCGGGTTGGCCTCGTCCGGCAGTCCGTCCTCGCGCGTCGCCGTGCCGGTGCGGGTCTTTTCGTCCACGTCCTCCGCGTCGCCGATTCCGCCGCCGTTTCCGCCATCGACGGGCAGGCCGACCGCGCCGAGAGGCGCCGCTGCCCGGTTGGAGCGTGCCGCCGGCTTTTTCCGGCCTCCGTCGAGAAGCGTCGTCGAGGGGCCGGCCGTCAGGTCGAAGCGGAAGCGCGGCTTCGCCTTCTTGCCGTCGTCCTCGGCGGCCGGATCGTCGTCGGCCGCCGCGTCATCCTCCGCCGCCGGGTCGGCGACCTGGCGAAGCTTGGCGGGATCCGCGCCCTTGGCGTCCGGGGCGACGAGCCGTTGCCGGTCATAGGCGCCGAGGGCGTCGATCAGGTCGGCCTTGGGGTCGGCGAGACGCGTCGTAGCCGGCGGCGCGTCGACGCTCCGGCGCAGCGGCGTGTCGGAAATCTTCTCCTGCGCGCCGGCGGCGGCAACCGACGCGCCGAGCGCGGCCGCCGCGAAAAGCGCCGCCGAAATTGCCGTCCCTTTCCGGGCCATGCTCGCTCGTCTTCCCGTCCGGTGCAGGCCGCCCGCCCGCAGGTGACATTCAGCACCATTGACCGACTGTTGCGGATCGGTCACTGCTGGTCGAAGAAGCTACCCGCTGGTGGTTGCGCGAAACAGGAATGGCCGCCGGCGTCCCGAGAAGGTCACGTTTGCCTCACAAGCCTTTGAGCCTCGACTTTCCGTAAGATGCCTGCGCGTTCGCGATCGCCGCCGCAAAAGGCCAAGAAGACGAAAAGAGAAGACGAATGTCGCTTCCAACCGCCGTTTCCGTCGCCGCCGCCGAACATGCCGGGTCGCGCTCCGCCGCCCACACGATCGAGACCGAGATCGAGGCGCTGAAGGCGCTGGCGGCGCTGATCAAGACGGACATGGCGTCGAGCTTCGAGAATGCGCTCGACCTGATCGCCCGGGTGACCGGACGGCTGATCGTCACGGGCGTCGGCAAGAGCGGCCACATCGGCTCGAAGATCGCCGCGACCTTCGCCTCGACCGGCACGCCCTCCTTCTTCGTCCATCCCTCCGAGGCCAATCACGGCGATCTCGGCATGATCGGCAAGGACGATGCGATCCTCGCCATGTCCTGGTCGGGCGAGACCGCCGAGCTCTACGGCATCGTCGCCTATTCCCGCCGCTTCCGCATTCCGCTGATCGCCGTCACCTCGCGCCCCAATTCGACGCTCGCCCGCGAGGCCGACGTGACGCTGCTCCTGCCCCGGGCGATCGAGGCCTGCCCGCTCGGGCTCGCCCCGACCTCGTCCTCGACGATGCAGCTCGTCATGGGCGACGCGCTGGCCGTCGCGCTGCTGGAGCGCCGCGGCTTCACGCCGGACGATTTCCACGTCTTCCATCCCGGCGGCCAGCTGGGTGCCAGCCTGAAGCACGTCGCCGACATCATGCATACCGGCGAGGCGATGCCGCTCTGCGCCTCCGGCACGATGATGTCCGAGGCGATCATCGTGATGTCGCGGAAGGGATTCGGCTGCGTCGGAGTGATTGGCGAGGACGGCCGGCTGAAGGGCATCATCACCGACGGCGATCTGCGCCGCCATCTCGATCCGGGGCTGCTCGCGCGCACCGTCGACCAGGTGATGACCGCCGATCCGAAGACCATCCGGCCCGATACCCTGGCCGTGGCGGCGCTGGAGATGATCAACGCCCGCAACATCACCGCCCTGATGGTGGTGCGCGAGGGGCGGCCGGTCGGCATCGTGCATCTGCACGACCTGTTGCGCCTCGGGGTCGCCTGACCGCCCGGTCAAATCAGTCGCGGCCGCCGACCTCGTCGAGATGGCGCAGCATGTCGGCCGGGTCCTCGTAGACCCGGAAGGCGCCCGCCCGCTCCAGTTCCTCGCCGCCGTAGCCGCCCGACAACAGCCCGACGCCGAGCGCCCGGCAGCGCTGCGCGGCCAGCATGTCCCAGATCGAATCGCCGACGACCATCGCCGTCTCGGTCGGCACGCCGAGCCGCTCGGCCGCCGCGATGAAGAGGTCAGGCTCGGGCTTGGCGTAGGTGACGGCGTCGCGCGTCACCACCGGCACGACGTCGGGGTCGATGCCGAGCCGGTCGAGATTGTGCTTCGCCGTCTCCATGCGCCCGCTGGTGGCGATCGCCCAGGCGATGCCGTGCCGGGTCAGGGCGTCGAGCAGCGCGCGCGCCCCGGGCAGCGGCACGACGCTCTTGGAATGGTGGCGATAGGCCTTGGCGTGGCGCTCGCGCAGCCGCTCGCGCCGCTCCTCGGTGATCTCCTCGCCGATCTCGCGCAGCAGCTGGTTGGTGAAGAGGCCGCCGCTCATGCCGATCTTGCGGTGGATGCGCCAGACCGACAAAGCGATGCCCTCGGCGTCGAGGGCGTCCTTCCAGGAGAGGACGTGCTGGTAGACGCTGTCGACCAGCGTGCCGTCGAGATCGAACAGGAAGGCGGGGCGTCGGCGCATGGCGGGCCTCCGGGGGCGGCTTGATGAGAAGCGGTATCGGCGAAGATAAGCGGGGCGGGGCGGGCGTCCATGCCGACCCCGCGGGGCGGCATCCGCGTCGATCCGCGCCGCGTCGGACCGGGGCCGCCCGGCTCGCCGCGGCGGCGCGGCGGGACGGCCAAGAGCTTGCGGGAAAGCGCCGCAGAACGCGCCGGAGAACGCGACCGGGAAAAAGTCTTCGGCCGATGGGGCTTGGCGCTGGACAGGCCCGATCGACCCATCTATAAGGCCGCCACTCCCCGCCGGTTCGGTGCTGAAGAACGCTTCTCGGCGATCCTGAAGGGGCGGCGCCCAGGTAGCTCAGTTGGTAGAGCATGCGACTGAAAATCGCAGTGTCGGTGGTTCGATTCCGCCCCTGGGCACCATCAGTTGATTTTCTCCACGACAAAGTTGATATTCAACCGAGACCCATGATGTTTCTTGGTGTCTCAGATTGCCCGTAAAGCCTTGCAATCCAGGCGTATTTGAGGAATCGCGGCTAAGCCGATTTTCAACTCAAACCGTCTTATGAAGTTTCAACTTCTATCGCTCTATGTCGAGCATGTTTACGTATTTTCTACGTACTGAATTGTGCCATCGGGATAAATACGTATTGTGGTTCCTATAATACGTATTTGTGGAGTTCGCCGTGAATCACCTCAAAGCGACGCAATTGCGCGGGATCGCCGCGACCGGGAAAATTCAGAAATTCAATGACGGGGGTGGTCTTTATCTGCATGTGACGCCGAAGGGCTCGGCATCATGGCGGATTGAATACGCCGTCGCAGGGGAGCGCCGTTCCAAATCCTTCGGCAAATTTCCCGAGGTCTCGCTTGTCGAGGCCCGCGCATCCAGAGATCGTCTGAAATCCGACATCGCCGGCGGCATCGATCCCGATCCGATGGTTTCTGCGCAAGAGCCGGCCGCCTCGGCGCCGAGCGCGCTTCTTTTCGGGGAGCTTGTCACTGAATATCTCGCGATCTTGCGGAAGACAGAGCCAGCCGTGCGGACAATCGCGAAAAACGAATGGCTCCTTCTCAAGCTCGCCGCGCCACTCCACGGCTTGCCTGTCGCCAGCCTGAGGGCATCGGACATTCTGCCGATCCTACAGCAAGTCGCTGCATCCGGCCGGCGCGAGAGCGCGGTGCGTCTGCGCGGCGTCATTGGTACGGTGTTCAATCACGCGATCCGCAACGACCTCGCTGAGCGAAATCCTGCCGACGCCCTCAAGGGTGTGCTTCCAAAGGTCGAGGTCGAAGGGCGGGCTGCCATCACCGATGAGCCCGAATTCGCGGTGCTCCTTCGAGCAATCGACAGTTACGACGAGCCGACGCTCCGCCATGCTCTTCAATTCTCGGCACTCGTTTACGGCCGGCCGGTCGAGACGCGGACGATGCGCAAGGGCGAGATCGACTTCGCGAACTCTCTGTGGAATGTGCCACGGACGACGATGAAGATGCGGCGGGACCATGTCGTCCCGCTGCCACGTCAGGCAATCGAAGTCCTGAAGCGGCAATTTGAGATCGCGCCCGGTGACATTGTCTTCCCGCAACGGCGCAAGCAGGATCGACCCATCTCGGAAAACGCTCTGAACGTCGCCCTGGATCGCCTCGGCTATGGTTCGGGCATCCACACCGCGCACGGCTTCCGATCCTCGGCCTCGACGATCCTCAACGAGCGCGGCTGGCGCTACGACGTGATCGAGGCAAGCCTCGCTCATGTCGATCCCAACGCCGTCCGCCGCGCCTACAACCGGGCCGCCTACCTGAAAGAGCGCGCCGAGATGGCGCAAGCCTGGGCTGATCTGTGCGACGAGTTCAGGAAAGCCGGGAAGCGGCGGCGCGAGATGGAAAGCCTTATCTAGCCAGGCTGCCAATCATCCGAACCCGGATTCGGGCCAGTCGGTCCGGTCGTCACCCAGGAGGCGTTCGCCGTCGCGGGAGCGGTAGCGCACCGCATAGGGTGGATCGGTGAGGATGAAGTCCACCGAGCCTGCCGGCAGGGTGGCCATCACCGTCACGCAGTCGCCGAGGATGACCGTGTTGCGTGGAGTGTCCGCACCCCCGGGTGGCGGGGACGGGACTCGTTGCCCCGCCTCCCGGTCGGATTTGGCCTTGGCGTTGCGGATCACCAGGCGGCCGTCGATCGGCAGCGCGGTGAGCTTGAGGTTGAAGCCGTCGCCGTCGTCATGGCGGCAGGCGGAGCCGACCTTGGTCCAGAAGGTCCGGTCGCCGTCGCCCTCGACCACATAGACGCTGTGGCTGGGGACGGGTTTGGATTTCGATGTCATGGGTTAGTCTCCCGTTGGTTTGTCCGGCCACGCCCATCGCGGCCGGTCGGGTGACCTTCGGAGCTGGCCCGGACGGCCAGGCAAGGAGGCTCCGGCCGAGGGGCTCCCTTCAGGGACACGTCTGGATGCCTTGCCGGGTCGGACGGCCGGGTCCATCACCCCGACCGTTCCGGCTGCGTGGCCTGGCCGGCACACGGGAGAGCGCCGGCAGCGCCAATCCGCAACGCCCCCGTCCTGGCAGGGGTGAGACGATACGACCGGGCCACCTCTGTGCCGTCGGGCGCCCCTGAGCATGACGCTGCGGCTTGCCTTTCGGAGTGCTGCGTCATCCGGATGATGGAGATCCGGATACTACCGTGAAAAGATGGACGCGCCATAGAACGCCATGGCGGGGCCATTGAAACTTCTTCGCGGACGTGGAGGATGGCGACCATTGGCCATCGGTCAGCCGGGATCCGCATAATGTCTGGTCGGTTCGCTCTGTTCGCGGCCTTGTCCGCGGTGCCACTTTTATTGGTTTTTGCGTCGGTCGACGGCGCTTCGGCCCGCTCCCAAAGCTTTGGCCCGTTTCGCGTCGACGACGCACGGCCGGACATCGTCCGCCTTGAGGGGATCATCGATAATCGGGCGGGGCTCGCCTACGACAGTGTCCGATGGTCTTTCCCCCACGCCAGGACGCTGGAACTTGCCAGTCCGGGCGGCAACCTGATCATCGCCCTGCAGATCGCGCAGGCGGTCTACCGCGACGGACTCGCGACGCGGATCCCAGCGGGCGACCAGTGCCTCTCTGCCTGCGCCTTCATCTTTTTGGCAGGACATGAGCGGGAGGCCAGCGGCAAGCTCGGCGTGCATCGGGTCGCCTCGGCGGCGGGCGACGTGATCGCTGCGCAGCTTATCCTCGGCGACATTGCCGAGTTCCTCGACCGGATCCAGGCATCGCCGCAAATTTTGAGGATCCTCCTTTCGACGCCCTTTGAGTCGATGCACGTCTTCGACGCCGACGAGATTGTCAGCCTCGGCATCAACCGCTCGGCGACGACCGGAAGTCCCGCGATTGGAGAGAAGACGGTGAAAACGGAATCCGTGGCCGCGCTTGTCCGCCGGTGCGACGAACTTGTGGCTTCCGACCTCGACGACCGAAGGCCGGACGGGATCGCCGGGGTGCCGCTTGAGAGCATCGAGGCAGCCAAGGCCGTCGCGGCCTGCGAGGTGGCGGTCAAGGCGCAGCCGGGCGAGGTTCGACTCGGCTTCGAATTGGCGCGCTCACTGCAGGCGGACGGTTCGCGGGAGGAGGAAACGCTCGTCCAGTACCGCGAGGCTGCGGAACTCGGCTATCCGGCGGCGCAGACCGCACTGGGATTGCTTTACGCGACCGGCCGAGGCGTCGCGCGCGACACGGCCGCGGCCGAGACCTGGTTCAATAAAGCCGCAGAGCAGGGAAGCGCCGAGGCAAGGCAGGTGCTCCACGACCTCACCGAGCCTACGAAGACGAAAGAAGTGGAAGGAAGGGTGCTGCTCGGAACCCTAGGGGGGCGCACCGTCCAGGAAGTCTATGATCTCGTTGGCGCGAATGGTGATCTTTCGGGGCCGCTGCCCGAACTGGTGCCGGAAGGTACGTTGCAGGCAGCCAACAATCAGTATGCGAAAGGCGCGACACGTTCCGACGTCATCCAGTCTATGCGCCGAGCACAGGACGAGTTGGTGGCGAGGATCTGGAGAACGCGGGATCCCGACCTGCCGGTGACGTCGGTCAATGAGTTCATGACGCTGGCCTCGATGATCGAGCGCGAGACCGCGGTTCCCTCGGAACGCCCGCGTGTCGCGGCGGTCTTCATGAACCGGCTGAGGAAGGGAATGAGGTTGCAATCCGATCCGACCGTCCTTTATGGCATCCGCGGCGGGAAAGGCGCGTCCGAGGACCGGCCAATGACGGTCTCCGATCTCGCCAGCTACAGCCCTTACAATACCTACATCATCAAGGGCCTGCCGCCTGGCCCCATCGCCAATCCTAGTGGAGGGTCCCTGGAGGCCGCGGCGCATCCGGCAAGAACCGACGACCTTTACTTCGTTTCCGACGGTAAGGGTGGACACGCCTTCGCGTCCAACCTCTCCGATCATGCCCAGAACGTTCGCTTATTCAGGCAGAGCACGGCCAATTCTTCGCAGTAGCGGAGCACCGCAAACTCACCCGGGGGCAGCTCGAAGAGGTCGGCCGTTTGCTGTAGGTTGGTGGCTATCGCTGCGGCAGTCGGCGGTCCGGAGACTTGGTCTATGAGTGAAGTGGCTGTGCTTTTTGCCGCCCTGCGACGGGCGGCCGACCCGCGGACGGTAGAATGCATCGAGGACGCCGTTCTCCACGCTTCGGATCGCGAACTCAACCGCATCAATGCTCTCGCCTTTGCCAGCGTGCATGGCCTTGACGAAGAAGAGACGGTTGCCGCGCTACTGCATGCGGCTCGCATAGGCGCTTTCGAGATGACGTGGAACGTTCTCTGCCCAGGATGCGGCGGAGTCCTCGACTCCGGCAGCACTCTGAAGACAGTTGATCGCGAAGCTTATCATTGCTCGCTCTGCGCAGCTGGGTATGAGCCAACGCTGGACGAAATGGTCGAAGTGACATTCACGGTCAGCCCGAGGGTGCGCCGCATCGCCGCCCACGATCCGGATCGCCTGCCGCCCTTAGAGTATTATCGGCAGATGTTCTTCAGCTCGGGAGTCGACATGGCGGAGAACTTCGCGGAGAGGTTCTCGCGAGTCCTGCTTGAGCTGATCGAGCTCGACCCTGGCGAACGGGCGTTCGTATCGCTACAGCTCCCGCGGCAGTTCATCATCATCTTTGATCCGGTGACGCATGCGACCCAGTTCATCAACGTGAAGGGTGAACCTGTCGAAGAACGGCAGAACCTCTCGATGGTCTTCAGCGAGGGGTACGCATCGAATGAGACCCTCGTTCTTCGCCCCGGCTTGCTGCGGCTTTCCCTCGAGAACCACACCGATCGCCGCGTCGTCCCGAATGTCTGCGTCGCAGGGGACGAGCTGCACGATATCTTGAGCAAGAGGCGGCCCTTTCTGACCGCGAAGCGGCTTCTGACCAACCAGAGTTTCCGTGACATCTATCGGACCGACACGCTCGACGTCGATCAACGCCTCAAGATCACGAGCATGACATTTCTCTTCACCGATCTCAGGGGCTCCACGGCGCTCTACGAGCGGATCGGAGACGTTGCCGCGTATGACTTGGTGCGCGCGCATTTCAAGGTTCTTCAGGAGATCATTGCAACGGAGACCGGCGCCGTCGTCAAGACAATAGGCGATGCAGTCATGGCAACCTTCCCGACACCGGATCGAGCAGTGATTGCCGCGCTGAGGATGCGAGACGCCATGCGCCAGCTGAATGGCGAGCGAGGACGCGAGGACCTTCTCCTGAAGATCGGCATCCATGAGGGACCATGCCTTGCCGTCAGCCTGAACGACCGGCAGGATTACTTCGGCCAGACCGTCAATATTGCATCCCGCGTCCAAGGACTTGCCGATCCCCAAGCGATCCTCACTACGGAAGCCATTGTCGAGGATCCGCAAGTGTCGGGGATTCTGAGAGACAATGGTATCTTGCCGAGCTCCCGTCTTGAAGAACTTGCAGGCATCGGGAAAGATGTGACAATCTTCGCGTTGTCGTGAGCTCCGACTTGTCCGATTGATGCGCAACTTCCTGACGGTCGGTCGGCCTCCTTCGATTTCAGATCTATCATCCCCGGCCGCGCCTGTTACGGCCAGAACGTCAGAGGGATGCCGACGGCGGTCGGGCAAGGCCATCCAACCTCTCCTCAAAGAAAGTCCTCGACCGACGTCTCTTTGCTCACCGCGAGAGTAAGCGCCGCGTGCATAATTCACAAATTTTTTGGAATGCCTTGAGCGGCCGGGTTTGGTGGTCTTCTCATGTTTCGTCTCGGAGATGGACTGCGACTAGCGAGGTTGTCTCAGAACCCGAGCGAAAAGAATTTGAGCGATATCATCAGGTTGTGATTCTCCTTCGTTGTCGAGACGATGGGAGAAGACAATGCCGTGGGATGATACCGCTCGCCGCGAACATAGCCGCGAATGCCCCCGCTATCCAAGCGATTTGACCGATCGGGAGTGGGCGCTGATCGCGTCGATGCTTCCGCCTGCCAAGCCTGGTGGCCGACCGCGGACCACCTCCCTCCGCGAGGTGATGAACGCGATCCTCTACATCGGATCGAGCGGTTGCCAGTGGCGCATGCTGCCGAAAGACTTCCCACCGCCCTCGACGGTGCGCGGCTATTTCTACGACTGGCGCGACAGCGATCTGCTGAGGGCGATCAACGGCGTTCTCGTGGTTGCGGCCCGCGAGTTGGAGGGGCGGGAGGCGAGCCCGAGCGCCGGCGTGATCGACAGTCAAAGTGTCAAAACCACTGAAGGCGGCGGTGTTTCGGGATATGATGCCGGCAAGAAGGTCAAGGGTCGAAAGCGCCATATCGTGACAGATACGCAGGGGCTTCTGCTCGTGATCGTCGTCCACGCCGCCGACATCCAGGATCGCGACGGCGCGGTGGTGATTTTGAAATCCCTGCGTCATCGCTTCCCCTGGCTGCGCCACATATTCGCCGACGGCGGCTATGCAGGCGAAAAGCTGAGGCGCGCGCTGAGCGACAACGGTGACTGGACCATCGAGATCATCAAGCGATCAGACACCGCGAAAGGCTTCGAACTCCTGCCGCGCCGATGGGTGGTCGAGCGGACCTTCGCTTGGCTCGGCCGATGCCGACGTCTCGCCAAGGATTGGGAGCAATCCACCGAAAGCGCGACCGCTTGGGCGTTCATCGCCAACATCCGCCTCCTCACCCGACGCATCGCAAGGTATTGGATCTACACCTGAACTTTTGAATCGGGCACTCATGCCCACCATAATCGACTGCAATGAGTAAAGCGGATTAGAGCTCAGTGAGCCGGCAGCCGGTCTCTGGCAATCGCGACATGCAGGTGGGCACCGTGCAACAGCGCTGCATCGTTGAAATCGAACGCCGGGTTATGAAGCGGCGCGGAGGTCTCGCCGTTGCCGATAAACGCAAAGCATCCGGGCACATGGTCGAGGAAGCGCGCAAAGTCTTCAGAGGCGGTCATGGGGTCCGCTGTCGCATTGACGTGGCCGGAGACCGAATGCGCGACGGTGGCAAAGGCTGAGGTCAGGTCGGCGTCGTTTACGAGCGGAACGAACTCGCGGGAATAGCTCACCCGGGCAGCGATACCGTGCAAAGTGGCAATGCCCGACGCCATGCGACGCATCTCGTCCTCGATCGTCGCCGAAACCTTGGCGGAGAAGCTGCGTGCATCGCCGAGGATTCGGGCTTGGCCGGGAAGCACGTTGCGCGTGCCATCGGTGAGAAGCTCGGTCACGGAAACGACACCCACGTCGGATGGGTTCAGCCGGCGGGAGACGATGGTCTGCAACTCCACGACCAGAGCGCAGGCCGGGACCATCACCTCACGCCCCCAATGCGGGCGGGCGGCGTGTCCGCCCTTGCCCTCCAGCACGATCTCGAAAATATCCTCCGCGGACATGATCGCTCCGGGGCGCGTCTCGACATGTCCGACCGGCAGGCCCGGCAGATTGTGCAGCCCGAAGATTTCATCGAACGGAAACCGGACCATCAGCCCGGCCTCGATCATGGCCGATGCGCCTTTTCCCCATTCTTCGGCCGGCTGAAAGATAAAGCGGATCGTACCGTCGAAGCCGCCTTCCTCGGCCAGAAGCTTCGCCGCCCCAAGCAGCATCGCCGTGTGTCCGTCATGACCACAAGCGTGCATCGTGCCCGGGTTGACCGAAGACCACTCGGCACCAGTCGCCTCGGTAATGTGCAGGGCGTCCATGTCGGCGCGGAGCGCAATGGCGCGGTTGGAGGTACCGCGCCGCAAGGTCCCGACGACACCGGTGCCGCCTATGCCTTCGACGACCTCCAGGTTGAAGCCGCGCAAGGTATCGGCGACGAAGGCCGCAGTGCGGCGCTCTTCAAAGCCGAATTCAGGATGGCGGTGCAAGTCGCGGCGCCAGCCGGCCATCAGATCAAGGGTCGCCAACGGAATCATGATCTGTCCCTTACCTGTGAGGATGGTCTGTGCACGCTGCCGGACGGTTTGGCGCTCTCACGACGCCATCCGCGGCGCTGTAGCGCTGTCGTCACGCGGGGATATCGCTTTGAGAGGCGCGCGCAATGTCCATTCAAATCCGCTGCTGGCGTAGCGAACGTCGACATCGCCGCCCGTAATGGCCTGGATGTGATCTTTCAGAACGATCTGACCGAAGCCCCGCCGCGTCGGCGCGGCAACCGGCGGCCCGCCGCTTTCTTTCCAGGCAAACAGGAACGTTGCCTGATCTGGCGTCCCCACGATCTCCCAGCTGATGCTGATCCGCCCGGTTGTCATCGAGAGAGCGCCGTATTTCGTGGCGTTGGTCGCAAGCTCATGCAGGGCCATTCCCAGGTCTTGCGCGACATCTCTCGATAGCTCCAAGTCCTCGCCCTCGACACAAATGCTGCCGGCGGTATCGGCGAACGTTTCCAACTGTCTCCTGACCAACTCCCCGAGCGAGACGCTGTCGGCCGTCCCTCGCGTCAGCAAATCCACCGATGCGCCCAAGGCTGCGACACGGTCGCCGAGCGTGCGCGCCATGGTAGCGGTGTCGTCGCTGTGGCGCGCGGTCTGCCGCACCATCGACAGGACAACCGCCATCAAGTTTTTCGTCCGGTGCGCAAGCTCCTGCATAATCACCGAAGTTCGCCGCTCGGCTTCCCTCCGGCTGAAAGATGCGTTCGATAACGCGATCGCGACCAGGTCGATTTCCTTGATGCGCGAGCGCGCCGGAGAGACGAGTTCGCCATCGCCGACTTGCTCCGCCATATTGGCCAGCCGCGAGATGGATGCCCGCAAGGTCTTTGCGGCATAGAGGGTAAGAGCCACCAGGAGCACCAAAATCGTCGCTCCGCCAGCAATGAGGACACGCCAGTTTTCCAGGAGCGACGACCTGGCAGAACGTACAGGCCCCCATTTGAGCGCGTACCAGTTTGTGGCGGGAACGCGGGCGTAGCCAATCAGCACTTGACCGGAGGCGTCGCGAGAGAGACCGCCGCCGCCGTCGAAGCCAAGTTGAGGGACGATGTCAGGCGTCTCGCCTGCCGAGAGAACGGCCCTGGGGTTCCCGACGATCAGTTTGCCGGCGCCATCGACGATCGCAACCTTCCACCCCTGAGGCATTTCCTGAGAATTCAGAGCAATCCCGAGTTCGTCCGCGTTCTTTGTGATGATGAGACCACGGGCCGGGGAAGCGCTCGATTTCGGGAGGGGTTTGACCACGTTGAAGACGTATCTCGCGCTGGTCTTGCCGAAAAACACATTGGAGACGATCGTCTTGCCGGTCTGAAGCGCCTCTTCCAGGGAGGCCATGTCCGCAGTCTTCCCGGTTTCCTGGCCGAATTCGACCCGGGTATTCAACAGCTGCTGGCCAGCCGCATCGACGACGATCACAAACTTCCCCGAGCCTTCGAGGATTCGTCCAGTCCGATAATGAAATTCCCGCAAGGCACCGGTTTCGAGATCCGGTGCCGATGCCACCAGATCGAGCGTCGATTTCATGTCGGCGACAATCAGGCCGGCGGCAGCTGAGATTGCTTTGGCTTCCCGCAACGTCCGGCGCTCCAATGCCGCCTGATCGCTGCGATTGAGCTGACTGAGCAGCAAAATCGCAAACAGGGCGATCAGCGAAGCAACAATGGCTGCCGTCACGATGAGCAGCGTTCGGATGGACAGTCTTCGCATTCCGACGGCCTTCGCAAATCTCAGAGACGCCAAAACGTCATGCTCTTTGGCAAGGGATTGAAGTCACAGCTCTGGGGTAGGCGGCGTAGCTTCGAGGTAGCGGTACAGGGTCGCCTTCGAGACGCCGAAGCGGGCAGCGACCTCCTTGGAGGTGAGGGTGCCATCGGCAAGGAGCGCGCGAGCCGCGGTCACGTCCTTGGGCGTCAGAGAACGCGGACGCCCACCGCGCTTTCCCCGGCGCTTGGCCTCGGCGAGGCCGGCCCCGGTCCGCTCGCGGATGAGGGCGCGTTCGAACTCGGCAATCGCCCCAAGCATATGAAACAGCAGCATGCCGCCGGGCGACGAGGTGTCGATGGCATCGGTCAAGGAAATGAGACCGATCCCGCGCGCCTTGAGATCCTCGGCCGTATCAATCAGCTGCTTCAGCGATCGCGCCAGGCGGTCGAGCTTCCAGACAACGAGAGTGTCGCCCTCGCGCAGCATATCCGTGAGAAGCCGCTGCAGCTCGGGCCGTGCGACCTTGGCGCCGGACCCCTTTTCCACGACCAGGCGCTCACAGCCGGCCTCCTTCAGCTTCTGCAGCTGAAGATCCGGGTTCTGGTCGAGGGTGGAAACGCGGGCGTAGCCGATTTTCATGGTCTGGTCTCAATTCTCGTCGGCACCATGACGTATCGAGACGCTTGTTTCAAGACCTGTTTTGAGACGAGTTACGTTATGGAATTTGTGCTATCGTAACCAGAGACAGGTGCTGTCTCAAAAACGGTCGTTTATGAGAATTCGATCGTGGGTCAGCGTTTGCTCGACCTTTTCGCTATGCCGGTGGTAAATCTTGATGGTTTGCGAGCGTCAGCGTTGACCATCAGTGCGATAGGATACTGGCACAAGCTCGGGCTGTTTTATTGCAATCTAATTCGATGTCGCGATTTTCCTGATGACGCTGCGAGAGATTCATTAAACTCAGGCGCAATCATGGAGCATTGTTATGTCAAAAAGACATTTATCCAAATATTTGTCTCATAACGATTGGCATATGTTTAGGCTGCACACCTCATTTCGCGCTTGGAAAAAGTGCCGATAAAATTCATTCTGAAGCGAAGCGTCTTTATGTATTTCATATTAGCAATATTGCCGTTAATTATATCTTCTAATCGCGTTTTTCCGCGAGCATATTTATGGCCGCAGGACCCATATTATCTTTTGACAGCATGGATCTTTCTCCCGATGTCAATCTGCGCCGATTGGCCTCTAATCAGGCCAAACCGCCTGCGGATGTTGAAGACGCAGCCGTGATCACTGCTGCCGTGCACCAATGCGACGAATTGGCCGCGTCGCCGGAAGATGTGCATAAGCCGGCGGACGTGGCTGGGGTCACATATATTATCGGTTTGGAGGCCACCAACGCGGCGATCACGGCCTGCGAGAAAGCCGTCGCCCTTGACCCGACCAATGTCCGAATTGCCTATGAACTCGGCCGGGCCTTTCAGCAGGGGAGGCAAACTGACAAGGCTTTACGGTGGTACCGCAAAGCTGCCGACCAGGGCTATGCCGCGGCACAGGTTGATCTTGCTGCCATCTATGCCCATGGCGATGGCGTTCCTCGCGATGAGGCAAATGCTGCCGTCTGGTATCGCAAGGCCGCTGAACAGGGGTTGGCCTCGGCGCAGGCCGAACTTGGTGACATTTACGCCCACGGCTGGGGTGTCTCGGAGAACGATGCGCAGGCCGTCCGCTGGTATCGCAAGGCCGCCGACCAAGGGCTAGCCTCGGCGCAAGTAAAACTCGGCGAGATGTACGCCGAAGGCCAGGGGGTAGCGAGGGACGAGGCGGAAGCCGTCCGCTGGTATCGCAAAGCCGCCGAACAGGGTTCTCAGTCGGCGGAACTTCGTCTTGCTGCGATCTACGATGCGGGTCGCGGCGTCGCCAAGGACGAGGCGGAAGCTGCAGCGTGGTATCGCAAGGCCGCCGAACAGGGCTCGGAGTCCGCCCAAATCAATCTTAGTAGGAGATACGCCACCGGTCGCGGCGTTTCGAAGGATCAAGCAACCGCTATCGAATGGTTTCACAGGGCGGCAGAACAGGGTGATCCCGCACCCAATTCATTCTCGGCATGACCTACGCTGTCGGTCACGGCGTTCCAAAGGACGATTGGCAAGCCATCAATTGGTTGGGAATGGCCGCCGAGCAGGACAATCTCGGCGCAGAATATTTTCTCGGGTTGCTATATGCCAGTAGCGGCGGCGGACCGGTCGACAATGCGAAAGCGGCCAAGTGGTTCGAAAAGGCGGCCATGCGGAGCGACACGCGCGCGCAATATCGGCTTGGCCTTCTATACACACTTGGTCGTGGCGTTCCTAAAGATGCTACGGAAGCGGCCAAATGGTTTCGCCGCGCGGCCGACGAGCGTGCCGATCAACTGTCTTTTTACGGCAGACTGTATGATCACGGCCTCGCCATTCCAGAAGATTTCGACAATGACAAGACTGCCAAATTATATCGCGAGGCCATCGATCGGGGGAGGGTCGACGTACTGAGGGAACTAGGAGACGTTTTTGAGGTCGGGCTGGGTGTCCCGCCCGATTTGGTCGCGGCCGCTGACCTTTACAGGAAGGCCGCGAGCCGAGGAAACGCCGCAGCGCAATTCAAACTCGGTAGGATGTACTCCCGCGGTACAGGCGTTCCTTTCAACCAAGCGAAAGCCTTCGAGTGCTATCGCAAAGCTGCTGACCAAGGTCACCCAGGTGCAGAGGATGCCCTGAAACAGCTTGGCGGGCAATGAAAGAAGAATTATGGAAGATTTTGGTTGCGCAGCCCGGCCAATGGGTTATCCTTTCCATAAATCATGGACAAAAGTCGCGCCTCTCTCCGCTCCTTCGGCTATGCCCGCGTCTCCACCGTCGGCCAGACCCTCGAGGCTCAGCTCGAGGAGCTGCACGCCGCCGGATGCACGACCGTCTTCCGCGAAAAGGTCTCCGGCGCCAAGGCCGACCGCAAGGAGCTGAAGAAGCTCCTCGCCACCCTCGGCCCCGGCGATGAGCTGGTGGTCACCCGCATCGACCGCCTGGCCCGGTCGACCTTCGACATGTTCGCCATCGTCAAGCGCATCGTCGACGCCGGTGCGCGGTTCCGGTCGCTGGCCCAGCCCTGGGCCGATACCGACGACAGCACCGGCCGCCTGATGCTCGCAGTGCTTGGCGGTCTCGCCGACGTCGAGCGGGATCTGATCAAGACCCGCACCGCCGAGGGCCGCGCCCGCGCCAAGGCGCGCGGTGTGAAGATGGGGCGGCGCCCGAAGCTGACGTCGGCCCAAAAGGCCGAAGCGCTCGAACGCAAGGCCAATGGCGAGCCGCACATGTCGATCGCCCGTTCGTTCAACGTCAGCAACCAGACGATTGGACGGCTGCGGCCATGACGGTGCAGCTGGACCTTATAGACTGCCTTATGGCCTCCCTGCCGCCGCGCCTCTATCTGTGCCGGATCAATTCCAAGCAGCGCTCGTCGCGCTTCTACGTGCTGGCAATCGAGCCAACGCTGTTCGGCGGCTATGCCCTCACGCGCGAGCCGGATTGGCCGCGGCGGCCGGGTGATGCGGCAGTTCTTCGCGACGGCCGAGGCCGCCGTGAGGGAGTATGGTCGGCTCCGTCGGGTAAAGGGGCGCCGCGGCTACGCGTGACGAGACGGGCTTCCTGCGTGGCGGCTTCGCTGGCGCCGAGATGAAACAGACTACAATGGAACTGTTTCAAACGGTCCGCTGGCCAGTCTAGACTTTCATGGCATGCTCGAAGGTGGGTCCAGGGAGGGATCGAACTGTGTGGCTTTCATCGCGGGGGAAGAGCCAAGTGGCCACGTTGGGCGGATTGGCCTCGGTGATAGCGATATGCATGGTTGCAACCCACGCTTCCGGTAAAACTCAAACCTTTGGTGCCTTCACCATCGACGATGCCACTCCGACCGTCATCCGGTTGAAGGGCCAGATCACAGCGCGCGAAAGCTGTAATTTCAGGGCGGCCCTGCGCGCTGCGCCGCAAGCACGGACGGTGGAACTCGACAGCCCAGGCGGCTCGCTGATCATCGCCCTCGAAATCGCCGACACGATCCTGGACGAACAGCTTTCGACTGTCGTCCCGCAAGACGCCCAATGTCTCTCCGCCTGCGCCTTCGTCTTCTTCGCGGGCTCAGGGCGTGAGGTGAAGGGCGCGCTCGGCGTTCACCAGATTGCCTCGACGCAGTCGAACGACTTTCAGTTCGGGCAGCTGAATTTGTCAGATGCCGCCGACTTCATGAACCGAGCGGGCGTCAGCCCGGGGGTGCTACCCATCATGCTGGTGACGCCGCCGGATCAGATGCATGTCTTCAGTCAGTCCGAGATCGCGAGCCTTCGGATCAATCGGACGGCGGCGCCGTCCCTTGGCTTGAGCTCGCAGAGACCGGCTGGTCCGACTCCAGACGAGCCAACGGAAGCTGCGGAAATCGACAAGACAGTCCGGCTTTGTGAGGAGTTGGCGGCAGATCGCTTCGATCCCGCCCGCCCGGCTGGCGTGAAAGGGGTCTACTTCGAAAAAATCGAGGCCGATCGTGCCGTGCCGGCCTGCCGGGCAGCCCAGGCGGCGCACCCCACAGAACCACGCCTGCAATTTTTGTTGGGGCGAGCCCTGGATGCGTCTGGCTCGGAGGATGAGGCGGTTGCCTGGTTCCGCAAGGCGGCCGAGCAGGGGGACGCGGAAGGACAAGCTAGCCTTGGAGCCATGTATTCCGAGGGAACAGGCGTCGAGAAGGACCTGGTGCAGGCAGTCGCTTGGTTCCGCAAGGCCGCCGAGCAGGGCGATACGCGAGGACAGATCAGCCTTGGTAACATGTACGCGGACGGCACGGGCGTCGAAAAGGATCTGGCACAGGCGGTTGCCTGGTTCCGCAAGGCAGCCGAGCAGGGCGACGCGAGGGGGCAGACCGCTCTCGGCACCATGTATGCAAATGGTAGGGGCGTCGAGAAGGATCCGGCACAGGCGGTTGCCTGGTATCGCAAGGCGGCCGAGCAAGGTGATGCACCGATGCAAGCCTATCTAGGTGCTGTGTACTTAAATGGTATTTTGCTGCCAAAAGACGAAATAAAGGCTGAATTCTGGTATCGCAAAGCTGCAGAACAAGGAGATTACTCTGCAAAATTAGCGCTAGAGCGGATGGGAAAGTAGCTGACCATGAAAAAAATTGCTTATCCTGTTCCCATCCCATCCCATCCCATGCCGCGGCGACGTCAGTCCGGGTTGGCGGCCTGCGGGCCCGCCGAGACTGGTTGAGGTCAGGTCAGAATGGCCTGACCGCGCCCGCAGGGCAAACCAGCGGGCTCGCAGGCGGTCACCGCCGCGCGGGCCCCCATGTCCATGCGGGAGGCCCGGTTGCGCAGCAAACCCGCGAGACCCGTGGCTCGCGGGCAGGGCAGGAGCATTGACGTGGGGAAGCGGCGGGAAACCGGGGCGGGTGGACAGCCGCGATGGTTCGCGTCAAGGATAGTCGTTATCACCCTTTGCAGGCATGGATCTTCAAAATTGCCTGATGACGCACCTCGGTTTCTGGCTCATTCAGTGTCAACAACCAGACGATTCGGCGGTTAGATCATGACCGTGGAAGTTAAACTTTGTGACCACTTAAAGTTTTTTTTCTGAATTCGCGGCAAGGATTGTTCACCCGCTGATTAAAATATTGTTTGGGACGACGGAGGAAAAAATGGCAAAACTAAGCGCTGAAGGTGAAGTCCTTGCTGCGCACATGGCAGCGACAACCGCAGCACTCCAAGTTTTAGTCTCCTGCCTGCAGCGAAATGGCGCCCTAAAGAACGGAGAATATCAAGAAGCACTTATCTCATATATACATGTGGCCAAACAACATTCTAGCCCAGCCAAAATTGCTCTCTTGAATGATCTCATCCAATCCCTTATGACGTAATCATGTTATTTTGCGCTGCCTTCGTAAATTCAACGAATGTGGCGGCATCAAATTTATGACTGAAACACTGTCGTACTTTATCGGAAAATTACACGAGAGGAATTATATGATCGCATTTCTTCCCATTCGAAATCTAGATAAATGTCATTCTCCCCGAATATGATATAGCCGTTTCGTCCGGATTTTTTCACACGATAGAGTGCGACATCCGCGCGGCGCACGAGATCGAATTGTGCCGGCATTTCGCCTGACGCGATCGCTGCGCCGATCGACACGCCTATGAACACCTGTCGGTCTGCCAACTCGAACGGAGTCTGGATAATTTCGATGATGCGTTTGGAGAGGCTTTCAATCTCGGTGCGGTCGCCAACCTGATTGCGTAAAACAGCAAACTCGTCGCCGCCGAGGCGAGCGACCATATCTTCTGTCCCGGGCACCAAAGCCGAGAGCCTTTCTCCCGCCTGACGGATCAGCTCATCGCCGGCCTGATGGCCCAGCGTGTCGTTGACCGCCTTAAATCGGTCGAGGTCGAGGTAAAGTACCGCGAAGCTTCGCCGCGCCTGCGCGAACTCCCGCATCCGTTCTTCCAGTCGGCTCTGAAACGAAAATCGATTGGCAAGGCCAGTGAGCGCATCGTGATGCGCCATGAACTCGATCTGCTGCTGCGATCTGGCGAGTCTGCTCGTGGTTTGACGGATCCAGAACAGAAGCCCGCCCGCGAGCAAGACGAGAATTGCGCCGGCAGCGCCGAGTGCCGGCATCATCTGTTCGAATATCTTTGTTCCGGGCTGGCGGACCGTCCAGACGAGATAACCAAGGTTCGTATCTTCGGCTTTAAGAGGAAAGGCCGCTTCATGGGGACCCAGATGACCGGTCCAGGAAAACCGCGCATGGTCGAGCAGAAAGTCGGTTTGAAGTTTTGCCAGAAAGCGGCCGTCAAGGAATTCGACGGCGACGTGTATCGGCTCCTTCCCCAGAACCTGAGCGATCTCGCCGGTGTCTGAGACGATAGCGGCAGCGCTCACAATCGCTGGCCGGTTCTCCAAGAGAACGTAGCGCCGGATCGCGGTGGGCGCGTTGGTGGCTGACTGCGCCCGCAAGCGGTGCGCCCGAAGCTCCTCCACGACCGGGTCGATCGCCGCGGCATGGGTGAAATAGGAGCTCGGCTCATCCCGATGGCCGTCGATCATCGCGTAGACGGAGTGCCCTGCACCATCAAGGACAAAGGTGCGGTCGATGCCGAAATAGTCGTGCATCCAAATGCCGAGATTTGCGTCGAACCACGCTGGCTCGCGGGGGCCGAGAGCCTGCTTCAGCGCATCGTTCCAGCTGGTGGTCGACTGCTGGTCCTTGGTGATTCGAGCGATCCTCTGATCCATTAGCTCACGGACCAGCATCGTCTCGCGCCGAATCGATTCCGCGTCGGCCTGGCTCGTAGACCAGTGGACGACGAATGCAACGAGACTGCCCGTGAGAAGCAACGATGCAATTACCGGCAGGAACAGGACAGCGGTCAATCGTGGCATCCGCTTCGGCACGTTGTGCTCCACAAATCTCGCCTCGCATTGCTGATCTTATTATATGAAAAACGGTTAGCGAATTGCCGTGACCAACCGAGCTGAATGCGTCATCCCTCTGCAATCCGAAGGGATCCGAATGTCATGATCGTCGAAGGCAGCTATTCCTGGCCGCTGGTCGTTCTTTCCGTCTGTATCGCGACCCTTGCCGCCTATACGGCGCTCGATCTCGCCGGCCGGATCCGCAGCGCCACCGAATGGGCCCAGGCCGGGTGGATCGCCACCGCCGCCATCGCCATGGGCGGCGGCATCTGGTCGATGCATTTCGTTGCCATGCTCGCCTACCGCATGCCGATGCCGGTGACTTACGACGTCACCCTGACCGTGGTGTCGCTCACCCTGCCAATGCTCGTGACCGGCATCGGATTTGCGCTTCTGTGCGGGCGCGGCATGGGCTGGCCCGTCCTTCTGCCCGGCGGCCTGATCATGGGGGTCGGCATCGCCAGCATGCATTATCTCGGCATGCAGGCGATGCGCATGCCGATGGCGATCCACTACGACCTCGCCCTGGTCGCCGCCTCGGTGGCGATCGCCATCACCGCGTCCACCGCGGCCCTGTGGCTGGCGTTCAAGCGCACCACGGCACCCCGCAAGCTCGCCGCCGCCGGCGCGATGGGGCTGGCGATCGCCGGGATGCACTATACCGGCATGGCCGCCGCGACTTTCGTCAGGGAGCCCGGCGACGACGCGATGCCCACGGCGGCCGCGCTCGACCCGATGGCCCTCGCCCTCGCGATCGCCGGACTGACGTTCCTCATCCTGTTCCTGGCGCTGGCGGCGTCGCTGGTCGACCGGCGCCTTGCCCTGGCGAGCGCCCGCGAGACGGCCGCGGCGCGGGAAGGCCGGGAGCGCTTCGCCACCCTCTACCGCCGCACGCCGCTGCCCTTGCATGCGCTGAACGAGAACGGGCGCATCGAGCATGTCAGCGACGTCTGGCTTGAAGTGCTCGGCTATGAATTCGAGGAGGTGGTGGGACGGCCGCTGACCGACTTCATGACCCCGGAGTCCGCCCGTCGCCGCACCGAGGTCGACTGGCCCGCGCTCCTGGCGTCCAAGGAGCTGCGCGGCGCGCAATACCAGTTCGTGACCAAGGACGGCCGGCAGCTCCACTGCCTCCTCTCGGCGCATGTCGAGCGCGACGCGGACGGCCGGTTCCAGCAGGCGCTGTGCGGGCTGATGGACATCACGGCCTGGCGCCAGACCGAGGAACAGCTGCGTCAGGCGCAGAAGCTCGAGGCGCTGGGACAGCTGGCGGGCGGCGTCGCCCACGACTTCAACAATCTCCTGGCGGCGGTGCTGGCCAATCTCGAAATCCTGAAGAAGCGGCTTCCCGACGACCAGAAGCTCCGGCAACTCGCCGACACGGCGATCCGAGGGGCGGAGCGCGGCGCTTCGCTGACCCAGCGGATGCTCGCCTTCTCGCGGCGCCAGGAGCTGCGTCCCGAGAGCGTCGGCATCCCCGAACTCGTCCACGGCATGGCGGATCT
>NZ_JAFMPY010000019.1 GCF_017353515.1 Jiella sonneratiae
TGGGGCATCGAGAACCGGCTTCACTGGGTGCTCGACGTCCTGTTCAAGGACGATCAGTCTCGCCTGCGCAAAGGCCACGGCGCCAGGAACATGGCCGTCGTCCGGCACTTCGCGCTCAATCTCATCCGAACGGCCAAAGACAAGAAGTCCCTCAAATCACGCCGAAAACTCGCCGGATGGTCACCGGACTACCTCGCCAGTCTCCTTGATCAGACACATTGAAACATGGATTCGGAGCCCTGCGGGTTCAGGAGATCCGGCGGCCGCGACCTGACCGGCCGGCGGCGCCGCGCCGCCCTTTGAAACGCACGAAGGACGCTGCGGCGCTCCGGTCCGGCGCATCGTACTGACCGAAAATCGATTCCGATTTTCGGACCGATGCTGTAGGCAGAGCCTTGCGCGGGACGACCGAGGGGAGCCGGCAAGGCCGCGCCCCGAGCCCGCCCGCGCCGCGAATGTTGCAAGGGACGACGGCGATGAGCAGAGAGACAGTTTCGATCACCGACCGGATCGACGCCGCGACCGGCGGCATGCGGCTGCGCCGCCTGCGGCAGGCCGACTGGAGCCGGCGCCTGGTGCGCGAGAACGCCCTCTCCGCCGCCGACCTGATCTGGCCGATCTTCGTGCGCGAGGGCGGCGGCGAGCCGCAGCCCGTCGCCTCGATGCCCAACGTCTTCCGGCTGTCGGTCGAAGACTGCGTCGAGGCGGCGCGGCGGGCGCGGGACCTTGCGATCCCGATGCTCGCCCTGTTTCCCTATACCGACCCCTCGCTGCGCGACGAGACCGGCAGCGAAGCGCTGAACCCCGGCAATCTCGTCTGCCGCGCCACCCGGGCGATCAAGCAGGCGGTTCCCGAGGTCGGCATCATGTGCGACGTCGCGCTCGATCCCTATACCAGCCACGGCCATGACGGCGTCATGGCCGGCGAGCGCATCCTCAACGACGAATCGGTCGAGGTGCTGTGCCGGCAGGCCGTCGTCCAGGCCGAGGCCGGCTGCGACGTCATCGGCCCGTCCGACATGATGGACGGACGCGTCGCCTGCATCCGCACGGCGCTCGACGAGGCGGGCTGCCGCGACGCCATGATCATGGCCTACAGCGCCAAATACGCCTCGGCCTTCTACGGGCCGTTCCGCGACGCGGTCGGCTCCGGCGGCATGCTGAAGGGCGACAAGCGCACCTATCAGATGGACTACGGCAACAGCGACGAGGCGGTGCGCGAGGCGGCCCAGGATCTCGCCGAGGGCGCCGACATGATCATGGTGAAGCCGGGGCTTCCCTATCTCGACGTCCTCGCGCGGCTTGCCCGCGAATTCGGCGTGCCGACCTTCGCCTATCAGACCTCGGGCGAGTACGCGATGATCATGGCGGCGGCCGGCAACGGCTGGCTCGACGGCGACAAGGCGATGGTCGAGACCCTGACCGCCTACAAGCGCGCCGGCGCCTCCGGCATTCTCTCCTACTTCTC
This sequence comes from Jiella sonneratiae, assembly GCF_017353515.1. Lineage (GTDB taxonomy): Bacteria > Pseudomonadota > Alphaproteobacteria > Rhizobiales > Rhizobiaceae > Jiella > Jiella sonneratiae. The sequence continues at coordinate 1,469 of NZ_JAFMPY010000019.1, forward strand.
GCCGATGGTGGCGGCGATGCTGCGGGGGTGAAAGGCAGCCGATCGGCCTCACGGGGCGGCGTCGTCACAGGCGCCTCGTCATCCCGGGCTTGACCCACTGCTGTCCGGTTTAAGCATGGCTGAGATCGAGGGTCATTTGCCTGGGGTCGAAGACAGGCGGTTTATGGGGCGCGCCGAGAGTGTCGATGGGCCGCCTTTGCATGAGGTTGAGGCGGACGAGGCGGCGGAAGGTGCTGGGTTGCGGGATGGCGCGCTGGGCTTCTTGGGCGAGTTTGAGGAGCAGGAAGGCGATCAGCGCGACGAAGATCTGGATGCGCACGGCGTTCTCGCTCTCGCCGAAGAAATGGCCGATCTTCAGG
>NZ_JAFMPY010000020.1 GCF_017353515.1 Jiella sonneratiae
TCCTGAGGTGCCGCCGCAGGCGGCCTCGAAGGGCGAGGGGCGTCGGGCGCAAGCGTCAGACATGCAGCGCCTTTCCCAATGCCGCCAGCGCCGCCTCCTGAAAACCCTCGCCGAGCGTCGGATCGCGCGCATCGTTCCTTGAGTTTCCGATTGACGCTCGTTACGTATATCCCATTGGCATATCCCATTCGGAGGCGGTGATGGCGAGCTCAACCATCTTCACCAGCAATCGCAGTCAGGCCGTCCGGCTGCCGAAAGACGTCGCATTTCCCGAGGATGTCCATCAGGTCGATATCCTGAAAATCGGTCGCAGCCGTGTCATCGTGCCGAAAGGCCAGCGCTGGGACGACCTTTTCGAGAACGGCCCGCGGGTCAGCGACGATTTCCTCGACGTGCGCGAGCAGCCTGAAGCGGATGAACGTGAGCCCTTTTGATGCTCACCCATATGCTCGATACCAATATCTGCATCTACGTGATGAAGACCTATCCTCCCGGCGTGCGTGAAAAGTTCAACGGGCTGGCGGAGCAGCTGTGCATATCGAGCATCACGCTGGGAGAGCTGCATTACGGCGCAGAGAAGTCCGGGCGACCTCCGGAAAACCTGGCGGCGATCGAACATTTCGTGGCGCGGCTGGAGGTGCTGCCCTTCGCCGACAAGGCAGCGGCGCATTACGGCCAGCTCCGCGCCGAACTGGAGCGGGCCGGAACGCCCTGCGGCCCGTACGATATGCAGATCGGCGCCCATGCTCGCAGCGAGGGGCTGATCCTCGTCACCAACAATCGGCGCGAATTCGACCGGATGCCGGGTCTGCGGGTCGAGAACTGGGTGTAGCCCGTTACGCTGCTGTCTGAAGCGCCCCTCGCCCTTCGAGGCTCCGCCGGTCTTCGACCGGCTCCACACCTCAGGATGAGGGGGGACTGGTATGCAGCGACCGCCGTCGAGCCACGCCCCTCATCCTGAAGTGCCGCCGCAGGCGGCCTCGAAGGGCGAGGGGCGTCACGCGCACTCGTCAGACATGCAGCGCCTTGCCGAGCGCCGCCAGCGCCGCCTCCTGAAAACCCTCGCCGAGCGTCGGATGGGCGTGGATCGTGCCGGCCAAGTCTTCGAGGCAGGCGCCCATCTCCAGCGCCAGCGAGAACGCCGCGGAAAGTTCGCTGATCCCGGCGCCGACCGCCTGGATGCCGAGGATGAGATGGTCGTCGCCCCGGGCGACGACGCGCACGAAGCCGTCTTCCCTGCCGAGCGACATCGCCCGGCCGCTCGCCTGGAACGGGAACCGGCCGACGGTGGTCTCGATCCCTCGCGCCTTCGCCTGTGCCGGCGACAGGCCGACGGAGACGATCTCCGGATCGGTGAAGCAGACGGCCGGGATCGCCCGGTGGTCGAAGACGCGGCGGTGGCCGCTCGCGATCTCGGCGACCATCTCGCCCTCCGCCATCGCCTTGTGGGCGAGCATCGGCTCGCCGGCGACGTCGCCGATGGCGTAGACGCCGCGCATCGCGGTTCGCCGCGTCTCGTCGGTGCGGATGAACGGCCCGTCCATGTCGAGCACCAGCTCCTCGCGGCCCCAGCCCTCGGTGACCGGCCGGCGGCCGACGGTGACGAGCACCTTTTCGCAGGCGATCCGCCGTTCCCCGCCGCCATCGGTCTCGACCAGGAGATCGCCGTTCTCGCCGGCGAGCCCCTGCGCCCTGGCGCCGGTCATGACCTCGACGCCGAGCCGGTCGAGCCGCCGGCGCACCGGCTTGACGAGGTCGGCGTCGTAGAGCGGCAGGATCTCCTCCGCTGCCTCGACGATCGTCACCTTCGATCCCGCCTTGGCGAAGGCGGTGCCGAGCTCGACGCCGATATAGCCGCCGCCGACGACGGCGAGGCGCTCCGGCGGCTCCGCGAGCGACAGGGCACCCTCCGACGAGATGACCTTGCCGCCGAAGGGCAGGGCCTTCAGCGCCACGGGCTCCGAGCCCGTGGCGATGACCACGGTCTCGGCGGAAATCCGCTGCTCGCCGGTCTCGCCGGTCACGATGACGGTCTTGCCGTCGACGAAGCCCGCCCGGCCCTCGACCAGCTTGACGCGGGCCTTCTTCAAAAGCCCGGTGACGCCGTTGTTGAGGCGGTTCACGATCCCGTCCTTCCAGCCGAGGACGGCCGGCCAGTCGAGGCTCGGCGCCCCTGCCGCAAGGCCCGGAATTCCGGCAGCCTCGGACGCTTCCTTCATGCGGAAATACTCGTCCGCCGCATGAATCAGCGCCTTGGACGGAATGCAGCCGATGTTGAGGCAGGTGCCGCCGGGCTTGGCGGAATCGACCACCACCGTGTCGAGGCCGAGCTGGCCGGCGCGGATCGCCGCGACGTAGCCGCCGGGCCCCGCGCCGATGACGAGGAACTGGCAAGCGATTTCGTTCATCGTGCCGCCTCCTCGACGAAGATCATCGCCGGGTTTTCGAGAAGCGCCTTGATCCGCTGCACGAACACCGCCGCGTCGTGGCCGTCGATCACCCGGTGATCGAAGCTCGATGAGAGGTTCATGCGCCTGCGCGGCGCGAAGGCCGTGCCGTTCCAGACCGGCCGGATCTCCATCTTGTTGACGCCGACGATCGCCACCTCCGGATGATTGATGATCGGCGTCGTGGCGATGCCTCCCAGAGCACCCAGCGAGGTGATGGTGATGGTCGAGCCGGAAAGCTCCTCGCGCTTCGCCGCGCCCGCCTTGGCGGCCTCGCCGAGCCTTGCGACCTCGCCGGCGCAGCTCCAGACGTCGCGGGCCTCGCAGTGGCGGACCACCGGGACCATCAGCCCGGATCCGGTCTGCGCGGCGATGCCGATATGGACGCCGCCATGCTGATGCAGGAGGCCGGCCTCGTCGTCATAGAGGGCGTTCATCGACGGCTGTTCGCGCACGGCGATGACCATCGCCTTCATCAGGAAGGGAAGGAGAGTGAGCTTCGGCCGGTCGTCGCGGCGGTCCCGGTTCATCGCCGCCCGCAACTGTTCGATCGCCTCCATGTCGATCTCGTCGACATAGGTGATGTGGGCGATGCGGCGCGAGGCCGTCTCCATCTTTTCGGCGATGCGCCGCCGCAGCCCGGCGATCCTGATTTCTGTGACGGAGGTGTCGGCGATGGCGCCGGTCCGTCCGACGATCTCGGCTCCCGCCTCGAGATAGGCGTCGAGATCGGCCTGAGCGATGCGGCCCGCCGGACCGGAGCCGGCGACCCGGCGCAGGTCGACGCCGGCTTCCAGCGCCCGGCGGCGCACCGCCGGCGAGGCGAGGGGCTTTTCGCCGGGCTTGCGGGCGGGGTGGGAGGATGGCGCGCCTTTCGCGGCGGGCGCGGCCTTTGCGGTGGGCCTGATCTCCCCCCTTGCGGGGGATCCGGGGGACGGGCGAGACGCGTGGCTCGCCCCGGCAGGCGTCAGCCCAGAGGGGGGTGTGCCGCCGCCACGGTTCCGCGCGTCGAATTCAGGACGCTTGTGCCCTTCGGCGCCCCCCTCTGCCCTGCCGGGCATCTCCCCCTCAGGGGGGGAGATCGGCGGCTTGGAGGGCGTCACATCTTCTGAAGCGGCCGAGTCGCCCGAATTCTCCTCCGGCTCATTCGTGCCGCCCGGCCCGTCGACGTCGAGCCGCACCAGTGGCGAGCCGACGGCCAGCGTGTCGCCGACCGCGCCGCCGAGCCATGCGACCGTGCCGTCGACGGGAGAGGGAATATCGACCGTCGCCTTGTCGGTCATCACCGCGGCGAGCGTCATGTCTTCCCGGACGGGATCGCCGACCGCGACGTGCCATTCGACCAGTTCGGCCTCGGCGACGCCTTCCCCGACATCCGGCAGCTTGACGGTGACGGTGCCCACTCAGCCCTCCATCACGCGCTTCATCGCCCCGCCGACCCGCGCCTGGCCGGGAAAGTAGTCCCACTCCTGGGCGTGAGGATAGGGGGTGTCCCATCCGGCGACCCGCACGATCGGCGCTTCGAGATGGTAGAAGCAGGCATCCGCGACCACCGCGACCAGTTCGGCCCCGAAGCCGGAGGTCAGCGTCGCCTCGTGGACGACGAGGCAGCGGCCGGTCTTCTTCACCGAGGTCGCGATCAGTTCGATGTCGAGCGGCACGAGAGTGCGCAGGTCGACGATCTCGGCGTCGACGCCGACCAGCGCCGCTGCCGCCTCGGCCACATGCACCATCGTGCCGTAGGCGAGCACCGTCAGTTCCGCGCCTTCCCGGCGGACGATCGCCTTGCCGAGCGGCACGACGTGGCGCCCCTCGGGCACCTCGCCGAGCGGGTGTTTCGACCACGGCGTCACGGGCTTGTCGTGGTCGCCGTCGAAGGGGCCGTTGTAGAGGCGCTTCGGCTCGAGGAAGATCACCGGATCGTTGTCCTCGATCGCGGCGATCAGAAGTCCCTTGGCGTCGTAGGGGTTGGAGGGGACGACGGTCTTCAGGCCCGAGACGTGGGTGAACAGCGCCTCCGGCGACTGCGAATGGGTCTGGCCGCCGAAGATGCCGCCGCCGGTCGGCATCCTGACGACGAGGGGGCAGGTGAAGTCCCCGGCCGAGCGGTATCGAAGACGCGCGGCCTCCGAGACGATCTGGTCGTAGGCCGGATAGACGTAGTCGGCGAACTGCATCTCGACCACCGGCCTGAGGCCGAAGGCGGCCATGCCGATCGCCGTGCCGACGATGCCGCTCTCGTTGATCGGCGCGTCGAAGCAGCGGTTTCTGCCGAACTTCTCCTGCAGTCCGGCGGTGCAGCGGAAGACGCCGCCGAAATAGCCGACGTCCTCGCCAAACACGACGACGCTGTCGTCCTCGGCCATCTTCACCGCATGGGCGTCGCGGATCGCCTCGATCATCGTCATGCGCGGCATGCTGACTTCCGAAACCTCAAATCGGGTTGGTCGGAGGACCTCCTCAGGCAGCCTTGCCGAGAAGATCCGGTGCAAGACGACGGGTCGCTTCCATCACCTCCATTCCGACGATCCGACCCATGGCGTCGAAATCGAGAACGATCCCCTCCGACACTTCCTCGCTTTCGAGCACCGGTGCCGGAGAAAAGCGGATATAGGCGGCGTCCGAGGACTCGTCGTACCGAACTGTTGGCGTCGTCATCGCTTTCCTGCCCTTCGATCGAAAAACGCGGTCAGTATGCGTCTTTCCGCTGCTTCTTCCATGACGACCACGCGGAGGACCCGTCCTCCGAACTCCGGGATGCTGCGAAACAGCCGCCTGGCACCCTTCCATTGTCGGTCGTTTTCCTGCCATTCCGGTGCTTCCACGGTCCGCATGATCCAAGTCAGATCGATGCCCCGCTCGCGCTGCACCGTTTGTGCATGTCGGGTGAGAACGACGGGCTTGTCGCCCTCGCTCAAACCCCCGCCTCCTGACGCTGGCGCCGCAGGTGTGGCGGCATCACCTCGTAGACGTCCTCGAACATGTCGCGCACAGAGGGCTTCGGCCCGGTATGCAGCGTGCCGTGGCTTTCCGCCTCCTTCTGGGCGGCGAGGATCTCCGCGTCGATCTCGGCCTCGGCCTGGACGTGGCGCTCCTCGCTCCAGACGTCCTTGAGAATCAGGTGGTTCTTCAGCCGCTTCACCGGGTCGCCGAGCGGCCAGGCGTCGCTCTCCTCCTTCGGGCGATAGGCGGACGGATCGTCGGAGGTCGAATGGGCGGCGGCACGGTAGGTCACCCATTCGATCAGCGTCGGCCCGCGATTTTGCCGCGCCCGCTCCACCGCCCATTTCGCCGCCGCATGGACGGCGAGATAGTCGTTGCCGTCGACCCGGAGCGAGGGGATGCCGAAGCCGAGCCCCCTTGCGGCGAAGGTTCCGGAGCCGCCCTTCGCGATTCCCTGGAAGGTCGAGATCGCCCATTGATTGTTGACGATGTTGAGGACGACGGGCGCCTTGTAGGTGGAGGCGAAGACCATGCCGGAGTGAAAGTCGCTCTCGGCCGTCGAGCCGTCGCCGATCCAGGCGGCTGCGATGCGGTCGCCGCCCTTGATCGCCGAGGCCATCGCCCAGCCGACGCCCTGCACGAACTGGGTGGCGAGATTGCCCGAGATCGAGAAGAATCCGTGCGCTTTCGAGGAATACATGATCGGCAGCTGCCGGCCCTTCAGCGGGTCGCGGCGGTTGGAATAGATTTGGCACATCATGTCGACGAGCGGATAGTCGTCGGCGATCAGAAGCCCCTGCTGACGATAGGTCGGAAAATTCATGTCGCCGGGCTCGAGCGCCTTTCTGAAGGCGCAGGCGATCGCCTCCTCGCCGAGGCATTGCATGTAGAAGCTCGTCTTGCCCTGGCGCTGGGCCATCAGCATGCGCCGGTCGAAGCCCCTGACACGCATCATCGTCTTGAGGCCGGCGAGAAGGTCCTCGTCGCTCAGGCTGCCGGCCCATTCGCCCACCGCCTCGCCCGCGCGGTTGAGAACCCGGACGATCGAATAGGCCATGTCGCGGATGTCCGCCGGTTCGACGTCGACCGGCGGCCGGCGCACCGACCCCGCCTTGGCGATCCTGACGCCGGAAAAATCCGGCGCGCCGCCCGGCCGGACCTCCGGCTCGGGGACATGCAGGCTGAGCCTCCCGCTCATCTCGTTCCTCCAGGCCAGACCCGCCTAAGCGGGCCTATCGTGAAAAATCTAGGGGACCGCACCGGACTGTTGAGTCCTGCCCACGAAGTCCCATACGGCGGTCGGGCGGGCTCCGCCGGCGCAAATGGCGGCTCGATGTCGATGCGTGGCGGCAGCGGATGGAAACAGACGACGACAAAGTGTCGCGCGGCATGTGGGCAACCGCCGGAATTGTGGTGATCGCGTGGCCGGCTGTCGCAATCGCCGCTTGCGAAACAATTGGACATCATCAACATAGACCGGCTCGAAAGAGTTGTCGGCGGTCCCCCGGTCGTGTCGTATGGCGCGATTGCACAAGAACGAGAAACACAAGGATCGTCGAAAATCCGGGAGGTTGAAAGTTTGACGATGTTCTTGCCCAACCCTGGAGGCGCGTTTCGCGTTGCGAAAGACATCAAGGGGCGCCTCGCGGAAAGTCTCGGAGAAATGGCGAAAGCCGTCTCCAAGGCAGGAATGCTGTCGCACAAGGCGTTGACGATGGGGCAGGCGTTGCAATATCTGCCGGTCGCGCCGCCGGATTATTTTGCGAGATACTTCGAAATATTGCAGGCCGTCGATGCAGGCGACGTGAGCACTTCCGTCGCATTGATGGAGGATATGTCTCGCGAGATCGAGCGGGGAGCCGGGCAGCCGGGGCGGCTGCGCGATCGCCGCATGCCGGCCGGATCGCTGGAAGTCTTTTCGTGGGCCGATCTGGAGCCGGGGCGCCGCGCCCGCTACGCCCGCCCCTTCGCACGCGGCGGGAAAGAAAGTCTCGATCTCGTCGAACCGGCTGGAGAAGAGGTCGTTCGCCTGAGAAGCGACGTCGCAGCGTCGCTCGAACTGCTCGATGTCTACCTGCCCGATCTCGCCGACGAGATAAGGACCCTCCTCAGCGAGATCGTGCTCTGCTCGCCTGCTGATGTCGACGGGGACTTCGCCGGTGCGTCGACCTTCTACATCTGGGGCGCGGTCTTCCTGAACCCCGCCGCCTGCAGCCGGCGCCTCGACGTCGTCGAGGTGCTCGTCACCGAGAGCACCCATGCGCTGCTCTACGGCCTCGCCCAGGGCGGGTCGCTGTTGCGGGACAGGGCGGTACCGACCTCGCTTCCGTCCGGCCACGACGAGCCGCTCGACCGTTCCTTCCATGCGGCGGTCGTCTCCGCGCGTCTGCAGTGGGCCCTGCGGCACCTCGCCGGAAAGAACGCGCTTTCGGGCGAGGAACTGTCGAGCGCCCGCGAGAGGGCGGACCGGTCCCTGCGACGCTTCGTCGAGGCCGATGCGGCCCTCGGAGACGAAGGTCGCTTCGTCGATGCGGGCCGGGCGATGCTGCGCGAGACGCGGCGCCTGACGTCCGTGTCGGCGTCGCGGGCCGCCTGACGCCCGCAGGCTCGCCGAAGGGCGCCGCAGGCGGGTCGATACGCCTTCATGTTCTTGACATGTTCCGCCGGTTTGCGTAGCGCCTGATCCCTGCCGAGCAGAAGCGGCCGTCGCGGCCGGAGGGCTTTTCGGCGAGGGGTGCGGGCGACGATGATCGGCAAACTCAAGGGAACGATCGACGAGATCGGCGAGGACCATCTGACCGTCGACGTCCATGGCGTCGGCTACGTCGCCTATTGCGGGGCGCGCACCCTTGCCGGACTGGCCGGGCCGGGCGAGGCCGTGGTGCTCTTCATCGAAACCGTCGTGCGCGAGGACATGATCCGCCTCTACGGCTTTGCCAGCGCCCCCGAGCGCGAGTGGTTCCGCCTGCTCCAGACGGTGCAGGGGGTCGGCTCGAAGGTGGCGCTCGCGGTGGTCGGCACGCTGTCGGCCGGCGACCTCGCCAATGCCGTTGCATTGCAGGACAAGGCGATGGTGGCCCGGGCGCCCGGCGTCGGGCCGAAGGTCGCGGCGCGCATCGTTGCCGAGCTCAAGGACCGGGCGCCGGCCTTTTCCGGCCCCGGTGCCGAAGAGAGCTTCGGCCTGAAGCGCGACATCGGCGGCGGAACCGCGTCGGCGCCGGTTGCCGATGCGGTCTCGGCGCTGACCAATCTCGGCTATTCGCGCGACCAGGCGGCAAATGCCGTCGCCGCGGCCGTCAAGGAGGCTGGCGAGGGAGCGGACGGCGCCAAGCTGATCCGGTTGGGGCTCAAGGCGCTGAGCCGGTGAATTGACCGTCGACGTATTTCCTTACAGTATGCCATCGTAAGGACGAGAAAAAAGGTAAGGAAATGGGCATCCTGGGCCGGATAACGTCGAAAGGCCAGACCACCGTCCCCAAAGCTGTTCGCGATGCTCTCGGCCTTCATGAAGGCTCGATGGTCGAATGGGAGGTCGCGGATGGAAGGGCCTATCTGCTCTCCAAATCCGTCGATATTGCCGAGCTGGCCGGAATATTGGGAAATCCGCTTGGACGCGCCCTGACGGACGAAGAAATGGACGATGCGATCGGCCAAGCCGTTGCCGAGGACGATGAGCGCATCCGGCGCGAGTGGCACGAGCGGCGCCATGACGGGCGTTGATACCAATGTCCTCCTTCGCTTCATCCTCGACGATGACCCGCGTCAGCATCCGATCGCCAGGCGCTTCTTCACCGAGAGAACGCGGGCCGATCCGGCCTTCATTCCGGCCATCGTGCTGATTGAAGCGATCTGGTATCTCCGCCGAATCGCGAAAGTCGACGCCAGGGCGGTCGCCGACACCTTCCAAAAGCTCCTGTCGGTCGACAGCGTGAAGTTCGAGGATCAGGATTTCATCCGCATGCTGTTTGCCGACGAAGAGGCGGTCAGGGGCGGCCTGGCGGATCGGTTGATTGCGAGAGCCTGCGAGAGACACGGTTGTTCGCGCATGGTGACCTTCGACCAGCACGCCGCCAAGACCATCCCCGTGGCGGATCTCCTCGCATGAGCGAGACGACCCGCCTGATCACGCCGGACAAGCGCGGCGAGGACATCGACGCGACGCTGCGGCCGCAGCGGCTCGACGACTTCGTCGGCCAGGCCGCAGCGCGGGCCAATCTCAAAGTGTTCATCGAGGCGGCCAAGGCGCGGGGCGAGGCGCTCGACCACGTGCTCTTCGTCGGTCCGCCGGGCCTCGGCAAGACGACGCTCGCCCAGATCATGGCGAAGGAGCTCGGCGTCAATTTCCGCTCGACCTCCGGCCCGGTGATCGCCAAGGCCGGCGATCTCGCCGCGCTCTTGACCAATCTCGAAGAACGCGACGTGCTGTTCATCGACGAGATCCACCGGCTGTCTCCCGCCGTCGAGGAGATCCTCTATCCGGCGATGGAGGATTTCCAGCTCGACCTGATCATCGGCGAGGGGCCGGCGGCGCGTTCGGTGAAGATCGACCTGGCGAAATTCACCCTCGTCGCCGCGACCACCCGTCTCGGCCTCCTGACGACGCCGCTGCGCGATCGCTTCGGCATTCCGGTGCGGCTGAACTTCTATACGGTCGAGGAGCTCGAGCAGATCGTCACGCGCGGCGCCCGGCTGATGGCGATGCCGATGTCCGAGGACGGTTCCCGGGAGATCGCCCGAAGGGCCCGCGGCACGCCGCGCATCGCCGGACGGCTGCTTCGCCGGGTGCGCGACTTCGCCCATGTCGCCGGCGCCGAGCGTGTCGACCGCAAGGTCGCCGACGCGGCGCTGTCGCGGCTCGAGGTCGACAGCCTCGGCCTCGACCAGCTCGACCGCCGGTATCTCGACCTGATCGCCCTCAACTTCGGCGGCGGACCGGTCGGCATCGAGACCATCGCCGCCGCGCTTTCCGAGCCGCGCGACGCGATCGAGGACATCGTCGAGCCCTATCTCCTGCAGCAGGGCTTCATCCAGCGCACGCCCCGTGGCCGGCTTTTGACCCAGCACGCCTTCCGCCATCTCGGCCTCGCCGTGCCGCCGGCCCATCAGGGGACGCAGGCGAGCCTCTTCGAGGAAGGCGGCGGGGACTGAGCGCGGTGGCGGGCCGGGACCAGATCCGCTTCCGCCGGGATGCCGCAAGCGGCGTCGAGGCGATCCGCGCCCGCTTCTTCGGTCATGCCTACGACATGCATCACCACGACGAATGGCTCGTCGGGGTGACCGATCGGGGCGTCCAGGACTTCTTCTGCCGCGGCGCGCGGCGCCAGAGCACCGAGGGCCGGGTCATCCTCATCGAACCCGGCGAGATGCACGACGGCCAGGCGGTCACCGCCGCCGGCTTTGCCTATCGCATGCTCTATGTGCCGCAATCCGTCATGCGGGCGGGGCTGGGTGATCCCGCCGGCGGTGCAGGCGGGTTTCGCCAGACGATCTCGGACGACCGGCAGCTCGCCGTCGCCATCCGCAACGCCTCGGATCTCGTCGGGGAGAGCGGCGAGAGGCTCGGCGCCGAGGCCGCCATCGACGCGGTCGTCGACCGGCTGCGCACCCACCTCGGCCTTCGCGAGCGGCCGGTCGAGGCAGCCGGGGGGCCGGAGATCGCACGGCGTGCCCGGGAGAGGCTGCATGACGAGCTGGCGAGCGAGATCGGCACCGATGCGCTCGCCCGGGCGGCCGGCGCCGGCGACCGGTTCCAGCTCGCCCGCGCCTTTCGCGCCGCCTACGGCGCCTCGCCGCACGCCTATCTCGTCCGCATCCGGCTTGCGGAGGCGCGCCGCCTTCTGGCGCGCGGCGAGCCGCCGGCAGCCGTGGCCACGGCCTGCGGCTTTGCCGACCAGAGCCATCTCGGCCGCTGGTTCCGCCGCGCCTTCGCCATGACGCCGGGGGCCTACCGTGCCGCCTGCACGGACGTTCCAGACACAGGCACGGCCCGGCGCTAGCAAGCCTCTTCGACGCGGCAGGTTCGAAAGGCGACGGCGATGACGTTCGAGACCAAGGTGGCGATCCTCGTGCGGGAGGATCTGGCGATGTGGCAGAAGCTGAACGTCACGGCGTTTCTTGCGTCCGGCATCGCCGGGGCGGCGCCGGAGGCAATGGGCGAGGCCTACGAGGACGCGGCGGGGCGTCGGCATGCGGCTCTGCTCGGTCAGCCGGTGATGATCCTCGCAGCAACGCCCGACGTGTTGCGGCGCGCCCTCGGCCAGGCGATCCAGCGCGGCCTGATCCGCGCCGTCTATGTCGAGGCGATGTTTGCGACGGGGCACGACGCCGCCAATCGCGAAGCCTTCCGGGCCGAACCTGAGGACGCGCCGAACCTCGTCGGCGTCGCGCTCTACGGGCCGAGGAAGGACGTCGACAAGGCGGCCAGGGGCGCGGCGATGCATCCGTGACCGGCCGCCCCGTCAGGAGCGGGCGGTCGCCAGCACCTGCGCCTGCTGCCGCATGTCGGTGACGCATTCGTTGTAGGGCGGGGTACCGGGGGTATAGCCGAAGCGGGCGCATTCGGCCTCGGCGGTCGACGGCTTGTGGACCGCGGTCGAGCTGGCGGTGCTGGTGCAGCCCGAGAGGGCGGCGAGTGCGGCGACGAGAAGAAGCGGTTTCATGCGGGGGACTACCATCACGTCAGACATGGGCCGGGCGGTCGGCGCAACGGCCGTCCGCCGCCCTTCGAGAAGGCAGGACGGCCGTCCGGTCGACGCCCGGCGGTATCGATAGCACGAACGGCGCGCCGTCCCGCCATTTATCCATCGGAGCGCGCCGCAGAAGCAACCCACACGACTCCGCCCGCCGGCAGAGCCGGCGCGATTCGTTCAGGCGGTCGGCAGGGGCAATCCCGGCATCGGGGCCCCGACATCGGGGCGCGACATCGGGCCCGACTTCGCTGGCCGGCGCTCAGCGCGCCTTCAGCACCCGTTCCGCCGCCGCCTCGACCGTGGTCAGCGACGCACCGGACAGCGCCTCGCGGGCAAGTTCCAGATATCGCCGGACCTGGCGGCGGATCGCCTCACGCTGGCTGTCCTCCCGGCAAGCCGGCAGGACCTTGCCGAGGCAGGCGACGAGATGTTCGCCGGCGATCATGTCGGACGCGGCATATTGGCGGAGATGCCCGAAGGCGATCTCGAGATAGCTGGCGAAGTCGCCAGCCTCGATGAGCGCCCTGAGGTGCCCTTCGTCGTCGACGAGGAAGGGGTCGCCCGGATGCTTGGCGGCGATCGCCGCCATCGCCGCCGTCAGCCAGTCCATGCAGGTGATCGCCGTATAGGGATCGTTGACGCCGGGAGACAGGGCCCGGCCGGCGATCTCGACGAGTTCGTCGAACAGGAAGTTGATGTCCTGGCGGGGACTGCGCCGGGTGCCGGCGGCGATCGAGGCGAGCAGACGCTCGCCGGTCTGCGGGCCGCAGCGCTCGGCCGGCCAGACCTCGAAGAGCGTCTGGCCCTCATGGACGAAGACGCCGGGCCGGCAGACGACGCGCACGACGACCTCGTCCCTGCGCGCGGCCTCGATCAGCGATTCCCTGTCGACGATCTGGAGATAGCCGACCCTGTCCGAGGGGATCCTCCCATAGGCGCGGGGCTCGCCCGCTCCGCGTTCGGTCTGCCCGTCATGTCCGTCATGCCGGAAGCAGGGCGGCACCTGCCAGCGCACCGCCTCGTCTTCCTCGGCGCTGCGCACCGCCTCGTCCGGAAACTCCCGCTCGACGTGTTTCAGGAGACCCTGGCCGATGCCGGCGATGACGTTGGAGATGTGGATGTTCGAGGGGACGTGGTGGATGAAGTAGATGAGGACGCCGATCGAGACGATGGCCAGCACGATCGCCCCGAAGATCGCGAGGTTGGGGACGAACATCGGGCCGAAGCCGCTGTCCGCGCCGCCGTCGCGCACGCTCCTCAGGACCAGCATGGAATAGACGAAGGTCGCGACGAAGACGCCGAGGGTGACCTGGTTGCCCCGGTCGTTCATGAAGTTGGTGAGGAGCCGCGGGCCGTAGCTTCCGGAGGCGAAGACGACCGCCGCCATGGTGACGGAGAAGACGGTGCCGGCGACGCCGATCATCGAGCCGCCGATGGCGGACAGGATGGCGCGGGCGCCGTCCGGCTGCGTGGCGTAGAGGAACGGGCTGGAGCCGAGCGCATCGACCGAGATGGCGCTGTCGGCCTGAATCAGCAGGAAGGCGAGGGCGGCGGCCGCGATAGCCATGATGGAGGGAATGAACCAGTAGCTCGCGCTGATCCGCTCGTAATATTGCTGAATGAGTGCGCGCATCGGTCCATAGTGAATGTTCGGCAGGACAGCCGCATCTATGGGGGCAAGCCGGAAGAACCAGAGCAGCCAGCGCAAGGCCCGCCCGAGCGCCCGGCCCCCGCCTCAGGCCTCTCCGTCCCAGTAGTCGACGCCGCTGTCGGCTCTGACGGTGATCGCGACGCGGCGGGCCGCCTTGTCGCCGCCGGGCGCCGCGCCGGCGAAAACCGTGAGCTTGCCGCTGTCGGGATATTCCATGACGTCCGGCTCGTTCATCGTCGAGACGGCGAGATAGGCGAGGGGCGCGTCGTCCGCCGCGATCAGCTGGTGGGCGGTCTCCGGCCCGCCGGCAGGGCAGACGACGACGTCGCCGGCCGCGACCGGAAACGTCTCTGTCCCGAAACGAAGCGTGCCGCGGCCCGAGAGGATGACGAAGAGCTCGTCATTGGCGTGGTGGCAGTGGAGCGGCCAGCCCTTCCTGCCGGCGGGGATCTCGACGTAGCGCGAGCCGAGCCGTTTCGCGCCAAGGGGCGCGGCGACGGCTGCGAAACGGGCTTCGAAGCCCGCACCGTGGGTCTGGGTCGTGAGCTTCAAATCGGACAGTCTGACGACGGGGCTATCGGCCATGGCTCTCGTTCCTCGCTCTCGTTTCGGGGAACGTAGCCTGTCGTCGCCGGGGGCTTCCAACCAAAATCGGTGATGCCTGGCATCGACGCATCGACGCCGGACGAAGGCCCGCCGGGATGCCGAGGGCTGTCGTCCCGTCAGGCCGCTCCCGGCCGGGACGGTTTTCTCCGATCGCACGTCGTCACGCCGAGGCGCTTGCCTCACCCCGCATAGGTGACGAGCAGGTCCTTGGCGTCGATCTGCGAGCCGGCGGTGACGTGCACGGCCTCGATCTTGCCGTCGCGCTCGGCATGGATCGCCGTCTCCATCTTCATTGCCTCGATGGAGAGAAGCACGTCGCCGGCCTTGACCTCCTGGCCGGCCGAAACGGCGAGCGTCGAGACGACGCCCGGCATCGGCGCGCCGACATGGTTCGGGTTCGTCGGGTCGGCCTTCGGCTTGACGCCGCCGCCGGCCGCGCCGTGCGCCCGGTCGGGAACCTTCACGCGCCGCGGCTGGCCGTTGAGTTCGAAGAACACCGTGCGCATGCCCTTCTCGTCGGTCTCGCCGAAGCCGAGGCAGCGGATGACCAGCGTCTTGCCGCGCTCGATGTCGACCAGCACCTCCTCGTCCTGCTCGATGCCGTAGAAATAGCTCGGCGTCGGCAGCATCGACATCGGGCCGTATTTGTCGGCCGCGAGCGCGAAGTCGGTGAAGACCTTCGGATACATCAGATAGGAGGCGAATTCGGCGTCGGTCACCTCGCGCTCGATCTTCGCCTCGATCGTCTCGCGCTCCTTGGCAAGGTCGGCGTCGGCGATCAGCGAACCCGGCCTGACGGTGATCGGCTCCCGGTCCTTCAGCACCTTCTTCTGGATGTCCTTCGGCCATCCCGACGGCGGCTGGCCGAGGTCGCCGTGCATCATCGCGACCACGCTGTCGGGGAAGGCGAGGTCCTTCTTCGGGTCCATGACGTCGGCAACGGCGAGATCCTGGGAGACCATCATCAGCGCCATGTCGCCGACGACCTTCGAGGAAGGCGTCACCTTGACGATGTCGCCGAACATCTTGTTGACGTCGGCATAGGTCTGGGCGACCTGGTGCCAGCGGGTCTCGAGGCCGAGCGAGCGGGCCTGCTCCTTTAGATTGGTGAACTGG
The DNA here is from genome assembly GCF_017353515.1 of Jiella sonneratiae. Taxonomy (GTDB): domain Bacteria; phylum Pseudomonadota; class Alphaproteobacteria; order Rhizobiales; family Rhizobiaceae; genus Jiella; species Jiella sonneratiae. Next base: position 15,453 of record NZ_JAFMPY010000020.1, read on the forward strand.
CCGCCCGGCATCTCGTGGAGATAGACTTCCGAGGCGGGGCCTTTCAGGTCGCTCTCGAAGGCGGCGTACTGGGCGCGGACCGCCTCCCAGTAGAAGGAGATCCGCCGGATCGCATCGGACGACAGGCCGGGATCGCGGTCCGAGCCCTTCAGCGCCTCGACGATCGATCCGAGGCAGGGCTGCGACGTCGCGCCCGAAAAGGCGTCCATCGCCGCATCCACCGCGTCGACGCCGGCATCGACCGCGGCGAGCACGGTCGCCGCCGAGATGCCCGAGGTGTCGTGGGTGTGGAAGTGGATCGGAAGTCCGACCTCCTGCTTCAGCGTCCGGAACAGGACGCGCGCGGCGGCCGGCTTGAGGAGGCCGGCCATGTCCTTGACGCCGAGGATGTGGGCGCCGGCGGCCTCCATCTCCCGCGCGAGGCCGACGTAATATTTCAGGTCGTATTTCGAGCGTTCCGGATCGAACAGGTCGCCGGTGTAGCAGATCGCGCCCTCGCAGAGCTTGCCGGCTTCGCAGACCGCGTCCATCGAGACGCGCATGTTCTCGACCCAGTTGAGGCAGTCGAAGACCCGGAAGAGGTCGACGCCGCCCTTCGCCGCCTCGGCGACGAAATACTTCACCACATTGTCGGGATAGTTGGTGTAGCCGACGCCGTTCGACCCCCGGAGCAGCATCTGCAGGAGGATGTTCGGCGCCTTTTCGCGGATCAGGGCGAGGCGTTCCCAGGGGTCTTCGGTCAGGAAGCGCATCGAGACGTCGAAGGTCGCGCCGCCCCAGCATTCGAGCGAGAGAAGCTGCGGCAGGCCCCGCGCATAGGCCTCGGCGATGGCGACGATGTCGTGGGTGCGGGCCCTGGTCGCCAGCAGCGACTGGTGCCCGTCGCGCATCGTCGTGTCGGTGAGCATCACCTCGGGCTTGTCGCGCAGCCAGTCGGCGAAGCCCTTGGCGCCGAGCGCGTCGAGCTTCTGGCGGGTGCCGTCGATGATCGGGGCGTTGAACAGCGGCGGCACCGGCGGCGCGTGGTCGGCCGGCGGCTTCGGCCGGTTCTTGGTCTCCGGATGGCCGTTCACCGTGACGTCGGCGAGATAGGTGAGGAGCTTCGTCGCGCGGTCCCTTCGCTTGACCTGCTGGAACAGCTCCGGCGTCTCGTCGATGAACTTCGTCGTGTAGGAATTGTTGCGGAACTTCTCGTGGCCGATGATCGCCTCGAGGAAGGTGAGGTTGGTCGCGACGCCGCGGATGCGGAACTCGCGCAGCGCCCGGTCCATCCTCGCGATCGCCTCCTCCGGCGTCGGCGCCCAGGCGGTGACCTTTTCGAGCAGCGGGTCGTAGAAGCGGGTGATGACGGCGCCGGAATAGGCGGTGCCGCCGTCGAGCCGGATGCCGAAGCCGGTGGCGCCGCGATAGGCGGTGATGCGGCCGTAGTCGGGGATGAAGTTGTGCTCGGGATCTTCCGTGGTGATCCGGCACTGCAGCGCGTGGCCGTTGAGCTTGATGTCGGCCTGGGCGGGGACGCCGGATTCGGGCGTTCCGATCGCCGCGCCGTCGAGGATGTGGATCTGCGCCTTGACGATGTCGATGCCGGTCACCTCCTCGGTGACGGTGTGCTCGACCTGGATGCGCGGATTGACCTCGATGAAGTAGAAGGCGCCGGTGTCGGCATCCATCAGGAACTCGACCGTGCCGGCGCCGACGTAGTTCGTCGCTTCGGCGATCTTGCGGGCGTAGCCGGCGAGTTCGCGCCGCCGCTCGTGGGAGAGATACGGGGCAGGCGCGCGTTCGACGACCTTCTGGTTGCGGCGCTGGATCGAGCAGTCGCGCTCGAAGAGGTCGACGACGGTGCCGTGGGTGTCGCCGAGGATCTGCACCTCGACGTGGCGGGCGCGCTCGACGAGCTTTTCGAGATAGACCTCGTCCTTGCCGAAGGCGGCCTTGGCCTCGCGCTTGGCCTCGACGACCTCGCGCTCGACGTCCTTTTCCGAGCGGATGACGCGCATGCCGCGGCCGCCGCCGCCCCAGGAGGCCTTCAGCATCACCGGATAGCCGACCTCGGCCGCCATCTCCCGCACCTTTGCCATGTCATCCGGCAGCGGCGCGGTGGCAGGCACCACCGGCACCCCCACCTCGACGGCGAGATTGCGGGCGGCGACCTTGTTGCCGAGCCGGCGCATGGTGTCGGCGGTGGGGCCGATGAAGGTCAGGCCGTTCTGGACGCAGGCCTCGACGAATTCTGGGCTTTCGGAGAGCAGGCCGTAGCCGGGATGGATCGCGTCGGCGCCCGAAAGCTTGGCGACCCGCATCACCTCGTCGATCGACAGATAGCTCTCGATCGGCCCCATGTCCTTGTCGAGATGCGATCCGCGGCCGACCTGGTAGCTCTCGTCCGCCTTGAAGCGGTGCAGCGCCAGCTTGTCCTCTTCCGCCCAGATCGCCACGGTGCGGAGCCCGAGTTCGTTGGCGGCGCGGAACACGCGGATGGCGATTTCCGACCGGTTGGCGACGAGAATCTTGCGGATGGCCACTGAGGAACACCTCCCGATCGTTCACATGGACCGCCGACTTATCGCCAGCGGCGCGGATGCACAAGATTGCGGCGCGGCGTCTGATTTCGCAAGTGCGAAGAAGTGGCCGCGCGCCGCGCGTCTCCGGATCGGGACCTCGGTCCCTGTTTCGCGGCCTCCGCGAATGTCAGCACCGTGGGAAGCGATTCTTGATCTATATGACTTGGTCATATAGATTTCAGGCGATTTCACATCAGTTGCGACGACGGCGAGACCGCTTTTGGAGCCTTGCGATTTTCCATCGTTACGTCGACGAGCAGAGAAATGAGGGTTTTCAAGACCAAGGAATTTGCGCGAGCCGCCCGGAAAGAGAAGGTCGTCGAAGACGAATTGAGAAAAACGATCAAACGGACCCTCGGCGGGACCATCGATGCAGAGCTTGGTGCCTTTCTGATCAAGCAGAGGATATCCCAGGGACAGGGCGGCCGGTGGGGCTCACACCGGGCCGTGATCGTCTTCAGGGCGCGCGACCGGCTCGTTTTCGTCCATCTTTTCGGCAAGAGCGAGAAGGCCAATCTGAGCACGAATGAGGAGCGCTCATACAAAAAGGCGGCAAAGGTCATCGTTGGTCTGACCGAAGGTCAGGTGCAGGCTCTTGTTCAATCCGGGGAATGGATCGAGATCGAAAATGGCGACGAAGCAACACCCCTATCGAAGTAAGGCGCTTCGTTCGCTTCATCTGGCGATGGAAGGGCTTCACAAGGTCGGTGCGATAGACCGGAAGACCATGCGGGAATTCGACGTCGAATGCCTGACGACCATCGAAACTTTCGATGCCGATGGCATTCGGGCGCTTCGCGAGAAGGCGCAAATGAGCCAGGCCGTCTTTGCCAGAGTGTTGAATGTCAGTACCTCGGTCGTCAGCAAGTGGGAGCAGGGAGAGAAGCGGCCCAGCGGGCCGTCGCTGAAATTGCTCTCGCTTGCCTACAGGAAGGGGGTCGAGGCGATCATGTGACTGCGCTTCGCTGCGCCAGACGTGCGAGGCAGCGTCTATCGGTTGCGCAAGAGCGGCGTCTTTTCCGGCCAGTCGGTCTTTTCCTTCTCGCGCACGAAGGTGAAGAGGCCGGAGACCGCGACGAGCGCCATGCCGGCCATGGCGACGACGTCCGGGAACTCCTCGAAGAACATCGCCCCCATCACCGTCGCCCAGATGATCTGGCTGTACTGGGTCGGCGCGACCCGCGCCGCCGAGGCGAGGCGCGTCGCGAAGACGAGGAGGAGATGGGCGACGCCGACGACCAGACCCCCGAAGACGAGCAGCGGCCAGAGCTCGCGCGTGGGCATGACGAACTCCGTCAGCATCAAAAGGCCGTTCGCCGCCACCGCGGCGACGAGGACGGCGCCGATCAGCGTGACGCGGCGTTCGCTCGTGCCGAGAACGCGCAGCACGATGACGGTGACCGCGCCGCAGATCGCGACGCCGACCGCGGCGAAATGGCCGGGCAGGATCTCCCGAAAGCCCGGGCGCACCACGAGGATGACGCCGAGAAGGCCGCCGAGGACGGCGAGCCAGCGCCGCCAGCCGATCTCTTCCTTGAGGACGACGTAGGAAAACACCGTGACGAAGATCGGCAGGAGGAAGATCAGCGCATAGGCCTCGGCGAGCGGCAGCGAGGTGAAGGCGACGACGCCGAGGATGCCGCCGATCGTGCCGCTCGCCATGCGGACGGCGAGGAGGGCCGGGCGCTTCGGGACGAAGACGCTCGCCCAGCTGTCTTCCGGCCGCTTGGTGAAGAGGGCGGGAAGAAGCGCGATCAGCGAGATGAAGAAGCCGACCTCGAAAACCGGCAGCCGGTGCCCGATCGCCTTCAGCGTGGCGTCGCCCAAGGCGAACGAAAGATACGCCGCGAAAGCGAGCAGGATGCCGGTCTGCATGGGGGAGGGGCTTTCCTCAAGAGGTCAGACCCCGCGATAGCCCCGGCGGGACGGAACTGACAAGCCGCATCGGGACACGGCAGAGGATAAACGCGCCGCGACCCGGCCGGCGGGCGGTCGGGCATCGATGGGAGCCGGACGTCGGACTTCGGCCATGTCGCGCAGGAGCGCGGAGGATCGGCGGCGGCCATGGCAGGGAGGTGCAGACACGAAAAAGGGCAGCGAGGGGGAAGCTGCCCTTTTTCGTCTGCATGTTGCGATCGAGGGGGATGATCGCTTGGGGGTGCCTGAATAATGCGCCGACGAAAGCAGGGTTCCCGACCGCCGAAATTTTTTTTGCGCCATCATGGTTTCCGGCGCCGCGTGCGCCTGCCGCCGCGGGAAGTCGCTGCCGGCAATTTTAACGATTTGTAACCTTCGACGGGGCGCTGCCGGGCTTTTCCGGCTTGGCGCCGCGCTTCGCTCGGGTGCATAGTGCCTCTACGCAAAGTTCGGGCGGAGCCTTCGGAGGATCAATTGGTCACGACGTTTCACGCTCTTCCCAAGCCGGGCTCCCACCCGAACGGATGGCCCTGCCGGATGCTCGTCTGCGGGCAGTCGGAAGCGCGTCGGTTCCATGTGGAATTGGCGCCGAGCCACGTCCTGTCGATCGTCACGCCGGGGCGCTCCTATCTCGGGCCGCGCGACGTTCCGCCCGACAGGCATCTGAAGATCGAGTTCGACGACGTCGAGGATGCCGCCCGGCCGGGCGCCCCGACCCTTTCGGCAATGCGCGAGATCATGGATTTTGCCGGCGCGCTTCCGGAGGAGGCGAGGCTCTGCCTGCACGGGCTGCAGGGCGTGCGCCGCGCCCCTGCCGTGGCGCTCGGCATCCTCGCGGCGAGCCTCCCGCCGACCGAGGCGGCCGCGGCGCTGAAGCCGTTCTGCCGGCATGCCCCGGATCCGAACCTTCTCGTGGTCGCCCTTTTCGACGAGCTTCTCGGCCTCGCCGGCGCGCTCAGCGCCGCCTGCCAGGCACGCTTCGTCGCCTCGCATGCGACGCTCCGACGTCGCGGCGACGAGGACGGCCCGGGTTTCGACTTCGACATGCTGGCGATGAAGGACGAGCAGGTCCGGCACGGCTGAGGCCCGGCCGGGGCCGGCCCGGGATGGACGAGCCGACCGGTGCCGTACGCGCGGCGAAGTCGACCGGGCGGCTGGGACAGGGCGACAGCGAGCACCGCTCGGCCTTGCGGCGGGCTCCTCGCGCCGCCGGGCGCTCTCTCACTTTTCCCGTCGGAAGACCTTTGAAGCGGCCGTCGTCCCTCGCCGCCTCTCGGCTTCGAGGGCTTGCGGATCGGCGCCGCGGGCTTCCGAGCGTTTCGCGGCCGATCGCCGAGACCTGCCGAAGGCATTGCGACGAACGTCCGGGATTCCTCTGCGTCGCCCCGAGGTGTTTTTCTGCGAGGCGAGCGCCGATCTTCTCGGCGCTAACCATAGCGGCGAAGCTTCGGACGATCACGACTTTGGCAATTGATTCACCAGTCCGCTCGATTTAGGTTTTTTCGGGGCAAAAGAACGACGACGTTTTGGCAGGAGTGGTGTTGTGAAACGAATTGTCCTTGCGGCCGCGGTCGCGATCGCCTCGTGCTTTGCTGCGGTGTCGGGAGCAGAAGCCGGTCTCGTGGCGAAGATCGATCTATCTTCGCAGACCCTGACGGTCATCAACGACGGCACGGTGATGTATCGCTGGCCGGTCTCGACTGCCCGGCGCGGCTACCGCACGCCGACCGGCAGCTGGACGCCGAAGCGCCTGCATCGCATGTGGTATTCCCGCAAATACGACATGTCGCCGATGCCCTATTCGGTGTTCTTCACCGGCGGCTACGCCATCCACGGCACGGGCGCGGTCAGCCGGCTCGGCCGGCCCGCCTCGCATGGCTGCGTGCGGCTGCATCCGGCGAACGCCAAGGTGTTCTACTCGCTGGTCAAGCAGAACGGCATGAGCAACACCCGCGTGGTCATCCAGCGCTGACCGCAGCGCCGGAGGCTTTTCCGGGACGAAACGGGCAAGGAGGTTCGCGGCGGCGACATTCGCCGCCGGCGCGGATCATGCCCGGCCCGTCCGTCGCTTGTTAAGCCGGCGCTTGATCTGCCAGCGGTCGTGGAACCACATCCACTGGTCCGGATGCTCGCGCACCCAGCCCTCGACGACGTCGTTGAGGGCCTGGCAGCTCTTCTCGACGTCGATTTCGCCGGCCCCGTCGCGCGGCAGATCGAGCCGCGGCTGGAGTTCCAGCCGGTATCTGCCGCCGGGAAGGCGGATGCAGCGGGCGGGATAGACCTCCGCGCCGTATTGCCGCGCGAGCTTCGGCAGAAGCGGATTGGTCTTCACCGGTAAGCCGAAGAACGTCGTCCTGACGCCTTTGCGGAATTTCTGATCGACCAGCACGCCGACGGAGCCGCCGCCCTTGAGGATGCCGGCGAGCGACCACACGGCCCCGGCCTTCGACGGGATCAGATGGCCGCCGGCGGTGCGGCGCGCCGCCTGGACGCGTCTTGCCACATAGACGTTGTTGGGCTGACGGAAGAGCGCGGTGAATTCGAGGCCGTAGGCGGCGGCGCCGATCGGCAGGAGCTCGAAGCAGCCGAGATGGCCGGTGAAGAAGATGAACGGCCCCTTGCGTTCGCGCAGCTCGACGAAGGTGTCGATGCCGGCGACCTCGATGCGGCCCTCGTTCGGCCGCGCCGGATCGAAGTCGAAGAGGTCGTCGAGATAGACGAACTCGGCGGCGATCCGGCCCATCTGACCCCAGTTCGCCTTGGCGGTCGCCTCGACCCAGGCGGCGTCCCTCTCCGGAAACGCCTGGGCGAGGTTCTCCTTGGCGAGCGCGTGGCGCGGCGACAGCGGGCCGAGCAGCCGAGCGGCCCGGTCGGCGATCGCAAGGCCCGCATCGGCGGGGAGCAGACGCAGGATGCGCAAGAGCCCGAACAGCGTCTTGGCGATGACGAAGTCGCCGGCGCGCTTCGCCCTAAGCGCGAATTTCAGAAACCGCGGGTTCATGCCGGGGCGGTGCTGCCGGCCTCTTTCGCGCCGTCCTGCCGGTCGACCCTCAGGACGATCTTGCCGAACACCTCGCGGGCCTCCATCCGCTTCAGCGCCAGATCGATCTCGTCCATGCCGATCTCGGAATCGATCACCGGATGGACGAGGCCGCGCGCCATCTTTTCCATCGCGTCGGCCATGTTCTCCATGCGGCAGCCGAAGGAGCCGAAGAGCTTCAATTGCTGCTGGAAGAGCTGCATGAGGTTGATCTGGGTGGAGACGCCCGAGGTCGAGCCGCAGGTGACCAGCCGGCCGCCGCGCTTTAGGCACAGCATCGAGCCTGCCCAGGTGTCGGCGCCGACATGTTCGAAGACGACGTCGACGCCCTTCTTCTTCGTCAGCTTGCGCGTGACGCCCTCGAAGCGGTCCGCCCGGTAATTGATGACGTGATCGGCGCCGAGCGCCTTGGCGCGCTCCACCTTGTCGTCGGAGCCGACGGTGGTGATCACCGTGCAGCCGGTGCGCTTGGCGAGCTGGATCGCCGCCGTGCCGATGCCCGAGCCGCCGGCATGGACGAGGATCGTCTCGCCCGGCTGGAGCTTCGCGTTGTCGAAGAGCATGTGCTCGACCGTGCCGAAGGTGACCGGCGCGAGCGCCGCGCCCACGGCGTCGCAGCCGGGCGGGGCAGGGACGACGAGGCGGGCGGGGAGGTTGATCTTCTCCTGGGCGAATCCGTCGAGATGGAAGCCGTGCACCCCCCCGACGTTTTCGCAGAGATTGTCGCGCCCCGCGCGGCAGTGGTGGCAGAGGCCGCAGGTGCGGGCGCCGTAGATCGCGACGAGCTGCCCGGGCAGGACGTTGCCGACGCCGGGCCCGATCGCCTCGACGACACCGGAAGCCTCGGCGCCGACGGTGAGCGGCAGCTTGCGCTTGGCGAACGCCATGCCGCGCCAGCCCCAGACGTCGATGTGGTTCAGCGCGACGGCGGCGATCCTCAACGTCACCTCGCCGGCAGCGGGCGGCGGCGGCGGCGGGACGTCGACGGAGCGGAGGTCGCGGTCGGCGACGAGTTGCAGTGCGCGCATGGAGAAAAGCCCTGAAGCGATGGTCCGGACGATGCGGTCAGGCGCCGGGGGCGCGGCCGAGCACGAGGCAGGCGTTCTGGCCGCCGAAGCCGAAGGAGTTGGAAAGGACGGTGCGTATCTCGGCGCGGCGCGCCTCGTTCGGCACGACGTCGAGCTCGATGGCGGGGTCGGGATTGTTGTAGTTGATCGTCGGCGGCAGCACGCCTTCCCGCAGCGACAGGATCGAGAAGGCCGCCTCGATGGCGCCGGCCGCCGTCAGCGTGTGGCCGATCATCGACTTGTTGGAGGAGATCGGCGTCTTCTTCAGCGTTTCGCCGAATACGGCGGCAAGCCCCGTCGCCTCCATCCGGTCGTTTTCCGGCGTCGAGGTGCCGTGGGCGTTGATGTAGTCGACGCCCTCCGGCTCAAGGCCGGCATCGGCGAGGCCGGCGCGGATCGCCGCGATGATCGGCGAGCCGTCAGGCTTGGACCTGGTGCGGTGGAAGTCGTCGGCCCGCTCGCCGCAGCCGAGGATCAGGCCGTGGATCGTCGCGCCGCGGGCCTTCGCCGCCGACAGGGATTCCAGCACCAGGGCGCCGGCGCCCTCGGCCATGACGAAGCCGTCGCGGTCCTTCGAAAACGGCTTCGAGGCCTTTTCCGGCACCTCGTTCTGCGTCGACAGGGCGGAGAGCAGCGAGAAGCGGATAAGCGATTCCTGGGTGATCGACCCGTCGGTGCCGATGGTGATCGCCCGGCTCGTCTCGCCGCGGCGGATCGCCTCGACGCCGAGCTGGATGGCGCTCGCGCCCGAGGCGCAGGCCGTCGACAGGGTGATCGGCAGGCCGCGGGTGCCCAGCCGATCGGCGAGGAGCTCGGAGATCCGGCTGCACTGGGTGAGATGGTAGATCGACGGATCGGGGTGCCTGCGGGCGATCTCGAGCAGCCGGTCGTAGCCGGCCTCGGCCGTCTCGGCGCCGTCCATGCGGTCGAGACCGATCCGGTGCTGCCATTCCATCTCGACGGGCGGGGCGGCGAGGAACAACGGGCCGCCGAAATCTCCGTCGTCGAGGCCGGCCATGGCGACGGCCTCGCTCCCGGCGGCTTCCGCCATGGCGTAGGACAGACCGGTCGAGGTCCGGCCCATCTCCCCCATGAAGTCGACGCTGCCGGAGATCGTCGTCCTCAGCCCGTCGGTCGAGAAGCGCTCGATCCGGTGGATCCCGGACCGGCCCGAGGTGAGCGCCCGCCAGTTCTCCTCGACGCCGCGGCCGAGGGAGGAGACGATGCCGATCCCGGTCACGGCGACGATCGGCCGGCCGAGGAAGTCGGTGTCGCTGGCGCTCATCGCTTGTCCTTCCTGTCGCTTGGTGGTCCGGGCCGTTCGGCCGGGCTGGTCCGCCCTTGTGCCGCGCACGTCACGCCGGGCTGTCCTCGATCTTTTCCACCAGGCACACGCCTTCGGCATGAAGATGGCCGATGCTCGTCACGACGGCGCGGCGGGGCGGCGCGCCGGCGGCACGCTCCTCGCCGGTGTCGAAGGCTGGAAGCGCCATGCCGCGCGCCAGGGCACCGGCGGCAATCGCGACGCCGGCCGGCATCTGCGCCTCGAAGGAATGGCCGAGCATCGTGCCGTAGGCGCGGACGGCCGCGCCGGGATACCGTTCGGCGAGCACCGCCCGCTCGGCAGCCGTCAGCTCTTCGATCCCCGTCGCGCCGGAAAGCACCATCAACTCATCGGACCCGCCCGAGGCTGCGGGCAGGAGATCGGCGAAGCGCTTCGCGGTCTTTCCGCCGCCGCGCCGGCCGCGGTCCCCGACCGCCGAGGTGAGCCGGGCATAGGCCCGCGCCGACCGCCGCGCGGCATGGGCGGGGGATTCCAGCACGAGGAACGCCCCGACGCTGCCGACGGCGATGCCCTGATGCGCGCCGGAACGGGCGAAGACCGGCCGCCATTCGTCCCTGAGCAGCAGGCCGGCGAGATCGAAGTTCAGGAGCAGATCCTTGCGCTCGGCGGAAAACGCGCTGCCGACGAGGCAGATCTCGCTCTGGCCGGAGGCGATCCGCGCCCGCGCGGAGTAGAGCGCCGAGATGCCGGCGGCCTCCTCGCCCATGAAGGTCCGCGACGAGCCGGTGACCTTGTGGACGATGGAGATGTTGCCGGCGAGGAGATTGGACAGCTGGGCGAGAAACAGCGTCGGCCGCAGCTCGGTGGAAAGCGTCTCGTTGATGACGGTCTCGACGTCGTTCGCGCCGCGGGCCCGCTCCAGCACCATGGCGTCGACCGCGGCGTCGCGTTCGCCGCCGCCGGCCGCGACGACCATGTCGATCTCGCTCCGCACGGCCTCGTCCATCGGAATGCCGGCATCTTCCAGCGCCAGCCCGGCCGAATAGGTGCCGAGCTTCTGCCAGGTCTCCATCTGGCGCTGGTCGCCCTTCTTGGGGATCTGCCGCGACCAGTCGATCGGCGGCAGGCCGTGGACGAAATAGGGTGCGAAGCCGTCGCTGCGGATGTTCGGCTGCAGGCCCGGTCCGCGGGCGAAGACGTCGAGATGCGTGCCGATCCCTTCGCCGAGGGATGAGACCAGACCGATCCCGGTGATCAGGACGTCCCTCTGCGTGTCGCTCATGCAAAGCTTCCATCAAGTCCGGAGGGCGGCGACGGCACGGGCGTCGCCGCTTCGCCCGCGGTTGCGGGCAAGGGCGCATATGGGCCTTGCCCCACGGAACGTGAAACGGCGGCCCGCGGGATCGCCGCGTCGATGCGCCGGAAGCCCGGCGCCGCGAGCGCTCAGCCGGCGGCCTTGGCCGCCCGCAATTCGTCGATCTTGGCGCAGAGATTCTTCAGGACGAAGTATTCCTCGGTCGGAACCTGCCCCTCGTTGACCTCCTGCGTCCACTTCTCGAGCGGGATCTTGATCCCGAACTCCTTGTCGATCGCAAAGACGATGTCGAGGAAGTCGAGGGAATCGATGCCGAGATCCTCGATCGTGTGGCTTTCCGGCGTGATTTCCGAGCGGTCGATCTCGCTGGTTTCGGCAATGATGTCGGCGACCCGGTCGAATGTTGACGACAATGACCCACCCTTATGCAACTGGTCTCTTCGGATTGGCGCGATGCTATAGGGAAAAGGCGGGCGAAAAGCAAAGTCTGTTCGATTCCCCTGTCCGCGTGGCAGCCATGACGGCGCCGGAGGGGCCGTGCGGCGGCCTCGGCGGGCGCCGATCGCCCGGACAAAATCCAACAGTCACGACTTGCAAGCCGGCTAAATCCGCGCGAAGCTGGCGTTGCGTGACGTGACCGGCGATCCATCGAGCCTCGAACGCGCGGATGCTGGCGCCGGCCGCGAGCCAGTTTGGCCAGAGAGCGCGAAGGCGGCCTGTTGCGAGGTCCGAGAGGCCGCGACGAGAAGACGACCGTTCTGAACCGAGGAGCCGGATCATGGGAGGCGTTGGGGACCAAGGTCTGCCACTTCTGATTTCAAATCGGCTGATTCGCGCGGCGACGGCGCTCGGCCGGGTCACGTCTCGCGTTCACAAGCGCGAGCAGGGCCTGACCTCTCCGGAATTCGCCGTGCTCGTGGCGCTGAGCGGCGAGCGATCCAAGCTCACCTCGTCGCACATCGTCGAAGTGACGGCGATGGACAAGACCAAGGTAAGCCGGGCGGTGGCGGCGCTTGACCAGCGCGGCTGGATCTCCCGCGAACGCGCGACGTCGGACCGGCGCTTCGAATATCTGACGCTCACCGAGACCGGCAGTAACGCGCTCGCGCATCTGATGCCGAAGATCTTCGAGGCGGAGTCCGCCGTTCTCAGCAGTCTCTCGGAGGACGAGCGGCTGGGTCTGGAGACGGGCCTGAAAGGCCTCGACCGGGCGATCAGCCACTGACACGAGATCCGCTCGATCTGAGCGGGGCTCGTCGCAAGCCCGCGCGGCGAATGAGCGGCTTTGTTTCCGGCATCACGACGTGATCTACCGGAAACCGTATGAGGCTCGGCAGACCGCCGGGACGCGTTCACGCAAGCCGGGCGCGGCCCGTGGTGAACCTCACCCCGGCAGATGCAAAAACGTCAGACGCAAAAAAAGGGTGCGGACCGCCGTCGTGGTCCGCACCCCGTCGATTATGATTCACAGGCGAGGCATCGGCCGGCCCTGCCGCATCGCCGCGGCGCGGCGCCGGTATGAGGGCCGACACTGCCGATCCGGCGTCCGGAGGATCAACTCCGGACGTCGGCTGCGGCGCGGGAAGAAGCTCAGTTGCTCTTCTTCTCGGTGCCCATCGCGTCGCCGGCGTCGGCCGATTCGACGTAGTCGTACTTGCCGTCCTTCCACTCGTAGACGACGTAGCCCGGCAGGGTGACGTCGCCCTTGTCGTCGAACTGCAGCGAGCCGATCACCGTGTCGAAGGTGCCGTCGTCGAGCGCCTTGACCACCGCGTCGTAGTCGGTCGAGCCGGCCTTCTCGGCCGCCTGCGCCCAGGCCTGGATCGCGGCATAGGTGTAGAGGACGTAGCCTTCCGCCGTCTGGCCCTTCTTGTTGAGCTCGTCGACGACCGGCTTGGCTTCCTCGTTCTTGCGCGGGTCCGGCGAGAAGGTCATCAGCGTGCCTTCGCCGGCGTCGCCGGTGATCGCCCAGTACTCGTCGGTGACCAGCGCGTCGCCGGACATGATCGTCGTCTTCATGCCCTGTTCGCGCATCTGGCGCGCCATCAGGCCGGCCTCGGTGTGGTAGCCCCCGATATAGACGAGATCGACGCCCGCCTGCTTCATCTTGGTGACCAGCGAGGTGTAGTCCTTCTCGCCCGCCGTGTAGGCCTCGACGAGCACCGGCTTGCCGCCGGCTTGCTCGTAGTATTTCTGCGTCTGGTCGGCGAGACCCTTGCCGTAGGCGGTCTTGTCGTTGATGATCGCGACCTTGGCGTCGGGGAAGTTCTTGGCGATGTAGTTGCCGGCGACCTCACCCTGCTGGTCGTCGCGGCCGCAGACGCGGAAGACGCCGTCGCCGGGACGCTTGTCGGTGAAGTCCGGATTGGTCGAGGCCGGCGAGATCTGGACGATCTGCTCGTCTGCATAGACCTGGCTCGCCGGGATCGAGGAACCCGAGCAGAAGTGGCCGGCGACGAAGGGCACGCCCTCGGAGGCGAAGTTGTTGGCGACGGCGACCGCCTGCTTCGGATCGCAGGCGTCGTCGCCGACCGAGAGCTTCAGCATCTCGCCGTTGACGCCGCCCTTGGCGTTGATGTCCGCGACCGCCTGCTCGGCACCGATCTTCAACTGTTCGCCGAAGCTCGCATACTGGCCGGTCATCGGGCCGGCGACGCCGATGGTGATGTCGGCAAGGGCCGCGCCCGCGAAGACCAGATTGAGCGCCGCGCCTAAAAGAAGTGCCTTCTTCATACGAACCTTCCCTATCGTTGGACGTTTCTGCGGCTTGAGCCGCAGCAGGTAGCAAATCTCCCCCTACCTGGCGGGGATTAAAGCCCGGATCGCCTCCGGATGGAAGCAGAACGGGCCGATGGCGACCGGCATTTCTGCGGCGTTACGCCGATTGCTGGTCGAGAAAACCGTATTGCCGCGACATCTGGAGGCCCCTGACATAGAGCCGGCCGGCCGCGGCGATGGCGAACAGCACGATGTAGTCGACGACGCCGTAATAGAGGCCGGTCTTAAAGCCCGTCGGCGGCAGCAGGAACGTGCCGTGGAACAGGCTGAAGTGGATGAACCGCACCGCGATCGCCAGCAGCAGCACGTAGAAGGCGAGCAGACCCCAGCCGCTCCAGGTCAGGGCCGTCGAGCGGCCGATCATCCAGGCGCCGCCGCCGCCGAGGAGGATGGTGACGAAGAAGAACTCCCAGAAGGAGACTTCCCAAAGAATGCCCATCGCATTCGTCATGTCAGTGCGCTCCCCCTTCCAGATAGGCGCTGCGCACCTCCTCACGGGCGAGAAGCTCCCGGCCGGTTCCGGCCATGGTGATCGCGCCGTTGACCATCACATAGCCGCGATGGGCGAGCCGCAGCGCATGGAAGGCGTTCTGCTCGACGAGGAAGACCGTCAGGCCCTCGCTGGCGTTGAGTTCGCGGATGACCTCGAAGATCTGCTTGACGACCAGCGGGGCGAGGCCGAGCGACGGCTCGTCGAGAAGCAGGAGCTTCGGCCGGCTCATCAGGGCGCGGCCGATGGCCAGCATCTGCTGTTCGCCGCCCGACAGCGTGCCGCCGCGCTGGCCGCGCCGCTCCTTGAGGCGCGGGAACAGCTCGAAGACCTTGCGCAGGTCATCCTCGAAATAGCGATCGTCCTCGAGAATCGCCCCCATCTGCAGGTTTTCCATCACCGTCATGCGCGGGAAGACGCGGCGGCCCTCCGGCGACTGGGCGATCGCCATCGACATGATGTCGTGGGTCGGCAGCCCGGTGATGTCCTTGCCGTTGTAGACGATGCGGCCGGTGCGCGCCTGCGGATTGCCGCAGATCGTCATCATCAGCGTCGACTTGCCGGCGCCGTTGGCGCCGATCAGCGTGACGATCTCGCCGCGATGCACCTCGATGTCGACGCCGCGCAGCGCCTGGATCTTGCCGTAGAAGGTCTCGACGCCGCTGACCGAGAGCAGGGGCTCGGCGTCGGGCTGCGCCGCGATGCGTTCCGCTGCACTCATCGGGCGTCTCCCTCGGCGCGCGTCGGCGCCGGCTTGACCTCGAGGTCGCGCTCGACGTCCTCGACCTCCTCGTCGTCGACGCCGAGATAGGCGGCGATGACCTTCGGGTCGCTGCGCACTTCGGGCGCCGTGCCGTCGGAGATCTTCTTGCCGTAGTCGAGGACGATGATGTGGTCGGAGATCTCCATCACGACGCCCATGTCGTGCTCGATCAAAAGCACCGACACGCCGTGATCGTCGCGGATGTATTTCAGCAGCGTGTTGAGCTCGGCTGATTCGCGCGGATTGAGGCCGGCGGCCGGCTCGTCGAGGCACAACAGCACCGGATTGGTGCAGAGCGCCCGGGCGATCTCGAGCCGCCGCTGGGCACCGTAGGGAAGGTCGGCCGCCGGATCGTCGGCGCGGTCGAGCAGGTTGACCCGCCGCAGCCATTCGACGGCGGTCTCCTTGGCGGCTTCCGCCGCGCGGCGATAGCCCGGCAGCCCGAGCAGGCCGCCGATGGTGTAGCCGGAGGCGCGCATCAGCTCGTTGTGCTGGGCGACGAGGAGGTTTTCCAGGACCGTCATGCCGCCGAAGAGGCGAATGTTCTGGAAGGTGCGGGCGACCCCGGCGACCTCGGTGATCTTGAAGTCGGCCATGCGCTCGAGCAGGAAGATCGAGCCCTTGTCGCCCTCGGCATACTGGCGGCCGCTGCGGGTGAGCTCGGCCAGCGCCTCGGGCGTCACGCTGCCGTCGCGGCGCAGCGCGATGCGGCCCTCGGTCGGCTTGTAGAAGCCGGTGACGCAGTTGAAGACGGTTGTCTTGCCGGCGCCGTTCGGCCCGATCAGGGCAGTGATGTCGCCGCGGCCGACGTCGAAGGAGAGGTCGTCGACGGCGACGAGGCCGCCGAAGCGCATGGTGAGGTGTTCGACGGACAGGACCGGATCGGCCGACCAGTTGCGGTTCTGCTTCAGCATCAGTGACCCTCGCCCTGGGCGACGAGATCGGCGCCGATCGCCTTCTTCTCCTTGTAGATCGCCGACGGCGAGCGGGTCGAGACGAGGCCGCGCGGCTTCCAGACCATGATCAGCACCATGGCGAGGCCGAAGATCAGCATGCGGTACTGGGTGGGATCGAAGCCGGTGCCGAAGATCGCCTGCAGGCCGGTCAGGTTGCGCAGCAGCTCGATGCCGCCGATCATCACCACCGAGGCGATGACGACGCCGAGCTGCGAGCCGAGGCCGCCGAGCACGACGATGGCGAGGATGATCGCCGATTCGATGAAGGTGAAGCTTTCGGGCGAGATGAAACCCTGGCGGGTGGCGAAGAACGACCCGGCGAAACCGCCGAACATGGCGCCGGTGGCGAAGGCCGTCAGCTTGACGTTGGTGGTGTTGATGCCGAGCGAGCGGCAGGCGATCTCGTCCTCGCGCAGCGCCTCCCAGGCGCGGCCGACGGGGAGCTTGCGCATGCGCATCGTCACGAAATTGGTCAGAAGAGCCAGCGCCAGGATGATGTAGTAGAGGAAGATGAAGCGCTGGATCGAGGAATATTCGATCCCGAAGAAGTCGGAAAACGAGCCCTTTCCGCGGGAGAATTCCAGGCCGAAGAGGGTGGGCTTGGGAATGCCGAGGATGCCGTTCGGACCGCCGGTGAAGGTGTACCAGTTCAACAGGACGACGCGGATGATCTCGCCGAAGGCGAGCGTCACGATGGCGAGATAATCACCCCTCAGCCGCAGCACCGGGAAGCCGAGCATCACGCCCCAGAGCGCCGCGAACAGGCCCGCCATCGGCAGGCAGACCCAGAAGCCGAGGTCGAAATTCGTCGCGAGCAGCGCGAATGAATAGGCCCCGACCGCGTAGAAGGCGACGTAGCCGAGGTCCAGCAGGCCGGCGAGGCCGACGACGATGTTGAGGCCCCAGCCGAGCATCACATAGGTGAGGATGAGGATCGCGAGATCGAGGAGATAGCGGTCCTGGCTCGGCAGGAAGATCGTCAGAAGGAAGGGCAGGGTCAGCGCGACGAAGAGGAGCACCGCCCCGACGACCTTGCCGATCGGCCATCCGGCGGTCGCCGCCGCGATCTTCTTCCAGCCGCCGACCGCCGGGCGTTCACCCGCGAAAACGAAGAAGGTGAGGAGGAAGCGGCCGACGAAGGTGATCGCGATCGCGACGAACCAGGTCCACGGGTCGACGGTCAGCGACAGGCCGCCGACCGCGATGTCGGTCTTCATGAAGAAGAAGAAGAAGGTCAGCACCGCGATCAGCCCGGCGGTGATGCCGGCTTCCTTCAGCGCCCTGACGAGGCGGCTGTCCTCGGCCGGCGCCTCGACGAAGGGCGGCTCGCCCCGCATCGCCTCGCGGCGGTCCTCCGAAAGCCGCTCGGCGCCTTCCGGGCGGTTGGCGGAGGCGGATTGGGTGATGTCGGCCATTGTCTCAGACCTTCTCGACCTCGGGCCGTCCGAGCAGGCCGGAGGGCAGGAAGATCAGCACGATGGCGAGGATCGAAAAGGCCGCGACGTCCTTGTATTCGACCGAGAAGTAGCCGGACCAGAAGGTCTCGATGAGGCCGATGGCGAGGCCGCCGAGCATTGCGCCGGGCAGCGAGCCGATGCCGCCGAGGACGGCGGCGGTGAACGCCTTCACCCCGGCGATGAAGCCGATGTAGAAGTCGATCACGCCGTAATAGAGCAGGTACATCATGCCGGCGACCGCAGCGAGCGAGGCCCCCATCACGAAGGTCAGCGAGATGGTGCGGTCGACGTTGACGCCGAGGAGCGAGGCCATCTTGCGATCCTGCTCGCAGGCGCGCTGCTGACGGCCGAGCGAGGTCTTCGAGATGATCAGCGAGAAGGCGGTCATCAGGACGACGGTCATGACGATGATGATGATCTGCATCCAGGAGATCTGGACGACGATCCCGTCGTGCGAGTCCATCAGGATCAGCCCGCCCTGGATCTGCGGGGGCAGCGGCTTGACCCGCGCGCCCTGGGTCACCTGGACGAAGTTCTGCAGGAAGATCGACATGCCGATGGCGGTGATCAGCGGCGCGAGGCGGAAGGAGCCGCGCAGCGGCCGATAGGCGACCCGCTCGATGGTCCAGCCCCAGGCCGCGGTGCAGATCATGGCGACGATCACCATGATGAGCAGCACCAGCGGCAGGAAGGTGATGCCGAGGGCGGCGAGACCGAGAAACACCGCGAGCGCGATGAACGACCCGATCATGAAGATCTCGCCATGGGCGAAATTGATCATGCCGATGATGCCGTAGACCATCGTGTAACCGATGGCGATCAGCCCATAGATCGAACCGAGGGTGACCCCGTTGATCAGCTGCTGCAGAAAATATTCCATCGACCGCCTTTTGCCGGTTCTTATCTGGTCAGGGCGTCGTCGCGCGGCTTTGTCGTCAGGAGCGCCACGTCACTGGGCATGATGAATTCCATAGCAGGGACGGGCATGGCAAGCCTCGGTGGCGAAAAAAGTCCCTGCGCCCGGACGTGCCGGGCCGGCCTGCGACGAAAGTCTGAGCCCGTTCGCCAGCGCCCGCCGCGGGACGCCGGCGGTTGTGCGGCGCCCTATTTTTGAGGGCGCGGCGCACCGCCCGCCGGTGCGCCGCGGGAGGCGAGGTCGCTGCGGATCGCTTCCCTCTCGTCTGGTTCTGCGAGGCCGATCGTCACCGGGCCCGCGACGTCCTGAGGGCTCGGCTCGACGGCGCCGCGGCTCTCCAGCCAGGTCGCGAGCAGCCACCACATCAGCGCCCAGGCGGCGCCCGCCGTCCAGCCGGCGAGGACGTCGGAAGGCCAGTGGACGCCGAGATAGACCCGGCTGATGCCGACGATCACCGTGAGGAAAACCGCGAGGCCGAGCAGGAAGGCCCGCACCCGCCGCCGCGGCTCGACGCGGGCGAGGAGAATCGCCAGCGTCAGATAGGTGACGGCGGACATCATCGAATGGCCGCTCGGAAAGCTCGCCGTGTAGACGTAATCGCCATGCGGGACGAGGTCGGGACGCGGCCTGTCGAAGCTGCGCTTGAGGACCTGGCCGACCAGGAAGCCGCCGGCGATCGCCGCGACGGTCATCACCATCGAGCGGTGCTTGCCGGAGATCAGAAGATAGATCGCGACGAAGGTGGTGATCATGATCAGGATGCCGGTGCCGCCGAGGGCGGTCACGTCGCGGCCGAATTCTTCCAGCCAGCGCGGACCGACCGGATCGGAAGGGTCGGTCGAGGAGCGCAGCGCCAGAAGGATCGTCCGGTCGAGCCCCTTGGTGTCGCCCTCGACGACCTCGCCGGCGAGCGCGACGAAGGCCCAGATCGCCCCGGCGGCGAGCAGCGCGCCGATCAGCGTCCAGAGTTCCACCTTCGACCAGAGCCGGAGCGAAAGCTGGCGAATCCAATGCGCGGTCCTGCCGGTGTCGATCATCGCGTCCGTTCCGAGGCGTTTTCTTGAAGGGAGGGGAATCAGGCGGCGGGAAGCGACAGGATGCGCCGCGCCTCGGCCGGTGTCGCGACCCGGCGGCCATGCCGTTCGCAGCGTTCGGCGGCAAGCCGGACCAGCGCGGCATTCGAGGGTGCGAGCGCGTCGCGGCTGAGCCTAACGTTGTCCTCGAGGCCGGTCCGGCAGTGGCCGCCGGCGTCGAGGCTCCAGTCGACCAGCGTCGTCTGGAAACGGCCGATGCCGGCGCCGGTGAAGGTCGCGTCCGGGGCGAGGCGCTTCAGGGTCGCCGCGAAGAACGCAAAGCTCTCGCGATCGGCCGGCATCGCATTCTTCACCCCCATCACGAACTGGACGTGAAGCGGCCCTTCGATCCGGCCTTCCTCAGCCATCTGGACGGCCTTGAAGATCATCGACAGGTCGAACGCCTCGATCTCCGGCTTCACGCCGTGGCGCAGCATCTCCTCGGCCAGCCAGTCGACGAGATCGGGGGAATTTTCGTAGACCCGCGTCGGGAAGTTCACCGAACCCGTCGACAGCGAGGCCATGTCCGGCTTCAGCGAGAGCATGCCGCCGCGCTCGCGCCCGCTTCCCGATCGCCCGCCGGTCGAAAACTGCACGATCATGCCGGGGCAGTACCGGCGCACGCCTTCCATCAGCCGGGCGAATTTCTCCGGGTCCGACGAGGGCGTCCCGTCGTCGTTGCGGACATGGCAGTGGACGAGGCTCGCGCCGGCCTCGAACGCCGCGTGAGTCGATTCGACCTGCTCGGGGACGCTGATCGGCACGGCCGGGTTGTTCGCCTTGGTGGGCAGCGACCCGGTGATCGCGACGGTGATGATGCAGGGCTCGGTCATGCCCGACTATCTGGCCGTAAGACGTCAATCGGAAAGGCAGCACCGGGCGGGCGGATCGCCGCGGCAGGCGCCGGGGCTTCAGAAGCCGGCCACGCGGAGGAATCCCTCGACCATGCCGCGATAGCCGGCGCCGAAGAGGTTGAGATGGACGAGCGCCGGCCACAGGGCATAGACGGGCGCGCGTTCGCGGTGACCGTCCGGCAGTGCGCCATATGCCTCGAAGAACGCCCGGCTCGGCCGGGCGAAGAGCGACAGCATGGCGATGTCGATCTCGCCGTCGCCGAAATAGCAGGCGGGATCGATGAGCCCCGACACCCGGCCGCCGGAGGTCAGCACGTTGCCGCTCCAGAGATCGCCGTGGAGGAGGGCGGGCGACGGTCGCCGCGGCAGGATCTCTGCGAGCCTGCCGCACAAGGCGTCGACGCGGCGCTCGACGTCGGCGCCGGTGCCGCGGGCGGCGGCAAGCAGGCGATGCTCGGCATAGAAGGCCGGCCAGTCGTCGGACGACCGGTTGACGATCGGAAGCCGGCCGAAGGCATAGTCATCCGGCCAGCCATAGGATTCGCCCTTCGTCCCGTGCAGGCGCCGCAGCACCCGGCCGAGGTCGCCCCAGGCGGCGGCAAGGCCGCCGTCGTCGGGCAGACGCCCGATCGCCAGCACCTCTGCACCCGAGGCGAAGACCTGCGGCGCCGGAACGCCGGCCTTCCTGAGCGCGCCCAGCATCCGGGCCTCCGCTTCGGGCGAGGGACCGGACTTCACCAGCATCTCGCGGCCGTCCGTCAGGCGGACGAGCTCGACGCTCGACAGGGAGCCGCCGGCGAAATGCCGGGCTTCGGCGACCTTGCCGGCAACGAGTTCGGCGGCTCGTCCGGCAAGATCCGTCATTGATCCGCGGCTTTCCCCTTCAGTTCCGCGACCAGCGCCTCCGCGCCGGCGACGGCATCGCGCCACGCCGTGTCGAAGGCGGCATCCTGATCGTAATAGGGATCGGCGACCGACTGGCCCTCGCGCCCGGAGACGTGATCGAGGAGGAGGCTGACCTTGGCGGTGGAATCTGCCGGCGCGAACCGGCGCAGGCCGGCGAGATTCTCCGTGTCGAGCCCGACCACGTGATCGAAGCGGTAGAAGTCCTCGCGGGTGACGAGGCGCGCCCGCTTTTGGCCGATGTCGATGCCGTTCCGCATCGCGACGGCCTGCGCCCGGCGGTCCGGCGGAAAACCGATGTGGTAGCGGCCGAGGCCGGCAGATTCGACGTGGAGGGAGAGCTTCTCGCGTTCCGCCGCGGCGCGCATGGCGGCTTCCGCCAGCGGCGAACGGCAGATGTTGCCCAGGCACACGAAGAGGATGGCGGGCGGTTCATTCATGACGGGTCTTTCTCGGCAATCTTACAAGTTGAATCTTGGGGGCCGCAGCCGCGGGCGCCACACGCTCTCCCGCGTCACAGGGCCGCACCCGGCGGCGCAGGGCGGCGAAAACGCCGACGCGGCCCGACGACCGTTTCGGTCGGTGGCTTTCAGTCGTCGTCTTTCTTGAAAAGCGCGGTGGCTCCCCGGGCCGGATTCGAACCAGCGACCTGTCGATTAACAGTCGAATGCTCTACCGCTGAGCTACCGGGGAATACGCGGCACCGCGTTGGCGTGGCCTATAGCAAAGGCCTTCGCCCTTTGCCAAGCCTCGGCGGGAAAAAAGCTCACCGGTCCGGAAATTGCCGGAATCCCGGCGTCGACCGCCGGCCGGCGCCCGGCAGCGAGGCCGATTGCGCTCCGCTGCCGGCGCTCCCATCTCTGCCTCCACATTTCGTGAAGACGCGTCGGAGACGAGGCATGGCATCGACGCCGGAAGGCAGGGAGGATCGCAGGCGGCCGGAAGACGCGGCGCCGGACGCGTCTTTCGACGGTCAGGGGGCGTCGGAGCGGAGCGGGACGCGCGCGAGGCTGCGCCTCTTCGGGCGGGAGTTTCCGCTGCCCGGGTCGAAACCCTGGCGGATCGCGCTCGGCAGCGCCCTCCTTGTCGGCGGCATCCTCGGTTTCCTGCCGATCCTCGGATTCTGGATGGCGCCGCTCGGCCTCGTCGTCCTGTCTGTCGATTCGCCGCTCATGCGGCGCTGGCGGCGGCGCATGGACGTGCGGATCGCCAGGTGGCGCCGGTCGCGCCGCCGAGGGCGCGCCTCTTGAGGGCCGCGCCGGCGGCGGACGGGTCCGACTGCCGGCAGCGGCGGCACGACTTCGCGCCGCCGAGGTCGATCGAATCGAGCGACGCGGATTCACCGTTCCTTTGCCACATCCGGCGATAGCGGCCGTTCGCACGCGCCGGATCCGCGATCCTCAACGCCCTCGAAACCGTCAGCGACGAGAATGGTCGCCACGACAGGGAGCCGAAACTCCCGGTTCCGAGGGAGAGGTTTCGTGGACGCTTGCGTTGGCCAGAAAGACCGTCCGATCTACGTCGATCTCGACGGCACCCTGATCAAGAGCGACATGCTGTGGGAGACGCTGTTCCTCACCGCCCGCCAGTCGCCCCTCCGCCTCGCGCAGCTTCCCGGCTGGTACCTTGCCGGCAAGGCACGGATGAAGGCGGAACTCGCCGCCGGGATCAACTTTGATCCGGCGCTGGTTCCCTATCGCGAGGACGTCCTTCGCCAGCTTCGCGCGGCCAAGGCGCAGGGCCGGCGCATCGTCCTCGCCACCGGCGCCAACGAGCGGCTCGCCCATGCGATCGCCGACCATCTCGGTCTGTTCGACGAGGTGATGGCGTCCTGCGACGCGGTGAACCTCACCTCGGACCGCAAGCTGGAGCGGATCACCGCCAGCTGCGGGGAGGAGGGCTTCGACTATCTCGGCAATTCGCGTGACGACATCTGCCTGCTCGAGGCGGCGGCCGAGGCGACCGTCGTCGCGCCCGACCGCACGGCCCGCCGCTGGCAGCGGACGAGCGGCGCCGAGCTGATCGTCGCGGAGGGCAATCCGGTCCGGGCGGCGCTGAAGGCGATGCGGCCGCACCAGTGGGCGAAGAACGTCCTCGTCTTCGTTCCGACCGCGCTGACCCACGAGTTCTTCAACCTCGGCATGATCGTCGAGGCGATGATCGCGTTTCTCGCCTTCTCCTTCGCCGCGTCCTCGGTCTACATCCTCAACGACCTCGTCGACCTGACCGCCGACCGCAAGCACAAGACCAAGCGCAACCGGCCTTTCGCCAGCGGCACGCTGAAGATCCCGGACGGGCTCAAGCTCGCCGCCGGACTACTGGCGACGTCGCTGGTGCTCGGCCTCTTGCTGCCGCCGGCCTTCCTCGGGGTGCTCGCGGTCTATCTCGTCGCCACCACCGCCTATTCGATGGTGATCAAGCGGATGCTGCTGATCGACGTGCTGACGCTCGCCGGCCTCTACACCACCCGCATCATGGCGGGTGTCGCCGCGACGGACGTGTCGGTGTCGTTCTGGCTGCTGGCCTTCTCCTTGTTCTTCTTCCTCTCGCTCGCGCTGGTGAAGCGCTACACCGAGCTCATGGATTTCGGCTCCGGCGCCGAGCGGTCCAAGACCGGCCGCGGCTATGTCGACGCCGATCTGGAGACGCTCGCCCAGGCCGGCATGGCCTCGGGCTTCGCGGCGGTGATGGTGCTCGCGCTCTACATCAACAGCCCCGAGGTCCTGACGCATTACCAGGTGCCCTGGCTGGTCTGGCCGCTCTGTCCGATCCTCCTCTACATCATCGTGCGGATCTGGGTGCTGGCGCGGCGCAACCAGATGCACGACGATCCGGTCGTCTTCATGCTGCAGGACTGGCGCAGCCAGATGATGATCGGCATCGGTGGCGTGATGTTCCTCCTGGCCGCCTATGCGTGAGAGTGCCGACCACGACAGCTGGGGCCGGCTGAACCGCCGGCCGCGTGCGGCAATGCCGATGCGCGAGGCGATCCTCGATCCCGCACCGGCGACGGGCGAGGGCGGCTATCTGCCCTTCGGCAACGGCCGCTCCTACGGCGACTCCTGCCACAACGACGCCGGCGTCCTCGTCGACGCGCGGATCGGGTTTTTGCCGCAGATTCACGCCTTCGACGTGGAGACGGGACTCCTCACCGCCGATGCGGGGGTGCTGTTCTCCGAGATCACCCGGCACGTCGCGCCGCATGGCTGGTTCCTGCCGGTCACCCCCGGCACACAGTTCGTCACGCTCGGCGGGGCGATCGCCAACGACATCCACGGCAAGAACCACCATCGTCGGGGAACGTTCGGCCGTTGGGTCGAGGCGATCGAGCTCGAACGCTCCGATCTCGGCCGCCTCACGCTGACGCCGGAGGAGAACGCGGAGCTGTTCGCCGCCACCATCTCCGGCATGGGGCTGACCGGCCTCATCCGCCGCGCCACCGTGCGGCTGATGCGGGTGCCGTCGCTGTCGATCGTCGAGACGACGACCCGCTTCGACCGGCTCGCCGACTATTTCGACCTCGCCGCCGAAGCCGACGCGGCGCACGAATACGCCGTCGCCTGGATCGACTCGCTCGCCGGCGGCAGCAGCCTCGGGCGCGGACACCTGATCTGCGGCGACCACGCCGCGAAGGGCGATCATACCGGCGAGGCCTCGCCGCGGCTCGCCGGCGTTCCCTTCACCCCGCCGGTCAGTCCGCTCGCCGGCCCGCTGCTGAAGGCGTTCAACGAGGCCTACTACCGCAAGGCCCGGCCCGGCACGCGGCAGCGCACGGTGCCGTTTTCCGGCTTCTTCTACCCGCTCGACCGCATCGGCGACTGGAACCGCCTCTACGGTCCCCGCGGCCTGTTCCAGCACCAGAGCGTCGTCCCCCTCGCCGACGGCGAGGCGGTGGTGCGGGCGCTGATCGAATGCGCCAGGAGCCACGGTCACGGCTCATTCCTGACGGTGCTGAAGCGGTTCGGCGATCTGAAGAGCCCGGGCCTCACCAGTTTTCCGCGTCCCGGCTACACGCTGACGCTCGACTTTCCGCATCGCGGCGCGCGGACGCTGGCGCTTCTCGCCGAACTCGACCGGATCACCGTCGAGGCCGGCGGCGCCGTCAATCCCTACAAGGACGCGCGGATGTCGCCCGCGACCTTCGCGGCGGGCTTTCCGCACCACGCCGCGCTGGAGGCGCTGCGCGATCCCGCCGCCATGTCGGACTTCTGGCGGCGGACCGGAATGCGCCTCGGCGCGGCGCCGGCGGCAAACCCCGCCGATGCAGACAATTCGAGCGATCCGGCGGACGCTTCCTTTACCATCGCCGGGACAATACTTGGCGCCCGCGCCTGAGGGCGACGACCTTTAACCCATCACTGAACTTCAGGCCTTATGACGTTCGGTCATGGAGACGCCCCGCGCACGCGTCGCGCATGCCTCGCCAATGCCTTGATGGCTCGACGGAAAGATCCGGCCGATGACGAAATACATCCCCTTCATCCTCTTCACCGTCTTCACCAACGCCGCGGCGCAGGTGATGCTGAAATACGGCATGATGCAGCTCGGTCCGCTGACCTTCGCCGGCGTCAATCCGATCCTGAAGATCCTGCAGATCGTCTTCAGCCCCTGGGTGTTCCTCGGCCTCTGCACCTTCGTGATCTCGATGGCCTCGCACCTCTTCGTCCTGTCGAAGGTCGATCTCTCCTTCGCCTATCCGTTCCTGTCCCTCGCCTACGTCGCCGTGGCGGTCTTTGCGTATTTCGTCTTCCGCGAGGACGTCAACGCGATGCGCATCCTCGGCATCGCCCTGATCTGCGGCGGCACCTTCTTCATCGCCCAGAGCGGCGGACCGTCGCGTGCCGAGAGCGTCGACCGGCAGGTGGCCGACGCCGTCGCCAATCCCTCCCACATGCACAACGCGTCAGAGGTTTCGCAATGAAACACGTGATCTTCGGCGGCGACGGCTTCGTCGGCCGCCACCTCGCCCAGAAGCTCGTGGCCGAGGGCCAGGATGTCGTCGTCGCCGACATCGTCAGGAGCGACCTCAAGCATTACGGCCGGGCCCGCTTCGTCCATTGCGACGTCACCGACAAGGCCTCCGTCGCGGCGGTGGCGATCGCTCCCGAGGACATGGTCTACAACCTGTCGGCCAAGATGCTGTCGCCGATCCAGGTTCGGGCGAAGCGCCACGACTTCTTCTACCCGGTGAACTATTTCGGCACCGAGAACATCATCGAGGCGATGGCCAGGGCCGGAGCGCCGAACCTCGTCCACTTCACCACCGACATGATCTACGGCCACACCGTGGTCTATCCGATGACCGAGGACCATCCGGTCGCCCCGCTCGGCGAATACGGCCAGTCGAAGCTCGACACCGAGATCCTCGCCGCCAAATGGCGCGAGAAGGGCATGAACATCTCCTTGTTCAGGCCGCGCCTGATCATCGGACCTGGGCGCCTCGGCATCCTGGAAAAGCTGTTCAAGCTGATCGACCACAACCTGCCGGTCCCGATGATCGGCTCGGGCCGCAATCCCTACCAGTTCATCTCGGTGTTCGACTGCGCCGAGGCGGCGCGGCTCGCCTGGAAGGCGGGCGTGCCCAACGAGGCCTACAATCTCGGCTCGCTGAACCCGCCGCCGGTCAGGAAGCTGCTCGGCGACCTGATCAAGCATGCCGGCTCGAAGTCGATCCTCGTCCCGACGCCGGGATGGGCGGTGAAGAAGACGCTCGACCTCCTGGACCGTCTCAACATGCCGCTGATGGACCCGGAGCAGTATCTGATCGCCGACGAGGAGTGCGTCCTCGACGTTTCCAAGGGCAAGCGGCAGCTCGGCTGGGTACCTCAGTACCGCGACGAGGACATGCTGATCGCCGCCTACAGCGAATACCGCAACAAGCGCGCCGGCGCGGCCGGCCACGCCGCGCCCAGCGCGCAACCCGCCGAGTGAGGGAGTAGACGATGCTCGACCGTCCCGTGACCACGCTCGATGCCGCAGAACGCCGCGGCCCGGCAAAGCCGAACCTCCTCTCCGTGGAGGACGCCAAGGCGATGCCGGTCGAGACCATGGCCGACCTGTTCAAGAGCCACATCAATCCCGGCCAGTTCCACTTCATGAAGCTGCTCGGCTTCCACAAGGTGAAGATCGAGCGCGCCGAGGGGATGTTCTACACCGACCAGAACGGCCGCAAGATCCTCGACTTCTTCGGCGGCTTCGGCTCGCTCGCCCACGGCCACAACCACCCGCGGGTCCTCGCGGCGCGCGAGCGCTTCCAGGAGGAGAAGCGCCACGAGATCGCGATCGCCTTCCTGTCGCAATATGCCGCGGCGCTGGCGAAGAACATCGCCGCCTGCTCGCCGGGCGAGCTCGACATGGTGTTTCTCGGCTCGACCGGGTCGGAAGCGATGGAAGCGGCGATCAAGGTCGCCGAACGGGCATCGGGCCGCAAGAATTGCAAGGTCGTCCATGCCGAGAACTCCTTCCACGGCAAGTCGAAGGGCGTTCTGTCGATCACCGATTCGACGCTCTATCAGGGCGAGTTCAAGCTGGTCGACAACCGGGTGAAGGTGCCTTTCGGCGATCTCGAAGCCCTGAAGCGGGCGGTGGAGAACGACAGGGACATCGGCGTCGTCGTGCTCGAGACGGTGCAGGGCGGCGGCGGCATCATCGGCGCGCCGACAGAATACTGGCAGGGGGTGAGGGCTCTCTGCGACCGGCACGGCGTCATCTGGGTCGCCGACGAGGTGCAGTGCGGCTACGGCCGGACCGGCAGGTTCTACGCCTTCGAGCATCACGGCGTGGTGCCGGACGTGACGGCGCTGGCGAAGTCGCTCGGCGCCGGCAAGGCAGCGGTCGGCGCGATGATCGCCCGGCGCGACGTCTACATGAAGGCCTATGGTTCGCCGAAGACGGCGATGATCCACGCCCAGGCGACCTTCGGCGGCATCGGCGAAGCCTGCGTGACGGCGATCGAGGGCCTCAACGTCCTCTACGACGAGGACCTGATCGGCAATTCGGCCGACACCGGCGCCTATCTGCTGGCCCGACTGAAGACCATCCAGGCGAAGTATCCGACGATCATCAAGGAGGTCCGCGGCCAGGGCCTGATGGTGGGGCTGGAGTTCCAGGACTTCTCCCGCACGCTGCCTTTGGCGCTGCGGCCGATGGTGGCGATGCTGGACGACAAGCTGAAGGGCTCGCTCTCCGGTTTCATCGGGGCGCTGCTGCTCAGGGATTACGACGTCCTCGTCGCGTTCACCGAGTACAACCGCAACGTCATCCGGCTCGAGCCGCCGCTGATCTGCGGCGAGGAGCATGTCGACCAGTTCTGCGACGCGCTGGACGACCTGCTCGGCCGCGGCATCGTGGCGATCGTCAAGGACTTCGTGAAGTCGCAGCTCGGCTAATCGCCGGACTGGACGACGGCCGTATCCCGCCTGAAGACGCCCGGCCGCTGGCAGAGCGGCCGGGCCTCGAAGGCCGGCGAGGCGATCGTCCGGGGGATTTTCACGGGACGGTGGCGGCGCCGGAGCCGCCTTCGCTTTTCGAAATCCCGCCGTCTTCAATCCAGCCGGCTCGTCACGGGCGAAATTCGGCGCCTGCCGGGTGGCGGCCCCGGGACCGTCAGTCTTCGGCGTCTGTCAGTTCGGCGGCGCCTGCGGCCCCGAGATTCTCGCGAATGCGCATCAGATAGCGGCGGAAATTCTTGCGCTCCTTGGGCGAGAACCCGCCAAGGGCGCGGCGCTCCAGCGACTTCTGCGCCCTCTTCACGTCCTCGACCGCCGCCTGGCCGGCGACGGTCAGGAACGCCCGGCTCTGCCGCAGATCGTTTTCCGACGCGCGCTTTTCCACCAGTCCCTGGCCGACGAGGCGGGCGATGGTCTTGGTCACGGTCGGCGGTCTGACGGCGAGCTTTTCGGCGAGATCGCGCAGCGAGATCCCGTCCTCCTCGCCGATGGCGACGAGGACGCTGTCCTGGCCCGGATAGAGGCCGACGTCGTCGAGATCATGCATGAGGGCGGTTCTGGCGCTTCGGGCGGCGAGCACGAGCTGACCCGTGACGGAGCTCTTCTTCTTTTTCCGCGCCATCATGTCTCCCATGCCATGACCCTGCGCCACCATGGGCGAGCGGAACGGCGTTGTCTAGTCGCAACAAGAGCTTGCGCCCGACCGGCGGGGAGGGCATCAAGGCGGGAACGGGATCGACGAGGGGCCGATGCGACGCCGCTTCGAGGAACTGACGAGCGAGGAACTGGCGGGGCTGCGGCCGAAACTCGGCCGCGCCGCCGCCGTGCTGCCCATCGCCGCCGTCGAACAGCACGGGCCGCACCTGCCGCTCGGGACCGACGCGATGCTCGCCGACGCGATGGTCGAAACGGTGATCGAGCGCCTGCCGGACGACCTGCCGGCGACGTTCCTGCCGACCTTCAGGTTCGGCAAGTCGACCGAGCACACCGGCTTTCCGGGCACCCTCAGCCTAAGCTGGCAGACCGCCACGAAGACGCTGATCGAGATCGGCGAGGGACTGGCGGATGCCGGCTTCCGGCGCCTCGTCGTGGTCAACGCCCATGGCGGCAACACGCCGGTCATGGACACGGCGGCGCTGGAACTGAGGCACAGACGCCATATGCTGGTCGCCACATGTTCGTGGCTACGCTTCGGCTATCCCGAAGGCGTCCTGCCCGAGGCCGAGATCGACCATGGCATCCATGGCGGTGCCGTCGAAACCGCGCTGATGCTGCATTTTCGCCCGGCGTTGGTGCGCCGCGAGAAGATCCGCCGCTTTGAGACGCTGCAGGCGAAACTTGCCGGGCGCCACACCCATCTGCGCGCCCATGGCCGCCTCGGCTTCGGCTGGATGGCGGGCGATCTCAACCGCGCGGGCGTCGTCGGCGACGCCGGCCTCGCGACGCCGGAGATCGGACGGGCGATCGCCGAGCATCAGGCGGAGGCCTTCGTCGCCTTTCTCCGCGACGTCCTGGCCTTCGACATGGACGACCTCGCGCCGTGACCGGGGCGCCGTCTTCACGAGGGGAGCCGCCGATGGCCGGAGAGCCGCGTCATGAAGGCGAAGGGGCGCCCCCACGCCCGCGCCGCCTCTGGTTGAAGAACCCGCTGGCGATCCTTGACGACGCTGCCGGCGGCGGCATCGTCGTCGAGGATGGCCGCATCGCCGAGCTGGTGCCGGCGGGCAGGGCGCCGCAGGCGCCCGTCGACGAGACCTTCGACGCCTCGCGGCACGTCGTTTTGCCGGGGCTGATCAACACCCACCACCATTTCTACCAGACGCTGACGAGGGCCCATCCGGCGGCGATCGACAAAGAGCTGTT
Organism: Jiella sonneratiae; assembly: GCF_017353515.1. Taxonomy (GTDB): domain Bacteria; phylum Pseudomonadota; class Alphaproteobacteria; order Rhizobiales; family Rhizobiaceae; genus Jiella; species Jiella sonneratiae. The sequence goes on from NZ_JAFMPY010000020.1 coordinate 46,142, forward strand.
CCCCTGGCTGACGAGCCTTTATCCGATCTGGGGACGGCTCGACGCCGACAGCCTGCGGCTCGCCGCCCGGTTGGCGCTCACCGAACTTCTGATGTCCGGCTGCACGACCGCCGCCGACCATCACTATCTCTTCCCGCGGGGGCTCGACGAGGCGATCGACATCGAGGTCGAGGAGGCGAAGGCGCTCGGCATCCGCGTGACGCTCACCCGCGGCTCGATGGATCTTTCCGAAAAGGACGGCGGCCTGCCGCCGGACCACGTCGTCCAGGATGCCGACACCATCCTCGCCGACTGCGAGCGGCTGATCGCCCGCCACCATGACCGCTCGACAGGGGCGATGGTGCAGATCGCGCTGGCGCCGTGCTCGCCCTTTTCAGCGACGAAATACCTGATGCGGGAGACCGCGTCGCTCGCGGAGCGGCACGACTGCCGGCTGCACACCCATCTCGGCGAGACCGAGGACGAAAACCGCTTCTGCGAGGCGACCTTCGGCTGCCGGCCGCTCGACTATCTGGAGGAGGTCGGCTGGCTCGGCCCGCGGACCTGGCTCGCCCACGGCATTCATTTCACCACCGAGGAATGCCGCAGGCTCGGGCGCCATCAAGTGGGCGTCTGCCACTGCCCGTCCTCCAACGCGGTGCTCGCCTCGGGCTTTTGCCAGGTGAGCGATCTCCTGGCCGCCGGCGCGCCGGTGGGGCTCGGGGTCGACGGCTCTGCCTCGAACGACGGCTCGAACATGATCGCCGAGCTGCGCAGCGCGCTGATGCTCCAGCGGCTGAGGACGCGGTCGGCGGCCGCCTTCACCGCCCGCGAGGCGATCGCCCTCGCCACCACCGGTTCCGCCGCCTGTCTCGGCCGGCCGGAACTCGGCCGCATCGCCGTCGGTGCACAGGCGGACCTCGCGCTGTTCACGCTCGATGATCTGCGCTTTTCCGGAGCCCATGATCCGATCGCCGCGCTCGTCCTCTGCGGCGCCCAGGGCGCCGACAGGGTGATGGTGGCCGGCAACTGGCGGGTGGTCGACGGCCTGCCGCTCGGCGTCGACGTCTCGGCATTGCGGGCCGCCCACGGGCAGGCGGCGACACGCTTTCGCTGAGGCCGCGCCGGGGCGAACGGCGTCTGCCGGCCCGGGAGAGGCTTTTCGCAGGACGGAAGGGCCGGCGGTCAGTCGCCGGCGACGAAGAACTGCAGCTTGCCGTCCGGCGTGATGCCGATCCGGTAGAAGTTGTAGGCGCCGAAATCCGTCATCGACTGGTAATCGCCGGCGGTGACGATCTGGAACAGCTCCACCAGCTGCGGCTTGGTCAGCTTGGTGATGTCGACCTGGGTGAAATACGGCCAGACGTAGATCTCGTCCGGCGTGTCCGGCTCGACCCGCGCATAGCCCGATTCCAGAAGGTCGAGCATGATGGCGAGCGGCTCGATGCCTTGCCCGTCTCCGGAAATCTGCTTGAGAAAGGCGATCGGATCCTCGGGCGTGTCGGCGAAGCTGAAGACCGTGCCTTCGTCGCCGGTCTCAATCAGCGGCCGCAGGCGCTCGATGTCGCCGCTGCGGGCGACCTCCATCAGCTTGCGGCGAATCTCGCGAACCGGGCCGGGGAGCTTCTCCTCGCCATGGCCGATCTCCGCCGCGAGCGGTACCGCCGCAGCGGCATCGGCGCCGGCGGCCGATTCGTCTCCGAGCGACGGCCGGCCAACCCGCGGTCCGGTGCCGTCCCGGCCGGGCGGCGGGGGGTCGGCCTGGTATCTGACCGGCGCGGAGGGGGCACCTTCCTCGATCGGGCGCGGCGTGGCCGCCGGGCGGCCCGACTTGCCGCCGCTCTCCTTCTCGTCTTCCGGCGAGATCGGCACCTCGCCGGCGTCGGTCCCCTCGACGTCTCCGCCGGTGCCGCCGGAGGGCGTGCCGCGATGCCGGTCGTCCTGCTGCCGGGCCTTGCCGGCCGGCTTGTCGGAGGGAAGATAGGGGCCGGCGCGCTCGCGTTCCGTGCCTGGAAGGGGGGGCAAAGGCACGGCCAGGATGCCGTCCCGGCTGCCGCTGTACTTGCCGCTGTCACCCTCGAACTGCGAGAATGCAGAGGCGCCCTCGGCCGCGAGCAGCGACAGGCCGGCGAGGGCATAGCGAAGGGCCGGGCGAAGGGCGGGGCGTCTGGACGGGCGCATGGTGCGGCTGTCTCCGATGTCGTCAGGCTGCCGCGACAGAGCGCGCCCCGACGCCCTGCCGTGCAAAATTTTCAGTATCGCGATGCGGGTCGTGGCTACTGGATCGTCCGGTCGGGGCGGAACTCTCCGTATTCGAGCCGCTTCTTCAGCGTCTCCATCATGATCAGGACGTCGTCCTCCCCATGCAGCCGGACGAGTTCCGTGAGCGCCGTGGCGATGGCGGTCTCCGCCAGGATGTCCGCCTCGATCCCGTCGGACATGCCGTCCGCCCAGGCCTCGTTGTGGTATTCCAGGGCCACCTGCTTCTTCTCCGCCTGGATCATTTCCTCCAGCTCGGCGCTCTGTACATCGATCATGTGACCCCCATAAAACTTTCGTACCGAATTTCACCAGTCGTTAAGACCTAGCATGATCCGACACGCGCGACCGGCGAATCCCCCGCGATCGTTAATCAAACGTTAAGTCCCGTACCTTGAGCCGATCTCACGTGCGAGGGCGGCGCCCTCCTTCTGATACCGGTTCACCGCGACGCGGGCGGCGCTGGTGCAGCTGCGATAGGTCGCCGCGAAGGTGCGGTAGCCGTTGTTGAAGCTCGCGATGATCTGCTGGCGTTCCGCATCCGCCGGGTTCTGCGCATCGAGCAGCGCCTGCATCTCGTCGCGCCAGACGTCGGCCTCGGCATCGCCGCAGAGCTTGCGCAGAAAGTGCATCGAGCCGAGAATCATCGCGAGACGGCTGAGCTGCGGCATGTAGGCGGCCTCGTTCTGCCGCTCGGGCGGAGCCTCGAGGGGTGCCTGCGCCATTGCGGCGCCCGCCGTCGCCGGCCCCGCAAGGGCCAGAAACGCGGCAGCGATGAGTCGTCTCGCTTGCATGGGACGAGAATTCATCATTCGCTAACCTTGCTGCAAGCGCGAGTGGGCGGGTGAGGGGCGTTATTCCCAAGCCTGCGTCCGCTTCGCAACAGCCCAGAAGGTTGCTTTTGGCGTCATCCTGCAGCCAGAAGGGGAAAGACAGGACAAAGCCGTCGGCCGGCGCTCAAGGCTCGGGCAGCGACCTGCCCGCAAGACACTGCCGCACCACCCCCCAAAGCCCCGGCGTCGTGCGGCCGGCCGCCTCGCGCGCCTCGACATCGGCGAACGCGACGATCTCGGCCGCTTCGGCATCGTCGCCGGCGAGCGGCGCCGTTTCGCTGGGGAGCCTGCCGCGAAACACCGCGATGACCGCATGCGCGTCCTCGCCGATCGCTTCGTGCAGCGTGGCGAGACTGAGGGCGGGCGCCGCGACGCCGGTTTCTTCCGAGAGTTCCCGCCGTGCCGCAGATTCGAGAGTCTCGCCGAACTGCACGGCCCCGCCCGGAAGGCTCCAGAGTCCGCGGAACGGCTCCTTGCCGCGGCGCACGAGAAGGATACCCTCCTCGTTTGCCAGACACACCGACACGCCGAGGAGTGGTTTTCCGCTTGCTGCAGCCATCGCGTCGCGCCTTCTCGTCCTTCTGCGGCCCCGCCATCGGCCTCGCGGCGATCCGGCGCGGCGGAAGGGACTGACGCCGTGCCGGGCCGATTCGCCCTGACCGCCCCACCGCCGATCGTCGCCGAATGTCTCGGCCTGTCCAGCATCGACGACTTTCCGCCGCGGCCGCTCATCCTTCCGACCCAGCCGATCCTCGTCGTTCTCGCCGGCCGGGAAGGGAGGGCCGAGGCGACCCACGACGGCCGCGCGGCCATGCTCGTCCGTTGGGGACTGATCCCCGCCTGGTTCAAGGCGGACGAACGGCTGCCGGCGATGTTCAACGCCAGGGCGGAGACCGCGGCGGAAAATGCCGCCTTCCGCGGCGCCCTGCGCTACCGGCGCTGCCTCGTCCCGGCAACCGCCTTCTTCCGCAAGATGAGCGGTGAGGGCCGGGCGGGCGCCGCCCTGGGCTTTTCGGCGAAGGGCGCGGCGGTGTTCGCGATGGCCGGGCTGGTGGAGACCTATCTCGCACCGGACGGCAGCGAGATCGACACGGCGGCGATCCTTACCGCGGAGCCGCGCCCCGGCGAGGGGTCGCCGGTCCAGAGGCTGCCTGTCGTCATTCGTAAGGGCGATTTCGCCCGCTGGCTCGATTGCCGGCACGTTCCGCCGGAAGGGATCGCCGATCTGATGCGGGCGCCGGCTCTGGCGGATCTCGCCGTGTCAGGAGAGATGCCCGGCTGAGAAAAGCGGACGCAACTCCTTCGAGATGCAGACGGCGGGCGACCCGATCGGAGCACCCGCCGTCAAGCTGTTCCGTGGCGAACGCGCCCTGTGGCAATCCCGCGCAGGATCGCCGTCCGGCACGCGCTCGCTCCCTTGTCGAGCGCCGCCCGGACGCGCGGATCTGCAGCGCCTCGTCGCTGCGATCCGCCCGCCAGGCTGCAAGCGCTATTCCGCGGCGACGAGAGTGACCGTCTGCCGCGCCGCTGCCTCGCGCGTCGCCGTGTTGTTCTTGCGCGTTGCGCTGCTGGCGGCGGCGATCGCCGGGATGGCGATGTCGCGATAGTTGCGGACGAGGTCGATCTCGCTCTCGCGTTCGCGCTTCGACCGGAATTTCAGGGTGTCCTTGGTAGTCATGTCATGCTGCTCGCATCTTCAGGGTGATGGTCTCTAAGAGGCCGCCGATTGCGCCAGTTTGAAGACAATCGCTAACGGATCCTTGTGGCTAATCCGCCATGGCCGTCGAGGTTCCTCGGCCGTTGCCTGTCGGCGACAGGGATGATGCTGAAAAGCGGAGGATTTTTCCTCGTATCGGCCGGTGCGAGGACTTTCGTTCCAGATCGCTTCAGCGGACAATTTGTGTTTCGTTTCGAGACGAATCGTCAGGCTGCGGATGTGTGAATGCAGGGTGCCCTCCGCGGCGGCCGGCGGCGGCATGTCCGAGGGCCGGACCGGCGTGCCGGACACCAGCGCGGGGGCCTCGCCCCACCCGGCCGAAGCAGCCGAGAATCGCCATCACCGGCGACATCCTGTAAGGCGGGCGGCGACCATATCGACTTGCATGGACGGGGTGGCAGGGGACGAGCCCCGCCGGACGGGATCTGAGACGATGAGCGAAGACGACGGCTTTCGCGGCCTCACCCTCTTCAACACCATGACGCGCGAGAAGGCGCCGTTCCGCCCGCTCGACTGGCGCGCCGAAAGCGGCGTCGCCGAGCGCGACCGGCACGTGCGCATGTATGTCTGCGGGCCGACGGTCTACGACTTCGCCCATATCGGCAACGCCCGGCCGGTCATCGTCTTCGACGTGCTCTACCGCCTGCTCCGCCATCTCTACGGCGCCGACCACGTCACCTATGTCCGCAACATCACCGACGTCGACGACAAGATCAACGCGCGGGCCCTGCGCGACTATCCGGAGCTGCCTTTGAACGAGGCGATCGTCCGGGTGACCTCGGCGACGGCCGAGCAGTTCCATGCCGACGTCGCGGCGCTCGGCTGCCTTCCGCCCACCTTCGAGCCGCGCGCCACCGCCTATGTCAGCCGCGGCGACGGCCACGACATGGTCTCGATGATCGAGACCCTGATCGAGAGGGGCCACGCCTACGAGGCCGGCGGCGAGGTGCTGTTCGACGTCACCTCGATGGCCGACTACGGCCGGCTTTCGCGGCGCAGGCTCGAGGACCAGCGGGCCGGCGCCCGCGTCGCCGTCGACGCTCACAAGAAGAACCCGGGCGACTTCGTTCTGTGGAAGCTGTCATCGCCCGAGGAGCCGGGTTGGGAGAGCCCCTGGGGGCGCGGCCGCCCGGGCTGGCACCTCGAATGCTCGGTGATGTCGGAGGCGCTGCTCGGCGAGACCTTCGACATCCATGGCGGCGGTCTCGACCTGATCTTCCCGCACCACGAGAACGAGATCGCCCAGTCGCGCTGCGCCCACGGCACGGACGCCATGGCACAGGTCTGGATGCACAACGGCTTCCTGCAGGTCGAAGGCCGCAAGATGGCGAAGTCGGAAGGCAACTTCGTCACCATCCGCGAACTGCTGGAGACCGAAAAATTCGGCGGCCGCAAATGGCCGGGCGAGGTGCTGCGCCTCGCCATGCTGATGACGCATTACCGCGAGCCGATCGATTTTTCGGTCAAGCGGCTGGAAGAGGCGGAAGACCTGTTGGACGGATTTGCCCGGGCCGGGACGGGCGTTGCAGCCAGCGCACCGAGCCAGGCATTCGTCGCCGCTCTTCAGGATGATCTGGCAAGCGCCGGGGCCATCGCCGAACTGCACGCGCTGCGCCGCTCCGACCCGGCGGCGCTGGTCGCCTGCCTCGACCTCGTCGGCGTCGATCTCGCGGCCTTCCAGACACGGCTGGCGGAAGCGACGGCCGAAGGATCGGCGGGGATCGATCCGGCGGAAGTCGATGCCGCCGTGGCCAATCGCCTCGCGCTCATCCGCGACAGGAACTTTGCCGAGGCCGACCGCATCCGCGACGAACTCGCGGCAAAGGGCATCCAGCTGAAGGACGGCAAGGACCCGGCGACGGGAGAGCGGGTGACTACCTGGGAGGTCAAGCGCTGAGGAGACCGGTTCGGGAGGGATAGGTTGGCGCGGGGCGGCCCCCTCGTTGAAGCTGCGCGAGGCACCCCCCCTCTGTCCTGCCGGGCATCTCCCCCGCACGGGGGGAGATCTGAAGCTTGGACGCTGCCGCCCCTTCTGCCGACGAGCGGCGGCGGGCGGAACAGTACCAATACGGGCGGGCCGATCGATCGACGAGGGGCGGGCCGATCGATCGACGGATACGGCAGGGCGTCGATGCAAGGGGTGATCTCCCCCCTGGCGGGGGAGATGCCCGGCAGGGCAGAGGGGGGCGAACTCGCGGCCGACCTTCGATGGATAGCGGCGCAACACGCTCCGGATTGCCCGTCTCCCTCGAAAAGGACCGGGATGGGCGCGTCGCCGACCGCCAGGCTCGATCCGGATTGCAGTTATCTGACGGCGACACCTCGGTGCAGCGTCGCCCTGCGGTCCTCCCCGGCATCCGGCCGCTTTTCGCGGATTTGTAACCTTTTCCTCGCTGGTGTAGAGACCGCCGCGGAAGAGACGGGTCGCGGGTGGTCGCCCGCGATCGGCCCATTGCCGCCACATTTGCGACGGACCGTTCTGCGGCCCCGCCTGGCCGATCCGCCCGGATTTTAGAACCGACACCGCCGGACGACCGGCCACCAGGAGCGCTCATGGATCGCATTCGCATTCGCGGCGGCAACGAACTCAACGGCACGATCCCGATTTCCGGGGCGAAGAACGCGACGCTGCCGCTGATGATCGCCTCGCTGCTCACCGACGACATCCTGACGCTCGAGAACGTGCCGCACCTCGCCGACGTCGAGCTCCTGACCCGGATCCTCGGCAATCACGGCGTCGACATCTCGGTCGCCGGCAAACGCCTCGGCCAGGAATCGGGCTTCGGCCGCACCGTTCATTTCAACGCCCGCAACATCGTCGACACCACCGCGCCCTACGATCTCGTCTCGAAGATGCGGGCGAGCTTCTGGGTGATCGGGCCGCTGCTCGCCCGCATGCACGAGGCCAAGGTGTCGCTGCCCGGCGGCTGCGCCATCGGCACCCGGCCCGTCGACATCTTCATCGACGGCCTGAGGGCGCTGGGCGCCGATCTCGACATCGAGTCCGGCTACGTCGTCGCCCGGGCGAAGGGCGGGCTGGTCGGCGACCGGTTCCGCCTGCCCAAGGTCTCGGTCGGCGCGACCCATGTCCTGATGATGGCGGCGACGCTCGCAAGGGGCGAGACGGTGCTGGAAAACGCCGCCCGCGAGCCGGAGGTCGCCGATCTCGCCCGCTGCCTCACGGCGATGGGCGCGAAGATCGAGGGCGCCGGCACGTCGACGATCCGCATCGACGGCGTGCGCGCCCTCTCCGGCGCCCGCCACCGCGTCCTGCCCGACAGGATCGAGACCGGCACCTATGCCATGGCGGTGGCGATGACCGGCGGCGACGTGATCCTCACCGGCACCAGCGCCGACCTGCTGCCGACGGCGGTGGAGACGCTCGGTCGGGCGGGGGTTTCGCTCACTCCGGTCGACGGCGGCATCAGGGTCTATCGCAACGGCGGCGGGATCGCGCCGGTGGACGTCGCCACCGACCCCTATCCGGGCTTTCCGACCGATCTTCAGGCGCAGTTCATGGCGCTGATGACGAAGTCGGTCGGCACGGCGAGCATCACCGAGACGATCTTCGAGAACCGCTTCATGCACGTCCAGGAACTCGCGCGTCTCGGGGCGAAGATCTCGCTCGCCGGCCAGGTGGCGCGGGTCGAGGGGGTCGAGAAGCTGAAGGGCGCGCCGGTGATGGCGACCGATCTCCGGGCTTCGGTGTCGCTGGTCATCGCCGGCCTCGCGGCCGAGGGCGACACGCTGGTCAACCGCGTCTACCATCTCGACCGCGGCTTCGAGCGGCTCGAGGAGAAGCTCGGAAACTGCGGCGCGGAGATCGAGCGGATCTCCGGCTGATCGGCGAGCCGCGCCGGCGGCTGATGGCGGCCGGTCAGCTGCAGGGTGTCCGCCGCTGCGGAAGCGCCGCGACGGGCCGGCTTGCATTTTGCCGCATTTGCGCCGATTTAAGGGGCGCAATCCGGCGGGCTTGCTCGGCGGCGCGGTTCCGGCGCGCGCGTGGCCTGCCGGGACGAGATCGGGACGACGGGTCGCCCCGGCCGCCGTCACCCGAAGGAACCAGAACATAAACGCGGCGGGCAGGCACCGATGCCGACGATCGCAATGCTCGCGCCCGGCCCAGCCGGGCCGCGACGAACCGAAGTCTAGGATCACAGAGCGAATGGCAAAAGAAGAAGTTCTCGAATTTCCGGGCGTCGTGACCGAGCTGCTGCCGAATGCGACATTTCGGATCAAGCTCGAGAACGACCACGAAATCATCGCCCATACGGCCGGACGGATGCGCAAGAACCGCATCCGCGTGCTGACGGGCGACAAGGTCCTCGTCGAGATGACCCCCTACGACCTGACCAAGGGTCGTATCACCTACCGCTTCAAGTAAGCCGCAAGTCCGTCGGGCATGTCGTCCTCCCAACGTCTGGTCCTCGCCTCCGCCTCGCCGCGCCGGCTGGCTCTCCTGCAGCAGGCGGGCGTCGAGCCGGACCGGCTGATGCCGGCCGACATCGACGAAACGCCGCAGAAGAGCGAACATCCGCGCTCGCTGGCAAAGCGGCTGTCGAAATGGAAGGCGGAAGTCGCGGTGCGGCGCCTGCGGGAGCTGGCCTACGGTCCGGCGACCGTGCTCGCTGCCGATACGGTGGTCTCCGTCGGCCGGCAGATCATGCCGAAGGCCGAGAACGAGGAAGACGCGCTCGCCAATCTGCGCACGCTTTCGGGCCGCACCCACCGGGTCTATACAGGCGTCTGCGTCATCGGGCCGAACGGCGCGCTGCGCCAGCGGCTGATCGAATCGCGCGTGCGGTTCAAGCGGCTGTCGCGTCTCGACATCCAGAGCTATCTCGCCTCGGACGAGTGGCGCGGCAAGGCCGGCGGCTACGCCATCCAGGGGCTCGCCGGCGCCTTCGTCGTCCGGCTCGTCGGCTCCTACACCAATGTCGTCGGCCTGCCTCTCGCCGAGACGCTGGCGCTGCTTTCGGGCGAGGGTTACGACATCTATGCCGGCTGGCGCGCGCCGCAGACGCTGCGCGAGGCGGACGACGACGCCGCGGGGGGCGGCGAGCCGCAGGGCCGGACGATGCCGAAAGCAGGCTTTGTCGTCGGCCGCGGCCCCGAACCGGCTGCCGGCCGCCCGGTCGATCAGGCCGCGGCCAGGGACGGACGCCGCCCGACGCCTCCCTCCCATGACCTTTCCGACGCGGAAATCGTCGACGAAGAACCCTCCGACGAGGCGGATCTGGTCGATGACTTGGAGGACGAGGAGGACGCCGCCAACGGCCCGCCGCGCCGGCCCGCCGCGGGCCCGGAACGCGGTCCGATTGCGGACGACCGGGACGAGACGGCAGGCGAGGGGGCGGACGACGCCGCTGCCGATGCGGATGACGCCGACGCCGACGCCGACGCGGACGCCGACGAGGACGACGTCGACGGAGATGACGATCGCAGGCTCGAACCGGCGAGCGCCACCGGTGACGGCCCGAAGCCGGCCGGCAAAGGCGGGGACGGCCGGTGAGCGGCGAGGTGTCACCCCCGACGGCGATGCGGCCGACCCGCAAATGTCCGGAATGCGGACGCCCGTCGCGGCGCGAGAACTATCCGTTCTGTTCGCCGCGCTGCAAGTCGGTCGATTTGAACCGGTGGCTCTCCGGCAGCTACGTCATTGCCGGCCCGGAGCACGAAGAAACGTCCGAGGACGAAGAGCGCTGAAAGCCTTTCAGCCGGCGGGCGCAAAGGGACACGGCTGCGGCGTCGCCTGACGGTCCCGCTGCCGAGCGGTCATTTCCGCTGGCCCGTCGAGCCCGCATCCGTTTCGAAGACGCGCCGGGAATCCCTGTCCCGGCGCAGGGCGGCCACGGCGTCGACGATGTTGCCGGAAACGTCGGAGCGCGCGCGCGTCGTGGCGATGCCGAGCGCCCGGAGTGCGCTTTCGACTTCTTCGGCGAGGTCCGTGTCGTCATCGATCCTCATGCGAGTTCCGATCTCTCCAACGAATCTCCAACAAAGTGGCCGCTGCCTGCGGGAGCCGCGAGCCGGAGCATCGCTCTCGCGAGCCTGACGCTTCCGGGACGGGACGCAACGAGGGACCACTTTCGAACCGGCATCCGGCCGCGACCCGATGCCGATCTCTGCAGGCTCCGTTCGTAGCGTGATTTCCGTCGGGAGAATATCAAGCAGTTAAACGTCCGACGACAGTCGCGGCGGCGTCGCGGGCAGAAGCCGGGCAGCGTCGAGCGCTCCTACCTGGCGACGGCACCGACCAGGATGTCGCGGCCGTTGGTGATCCGGTTCCACTTGCCGGGATCGTCGACGCTCTGGCGCTTCAGATAGGCATAGGGCGTCCGGCTCCAGGGCAGGATCCGCCAGTTGAGATTGTCGAGGATGAAGTCGCCGTCGGCGGTGTGGAGCGTCAGGACGGCATGGCCCTCGCCATTGGTCTTCTTGACCACCGTGAGGAGGAGATCCGCATAGTCGATCTTCAATTCCTCGTGCAGCCGTCGGCGCTTCAGGAGAGCGTAGTCCTCGCAGTCGCCGGCGGTCGTCGGATAGGTCCAATATTCCTCGACGCCGTAACGGTCCTCGTCGGATTCGGCCTTGATCTGGGAATTCACCAGCGTGTTGATGGCGGCGATCCGGTGCATCAGCGCGGGGTCGAGGGCCAGTGGCTGCGGCAGTCCCTTCTTCTCGCCAGGCCGGCATTCGTCCGGAAGGCGCCGGCAGAAGTCCTGATGGCCGATCGGCCGCGGCGCCGATACGCCGACCTGCATGAACGGCCCCCGGGCCTCCATGGCGCCGGCGTCGCCGGTCCCGGCGGCTGACGTCAGGCAAAGCAACAGCGTGGCGCCGATTGCGCGAAATCCCACCATGCGTCCCCTCGATCCGCAGGTCTGTCCCGTATGCTGATCTGCCGATGTTCTATGCAAGACCGCAATGTGTCAATCGATTGTGCAGCGCCGAAAGGCCCCGGCTGAAAGCCAGGCACAAGATTGACGACGGCCTCGCGCAGGATACGCGCAACGGCTGCGGCGGCGGGCTTTTCAGCCCGCTTTCAAATACTTGATGGAAAAGCGATATTTGCTGCGGCTCCGCGAAGTGCGTCGATCGGATCACACCCGGGCCGTCGAAAGCTTGGAAAAGGTCGAAGCCAGCCTGGCTCAGCCTAGTTCGACGGCCGCCCGGACGAGGTCGGCGAGGCTCCGCTCGATCAGGTCGAGATCCTGCGGTCGGGAAAGGCGATGGTCGCCGTCGCGCACGAGGCTGAGGATCACCGCCTGGTGGGGCAGGTGTTCGACGAGGGCGAGGGCATGCTCGAAGGGGACGTCCGCATCGGCCATTCCCTGGACGATCGTCACCGGGCAGCCGGTGTCGATGAGGCCGTCGAGAACGAGATTGGCCCGGCCGTCATCGAACAGCGCCCGCGTATAGACGTCCGGCTCGCTGGCATAGGCTGAGGGCACCACGAGGCGCCCGTCGATCGCGATCGCGGCCCGCTGTTCGGCGGTCAGCTTCGGCAGGATCAGGCGCTCGGTGAAATCGGGAGCGGGAGCGAGCAGGAGAAGGCCGCGGATGCGCCCGGCCAGCCCGAAGGCTTCTGCGTTCCTGACGAGGTTGAGGGCGATCCAGGCGCCCATCGACGAGCCGGAAAGGACGAGGGGGCCGTCGCCGAGTTCCCGCAGCACCGCCGCCGCTTCGTCGGTCCAGCCGCCGATCGTCCCGTCCTCGAAGCGTCCGGTCGATTCGCCGTGGCCGGAGTAGTCGAAGCGACAATAGCCGAGGTCCTCGCGTCGCGCGAAGTCGAGAAGGCGCTCGGCCTTGGTGCCGCGCATGTCGGAACGGTAGCCGCCGAGCCAGACGATGGTCGGGGCATCCGTGCGGCCGCGGCTGCGGCGCCTGCGCCAGGCGATCTCGCGCGCCGCCGGGCCGTCGCCGACGGTCAGGCGGCCGGCGGTCTCGTCGTCGGGCATCGGCGAAAGCTGCGGGCTCGTCTCGTCCACCATCTCGCACCTCTCCTCGCGTTGCGCCCCGGCCTCCCATGTCGGGGCTCTCCGCGCAAGTCCGCGCCGAGGGTTCGGTAAAGCCGCCGGGCGCGGCGCCGGACGGCGAAGCTCGACCGGGTCGAACCGAAGGGGGATGAAACGAGCCGATCGGATGATCATGTAGGAGAGGACGTCGCCGCTGCGCCGCCCGTTTGCGCCGCCCGACCGCCTGAAAGCCGCCGCGATCTCGCCGGTGAGGTGTCAAGCGCGCAGATCGATGCTATAAAGGGCGACGGCGCGTCGCTGCAGGCGGCGAGCGAGACTGTCGGACCGGCGCTCGAAGCGATCGCCGGCCTTCGAGCGTTCCGATTTTATAGATCGTTCCGCTCTCGCAGATCAGTGTCAACAACCGGAGAATACGACCATTCGCAGACCATTCCGTGCACCGCCGGCTCAAAAGGAGGGGCCTCGCTCCAATCGGGAAATCCGCGTCCCGCAGATTCAGCTCATCGACCACGAGGGCCAGAATCGCGGTCACATCGCGACGCAGGAAGCCCTCGCACTCGCGGAGGAGGCCGGGCTCGATCTCGTCGAGATCGTTCCGACCGCCAATCCGCCCGTCTGCAAGATCCTCGATCTCGGCAAGCTGAAATACGAGAGCCAGAAGAAGGCGGCCGAGGCGCGCAAGCGCCAGAAGACCATCGAGGTCAAAGAGATCAAGATGCGGCCGAACATCGACGAGCACGACTACGAGACCAAGATGAAGTCGGTGCGCCGGTTCTTCGACGAGGGCGACAAGGTCAAGGTGACGCTGCGCTTCCGCGGCCGCGAGATGGCGCACCAGGAGCTGGGGATGCAGCTCCTCAACCGCGTCAAGGAAGACACTTCCGAGTTCTCGAAGGTCGAGGCCGAGCCGAAGCTCGAAGGCCGGCAGATGATGATGGTGCTCGCCCCGCGCGGCTGAGCCTGCCGCTGCCGCTCGTTGCGATCCGCCTGGGCGCGGTGGCAATGCCGGCATGAGACGAAATTTGGAAAACGCCGCCGGGCCGTCGCCTGCGCGGCGTTTTTCGTTCGGTGTATGAATCGCGCGGGCATGGCAGCGCCCTCGGCCCACGCGGGGCCCGCGGCAGGACGTTCGCGCCCGCCTGCGCTCGTCGAGCCGGCATGTGCGGGCGGCGCATCACGATCGGCCGCGTCCTGCGAAAGCGCTCGGTCCGCCTCTCTCTCTCTCTCTCTCTCTCTCTCTCTCTCTGTGTCTCTGTCTCTGTCTCTGTCTCTGGGCAAGCGGCGTCCGCCCCCTTATCTGGTGGCGACAAGCGGCGATGCCCGGTGTGGATCCGGGCCGGCAGCAGGGGGCGGAAATGGATGTCTTCAAGGATCATCGTATCGCCGGGCTGCGGTCTCCCAGTCTCGACGACGTCGAGGCGCTGGCGATCGCGGCCTATGACGAACTTCCGCAGGAGTTTCGCGCCCTGTGCGGCGAGATCCGCTTCATCGTCGCGGATTTTCCCGACGAGGACGTGATCGACGCCATGGAGCTGGAATCGGAGTTCGACATTCTCGGGCTCTTCGAGGGCCGGCCGATCGGCGACATGGGCGTCGGGGCGACCGGGGCGATGGCCAACCGCATCCTGCTCTATCGCCGGCCGATCCTCGACTACTGGGCCGAGAACGACGAGACGCTGGAGGCGATCGTCCGGCATGTGCTGATCCACGAGATCGGCCATCATTTCGGCCTCTCGGACGACGACATGGAAGCGCTGGAGCGCGACGCCGAATAGAGGCCGGCATCGTCCGGTTGCCCGGGCAGTCAGGCTCTCTTTGCCGGCGGTTGCGCGGCCTGCCCGACGAGGCCGCCGCCTCCGACGGCTCGGGGCCCGCCTCAGCCCGCCTGATGCCGGCTGACGAATTTGTTGAAGTTCGGATTGTCGCCGGACGTGTCGAGCATCAGCGCGAGTTCCTGCGCCTCGAAGATCTCGAAGAACGCGTCCCAGGATATCTCTTCGAGGCCCTGGTTGTCGTGCCCGTGGTCGAAGCGCAGCACGCCCGGTCCGCCGTCGCCCCTGGTGTCGGAAACCACCGCCGGCTTGCCTTTGGTGCGCTTGGCGAAATCCTTGATGTCGTTGTGGTCGATGACGATGTGCGAAGCTGCCATGATCTTTCCTCTCCTCAGGGTTGCCTGTGAGAGAAAAGATCGTCGGCGGCCGGACGTTCCGGCGTCACTGGTTGCCGAGCTTCATTTCCGGATCGTAGTTCTTGCCTTCGACCGACTTCGTCACCGCCTGGCCGCAGCGCATCGTCTTCGTCTCGGCGTCGAAGGCATAGGTCGGAGAACCGTGGAGCTCCCACCCCTTCGACAGAGCGAGCGAGACCTTGTGGCAGAAGCTGGCATCATCCGGGCCGGAGAGGAAGCGGTAGAGTTTCATCGGGCGTCCATCGGTTGAGGCGCCGCGTTCGGTGCGGCGGCGGCATCGCGCATCGGCGCACCCCGACATCGCTCGGCGTGGCGTCGTTGCGGCGATGGCCGATGCCATACGCGAAACGCGCCATCCCGCAAACGTGCCCCCGCCTCGGAAGCCCGGCAATTCCGCGCAATGAAATCTCGTTGTCGCAACCGTCATTGTCCCGGTCAGATATTTCCGCGCCGAAGGACTGATCCGGCACGTTCGGTCCATAGCCGCCGAAGCAATCGGCTTCGGCTGCCAGGGAACGCTCGTCGGGCAGGCGGCTTCCCGTCATACGACATCGTGATCACAGGAGGCGATCATGACGACCACCGTCGGCCGGGAAACCGAAATCGGCAGCCTCGTCGAAGATCTCATCGTTCTCGAGCGGGATGCCATCGCGGCCTATGATTCGACCATCGAGCGGCTTGCCGGCGGGGCTCTCGGAACGCAGGTCGCGCAATTCCGCAAGGATCACATCCAGCACCTCGACGTGCTCAACGAGATGGCGGCCGAACTCGGCATCGACGCGCCGCGCGAGGGCGACGCCAAGCAGCTCCTGACCACCGGCAAGATCGCCCTGGCACAGCTGATGGGCGACAAGGCCATCCTCAAGGCGATGAAGACCAACGAGGACAAGACGGTGAAGGCATACGAGCGCGCCACCAATCACCCCGAGGCCGTGGAGAAGTCGCGGGCCTTCTTCGCCAGGGCACTTGCCGACGAGGAGCGGCACCGGGAATGGATGGAAAGGACCGCCGCTTCGCTCTGAGCCCGCCCCGGCGCGGGAACACTCCTGGTCATCGGGTCCGTCGATCGAGGCGCGGGCGACTTCTCCATCGACCGAAGGGTGGGCGGCCGAAGCGCGGGGAATTTCCGGCCGCCGCTTCTTTTCCATGCCGCACGGCGCCGCGTTCCGCCTTTCGTCCGCAGCGCGGCTCGTGCTATCGACGAACCCCATCTTGGACGAGTTGAAGGCCGATCAAATGCAGAAATTCGACAGGCTGACCGGCGTCGCGGCGCCGATGCCGATGGTCAACGTCGACACCGACATGATCATCCCGAAGGATTATCTGAAGACGATCAAGCGCACCGGCCTCGGCACCGGGCTCTTCGCCGAGCTGCGCTACAAGGACGACGGATCGGAGAACCCCGACTTCGTGCTCAACAGGCCGGCCTATCGCAACGCCGAGATCATCGTCGCGGGCGACAATTTCGGCTGCGGATCGTCGCGCGAACACGCTCCCTGGGCGCTGCTCGACTTCGGCATCCGCTGCGTGATCTCGACCTCCTTCGCCGACATCTTCTACAACAACTGCTTCAAGAACGGCATCCTGCCGATCCGCGTGACGCCGGAGCAGCTCGCCCTCCTGCTCGACGATGCCGAGCGCGGCGCCAATGCGCGGCTGACCGTCGATCTCGAGCGCCAGACGATCTCCGGACCGGACGGGGGCGAGATCTCCTTCGAGATCGATCCGTTCCGCAAGCACTGCCTGCTCAACGGCCTCGACGACATCGGCCTGACGCTCGAGCGGGCAGGCGCGATCGGCGACTACGAGGCGCGGCTTGCCGAAGAGCGGCCCTGGGCCTGACGACGCCGCGGCGCGCCATCGGCGCCGCCGGCGCCGGGGCCGGCCTCCGGGGCTGCCGGGTGTGGCCGGCAGGCTCCTTGCGCAAGGCTTTCCGGGCGTTCCACCGAAACCCGCCGATCGGGTGTTGACGCGCCGGGCGAAATCATCGAATAAGGCGCCCGCAGCGCTGCGGTAGCTCAGTGGTAGAGCACTCCCTTGGTAAGGGAGAGGTCGAGAGTTCAATCCTCTCTCGCAGCACCATTCCCCTTCAGTATCGACATTGCCGCATCCGGTTGCAGAGTGCTGCCGGTCTGGACTCGGCTTTGCCCGCCGGGCCGGGAGGCGCTATGAGAACCGCGGCGGCCCGCCGGGGAGGCTCGCGGAGACATGATCGATGGCCATCACGCTCTATGAACTCGTCGGACGCGACACGGCGCGGCCCTTTTCGCCCCACTGCTGGAAGGCGCGCATGGCGCTGCGGCACAAGGGTCTCGACTTTTCGACCGCGACGGCCGGATTCACCGAGATCCCGGAGATCGAGGGCGGCGTGTCGAAGATCGTGCCGATCCTCAGGGACGGCGAGAGGCTGGTCGCCGATTCCTTCGCCATCGCCGAATATCTGGAAGAGACCTATCCCGACCGGCCGAGCCTGTTTCGCGGCGAGGGCGGACGGGCGCTGTCGCGCTTCGTCGAGAGCTGGAGCCAGCGCACCATCCATCCGGCGATCGCCCGCTTCGCGGTGCTCGACATCCATGACGGACTCGCGGAGGCCGACCAGCTCTATTTCCGGCAGAGCCGGGAAAAGGCCCTTGGCACGACGCTGGAGGCGTTCGTCGCCGACCGCGCCGACCGCGTCGAACCGCTTCTGGCGTCGCTCGAGCCGCTGCGTGCCATCGTCTCGAAGCAGGCCTTCCTCGGCGGCGAGAGCCCGCTCTTTGCCGATTACATCGTCTTCGGGGCCCTGCAGTGGGCGCGTATCGCCTCGCCGTTCCGCTTCCTGCCAAAGGGCGACCCGGTCACCGCATGGTTCGAGCGCTGTCTGGCGCTGCACGACGGCGAGGGCGCCAGGGTGCCGGCGGCCGCCTGAGCCGCCTTCGTTGCCGCCTTGCCCATGGGAAGCCGGGCCGCTATAGGTCGCGCCGGTTTCCCGAACAGCTCGAAAACAAGGACTTTCCATGGCGGTCGAACGCACCTTCTCGATGATCAAGCCCGATGCCACGCGGCGCAACCTCACCGGCGCCATCACCAAGAAGCTCGAGGAAGCGGGACTGACCGTGGTCGCTTCGAAGCGGGTGTGGATGAGCCGGCGCGAGGCGGAAGGCTTCTACGCGGTCCACAAGGAGCGGCCGTTCTTCGGCGAACTGGTCGAGTCGATGTCCTCCGGCCCGACGGTCGTCCAGGTCCTGCAGGGCGAGAACGCCATCGCCAAGAACCGCGAAGTGATGGGCGCGACCAACCCGACGCAGGCCGCCGAGGGCACGATCCGCAAGGAATTCGCCCTGTCGATCGGCGAGAATTCCGTGCATGGCTCCGACGCGCCCGAGACCGCGGCCCAGGAGGTCGCCTACTGGTTCTCCGAGACCGAGATCGTCGGCTGAGGCTGCCGATTGCTAGCGGGGCGGCCACGAGGGCGCCCCGCTGATCCTCGTGAGGGGTGGCGACGTCGATCGTCCCCGTCTGACCGGGCCGCCTTCTGCGCTGGCCTCTTTCTGCCAGGGCCCTTTTCTGCCCAGGGATCGGGTGCCTCGCTCGCTGCGTTTCTCCATCGCCTCGCGGGGCAGATCGCCGTTGACGGCCGCCCAGAAGCGGCCGGGCCGTATCTGCCAGCGCTACCATAGAGCCCCGGCGGGCTGTTCCACGCCCTGCTATGTTTCCGCGCCGAAGAACGCCGCGAGGATCACGATCAGGACGATCGTGTAGAGCGCGACGGAGCCGGCGACGAGCATGATCTGGTAGTTCCGCCCGACGGTGGTGCGGGTCACCTCGCGCGCCTGGTGCAGGAGGTTGGGCCAGGTGTAGGACACGAAGTCGCCCTGCGTCATGATCGAGACGACGCGCCCCTGATCGTCGACGATCGGCAGCCGGCGAAACCGCTCGTTCGACATCACCCGCATCCATTCGATGAGGTCGTCGTCGGCCTTGGCGACGCGCGGCCGCGCCGTCATGATCTCCCGCAGCCGCGTCGTTTCCGGATCGCGCCTCGCGCCGACCAGCCGCTTCATGACGTCGCGTTCTGTGACGACGCCGATCAGCTTGTCGAAATCGTCGACGATCATCACCGACCCGACGTTGCGCTCGGTCATCGCCGCGACCGCCGCCATGGCCGTTTCGTCCGGGCCGAAGCAGAGCGGCTTCGGCTTGTCGCGGAATTCCGGCCTGTCCTTGATCTTCATCGGTGCCCTCCCTGTCAAAGAGGGAAAGCTAGCGGCAGCGGGGCGAAGAAAAGTGCCGCGGGGACAATCAGCGCAAGTATATCGTCGCTGCAGGTGCGAAATGACCTTGGCTCCGGCCGGATTCCATGTCGGGCGGAACGGTTTCCTTCTGCAAATATCTCGTTCGAACCTTCCGATTTACAGCCGGTGCCAGCGATCGGCGGCCGCATCGTCGGTGTCCTTGGCTTCGACCCAGCCGCCGGTGGTTCCGTCGACGAGATGCTCGCGCTTCCAGAACGGCGCGGCGGTCTTCATGTAGTCCATCAGAAAGCTCGCGGCCTCGAATGCGGCGGCGCGATGCGACGAGCTGCAGGCGACGAGGACGATCTCTTCGCCCGGCGCGATCAGGCCGTAGCGGTGGAGCGCGGCGCAGCCGAGCAGCGGCCAGCGCGCGGCGGCCTCGCGCGCGATCTTTTCGATCTGCTTCTCCGCCATGCCCGGATAGTGTTCGAGCTCCAGCGCCCGCAGCCGCCCGCCCTCGTCGCGGCAATAGCCGGTGAAGGTGACGAGCGCCCCGACCGCGCCGGAACCGGCGAGCCGGGCGACGACCGCGGCGGCGTCGATCCGCCCGGCGGTGACGCCGACGTCGATGGCCGGCTCCGGCCGAAGCGAAACGTCCGTGGTCCCGCCCGCGGCCGCGGCGCCGCTCGCCGCTCCAGGTTCCCGCCGCGCGTCGTACATGGTCGCGGAAAGATCTGCGCTGTCCGGGGTCTCGGCCATGGGTCAGCCTCCGGTCATCGGCGGGAAGATCGCGACTTCTTTCGCACCTGCCAGCGGCTCGGAATGGTCGACATGCTCGTGGTTGATGGCGACGCGGATGATCTCCGGCGCCTGCAGCGCCGCGTCGTAGGTCTCGCCGCGGCCCTTCAGCCAGTAGAGCAGATCGCCGACGGTCTCGACGCCCGCCGGCAGCACCACCTCTTCCTCGGCAATTCCGATCCGCTCGCGCACCCAGGCGAAATAGGCAAGTCTCATGGCTGTTCCTCCTGTTTCATGGGGATGTGGCGGGCCGGGGCCCCGATGTCCATAGCGTCGGCGGCGCCGGATGGCCGCGACCTCGGCCG
The DNA here is from genome assembly GCF_017353515.1 of Jiella sonneratiae. Taxonomy (GTDB): domain Bacteria; phylum Pseudomonadota; class Alphaproteobacteria; order Rhizobiales; family Rhizobiaceae; genus Jiella; species Jiella sonneratiae. The sequence goes on from NZ_JAFMPY010000020.1 coordinate 66,414, forward strand.
GTCCGTCTCTGCAGCTTCCATTCGCCGGGCATGAACAGAACCGGCGAAGCGGAGATGCCGTCGTGAGGAAGCAGCTTGTCATTGCCGGTCTCGCCGGCGCCACCAGCATCGCCATGACGGCCGCGGCCGGTGCCCACGAGGCCTGGCTGCTCACCCCGGAGGAGATGATCGGCCTCGCCTCGGCCCCGAAGCCCGCGGTCTTCACCAATCCGCTGTTCGCGGCGCCGCTCGCGGCGCTTCTCGCAGGCGGGGTCTTCGCCGCGATCAGCCTCGAGCCGCGCTGGCTCGATCTCGAGAACCGGCTGTTCCGCCCGCTGGCCGAGCGGGCCGGCGAGATCGGACCGGCGGTCGTGCGCCTCGGCCTTTCGGTCATGCTGTTCACCGCAGCGCTCGGGCTCCTGCCCGCCGCGGGCGTCGCCGCCGGGACGCGGCCGACGCTGTTCGTGCCGGACATGCAGCTGAAGCTGTTCGACCCCGCCTGGGGTCTGCTCGTGCCGGTCCAGCTGGCGCTCGCGGCCATGCTCCTCACCGGTCTCGGCACGCGGATCGCCGGCCTGGCCGTTGCGGCGCTCGCGGTGTTCGGCCTGCACCTTTTCGGCGAGACCTTCCTCGCCTATGCCGGGCATTTCGCGGTTCCGGGGCTCTATCTCGCCTTTGCCGGCGGCGGAAAATTCCGGCTGCGGCTGCCTGCGGCGCTGGCGGCAAGGCTGCCGGCCGCGACGGCGCTCGACCGCCTGGAACTGACCCCGACCGTCTATCGCGGCCTGATGATCGTCTTCGGCCTGAACTTCGCCTATCTCGGCATCACCTACAAGCTGATGCAGCCGACCCTGCTCATCGCGATCCTGGAACATGGCGGCTTCCCGGAGTTCGGCGTCGGCTACGGTCTCCTCGCCTTCGTCATGACCTTCGTCGAAATCTCGGCCGGTCTCGCCCTCGTCGCCGGCGTCCTGGTGCGGCCGGTCGGGCTGTTCCTGATCTCGGCCTTCACGCTGTTCGCCGTGACCCTCGGCGAGACGCCGTTCTTCCACTCCAACCTCTATGCGATGGCCGCGGTCCTGGTGATGGCCGGAGCCGGGGCGCGCCGCGCCGCCGAGGGCAGGGAAACGGTCCGGCGGCTTGGAGCGCCGGCCGCGGGCGCCATGGTCGAGCAGGCGGCCTGAGACCGGCCGGCCGCAGGGACGGGAAGACAGGGTGGATGGCGGGGTGGTCCCCCCGCGATCCGCCCGGGACGGGGCGCCTCCGCCGCAGGCGCCCCGTCTTCGTCATTGCCTCAGCCGGCCGTCCGGTCGCCGGCGACGCGGCTTGCCGGGCATGGCGCGCCTGCGCCCGTCTCGGCCTTCCACTTGCCCGGCGAGCCCGACCTTTCCGTCGTCGTGAGGAGTGGACGATGACCCGTCTCTTTCGATCCCGCCGCGCATGCCTTGCCCTTGCTTCGTCGCTCCTGGCGGCAGGCGCCTTCGGCGTGACGTCGCTTCTCGCCGAGACCCGCGAGCCGCCGCCGTCGCTGTTCGTGCGCATCGCCGACGGCGCCCCGGTGCCGAAGCTCGTCGCCCATGCGGCGCGAAACGCCGAGGGCGAATGGACCGTCTCAATGGAGGCCGAGAACTTCCGCTTCACCGAGATCTGCAACGCCGCGACCGGCAGCGAGGCCGTCGGCCACGTCCACATCTACGAGGGCAACCGAAAGCTCGCCTCGGCCTTCGCGCCGGAGAAATCGATCGGCAGGCTCTCGCCCGGCCGGCACCTGCTGACGATCACGCTCCAGGCGACCGACCATCGGGCCTTCGCGACGAGGGACGGGATGATCACGGCGCAACTCGCCATCGAGGCGTGACGCAAAGCCCGAGCCGGTCGAAATGCCAGTCCGCGGCCGCCTTCGCCGCCGCCGTCAGTCGTCGATGTGCCGGAGGCCGGCGCGGAAATAGTCGTAGCCGGTATAGAGGGTGACGAGGGCCGAGACCCAGAGGAGGACGAGGCCGAGCACGGTGATGCCCGGCATGAACTCGTCGCCGGCGGGCCCCGCGAGCAGGAAAGCGATGGCGATCATCTGGATCGTCGTCTTCCACTTGGCGAGGCGGGTCACCGGCACGGAGACCTTGAGCTCGGCGAGATATTCGCGAAGCCCGGAGACGAGAATCTCGCGGCACAGGATGATGATCGCCGCCCACAGGCTCCAGCCGGCAATGCTGCCCTCGGCGGCGAGCAGCAGCAGCACGGCCGCGACGAGCAGCTTGTCGGCGATCGGATCGAGCATCCGGCCGATCGTCGATGTCTGCTGCCAGGCGCGTGCCAGATAGCCGTCGAAATAGTCGGTGATCGAGGCGGCGATGAAGATCGCGAGAGCCGTCCAGCGGGCATAGTCGGGGCTCCTCAGCTGTCCTTCCAGGAAGAAGCACATGACGACGAGCGGAACGCAGACGATCCGGGCATAGGTCAGGATGTTGGGAAGGCTCAGGGCCCTGGACGCCATGATACGATAGCCTGCAGATGTCTCACGGGTGCCTGTCAAAGCGCGCTCGGGCGTGCCGCGTCAACCGCGCGGCCGGCGCCTTTGGTCGAATAGGCCAGAATGGTGACGAATGTTTCATCCGCCAGTATGGAAATGGTCGTAGATCGACTGGGCCATGGCCGCCGAAATGCCGTCGACCTCGGTGAGATCGCTGAGCGCCGCCCGCGAGACGGCCTTGGCGGTGCCGAAATGGTGGAGCAGCGCACGCTTGCGCGACGGTCCGATGCCGGCGATTTCGTCGAGCGGGTTCTTCACCAGCTCCTTCTTGCGCTTGGCGCGGTGCGTGCCGATGGCGAAGCGGTGGGCCTCGTCGCGCAGCCGCTGGACGAAATAGAGCACCGGATCGCGCGGCGGCAGCGAGAACGGCTCCCGCGCTCCGGTGACGAAGCGCTCGCGCCCCGCATCGCGGTCGACGCCCTTGGCGACGCCGATGGCGGTGATCCGGTCGGCGATGCCGAGTTCGTCGAGGATCGCCCTGACCGCCGACATCTGGCCTTTGCCGCCGTCGATGAGGACGAGGTCGGGCCAGGCCGGCATCGGCGCGTCCTCGGCAAGCTCGTCGACGGGGTCGGCCGGTCTCGCCGCCTCTCCGGGATTTGCCGTGTCGGCCGTCACCGGCATGTCGCCTGCATGCTCCTTGATCAGCCGGGAGAAGCGGCGGCGGATCACCTCCTTCATCATGCCGAAATCGTCGCCCGGCGTGATGTCCTCGCCCTTGATGTTGAACTTGCGGTACTGGTTCTTGGCGAACCCCTCCGGCCCCGCGACGATCATCGCCCCGACGGCGTTTGTGCCCATGATGTGGGAGTTGTCGTAGACCTCGATGCGGCGGGGCGCGCGGGCAAGGCCGAAGGTCTCCTTCAGCCCGTCGAGCAGCCGCGCCTGGGTGGAGGTCTCGGCGAGCCTGCGGCCGAGCGCTTCCCGGGCATTGGAGGCGGCGTGGTCGACGAGGTCGCGCTTGGCGCCGCGGGCGGGCACCTCGATCCGCACCTTGCGGCCGGCCTTCAGCGTCAGCGCCTCGGCGAGCAGCGCCTCGTCCTCGACGCGCAGCGGCAGGAGGATCAGCCGCGGCGCCGGCGTGTCGTCGTAGAACTGGCCGAGAAACGCGGCGAGCACCGCCTCCGGCTCCAGCGACGGGTCGGCCTTGGGGAAATAGGCACGGTTGCCCCAGTTCTGGCCGGTGCGGAAGAAGAACACCTGGATCGAGGTGATGCCGCCTTCCTGATGGATGGCGAAGACGTCGGCCTCCTCGATGCCTTCGGGGTTGATGCCCTGGTGGCTCTGGACGTGGCTGAGCGCGGCGAGGCGGTCGCGGTAGACGGCGGCGCGCTCGAAGTCGAGCGCTTCCGAAGCGGCCTGCATGCCGTGCGACAGCATGGTCTTCACGTCGCTCGACCGGCCCGAGAGAAACGCCGTCGCCTCGTCGACGAGCTCTTCGTAGCCGGCGGCGTCGATCTCGCCGGTGCAGGGGCCGGCGCAGCGCTTGATCTGGTAGAGCAGGCACGGCCGCGTGCGGCTGTCGTAGACCGAGTCCGAGCAGGTCCTCAGAAGGAAGGCGCGCTGCAGCGCGTTGATCGTGCGGCCGACGGCGCCGGCCGAGGCGAAGGGGCCGAAATAGCGGCCCTTGCGCGAGCGCGCGCCGCGATGCTTCAGAATCGCCGGGGCGGCGTGGTCCTGGCTGATCAGGATGTAGGGAAACGACTTGTCGTCCCGCATCAGGACGTTGAAGCGGGGCCGGAGGCGCTTGATGAGGTTCGCCTCGAGAAGCAGCGCCTCGGTCTCCGTGCGGGTGGTCACGAATTCCATGTTGCGCGTCTCGCGGATCATCCGCGCGATGCGCTGGGTGTGGCCGCCGAGCCGGGTGTAGCTGGCGACGCGCTTCTTCAGGGAGCGGGCCTTGCCGACATAGAGGATCTCGCCCGCCTGCCCGAACATGCGGTAGACGCCGGGGCCGTTGGGCAGGCGCTTGACCAGCGCGGCGATCAGCTCCGCGCCCACGAGGTCGGCCGAGACCGCCTGCCGGGCGTCGTCCCACTCGATCGCCTCGATCAGCGCCGCAGCCGCGGGCGACGGGCGCACGCCGGCGGGAAGGGCATCCGCTTCCTCGTCGTCGCCATCTCCTTCCGCATCGCCTTCCTCGGCGTCGTCGAAGCCATCGAAACCGTCCGGCTCGCCATCGGCGGCGGCGGACGGCGCTTGCGCCTCCAGATCCCCGGCAGGATCGGCGTCGGGCAGGTCCTCCGCGGCGACGGCGTCGTCCTCGAAGGCCGGCGGCTCCTGCCGCGGCTGCAGGGCCCGGGCGCTGTGGCGCGAATATCGTTGTGGACGCGAGCGGCCCAACGGCTTCTCCTCGGGGGTGTTCGATCGAAAGATCCGGCCGGGTCGACGGCAAGCCGCCTCCGCCGCGCCCCTTATATGATTGTTCCGCATCCAAAATGCAGTGGCGGCGCGACCTGCCGCCGCGGTTTTCCCCTGCCGGAGCCGAAGCGGGGCGCCGCCGCGGGCGGGGTCCGATTTTGTGCCCAAACTGCAACAGCGACGAAAAACCTCGTCGGATCGCCGCGCATTCGGCTCACGAAGTCCTGTTTACGCCATCCCTCATCTCCATTTGCGGGGAGGTGTGGCATCGTTGCAAGATCGGCGGCGGTGTTCTCGGGAAGACGGGGCTGGTCGGCGCTCGTGACCCGGCGGTGCGATCCGCGGATCGCCGACGTTGGGCGCGCATGGCAGTGGTGGTGCTTCGATGGCAAGAACGTTCAGGGTCCGAGTGCGGGACGGCGTCCTTCTTGGGGCGCTGCTGGGAGCATTGTCGCTGCCGGCCGGCCGGGCCATGGCCGCCGACGCGATCTACGAGCAGCCGGCCTATGCTCCCTCGCCGGAGGCGCCGTCCTCGCCGGTCTACGTCTGGTCGGGACCCTATGCCGGCGCATTCGTCGGCTACAACTTCACCCACTTCGAGGACGCCGGCAACGTCACCTTCAGCGCCGACGGCGTGGTCGGCGGCGTCTATGCCGGCTACAATTTCGACACCGGGCCGGTGGTCTACGGCATCGAGGCGGACATCGGCGGCTCCGGTGTCGACGGTTCGGAATTCAGCCCGTCGCTCGGGGCCGACGTCTCGGGCGAGCAGAACGTCTTCGGCTCGCTGCGCGGGCGCGTCGGCGTCAAGGTCGATCCGTTCCTGGTGTTTGCGACCGGCGGCGTTGCGGCGTCCCGCAACGAGCTCTCGCTCGGCGGCGCTTCCGACAGCAAGACCAGCGTCGGCTACACGGTCGGCGCGGGCGTCGAGGCGAAGATCACCGACGACGTGTCCGGCCGGCTGGAATATCGCTATTCGAAATATGGCAGCGAGACCTACGACCTCGGCGCGACAAGCGTCTCGTCCGGCTTCGACGAGCACTCGATCCGGGCCGGCATCGCGCTGAAGTTCTGATCCGGCGCGCCGCGACGGAGGAATTTCTGCACGACCGCTTTCGCATGCCGGCGCCGCGTTCAGCGGGCGACTGCGCGGCGCGGCGATGCCGCGCTGCCACCCGTTGCTCTTTCATGCTCACCCGATCCTCTTCGGCGGCCGTCGCCGCTGCGATGGGCGATCGCCTTCGGCAGCGCGCGGTGAACGCGTTCGGGGGCAGCTTCGACCGGACAATCGCCGCTCGGGGCGAGCGACCGTTCAGCGTCCCGCGACGACGGTGCCCGGGCCGCAGCCGAGGGGGCCGGGATCCTTGCCGCCATGGATGTTGGCGTTGAGGTTGTGGACCATCGCCACCAGCGCGTGGGACGACAGCGGCCGCCTGAGCTTCGAAGGGTCGCTGGCACCGGCCGAGACGAAAACCGTATAGGCCCTGGTGAAGGTGACGAGGGTGATCTGCCGGTTGTCGTCGGAGGTGCCGGTCTTCGCGGCGACGTCGTTGACGAATCGGCTGCCATTGGCGGTTCCCGTCGGACCGGTGGTGGCGAGCAGCATCTCGTGCAGGGCGTCGAAGCCGGCCGTCAGCCGCGCGTCGGCGGCGAGCGGCTGGGCCTTTTCCTCGAGCACGACCTTCTGCGTCGCCCGGTCGCGCGCCTCCTTGAGGATCAGCGGGCCGTTCGACACCCGGCCGCAGGTGGCCACCGTCACATAGGCGTCGAGAAGGTCCATCAGCTTCACCGGTTCGGCGCCGAGGGCAAGCGACCGCTCGCGGGCCCCGGCGAAGCGGAAGCCGGTCTTCATGCGTTCCAGGACGCGGTTGGCGCAGCCATGACCGAAGCTCTGCATCATGCGCACGAAGGGCGGGTTGCGGCTTGCAGCCAGCGCCTGTTCCAGGCTGATGCGGCCGAGATAGCGGCGGTCGCCGTTCTGGACGGGCGGGATGCCGAAGGGCGAATCCTCCACCCGCGTCTGCGCGGTCCAGCCCTTTTCCACCAAAGCACAGAGGCTGAGCAGCGGCTTCACGGTCGAGCCGGGATAGATCCGCGCCTCCGGCGGCGCGGCGATCGCCTCGATTCCGCCCGTGGCATTGTTGACGACGACGGCGGTGAGCCGGTCGTAGCCGGCGCGGCGGATGCGCGGATAGTATTTGTCGATGGCGGTCTCGAGATAAAGCTGCGTCTCGGAGGAATAGAAGGTGACGACGTCCAGGCTGGCCTCGTGTGCCGCCGTGCCGAGCTTTTCGTCGAGGCGCATCACGGCGAGGTCCCGCGCCGCGCCGAACTGATCGGAAAGCCGCCGGTCCTTGGCGAAGGCATGGGCGGCAAAGCGGCGGGGCAGCCGGTCGTCGGCGACGGCCTTCTCGGTCAGCGTCACCGGCTTCAGCCCCATGGTGAGCAGCAGCCGGCGCGCCTCGCGGAGATTGCGCGGCTTGGTCGGATTGCCGGCCGTCGGGTTCTTGATCGTGACGGCGAGGCTTGCCGCCATGTCCGGCGTGAAGGTGACGCTCTGGGCCCGCTCGCGCTTGAAGGAATAGCCGAAGTAGTAGCGGGCCGCCGCTTCGATGCCCTTGGTGTTGTGGCCCATGAACGGCGTGTTGAAGTAGAATTCCAGCAATTCCTGCTTGGAGAAGTGCCATTCCAGCCAGAGCGCGATGGCGAGTTCGTCGAACTTGCGCTTGAAGTCGCGTCGGCTGCCGACATAGACCTGCTTGGCGATCTGCTGGGTGATGGTCGAGCCGCCGCGCGGATCGTCGCCGAACTGGCTGAGGAGGGCCTTGCCGATGGCGATCGGATTGAAGCCCGGATGGCGGAAGAACCAGGAATCCTCGCTGGTCAGGATGGCGTCGCGCATCACCGCCGGGACGTCGCCGTAGCTGACATACATCGCCTCTTCGATCGGCGCGTTCCACGGCTCGTCACGATGGCGGGAGAGGTCGACGATCAGGCGGTTGGAATGGACCCGTTCGCGGGTCGTCTCGACCGTCGCTCCGTAGCGGGCGGCCACCGCGTCGACCCAGCTGTGGACCCCGACGATGCCGCATCCGACGATGATGATGAGAAAGGACAGGATGAGCCAGATCGTCCTGTAACGGGGAGCCTCGTCCGCCTGGTCCATGCGCCGTCCCCGTCCGTGACCGATCGTTAACCATCGCGATATGGGTGCGCCGGATGACGGCCGCAACGAAGTCGGCCGCTTCCGGCCTCTCCCTCCCATGGCCGGATGGACCGGTCTCTTGCCGGCAACGGTGCATTGGAAAGCCCAGACGCGTCGGCGCGGATCCGGCGGCCGCCGGCTCAGTCCGGCGGGCGGCCGAGGCCGAAGCTCGGATGCATCCAGGCGTGCGGGACGCTGAGCGAGATCGCGGTGAGGGCGAGGGCGAGGGCGCCGAGCGCCCAGATCGAGGTTTCCTGCCATGAATGCAGGAGCAGGACGCCGGTGACCGCGCCGGACAGCATGCCCACCCAGGGGCACATCTGCACCAGGAAGCCCGGCCGCCTTTCGCCGCAGATGAAGCGGCCGAGACCCTTGCCGAACCGCGACAGGGCGCCGGTGACGTAGGTCAGGCCCAGCGGATGGCCGGCGACGTTGTCGACCGCCGCATTCAGCATGCCCATGGCGAGAACCAGCGGCAGGTAGGTGAAGGGAGAGGGGCTCGCGCCGGCGAAGGCGGCGACGGAGCCGGTCACCACGGTGACGGCCATCAGGAGCGGCCACTGGCGCTCGCCGGTGGCCCTGACGACGATCACGCCGGTGGCGTTGCCGACGACGAAGATGCCGAGGATCGACGCGAGCCGCATCACCGCGTCGCCGCGGCCCTCGCCGATGGCGATGGCGAGGCGCGTCGTGTTGCCGCTCATGAAGGAAAGGAAATCGCCGGCCCGCAGGAAGCCGATCGCATCGGTCATGCCCGCGAGGAACGACAGCAGCGCAACGAAGCCGAAGCCGAGCGCCTTCTGGCGCCCCTCGGGCGCGCCGTCGCCGCCCGCCCGGTTGCGTGGCTGCGTGAAATGTCGCTGCGCGCGGCGCTCGCCGCGGCCGAAAGGTCGTTCGCCGTCCATCGAAATCTCAGCGTTTCAGGCGCGTCGGCTCTCCGGGAGCCGCCGCCTCTATGGCGAGAGCGTGGACGCCCCCCGAAAGTTCCGGCGCAAGCAGCGCGTTGATCGCCCGGTGGCGGGCGATGCGCGACATGCCGGTGAAGGCGTCGGCGACGATCCTGATGCGGAAATGCGTCTCGCCGGAGCCGTCGAAGGCGGCGTGGTGGTCGCTGCCCGCGTGATGGTGGCCGGCATGCATGTGGCTTTCGTCGATCACGTCGAGCCCGGCCGGAGCGAATGCCTCGCCCAGCTTCGCCTCGATCCTCGCCTTGGTGGTCATGGCCTGCCTCTCGTTGCTGCCGGATCACATCCTGCCGGCCAATGTTGCGCCTGGCTTGCGGCGGCGCATTCCCGCCCCGGGATTTCCGGCTTTTTGTCGCCTGTCAATTCTTGTTCGCATATGCCTCGGGCCCCATAATCCGCCGCGATGAAGCTCGACTCCAAATATTTCGACGCGATCCGCGTCAAAGGCAAAAGCGCGGCGGCGGGTGCCAAGCCGAAGGCGCCGGTCTGCGCCTGGGAAGGCTGCGATGAGCCCGGCGTCTACAAGGCGCCGCTCGGCCGCGATTTCGAGGGGCAGTATCTCAATTTCTGCGTGGATCACGTCCGCCAGTACAACAAGTCGTACAACTACTTTTCCGGCCTCAACGACGACGCCATCCAGAAATATCTCAAGGATGCGATGACCGGCCACCGGCCGACCTGGTCGATGGGCCGCAACGGTTCGATGCCGAACGGCACGCGCAGCGGCCGGGCGGCTTCCGCCGGAGCGCGGCCGCGCGATCCCTTCGGGCTGTTCGGCGAGGAGGGCGCCCGCGGCCCCGGAACCCGGCGCCCGAAGGTGCGCCCCCTGGAGAAGAAGGCCTTCGAGAATCTCGGCCTCGAACCGGGTGCGGCTGGCGAAGCGATCCGCCGCCGCTATAAGGATCTGGTGAAGCAGCTCCACCCGGACGCCAATGGCGGCGATCGCGGCCAGGAAGACCGGCTTCGTGAGGTGATCCAGGCCTACAAGCTCCTCAAGCAGGCCGGCCTCTGCTGAGCGCCGCGGCCTTCGCGTCGCTTCGCATTGCGTTGCAACGGTCTTTCCGCCATCGTCGCCGAAGCGCCTGGGGACGAGGCCCGGCCAGGGCTCGCGCCGGCTCGCATGCGATTGCGGGCGGCCCTCGGCGCCTGGAGACGGGCAGGGCGGGTTGATTCGGTTGGCCCGTCGCGGCAGGTCTCGCCGGTGCGGCGGGTCTGCCCCGGCGGCAGGATGACAGCATGACGGCGCAAGCGGCGGCCCTTCGCCCGAAAGCGCCCTTGGAGGTATGATGAGTGCAGCGGAACAGGATGTGGCCCCTCTGCCGGACGCCACGATCTCCGTCCGCGAAACCTTCGGTTTCGACAGCGACCTGAAAGTCCCGGCCTATTCGGCCCGCGATCCGCACGTTCCGGAGATCGACCCGGACTACATCTTCGACCGCCCGACGACGCTGGCGATCCTCGCCGGTTTCGCGCGCAACCGGCGGGTCATGGTCTCGGGCTATCACGGCACCGGCAAGTCGACGCATATCGAGCAGGTGGCGGCGCGGCTGAACTGGCCCTGCGTGCGCGTCAATCTCGACAGCCACGTCTCGCGCATCGATCTCGTCGGCAAGGACGCGATCACCGTGCGCGAGGGCATGCAGGTCACCGAATTCCGCGACGGCATCCTGCCCTGGGCCTATCAGCACAACGTCGCGCTGGTCTTTGACGAATACGACGCCGGCCGGCCGGACGTGATGTTCGTGATCCAGCGCGTCCTCGAATCCTCGGGGCGCCTGACGCTGCTCGACCAGTCCCGCGTCATCCGGCCCCACCCGGCCTTCCGGCTGTTCGCGACCGCGAACACCGTCGGCCTCGGCGACACCACGGGCCTCTATCACGGCACCCAGCAGATCAACCAGGCGCAGATGGACCGCTGGTCGATCGTCACGACGCTGAACTACCTGCCGCACGACACCGAGGTCGGCATCGTCCTCGCCAAGGCGAAGAGCTTCGCCACCGCCGAAGGCAGGAAGACAGTGTCGAAGATGGTGCGCGTCGCGGATCTGACGCGCTCGGCCTTCGTCAACGGCGACCTGTCGACGGTGATGAGCCCCCGGACGGTGATCACCTGGGCCGAGAACGCCGAGATCTTCGGCGAGGTCGGCTTCGCCTTCCGCCTGACCTTCCTCAACAAGTGCGACGACCTGGAGCGTCCGCTGGTCGCGGAATTCTACCAGCGGGCGTTCGGAGAGGAACTGCCGGAAAGCGCGGCGAACCTCGTTCTGGATTGAGGCGGGGGCGGGCGGCTTGCGTGGGTAAAACTCTCGACAGGATGCGCGCCAACCCAAAGGCGGACTGGCAGATCAGCGATGTCGAGCGAGCCTGTCGCGAGACAGGCTTGTCCTGTTTGAAGCCGAGCCGAGGCTCGCATTACAAAATCGGCGATCCATTGGGCGGTCGTAGATATACGATCCCCGCGAGACGTCCTATAAAGGCGAAGTACATCCAAGAGTTCTTGAAGTTCGTTGAGGAGTTGGGCAAGGCATGACTGCGACCTTGCGTACCGCCGACGGCGCGCTTTTCGACCCCTCGGCCTATGAAGTGCATCTTCGACCCTTGACCGAGGACGAAGGCGGAGGCTGGTTTGCGACCATTCCAGATCTTCCAGGATGCATGGGTGATGGGGAATCGGAGGCCGAGGCGATCATGGACGTTCGATCCGCCGCTTGCGAATGGGCAGATGCAGCAGTTGCGGACGGCGAGCAGATTCCCGCGCCATCCTACCGCACTGCGGAAGCTGCGGAATAACTGAATCTTGAGACAGAAACATCCGATGATATCGGCTCCGCATCCGGACTGATTATCACGCGCAGCTCCGTCAAAATTCGGCGCGTTGATGCCCCTTCATGACTCACCGATACAGCTTCGCCACCGCGGTCATGTTCTCGGCGCCGAGGCCCTCGGCGATGGCGCGCTCAAATGTCTCGTGGGCCTTCTCTATCATCGGCGCCTCACCCTTGCCCGTCAGGCCGAGCGCGTAGCGGAAGTCCTTGTCGAGGAGCTCGACCGGGAATTTCGGGTCGAAGTCGGACTTGATCATCGAACTGGTCAGATAGGCAAAGTTCGGCGCCCAGACGGCTGTCTTGGCGATGGCGTCGACGGCGGTCTGCGTGTCGGCCTGCGAGCGGTCGAGCATGGCGACGACCTCCGCCCATGCCGCGACGTTGACGCCGAGGATGGCGTTGGTCGCGAGCTTCACCGTCGCCGCATCGCCCCAGTCTCCGACCCGCTCGAGGCTCTTGCCGAGCGGCTTCAGCACCGCTTCGGCGCGATCGAGGGCGTCCGTCTTGCCGGCGAGGAAGAAGACGAGGCCGGCGTTCTCGGCCTGCGGCAGCGTGCCGGAGACCGGCGCCTCGACGAGATCGACGCCCTTTTCGGCCATCGCGCTGCCGAGGCTGCGCACGAAGTCGGGCGTCAGGGTGGAGACCTCGATGGCGGTCTTGCCGGCGGCCATGCCGGCAAGCGCCCCCGTCTCCTCGTCGAGCCATACCTCGCGGGACGCCTCGTCATTCGAGACCATGGCGAGGACGATGTCGGCCATCTCGCCGGCCTGGCGTGGCGATGAGGCGGCGCGGGCGCCCGCCGCGACATAGGGTTCGGTCTTTTCAGGGTTGCGATTCCAGACGACGAGGTCGCCGCCGGAGGCAAGGATGTTGCGGGCGATGCGCGAGCCCATCGCACCGAGGCCGAGAAAGGCGATCGTTGGCATGGCGTTTCCCATCGAGTTGGCAGGAAGAACTCAGGCGGCGAAGCGCGCGGGGCACCGCCGTTCCTTCGGCTAACGCGGCGATCGCGCCGTGGTTTCAAGGCGCGGCGGCCGACTCCCCGGGGGCCGAGGCTTCGGAGCGCGGGTCCACAGGCTGTCCGTCATGCCGCGCAAATGCCGTGCGAATGCCCGGCTTCGACTTGCCGCGGGGCGGGGCCGCGGCCTATTTGTGAAGCCATGAGCAAGATCGGCGACAACAAGCGTCCCCCCCAGGCCAAACCGACCGACCGCGAGCCGTTCCGCCGCGCCGTCGCCGGCGCGCTGCGCGCGATTTCGGGCGACCCGGAAATGGAGGTCACCTACGCCGCCGACCGGCCGGGCCTTGCCGGCAGCCGGGCGCGGCTGCCGGAACTGCCGAAGCGCGCGACGCGCAACGACGTCGCGGTGACGCGCGGCCTCGCCGACGCCATGGCGCTCCGCCGCGCCCGCCACGACAGCCGCGTGCATGCGAGTTTCTGCCCGGACGGCAAGAGCGCCCGCGCCGTCTACGATGCGGTGGAACAGGCGCGCTGCGAGGCGATCGGCGCCAATGCCATGGGCGGCGTCGGCGACAATCTCGCCGCGATGCTCGAGGACAAGTATTTCCGCTCGAACCTTTCCGACGTCACCGACCGCGCCGAGGCGCCGATCGAGGACGCCGTGGCGCTGATGGTCCGCGAGAAGCTGACCGGCCGGGCGATTCCGGACAGCGCCCGGGCGCTGGTCGACATCTGGCGCGACTTCGTCGAGGAGAAGGCCGGACGCAACTTCGACAAGCTGACCGCGACGATCGACGACCAGCACGCCTTTGCGCGGGCGATGCGCGACATGCTCGTCTCGCTGGAAATGGCCGAGCAGCTCTCCGAGGAGCAGAACTCGGAGGAGGACGAGGACCAGGAGGAGGAGCAGGGCGACAATCAGAGCCGCGACAACGAGGAGAGCGGCTCGGAAAAGGACGCCGGCAGCGAGGAGGCGGAGGCCGAGGACAGCGAGACCGAGGGCGAGAACGAAGAGACCGCCGAGGCCGAAAGCTCAGAGGTCACCGCCGAAGATCCCGTCGACGACGAGACGCAGGATACCGAAACCCCGGGCGAGTCGCGCCGGCCGAACCAGCCGCTCGACCGCGATGCGCCGCAGTTCGACTACAAGGTCTTCACCCCGCAGTTCGACGAGATCGTCGGCGCCGAGGATCTCTGCGACGAGGCCGAACTCGATAGGCTGCGGGCCTTTCTCGACAAGCAGCTTTCGACGCTGCAGGGCGTCGTCGGCCGGCTCGCCAACCGGCTGCAGCGCCGTCTCATGGCGCAGCAGAACCGCTCCTGGGACTTCGACCTCGAAGAGGGCTATCTCGACACGGCGCGGCTGACGCGCCTCGTCATCGATCCGATGCAGCCGCTGTCCTACAAGATGGAGCGCGACACCGACTTCCGCGACACGATCGTCACGCTCCTGATCGACAATTCCGGCTCGATGCGCGGCCGGCCGATCACCGTCGCGGCGACCTGCGCCGACATCCTGGCACGGACGCTGGAGCGTTGCGGCGTCAAGGTCGAGGTGCTCGGCTTCACCACCCGCGCCTGGAAGGGCGGCCAGTCGCGCGAGGCCTGGCTGAAGGCCGGCAAGCCGGTGAAGCCCGGGCGGCTCAACGACCTCCGCCACATCGTCTACAAGTCGGCGGATGCGCCGTGGCGGCGGGCGCGTCGCAATCTCGGCCTGATGATGCGCGAGGGGCTCCTGAAGGAGAACATCGACGGCGAGGCGCTGATCTGGGCGCACAACCGCCTGCTCGGCCGCTCCGAACAGCGGCGGATCCTGATGATGATCTCCGACGGCGCGCCGGTCGACGATTCGACGCTGTCGGTCAATCCCGGCAACTACCTCGAACGGCACCTCAGGGCGATCATCGAGGAGATCGAGACCCGCTCGCCGATCGAGCTTCTGGCGATCGGCATCGGCCACGACGTGACGCGCTACTATCGCCGCGCCGTGACCATCGTCGACGCCGAGGAACTGGCCGGCGCGATGACCGAGCAGCTCGCCGACCTGTTCGAGGAGGAGGGACGGCTGGGCGCGGCGGGCGCGACCTACCGGCGGGCGGGCGGCCGCAGGTGAGAATTCGCGCCGATTGCAGGAGGTCGTCCGCCGCAAGACCGGCCGGGCGGGGAAGGCCGATGCGCCGGCGCGTGGCGTCGCTGCTTCTCGCCGGCTTCCTGGCCGTTCCGCTCGCCAGTCGGCCGGCGGGTGCCGGAGCGGGGGATGCGATCGCCGTCGATGCAAGCCTCATCCCGCAATTTTCCAAGCATTCGCAGACGGCGCGCTTCGGCAGGCTGACCTATCTCGGCGGCTTCAGTTTCTGGTCGCCGGATGGCCGGCTGCACGGCATCTCGGCGATCAGGCTGCGGGAGAAGGGCGCCGCCTTCGTCGCCGTCACCGACAATGGCTGCCGGGTCGAGGGGCGGATCACGCGCGACGCCGGCGGCCGCCCGCTCGGCCTGTCAGGCGTTGAGGTGACGGCGCTCACCGATCTCGTCGGCCGGCCGCTCCGGGGCAAGGCGGCGGGCGACGCGGAATCCCTGGCGCTGGCGCCGGACGGCCGCACCGCCTATGTCGGCTTCGAGCAGAGGCATCGCATCTGGGCCTACGATCTTTCCGGCACCGAGTTGGGGAGGGCGCGGTCCGTCCCGCTGCCGGTCCCCGCCCGGGAGTTGCGGGCGAACAAGGGGCTCGAGATGCTGGCGATCGCGCCGCAGGCCTCGCCGCTCAACGGGGCGATGGTCACCGTCGCCGAACACTCGATCGATCCGGCCGGCAACCTCTTCGCCGGTATCGCCGGGGAGGACGGCGGCGTCTTCAAGGTGCGGCGGAACGACGGATGGGAGGTCTCCGACGGCGATTTCCTGCCGAACGGCGATCTCCTCCTCCTGGAGCGCCGCTTCGAGGGCATCTTCTCTGGGCTCGGCATCCGCATCCGCCGCATCGCCGGCGACGCGATCCGGCCGGGCGCTCTCGTCGACGGGCCGGTGGTCTTCGAGGCGGATCTCTCCGACGAGATCGACAACATGGAAGGCCTCGACGTCTGGCTGGACGGGGAGGGGCGCACACGGCTGACCCTCGTCTCCGACGACAACGGCTCGCTCTTCCAGCGCAACATCCTGTTGGAGTTCGTCTGGACCGATGGAGACGACCCGGCGCCGGGTCTTGCCTCCGGCGGGTGACGCCGTGCCGGGTTGACGGATACGGAAGCGACACCGCGACTGCCGAGCAGCACACCGCCACTGGCGCGCAACACGCCGAGCACCGAGACGCACATGCCTGCCTGCACGACCAGCCGACACCGGCCGGCGTTTTGCCCCCCTCAAAAGCCGACGGCGCGGCCCCTTGCGGGAACCGCGCCGTCATGTGTTCTGATCGGGGCCGGCCGTGCAGCCCCGGAAAAACTGATCAGGCCGCGGCCTGGGCCTTCTCGTCGGTCGGGACTTCCGAGATCGTCTTCAGCACCTGCGAGGCGATGGCATAGGGGTCGCCCTGCGAGTTCGGGCGGCGATCCTCGAGGTAGCCCTTGTAGCCGTTGTTGACGAAGGAATGCGGGACGCGCACCGAGGCGCCGCGATCGGCGATGCCGTAGGAGAACTTGTTCCACGGCGCCGTCTCGTGCTTGCCGGTGAGGCGCATGTGGTTGTCGGGACCATAGACGGCGATGTGGTCGTGCAGGTTCTTGTCGAACTGCGCCATCAGCGCCTCGAAATAAGCCTTGCCGCCGACTTCGCGCATGTGGGCGGTCGAGAAGTTGCAGTGCATGCCCGAGCCGTTCCAGTCGGTGTCGCCCAGCGGCTTGCAGTGCCATTCGATGTCGATGCAGTACTTTTCGCAGATGCGCATCAGAAGGTAGCGGGCGATCCACATCTGGTCGGCGGCCTTCTTGGAGCCCTTGCCGAAGATCTGGAATTCCCACTGGCCCTTCGCCACCTCGGCATTGATGCCCTCGTGGTTGATGCCGGCCGCAAGGCACTGGTCGAGATGCTTCTCGACGATCTCGCGGGCGACGTCGCCGACGGCGCTGTAGCCGACGCCGGTGTAGTACTTGCCCTGCGGCTCGGGATAGCCCTGCGCCGGGAAGCCGAGCGGGCGGCCGTCCTTGTAGAAGAAATATTCCTGCTCGAAGCCGAACCAGGCGCCGTCGTCGTCGAGAATGGTGGCGCGGCTGTTGGAGACGTGCGGCGTGACGCCGTCCGGCATCATGACTTCGCACATCACCAGCGCGCCGTTGACGCGGTCGGGATCGGGATAGCAGGCGACCGGCTTCAGGACGCAGTCGGAGCTGTGGCCCTCGGCCTGCATGGTGGAGGAGCCGTCGAAGCCCCAGAGCGGCAGCTGCTCGAGGGTCGGGAACTCGGCGAACTCCTTGATCTGCGTCTTGCCACGCAGGTTCGGGACCGGCTTGTAGCCGTCCAGCCAGATGTACTCGAGCTTGTATTTCGTCATCATTGTTCTTTCGCGGATGGATGCGCCGCGCGCATCGAACGACCTCGATCGCCCGCGGGCGCGGCATGGGCGCCCTGCGGGAACGCCCGAAGCGATGCATGTGTCGTGCCAGATCTGCCGGACGCGTTGCCGCCGCAGGGAATTTTTCAGCGACGGCCGAAAGGATCGGAGCTTCGGCCGGATCGTTATGGCCAAGAGCAGTGCCGGCGGGAAGGACTTAAGACGCTGTCCGCTCTGCGGGTTTCATTGCATCGAAACACCCCGCCGGCGGGTGTGCCGGGAGAAGCGCGTCGCGGTGATCGGCTGCGTGGTTGCCGCTCCTGCGTCAGCGCGAGCGGCGCCAAATTGGGCGTTTTATCAGCTTAAAAATTCGGCATATTGCGTAAGAGATATGCAGAACCTAGGTTATAGGGTAAGTCGAAAGAGAAGAAGAAAAAGAACCGAGGAAACGAGACATGACCTTCACTGAAAACCGGCCGAGCGCCGAGATCGTGCCATTTCCGGTCGCAGCGCGGCGGAGCGCCGTCGAAGCCTCCCGGCGTGCGGCGCGGCCGCGGCTGCCGGACTTCGTCGTCTATGCCGCGGGCGACGCGCCCTATCACGAGGCCGCGATCCGCGAGGACGCCGAGAGCCGCCAGCGCGGTCACTGACCGGCCGCTCGCCGTCCGGAGGGCGGGGGAGGGCTTGTCAAAAGCCGAGCCTCGCCGCATGTGGCGGCGATGGAAAATGCCGGCAAGATCGCGATGCGCCTCGACGCGTGCCTGGTGGCGCGGGGCCTCGCCGCGACACGCTCGCGGGCGCGCGACGCCATTCGCCGCGGACACGTGACCGTCGACGGGCGGGTCGAGACGCGGGCGGGAGCGTCCGTCGGCGCTGATGCGGCACTCTCCTTCGACGACCCGGCCGGCCGATACGTCTCCCGCGCGGCGCTGAAGCTCAGACATGGCCTCGATCGTTTTGCCGTCGACGCGCGGGGACGCATCGCCCTCGACATCGGCGCATCGACCGGCGGCTTCACCGAAGTGCTCCTCGAAAGCGGCGCCGCACATGTCGTCGCCATCGACGTCGGCCACGGCCAGATCCATCCGCGCCTTGCCGCCGATCCGCGCGTCACGGTGATCGAAGGCCTCAACGCGCGGGATCTTACCCGCGACAATCTCGGCGGAGCGGCGGTCGACCTGATCGTCTCCGACGTCAGCTTCATTTCCCTGCGGCTCGCGCTGCCGCCGGCGCTCGACCTCGCGGAGCCGGGCGCCGACGGGATCTTCCTCGTCAAGCCGCAGTTCGAGGCCGGCCGCGAGGCGATCGGCAAGGGCGGATTGCTGCGCGATCCGGCCATCGCCGCAACCGTCGCCGAAGGCGTGCGGGACTGGCTCGACGCGCAGCCGGGCTGGGCGGCTCTCGGCCTCGACGCCTCGCCGATCGCGGGCGGCGACGGCAACCGCGAATTTCTGCTCCACGGACGGAAGGCGGCTGCGTGAAACTGACCATCGAGGACCTCGGCGCCAAGGGCGACGGCATCGCCATGACGGAGGGCGGGCCGGCCTATTTCCCGTTCACCCTGCCGGGCGAGGTGGTCGAACTCGCCGCCGACGCGCCGGCGGGTCCGCGCCCGGCGTTTGACCTCGTCACGCCGTCGCCGGAGCGTGTGGCGCCGGCCTGTCCGCATTTCGGCGACTGCGGCGGCTGCGACCTGCAGCATGCCGGCGAGGCCCCCTACCGGGCGTTCAAGCGCCGTCTCGTCGTCGACGCGATGGAGCGGGCGGGCGTTGCGGCGGACGTCGGCGACCTCGTGCCATGTGCGCCCCGGTCGCGGCGCCGGGTGACGCTGACGGCGCAGCGGGCCGGCAACCGCGTTCTCCTCGGCTACAATGCCGCACGTTCCAACCGGATCGTGCCGATCGAGACCTGCCCGATCGCCCTGCCGGCGATCGAGGCGGCGCTGCCCTTCCTGCGACGTCTCGCGACGCTCCTGACCGACCGCCGCCGCCCGTTGCGGCTCCTCGTCACGGCAACGGCGAGCGGGCTCGACGTCGCGGCGAGCGACGCCGGGCGGCTTTCAGAACAGGCCCGCCGGCAGGCGATCACCCTCGCCCTCGAGGCGCAGGTGGCGCGGCTCAGCCTCGATGCCGAGATCCTCGTCAAGGCGCGCCCGCCCGTCGTCGAGTTCGGCGGGATACCCGTCGAACTGCCGCCCGGGGCGTTTCTGCAGGCCGTCGCGACCACCGAGGCGGCCATGGCGGAGCTGGTGTCGCGGCATCTCGCCGGCGCCAAGCGCATCGCCGACTTCTTCTCCGGCTGCGGAACCTTCTCGCTGCGACTTGCCCGGCAAGCCGTCGTCCATGCGGTCGAAAGCGAGGCCCCCGCGCTCGCCGCCCAGGCCGCCGCCCACCGGGCGACGAGCGGCCTGAAGCCGCTTTCGACCGAGCCGCGCGACCTCTTCCGCCGGCCGGTGCCCGCCAAAGAGCTGAAAGCGTTCGATGCCGTCGTCTTCGATCCGCCGCGCGCCGGCGCCGAAGCGCTGGCGCGGGAACTCGCGGCCTCCCCGGTGGGCCGCGTCGCAGCCGTGTCATGCAATCCGGCGACGCTCGCCCGCGACGTCAAGATTCTCGTCGACGGCGGCTACAGGATCGCGTCGCTGACACCGCTCGACCAGTTTCTGTGGTCGCACCACGTGGAAGCGGTGGCATTGCTGGAGCGGGCGTGACGGCGCCGCCGTCGCGGGCCGCCGCTTGCCGTTCGCGCCCCGGCGTGCGAGCCAGATCAGAGCATGATCCCGGAAAGCCGGAACCGGTTTTCGGAGAAGATCAAGCGCATGCAAGAAGACGGGACCGGATGACGAGGAAAGCACATCCCCATTCCGATCCGGCGGTTTGACGCCGGGACACCAAAGAACGGACGAGGCCCGCGGACATTGACGGAATATCTGGCGCAATATGGCTGCGGCCTCCTGTTCCTCGTCGTCCTCCTGGAATCGACGGGGATGCCGCTGCCGGGCGAGAGCCTCGTCGTGGCGGGCGGCCTGCTCGCGGGCGAGGGCACGCTGAACATCTTCCTCGTGCTCGGCGCCGCCTTCGGCGGCTCGATTGCCGGCGACAACATCGGCTATTTCGTCGGCCGCCGCTACGGCCGGGCGATCGTCGTGCGATGGGGGGAGCGTTTCGGTCTCGGCGAAAAGCGCTTCAAGATGGTCGAGGAACGCTTCGAGGACTACGGCTTCGTCGTCGTCCTCGTCGCCCGGTTCATCATCATCCTGCGCCAGCTGAACGGCTTCGTCGCCGGGACGATGAAGATGAACTGGCCGGTGTTCTTCCTCTACAATTCGATCAGCGCGGCGCTGTGGTCGCTCGGCTATGGCGGCTTCGCCTATCTCTTCGGCTCCGCCTTCCAGACCTATTTCGCCGGCCACTCCACCTGGCCGCTCTATCTCGTTGCGGCGGCGATCTGCCTGATCGGCTGCTACGGGACGTACAAGTTCCTGTTCAAGGTCGAGGATGACGACGGCCCGGCGGAGGATGCCGGCAGCCGCCACGAGGCCTGAGCCTGAGAGATCCGGGCCGCGAAAAGCCGCAGGCCGCGACGCTCCGCCGCGGCCTTCGGGTGATGGTGGTCTTGCCTCCGACCGGCCGGCGGCGTCGGCCGCTCGTCAGCCGGCGGCACCGGTGAGGAGGATCAGCGCGAGCGCCAGGACGAGGATGAAGAGCCAGGCCGCGGCGCCGAGGAGCGCCGGACGCAGGCCCTTCGCGGCGAGCTTGCGCAGATCCGTCTCGAGACCCATCGAGGCGAGCGCGACGGCGAGCAGGAACTGCGTCGTGAAGACGACGCCGGGCATTGCCGCATCGGGCACCATGCCGGTCGAGGCGACGCCCACCATCGCCATGAAGCCGAAGACGAACCACGGCACCGGCACCGAGCCGCCACCCGCCTGGTCGGGCTTGCGGCGGCGCGTGGCGGCATAGCCGAGGGCCAGCACCATCGGCGCCAGCATCAGGACGCGGGTGAGCTTGGCGATGGTGCCGATGTGGCCGGCCGCCTCGCCGCCCTGGAACGCCGCCGCGACGACCTGAGCGACCTCGTGGATCGAGGCGCCGGTCCACAGCCCGTAAGCCTGCGGCGTCAGCCCGAAGGCGTCGCCGGCGAGCGGCAGCAGCACCATGGAGAGCGAGCCGAACACCGTGACGCAGGCGACGGCGTAGGCGACGTCCTCGTCGCGCGCCCGGGTGACGGTGTTGGTCGCGATGACGGCCGAGGCGCCGCAGATCGACGTGCCGGCGGCGATCAGCTCGGCGAGCTTGTGGTCGACGCCGATGATCCGGCCGAGCCATTTGGTGAAGCCGAAGGTGGAAACCAGCGTCACCACGATGACGGCGGCCCCGGACCAGCCGACCTCGCCGACCTGGGAAAGGGTGAGCTGCAGGCCGAGAAGGACGATGCCGGCCCTCAGAACGCGGCGGAGGCCGAACTTGACGCCGGAGAGTGCGGCGGCGGGCGTCCCGATCGTGTTGTGCAGCGCCATGCCGAGGACGATCGCCAGGATCAGCGGGCTGAGGAAACCGAGGCCCGGCAGCTGGTGCAGCCCGAAGGCGGCGAGGGCGATGGCACAGGTGAGGGCGAGCCCGGGCAGGATCGAACCGGCTTTCGCGGGTTCGTCGGCGGTCGAAATCTGGCTCACAGTGGTCATCGGGCGTCCTGCGTCGGGTCCTTGAAGGTCGCCCGACACTAGAACGTGCCGATCAATCGGTCCAAATGATAGTTCTTGTCAGTTCAATCGAAAATGACGAACGGACGGCGCGGGACCGCCCTTTCGTGTTCGGTGCCGCTTCTCGCTGCGGTCACCAAGGGCCGGGGCGGCCGGTCGGCCGCCCGTGGTGTGAGCCACGCCGGATCAGTCGCGCGCGAGCACGCCGCTTTCCCAGCCGAGCATGGCGCGCTTTCGGGTGATGCCCCAGTGATAGCCGGTGAGGGCGCCGCTCTTGCCGAGGACGCGATGACACGGCACGACGAAGGAGACCGGGTTTCGCCCGACGGCGGCCCCGACCGCCCGGGCGGCCTTCGGCGCGCCGATCCGGCTGGCGATGGTCGAATAGGTCGTCGCCTTGCCGAGCGGGATCTGCAGGAGGCACTGCCACACCCGGATCTCGAAATCGGTGCCGATCAGAACCACCTTCAGCGGCCGTTCTTCCTGCCACCGCGAGGGCTCGAATATCCGCCGCGCATAGGTGGCCGTCTTCGACGCATCGGCCATGAAGCGCGCCCGCGGCCAGCGCCGCCGCATGTCGTCGAGGGCGGCCGCCTCGCCGCCGTCCGTCGGGTCGGCAAAACCGATGCCGGCGAGGCCGCGTTCGGTGGCGACGACGATCGAAAGGCCGAATGGGGTCGGGTGGAAGCCGTAGAAGAGGTCGATTCCCTCGCCGCGGGCCTTGTAGTCGCCGGGCGAGACGGCTTCGTGCTTGACGAAGAGGTCGTGTAGCCGCGAGGGGCCGGAGAAGCCGACCTCGTAGGCGGCGTCGAGCAGCGAGGCGCCGTCGTCGAGGAGGCGGCGGGCATGATCGAGGGTCACCGCCTGCAGGAACGACTTCGGCGTCAGCCCGGCCCAACGCTTGAGCAGGCTGGTCAGCGTCTCTTCGGAACGGCCCACCGCCTCGGCGATCTCGGCAAGGCTCGGCTGGCTGCGATATTCCGTCGAGATGAACTCGATCATCCGGCGGACGGTCTCGTAGTCGGTCAGGGCGGCGCGTCCGGTCGGCATCATCTGGGGAAGGGGCACGGCGTCGAGGGTCTCATGGGCAAATGACAACATGGCGGTTTCTCCTTCGCCAGCATCAATGCATCGCCACCCGCCGAGCCGCCACCCGATTTCCGGGAAGCGGAAGGAAAGGGGATTTCTGCCCGCAGCGGGACGGCGTCCGGTCCGGCGGTTCCCGGCAGAGTCAGCCTCGCTTGGCGGTGATCAACGCCCGCCGGAAGGCTTCGGCGAAGCTGTCCTTGTCGTCCGGATTGAGGAAGCTGCCGATCTCGGTCGAGACGTTGCGCGAATCGACGCTCATGCGGGTGATGCCGATCTCCTCGTGCCGGCTGACGTGAAAATGCGCGAAGAACGGATTGTGGTGGGCCTCGCGGACGATCCCCTTCGGCGAGGTCTTGCGGATGGCGCAGTCGGTCCGCGTGACGCAGACTTCCTCACGCGCCTTCGCCGCACGGTAGTTCGCCGAAAACGCCCACCAGAGGACGAGGACGTCGAGCCCGAAGAAGCCGACCACCGGCCAGGCCCCGTTCATCAGGAAGAGGCTGCCGGTGACGAGGCTGACGATGCAGAAGCCGGCCATCATCAGGTTGAAGCCGCGCCGGCCGAGCGAACGGTAGGGAACGAGCAGTGCCGCGAAGATCGGCCGTTCGGCGGCGCGCGGCAGCTCGGGCGCATCGTCATCGGCGTCCGGTCGGCCTTCTCTCCTGCGATCGTCGTTGTCTTGCAATGCTCCGGCTCGCTATAGGGCGACGATGAACGAAAAGATCGACAAGCCCGCCGCCGGGGTCAAGCGCACCGGCCAAAAGGCCGCGGCGAAGCCCTCGGGCGGCAAGGCGGCGCGGCGCCCCGCCCCGCGCCGGCCGGCCATCCCCTACACGGCGGCGGAGATCGCCGAAATCTTCCGCCGCTTCTCGGTCCAGCGGCCGGAGCCGGAATCGGAGCTCGAGCACAGCAACCCGTTCACGCTGCTGGTGGCGGTCGTCCTGTCGGCGCAGGCGACGGATGCCGGGGTCAACAAGGCGACGCGGGCGCTCTTTGCGGCGGCCGACGATCCGCAGGCGATGGCCACCCTCGGCGAGGATGCGATCCGCGAGCATATCAAGACCATCGGGCTCTTCCGCAACAAGGCGAAGAACGTCGCGGCGCTGTCGCGGGCGCTGGTCGAGAACCACGGCGGCGAGGTTCCGAACGACCGTACCGCGCTCGAGGCGCTGCCCGGCGTCGGCCGCAAGACCGCCAACGTCGTGCTCAACGTCGCCTTCGGCGAGGAGACGCTCGCCGTCGACACCCACATATTCAGGATCGGCAACCGGCTGCATATCGCGCCGGGCCGGACGCCGGACGAGGTGGAGGCGAATCTGCTGAAGGTCATCCCGCAGCCCTATCGCCGGCACGCCCATCACTGGCTCATCCTGCACGGCCGCTATGTCTGCAAGGCCCGCAAGCCCGACTGCGGGGCCTGCGTCATCGCCGATCTGTGCCGGGCGGAGGTCAAGACGGCCGACGTTCCGGCGCCGCTGACGCCTCTGCCGCCCGGTCCGCCGGTCGCTGCCCGACCGGCCTGACGGCTTCGCGCCCGAGCCCGTGAAGGCCGCCGCTCCTTGTCGATATCCGCTGGTGCAGATGCACCATCAGGCTGGCGGCGAAGAGCGGCGTCAGAAGGTTGACGATCGGAACGGCCATGAACAGCGCGACCACCAGCCCGGCGAGGAAGACAGTCGTCCCGTGCTGTGCGCGCATCGCCTTGGCATCCTCCTCGGTGCGGTAGCGCATCGCCGCGAACTCGAAATATTCGCGCCCGACGAGATAGCCGTTCACGAGGAAGAAGGCGACGATGTTGATCCCCGGCACGAGCAGGAGGAAGAGCGCCACGACGTTGCCGACGATGACGATGCCGAAGAACTTCGCCGACAGGACGAGGCCCTGCCAGAACGGCACCGGGCGGCCGGCGGGAGAGGCGGGATAGCCGTCGCGCTCCACCACCTCGGCGACGTCGTCGAGAAACAGGCCGGCGATGATCGCGCTGATCGGGCCGATCAGGAACAAGAGGCCGATGGCGAGCGCGACGCCGGCGCCCCATCCGGCGAGGGTTCCGGCCTGGTCGACCCAATGGGGCGCGTCGGGAAAGAGGTTCGACAGGAACGGCACCGCCAGCCATTCGAACACCGCTTCGACCACGAACCACAGGACGATCAGGACGACCGCGGTCAGCCCCAGCGACTTCCACAGCGTCGTGCGGAACGGCGGGGAGAAAAGGTCGGAGAGGGCAGAGCGGGCGCTGGCGAAGATCATGGGCTCCTCCGGGGGGACGGAGCGGAGATAGGCAGCCGGGACCGGGACCGCAACGCTTCGCGGCGCTTGGCGCTCCGGCGCCGGCGCTGCCCTTGCCGAAACGACGACGACCCCGCCGCAGCGGCGGGGTCGGTCGGAACGGGCGGATGCCGACGGGCGGCTTTGACGATCCGTCGGGCGGGAAGCTGCGGCCCGGCGCCCCGAAAGGCGGCCGGAACGCGCGGCCTCGCGCTACTTGCAGTTCTTGATCGAGTTCAGCGCGGCCGTGACGCCCGAGAGCGAATAGGTGTAGCTCGTATCGGTCCCGCGCGACGACGTCGCCTGCAGGCTGAGCGAACGGCCCGAGCGCATGGCGGAGACCAGCTGCGGCTCCTCGGCGGCGTTTTCCATCCAGGCCGAGTTGCCCTTGGTGAACATCGAGAACTTCTTGCCGTCGATGTCGACGGTGACCTTCGAGCCTTCCTTGAGGTCGTAGCCCATGACCGCCTGCGGCTCGTAGGAGACGCCTTCGCCGGGCTTCTGCGAGACGAGGAAGAAGATGTCGCCGTGGTCGACATTGGCGGGCAGCAGCTTCTTCGGCGTCGAGAGGATGTAGCAGACCTTCCCGCCGGAACCGGCATAGGAATAGGTGCCCCAGTCGTTGAAGGTGTTCATGCGTGTCGGGGTGGGCGCGGCGGTGGCCGCACCGGACCAGATCATGAAGGCCGCCGCGGTGGTCAGGACGTGCTTGAAGTTCATGGTTTCCTGCTCTCCGGAGTGCGTCTTTCGGGCGATTGCCGCGACCTCGCCGAGGCTCGGCGACCGTCGGAAAACGATGACTTGCGCAAAACTAGACCACGGCGGTTTAGCGATGGTTAACGAACCGCAAAAGACCGGAGCGCGATTTTCAGCGTCGCTGACGACCGCCCGCCGTCGCCGGATCCGCATCTCCACCCTTCGCGCCATCGCGCCCCGCGCGTTTCGACGCGGGACTTCCTTCAGCTACGCCGGCAGGCGGGCGGCAGACCCGTTGCCGAACAAAAAAACCAATCGGGCGAGAGTGTGTCCGTGCCGCCGGCATCGGTGGCCGAGCGGCGAATCGATCGGCCGGCGGGCTCAGAGATCGTCGAGGGCGCTGCGCGCCCGCTGGTAGTGCTCGGGCCGGATATTGCCCCTCACGGCATTGAACGCGGCCAGGAGTACCGCGATGTCGTCGGTGAAGCCGATCCCGAGGAGCATGTCCGGGACGAGGTCCATCGGCAGCACGAAATAGGCGAGCGCGGCAATCAGGACGCCCCGCGTGGAGGCCGGCGTGTCGGGGTCGATGGCGCAATAATAGGAGGCGACGACGTCCTCCATGAACGGGACGTGGCGCAGCGCCCGGCGGACCGTCGCGAAAAACGACGAGCGCACCCGCCGTTCCTTCTTCGCATGATCCCTCGAAGAACCGATCCGCAGGATCTCCTCGATTTTGCCTTCCTCGATCGCCATCGCCGTCTCCATCTCGTCGAATCGTGTGAGAGATGGCGAAGGATGGCCGCCGCCTCAAGTCCCCGCCTGGCCGTCACACCGGCCCGTTCCTCTTTTTTCTGAAGGAACTTAGCGGGGAAGGGTGGCAAGCCGCCCCGCGCCGCCGCGCGGCGGTCGGCAGGCGCCGGCCGCCATCAGCCGAAGTCGCCCGCCAGGGTCTCGAAGGCCTGCGGCGCGGCGGGCTGGTAGGTCTGGAACGGCGCGAGATCGAAGGCCTCTTCCAGGACGTAGGGGCCGCCGCCGATCGAATCGCGCGAGGAGAACAGGCCGAAACGCTCGACCGGGAAGCTGCGGCTGCGAAAGCCGCCGCGCAGCGCGAGGTAATGCGCGACGTCGGAGGACTTGGCGTTCTTCAGCCGCGCGAGCGTGACATGCGGCACGAACTTGCGCTGGTCGGGCGAAAGGCCGAGCCGCTTGAACGCCCGGTCGATGTCTGCCTGAAGGGCGGCGAGTTCGGCCGACGGCGCGACTTCCGCATAGACGGAATGCGGCTTCTTGCTGCCGAAGGCGCCGAGGCCGGAAAGCGCCAGCCTGAAGCTCGGCCGGTCGATCCTGTCGAGGACGGCGACGATCTCGTCGGCAAGGCGCGGCTCGACGTCGCCGACGAAACGCAGCGTCAGATGGTAGTTCTCGGGGTCGATCCAGCGTGCCGCGGGCAGCCCGCCGCGCAGAAGCGACAGCGAAACGGCGATGTCCTGCGGAATTTCGAGGGCGGTGAAAAGTCGCGGCATCGGAAGACCTCCGTGCATCGTGTGGCCCCGGACGGGCAATCGCCTCATCGCGTCGCCCGTGCGCGGGCCCTCAGGCCCGCCCCGAGACATCAGGATGAAATGCCGGGCCGGCACGCGCGGGCGAGCCGGCATTCCGACGATTTCACCAGAAGAGTTTCATCACCAAGATGGAGTTTCAAGGAGACGCGCGGCGCGGCGCGGCGGTTTTCGCGCCGCCGCCTGCGGCGATGCACAGCTTTTCGCAGGCGCGGCGAGGGCCGAACGGGGCCGGAGCGCAGAGAACCCGGGCCGGCAGCGGCTGCGGGCGTTCGGCGGCCGCACGGCGCCGTAATTTCCCCCGGGACGGATCTTTCCGACGGCCGCAGGCAGGCGTGGGGGGCCGCTCAGGCGGCGGCGCGACCCCCGTCCTCCCTGTCCCCCGCGTCATCACCGGCCGCGGCGACGAGGCTCGCCTCGGCGCGCGGATCGAGGCTGAAGCTCGCAGGCGTCTGGACGCGGGCGAAGGGAATGGTCTGGAAGTCCGGGCGCTCGTCGGCCGGGATCGCGACGCGGCGGAAGGTTCGATAGAAGGCGTAGGCGGCGTAGATCGCCATGGCGGAGCCGAGCGACTGGAAGAGGCCCGCCGGGCCGGTCGTCTCCATCAGGAAGGCGGTGTAGATCGGGCCGATCATCGTGCCGACGCCGTAGAGGATCAGAAGGCCGCTCGACACCTTCACGAAGTCGGCGTCGGCGGCGTAGTCGTTGGCGTGGGCAACGGCCAGCGAATAGGCCGGATAGATGATCCCGCCGAGAACGAAGGCGATGGCGAAGAGCACGACCGAACCGGAATGGTCGAAATAGACGCCGGCGACCGCCGCCCCGACGCCGATCAGCCCGGCTGCCGTCATGACGTAGCGGCGGTCGGTCTTGTCGGAGATCCGGCCGAGCGGGATCTGGAAGATCGCCCCGCCGAACATCGCCGAGACGGTGAGCGTCGCGATGTCCGTCGTCGACAGGCCGATCTGCTGGCCGAACACCGGCGCGAGATTGCCCCAGCCGGCGGACAGGATGCCGGCGAGGAGGATGCCGACGGCGGCGACCGGCGAATTGCGGAACAGCATCAGGACGTCGATCTTGACGGTCGCGATCGGCGCCGGGGACTGCGCCCGCGACAGGGCCGTCGGAATCACCGCCAGGGCGAAGACGATCGCGCACAGCATGAACGGCGCCGGAAGGCCGGGATTGGACAGCGGCATGACGTACTGCCCGCCCATCATCGCCGCCATGGTGACGATCATGTAGACCGAGAAGATGGTGCCGCGGGTCTCGTTGGTGACGCGTTCGTTCAGCCAGCTCTCGATGACCATGTAGCTGCCGGCGAGCGCAAAGCCCGACAGCGCCCGGAAGACCATCCAGGCCACCGGGTCGACGAGGAGGCCGCAGAGGAGGATCGAGATCGCCAGAAGCGCCGACAGGCTGGAGAAGGTGCGCACGTGTCCGGCGCTTCTCACGATCCACGGAATCACCACGCAGCCGAAGGTGAAGGCGAGGGCGTAGGTCGTTCCGAAGGCGCCGATCTCGTAGCTCGTCCAGCCCTCGATCGAGCCGCGCACGGGCAGGAGAATGCCCATCAGCCCGGCGCCGGCCATCAGGAAGAACGTCGAGGTGAGGAGCGCTGCGATCGGCAGGAGGTGCATGGAAGGCTCGCG
Organism: Jiella sonneratiae; assembly: GCF_017353515.1. Lineage (GTDB taxonomy): Bacteria > Pseudomonadota > Alphaproteobacteria > Rhizobiales > Rhizobiaceae > Jiella > Jiella sonneratiae. The sequence goes on from NZ_JAFMPY010000020.1 coordinate 95,689, forward strand.
GCGGAAAGGTGGGGCGGCCCGAAACCCGGCGGGTCGGCGTTCGGGGGTGCCTTACGTCTTCGAGGCTGATTTGGCGAGGCCTTGTAGCGGCGCAATGTTGCAGTTTTCGGGCACCTTCGAGCCGGCGGCCCGGAGCGGTCAGCCGCCCGCCGCGGAAAGTTCTGCAAGCTTCGCCTTCAGCGCCAGGAGATCGTGCCAGGCGAGGCGCTTCTGGGCGGGCTGGCGCAGCAGATAGGCCGGATGCAGCATGGCGATCGCCGGGATCGTCGCCTCCGGCAAAAGATCGAAGCTGTAGCTCTGCCACGTGCCGCGGATCCTAAGGATTCCCTCGGTCGAACCGAGGATCGCTTTGGCCGAGGGCGAGCCGAGGCAGACGACGATCTTCGGCGCGACGAGCTCGATCTGCCGCTGCACGAAGGGCAGGCAGACCTGCGTCTCGGCGGGCGTCGGCGGCCGGTTGCCCGGCGGCCGCCACGGGACGGTGTTGGTGACGCGCACGTTTTCGCGCTCGAGCCCGATCGCCTCGAGCATGCGGTTGAGGAGGCGGCCGGAACGGCCGACGAAGGGAACGCCCGCGAGGTCCTCGTCACGTCCCGGCGCCTCGCCGATCAGCATCAGCTCGGCCCGCTCCGGCCCGTCGCCGAAGACCGTGGTCTTGGCGGTGATCTTGAGGCTGCAGCCGTCGAAGGCCTCGAGAAGCCCGCGCAGTTCGTCGAGACTTGCCGCCGATCGCGCCCGCTCCCTGGCATCGGCGACGGCGACCTCGTCCGGGATCGCCACGCGATTGAGCGGGAAGGCGGGTTCGACCCCGCCTGCGCCCGGGCTCTCGAAGGATGCGCGCGATGTTCGCGGCGCGGCGTCGGCCGAGGCGCCGCGCGTGTCGTCTGGGCGCTGCGTCCGCTTCTCCCGCGGCGGGGTCTCGGGCCGAGCCTTTTCCGCCCGGCGCTCGCTTTCGGCCGCCGTCTCGGCGAAACGGTCGCGCGGCGAATCGACGAGCAGCGCCTCGATCCCCGCCTCGCGGTAGAAGGCTAGGAGCGCAAGCGCGGCGTCCCGCGGGCTGGGGGTCGTCTGTGCGTTCATGCTGCGGTTCTAACCCATGCGACGAAAGAGGGCGACGTCTTCGTCTCCGGCAGCCGGGGCAATCGCGCGAAGTCGGGGCCGGGCACGGCGACCGGCCCGCTTCAGCGGCGGTGCCGGTTGCTCCTTCTGAACCTGCAACCTATAGTGAAAACAATGCCGTTGCATCATCGGCGCGGGCGGGGATTTGGAGAGACGAAGCCATGCAGCACGGGGGTTTTTCCGCCCGACTTGGTCACGCGATGCTCCTGACGACCGCGATCGGGCTTTCCGGAGCCTCCGATGCGGGGGCTCGGGAGCTTCCGCGCCAGGTCAAGGCCCACATCGCCGAGATCGGCTCCTCTTGCGACGGCGGATATTCGACGAAGGGCGCGGTCAGGACCGCCGACTTCAACGGGGACGGCCGCACCGACTATCTCGTCGACGAAGGAGCGATCATCTGCCGCGGGCAAACCATGTCCGGCTTCTGCGGCGCGACGGGCTTCTGCAGCTTCACCGTCTTCGTCACGAGCGGCAAGGGCTTCACGAAGCGCGATTTCCTCGCAAGAGGCTACGAGATCTCCGGCCGCCGCCTGATCGTGGACGGCAAGCCCTATCGCTGGGCCGGCAAGCGCTTCGTCCCCCGCTGAACCGGCCGTCGCCGGCGCCCGTCCTCCGGCCGCGTCGCGCTCAGGCGCGCAGCAGCTCGCGTTCCTCCAGCCGGGGCGCATCTTCGATCGCCGCGATCAGCTCCAGCTTGGTCTCTTCCGCGGCCTCGTTGGCGACCTGGCAGGTGCCCGCCGCATGGTGCCCTCCGCCGCCATGGGACAGGCACAGCCCGCCGACGTCGACGGCCGAGCTCCTGTCGAGGATCGACTTGCCGATGGCGAAGACGGTGTTCTGCTGCTTGAGGCCCCACATGACGTGCATCGAGATATTGCACTGCGGGAACAGCGCGTAGACCATGAAGCGGTTGCCGGGATGGATGATCTCCTCGTCCCGCAGATCGAGGACGACGAGCGGCCCGTGGACCTTGCCGATGCGGCGGAGCTGCTCCTTGAAGGCGCGATCGTGCTCGAAGTAGAGCTCGACGCGTTCCTTGACGTCGGGAAGCTCGAGGATCTGCTCGACGCTGTGATCGCGGCAATAGTCGATGAGCTGCATCATCAGCTCGTAGTTGGAGATGCGGAAATTCCGGAACCGGCCGAGCCCGGTGCGCGAATCCATCAGGAAGTTGAGCAGCGACCAGCCGGTGGGGTCGAGGATCTCGGCCCGGGAAAACTGTGCGGAGTCGCCCTTGTCGACGGCTTCCATCAGATCCTTGCGGATGCGGCGGAAGGCTTTCGGGCCGCCGTAATACTCGTAGACGATGCGTGCGGCCGAGGCGGCGTTCGGATCGATGACGTAGTTGTCCGGCAGAACGCCGTTGCGCTGCAGCTCGCTCGAATGATGGTCGAAGACGAGATGCGCACCCTCGACGTAAGGCAGGTTGGTGGTGATGTCCCGGTCGGTGATCGCAATCCGTCCGTCCTGCATGTCCTTCGGATGGACGAAGGTGATCTCGTCGATGAGGTCCAGCTCCTTGAGCAGCATCCCGCAGACGAGACCGTCGAAGTCGCTGCGTGTGACGAGGCGGTAGCGCTTGGCCGGCATGAAAGATCTCCTGAGCACAATCTGCGCGGAAGACTATCGCCGCTTCGCTAATTCGAAGTTACGATCCGCGCGGCTTGCGCAGCCGGCCACGGTTTTCGCCGGTCCGGATCAGTGGCCGACGCTCTGCGAAAACAGATTGATGACGAGGACGCCGGCAAGGATCAGCGCCATCCCGACGAGGCCCGCGGGATCGATCGGCTGACGGAACCAGACGAGGTCGATCAGCGCGAGGATGACGATCCCGGTGCCCGACCAGATCGCATAGACGATGCCCACCGGCAGGCTGCGGAGCGGCAGGGCGAGGAAATAGAACGCCAGAACGTAGGCGAGGACCGTGACGACCGCGGGAGCGAGTCGCGTGAAGCCTTGCGTCGACTTCAGTGCCGTGGTGCCGACGATCTCGCAGACGATCGCGATGCCGAGATAGATTGCGTTCATCGACGATACTCCGCGTCCGTGACGGCGTGCGGCCGCCCGCCGTACTCACAACTCGTTCGGTTCCGGCGTCCGCCTGCCCGCTGCGCGCGGCTGACGGCGACCGCGGAACCCCTAGTACCGAACCCGATCGACGCGTCAATCGCGGCGGCGCGGGCGGCGTTTCAGGGCGGCGGTTGCCCCGCAAGCGTCGACCTTTCGGGCTGGGGGACTAGAACAATCCGAAACCTGCCGGTTAAGAAGCGGTCGCAAGCCGGACCCGCAGATGCGGCCGTCGGCGGCGATTCGGACGTTTTATTCGAGGAGACGACATGAGCCAGGCCGCGGAGTTGCCGGAGCGCGAATCGATGGAGTTCGACGTCGTCGTCGTCGGCGCCGGACCGGCGGGGCTCGCGGCGGCGATCCGGCTGAAGCAGATCGACCCGGAGATCTCTGTGGTGGTGCTGGAAAAAGGCGCCGAGGTCGGGGCCCATGTCCTCTCCGGCAACGTCCTCGACCCCTCCGCGCTCGACCGGCTGCTGCCCGACTGGCGCAATGAGGAGACGCCGATCAAGACGGCCGTGACCGAGGACCGCTTCTACTACTATTCCTCGCACGGCTCGGTGCGGCTGCCGAATTTCCTGATGCCGAAGCTGATGTCGAACCACGGCAATTTCGTCGTCTCGCTCGGCCTCGTCTGCAAATGGCTGGCCGAAAAGGCCGAAGCGCTGGGCGTCGAGATCTATCCGGGCTTCGCCGCGTCGGAACTCCTCTTCGACGAGGCGAACAACGTCGTCGGCGTCGCGACGGGCGACATGGGCGTGACGCGGGCGGGCGAGCCGGGCCCGATGTATCAGCGCGGCATGGCGCTCTTCGGCAAATACGTCTTCCTCGGCGAGGGGGTGCGCGGCTCGCTCGCCAAGGCGGCGATTAAGGCCTACGGACTCGACCAGGGTCGCGATCCCGGCAAGTTCGGCATCGGCATCAAGGAACTCTGGGAGATCAAGCCCGAAAAGTCGCGGCCCGGCCGCATCGAGCATTCCTTCGGCTGGCCGCTCGACGACAGGACCGGCGGCGGCTCCTTCGTCTACCATCTCGGCGACAACCAGGTCTATGTCGGCTACGTCGTCCACCTGAACTACAAGAACCCCTTCCTCTCGCCCTTCGAGGAGTTCCAGCGCTTCAAGACCCATCCCGACCTCGTCGAACTCCTGAAGGGCGGCAAGCGCATCGCCTACGGGGCGCGGGCGATCACGGAAGGTGGCTTCCAGTCGGTACCGAAGCTCGCCTTCCCGGGCGGCGTCCTGATCGGCTGCGCCGCCGGCTTCGTCAACGTGCCGCGGATCAAGGGCGTCCACAACGCCATGACCTCCGGCATGCTCGCCGCGGAAAAGGCCGCCGAGGCGCTGAAGCAGGGACGCTCGAACGACCGGCTGAACGACTATGACGAGGCGTGGCGCGCCTCGCCGATCGGCCGGGACCTGAAGCCGGTCAGGAACGTCAAGCCGCTGTGGTCGCAGTACGGCACGCGGATCGGCGTGATGCTCGGCGGCCTCGACATGTGGACGAACACGCTGTTCGGCTTCTCCTTTTTCGGCACGCGCAGCCACGGCAAGCCCGACCACGCCTGCCTCGAGCCCGCCGACCGGCACACGCCGATCGACTATCCGCGGCCCGACGGCGAGCTGACCTTCGACAAGGTCTCGTCTGTCTATCTGTCGAACACCAACCACGAGGAGGACCAGCCGGTCCATCTGAGGGTGAAGGACCCGGCGCTGCAGAAGTCGTCGGAACTCGGCGTCTACGCCGGACCCTCGCAGCGCTACTGCCCGGCCGGGGTCTACGAGTGGGTGGAGGAAAACGGCGAGGACACGTTCGTGATCAACGCCCAGAACTGCGTCCACTGCAAGACCTGCGACATCAAGGATCCGAACCAGAACATCACCTGGGTGCCGCCGCAGGGCGGCGAGGGACCGGTCTACGAGGTGATGTGAGAGAATGTTTGGGCGCGGCCCGGGACTTGCATCCGCCGGGCGGCGGACCCAGCTATGCGGGCGGCGGACCCAGCTATGGACGTGCCCCGGCTTTACGCCATGTTCACGTTTTTTCGCTCCCCGAGGGGGTTGAGAATCGCCGGGAACGCCGCTAGAAGACGCCTTCCTATGGAAACGGCGCGTGGGGCGATCGATCGCTCTTCACGCGCTTTAGCCGTGAGCAATCGATGGCCAAGACGAATCCCTTCAAATTTCTGGAGCAGGTGCGTTCCGAGACGTCGAAGGTGACCTGGCCGACCCGTCGGGAAACGATGATCTCGACGTTGATGGTCTTCGTCATGGTGGTGTTTGCGGCGGCGTTCTTTTTCGTTGCCGATCAGGCGCTCGGCTATGCCGTCGGCCTGATCATGAATGCGGGCGCATGACGCTGCCGCAGGAGATATCGAAGCTTTCATGACCGCCCGCTGGTACATCGTCCACGCCTATTCGAATTTCGAAAAGAAGGTGGCCGAATCCATTGAGGAGCAGGCCCGTCAGAAGGGGCTCTCCGACAAGTTCGAGAAGATCCTCGTGCCGACCGAGAAGGTGGTCGAGGTGCGTCGCGGCCGCAAGGTGGACGCCGAGCGCAAGTTCTTCCCCGGCTACGTGCTGGTGAAGGCGGAACTGACCGACCAGGTCTTCTCGCTGATCAAGAACACCCCGAAGGTGACGGGCTTCCTCGGGCCGGACAACCGGCCGGTGCCGATCTCCGAGGCCGAGGCGAACCACATCCTGAACCAGGTGCAGGACGGGGTCGAGCGCCCGAAGCCGACCATGTCCTTCGACATCGGCGAGAACGTGCGCGTTTCGGACGGACCCTTCGCCTCGTTCAACGGCGTCGTCCAGGAAGTCGACCAGGAGCGCGCGCGTCTCAAGGTCGAGGTGTCGATCTTCGGCCGTGCCACGCCGGTCGATCTCGAATTCGGCCAGGTCGAGAAGACCTGACCGGAGAGCGGCGCCCGCGTATCGCCGCGGGCGCCTTTGTCGTGCGGGAGGCGCGGACGGGCACGAAAGCCGGCCCGTTCAACAGCCGGACCGCGCGGACTGCGAACGGCCGGAGCGCATGTCTCCGCCATGACGGAAGAAGGCAGGAAAAATGGCTAAGAAGATTGCGGGACAGCTCAAGCTGCAGGTCCCGGCCGGTTCGGCGACGCCGTCGCCGCCCATCGGTCCCGCGCTCGGTCAGCGCGGTATCAACATCATGGAGTTCTGCAAGTCGTTCAACGCGCAGACCCAGGAGATGGAGAAGGGTCAGCCGATCCCGGTGGTGATCACCTACTTTCAGGACAAGTCCTTCACCTTCGCGATGAAGACTCCGCCGGTGAGCTACTTCCTCAAGAAGGCGGTGAACCTGAAGTCGGGCTCCAAGACCCCGGGCAAGGCGAGCGCCGGCACGATCAGCCGCGCCCAGCTGCGCGAGATCGCCGAGAAGAAGATGGTCGACCTCAACGCCAACGACCTCGATGCGGCGACGCTGATGATCGAGGGCTCGGCCCGCTCGATGGGCCTCGAGGTGACGGAGTAAGCACGATGGCAAAGATCGGTAAGCGCATCCGCTCCGCCCGCGAAGGCGTCGAACGCACCAAGCTCTACGGCCTCGACGAGGCGATCGCGATGATCAAGGGCAAGACCTCCGTCAAGTTCGACGAGACGGTCGAGATCGCGATGAACCTCGGCGTCGACCCGCGCCACGCCGACCAGATGGTCCGCGGCGTCGTCAACCTGCCGAACGGCACCGGCCGCAAGGTCCGCGTCGCCGTCTTCGCGCGGGGCGACAAGGCCGACGAGGCGAAGGCCGCCGGCGCCGACATCGTCGGTGCGGAGGATCTCGTCGCCGAGATCCAGGCCGGCAACATCAACTTCGACCGCGCCATCGCGACGCCCGACATGATGGGTCTCGTCGGCCGGCTCGGCAAGGTTCTCGGCCCCCGCGGCCTGATGCCGAACCCGCGCGTCGGCACCGTGACGCCGGACGTCGCCGCGGCCGTCAAGGCCTCGAAGGGCGGCGCCGTGGAGTTCCGCGTCGAGAAGGCCGGCATCGTCCATGCCGGCGTCGGCAAGGTCTCCTTCGACGCCAAGGCGATCGCCGAGAACGTCCGCGCCTTCGCCGACGCGGTCAACAAGGCCAAGCCCTCGGGCGCCAAGGGCAACTACGTCAAGCGGATCGCGATCTCCTCGACCATGGGGCCGGGCGTCAAGATCGATCCGTCGACGGTCGCGGCCCAGGCCACGGCCTGACCCTTATCATCGCGGCGCCGGCTTCCTATATCCGGCGCTTTGCGATCACCAAGGAATTCCGGGCACCGCCCGGATGACGGAAGGGCCTTCGGGGCCTTCCGCGCATGCCTGTCCGAGACTGCGGGCGACCTCACCCTCCGGGGCGGGGTCATAATCGTGAGAGAGCCTGCATGAGACGGGGAAGGACCGATCGTCCGGCAAGTCGCCGGACCGCCGGGTTCGAACTCCGAATGCCTTGCGCCGCCCGCGGGTTCCAAACCGCGTGTCACGGGTGAGGGGACAGGATCTCCGAGCGTCGTCCGGGTGACCCGGGCGGCAAAAGGCAAACCGGCCGTGACGTTCCTCCGGGGATGCTGCGGCCAACTGGAGAGAGGCAGTGGACAGAGCGGAAAAACGCGAATTCGTCACGACCCTCAACGAGACCTTCAAGGCCTCGGCGACGGTCGTGGTGGCCCACTATGCCGGTCTCACCGTCGCGCAGATGAACGACTACCGGTCGAGAATGCGTCAGGCGGGCGGGTCCGTCAAAGTCGCGAAGAACCGTCTCGCCAAGATCGCTCTTCAAGGCACGGACGCCGAAGGCATCTCGAATCTCTTCGAGGGCCAGACCCTGATCGCCTATTCCAGCGATCCGGTCACGGCGGCCAAGGTCTCCCAGGACTTCGCCAAGGGCCACGACAAGCTCGTGATCCTCGGCGGCGCCAGTGGGCGGACCGTTCTCGATGCCGACGGTGTGAAGGCGCTCGCCGACATGCCGTCGCTGGATGAACTCAGGGCGAAGCTCGTCGGCATGATTCAGACGCCGGCCACGCGCATCGCCGGGGTTCTCCAGGCACCTGCGGGACAGCTCGCACGCGTGTTCGGGGCCTACGCCAAGAAGGACGAAGCGGCGTGAGGATGGTTCCTCGCTGCTCAAACCGAAGTTCGAACCTGAAGGAAGTGAAAAATGGCTGATCTCGCCAAGATCGTTGAAGACCTGTCGAGCCTGACCGTCCTCGAGGCGGCCGAGCTGTCGAAGATGCTGGAAGAGAAGTGGGGCGTCTCCGCCGCCGCTCCGGTCGCCGTCGCCGCTGCCGGCGGTGGCGCTGCCGCCGAGGCCGCTCCGGTCGAGGAACAGACGGAGTTCACCGTCATCCTCGCCAGCGCCGGCGCGCAGAAGATCAACGTCATCAAGGAAGTGCGCGCTCTGACCGGCCTTGGCCTGAAGGAAGCCAAGGACCTCGTCGACAACGCGCCGAAGCCGGTCAAGGAAGGCGTCGACAAGGCCGAGGCCCAGAAGATCAAGGACCAGCTCGAGAAGGCTGGCGCCCAGGTCGAGGTCAAGTAATCGCGGCGCTCGCCGCGGTTTCGCGACGAAAATTCGGTGGGCGGGGCGGCGAAACGCCGTTCCGCCTTCCGTGCCTGCTGGAGGGGCGGTGCTCCGGCGGCAGGCGGGCGTTCCGGGGAGAGGGCGTTCAGGCAGGCGCGGCAGGTGTCGAGGACGCATTTCCCGACCTTCGCGCGGCGGTCGCCATCGGCGGTCGGCCGGTTATCGCGGCGGTTCGGAAATGCGGGCTGGCGGGCTCGAGAAGGCGGGAGCGGGCGTAAGGCTCGCAGAACGCCCACGCCGCGGGCCCCGGGTGGGCCCGGCGGCATGTCTCGCGGCATCGCGGGATGAATTTTCCGGCGGGGCGGCCGGACCGGGCGGATCGCCCGCAACGAGATTTGCCGCGGCGACGCGGCATCCCCTCTCGCCAAGAGGGATAGCAGGGTCAGCCCTTCGGTCAAGGGCGAAGGCGTTACGAGAAGGAGCGACGATGTCCCAGACGACGACATTTTCGGGTCGCAGGCGGGTCCGCAAGTTCTTCGGGTCGATCCCCGAAGTCGCGCAGATGCCCAATCTCATCGAGGTCCAGAAGGCCTCCTACGATCAGTTCCTGATGGTCGACGAGCCGGAAGGCGGAAGGCCGGACGAAGGGTTGCAGGCGGTCTTCAAGTCGGTCTTCCCGATCACGGACTTCTCGGGCCAGGCGATGCTGGAATTCGTCAAATACGAGTTCGAGGCGCCGAAGTTCGACGTCGACGAGTGCCGGCAGCGCGACCTGACCTTCGCTGCGCCGCTGAAGGTGACGCTGCGCCTGATCGTCTTCGACATCGACGAGGACACCGGTTCGAAGTCGGTCAAGGACATCAAGGAGCAGGACGTCTACATGGGCGACATGCCGCTCATGACGTCCAACGGCACCTTCATCGTCAACGGCACCGAGCGCGTCATCGTCTCGCAGATGCACCGCTCGCCGGGCGTCTTCTTCGACCACGACAAGGGCAAGTCGCACTCGTCGGGCAAGCTGCTCTTTGCGGCCCGCGTCATTCCCTATCGCGGCTCCTGGCTCGACATCGAGTTCGACGCCAAGGACATCGTCCATGCGCGCATCGACCGTCGCCGGAAGATCCCGGTGACGAGCCTTCTCATGGCGCTCGGCATGGACGGCGAGGAGATCCTCTCGACCTTCTACAACGTCATCCAGTTCGAGAAGGGCAAGAACGGCTGGCGGATTCCGTTCTCGGTCGAGCGGGTGCGCGGCCAGACCGCCCAGGGCGACCTGATCGATGCCGATTCCGGCGAGGTGCTGGTCGAGGCCGGCAAGAAGGTCACCGCACGCCAGGCCCGGCAGATGCAGGAGAAGGGCGTCAAGGCCCTGCGTGCCGCCGAGGAAGACCTCTACGGCTACTATCTCGCCGAGGACATCGTGAACTTCTCGACGGGCGAGGTGTATCTCGAAGCCGGCGACGAGATCGACGAGAAGACGCTGAAGGTGCTGGTCGACGCCGGTTATGACGAGATCCAGGTGCTCGACATCGATCACGTCAATGTCGGCGGCTACATCCGCAACACGCTCGCCGCCGACAAGAACGAGACCCGGCAGGACGCGCTGTTCGACATCTACCGGGTGATGCGTCCGGGCGAGCCGCCGACGATGGAAACCGCCGAGGCGATGTTCCACTCGCTGTTCTTCGACGCCGAGCGCTACGACCTGTCGGCGGTCGGCCGCGTGAAGATGAACATGCGCCTCGAGGTGAACGCCGAGGACACCGTCCGCGTGCTCCGCAAGGAGGACATCATCGCGGTGGTGCGCACGCTCGTCGACCTGCGCGACGGCCGCGGCGAGATCGACGACATCGACAATCTCGGCAACCGCCGGGTGCGTTCGGTCGGCGAGCTGATGGAGAACCAGTATCGCGTCGGCCTGCTGCGCATGGAGCGGGCGATCAAGGAGCGCATGTCGAGCGTCGAGGTCGACACCGTCATGCCGCAGGATCTGATCAACGCCAAGCCGGCGGCCGCGGCGGTGCGCGAGTTCTTCGGATCCTCGCAGCTGTCGCAGTTCATGGATCAAACCAACCCGCTGTCGGAGATCACCCACAAGCGCCGCCTCTCGGCGCTCGGACCGGGCGGCCTGACGCGCGAGCGCGCCGGCTTCGAGGTGCGCGACGTGCATCCGACGCATTACGGCCGGATCTGCCCGATCGAGACGCCGGAAGGTCCGAACATCGGCCTGATCAACTCGCTCGCCACCTTCGCGCGCGTCAACAAGTACGGCTTCATCGAGAGCCCGTACCGGCGCGTCGTCGACGGCAAGGTGACGAGCGAGGTCGTCTATCTGTCGGCCATGGAGGAGTCGAAGCATCACGTCGCCCAGGCGAACGCGATCCTCAGCGACGACATGACCTTCCAGAACGAGTTCGTGGTCTGCCGCCACCAGGGCGACGTCTTCATGACGCCGCGCGATAACGTCGACCTCATGGACGTCTCGCCGAAGCAGCTCGTCTCCGTCGCCGCGGCGCTGATCCCGTTCCTCGAGAACGACGACGCCAACCGCGCGCTGATGGGTTCGAACATGCAGCGTCAGGCGGTGCCGCTGGTGAGGGCCGAGGCGCCCTTCGTCGGCACCGGCATGGAGCCGGTGGTGGCACGCGATTCCGGCGCCGCCATCGGCGCGCGGCGCACCGGCATCGTCGACCAGGTCGACGCGACGCGTATCGTCATCCGGGCGACCGACGACCTCCAGGCTGGCAAGTCGGGCGTCGACATCTACCGGCTGATGAAGTTCCAGCGGTCGAACCAGAACACCTGCATCAACCAGCGTCCGCTGGTCGCGGTGGGCGACCGGGTGTCGAAGGGCGACATCATCGCCGACGGCCCGTCGACCGATCTCGGCGATCTGGCGCTCGGCCGCAACGTGCTCGTCGCCTTCATGCCGTGGAACGGCTACAACTACGAGGACTCGATCCTGCTCTCCGAGCGGATCGTCGCCGACGACGTCTTCACCTCGATCCACATCGAGGAATTCGAGGTCATGGCCCGCGACACCAAGCTCGGGCCGGAAGAGATCACGCGCGACATTCCGAACGTCTCGGAAGAGGCGCTGAAGAACCTCGACGAGGCGGGCATCGTCTATATCGGTGCCGAGGTGCAGCCGGGCGACATCCTGGTCGGCAAGATCACGCCGAAGGGCGAGAGCCCGATGACGCCGGAGGAAAAGCTCCTGCGCGCGATCTTCGGCGAGAAGGCCTCGGACGTGCGCGACACGTCGAGCCGCATGCCTCCCGGCGCCTACGGCACGGTCGTCGAGGTGCGCGTCTTCAATCGTCACGGCGTCGAGAAGGACGAGCGTGCCATGGCGATCGAGCGCGAGGAGATCGAGCGGCTGGCCAAGGACCGCGACGACGAGCAGGCGATCCTCGACCGCAACGTCTACGGCCGCCTCGTCGAGATGCTCGACGGCAAGACGGCGATCGCCGGGCCGAAGGGCTTCAAGAAGGGCTCGGCGATCTCGGCCGACGCGATGAACGAGTATTCCCGCTCGCAGTGGTGGATGTTCGCCGTCGAGGACGAGAAGCTCCAGGCCGAACTCGAGGATCTGCGCAACGTCTATGACGAGGCGAAGCGCACCCTCGAACAGCGGTTCATGGACAAGGTCGAGAAGGTCCAGCGCGGTGACGAGCTGCCTCCGGGCGTCATGAAGCAGGTGAAGGTCTTCGTCGCGGTCAAGCGCAAGATCCAGCCGGGCGACAAGATGGCCGGCCGGCACGGCAACAAGGGCGTGGTCTCGCGCATCGTTCCGGTGGAGGACATGCCCTTCACCGAGGACGGCACCCATGTCGACATCGTGCTCAATCCGCTCGGTGTGCCGTCGCGCATGAATGTCGGGCAGATCCTCGAGACGCATCTCGGCTGGGCCTGCGCCGGCATGGGCCGGAAGATCGGCGAGATGGTCGAGGCCTACAAGCGCGACCACGACGTCACGCCGCTGCGCAGCGAGATCGCCGGCCTGCTCGGCGACAACGACCGCAACGAGCCGGTGAAGTCCTACGACGACGACAGCGTCGTGACGCTGGCGCGGCAGATGACCAAGGGCGTCTCCATCGCGACCCCGGTCTTCGACGGCGCCAACGAGAAGGACATCGTCGAGTGGCTGGAGAAGGCCGGGCTGAACGGCTCGGGGCAGGTGACGCTCTATGACGGGCGCACCGGCGAGGCCTTCGACAGGCAGGTGACCGTCGGCTACATCTACATGCTGAAGCTGCATCACCTGGTCGACGACAAGATCCACGCCCGGTCGATCGGCCCCTACTCGCTCGTCACCCAGCAGCCGCTGGGCGGCAAGGCGCAGTTCGGCGGCCAGCGCTTCGGCGAGATGGAGGTCTGGGCGCTCGAGGCGTACGGCGCGGCCTACACGCTGCAGGAGATGCTGACGGTGAAGTCGGACGACGTCGCCGGCCGCACCAAGGTCTACGAGTCGATCGTCAGGGGCGACGACGCGTTCGAGTCCGGCATTCCGGAGAGCTTCAACGTGCTCGTCAAGGAAATGCGCTCGCTCGGCCTCGACGTCGACCTGCAGAACTCGACGGCCGAGCTTCCGGCGCCGCCGACCCGCACCGACCTGCCCGACGCCGCGGAGTAAACGCGCCCGGGCAGACGAGACTGCGAGGGCCGTCTTCAGGACGGCCCGAGCCGGCGTCGAGGAACGCCGGCTCGAATAGCGCGGATGATTTCAGCGGTCGGCCACGCCACCGCCGTTCAGGGGCCGAACGCCCCAGAAGGAGAAAGCCATGAACCAAGAGGTCATGAACATCTTCAACCCGCAGGCCGCGGCGCAGACGTTCGACTCGATCCGGATCTCGCTGGCGAGCCCGGAAAAGATCCTCTCCTGGTCCTTCGGCGAGATCAAGAAGCCGGAAACCATCAACTACCGCACCTTCAAGCCGGAGCGCGACGGCCTGTTCTGCGCCCGCATCTTCGGTCCGATCAAGGACTACGAGTGCCTGTGCGGCAAGTACAAGCGGATGAAGTACAAGGGCATCATCTGCGAAAAGTGCGGCGTCGAGGTCACCCTGTCGCGCGTGCGGCGCGAGCGCATGGGCCATATCGAGCTCGCCGCGCCCGTCGCCCACATCTGGTTCCTGAAGTCGCTGCCCTCGCGCATCGGCACGCTGCTCGACATGACCCTGAAGGACATCGAGCGGGTCCTCTACTTCGAGAACTACATCGTCACCGAGCCGGGCCTCACCTCGCTGAAGGAGCATCAGCTCCTCTCCGAGGAGGAGTACATGATCGCGGTCGACGAGTTCGGCGAGGACAGCTTCACCGCGCTCATCGGCGCCGAGGCGATCCAGGATCTGCTCGCCTCGATGGATCTCGAGAAGATCGCGGCCGACCTTCGCGAGGAGCTGGCGTCGACGACGTCCGAGCTCAAGACGAAGAAGCTGATGAAGCGGCTGAAGATCGTCGAGAACTTCCTGGAGTCGGGCAACCGGCCGGAGTGGATGATCATGACCGTCGTTCCGGTGATCCCGCCGGATCTGCGCCCGCTCGTCCCGCTGGACGGCGGCCGCTTCGCGACGTCCGACCTCAACGACCTCTACCGCCGCGTCATCAACCGCAACAACCGCCTGAAGCGGCTGATCGAGCTGCGCGCGCCCGGCATCATCATCCGCAACGAGAAGCGGATGCTGCAGGAGGCCGTCGACGCGCTGTTCGACAACGGCCGCCGCGGCCGCGTCATCACCGGCGCCAACAAGCGGCCGCTGAAGTCGCTGTCCGACATGCTGAAGGGCAAGCAGGGCCGGTTCCGCCAGAACCTGCTCGGCAAGCGCGTCGACTATTCCGGCCGCTCGGTCATCGTGACCGGTCCGGAGCTGAAGCTGCACCAGTGCGGCCTGCCCAAGAAGATGGCGCTGGAGCTGTTCAAGCCGTTCATCTATGCGCGGCTCGACGCCAAGGGCTATTCCTCGACGGTCAAACAGGCGAAGAAGCTGGTCGAGAAGGAGCGTCCGGAGGTCTGGGACATCCTCGACGAGGTGATCCGCGAGCATCCGGTGCTGCTCAACCGCGCGCCGACGCTGCACCGCCTCGGCATCCAGGCCTTCGAGCCGGTGCTGATCGAGGGCAAGGCGATCCAGCTGCATCCGCTGGTCTGCACAGCCTTCAACGCCGACTTCGACGGCGACCAGATGGCGGTGCACGTGCCGCTGTCGATCGAGGCGCAGCTCGAAGCGCGCGTCCTGATGATGTCGACCAACAACATCCTGCATCCGGCGAACGGCGCGCCGATCATCGTGCCGAGCCAAGACATGGTGCTCGGCCTCTACTACCTGTCGATCATGAACGAGAACGAGCCGGGCGAGGGCATGGCCTTCTCCGACATGGGCGAGCTCGACCATGCGCTGGCCTCGAAGTCGGTGACCCTGCATTCGAAGGTCCGGGGCCGGTTCAAGACCGTCGACGCCGAGGGCAACGAGGTCTCGGCGATCCACGAGACCACCCCCGGCCGCATGATGATCGGCGAGCTTTTGCCGAAGAACCACATGATCCCCTTTGCCATCTGCAACCAGCTGATGACGAAGAAGAACATCTCCAAGATGATCGACACTGTGTATCGCCACTGCGGTCAGAAGGAGACGGTGATCTTCTGCGACCGGATCATGCAGCTCGGCTTCCGCAACGCCTGCACGGCCGGCATCTCCTTCGGCAAGGACGACATGGTCATCCCGGAGGCGAAGGCCAAGCTGATCGCCGAGACCCAGGCGCTCGCCAAGGAATACGAGCAGCAGTACAATGACGGCCTGATCACCCAGGGCGAGAAGTACAACAAGGTGGTCGACGCCTGGGCGAAGTGCACGGACAAGATCGCCGAGCACATGATGGAGCGCATCAAGGCGGTCGAGTTCGACGACAACGGCCGCCAGAAGCCGATGAACTCGATCTACATGATGTCGCATTCGGGCGCCCGCGGCTCCCCGACCCAGATGCGCCAGCTCGCGGCGATGCGCGGCCTGATGACCAAGCCCTCGGGCGAGATCATCGAGACGCCGATCATCTCCAACTTCAAGGAAGGTCTGACCGTGCTCGAGTACTTCAACTCGACCCACGGCGCCCGCAAGGGCCTCGCGGACACCGCCCTGAAGACAGCGAATTCCGGCTATCTGACCCGCCGCCTCGTCGACGTCGCGCAGGACTGCATCATCACGCAGTCGGATTGCGGCACGGAGAACGGCCTGACCATGCAGCCGATCGTCGATGCCGGCCAGGTCGTCGCGACCCTCGGCCAGCGCATCCTCGGCCGTACCGCGCTCGAGGACATCGCCGACCCGCAGTCGGGCGAGGTTCTCGTTGCGGCCGGCCGGATGATCGAGGAGGCCGACGTCGAGCGGATCGAGAAGGCCAGCATCCAGTCGGTCAAGATCCGCTCGGCGCTGACCTGCGAGGTCCGCACCGGCATCTGCGCCACCTGCTACGGGCGCGATCTCGCTCGCGGCACGCCCGTCAACATGGGCGAGGCGGTCGGCGTCATCGCGGCGCAGTCGATCGGCGAGCCGGGCACCCAGCTCACGATGCGCACCTTCCACATGGGCGGCACGGCGCAGGTGGTGGATTCCTCGTTCCTCGAGGCGTCCTACGAAGGCACGGTGAAGGTCCGCAACCGCAACGTCGTCCGCGATTCCGACGGCAAGCTGGTGGCGATGGGCCGCAACATGGCGATCCTGATCCTCGACCAGAGCGGCAAGGAACGGGCCTCGCACCGGCTGACCTACGGCTCGCGCATCTATGTCGACGACGGCGACCAGGTCCGCCGCGGCCAGCGCATCGCCGAATGGGATCCGTACACCCGCCCGGTTCTCACCGAGCTCGAAGGCACGATCGACTTCGAGGACATGGTGGACGGCGTCTCGGTGTCGGAGCAGACCGACGAGTCGACCGGCATCACCAAGCGTGCGGTCATCGACTGGCGGGCGAGCCCGCGCGGCCAGGACCTGAAGCCGGCGATCGTCATCAAGGGCAAGGGCGGCGAGATCCTCAAGCTCGCCCGCGGCTCGGACGCCCGCTACTTCCAGTCGGTGGACGCGATCCTCTCGGTGGAGCCCGGCCAGCACGTCAAGGCCGGCGACGTCCTGTCGCGCATTCCGATGGAAAGCGCCAAGACCAAGGACATCACCGGTGGTCTGCCGCGCGTCGCGGAACTGTTCGAGGCCAGAAAGCCGAAGGACAACGCGATCATCGCCGAGATCGACGGCACGGTGAAGTTCGGGCGCGACTACAAGAACAAGCGCCGGATCATCGTCGAGCCGCATGAGGACGGCGTCGAGCCGGTGGAGTACCTGATCCCGAAGGGCAAGCCGTTCCACCTGCAGGAAGGCGACGTCATCGAGAAGGGCGACTACATCCTCGACGGCAATCCGGCGCCGCACGACATCCTGGCGATCCGCGGCGTGGAGGCTCTCGCGAGCTACCTCGTCAACGAGATCCAGGAGGTCTACCGGCTGCAGGGCGTTCTGATCAACGACAAGCACATCGAGGTCATCGTCCGGCAGATGCTGCAGAAGGTCGAGATCGTCGAATCCGGCGATTCCGGCTACATTCCGGGCGATCACGTCGACCGGATCGAGCTCGCCGAGCTCAACGAGCGGCTGGAGGAGGACGGCAAGAAGCCGGCCTCCGGCAACCCGGTCCTGCTCGGCATCACCAAGGCCTCGCTGCAGACCCCGTCCTTCATCTCGGCGGCCTCCTTCCAGGAGACCACCCGCGTCCTCACCGAGGCGGCCGTGGCCGGCAAGATGGACACGCTGCAGGGCCTGAAGGAGAACGTCATCGTCGGCCGGCTCATCCCGGCGGGCACCGGCGGCATGATGACCCAGATGCGCCGCATCGCCGGTTCGCGCGACGACCTCATCCTCGAGGACCGCCGCAAGGCCGCGAATGTCGCGGAGACCGACCGCATGCTCACTGCGGTCGAGGACGCCGCGGAGTAGAATACGGCGTGCCGACCGTCTGAAAGCTATCGCGGGGCCGCTTCCGAGAGGATGCGGCCCTTCGCTTTAGCATTGCCCCAGCATCCGCCGGCGACGCCTGCTGCGGGCGATTCGAGAGGAGATCGTCTCGGTTGGCGACGAACGACCAAAACACAGCCGAGAGCCAGGTGGTTGCGGTCAGGCGGGCGACTCTCGCCGATCTCCTCCGGCTCAACAACGAGCACGCCGAACAACTCTCCTTTCTCGACATGGCCGGTTTCGAGCGGCTGGTCGCGCGCGCCTTCCTCGCCCGCCAGACGCAGGACGCCGGCGCCTTCGTCGTCGCCTTCGACGAGACCGGCGACTACGACAGCCCGAACTTTCTCTGGTTCAGGGCGCGCTACGAGCGCTTCGTCTACGTCGACCGCGTCGTCGTCGCGCCGCAGGCGCGGGGCAGGGGTCTCGCGCGGGCGCTCTACGATTCGGTTCTCGCCGCCGCAATGGCGGCGGATGCCGGACGAATCGTCTGCGAAATCAATCTCGATCCGCCGAATCCCGGCTCGCTGCGCTTCCACGAACGCCTCGGCTTCCGCAAGGTTGGCGAGGCGCGCCTCGCCGGCGGCGAAAAGACCGTCGGCTATTACGAGCTTTCCCTCTGACGCATGGCTCGTGGCCGCCAATGCGGTGAAAACGCCGCCGGAATGCCCGGTTTGGCGCTTGACGGAACGAATCCGAACGTTTAGTTACGCGCCAACTGAGCCGATGTGAGGCCGAGTCATTTCCTGTCGACGCCAAGTCCGGGAAGCAGCCGCCTCAAACAAGGCTTCGTTCAACGAGACGTCACTTTCTGGCGCATGACCGCTTGCGGTCCTCTGCTTCTCGCCGGGCCGTCCGCAAAGTCAAGCGGACCGAAGCCCGGCTTCGCGCATGGCGAACCCTGTTCGCCCGGCGTGGGCGACGCTTCGTTACGAACCTGGGACTGGAAGACTTAGAGGAAGGTTGAATGCCGACCATCAACCAATTGATCCGGAAGCCGCGTGTGCGTCCCACCGAGCGCAACACTGTCCCGGCTCTCGAAGCGAACCCGCAGAAGCGCGGCGTCTGCACGCGCGTCTACACGACCACGCCGAAGAAGCCGAACTCGGCGCTCCGCAAGGTCGCCAAGGTCCGTCTCGTCAACGGCTACGAAGTCATCGGCTACATTCCCGGCGAAGGCCACAATCTTCAGGAGCACTCCGTGGTGATGATCCGCGGCGGGCGCGTGAAGGACCTTCCGGGCGTGCGCTA
Source organism: Jiella sonneratiae (assembly GCF_017353515.1). Classification (GTDB taxonomy): domain Bacteria; phylum Pseudomonadota; class Alphaproteobacteria; order Rhizobiales; family Rhizobiaceae; genus Jiella; species Jiella sonneratiae. The sequence continues at coordinate 114,639 of NZ_JAFMPY010000020.1, forward strand.
TCACATCATCCGCGGCGTGCTCGATACGCAGGGCGTGAAGAACCGCAGGCAGCGGCGCTCCAAGTACGGCGCCAAGCGTCCGAAGTAATCGACCCCGCGACCAGTTGAAGAGACCATAGAATGTCCCGCCGTCACAGAGCCGAAAAGCGCGAGATCAATCCGGACCCGAAGTTCGGCGACCTCGTGGTGTCGAAGTTCATGAACGCCGTGATGTACGACGGCAAGAAGTCGGTGGCCGAGCGCATCGTCTACGGCGCGCTCGACACCGTCCACGAGAAGACCCGGCAGGATTCGGTCGCGATCTTCCATCAGGCGCTCGAGAACATCGCGCCGCATGTGGAGGTCCGGTCCCGCCGCGTCGGCGGCGCGACCTACCAGGTCCCCGTCGACGTCCGCCCGGAGCGCCGCCAGGCGCTCGCCATTCGCTGGCTGATCACGGCCGCCCGCAACCGCAACGAGACGACGATGGTCGACCGCCTTTCCGGCGAGTTGATGGACGCCGCCAACAACCGCGGTTCGGCTGTCAAGAAGCGGGAAGACACGCACCGGATGGCGGAAGCCAACCGCGCCTTCTCGCACTATCGCTGGTAATACTGAAAAGCTTCCGTCTGAAAGGCGACGCCCCATGGCACGCGAATACAAGATCGAAGACTACCGCAATTTCGGCATCATGGCGCATATCGATGCCGGCAAGACCACGACCACCGAGCGGATCCTCTTCTATACCGGCAAGTCCCACAAGATCGGCGAAGTCCATGACGGCGCCGCGACGATGGACTGGATGGAGCAGGAGCAGGAGCGCGGCATCACCATCACGTCGGCTGCCACGACGACGTTCTGGCAGGGCCGTGACGGCAAGAAGCGCCGCTTCAACATCATCGACACGCCCGGCCACGTCGACTTCACCATCGAGGTCGAGCGGTCGCTGCGCGTGCTCGACGGCGCGATCGCGCTGCTCGACGCCAATGCCGGCGTCGAGCCGCAGACCGAGACCGTCTGGCGCCAGGCCGACAAGTACCGCGTCCCGCGGATGATCTTCGTCAACAAGATGGACAAGATCGGCGCCGACTTCTTCCGCTGCGTCGAGATGATCAAGTCGCGCCTCGGCGCGCGTCCGATCGTGATCCAGCTGCCGATCGGCGCGGAGAGCGAGCTCAAGGGCGTCATCGACCTCATCGAGATGAAGGCGCTCGTCTGGCGCGACGAGACCCTCGGCGCCCAGTGGGACGTGCTCGAGATCCCCGAGGATCTGAAGGCGCAGGCCGAAGAGTACCGCGAAGCGATGATCGAGGCGGCCGTCGAGATCGACGAGCCGGCGATGGAGAAGTATCTCGAAGGCGAGATGCCCTCCAACGACGAGCTGCGCCGGCTGATCCGCAAGGGCACCTGCGACGTATGGTTCACGCCGGTCCTCTGCGGCTCGGCTTTCAAGAACAAGGGCGTGCAGCCGCTGCTCGATGCCGTCGTCGACTTCCTGCCCTCGCCGGTCGAGGTTCACGCGATCAAGGGCATCGATCCGAAGACCGAGCAGGAAATCATCCGCAAGTCGTCGGACGAAGAGCCGCTGTCGATGCTGGCCTTCAAGATCATGAACGATCCCTTCGTCGGGTCGCTCACCTTCGCTCGCATCTATTCCGGCGTTCTGACCAAGGGCTCGTCGCTCCAGAACACCGTGAAGGAGAAGAAGGAGCGCATCGGCCGCATGCTGCAGATGCACTCCAACTCCCGCGAAGACATCGAAGAGGCCTATGCCGGCGACATCGTCGCCCTGGCCGGCCTCAAGGACACGACCACGGGCGACACGCTCTGCGATCCGCTGAAGCCGGTCATCCTGGAGCGCATGGAATTCCCCGATCCGGTCATCGAGATCGCGATCGAGCCGAAGACCAAGGCCGACCAGGAGAAGATGGGCCTCGCGCTCAACCGTCTCGCCGCCGAGGATCCGTCCTTCCGCGTCAAGACCGACGAGGAATCGGGCCAGACGATCATCGCCGGCATGGGCGAGCTTCACCTCGACATTCTCGTCGACCGGATGAAGCGCGAGTTCAAGGTCGAGGCGAATGTCGGCGCGCCGCAGGTCGCCTATCGCGAGACGATCACCCGCCGCGCCGAGGTGGACTATACCCACAAGAAGCAGACCGGCGGCACGGGCCAGTTCGCCCGCGTCAAGATGACCTTCGAGCCGGCCGAGATCGGCGAGGGCTTCACCTTCGAGTCGAAGATCGTCGGTGGCTCGGTGCCGAAGGAATACGTCCCGGGCGTCGAGAAGGGCATCAAGTCGGTGATGACCTCCGGTCCGCTCGCCGGCTTCCCGATGGTCGACATCAAGGCCGAGCTGATCGACGGCGCCTTTCACGACGTCGACTCCTCGGTCCTCGCCTTCGAGATCGCGTCTCGTGCCGGTTTCCGCGAGGCCATCCAGAAGGCCGGTCCGCGGCTGCTCGAGCCGGTGATGAAGGTCGAGGTTGTGACGCCCGAGGATTACGTCGGCGACGTCATCGGCGATTTGAACTCGCGGCGCGGCCAGATCCAGGGCACCGAGCCCCGCGGCATCGCCCAGGTGGTCAACGCCATGGTGCCGCTCGCCAACATGTTCGGCTACGTCAACACGCTGCGGTCGATGTCGCAGGGCCGGGCGCAGTACACCATGCTGTTCGATCACTACGAGCCGGTTCCGAACCAGGTCGCGGAAGAGATCCAGAAGAAATACGCCTGAGGTCTTTCAGGTCGAACCCGTTCGGCTCCAGCGAGCCAAGATGAAATGAATGGAGTGGCACTATGGCCAAGAGCAAATTCGAGCGCAACAAGCCGCATGTGAACATCGGCACGATCGGGCACGTCGACCACGGCAAGACGTCGCTGACGGCGGCGATTACGTCAACACGCTGCGGTCGATGTCGCAGGGCCGGGCGCAGTACACCATGCTGTTCGATCACTACGAGCCGGTTCCGAACCAGGTCGCGGAAGAGATCCAGAAGAAATACGCCTGAGGTCTTTCAGGTCGAACCCGTTCGGCTCCAGCGAGCCAAGATGAAATGAATGGAGTGGCACTATGGCCAAGAGCAAATTCGAGCGCAACAAGCCGCATGTGAACATCGGCACGATCGGGCACGTCGACCACGGCAAGACGTCGCTGACGGCGGCGATCACCAAGTATTTCGGCGAATACCGGGCCTATG
>NZ_JAFMPY010000021.1 GCF_017353515.1 Jiella sonneratiae
CGGGCGACAACGTGACGATGGACGTGACGCTGATCGTGCCGATCGCCATGGAGGAGCGCCTGCGCTTCGCCATCCGCGAAGGCGGCCGCACCGTCGGCGCCGGCATCGTCGCCGCGATCGTCGAGTAGTAAAGGCGCGTCGTCGGCCGGCGCGGCGCGGTCCCCATCGGATCGCAGGCGCCGGCCGTTTCGTCCCTTCGTTCGCGAAGGGGCGGGCGTGAGGACTGCCCGCGCAGACATTGGCTGATTTGAGAATGACTAGCGCTCGGAAAAGGGCCGGCGTGCCGGTCGCCTCCGACAGAGGACAATAGAACATGAACGGCCAGAATATCCGCATCCGTCTGAAGGCGTTCGACCACCGGGTCCTCGACGCTTCGACGCGCGAGATCGTGTCGACGGCCAAGCGCACGGGCGCGAATGTGCGCGGGCCGATCCCGCTGCCGACGCGCATCGAGAAGTTCACCGTCAACCGCTCGCCGCACATCGACAAGAAGTCGCGCGAGCAGTTCGAAATGCGCACCCACAAGCGGCTTCTCGACATCGTCGATCCGACGCCGCAGACGGTCGATGCGCTGATGAAGCTCGACCTCGCCGCCGGCGTCGACGTCGAGATCAAGCTCTGATCCGAGCACGGGAAGGATAACGCCCATGCGTTCAGGTGTGATTGCACAGAAGGTCGGAATGACCCGCGTCTACAACGACGCCGGCGAGCATGTTCCGGTCACCGTCCTGAAGGTCGAGAACCTGCAGGTCGTCGCCCAGCGGACCCGCGAGAAGAACGGCTACAGCGCCGTCCAGCTCGGCGCCGGTCTCGCCAAGGTGAAGAACACGTCCAAGGCCATGCGCGGCGTCTTCGCGCAGGCTTCCGTCGAACCGAAGCGCAAGCTCGTCGAGTTCCGCGTCTCGGAAGACAACATGATCGACGTCGGTGCCGAGATCACCGCCGACCACTTCGTGGCCGGGCAGATGGTCGACGTCACCGGCACCTCGATCGGCAAGGGGTTCGCCGGCGCGATGAAGCGCCACAACTTCGGCGGCCTGCGCGCGACGCACGGCGTGTCGGTGTCGCACCGCTCGCACGGTTCGACGGGTAACCGCCAGGATCCGGGCCGCGTCTTCAAGAACAAGAAGATGGCCGGTCACATGGGTCAGGTTCGGGTGACCACCCAGAACCTCGAGATCGTCAGGACCGACCCTGAGAAGGGTCTGATCCTCGTGCGCGGCGCCGTGCCGGGCTCGAAGGGCGGCTGGATCGAGATCCGCGACGCGGTGAAGGCGTCGCTGCCGGACAATGCGCCGAAGCCGGCCGCGCTGCGCGCCGCGGCGAACGACGCCGCGCCGGCGGAAGCGAGCGCCACCGAGGGGGCTGAGTAATGGACATCACGATCAAGAGCCTCGACGGATCCGACGCCGGCAAGGTGACGCTGGCCGACGAGATCTTCGGCCTCGAGCCGCGCGAGGACATCCTCCAGCGCATGGTCCGCTGGCAGCTCGCCAAGCGCCAGCAGGGCACGCACCAGTCGCTCGGCCGTGCCGAGATCGCCCGCACCGGCGCCAAGCTCTATCGCCAGAAGGGCACCGGCCGGGCTCGCCACGGCTCGGCCCGCGCGCCGCAGTTCCGCGGCGGCGGCAAGGCCCACGGACCGGTCTCGCGCGATCACTCGCACGATCTGCCGAAGAAGTTCCGTGCCCTGGCGCTGAAGCATGCGCTGTCGGCCAAGGCGAAGTCCGGCGGCCTGATCGTCGTCGACGCGTTGAAGGCCGAGGACGCCAAGACCAAGGCGGCGGTCAAGCGCTTCGCCGATCTCGGCCTCGCCAACGCGCTGATCGTCGACGGCGCCGAGCTCGACGAGAACTTCTCGCGCTCGGCCCGCAACGTCGCCCATATCGACGTCCTGCCGGTGCAGGGCATCAACGTTTACGACATTCTGCGCCGGCAGACGCTGGTCCTGTCCAAGGCCGCAGTCGAGGCTCTCGAGGAGCGGTTCAAATGACCGATCTGCGCCATTACGACGTGATCACCTCGCCGGTGATCACCGAGAAGTCGACGCTCCTGTCGGAATCGAACCAGGTGGTGTTCAACGTGCCGGGGACGGCGACGAAGCCTGAGATCAAGGCCGCCGTCGAGAACCTGTTCAACGTCAAGGTCGCCGCGGTCAACACCATCGTCCGCAAGGGCAAGGTGAAGCGCTTCAAGGGCCGCGTCGGCCGCCAGAGCGATCAGAAGAAAGCCGTCGTGACGCTGGCCGAGGGCCATTCGATCGACGTGTCGACCGGACTCTGAGCGGGACCGGAGGAAGCAAGAGATGGCACTGAAGAACTTCAAGCCGAACACGCCGAGCCAGCGCCAGCTGGTCATCGTCGACCGTTCGGGCCTCTACAAGGGCAAGCCGGTCAAGCACCTCACCGAGGGTCTGACGCAGAAGGGCGGCCGCAACAACACCGGGCGCGTCACCGCGCGCTACCAGGGCGGCGGTCACAAGCGGACCTACCGCATGGTCGACTTCAAGCGTCGCAAGCTCGACGTCGCCGGTACGGTGGAGCGGCTCGAATACGATCCGAACCGGACCGCCTTCATCGCGCTGATCCGCTACGAGGACGGCGAACTCGCCTACATCCTGGCGCCGCAGCGTCTGGCGGTCGGCGACCAGGTCGTCGCCGGGCTCTCCGGCGTCGACGTCAAGCCGGGCAACGCCATGCCGCTGTCGGCGATCCCGGTCGGCACCATCATCCACAATGTGGAGATGAAGCCGGAGAAGGGCGGCCAGATCGCCCGCTCGGCCGGGTCCTACGCGCAGCTCGTCGGCCGCGACCAGGGCATGGCGATCCTGCGGCTGAATTCCGGCGAGCAGCGCCTCGTTCCGTCGGCGTGCTTCGCCTCGATCGGTGCCGTGTCGAACCCCGACCACGGCAACATCAATCTCGGCAAGGCCGGCCGCTCGCGCTGGCTCGGCAAGCGCCCGCACGTTCGCGGCGTCGCGATGAACCCGGTCGACCATCCGCATGGCGGCGGCGAAGGCCGTACCTCGGGCGGCCGGCACCCGGTCACCCCGTGGGGCAAGCCGACCAAGGGCAAGCGCACGCGCCAGAACAAGGCGACCGACAAGTTCATCATGCGCTCGCGCCATCAGCGCAAGAAGTAAGGGAAACTTTCAATGGCACGTTCTGTCTGGAAGGGCCCGTTCGTCGATGGCTTTCTTCTGAAGAAGGCCGACAAGGCCCGTTCGAGCGGTCGCAACGACGTCATCAAGATCTGGACCCGGCGGTCGACCATCCTGCCGCAGTTCGTCGGTCTGACCTTCGGCGTCTACAACGGCTCGAAGCACATTCCGGTTTCGGTCAACGAGGACATGGTCGGACACAAGTTCGGCGAGTTCGCCCCGACCCGCACCTATTACGGCCACGGCGCCGACAAGAAGGCGAAGAGGAAGTAACCATGGGCAAGGCGAAAGCCGAGCGTCGGCTTGCGGAGAACGAGGCGAGGGCGGTGGCCCGCTCGATCCGCGTCAGCCCGCAGAAACTCAATCTCGTGGCTCAGCTGATCCGCGGCAAGAAGGTCGATCGCGCGCTCGCCGATCTCACCTTCTCGCGCAAGCGCATCGCCGAGACGGTCAAGAAGACGCTGGAAAGCGCCATCGCGAACGCCGAGAACAACCATGACCTCGATGTCGACGCGCTCGTCGTCGCCGAGGCCTATGTCGGCAAGTCGATCGTGATGAAGCGCTTCCACGCCCGCGGCCGTGGCCGTGCGAGCCGGGTCGAGAAGCCCTTCGCGCACCTGACGATCGTCGTGCGCGAGGTCGAGGAAATCGAGGAGGCCGCATAATGGGTCAGAAAATCAATCCGACCGGCCTCAGGCTCGGGATCAACCGGACGTGGGATTCGCGCTGGTTCGCCAACAAGGGCGAATACGGCAAGCTGCTCCACGAGGATCTGAAGATCCGACGCTATCTGATGGACGAGCTGAAGCAGGCGGCGGTCTCCAAGATCGTCATCGAGCGGCCGCACAAGAAGTGCCGCATCACGATCCACTCGGCGCGTCCGGGCATCGTGATCGGCAAGAAGGGCGCCGACATCGAGAAGCTGCGCCGCAAGCTCTCCTCGATGACCAATGCCGAGACGCACATCAACATCGTTGAGGTCAGGAAGCCCGAGATCGACGCGACGCTGGTCGCCCAGTCGATCGCCCAGCAGCTGGAGCGCCGCGTGGCGTTCCGCCGGGCGATGAAGCGGGCCGTCCAGTCGGCCATGCGGCTCGGCGCCGAGGGCATCCGCATCAATTGCGGCGGCCGTCTCGGCGGCGCCGAGATCGCCCGGACCGAATGGTACCGCGAGGGCCGGGTGCCGCTGCACACGCTGCGCGCCGACATCGACTACGGCACCGCCGAGGCCGAGACGGCCTACGGCATCTGCGGCGTCAAGGTCTGGATCTTCAAGGGTGAGATCCTCGAGCACGATCCGATGGCCTCTGAGCGCCGCGCGGTCGAGGGCGAGGGTCACGGCGGCGGTCGTCGCCGTGAACACGCCTGAGGCCGTTTGAGAATTCGGAGTTGATGAGATGCTGCAGCCAAAGCGTACGAAGTACCGGAAGGCGTTCAAGGGACGCATCCACGGTACCGCCAAGGGGGGGACGGCCCTCAATTTCGGCGCCTTCGGTCTGAAGGCGCTGGAGCCGGAGCGGGTTACCGCCCGGCAGATCGAGGCGGCCCGCCGCGCGATCACCCGTCAGATGAAGCGTCAGGGCCGCGTCTGGATCCGGATCTTCCCGGACCTGCCGGTCACCTCGAAGCCGACGGAAGTCCGCATGGGCAAGGGCAAGGGCGGCGTCGACTACTGGGCAGCGCGCGTCCATCCCGGCCGCGTGATGTTCGAGATCGACGGCGTTCCCGAGGACATCGCCCGCGAGGCGCTGCGCCTCGGCGCGGCGAAGCTGCCGGTGCGCACGCGCTTCATCCAGCGCATTGCGGAATAACAGGAGAGTTTGACGTGAAAGCTTCCGACGTCAGAACGATGACCCAGGACGAACTCACCGACGAGCTCGCCAAGCTGAAGAAAGAGCAGTTCAACCTGCGTTTCCAGCGGGCCACGGGTCAGCTCGAGAACACGGCGCGGGTGCGCCAGGTCCGCCGCGACATCGCGCGGATCAAGACGATCGCCCGCCAGAAGTCGGCAACGGCCAAGGCCTGAAGGACGAGAACATGCCGAAACGCATTCTGCAGGGGACGGTGGTCTCCGACAAGAACGACAAGACGGTCGTGGTGCTGGTGGAACGCCGCTTCGCCCATCCGCTCCTGAAGAAGACCGTGCGCCGGTCGAAGAAGTACAAGGCGCACGACGAGACGAACCACTGCAAGGTGGGCGACGTCGTCTTCATCGAGGAGTCGCGGCCGATCTCGAAGGACAAGAGCTGGGTCGTCGTCGAGAACGCGGCGAGCCAGGCAGCAAGTTGAACATTACCGTCGGACGGCGCCGTCTCGGCGCATCCGATGCAAAGCTTTTGAAGGCGTCCTGACATGATTCAGATGCAAACAAACCTCGACGTCGCCGACAATTCCGGGGCCCGTCGTGTCATGTGCATCAAGGTGCTGGGCGGCTCGAAGCGGAAGTATGCCTCGGTCGGCGACGTCATCGTCGTGTCCGTCAAGGAGGCGATCCCGCGCGGCCGCGTGAAGAAGGGCGACGTGATGAAGGCCGTGGTGGTGAGAACCGCCAAGGACATCCGCCGCGCCGACGGCTCGGTGATCCGGTTCGACCGGAACGCCGCCGTCCTGATCGACAACAAGAAAGAGCCGATCGGCACCCGTATCTTCGGCCCGGTTCCCCGCGAGCTTCGCGGCAAGAACCACATGAAGATCGTGTCGCTCGCCCCGGAAGTTCTTTAAGAGGAGAGCGGACGATGCAGAAGATCCGTAAGGGCGACACCGTCGTCGTGCTCGCCGGCAAGGACAAGGGCCGGTCGGGCGAAGTCATCCAGGTGATGCCGAAGGACGACCGCGCTCTGGTGCGCGGCGTCAACATGGTCAAGCGCCATCAGCGCCAGACCGCGGCCCAAGAGGCCGGCATCGTCGCCAAGGAGGCGCCGATCCACCTGTCGAACCTCGCCGTCGCCGACCCGAAGGACGGCAAGGCGACGCGTATCGGTTTCAAGACTCTCGAGGACGGCACCAAGGTGCGCGTCGCCAAGCGTTCGGGGGAAGAGATCAATGGCTGAAGCCGCCAACTACGAGCCCCGTCTGAAGCGCATCTATCGCGAGGACATCCGCAAGGCGCTGCAGGAGCAGTTCTCCTACGAGAACGACATGCAGCTGCCGCGGCTCGACAAGATCGTCATCAACATGGGCGTCGGCGAAGCGACGGGCGATTCGAAGAAGCCCTCCGTCGCTGCCGAGGATCTCGCCAGGATCGCCGGCCAGCGGCCGGTCATCACCCGCGCGACGAAGTCGATCGCCGGTTTCAAGGTGCGCGAGGGCATGCCGATCGGCTGCAAGGTGACGCTGCGCCGCGAGAAGATGTACGAGTTCCTGGATCGGCTGATCCAGATCGCACTGCCCCGGGTCCGCGACTTCCGCGGGCTCAATCCGAAGAGCTTCGACGGCCGTGGCAACTTCGCCATGGGCATCAAGGAGCACATCGTGTTCCCCGAGATCAACTACGACAAGGTCGATCAAATGTGGGGCATGGACATCATCGTTTGTACGACGGCGAAGTCGGACGACGAAGCGCGGGCCCTTCTCAAGGGCTTCAACTTCCCGTTCCGCCAGAACTGACGCCCGTAACGGCAGACGAGCAAAGGACGAGAAAATGGCCAAGAAGGGCATGATCGAGCAGAACAAGCACCGCCAGCAGTTGGTGGCGAAATACGCCGCCAAGCGGGCTGCTCTGAAGGCGATCACCAAGAATGCCGACGCTCCGATGGAAGACCGGTTCAAGGCGCAGCTGCAGCTCGCCGAGCTGCCGCGCAACGGCTCGAAGGTGCGCATCCGCAACCGCTGCGAGGTGACGGGCCGTCCGCGCGCCTACTATCGCAAGCTCAAGATGAGCCGTATCGCGCTCCGGGAACTCGGCAACAACGGCCAGATCCCCGGCATCGTGAAGTCGAGCTGGTAAGGAGGATACGTCATGTCGATGTCTGATCCGCTCGGCGACATGCTGACCCGCATCCGCAACGCCGTCATGCGCAACAAGTCGTCGGTCTCGACGCCGGCTTCGAAGCTGCGCGGCCGCGTGCTCGACGTCCTGAAGAGCGAAGGCTACATCCGTGGCTACACGCTCACCGACTTCGGCAACGGCAAGTCGGAGTTCGAGATCGAGCTGAAGTACTACGAGAACCAGCCGGTGATCCGCGAGATCGCGCGCGTCTCCAAGCCCGGCCGTCGCGTCTACGTTTCGGCGAAGACGATCCCGCAGGTCGCCAACGGCCTCGGCATTTCGGTGCTTTCCACGCCCAAGGGCGTGATGGCCGACCACAGCGCCCGCGAACAGAACGTCGGCGGCGAGGTGCTCTGCCGGGTCTTCTGATCTGGCGAAAACTGTGCCATAGGGCGGCAGCCGCGCCGAGAGGCGCACCGCATGCCGCCCTTCGGCATTTCGACAAAACGCATGCGCGTGTCGCCTCTGAAAGGGCAGATGGCAGCCATGCACGAAACGGACAGGGTTTCGAAATGTCTCGTATTGGTAAGAAGCCGGTGACGGTGCCCGATGGCGTGACCGCCACGGTCGACGGTCAGACGGTCAAGGCCAAGGGTCCGAAGGGCGAGCTCGCCTTCGTCGTCAACGACGAGGTGCTGGTGAAGCTCGAGGACGGTGGCATCAAGGTCGATCCGCGGGATCAGTCGAAGGAAGCGCGCTCCAAGTGGGGCATGTCGCGCACGATGATCTCCAACATCCTCGACGGCGTGAAGTCCGGCTTCGAGAAGAAGCTCGAGATCAACGGCGTCGGCTATCGCGCGGCGATGCAGGGCAAGAACCTGCAGCTGTCGCTCGGCTTCTCGCACGAGGTCGTCTACCAGACGCCCGAGGGCATCCAGATCCAGGTGCCGAAGCCGACGGAGATCGTCGTCACCGGCATCGACAAGCAGAAGGTCGGGCAGGTCGCGGCCGAGATCCGCGAGTATCGCGGACCCGAGCCCTACAAGGGCAAGGGCGTGAAGTACGCGGCCGAGAAGATCGTCCGCAAGGAAGGCAAGAAGAAGTAAGGTCCCGTCATGGCTACTGCTAAAGAATCGCTGCGGCGCCGTGCTTCGCGGATCCGCCGCTCGCTGAAGAAGGTCTCGAACGGCCGCCCGCGCCTGTCGGTGCACCGTTCGTCCAAGAACATCTACGCCCAGATCATCGACGACGAGGCGGGCCGCACGCTCGCTTCCGCCTCGACGCTCGAGGCGGCGCTGCGCAAGGACCTGAAGACCGGTGCCGACGTCGCCGCGGCGACGGCGGTCGGCAAGCTCGTCGCCGAGCGCGCCAAGGAAGCCGGCGTCACCGACGTCGTCTTCGATCGCGGCGCCTTCATCTATCACGGCCGGGTCAAGGCGCTTGCCGACTCCGCCCGCGAGGCCGGCCTCAACTTCTGAGGACCCCGCCTCACAGCTCGCGGCCGCCCTTTGGGGCGGTCGCTTCGCCCGGCCGCCAATGGCGGCCGTTCCCATGGACGCCACCGGAAAAGAACAAGGACTAGGATATGGCGCCTCGCAATGACCGCAACGACCGTCGCGACGATCACGACGACGGCTTCGTCGACAAGCTCGTCCACATCAACCGCGTCGCCAAGGTGGTGAAGGGCGGTCGGCGCTTCGGCTTCGCCGCCCTCGTCGTCGTCGGCGACCTGAAAGGCCGCGTCGGCTTCGGCCACGGCAAGGCCCGCGAGGTGCCGGAGGCCATCCGCAAGGCGACGGAAGCCGCCAAGCGCGACCTGATCTTCGTGCCGCTGCGCGACGGCCGCACGCTGCATCACGACGCCTCCGGGCGTCATGGCGCGGGCAAGGTGCTGCTGCGCACCGCGGAAGCCGGTACCGGCATCATCGCCGGCGGCCCGATGCGCGCCGTCTTCGAGGCGGTCGGCATGCACGACGTCGTCGCCAAGTCGCTCGGCTCGTCGAACCCCTACAACATGGTCCGCGCCACCTTCGACGCGCTGAAGAACGCGACCCATCCGAAGGACGTCGCTGCCCGCCGCGGCATCAAGTATTCGACGCTGCAGGCAAGGCGCCAGGAACATCGCGGCGCGGCCCCGGCCGCTGCCGAAGAAGCCGCCGCCGCCGAGTGACCTGGCCGGCCTTCGTGCCATCGTTTGAAGGAGCCTGACCATGGCCAATGCAAAGACCGCCGGCAAGACGGTGACCGTCGAGCAGATCGGCAGCCCGATCCGCCGCCCGAAGGATCAGCGCCAGACGCTGATCGGCCTCGGCCTCAACAAGATGAACCGCCGTCGCACCCTGGTCGACACGCCCGCCGTCCGCGGGATGATCGCCAAGGTGGCGCACATGGTGCGGATCGTCGACGAGGCCTGAGCGCTTCCGACGGAGCGACCCGCGCGTGAGGGCGCGGGTTCCAACCCCTTTCGCAAGGCGGCGCCGCTCGAGCCCCAATCCGGCTCGCGCCGCTGCCGAGGAGACGAGACCAATGAAACTCAACGAGCTTTCCGACATCGAGGGCGCCACCCATTCGCGCAAGCGCGTGGGCCGGGGTATCGGTTCGGGCAAGGGCAAGACCGGCGGGCGCGGCGTCAAGGGCCAGAAGTCCCGCTCGGGCGTCGCCGTCAACGCCTTCGAGGGCGGCCAGATGCCGCTCTACCGCCGCCTGCCGAAGCGCGGCTTCGTCAACATCTTCGCCAAGAAGTACAACACCGTCTCCGTCGGCCGCCTGCAGCAGGCCGTCGACGCCGGCAAGCTCGACGCCTCGGCGCCGGTCGACGTCGCGGCGCTGATCGCGGCGGGCGTCGTGCGGCGCGCCAAGGACGGCGTGCGCCTGCTCGGCGACGGCGAACTCTCGGCGAAGCTGACGCTCACCGTCGCCGGTGCTTCGAAGTCGGCTGTCGAGAAGGTCGAGAAGGCCGGCGGCTCGGTCACCGCGACCGTCGTCCGCAAGTCCGACGAGACCGGCGCCGCCTGATCGGCGTCGCCGCGACGCGTCGGCCGGCTGCCGACCGACGCGCGGCGGGAGTGGGCCACTGAACGCGCCGTCGCCCGATCCGGGCAAATTGGGCGCTTGCGTGGCAAACCGCTCCCGCTTATCTGACGGGTCTCGGGAAAGGTCCGTCTTCCTAGCCCGAGTCCGGTCGGGCGCCTGATGCGCTTCTCGGCCGTCTGCGGGACAACCCCGGGGAGCTCCTCGACATGGCATCGGCAGCGGAACAACTGGCCGCAAACCTGAATTTTTCGGCCTTCGGCAAGGCCGAGGACCTGAAGAAGCGCATCTGGTTCACGCTCGGCGCGCTCCTCGTCTACCGCCTCGGGACCTACATTCCGATGCCCGGCATCGACCCCGCCGCCCTGGCGCGGGCGTTCCAGCAGCAGTCGACCGGCATTCTCGGCCTGTTCAACATGTTCTCCGGCGGCGCCGTCGGCCGCATGGCGATCTTCGCCCTCGGCATCATGCCGTACATCTCGGCCTCGATCATCATCCAGCTGATGACGTCGGTGGTTCCCTCGCTCGAAAACCTCAAGAAGGAGGGCGAGCAGGGACGCAAGGTCATCAACCAGTATACCCGCTACGGCACGGTCCTGCTCGCGACCTTCCAGGCCTACGGCATCGCCGCCGGCCTCGAGACGCAGTCCGGCATCGTCGTCGACCCGGGCTGGTTCTTCCGCGTCTCGGCGGTGATCACCCTGGTCGGCGGAACGATGTTCCTGATGTGGCTCGGCGAGCAGATCACCTCGCGCGGCATCGGCAACGGCATCTCGCTGATCATCTTCGCCGGCATCGTCGCGCATCTGCCGGCAGCGGTCGCGAACCTCCTCGAGCTCGGCCGCACCGGCGCGCTGTCGACGGCCGTCATCCTGCTGGTCATCGTCGTCGCGGTCGCCTGCATCGCCTTCATCGTCTTCATGGAGCGGGCGCAGCGCCGGCTGCTGATCCAGTATCCGAAGCGACAGGTCGGCAACCGGATGTTCCAGGGCGACACGTCGCACCTGCCGCTGAAGCTCAACACCGCGGGCGTCATCCCGCCGATCTTCGCCTCGTCGCTGCTGCTCCTGCCGGTGACGGTCGCGAACTTCGCCGACACCTCGAAGCTGCCGGACTGGGCCACCGCCATCGTCGCCTCGCTCGGCCACGGCCAGCCGCTCTATATGCTGTTCTATGCCGGGCTGATCGGCTTCTTCGCCTTCTTCTACACCGCCGTCGTGTTCAATCCGAAGGACACCGCGGACAATCTCAAGAAGCATGGCGGCTTCATCCCGGGCATCCGGCCGGGCGAGCGGACGGCCGAATATATCGACTACGTCCTGACGCGCATCACGGTCATCGGCGCGATCTATCTTGTGCTGATCTGCCTTTTGCCGGAATTTCTGATTTCGGCGGCCGGCGTGCCGTTCTATCTCGGTGGAACGTCGCTGCTGATCGTCGTCTCGGTGACGATGGACACGGTGGCGCAGATCCAGGGCCATCTCCTGGCTCACCAGTATGAAGGCCTCGTCAAGAAAGCCAAGCTCAGAGGGGGGAGACGCGGAGGAAGATGAAGCTGATATTGCTCGGACCGCCGGGGGCGGGGAAGGGAACGCAGGCGCAGCGTCTGATCGATCGACACGAGATTCCGCAGCTATCGACGGGAGACATGCTGCGGGCCGCCGTCGCGGCCGAGACCGAGGTGGGCAAGAAGGCCAGGGCGATCATGGACGCCGGCAACCTCGTGCCGGACGAGGTCGTCAACGCCATTGTCGCAGACCGTCTCGCCGAGGCGGACTGTGCGAACGGCTTCATCCTCGACGGCTATCCGCGGACGCTGCGACAGGCGGACGCGCTCGAGGAACTGCTCGAGGCGCGGGGCCAGCATCTCGATCACGTCATCGAGCTGAGGGTCGACGACGACATCCTCGTCAAGCGTGTGGCGGGGCGGTTCTCCTGCGCCAAATGCGGGACGGTCTATCACGACGAGGATCGGAGGCCGAAGGCCGAGGGCGTCTGCGACACCTGCGGTTCGACCGCCTTCAAGCGCCGGCCCGACGACAACGCCGAGACCATGCGGTCGCGACTGCGGGCCTACTACAAGGAAACCTCGCCGCTCGTCGGCTACTATCACTGCAAGGGAACGCTGCGCTCCATCGACGGCATGGCGCCGATCGACGATGTGACGGAGAGCATCGAGGCGATCCTGAAGGGCTGACCCCAACGCTTCGGCGGCCGGTGCCTTGCGGCATCGGCCGAAACGCCGAGGCCAGCCTTTCGCAGACGGACGGCTTTTCCCGACCGATGGCGCTGCATCCGGCGGTCGTGGCGGACCGGAAGGGCGATTCTTTCGGGGGCTCGCGCCGCCTGTGCATGGGGTCGCCGGCGGCGGCCGTCGCCTCGGCAACCTCCGGCGCTGCAGGGATTGAGGAAGATGAAGGCCGAGCTTTCGACCGTGACGCCGAACGCCGACATCGCCAAGACCGCGGCGACGACCGCCGCCGGCAACCGCGAGGCGCTGGAGCCCTCCAACCCGGTGGCGGTGTTCGGCCATGACGAACCGCTGGCTCTCGACGCCGGCATCGATCTCTCGCCGCTCCAGATCGCCTACAACACCTATGGCACGCTGAACGCGGACCGGTCCAACGCCATCCTGGTCTGCCATGCGCTGACGGGGGATCACTATGCCGCCAGCCGCTCGCCCGTCACCGGCCGGCCCGGCTGGTGGTCGTCGATCATCGGTCCCGGCAAGCCGATCGACACCGACAAGTACTTCGTCATCTGCTCGAACGTCATCGGCGGCTGTCTCGGCTCGACCGGCCCGGCCTCGATCAATCCGGAGACCGGCGAGCCCTACGGCCTCGACCTGCCAGTGATCACCATCCGCGACATGGTGCGCGCCCAGGCGATGCTGGTGAAGCGCCTCGGCATCGATACGCTGTTCGCGGTCATCGGCGGCTCGATGGGCGGCATGCAGGTGCTGCAGTGGACGGTGAGCTATCCGGACAAGGTGTTTGCGGCGCTTCCGATCGCGACGGGCGCCCGCCACTCGGCCCAGAACATCGCCTTCCACGAGGTCGGCCGCCAGGCGGTGATGGCCGATCCCGACTGGCACGGGGGTCGGTATTTCGCCATGGGCAAGCGCCCTGTGAAGGGGCTCGCGGTCGCGCGGATGACCGCCCACGTCACCTATCTCTCGGAGATGGCGCTGCACCGCAAGTTCGGCCGCAACCTGCAGGACCGCGAGAGCTTCGGATTCGGCTTCGACGCCGACTTCCAGATCGAGAGCTATCTGCGCCATCAGGGGATGACCTTCGTCGACCGCTTCGACGCCAACTCCTATCTCTACATGACGCGGGCGATGGACTATTTCGACATCGCGGCCGATTTCGGCGGCAGCCTCGCCAGGGCGTTCCAGGGCTCGAAGACGAGGTTCTGCCTCGTCTCCTTCTCTTCCGACTGGCTGTTTCCGACGGAGGAGAACCGCGCGGTGGTGCATGCGCTTAACGCGGCTGCGGCCTCGGTCTCCTTCGTCGAGATCGAGACGGATCGCGGCCACGACGCCTTCCTGCTCGAAGAGCCGAACTTCTTCGCCGCGATCGGTGGTTTCGTCTCGTCGGCGGCGCGGGCGAGGGGGCTGTCGTCGTGACGCTCTCCGCCGATACGCGCACCGGCGGGCCGACGGCGACCAGCGACACGGTCGCGGCGATCCCGGCCGGCATCCGCGTCGACCTCGAGGTCATCGCCGATCTCGTCGAGCCGCAATCGCGGGTGCTCGACATCGGCTGCGGCGACGGTGCGCTGCTCTCCCTCCTTCAGAGTCGGCGCCGGGTCGACGGGCGGGGCATCGAGCTGAGCCAGGCCGGCGTCAACGAATGCGTGGCGCGCGGCCTGTCGGTGATCCAGGGCGACGCCGACCGCGATCTCGTCCACTATCCGGACGACACCTTCGACTACGTCATCCTGTCCCAGACGATCCAGGCGACGCGCAACCCCAAGGTCGTGATGTCGGAACTGCTGCGGATCGGCAGGCGCGCCATCGTCTCCTTCCCGAATTTCGGCCACTGGTCGATCCGTTATGCGCTCGGCCTGCGCGGCCGCATGCCGGTGACCCGCAACCTGACGCATTCCTGGTACGAGACGCCGAACATCCATTTCTGCACCATCCGCGACTTCGTCGAACTCGCCGGAGAACTCGGTGCGACGGTCGAGACGGCGATCGCGCTGAACGCGACGGGCCAGAAGATGGGCATGAAGATGCCGTGGTGGTTCTGGAACCTCTTCGGCGAACAGGCGGTGTTCGTCCTCAGGCGCTGACGCGCCGCGCCGTCTCGGCGGCGGCATGGACGACAGGACGATGGCTCCCGGCGCTCCGGCAGACCTGCTGCGATCGAAGGCCGCGCCGCTGCCGCGACGAGGCGCAACGTCAGGCCTGGAAGCTGAAGGTGTAGCGGGTGCCGCCGGCGTCGCTCTGCGAGGCGACGGTGCCTTCGGCCTGGGCGGTGAGGCCGCGGATCAGGCGCAGGCCCAGGGAGCCAGGCCGGCCTTCGACGCCGATGCCCTTGCCGTTGTCGGCGACGGCGAGGTCGTAGCCGGTCTCGCTCCGCCGGAAGTTGACGGTGATCTCGCCCTTCTGGGCCGGGGCAAAGGCGTGCTTGACGCTGTTGTTGACCACTTCGTTGACCAGCAGGCCGACGAGGATGGCCCGGTCGCGGGGCATTTCCGCCGGCTCCGCCTCGCAGCGCAGGTTGACGTCCCGCGTCGAGCCGAGCGAGGCCGCCAGCGCCCGGCAGAGCCCTTCGAGATAGCCCCGCATGTCCACCGCGCCCGTGCGGTCGGCGTCATGGTAGAGGAACTCGTAGGCGTGGACGAAGCTCTCGACGCGTCCGATCGCGGCGGCGAGCTCGCCCTTGGCTTCCTCGCTCTGCGTGCTCGAGATCTGCAGGCGCAGGACCGAAGCGATCGAGGCGAAGTTGTTCTTGACCCGGTGCTGCAATTCGAGGAGCAGCGCGTCGCGATCGGCGAGTGCGTTGCGCATGGCGCGCCGGAACAGCTCGGCCAGCGCCACCACGAAATAGCCCGACGCCATGTTGACGAGGACGCGCGGGCCGTCGGCCGGCACCGCGAATTGGAAGCTGCCGACGATGGGCAGCACGAAATACCAAGCATAGAGCGAGGAGAGTGTTTCGGCGATCGCCCCGCAGAGCCAGCGCCCGAACAGCGTCGCGACGAGGACGGCCGGGATCGTCAGAGCGAAGGGGCCGGCGCCCGGCATGAAGAGGTCGGCGACGACGCGCAGCCCGACCGACGCGGCGCTGAGAACGACGGCGAGAAGCACCTGAGTCGCGACGACCGGCATGACGCCCGATGCCAGATCCGGGACGTCGAGATGCGCCAGTCGCTTGAATGCCGATCGCAAATCGCCGCTCCCCGGCCGCTTCCCCCAGCGAGCGATAGGAAATGTCGCAGGCGATTGCCACAAAATTCGCGGCTACGCGTGCGTCCGGGCGTCTTCGCGCAAGCTTCGCGGGCTCTCTACGCGAGGGGGCGCCGGAACATTTGGGCCTCGACCCAAGCGGATCCCGGAGCGCTGCGCACGAGCCCGCGGCAGAGCGCTTCCTCGGCGCGAGTGCACGTCGTCGCGGCGCCGACGTGTTCCGCGCGCGAAGAGATCGAGCCGTCCGTCTCGCCCGGCCTTCGGATCGGAGCTGTTGCCGCGAAGCCTGCGAAGGGCCGTTGCAATCCGGCCGGGATCGGCTACATTCGCGCCCATGATCAAGACGGCAGCCATGATTTCGGCCATCGATGCGCGCAATTCCCGCGCCCTGCCGTCGCGTGCCCTGCTTCCGCTCCTTCTCCTGCTTAGCGGCGGCCGTCGGACCCGTTGATCGAAGGGGCGTCCGGCGGTCGAACCGGCCGGCGCGCGTCTGCGACAGCCTCGCCCAGCCCCTCGTCTGAACAATCTCCGTGCAATTCTCGACGCGTTCGCGCATGAAGGCGCCGTCATGGCCCCTCGCGAGGGCGTTCCGAGCGATCGAGGTGAAAGCCGATGTCCGTCAGTCCCATCACGCCCTTTGCCGCCGAGGCGGCGCGCCGGGCGGAACAGTCGCGCAGCGACGCCCCGAAAACCATGGCCGACGCGCCGAAGAAGTACCGTCCCTACGGGATGATCGACCTGCCCGACCGCACATGGCCGTCGAAGGCCATCACCGAGGCGCCGGTCTGGTGTTCGGTCGATCTGCGCGACGGCAACCAGGCGCTGATCGATCCCATGGGGCAGGATCGCAAGGCGCGTTTCTTCGCGCTGCTGCTCGCCATGAACTTCAAGGAAATCGAGATCGGGTTTCCCTCCGCCTCGCAGACGGATTTCGACTTCGCGCGCTGGTGCGTCGAGCAGGGCGGGGCGCCGGACGACGTGTCCTTGCAGGTGCTCGTCCAGTGCCGGCCGGAACTGATCGAGAAGACCTTCCAGTCGCTCGAGGGTGCCGTTCGGCCGATCGTCCATTTCTACAACTCCACGAGCGAGCTGCAGCGGCGGGTCGTGTTCCAGAAGGACCGTGCCGGGATCCGGCAGATCGCGGTCGACGCGGCGAAGATGATCACCGACATGGCGGCGAAGGCCGGCGGCGGCTACCGCTTCGAATATTCGCCTGAGAGCTTCACCGGCACCGAGCTCGAATTCGCCGCCGAGATCTGCAACGCCGTCGCCGAAATCGTGCAGCCGACGCCGGAGAACAAGCTGATCTTCAACCTGCCGGCGACCGTCGAGATGTCGACGCCGAACGTCCATGCCGACCAGATCGAGTGGATGTGCCGCAATCTCGACAACCGCGAGAACCTCATCGTCTCGCTGCATCCCCACAACGACCGGGGGACGGCGATCGCCGCGA
This sequence comes from Jiella sonneratiae, assembly GCF_017353515.1. Lineage (GTDB taxonomy): Bacteria > Pseudomonadota > Alphaproteobacteria > Rhizobiales > Rhizobiaceae > Jiella > Jiella sonneratiae. Next base: position 16,988 of record NZ_JAFMPY010000021.1, read on the forward strand.
CCGAACTCGGCCTGATGGCCGGCGCCGACCGCGTCGAGGGCACGCTGTTCGGCAATGGCGAGCGCACCGGCAACGTCGATCTCGTCACCCTGGCGCTGAATATGTACACGCAGGGGATCGACCCGGGCCTCGACGTCTCCGACATCAACCGGCTGAAGGACGTCTACGAATACTGCAACAAGCTGGCGATCCCTGAGCGCCACCCCTATGTCGGCGAACTCGTCTACACGGCCTTTTCCGGCTCGCATCAGGATGCGATCAACAAGGGCATGAAGGCGCGGCGGGCGGCGAACAGCGAGGTCTGGGAGGTTCCCTACCTGCCGATCGACCCGAAGGACGTCGGCCGCAGCTACGAGGCGATCATCCGCATCAACTCGCAGTCGGGCAAGGGCGGCATCGCCTATATCCTGCAGGCCGACTACGGGCTGAACCTGCCGCGCAACCTGCAGATCGAGTTCCGCGAGGACATCCAGCGGATCACCGACGAGACCGGCGTCGAGCTGCCGGCCAAGGCGATCTATGCGCGCTTCATCGAGCGCTATGTCGAGCAGCCGGCCGGACGGCTGAAATTCGTCGACCACTTCACCAAGCCCAATCCGAACGTCAAGGGCGAGCGCATCGTCGAGGCCACCATCCTCGACGACGGCAGGGAAGTGACCATCGAGGGCCTCGGCACCGGCCCGATCGACGGCTTCGTCGACGCGCTGAAGCGCCACCTCGGCGTCGACTTCTCCGTCTACGACTATTCGGAGCATTCCCTCGGCAGCGGATCGGACGCACGAGCCATCTGCTACATGGAAATCGCCCATCCGGGCGGCCGGCTGTTCGGTGCGGCGATCAACAAGAACATCGTGACCGCCTCGCTCGAGGCGATCGTTTCGGCAGTCAACCGCATCGTCGCTGCGTGAGCACCGCGGTGTCCCCCGAGGCGCGCCTTCATGCCGAGGAGACGGGAGGCGGCGACAGGCCGCCTTTCGTCTTCCTGCACGGTTTCGACGGGCGGGCCGAGGCCTTCGCTCCCGTCATGGCGGCCCTCGCCGCCGATGGGGAACGATGCCTCGCCTTCGACCTGCCGGGCCACGGCCGGTCGCGCGCCTATCCGGGCTTCGGCCCGCCCAAGGTCGCGGCGCGCGCGGTGATCGCCGCGCTGCGGGACCGGGGGATCGGGAAGGTGCATGTCGTCGGCCACTCCATGGGCGGGGCCGTCGCCTGCCTCGTTGCCCTGTTCGATGCAGCCCGCGTCGCCTCGCTGACCCTGCTTGCCCCCGGCGGATTCGGGCCGGAGATCGGCGCCGAACCGATCCGCCGGGTCATGGAAGCCGCCGACCCGCAACAGCTGAAGGCGGGACTTCAGGCGATGACCGCGCCGCGCTTTTCGATCGAAGAGGCCGGCTTCTCGGGAAGCAACTGGCCCGAGGGCCGCGACGAGATCCGGTCGATCTTCGACGCGCTGTTCCGATCCGGCCGCCAGGGCGTGTTGCCGCTGGATGCGGTAGCCGCGACCGGGCTGCCGATCGAGGTGCTGTGGGGCAGGGAGGATCCGGTCACGCCGGTGCGCCAGAGCGACGGCCTTCCGGCCGGCTTCGCGGTCACACGGCTGGCCGGCGTCGGCCACATGCTGATGCTGGAGGCGCCCGGGGAGACGCTTGCCGCGATAGGCCGCGCGGCCTCGCGGGCCGAGGCCGGCTGATTTCGCCAGCCGGCGGGGTCAATGGTTTCCTTCCGCCGCAAACGCCGTTACGGTTAATCTCCGGTTAACCGGGGCGATTCGAGGCGGGAATGAGCGAGACGAGGGACAACATTGCGCAGCTGATGGGGACGAAGCGTCTCGCCGACGCCGTCCGCCAGGCGAAGATCGCCGCGGCGCAGCGTTCGGACGTCGTCGTCGACATCCGCGAGGCGGATCGCGCGCGCCTGGAGATCCTCGCCGAAGAGCTCCAGCCGATCATCAACGAAATCGAACCGGGCGACGACTTTTTCGACTTCACCGTTTCGGGCGGCAGCCATCCGCGGCTGTGGGTCGACGGTACCGCCCACGTGATGATGGCGCGCGACCGCCGGACCTACCGGTTCGTCCGCGAGACGCGGATCGGCCGGCTCGTGCTCGTCGAATCCACCGAGCCGCGGGTGATCGCGGACCGCGTGACCGACTATGTCGCCGCCCGCATCGTCGAGCGGGAAAAGGCCTATGCCGCCGACGATCTGATCGGCATCTCCGAGCTTCATCAGCACGGCCGCAGCCTGCGGCACGACGCGGACGATGCCGAGCCGCTGCGGTTCGGCGAGCCGAAGAAGCCGGCGGAAGAAAAGCCGCAACGCTCGAAGGCCAGCGAGTTCGCCATCGCGCTGGTCTGGCTGATGATCGGCGCGGTGCTCGGCGCCGCGATCCTTCTCGCCATCGCGTCCTATCGCGGCGTGACGATACCGGGCTGACCCGTCCTCACCGATCGGATCTGGCCCGGCAGCAATGGCGGCCTGTGCCGGCGCGGTCGTCTGCCGCGAACTCGGGCTCGCCCGATGCATCCTGCAGCCCGCCGGGCGAAGCCGCCGACAAACCCCGCCTCGATGCTTCGTCCCCGACGAGATCCGTTCCGGTTTTTGGACCGGGCCTCAGGTCGTTGCCGTCGCCGGATCGACCTGATGGCGGTGGCGGGTCAGGGCGAGACGAGCCGGAAGAGGTGGGCGAGATCCTTGAAGAAGATCTTCAGATGCGCCGCCGGATCGCGCCGCGTCAGCTTCTTGTTCATGTAGGATTCCCAGGTCAGGCGCTGGACGTCCTTGTCGCGGCAGATCGCGACGAAGCGCTCGCGCTGGGCGTCGGAGCGATACCAGAACCGCTGCATGATGCCGAGGATCCAGAACACCCGGCCGTGCTCGCGCATGAAGGCGCGGCGGGCGCCGGCAAGCGCCTTCGCATTGCCGGTGGCGAGAAAGTTCACCGCCGCCTCGGCGACCATCTCGGCCGAGACCATGGCGTAGTAGATGCCTTCGCCCGAAGCCGGGGCGACGACACCGGCGGCGTCGCCGGCGAGGATGACGTCGCGGCCGTTGTCCCAGCGCTTCAGCGGCTTCATCGGGATCGGCGCGCCTTCCCGCCGGATCGTCTCGGCCCCGGCGAGGCCGGCGGCGGCCCGCAGCCGCTCGACCGCCGGCCTCAGGCCGTATCCCTTGAGGGCACTTCCCGTGCCGATCGAGGCCGTCGCACCGTGCGGAAACACCCAGCCGTAGAAGTCCGGCGAAATGTGGCCCTGGTAATAGACGTCGCATCGCACCGGGTCGTAGTCGGCGCCGGCGGCCTGTGGCCCGGCGCGGACGATCTCGTGATAGGCGAAGACGCAGGGCACCTTGTCGGCGCCGGGAACGGCCTGCCGGCCGACGGCCGAGCGCGCGCCGTCGGCGCCGACGACGAGGCGGGTGGCGATCAGGTGTTCGCCGGTCGTGCCGCCATCTTCGCTCCGGGCGGCCGGCAGGAAGCGGACCAGCGTGCGGCCGCCGTCGCGCTCGATCGCCTGGAAGCGGCCCGTGAAGCGGGTGGCGCCCGCCGCCGCGGCGCGCTCGCGCAGCCATTCGTCGAAATGCTCGCGGTCGACCATCCCGACATAGCCGTTGTCGATCGGCATCGGCACGCGGCGTTCCGACGGCGCGACCATCTGGGCGCTGGAGATCCGGGCGACGAGGAGCTCCGGCGCGATGTCGAAGTCGCGCACGAGGCGCGGCGGAATGGCGCCGCCGCAGGGCTTGATCCGCCCGGCCCGGTCGAGGAGGGCGACGGAATGGCCGGCCTTCGCCAGCGCCTCGGCCGCGGTGGCACCGGCGGGCCCGCCGCCCACCACGACGACGTCGAAGAAGGGAGTGTCGCTTGGCTTCATGCGGGCACCGCTTCGCTGGAGGAATGCTCCGTCCGCACACCGTCCGCCTCCGACGCCGGCGGCCGGCGGGCGGCGACGACGCGGCTCGCGAGCCTTGCGGAGACGAGGAAGAACAGCGCTTCGACGCCGAAGACGAAGGCGTAGGCCGCCCCGCCCGGGCCGAGGAGATGGCCGGTCAGATCCACCGCGACCGTGCCGAGAAAGGCGCCGAGGCCGAAGGCGATCGCCTGGGACGCGCCCCATATGCCCATGCGCACGCCTTCGCGGTCCCTGGCGCCGTCGCGCGCGAGGCCCATCATCCGCGCGATCGCCGCGATGGAGAAGACGCCGTTGCCGAGGCCGAGCGCGAAGACCAGCGGGGTGATCGGCACGAAGCCGGGCGCGATGCCTTCCGCCGAGAGCATCGCCAGCGCGATCGCCGAGGCGATGCAGCCGGCGACGCAGAGCACCGTGACGGCGCCCGGCAGGCGGCGGAGAAGGACGGGCGTCAGCACCGCGACGAGCACCATGCCGACCACCGTGCCGCCGTGCTGGGCGCTCGAAAGCGCGGTCGTCTGGCCGGGCGTCATGGCGAAGACGATGCCGGCGAAAGGCTCCAGGATGAGGTCCTGCGCGCTGTAGGCGAGCATCGAGACGAAGATGAAGACGGTGAATCGGCGGGTCTGCGCCTCGCGCCAGACCTCGGCGAACGCCGCCCGGAAGGCCGGCTTCGCAGCGGGGGGAGCGCCGGACTGCGATGCGGCGCTGCCGGTCTCGACGCCGACGATGGCGAGGACGCTGACGAGGAAGGCGACGACACAGACGACGACGGTGACGAGGACCAGCCGGCCGGGCGAATAGGGATCGAGGAAGTGCCCGGCAAGGCCGGTGGTCACGGCGAAACCGGCGATCATCATCATCCAGATCAGCGTCGCCGCCGGGCCGCGCCGGCTCTCGGCGACCTCGGTGGCGACGAGGGTGAGGAGATTGGTGCCGGCCGCGCCGACGCCCGCGCCTATCGCGACGAAGGCGAGGATCGCCGCGGCGATGCCGGCGGCCGGATGAACGCCCATGAGCGCCGTCGCGCCGGATGCGCCGACCGCCCCGAGCCCGAGCACCGCCATGCCGGCGACGATCGAGGGCGTGCGGCGCCGGCCGCCGTCGGAGCCGTGGCCGAAGACCGGACGCATCAGCTGCAGGACGTAGTGGATGCCGACGAGGGCGCCGGGGACGATCGCCGGGAAGGCGAGTTCCACCACCATGACGCGGTTCATCGTCGAGGTCGTGAGCACCAGCATCGCGCCGAGCGCGGTCTGGACGAAGGCGAGGCGGACGATCTGCAGCCAGCCGAGACCCGCCATCGCCTCAACCCCCGAGGATGCCGCCGAAGGCGAAGGCGGCGACCATCATCCCGAGGACGTAGAGGCTGGTGCCCGTGGCGTTGTACCAGGGGGCGCGGCCGCGCGGATCGGCGACGAAGCGGCGCATCAGCCCGAGCTGCAGCACGACGAGCAGCGCGACGACGAGGCCGTGCCAGGGGGCGCCCCAGGCGACCAGCAGCAGGGTGACGAGAAGCTGCGGCACAGTCATCACCGCACAGGCGATGAGCGCTGCCGCCTCGACGCCGTACTGGACCGGCAGGGTGCGTACGCCGAGTGCCACGTCGCCCTCGATCGCCTTGAAATCGTTGAGCGTCATGATGCCGTGGGCACCGATGCTGTAGAGATAGGCGACGAAGATGATGCGTGCGTCCGGCAGACCGCCGGCGACGACGGCGGCGCCGGTGAACCAGGCCAGCCCCTCATAGGCGAAGGCGACCGCGGCGTTGCCCCACCAGCCGTTGCGCTTCAGCCGCAGCGGCGGTGCGCTGTAGGCGAAGGAGAGGAGGCAGCCGAGCGCCGAGGCGATGCCGACCCACGGGCCGAGGGCGAAGGCGACGGCCAGCGACAGCCCCGTCCAGAAGAGCGCGAGATGAAACGCCGAGCGGCCGGGCATGCGCCCGGAGGGAATCGGCCGGTTCGGCTCGTTGATGGCGTCGACGTCGCGGTCGTACCAGTCGTTCACCACCTGGCTCGCGCCGCAAAGCAGCGGTCCGGCGAGAACGACTCCGGCGAGCACGATCCACAGCGTGTCGTCGCCCGGGCGCGCCATGGCGCGCGCCGAGATGGCGCCGCAGCCGAAAGCCCACATGGGTGCGAACCAGGTGATCGGCTTCAGGAGTTCGATTCCCGCCGAGAGGCTGGGCCGAAGCGGGGTCGAGGGATCTGCGATCGAGCGGCTCATGGGCGAAGGCTAGGCGTGGCAGGATCGAGTGTCAATCAGATTTGACAGTTGCCGTCGGAACGGCTGGACGCGGCCGTGGCGCGCACCGGCTGGGCCGTGGACGACGCGCCGGCGGCGGTCCCTGGCCACGACAATTCTCCGATCCGCGACGTGTCGCCGGGTCGTTCTGACCTCGGCGGACGGATAACCTCGGCGCCGACCGGATCAATGGGTGTCTTCGGGGTCCGGATAGGTGTTGGTGATACCGTGGCGCTTCAGCTTCGAATAGAGGCTCTGGCGGCTGAGGCCGAGCATTTCGGCGGCCGAGGCGCGGTTGTTGCGGGTGAGGTCGAGCGCCGCCTCGATGCAGAGCTGTTCGATGATGTCGGCGGTTTCGCGGATGATCTCGCGCAAGGGCACCCGCCCGACGAGGCCGGTCATGTCGTTCGCCGAGCGGAACGGCTCGGAAGCCGCCGGGCGCACGACCGCGCGCGCCGCTTCCCGGATCGCGAAGCCGAAGAAGCGCTCGTCGCCCCGCATGACGGTCGAGCCGCTGACTTCGACGTCGATGACGCCGCCATATCGGGTATTGATGTGGGTGGAAAAGTTGCGTACGAAACCATCTGTCTCGATCGCCTTGATCAGGATCGCGAGTTCGACGCCGCGGCGGCCGAGGATCTCCTCCAGCGACCGGCCGACCACCTGGTCGCGGCTGGCGATCTCAGTCAGGTCGAGGAAGCTTTCGTTGACGTCGACGATGGTCCGGTCGGCACCGATGACGGCAATCCCGTCCGGCAGCGTCTGTCCGAGGCGGGCGACGAGGTCGAGACCGATCGGGTCCTTCGGCTCGCCTTCCTCGCCGGCGAGGCGCAGGATGATCCGGCCGGCTCCGTGCTGGCGATAGAACCGCGCCGCGACCGGCGTCTTCCTGTCGCCGCCCGCGAGCGCGAGGCTCGCCGTCTCGGTCTCGCCGGAGCGGCGCGCAGCGGCGACCAGCGTGTCGGCCTCGGCCTGGCTCTGGGGAGCGAAGAGGGCGGAGTAGGGGGCCCCGACGAGCCGGCGCCCCTCCCGCTCGAGGCGGTGGCGCGCCGACAGATTCGCCTCGACGACGCGCCCGGCAGACGAATCGACGAGGAGGATCGGTTCTGCGGCCGATTCGAACAGCACCCGGTACTGGGTTTCGGTGCTGCGGAGCCGCGCATAATCCGTCTCGAGCGCGAGCTGCGTCTCGACCAGATTCTGCTGCAGCGTGGCCATGATCCTCATATCGCGACCGAGGGCGAGGCGCATGCCGTTCCGGGTCAGCGACAGGACGGTGTAGCTGACCGGCAGATCCGGACCGTTAGGCATGGGATGGTTGATCTCGCGGCGCGCGGGCGATTCCTCACCCGGCTGCTCGGAGAGCATCCGCTCGACCTTGCCGCGGCTTTCCACCGTGACGACGTCGACGAAGGCTCTGCCGATCCAGCTCTTCTCCGCCTCGCCGAAAAGATCCGGTTCGCGAATCGCGACGTCCGCGATGGTGCCGTCGCGATCGATCAGCAAAGCGACGTCCGTCGCGGCGGTCACCATCGTCGCGACGAAGGCCGCTTCGAGATTCGCGAAGGAACGGCTCGGGTCGGAAAATTGCCGGCCAGTGCTCGGATGTTCCATCCTCAGTGCACCTATCTCTCGTCCGTCCCCCCTGCACCGACCATCGCTGCGGCGGCCGAGGCGTCAGTGCCCGAGAAGCAGGGTCTGCGCCCGCTCCACCGCACTGCGCCCGTCCGTCGCGACAAGGTCTGCTCCGTAGTCATCTATCGATTGTCCCGGCACAGTGAAAGCCCATCCGCCGAGAAAGATGCGGCTGCAATGCGCGCTGGAGGCATGGCGGAGCGCTTCCACCTGGGCGCCGACATGGGGCAGGAACCGCTCGCTGCCGACGCTGATGCCGATGGCGTCGTAGCGCCGGGTCTCCACCAGTTGGCAGAGGGTATGAAGGCTGACATTCGCCTCGATCGAGACGCTCCAGCCCGCGGCGAGAAAGAGCTCGGCGAGGACGAACAGGCCGAAGGTGTGCTGCTCGCCGGGGGCGGGGGCCAGAAGGACGCTCGCCCGGCCGCCCGAGAGTTCGCAGGCGTCCACCCGGCCGAGCGAGCGGATCATGTGCTGCAGCCGCGCCGACTTGGTCGTCACCTCGACGAAACTCAGGCGGTCGTCCAGCCACATCGCCCCGAGCTCGCGCACCGCCGGGGACATGATGTCCGTCAGAAGCGTCTCGAGATCCATCCCCGAGGCACGCAGATCGAGAAGATGGCGCCACTGCGCGTCCGGCCCGTCCGACAGCACCAACCCGAGAAAGCGCTCGGCCTCGGCCCGCCGGCGAACTTCCTGGGCGGCCCTCGAACCCTCCTCGGGCGCCTCGGCCGTACGGTGGGCGGCATAGAGCGAGGGGATCACCTTGGCCACGATCGCCTCGGAGAGCCGCTTCTTCCACTCTTCGTTGTGATGGGTGTAAATATCGCTTGACAACCGTCCGCTTTTGGACTCGTGGGGAATGATCCGACGATACGACTCTGCGACGTAGGGGATCGCTGCCATCGACCGCCCCTCCCATCCCTTCGCCCGTCTCTTCCTCCGACATAAAGCATTGAAAATGCTGTGCCAGGAGGGGCTGGGCTATCGTTATTCATCAAGCTTCCTCCAAACCCGGCAGATTTGCAATCCGTCGGCGCGGAATAAAATGTAAAAATTCCAAGACGTCAATTTGGCTTGACACATTGCCGGCGCCAGTCGCAGAGTCGACGTCATGGAACCGCTTCGATCCATCCGCTCCGACACGACCGCAGGGGGGCCGGCCAGGGCGCTCTACACGCCGGCCGAGCGACGCCGGCGGGACACGACGGTCTGGACGCTGGTGCAGGGCATTCTCGCGCCGTTGCAATTTCTGGTCTGTCTGGTTTCCCTGGCGCTGGTCGTGCGTTACCTCGCGACGAGCGAGGGATACGAGGCCGCCGCCGTCTCCGTCGTCGTCAAGACGCTCGCCCTCTACGCCATCATGGTCACCGGCTCGATCTGGGAGAAGGTCGTGTTCGGCCGCTGGTTGTTCGCGCCGGCCTTCTTCTGGGAAGACCTCGTGTCGATGGGCGTCATCGCCCTTCACACGGCCTATGTGGCGATGCTCGTCGCCGGCCTCGGGACCCCCGGCGAACAATTCGCCGTCGCGCTCGCCGGCTATGCCGCCTATGTCGTCAATGCCGGTCAGTTCGTCCTGAAGCTTCGGGCGGCGCGCCTTGCGGGGAGCCCCGTTTTGGTCGAACCTGCCGGCCCGGCAGGGGCGGCGGCATGACCGGGGCGGCGGTTCATCCGGGCCGGGCCGCTTCGCAGGCGCAAGGCCGGGCCGCTTCGCCGATGGCGGGCTGCGCCGAGCGGCCGATCCTGCGCGAGCGCGGCCAGCGCGAGGTGTTCTGCGGGCTGACCGGCATCGTCTGGCTGCACCGCAAGATCCAGGACGCGTTCTTCCTCGTCGTCGGCTCTAGGACCTGCGCCCATCTCATGCAGTCGGCCGCGGGGGTGATGATCTTCGCCGAACCGCGCTTCGCCACGGCGGTGATGGAGGAGCGCGATCTCGCCGGCCTCGCCGATGCGAACGAGGAGCTCGACGCCGCGGTCTCCCGCCTCGTCGAGCGGCGGCCGGACATCCGGATGCTGTTCCTCGTCGGCTCCTGCCCCTCGGAGGTGATCAAGCTCGATCTCTCCCGCGCAGCGGCCCGCCTGTCCGAACGCTATGCCCCGGACGTCAGGATCCTCAACTATTCCGGCTCGGGCATCGAGACGACCTTCACGCAGGGCGAGGACAACTGCCTCGCGGCGCTCGTCCCGCAGCTGCCCGAAGCCGAGACGACATCCCCGCAGCTGCTCGTCGTCGGGGCGCTCGCCGACGTCGTCGAGGACCAGTTCGCGCGGCTGTTTTCCGCCATGGGCATCGAGACCGTCCGCTTCCTGCCGCCGCGCAAGGCGCGCGACCTGCCGCCCGTCGGCCCGTCGACCCGCTATCTTCTGGCCCAGCCGTTCCTCGGCGAGACCGCGCGCTGCCTCGAAGAGCGCGGCGCAGGGCGCATCGCCGCGCCGTTCCCGCTCGGCGCCGAGGGCACGACGCTGTGGCTGAAGGCTGCCGCGGATGCCTTCGGGGTCGACCCGATGCGCTTCCGCTCGGCGACGGCGGCCGCCGAGGCCCGGGCGAAGCGGGCGCTCGAACCCTACCGCGCCGAACTTTCGGGCCGCTCGGTCTTCTTCTTTCCGGATTCGCAGCTCGAGATCCCGCTCGCCCGGATGCTGTCGCGCGAGCTCGGCATGGCGCTGACGGAAGTCGGCACGCCCTATCTCCACCGCCAGCACGCGGCCGAGGAGCTGGCGCTGCTTCCCGAGGACGTCTTTCTGTCGGAGGGCCAGGACGTCGACCGGCAGCTCGAACGCGCCCGCGCGGAACGACCCGACATCACGGTCTGCGGCCTCGGCCTCGCCAATCCGCTCGAGGCGGAGGGGCTGACGACCAAATGGTCGATCGAGCTGCTCTTCACCCCGATCCAGGGCTACGAACAGGCCGGCGATCTCGCCGGGCTGTTCGCCCGCCCGCTCGACCGCAAGACGCGGCTGAAGGTCTGAGGGAGGCGGCGATGCAGCTCACCGTCTGGACCTATGAGGGGCCGCCGCATGTGGGCGCGATGCGCGTCGCGACGGCGATGGAAGGGGTGCACTACGTCCTGCACGCGCCGCAGGGCGACACCTATGCCGATCTCCTCTTCACCATGATCGAGCGGCGGGACAGGCGGCCGCCGGTGACCTACACGACCTTCGAGGCGCGCGATCTCGGCAAGGACACCGCCGCGCTGTTCCAGACGACGCTGCGGGAGGCCTATGAGCGGTTTCGCCCCGAGGCGGTGCTGGTCGGCGCCTCCTGCACCGCCGAGCTGATCCAGGACGATCCGGCCGGTCTCGCCAAGGCGGCCGGCCTGCCGGTGCCGGTGATCCCGCTGGAGCTGCCGTCCTACCAGCGCAAGGAAAACTGGGGCGCCGCCGAGACCTTCTACCAGATCGTGAGGACGCTGGCGGCCGGCCGGGATGCGGCGGCCGATGGGAACCCATCCTCCTCGGAGGGGGCGACGCGACACCCCCCTCTGCCTGCCGGCATCTCCCCCGCAAGGGGGGAGATCGGCGGCTTCGATGCCGCGGCCAACCCCTCACCGCAGGCGCTGACTCAGTCCCCGCGTCTGCAGGGTTGCTCATTGGAGGATGGCGGAACCGCGGGAGCGAGATCGATCTCCCCCCTTGTGGGGGAGATGCCCGGCAGGGCAGAGGGGGGTGACGCCGGCATCGACTCTTCCGCCGAACCAGAGAAGACAGCGGCCGACGTACACGGCGAAGCCGCGCATTTCGCGCCGCGCGAAGTACGCCGCCCGACCTGCAACATCCTCGGCCCGACGGCGCTCGGCTTCCGGCATCGCGACGACCTGGTGGAGATCAGGAAGCTTCTCGGCGCGATCGGCATCGACGTCGCCGTCGTCGCGCCGCTCGGCGCATCGCCCGCCGACATCGCCCGGCTCGGCGAGGCGGACTTCAACGTCGTCCTCTATCCAGAGATCGCCGGCGTCGCGGCGAAGTGGCTGAAGCGGAGCTTCGGCCAGGAGTTCACGACGGTGGTGCCGATCGGTTTCGGCGCGACGCAGGACTTCGTCGCCGAGGTGCGGCGGCTCGCGGGACTGCCGGAGGCGGACGAGCGGCAGGGCGAGAAGGGCGAGGGCGCCTCGACCGAAGCCGGCTCCAACCTGCCCTGGTTCTCGCGCTCGGTCGATTCGACCTATCTGACCGGCAAGCGCGTCTTCGTCTTCGGCGATGCCACCCACGCGCTCGCCGCCGCGCGCGTCGCCACCGAGGAATTCGGCTTCACCCTCTGCGGCCTCGGCACCTATGCCAGGGAGTTCGCCCGCGACATCCGGGCAGCCGCCAGGGAATACGGCGTCGAACCGCTGATTTCCGACGACTATCTCGACGTCGAACAGGCGATCGTCGCGGCCCAGCCGGAACTCGTCCTCGGGACGCAGATGGAGCGGCACGTCGCCAAGCGCCTCGGTATCGCCTGCGCCGTCATTTCGGCGCCGGTGCACGTCCAGGACTATCCCGCCCGCCATTCGCCGCAGATGGGCTTCGAGGGGGCGAACGTCCTCTGGGACACCTGGGTGCACCCGCTGGTCATGGGGCTCGAAGAGCACCTGCTCGGCATGTTCCGGGACGACTTCGAATTCAACGACGGGGCCAAGCCCTCGCATCTCGGCGCCGGCGCGCGCGTCGCCGCCGAGCCCGAAACATCCGCCGCGCCGGCATCCGCCGCAGCGCCTTTCCCGGCCGCCGCCGCGGACGGCGAGACGATCGCCCTCGGCTGGCTCACCGACGCCGAAGCCGAGCTGAGGAAGATCCCCTTCTTCGTCAGGGGTAAAGCCCGCCGCAACACCGAAAAATTCGCCCTCGAACGGGGTCTTTCCGAGATCACCGTGGAGACGCTCTATGATGCAAAGGCCCATTACAGCCGGTGACGGCACCGAAGGGCCGGGCGCATCGGTGCCGGTCCGGGTGGTGCTGATCAGCCTCGACGGCCACATGGCCGGCGCGGTCGCCGCCGCGCGGCGCCGGCTTTCGGGCGAGATTCCCGGCCTCGAGGTCGCCCTGCACGCCGCCACCGACTGGGAGCGCGAGCCGGACAGCCTTTCCCGCTGCCTCCGCGACATCGGCCGCGCCGACATCGTCTTCGCCAACATGCTGTTCATGGAAAACCACATCGAGGCGGTGCTGCCGGCGCTGCAGGCGAGGCGCAACGCCTGCGACGCCATGGTCGGCGCGATGTCGGCGGGCGAGGTGATCCGGCTGACCCGGCTCGGCGGCTTCGAGATGAACCGCGAGGCGCGCGGCGTCATGGCGCTGCTGAAGCGCCTGCGCGGCGGCTCGAAGGCCGGCCGGCCGGCAACCGGCTCCGGCGCCCGGCAGATGGCGATGCTCAGGCGCCTGCCGAAGATCCTGCGCTTCATTCCGGGCACCGCGCAGGACGTGCGCGCCTATTTCCTGACGCTGCAATACTGGCTGGCGGGCTCCGACGAGAACGTCGCCAACATGATCCGCTTCCTCGTCGAGCGCTACGCCAGGGGGCCGCGCGCGGAGATCGCCGCACGGCTGCGCCAGACCCGCGCGCCGGTCGAATATCCCGACGTCGGCCTCTACCATCCCCGGCTGCCGGACCGGATCGCGACGCGCATCGATTCGCTGCCGAACCGCGCGGGCGGCGGGGCGGGCACGGTCGGCCTCCTGGTGATGCGCTCCTACGTCCTTTCCGGCGACACCGGCCATTACGACGGGGTGATCGCGGCGATGGAGGCCCGGGGCCTCAGGGTGGTTCCGGCCTTCGCCGCGGGGCTCGATTCGCGCCCGGCGATCGAGGCGTTCTTCGTGAAGGACGGCAGGCCGGCGATCGACGCTCTGGTCTCGCTCACCGGATTTTCGCTGGTCGGCGGCCCGGCCTACAACGACTCCGACGCCGCCGAGGCGGTGCTGGCGAGCCTCGACGTGCCGTTCCTCTCGGCCCATGCGGTGGAGTTCCAGTCGCTGGAGGAGTGGCGGGTTTCCTCGGCCGGGCTGACGCCGGTGGAAGCGACGATGATGGTGGCGATCCCCGAGATCGACGGTGCCGCCGGCCCGATGCTGTTCGGCGGCCGCTCGACGCTCTCGCGCGCCGACGGCCATCGCGAGATGACCGCCGAAATGGGCCGTGCCGCACTACTCGCCCGCCGCGTCGAAAAGCTCGTCGCGCTCCGCCGTCGGCCCAGGGCCGACCGCCGGATCGCGGTGACGATTTTCAACTTCCCGCCGAATGCCGGAGCCGTCGGCACCGCGGCGCATCTGTCGGTCTTCGCCTCGCTGTTCAACACGCTGAAGGCCCTGAAGGCGGAGGGCTACGCCGTCGACCTGCCTGAGAGCGTCGACACGCTGCGCGGGGCGATCATCGAGGGCAACGCCCGGCGCTTCGGCGCGCAGGCGAACGTTCATGCACGCATTCCCGCCGACGACCACGTGCGGCGCGAACCGCATCTTGCCGAGATCGAGGCGCAGTGGGGCCCTGCGCCCGGCCGCCAGCAGTCGGACGGGTCGTCGATCTTCGTTTTCGGGGCGATGTTCGGCAATGTCTTCGTCGGGGTCCAGCCGGCCTTCGGCTACGAGGGTGACCCGATGCGGCTGCTGTTCGAGAAGGGGTTCGCCCCGACCCACGCCTTCTCGGCCTACTATCGCTGGCTGCGCGAGGATTTTTCCGCCGACGCGGTGCTTCACTTCGGCACTCACGGGGCGCTGGAATTCATGCCGGGCAAGCAGGTCGGTCTCTCCGGCGAATGCTGGCCGGACCGGCTGATCGGCGACCTGCCGAACCTCTATCTCTACGCGGCCAACAATCCGTCGGAGGGCACGATCGCCAAGCGGCGGGCGGCGGCGACGCTCGTCTCCTACCTGACCCCGCCGGTCGCCCATGCCGGGCTCTATCGCGGCCTCGCCGATCTGAAGGCGACGATCGAGCGCTGGCGCAGGACGGCGCCGGAGTCGGTGGCGGAACGCCGCGATCTGGCGGTGACGATCGCCGCCCAGGCGGGTGCCCTCGATCTCTTGGCGGTTCCGGAGAGTGCCTCGCTGGAGGGCCCGGCGCCGGACGTCGACGTCGCGGCACTGCATCGTGCGGTGCTGGAGGTCGAGGACACGCTGATCCCGCACGGCCTCCACGTCGTCGGCGAGGCGGTGAGCGACGCCGAGCGGGCCGATCTCATCGCGGTCGCCGCCGAGGTCGCGCTCGGTGCGGGCGCGGATCGCCGGGCGATCGAGGCGCTGGCCGCCGGCGACGGCGGCGCGGCGCTCGCGGCCTGCTTCGCTCCGGACGGCGAAAAGCTCGAAGAGATCGGCGGGCTCGTCCGGCTGGAGGCGGATCTGCGCCGCGACCACGAACTGCCGGCGCTGCTGCGGGCGCTCGACGGGCGGTTCATCCGGCCGGTGCCGGGCGGCGACCTGTTGCGCACGCCGCAGATCGTCCCGACGGGGCGCAACGTCCACGGCTTCGACCCCTTCCGCATTCCAAGCGCCTTTGCCGTCGCCGACGGCCGGCGCCAGGCCGAACGGATGCTGGCGCGCCATGCGGCGGGCGGCCACGGCCTGCCGGAAAAGGTCGCGATGGTGCTCTGGGGCACCGACAATCTGAAGAGCGAGGGCGGGCCTCTCGCCCAGGTGCTGGCGCTGATCGGGGCGGCGCCGCGCTTCGACGGTTTCGGCCGGCTCTGCGGCGCCGATCTCCTGCCGCTCAAACGCCTCGGCCGGCCGCGCATCGACGTGCTGGTCACGCTGTCCGGCATCTTCCGCGACCTGTTGCCGCTGCAGTCGAAGCTCCTGGCGGAAGCCGCCTTCCTCGCCGCCACCGCCGACGAGCCGGAGGAGATGAACTTCGTCAGGAAGCACGCGCTCGCCTATGCCGAGGAGACCGGCTGCGACATGGAGACGGCGGCGCTGCGCGTCTTCTCCAATGCCGACGGCGCCTACGGCTCCAACGTCAACATGCTGATCGATTCCGGCGCCTGGGAGGCGGAGGGCGAGCTCGCCGAGGCCTATACCCGGCGCAAATGCTTCGCCGTCGACCGCAGGGGCCGGACGGCGGAACAGGCGAAGCTTTTGAAGGCGAGCTTCGCCAAGGTCGAGATGACCTACCAGAACCTCGAATCCGTCGAGCTCGGCGTCACCACCATCGACCACTATTTCGATACGCTCGGCGGGATCAGCCGGGCCGCGTCCGAAGCCCGGGGCGAGAAGGTGCCGGTCTATATCGGCGACCAGACACGGGGCGAGGGCAAGGTCCGCACGCTCGAGGAGCAGGTGGCGCTGGAAACCCGCACCCGCATGCTCAATCCGAAATGGATCGAGGCGATGCTCGCCCACGGCTACGAGGGCGTCCGGCAGATCGAGAGCCACGTGACCAACACGCTCGGCTGGTCGGCGACGACCGGGCAGGTCAGCCCCTGGGTCTACAAGCGTCTCGCCGAGACCTTCGTGCTCGATCCCGAAATGCGCGAGCGGCTCGCCAGCCTCAATCCGACCGCCTCCGCCCGCATGGCCGACCGGCTGATCGAGGCCGAGGAACGCCACTACTGGAGCCCCGACGAGGCCGACCTCGAGGCGCTGCGCGACGCCGGCGCCGATCTCGAGGATCGTCTCGAAGGCATCACACCCAAGGAGGTCGTCGCAGCATGACCGCTCTCAAGACCACTCTCCCGCTGCCGCGCACCGTCTATCGCCGCGAGGACGGCGAGGGCTCCGTGCAGGTCAGGATGAACACCGGCCCGAAGATCGACGGCGCCAAGGTCTTCGCCATCTACGGCAAGGGCGGGATCGGCAAGTCGACGACGTCGTCGAACCTTTCCGTGGCCTTTTCCAAGCTCGGCAAGCGCGTGTTGCAGATCGGCTGCGACCCGAAGCACGATTCCACCTTCACGCTGACCAAGCGGCTGCAGCCGACGGTGATCGACGTTTTGGAAACCGTCGACTTCCATGCCGAGGAACTGCAGCCGGAGGATTTCGTCTTCGAGGGCTACAACGGCGTCATGTGCGTCGAGGCGGGCGGTCCGCCGGCGGGCACCGGCTGCGGCGGCTACGTCGTCGGCCAGACGGTCAAGCTCCTCAAGGAGCATCATCTCCTCGAAGACACCGACGTGGTGATCTTCGACGTTCTCGGCGACGTCGTCTGCGGCGGCTTCGCGGCCCCCCTGCAGCATGCCGACCGGGCGCTGGTCGTCACCGCCAACGACTTCGATTCGATCTTCGCGATGAACCGCATCGTCGCGGCGATCCAGGCGAAGTCGAAGAACTACGACGTCAGGCTCGGCGGCGTCATCGCCAACCGCTCGGCCGGAACCGACGAGATCGACCGATTCAATGCGGCGACCGGGCTGACGCGGGTGGCGCATTTCCCGGACCTTGATGCGATCCGCAAGAGCCGGCTGAAGAAGGCGACGCTGTTCGAGATGGGCGACGGGCCGGAGGTGAAGGCGGTGCAGGAGGAGTATCTGCGGCTCGCCGCGACGCTCTATGCCGGGGTCGAGCCGATGGACGGCAAGTCCATGAAGGACCGCGACATTTTCGATTTCCTCGGTTTCGAGTGAGGCGGGCGATGGGCGAGGCTGCCACCTACGAGATCCGGCGCGGCGAGATCGAGACCTATTTCGATCGCACCGCCGCCGAGGCCTGGAAGAAGCTCACCTCGGACGCGCCGCTCGGCCGGATCCGTGCGAGCGTCAGAGCCGGCCGCGAGGAGATGCGGGCTTTCCTCCTGTCGCTGCTGCCTGCCGATCTTCGCGGCGCCCGCGTGCTTGATGCCGGCTGCGGCACCGGGGCGATGGCGATCGCGCTGGCGCAGCGCGGCGCCAGCGTCGTCGCCGTCGACCTGTCGCCGACCCTCGTTTCCCACGCATCTGATCTTGCCGAAAAGGGCGGCGTCGCCGGCGCCATCCGCTTCGAGGCCGGCGACATGCTGGCCCCGGTCTATGGCCGTTTCGACCACGTCGTCCTGATGGATTCCCTCATCCACTACGAGGCGGCGGACGCGGCGGCGGCGCTCGCCCGTCTCGCCGCGCGCGTGTCGGGATCGATCGCCTTCACCCTCGCGCCGAAGACGCCGATGCTCGCCGCGATGCACCGTGCCGGCCGGCTGTTCCCGCGCTCCGACCGGGCGCCGGCCATCGTGCCGGTCGAGACCGGGCGCTTCGCGGGCCGGCTTGCCGCGTCGCGGGATCTCGAGGGATGGCGGGTGCGGAACCAGCGGCGGGTGACGAGCGGCTTCTACAAGTCGCACGGCATGGAGCTCGTGCGGCCATGAGGCTCATTGGACGCAGGCCGGCAAAGCCGAGAACCAAGCCGATGTCCGAGGCCGAGGCACTCGCCCGGGCGAGGGCGCGCCAGTTCATCACCATGGTGATGCCCTTCGCCGACGCCGCGTCGACCGACCTGCCGCTCGGCCGGCTGATGCGGCTGTCGCTGTTCCAGATCTCCGTCGGCATCACGATGGTCCTCCTCGGCGGCACCTTGAACCGGGTAATGGCGATCGAACTCGGCATCCCAGTGTCGATCATCGCCGTCGCCATGGCGCTGCCGCTGGTGGCGGCGCCGGCGCGGGCGCTGATCGGCCACCGCTCCGACACCCATCGTTCCTATCTCGGCTGGCGCCGCGGCCCCTATATCTGGTTCGGGGCGCTGATCCAGTTCGGCGGCCTGGCGCTGATGCCGATCTCGCTGCTGATCATCGCCGAGGCGCGGCCGGGCACGGTGATCTACGGCGAGGCCGGCATGACGCTGGCCTTCCTGATGACCGGCTTCGGCCTGCACACGGTCCAGACCGCCGGCCTCGCGCTGGCGACGGATCTCGCGCCCGAGGACAAGCGGCCCCGCGTCGTCGCGATGCTCTATACGATGCTCCTCGTCGGCATGGTCGCCGCGGCGATCGTCATCGGCAGGCTGCTGTCAGACTTCTCGCCACTGCGGCTGATCGAGGTGCTGAAGGGCTCGGCGATGCTGACCCTGGCGCTGACCGTCGTCGCCATGTGGAAGCAGGAGCCGCGGCGCCGCGACCTCGTTCCCACCGGCGAGACGAAGGAGTCGTTCCGGGCGGCGCTGCGCTCGCTGCGCGGCCAGAAGGGGCTCGATCGCCTGCTCGTCGCGCTGGCGATCGGGACGGCGGCCTTCGGCATGCAGGACGTGCTGCTCGAGCCCTATGGCGGAGCCGTGCTGCACATGGCCGTCGGCGCGACGACGCTGCTCACCGCGCTTTTCGCGACGGGCAGCCTCGTCGGCTATTTCGTCTCGGCCCGGCTGATGGGGGCGGGCGGCAACCCCTACGTCGTCGCCGGCATCGGCCTGATGCTCGGCCTGCCGGGCTTTGCGGCGGTGATCATGGCGGCGCCCTTCGCCTCCGTCGCGGTCTTTTCGTTCGGCACGGCGCTGATCGGCCTCGGCAGCGGGCTGTTCGCCGTCTCGATGCTGATCGCGGCGATGGGCATGGTGCAGTCCGGACGGGGCGGGCTCGCGCTCGGCGCCTGGAGTGCGGTGCAGGCGGTCGCGCTCGGCCTCGCGGTCGCCTTCGGCGGCTTCGCCCGCGACGCCGTCGCGGGCCTTGCCGCGGCCGGATGGCTCGGCCGCGCCTTCGAGAGCCCGGCCAGTGGCTATTCCGTCGTCTACTGCGTCGAAATCTTGCTCGTCTTCGCCGCACTCGCGTGCCTCGGCCCGCTCGTCAAGCCGCAGCGCGTCGAGCCGAGGGCGGCGCCGGCCGGGCGTTTCGGCCTCGCCGATCTGCCGAACTGACCAAACGCAAAGGGAGCAGGTGTCGTGCCAGCATATTCACTCACGGAGCAGTTCGATATTCCGCTGCTGCTCGTCCTCCTCTTCTTTCTGTTCTTCCTCGGCCTCGTCTATTATCTGCGGGGCGAGGACAAGCGCGAGGGCTACCCGCTCGAGAGCGACCGGACGCTCGGGACCGCCGGGCGCGTGAACGTCGTCGGCTTCCCGCCGATGCCGGCGCCGAAGGTGTTTCGGCTGATGCACGGCGGCACGGTGACGGTGCCGCGTCCGCGTGGCGAGCGCGAGCTCAACGCCTTCTCGGCCTACGAATTTCCCGGCTCGCCGATCATGCCGGCGGCCGATCCGCTGGTCGACGGCATCGGCCCGGCCTCCTACGCGATGCGTTTCGATACGCCGGATCTCACGGCCGACGGCTCGCTGAAGCTGGTGCCGATGCGCAACCACCCGCATTACCGGCTGGAGGCGACCGGCCTCGACCCGATCGGCATGCCGGTGTTCACGAAGGACGGGTTCGAGGTTGGCCGGGTTGCCGACCTGTGGATCAACGCCCACGAATATTTCCCCCGCTATCTCGAGATCGAAGCGAACGTCGAGGCGGGCGGGCGCCGCGTCATTGCGCCGATCGCCTTCGCCAGCATTTCCGAGAAGCGCGGCATCGTCCGCTTCTCGTCGCTGACGAGGGCGCAGTTCTCGCGCGTGCCGGCTCTCGCCAGCATGGACCAGATCACCATGCGCGAGGAAGACCGGATCAACGGCTACTTCGCCGGCGGCGGATTCTTCGGCGGCTCGACGATTGAGGACGCCCTGTCATGAGCGCGGTGATGGAAGAATTCGACGACATCAAGCCGGTGGTCGATGCGGGCGAACTGCCGGCGGGCGAGACCATCCTGTGGCAGGGACGGCCGGACTGGTGGCGGCTGGCGGTCGGCGCCTTCCGGCTGAAGCTGGTGGGCGCCTGGTTCCTGGCCTTCGCCCTGTGGAAGGTCGGCGCCACCCATCACGACACCGGCTCCTGGGCGACGGGCCTCGCCGACGCGGCGACGCTTCTTCCGGCGCTCGGGGTCGGGGTCGGGCTGATCATGCTGCTTTCCTTCCTGACGGCCCGGGCGACGAGCTTCACTTTGACCAGCCGCCGCATCGTCATGCGCTACGGCGTGGCGCTGCCGGCCCAGCTCAACATTCCGCTGGCCGAGATCGACCACGCCGCCGTCAAGATCCATGCCGACGGCACCGGCGACCTGCCGCTGAAGCTGCCGAAGAAGGGGCGGCCCTCCTACTTCCAACTCTGGCCCTATGCGCGGCCGTGGAAGCTCGGCGCCGCCGAGCCGATGCTGCGCGCCGTGCCCCGGGCAGCGGAGGTGGCGCGGCTCGTCGGCGACGCGCTGGTCGCCTCGCAGGGCGGCAAGCGCGCTGCGCTTCCGGCGACGACCACTCCGGCGAAGGCCGGCTTCGGCGCCGCGACGCCGGCCGCCGTCTAGGAAAGGAGTTCTGCGATGCGAGGCCTTGCCGCAGCCATCAGGAACGGGTCGATCAAGCTCAGCCCGGACCAGGATCGTCCGATCCCGAGGCCGATCCTGATCGGCGCCGGCGCCCTGGCGCTGACGGCGCTGGTCGCGATCGCCGGCGGCAGGACGACCGGGGTGGGCGTCGCCGACACGCCGCAGGTCGAGACCGTCGTGCATCGCGACCTGCGGCTCGACGAGCGCGCCGACGGCTCCGTCGCGGTGGTCGACGGCGAGAGCCGTGCGCCGCTGATCGAGGTCGGGCCGGGCGAGGGCGCCTTCGCGGTCGAGGCGCTGCGCAACCTTTCGCGGGATCGCGTCCGCAAGGGCGTGTCGGCCGACGGGGCCTTCGTCCTCGCCCTGAAATCCGACGGACGGCTGGTGGTCGAGGATCCCGAGACGTCCCAGCAGGTGGAATTGCGGGCATTCGGCGAAAAGCAGGCGATGGCCTTCGCACGGCTTCTGCCGGCGCCGGACGCCGCGACAAGGGGAGGCGTGAGATGATCGAGAGAATGCTCGGCAAGCGATCCGAGGAAGTCGGCTGCACCGTCGAGGTGTCGAACACCTTCGACAGCCTGCACGCCCATGTCCGCTTCGACGGCGGCGTCACCGTCGAGCCCGGCGACGAGGTGCTCGTCCACGGGGCGCCGGTGGAAGTGCCCTATGGCGAGACCGCCTATCTGAGGCGCCGGGCGACGATTCGCCGGGCCGGCTGGCTGGAGCGCGCCTGGACGCGGGCGACCGGCGATTTCGAATTCATGGAGCTTTGCGAATTCTCCTTCTCGGAAAGGGCAACGCTATGAACGCGCATGCGAGAATTTCCCACGGGGCCCCGGTCCGGGAGGCGCCGAACGAGACCACCAAGATCGCCCAGCAGGACACGCTGCTCACCCCCCGCTTCTACACCACGGATTTCGACAAGCTCGACAAAGTCGACGTCTCGGGGGTTCGCCGGGAGTGGGACGCGCTGATCGCCGAGATGAAGTCGGACCCGAACAAGGGGCACTTCCGGCGCGACGAAAACTGGGACCACGTCTCGCTCGACGACCTGCCCGAGGGGCTGCGCAAGGAGTTCGTCGACTTCCTCGTCTCCTCGCTGACCGCGGAATTCTCCGGCTGCGTGCTCTACAAGGAGATGAAGCGGCGCGGCTCGAATCCCGACATCTGCGAGCTGTTCTCCTACATGAGCCGCGACGAGGCGCGCCATGCCGGCTTCATCAACGACGCGCTGAAGGAGTTCGGCATCGGCGTCAAT
Source organism: Jiella sonneratiae (assembly GCF_017353515.1). Lineage (GTDB taxonomy): Bacteria > Pseudomonadota > Alphaproteobacteria > Rhizobiales > Rhizobiaceae > Jiella > Jiella sonneratiae. The sequence goes on from NZ_JAFMPY010000021.1 coordinate 39,250, forward strand.
CTCGGCTTCCTGACCAAGGAGAAGAAGTACACCTTCTTCCAGCCGAAGTTCATCTACTACGCGACCTATCTCTCCGAAAAGATCGGCTACGCCCGCTACATCACCATCTTCCGGCATCTCGAACAGCATCCGGAGCGGCGCTTCCACCCGATCTTCAAGTGGTTCGAGAAGTGGTGCAACGACGAGTTCCGGCACGGCGAGGCCTTCTCGCTGCTGATGCGGGCCGAGCGCAAGACCCTGGAAGGGCGGAACAAGCTGTGGATCCGCTTCTTCCTGCTCGCGGTCTTCGCGACGATGTACGTCCGCGACCATGCCCGTCCCGCCTTCCACGAGGCGCTCGGCCTCGAGCCGAGCGACTACGGCTTCAAGGTGTTCAGGATCACCAGCGAGATCTCGCGCCAGGTCTTTCCGGTGATGCTCGACATCGACGATCCGCGCTTCCGGGCGGGGCTCGACCGGCTGGTCGAGATCAGCCGCGGCATCGACGCCGCGTCCCGGCAGGGCGGGATCGCCGGAAAGCTGAAGGTGTGGCGCGGCAAGGCCGCCGCGGCCCTGACCTTCGCCCGGCTCTACACGCTGCCGGTGATCCGGAACGAAATCCCCGCCGACAGCCGGCTGCAGCCGGTGTGGTGAGGCTGAAGAAGTCGGCGGCCCGTCGGTCGCCGCCGCGCGGCCATCTCACAGGACGGGCGGAACCATCGAAACTCGTCATCCCGGGCTTGACCCGGGATCCATTCCAAATCGGCGAAGCCGACGAAACGGCGCAGTGAGAAGATGCAACTTCGACATCGAACGAGCCCTGGCGGCGCAGAGGAATGGATCCCGGGTCAAGCCCGGGATGACGACCGTTTCGATGCCGGCGGCAAACACGGCAGATCGCACCCGGCTTCGATCGCGCCAGCGATGCCCACCAAAGGAGAACGGTCATGACCGAATATCTCTATCCGGCGCTGTTCGCGCTGTTCGTCTGGTGGGCCTCAACCGTCCTGATCATCTATCTCGACGGGCTGAAGCGCTGGACCTTCAAATATTCGATGATCGGCGCGACGCTGATCTTCGTGGTCTCGCTGATCGGCCTCTACCGATCGGCCCAGGACGCGAGCGTCGCCGGCGCCTATCTCGCCTTCACCTGGGGGCTGCTCGCCTGGGGCTGGCAGGAGATGAGCTTCTACATGGGCTACGTCACCGGCCCGCGGAAGCAGCCCTGCCCGGAGAACTGCAAGGGCTTCAGGCACTTCGTCCATGCCGTGCAGACCAGCCTCTACCACGAGCTGGCGATCATCGTCGCCGCCGCTGCCGTCGTCTGGCTCACCTGGGGCGCGCCCAACCAGATCGGAATGTGGACCTTCATGGTGCTGTGGTGGATGCACCAGAGCGCCAAGCTCAACGTCTTCTTCGGCGTGCGGAACCTCAACGAGGAGTTCCTCCCCGAGCACCTCGAATTTTTGAAGGGCTTCCTCAACAAGCGGTCGATGAACCTGCTCTTTCCGTTCTCCGTCACCATCTCGACGGTGATCACGGCGCTGCTCGTCGTCGCGGCCATGGCGGAGGGGGCGGGCGCCTTCGAGCGCGCCGGCTACACCTTCCTCGCCGTTCTGATGGCTCTGGCGATCCTCGAGCACTGGATGCTCGTCCTGCCGATGCCGGCCGGCGCGATCTGGTCGCCGGCGCTGAAGTCCCGCGGCACCAGCCAGCCCTTCGAGGCGGAGATCGTCGTCGGCTTCCTCGGCGCCGGCAAGACGACGACGCTGCGCCACATGCTCTCCGAGGCCGATCCGAACGTGAAGACCGTCGTCCTCGTCAACGACTTCGGCGAACTCGGCATCGACGGCTCGCTGCTCGACGGGCAGGGGGCGGACGTGGTCGAGCTCTCCAACGGCTGCATCTGCTGCTCGCTGCGCAAGGACCTGTCGGCGCAGCTGCGCGAGGTTGTCGCCAAGATCAGGCCGCAGCGTGTGCTGATCGAGCCCTCCGGCGTCGCCGACGTCGCCTCGCTGCTGCGCGTCCTGCACGAGCCGGAGATCCGCAGCCTGACGAAGTCTCTCAGGCTCTACACGGTGATCGACGCCGGCGCGTTCCTCAAGGACTTCGCCCGCATGCCGGACTACTTCCGCATCCAGGCGAAGCTGGCGCCGGTGTTCATCGTCAACAAGACCGATCTCGTCTCGGCCGGCGAGATCGAGACGATCCGCGAGACGCTCGTCGCGCTCAATCCGTCGGCGAAGATCCTCGCTGCCCGCTACGGCATCGTCGAGGGCGGGCTCGATCCGGCCATCGCCCTGTCGCGCTGGGTGGCGCCCGATACCGACATGGTGGACGGCCAGGCGCAGGGCAGCGGACGCGCCGCCGCCCGCAGCCATGCGGCCGGGACCGGCCATGCGCATGCGGCCCACACCCGCACCCACACCCACACCCGCGCCGATGGCGGAGCGGAAGACCACGGCAGCGCCGGCGGGGAGGGCCGCTTGCACGATGCGCACCTGCATCACGCGCATGGGCACGACTCGCACGACCATGCTGCCCATGCCGACGGGCACGATCACGATCACGATCACAAACACGACCATCGGCACGATCACGGGCATGCGCATCATCACGACCACGCGCATCATCACGATCACCGTCACGACGAGCCGGGCCTCGGCCTTTCGTCCTGGAGCCGGCGCCTTTCCGGCAGCGTCGATGCCGACGCTTTGCGGGGCATCTTGGCCGAGGTGGTGGCGGGCCATGCCGGCGAGATCGACCGCATGAAGGGTATCGTCGCGGCGCGCGGCGGCGGCTGGCTGCGCTTCGACGTCGCGGGCGGGCGGGCGTCGATCTCGGCGCATGTGCCGAAGGACGGCGAGACCCCGCGGGCGCTGGCGATCGGCAGCGCTCCCGACGCCGGCTGGCTCGACAGGGCCTTCGCCGATCTCGGCGGCACGGATATCTCGTCGATGAGGGACGAGGCGATTTCGCCGACCTCGATCCTGGCGCCGGCTGCGAACGTCCTGCCGGCCGAATGACAAGCGCTCGGCGCGGCTTCGGTCGAATTGGCACTTGCCGCCCGACCGGCGCCGCGCGCTCGTCCGCAGGCGCCGTCAACCCGGCGCGCGTCGGGCGGTGAAGGTCGCCCGCGACAGACGATAAAGGCGGTGACGCACCAGCTCCGGATGGGTATCCCGCGAAATTCTCGGGTGGTCGAAATCAGCACCGCGGGAAAAGCCGAGCCGCAGCATGACCGCTTCCGACGCAGCGTTCGTCTCGACGCAGAAGCTCGTCACCTCGGCAAGCGCGCCCGGCTCGGCAAAGGCGCGGGCGAGACAGGCCGCTGCCGCTTCGGTGACGTAGCCCTTGCCCCAGAATTCCGGCAGCAGCCGCCAGCCGATCTCGTGACCGGGGGAACACGGCATGATCGCGTCGAGGACCGCCATGCCGAGGATGCCGACCGCCTCGCCCTCGACTTCGAGAGCGAGGAAGGAGATGCCGTCGCGCTCGAGCCGGGCATCGAGGTCGTCCATCAGCGCGTCCGACTCGTGCCGCGTCCGCCGCATCGGGAAGAAGCGCATGACCGTTTCGTCGGCGTTGAGGCGGTGGAAGGCGGGGCGATCGCGGTCCTGCCATCGACGGACGCGCGTCCGCGGCGTGACGATCGGCGCGCGCATGTCCATGACGCTGGCTCCGGTGAAGGGGACGAGGCGCGGCAGCCATAGCACGGGACGGCTGCACGAGGGCACGGGCCTTCGGTTCGTCGGGGTTTGACCGGACGTTCCGTTGGGTTATCAACGGTCTCGAACGCTACCCAGCAGCAACGGAAGGGAAGTCCCGATGCCGTTCGTCACTCCTGTCCGTCGCCTCGGCGCCGCGCTCTGTCTCCTTGCCGGCTTCCTCGCCGCGCCGCGGCCCGCCGCGGCCTTCGACGATCCGGCCTGGTGGAACGGCGAGATCGCCAGGGCCGAAGCCGATGCCGACCGTCTCTGGGACGTCATGGCCAAGAAGGGAACGTTTGCCGTCGGAACCGCGCTCAACGAGGTCGATGTCGACGTCCACACCTGCCACATCCTGTCGATCTTTCTCGACAAGCAGCATCTGACGCCGAAGCTCGTCGCGAAGGTCGAGCACGAGCCGGACTCCGATCCCGGCTTCGACGAGGGCGTCGAGGGCAATTCCCGCTCCAACTGGGCCAATCTGGCGAAGACCTTCCTCGCCGAATCGCAGGTCGAGCGCATCCGCGCCTGGAATCTCGACTGCGTCGGAAAATTCGGCATCTCCGGGCGTGATTACATCCGCGAGGGCGACCGCCGGGCGCTGGTCGAGCGCGACGGCGACGGGATCCGGGTTCTGGGGAACGTCGAGAAGGGCTTCGCCGAGGAGCTTGAGGCCGCCGTCGCGGCCAATCCCGGCGTGACGCGCATCCTGCTCGGGTCGGCCGGCGGCAATGTCGGCGAGGCGGTGAAGGCCGGCCGCTTCATCCGCGAGAAGAAGCTCGACACCGAACTCTACAACAACTGCGAATCGGCCTGCTCGCTGGTGTTCCTCGGCGGCGTCGAGCGGCGCATCTGGTCGCCCTATCCGACGCTCGGCTTCCACCGCATCTCCTCGGGTGGCAAGGCGATCGCCGACCGCAGCGAGGTCTACGACAAGGTGCGGGCCTATGCCGACGAACTCGGCGCCGACGGCGCGCGGGTCGTCGGCTTCATGAAAAAGGCGGGCGTCAAGTCGATGCATCGCCCGGAGATGGATGCGCTCTGCGCGGCGAACGTCGCGACGGCGGTGCAGCGGGTGTGTTTCGGCGAACCGCCGCAGGCAAGCGCCGCGACCGGGGCCGGCGACGAGACCGCCGCAGCAGCAGCCAACGGCGGCGAGGCGGCGCCGGTCACCACTGATCCGTCGGGGGCGACCGAGAGCCCGGTCGCCGGCGCGCTCGCCAACGGCACCGTCGATCCAGCCGACTCTCTCGTCTCGAACTCTCAGCACCGGCAGGCTTGCGCCGACATGCGCGCGCAGCGCCAGCGCCTCGCCGAGGCCGACCCGAACATCGCCCGCTCGCTCGCGGCCGGCGGAACCAGTGCCGATACCGACGGGATCGTGGCGATCTTCGACGCGATGCTGCGCGACCACGGCTGCTGACCGAGGCTGCCGAAAGATGGCGCCTGCCGAGCTGCGTTGCTGCCGCCGCTGCGCGTCAGCCGGCGAATTCGCTGCGACGATAGCCCTGGATGTAGAGAAGCGCCGTGAGGTCGCCCCGGTCGATGCGATGCGGCGCGCTTGCCGCGACCTTCGGCTTGGCGTGGAGGGCGACGCCAGTTCCGGCGAGCTTGAGCATCGGCAGGTCGTTCGCCCCGTCGCCAACGGCGATCGCATCGGTAGGCGTCAGGCCCTTTCCGGCCGCGATCTCCTTGAGGGCCGCCACCTTGGCTTCGGCCCCGAGGATCGGCTCGGCGACCCTGCCGGTCAGCCTGCCGGCTTCGGCGATCAGCCGGTTGGCGCGAGTCTCGTGAAAGCCGAGCGCCGCGCCGATCGGGCCGGTGAAGACCGTGAAGCCGCCGGAGACGAGCGCGGTGTGGGCGCCGCTCGCCCGCATCGTGGCGATCAGCGTGCGTCCGCCGCGAGCATGGGTGATGCGCTCGGCGATCACCTTCTCGACGACGCTCTCGGCAAGGCCGGCGAGCAGGCCGACCCGTTCCCGCAGGGCGGGCTCGAAGGCGATCTCGCCGTTCATCGCCCGCGCGGTGATGGCGGCGATCTGGTCCTTGATGCCGATTTCGGCCGCCAGTTCGTCGATGCATTCCTGCTCGATCATGGTGGAGTCCATGTCGGCGATCAGAAAGCGCTTGCGGCGGCCGGCGGCCTCCTGCACGACGAGGTCGAGATCCAACGCCTCCGAAAGGTCACGGACCGCGGCGAGACGGTCCGCAAGCGGCGCCGCTTCGAGCGGAAGATCCGCCGCGACGTTCTCGGCGAGCCATACCACCTCTTCGGTCTCGACTCCGAAGCCTTCGGCGATCGCGCTGATCGTGGCTGGAGAAAGCTTCGCATCGTCCGGACGGCTGATCAGGGTGGCGACATACATGGTACTGGGGACTGCCGATGAGGGGAGGGCGATGACGGGCGAAATCGAGGCGATCCTGATAGCCGGCCCCACAGCGAGCGGCAAGTCGAAGCTCGCGGCGGAGCTTGCCGAACGGCTTGGAGGCGTCGTCGTCAACGCCGATTCGCTGCAGGTCTATGACGGCCTCAAAATCCTCACCGCGCGGCCCTCGGCCGCCGACCTCGAACGCGTTCCGCACCGCCTCTACGGCCATGTCGATCCCGGCTCGGACTATTCCGCCGGCGCCTATCTCAGGGACGTCGCGCCGCTGCTCGCCGAATTGCGGTCGAGCCGGCGGCTGCCGGTCTTCTGCGGCGGGACGGGGCTGTATTTCAAGGCTCTCACCGGGCTCCTCGATCCGATGCCCGAGATCCCGCAGGCGGTCCGCGACAGGTTGAGGCGCCGTCTCGCGGAGGAGGGGGCGGAGGCGCTCCACGCCGAGCTCTTGCGCCGGGACCCGCCGACGGCGGAGCGGCTCGCCCCGCGCGACGGACAGCGCATCGCGAGGGCACTCGAAATCCTGGAGGCCGGGTCCGTCCCCCTGTCAGCGCTCCAGGCCGGGCGCGGCAGGCCGCTGGTCGATCGCGGCCGGGCGCGGATGCTGGTGCTCGCCCCGGACCGGGCAGAGCTGCGCCAGCGGATCGCCGAGCGTTTCGACCGCATGGTCGCGGGCGGCGCCCTCGACGAGGTCAAAGCCTTCGAGGCCCGCTTCGGCAGCGTGCCCGGCACCGCCGGCAGGGCCATCGGACTCGCTGAATTGTCAGCATTCCTGAAAGGAAGTCTCAACTATGAGCGGGCGCGCGAACTTGCGATCACCCGCACGCGACAATACGCTAAACGCCAGGAGACTTGGTTTCGGCATCAACTCGGCGACGAATGGCGGCGAATGACCGCAGGGGCCGACTTTTTTCTTCCGACCCGGCCTTCGACTTAACCCATCGGTAGATCGCGCCCGCTACAAGTTCTCGCATCGCATGTGCAGGGTGAACGGGGTCAGATGAGATTAACCAGGGCAGAGCTGTCGGTCGCATTCCTCGTCGGCGCCCTGGTTGGAGCCGCGACTCTGACTTATCTCAACTTCCTGTTGACCGATTCCTCGCTCGGCATGATGGACGAGACGCTCCGCCACCGCTTCGCCTGGATGACCTATCTGAGCCTCGGATGCGTCGGCGCGGCGGGCTTCTCGGCGCTGTTCGTCGTCCTGCCGCTCCTGCGCTACCACAGCCGGGAGCAGGGCAAGCTCCAGTCCCTGACCGGCCTCCTGAAGGAACGCTCCAAGAAGCTCGAGGCCGAGGCGCTGACGGATCCTTTGACCGGCACCCACAACCGCCGCTTCTTCGACGAGGCCCTTCGACAATACGTCCAGGAGTTCCAGCGGATCGAACGACCCCTCGGCATCGTCATCATCGACCTCGACCACTTCAAGGCGATCAACGACACCCACGGTCACGACACCGGCGACAAGGTGCTGAAGGCGGTGGCGCTCTGCCTGTTCGAGTTCACCCGCTTCCACGACGTGGTGGCGCGGATCGGCGGAGAGGAATTCGCCGTCATCGCACCGAATCTCAACCCCGACGACCTGCGGCGTTTCGCCGAGCGGCTGCGCGGCGAGATTTCCCGCGTGACGCTCGACGCCGACGGCAGGCGCGTTGCCGTGACGGCCTCGATCGGCCTTGCCGTCGTCCGACCCGACGACGACCCGGCGAGCCTGACGAAGCGCGCCGACATCAATCTCTATCTGGCAAAGCAGGCGGGCCGGAACCGCGTCGCCTGCTGATCTTCGGGCACGCGCGCCGGCACCCTTCCTCGGAACCACCGCCGCCCCTGGCGCGTCTTGCCATCAAAAGGGGAGATTTGATGTCGAGCATCAGCAGCGGTTTCCAACCGGACGACGGCAGGGCGTGGCTGAAGGGAGCGGCCCGCGCCGGCTATTTCGCCCGCGGCCTGGTTTTCGCCATCGTCGGCTATTTCGCATTCCGGGCAGCCTTTGCGAGCGGCCAGACGCTCGACACCAAGGACGCCATCGAGGTGATCGCCGGCTCGGTCTTCGGCACGATTCTGCTTGCGGCGATTGTGGTCGGCCTCGCGGCATTCGCGGCGTGGCGCATGGTCCAGGTGACGCTCGACGTCGACGGGCACGGCACCGGCGCCAAGGGCCTCTTCGTGCGGGCCGGGCTGCTCGTCAGCGCGTTTTCCTACGGCGCGCTCGCGCTCTATGCCGGATCGCTGCTCACCGGCCTCGGCTCCGGCGGCGGGGACGGCGGTGGCGGCGGGGGCGTGATCTCCTACGCCTACGAGAAGGGCTTCGGCATCTGGGTGACCTATGCCGTGGCCGCCGGCATGGCCGCCGCCGCGATCGCGCATTTCGTCAAGGCGGTGAAGGCCGGGTTCGAGCGCTACATGTCGATCCCGGACGATCGCCAATGGGCCGTGAAGCCGATCTGTCAGTTCGGGCTGATCGCCCGGGGCACCACCTTCGTCGTCATCGCCGGCCTGCTCGCGACCGGTGCCGCCGGCTACAAGTCCGGCGATACGCCCGGCCTCGACGCGGCGCTGGCGGAGATCGCCAGCTGGAGCTTCGGCTGGCTGCTCCTCTCGCTGACGGGGCTCGGGCTCATCGCCTTCGGGCTCTATTGTTTTGCCGAGTCATGGTATCGCCGGATCAACATGCCGCAGGTCGGGTGAACCGAGGTCGGAATCGTTTCGGGCGCAAAAAAGCCGTTGACGCGGACCGCTCTGCCTCATAGCTTGCGGCCCATGATCACGAAGCTGATTCTCGTAAGGTTGCGCACACGCGTGGCGGTCTGAGGACCGCCCGGCGAGAGCCACGTGTGCGCGAGACAAAGGGCCCGAGCGGCCCTTTTTTATTGCCCGAATTTCAGGTGGAAGAGCCGGCCCGGACCGGTCGCCGGCGACGAGAGAGACGAGACGATGGACATCAAGGCTGTGAGCGAGGGACGGGAGATGACGGGCGCCGGAATGGTCGTCCGGGCCCTCGTCGACAACGGCGTCACCGACATCTTCGGCTATCCGGGCGGAGCGGTCCTGCCGATCTACGACGAACTCTTCCAGCAGGAAGAGGTCCGCCACGTCCTCGTGCGCCACGAGCAGGGAGCCGGCCATGCGGCGGAAGGCTACGCCCGCTCCACCGGCAAGACCGGCGTCATGCTCGTCACCTCGGGCCCGGGCGCGACCAACGCCGTAACGGCGCTGCAGGACGCGCTGATGGATTCGATCCCGCTGGTCTGCATTTCCGGCCAAGTGCCGACGACGCTGATCGGCTCCGACGCCTTCCAGGAATGCGATACCGTCGGCATCACCCGGCCCTGCACCAAGCACAACTGGCTGGTGAAGGACGTCGCCGACCTGTCGCGCATCCTGCACGAGGCATTCCTCGTCGCCCGCACGGGGCGGCCCGGACCCGTCGTCGTCGACATTCCGAAGGACGTGCAGTTCGCGACCGGCCTCTACACGCCGCCGCCGCCGACCCGCACCCATGAGAGCTACCGGCCGCGCCTCGCGCCCGAGCACGAGCGCATCGCCGCGGCGGTGGCGATGCTGGCGGGCGCCAAGCGGCCTATGATCTATTCCGGCGGCGGCGTCGTGAACTCCGGCCCCGAAGCGTCGAAGCTGCTGCGCGAATTCGTCGACCTCACCGGCTTTCCGATCACCTCGACGCTGATGGGCCTCGGCGCCTATCCGGCTTCCGGCAAGAGCTGGATGGGCATGCTCGGCATGCACGGCACCTACGAGGCGAACCTCGCCATGCACGGCTGCGACGTCATGCTGTGCATCGGCGCCCGCTTCGACGACCGCATCACCGGCCGGCTCGACGCCTTCTCGCCGGGCTCGAAGAAGATCCACATCGACATCGATCCGTCCTCGATCAACAAGAACGTCCGCGTCGACCTGCCGATCCTCGGTGACGTCGCGCATGTTCTGAAGGACCTGCTCGCCGAGTGGAAGGACACCGGTGTGGCGGTCGACCGCCAGGCGCTCGGGGAGTGGTGGCGGGAAATCGCCACGTGGAAGGCGCGCAACTGTCTCGCCTACAAGCCGCACCGCGATGTCATCATGCCGCAATACGCCGTCGAGCGGCTCTATGCCGCGACGAAGGATCGCGAGACCTACGTCTCGACCGAGGTCGGCCAGCACCAGATGTGGGCGGCGCAGTTCTACGGCTTCGAGGCGCCGAACCGCTGGCTGACATCCGGCGGCCTCGGCACGATGGGCTACGGCCTGCCGGCCTCGATCGGCGCGGCGATCGCCCATCCGGACGCCGTCTCGCTCTGCATCGCCGGCGACGCCTCGGTGCTGATGAACATGCAGGAGATGTCGACGGCGGTTCAGCACCGGGCGAACGTCAAGATCTTCATCCTCAACAACCAGTACATGGGCATGGTCCGGCAGTGGCAGCAGCTCTTGCACGGCAACCGGCTGTCGCATTCCTACACCGAGGCGCTGCCGGACTTCGTCAAGCTCGCCGAAGCCTACGGCGCCGTCGGCATGCGCTGCGAGAAGCCGGGCGAACTCGACGACGCGATCGAGGCGATGCTGGCCGTCGACGCCCCGGTGCTGTTCGACTGCCGCGTCGCCAATCTCGCCAACTGCTTCCCGATGATTCCGTCGGGCAAGGCACACAACGAGATCCTGCTGCCGGAAGAGGCGACCGACGAGGCCGTGGCGAAGGCGATCGACGCCAAGGACCGGGTGCTGGTTTGATTTGCAAGACGGCGAGACGTAGATTTGTCTTGTCTTCCATCGAGGGCATGTCGAATGACGTCGGTGACGCGCGTATCCGAAGAGGGGCAGATCTTTTTGCCGTCGGAGGTCAGTACTACGCAGGGATGGGATAGCGGAACTGAACTCGAAGTGGTCGAGCGCGGAGGAGAAGTCGTGCTTCGTCCGCGTTCTTTCCGGCGCACCGTGTTTCCGCCTATCACGCTCGAGCAATTCCTCGCCGCGGTTCCGAAATACGACGGACCTCTCGTGACGGACGAGATGATGGAAGCGGGACTCGCCGAAGAGGCAAAGAGACGGTGGCGTGACAAGTGCGGCTGATACCAACGTCGTCGTCCGGCTGATCACGCGGGACGATCCTCGACAGTTCGCGAAACTGCTGCCGTTGCTGGCCGGGGGAGGCTTGGTGCTTCTGCCTACCGTTATCTTGGAGACGGAGTGGATTCTCCGCAGCGTCTTCGCGTACTCGCGGAAACAGATCGACCAAGCGTTCTCGGCCCTGTTGGCGATGGATCTCGTCGCGGTCGTCGACGAAAACGTGGTCGTCCGGGCTCTGCTCAATTACCGGGACGGGATGGACTTTGCCGACGCGCTCCATCTCGCTTCGGCGCAGCATTGCGACGAGTTCGTCACCTTCGACCGGAACATGGCCCGAAGGGCCGCTGCCGCCCCGACACCGCCAGCCGTCAGGCTTCTTTGACGACATTCAATCTGCGATACAATCGGAAACGACCATGAACAATTCCGCCGTCCAGCCGCCCGCATCGGCCTATTTCATCACGCCGGAAAAGGAGACGCCGGAGCCGCGCACGCTTGCCGTCCTCGTCGACAACGAGCCGGGCGTGCTCGCCCGGGTGATCGGCATGTTCTCCGGCCGCGGCTACAACATCGAGAGCCTGACCGTCTCGGAGACCGAGCACGAGAAGCATCTGTCGCGGATCACCATCGTCACCCGCGGCGCGCCGCACGTGGTCGAGCAGCTGAAGAGCCAGCTCGACCGGATCGTGCCCGTCCACAAGGTCGTCGACCTCACCGCGACGGCCGGTGCCGGCGGCGAGAGCCGGCCGATCGAGCGCGAGCTCGCGATCGTCAAGGTCGCGGGACAGGGAGAGCGGCGGGTGGAAGCGCTGCGGCTCGCCGACGTCTTCCGGGCCAAGGTGCTCGATTCCTCCATCGAGCATTTCGTCTTCGAGATCACCGGGCGGCCGTCGAAGCTCGACAAGTTCGTCAGCCTGATGGCGCCGCTCGGTCTCGTCGAGGTGTGCCGCACCGGCGTTGCCGCCCTCTCGCGCGGCAAGGAAGCGATGTAGCCGGCGGGCCGGTTCCGCGCTCACTGTTCGAAAGCACACGGGAGACGCGGTCGAAAGAGGGGCGGCGCGGCGACGCGAGGCGTTAACGACTTCGGCAGCACGAAGCGGTTGCATCACGGCTAAATCCCCGTCATCTCGAAGTTTTTTCCAGCTTGCTTCAGCGAAGAGGGAACCAGTCCCGACCCCTGCGCCGTTAACCATGTCGGCTGGCCGAGCGAACGACTCCCGCCCGGCCGGCGCCGAGACCGCGAGCCCGCGACCCTTTGCCGGCTCGAAACGATGGTCCGGATCGAAGATGATGGCGTGTCGGAGGTGGTGAACATGCAAGGCTCCCCGGAACGCAAACTGCGCGTCCTCGTGGTCGACGACGACGCGCTGGTTCTGATGCACACCGCCGCCATGCTCAACGATCTCGGCCACGAGACGGTGATGGCGTCCGGAGGCCCCGAGGCGCTCACCTGTCTCGGCGAAAGCGGCCCTTCCGCCTTCGACCTCCTCGTGACCGACCAGTCGATGCCGCAGCTCGACGGCGTCGAACTCGCCCGTCAGGTTCGGCGGGAATGGCCGACGATGCCGGTGATCCTCGCAAGCGGCTATTGCGATCCCGGCGATGCGACCCACGGGGTCGCGCAGGGCCATCTCTTGAAGCCGTTCGGCCTCGGCGATCTGCGCACCGTCATCGCCTCGGTGGTCGCCGCGGAAACCGCGGGCACCGGCGGGGCAGCGATGGCCTAGCGGTCCGATTTCGACATTCGGTGCCGTCTTGTTCAGACCGCGCAGCAAATGTCGGAATCGAAAGACCCCAGGTCAAGATGATGATCCTGGTGGCTTTTTCGAATTTGACATTTGATGCGACGCCTTACCCGATCGGGACTCATACGGTTTCCGGCAGATCACTTCGTGATGCCGGAAACAACTACGCTCATTCGCCGCGCGGGCTTGATACGAGCCCCGCTCTGATCGAGCGGATCTCGTATCGAACGTCAAATTCAATCCACTGGCAGCCGGCGGCCGCAACGGCGCCTCGGATCAACCGCGCGACGTTTCTCACCCTGCCTTCCCGCGTCGCCGGCTCTTGAAGACTGGCAGTCGGCGCCCTGATGATTTACGCCATGACGATCGGGCGCGAGTCGCCCGCCATGCCTTGCGGCCTCTTCACGGGCCGGGCGACGGTTCGGCCCGGTGCACGGGGGTGTTTTGGCGCTGGCAGGAGCGCGCCGGTCGATCGACGGCGGTCGCCGGCGTCGTGAGCCCGGGCGAGGGTTCGGTTCAGGGGAGACGTTCTTGCAGTTTTCGCCGCAACAGGACGAGGCGCTTCGCCGGGTGGCCGAATGGCTCGACCACCCCGACAGGCCGGTGTTCCGCCTGTTCGGCTATGCGGGCACCGGCAAGACGACGCTCGCCCGGCACTTCGCCGAGGGCATCGACGGCGCCGTGCAGTTTGCGGCCTTCACCGGCAAGGCCGCCCAGGTCCTGAGGACCAAGGGCGCGAAGTCCGCCCGCACCATCCACTCGCTGATCTATCGGCCGCGCGGCGAGGAGACGGTGGAGGACGAGGCGAGCGGCGCCTCGCGCGTCTCGCCGACCTTCTCGCTCAACCGCCAGAGCCCGGTCGCCAAGGCCAAGCTCGTCGTCGTCGACGAATGTTCGATGGTCGACGAGGCGCTCGGCCGCGATCTCATGTCCTTCGGCACGCCGATCCTCGTTCTCGGCGATCCCGGGCAACTGCCGCCGGTTTCCGGCGGCGGGTTCTTCACCGAGGCGGAGCCGGACTTCCTCCTTACCGAGATCCATCGGCAGGCGCGCGACAACCCGATCATCGAGATGGCGCTCGCCGTCAGGGAGGGCCGCCAGCTGATGTATGGCGACTACGGGACCGCGAAGGTGATCTCCAAGCGCGAGGTCGAGACCGAGAAGGTGCTCGCCGCCGACCAGGTGCTCGTCGGCACCAATCGGACGCGCCGCCGCTACAACGCGCGTCTGCGGGAGCTGAAGGGCTTCGAGGGGCCGCTGCCGATGGCCGGCGACAAGCTGGTCTGTCTGCGCAACGATCCGGCGAAGGGCCTGCTCAACGGCTCGCTCTGGCAGGTGATGACCGCCTCGCGCGAGACGACGAAGCCGGGCGTCAACCTGATCGTCAAGCCGGACGACGACGACATCGACCAGGGAGCGGCGAAGATCCGGCTTCTGAAGCAGGCGTTCGAGGAGCCGGAGGCCGAGATCGCCTGGGCGACGAAGAAGCGCTTCGACGACTTCGACTTCGGCTACGCGCTGACCGTCCACAAGGCCCAGGGCTCGCAGTGGAACGACGTCATGCTGTTCGACGAGAGCTTCGCCTTTCGCGATACGCGCGAGCGGTGGCTTTATACGGCGATCACCCGCGCGGCCGAGCGGCTGACCATCGTGCGCTGAGCCTCGCCGGCGGGCGGGGCCGAGCCCCGCCGCGCATCGACTTGTCCCTCGAAATCAGCGGGTCTCGCGCCGGTGCGCCTCGGCCATCTCCGCCATCGAGGTGAAGCGGAAGTCGTAATGCGGCATGGCGCCCGGATGCATCGTCGCCCCGTAACCCTCCCGGCCGTGCCGGCGATGGATCCAGGCCGAGGCGAGGCCGGCCGCATTGGCGGGGACATGGTCGTGGAACATGCTCTCCGCCGTGTGTAGCACATCAGCCTTCTCGACGCCGAGCCCCGAAAGCTTGTCGAGCATGTAGGCGAAGTTCCGCGGGTCCGGCTTGTAGGAGCCGATGTCCTCGGCCGTGTAGACCGCGTCGAAGGTGACGCCGAGCCGCGCGTTCGACCCGGCGAAGCTGCCGCTGTCGACATTCGAGAGCACGACGAGCCGGTAGTGCTGCTTCAGATAGGCGAGCGCATCGGCGGAATCCGGGAAGGCCGGCCAGTCCGGCACCGACCGGCCATAGGCGAGACACTCGTCCCAGCCGGCCGGCACGCCCCACTCTTCCGACAGGCTTCGATAGACCGTGGCGAGCAGGCGGGAATAGGGCATCGCAGGCGTCTGCGCCTGCTGCGCGGATTCGTGCACCGCATGGCGCTCGAGCACGCTGTCGCGGCCGGGCTCGGTGTCGAGCCGGTCGAGCAGCGGCCGCAGCGCCGTCACGATGCCGGTCTCCCAGTCGATCAGCGTGCCGTAGCAGTCGAAGGTCAGCACCTTGAAATCGGCGAGCAGCATGGCGGTCGGGCCTTCGTGGTCGAATGAGGCCGGCTGGGGAGACGGCCAGACGGACTGCTAGGCGAGGCGGCCTCGGCTGGCAAGCGGCGAGGCGCGGGGATCGTGCCGCCGGACGGCTGCCCCGTACGGCATCGCGTCCGTCTGCGCATTTCATGAGCAAGATGCCGGCGATCCGGTCAGCAGGAGTGCCTGGAAGGGCGGGTCCGTCGCGCCGGTGCCTTTCGCGGCGTTTGTTCCCGCGAGTTGGCATGGCCGTTGCATTGTTGTGGCTCGAAGCATTGGATGCGAAGGGCCTGCCTTGCCGAACCGAGCCGCCGATCTCGAACTCGCCGCCGTCGTCAAGTCCTACGGCGAGACGATCGCCGTCGACAAAGTCTCTCTGAAGATCCCGGCGGGGACCTATTGCTGCCTGCTCGGCCCTTCCGGCTGCGGCAAGACCTCGACGCTGCGGATGATCGCCGGCCATGAATCGATCTCCGACGGCGACGTGATGATCGGCAACACCATCGTCAACGACCTGCCGCCGGCGCGGCGCGGCACGGCGATGATGTTCCAGAACTACGCGCTGTTTCCCCATCTCAACGTGCGCGACAACGTTGCCTTTCCGCTGAAGATGGCGGGTGTCGGCAAGGCCGAGCGGCACCAGCGGGCCGGCGAACTCCTCGGCATGGTCGACATGGCGCGCTATGCCGAGCGACTGCCGGCGCAGCTTTCCGGCGGCCAGCAGCAGCGCGTCGCGCTGGCGCGGGCACTGGTGACCAATCCGACGGTGCTGCTGCTCGACGAGCCCTTGTCGGCGCTCGACCCGTTCCTGCGCGTGCGCATGCGCGCCGAACTGAAGCGCTATCAGCGCGACTTCGGCATCTCCTTCGTCCACGTGACCCACAGCCAGGAGGAGGCGATGGCGCTGGCCGACATGGTGGTGTTGATGAACGACGGGCGGATCGAGCAGGTCGGCTCGCCGCGCGAGGTCTTCAACGCCCCGCGCACCCGCTTCGTCGCCCAGTTCATGGGCAGCCACAACATCGTGCCGGACGGCGAACGCAGCTTCGCCGTGCGCGCCGACCGGCTGAGGCTGTCGGCCTCCCCCGGGGGCGTGGCCGGCACCCGCGCGACGGTCACCGACGTCGAATATCAGGGCATGACGGTGAACGTCGCCATGCGCTGCGCCGACGGGACCGACTTCCTCGCCACCCTGCCGGAGGCCGAATACGACCGGATGCCCGTCGCGATCGGCGACGAGGTCGCAGTCGACTGGGCGGCAGCCGACCGGCACGAGCTCGCCGCCTGAGGGCGGCCGTCCTTCCAGACCTTCAACCCACCCCAAACGGAGGAACCCGATGGCAATAAGCGATGAGACCAAGACGGCGGCCGTTTCCCGGCGCTCGCTGCTGAAGGCGGGTGCGGGACTTGCCGGTGCCGGCCTGGCGACCAGGCTGTCAGCCTTCCCGACGCCGGCGATCGGCGCCGAGCCGGTCACCCTGCGCTATCTCTCGACGGCCACCAACCAGTCGCCTGCCATCGCCGAGAAGGCGATGGAGGAGGCCGGCGTGAAGATCGAATATGTGACGGTGACGACCGACGAGGTCGCCAAGCGCATCATCACCCAGCCGAACTCCTTCGACCTCGTCGACAGCGAATATTTCTCGCTGCCGAACCTCGTGCCGTCAGGCAACCTGATGGGCATGGACGCCAAGAAGATCAAGCTGGCGGACAAGATCACCCCGGTCCTCACCAAGGGCACGATCGACGGCAAGGACGTCGGCAGCCAGGGATCGGCGCCGTGGAAGTACTTCTACCTCGACGGCCGGCATTCCAAGAAGTTCGCCGAAGCGCCCACCGAATGGATGACGCTCATCCCGACGACCTACAACGCCGACTCGCTCGGCGACCGGCCGGATCTCATCGACGGCGAGGTCACGCACTGGTCGGCGCTGCTCGATCCGAAGTTCAAGGGCAAGGCGGCGCTGATCAACATCCCCTCGATCGGCATCATGGACGCGGCCATGGCGATCGAATCGTCCGGTCAGTTCAAGTACAAAGACAAGGGGAACATGACCAAGGCCGAGATCGACAAGACCATGGAGATCCTGACCAAGGCCAAGAAGGACGGCCAGTTCCGCGCCTTCTGGACCGACTTCAACCAGTCGGTGAACCTGATGGCGTCCGGCGAGGTCGTGATCCAGTCGATGTGGTCGCCGGCGGTCACGGCGGTGCGCTCAAAGGGCATCAAGTGCACCTATCTCGCGCTCGAAGAGGGCTATCGCGGCTGGGCCTCCGGCTTCGCGCTGCCGCGCACGCTGCGGGACAAGAAACTCGACGCCGCCTACGAGTTCATCAACTGGTTCCTTTCGGGCTGGGCCGGCGCCTATCTCTCGCGTCAGGGCTACTATCCGGCGGTGCTCGACACGGCCAAGGAGAAGATGGAGCCCTACGAGTGGGCCTACTGGTACGAGGGCAAGCCGGCCGAGAAGCCGATCAAGGCCCCGGACGGAACCGTCATCGAACAGCCGGGCGCGGTGCGCGACGGCGGCTCCTACGAGACCCGCATGAGCCGCATCGCCTGCTGGAACTCGGTCATGGACGAGAACGAGTACCTGATCACCAAGTGGAACGAGTTCGTCGCGGCCTGAGGTGATGGTGACAACGACGCCAACCAGCGGGGCGGCATCGCCGCCCCGCATCGCCGACGCCGCGATGCTTCCGTCCGGGGCGGAAACGGCCGCGACGTCGCGCCGCCGGCGCACCCGCGGCGGCGCCTACTGGCAGGCCGCGCCGATGGCGCTGGTCTTCCTGCTGTTTTTCGTGCTGCCGCTGGTCGTCGTGCTGGTGGTCAGCTTCTGGCAGTACAATTCCTATTCGATCACCCCGGCCTTCGTCTTCGACAACTATGCCGGCGTGTTCGACGGCTGCCTCGCGAGCCTTCCCTCGCTCTGCACGACCTTCGCGACCTATCTCTCGACCATCAAGTTCTGCCTGCTGGTCTGGGCGACGACGCTCGTTCTCGGCTTCACGATCGCCTATTTCCTCGCCTTCCACATCCGTACGACGACGATGCAGATCGTCCTCGCGCTCGTCTGCATCATCCCGTTCTGGACCTCCAACGTCATCCGGATGATCTCCTGGATCCCGCTGCTCGGGCGCAACGGCCTGATCAACCAGATCCTGGTCGGCTCCGGCCTGGTCGACCATCCGGTCGAATGGCTGCTCTATTCCGACTTCGCGGTGACGCTCGCCTTCGTCCACCTGCTCACCGCCTTCATGCTGGTGCCGATCCTCAATTCGATGATGCGCATCGACCGCTCGCTGATCGAGGCGGCGCGGGACGCGGGCGCGAGCGGCGCGCAGGTCCTGTGGAACGTCGTCATCCCGCTTTCGAAGACCGGCATCACCATCGGTTCGATCTTCGTCGTCACCCTTGTGATGGGCGACTTCATCACCATCGGCGTGATGGGTGGCCAGCAGATCGCCTCGGTGGGCAAGGTCATCAACGTCCAGACCAGCTACCTGCAGTTCCCGCTCGCCGCGGCGAATGCCGTCGTGCTGCTGATCGCGACGCTCGGGATCATCTTCACGCTGACGCGCTTCATCGACATCCGCAAGGAGCTCTAGCCCATGACGGCCGAGAAGCGACCGCGCTCCTTCTACGTTCTCGCCGCGATCTTCACGCTGTTCGTCCTGTTCCTCTACGGGCCGGTGATCACCATCCTGATCCTGTCCTTTCAGGGGCCGCAGGGCGGGCTGACCTTCCCGATGAACGGCTTCTCCTTCCACTGGTTCGCGCAGCTCTTTCAGGGCGCGGGCCTCGTCGACATCTCGATCGGCCTGTGGAACTCGCTGAAGCTCGGCCTCATCGTGATGGTGCTGACGGTGGTCTTCTCGGTGATGGCAGGCCTTGCCTTCCGCCGGCGCTTCACCGGTTCGAGCCTTCTGTTCTACACCGCCATCGCCAGCCTCATCATGCCGTCGATCATCGTGTCGCTCGGCATCGCGCTGGAATTCCACATCGTCGACGACACGGTGATGGGGATCGCCGACGCCTACGAGGTCGACTGGCTCTACGACAACTACCAGACCGCCACCGGCCTCTTCACCTCCGGTCTCGGGGCACATCTCTCCTGGACGCTGCCCTTCGGCCTTCTGATCATGTTCGCGGTGTTCAACCGTTTCGACAAATCCTACGAGGAGGCCGCCCGCGACCTCGGCGCGACCTCCTGGCAGACGATCCGCCATGTCGTCCTGCCGATCATCGCGCCGTCGGTCGCCGGAGTCGCCCTGTTCGGCTTCACTTTGTCCTGGGACGAACTCGCGCGATCGAGCCAGGCGATGGGCGCGGCCAACACCCTGCCGATCCAGCTGCAGGCGCTGACCACCACCGTGACCACGCCGATGATCTACGCCCTCGGGACAGTGACGACGGCGATCTCGCTGGTCGTCATCGCCGTCTCCCTGACGACTTTCTTCGTTCTCCAGAAGCGGCGCCAGCGCCGGGCATTGAAGGGTTGAGTGCCCGCCATGGCCGAAATGCCCGCCTCCCGGAGTGCGCAGACCGGCGGCCGAAACGCTCGCTGCGCCAATTCTCTTCGCCGAGCGTGTTCTCCCGGTTCTATCGGACGGCGTGCGGCGCAGCGCATGATGGCGGCGCCGCCCCCGACGTTTCGGGCGGCGATACGTGCGAAAGGATGGCACGGCAGGCGATCGCGGTTCGATGCGGTCGGGCGCCGCGCCGAAAGGGGTGGACCGGAATGCGGATCTCGATCGTCAACCCGAACTCCACGCGGTCGATGACCGAGACGATTGCCCTCGCGGCGCGCCAGGCCGCGGCACGAGGAACCGAGATCCTCGCCTATCAGAACGATGCCGGACCGGTCTCGATCGAGGGCCATGTCGACGGCGCGCTCGCCGTGCCGGGCCTGCTCCACGCCCTGGCGATTGCCGAGCGGGACGGGGCGGAGGCCCATGTCATCGCCTGTTTCGACGACACCGGGCTCGAAGCCGCCCGGTCGGTCCTCGCAGGCCCGGTGATCGGGATCGGCGAGGCGGCGGCGCGCATGGCGACGCTCGTCGCGCGCCGCTTCTCGGTGGTGACGACGCTCTCCGTTTCCGTCCCGATTCTCGAAGACAATCTGCAGCGCGCCGGTCTGTCGGATCTCTGCGCGAGCGTGCGCGCCTCGGACCTGCCGGTGCTGGCGCTCGAGGCCGATCCCGAGGCGGCCGAGCGGACGATCTCGGCGGAGATCGCCCGTGCGGTCGCCGAGGACGGGGCGGAGGCGATCGTCCTCGGCTGCGCCGGTATGGCGGGTTTCGCCCAGGCGCTGTCGCAGGAGCATGGCGTGCCGGTGGTGGAAGGCGTCTCTTCGGCGGTGAAGCTGATGGAAGCGGCCGTGGCGCTCGGCCTGAAGACGGCAAAGCGCGGCGGCTATGCCGCGCCGCGCCTGAAGGATCGCGGTTTCGTCTATCCAGAAGGCATGGTCGCCGAGCCGGAGCTGCCGGCGTGAGACGCGCCAAGAGCCGCGACAGCCGGGATCCGCGCGCGACCGTACGAACGGACGGGAACGAAGCACCGGCGCTCGCCGCCCCGCGGTCGGCCCGCGCCGCCGGTCCCGAACGCGGCTGAGGGACGACAAGGCGTGGCGGCGTTCGACCTCATCCTGCGCGACGCCCGTGTCGAGGGACGCGACGATCCCGTCGACATCGGCATTGCCAGGGGCCTCGTCGCCGCGATCGAGCGCGGGCTGCCGGCCGGCGCGCCGGAGCGCGCCGTCGGCGGGCGCTTCGTCTCGACCGGCCTCGTCGACGCTCACATCCACCTCGACAAGGCCGGTATCCTCGACCGTTGCCCTGTCTGCGATGGCACGCTCGCCGAGGCCGTGTCGCTGACGGCGAAGGCGAAGGCGGGCTTTACCGCCGACGACGTCTACAACCGCGCCGAAGCGGTGCTGCGCCGGGCGATCGTCAACGGCACCATGGCGATGCGCAGCTTCGTCGAGACCGATCCGCGCGTCGGCCTCGCGTCCTTCGAGGCGTTGCTGCAGCTCAAGCGCGACTATCGGCGGGCCATCGCCATCGACCTCTGCGCCTTCGCGCAGGAGGGCCTGACCGAGGAGATGGCCACCTACGACCTGATGGCGGCGGCGCTGCAAGGCGGCGCGACCAGCGTCGGCGGCTGTCCCTACACCGACCGGGATCCGGTCCGTCACATCGAGCTGGTGCTCGATCTTGCCGAGCGCTTCGCCGTGCCCGCCGACTTCCACATCGACTTCGATCTCAATCCGGCGGAAGGCGACCTGCCGGCCCTGATCGCCGCCGTCGAACGGCGCGGGATGCAGGGGCGGGTGTCGGTCGGTCACGCGAGCAAGCTTTCGGCGATGCCGGCAGCGCGCTTCGAGGCGCTCGGCAAGGCGCTCGCGAAGGCCGGTATCGGCCTCGTCGTCCTGCCGGCGACGGATCTCTATCTCATGGGGCGCGGCAGCGCCCGCCTGACGCCCCGGGGCGTCGCCCGGGCGGACATCCTCGCGAAAGCCGGCGTGCGGACGGCGGTCGCCACCAACAACGTCCTCAATCCCTTCACGCCCTTCGGCGACGCCTCGCTGATCCGCATGGCGAACCTCTTTGCCAATGTCGCGCAGTCCGGCAGCGACGCCGACATGGCGCTGTGCTTCCAGATGGTCGGTGCAGGCGCTGCGGCGGTCGTCGGCCTCGACCGGCCGTCGGCACCGCAGGTGGGCGCACCGGCCGATCTCCTGATCCTCGACGCTGCGGGCCCTGCCGATGCCGTGTGCCGGATCGCCCAGCCGCTCGCCGGCTGGAAGGACGGGCTCCAGACCTTCGAACGGCCGCTGCCACGGCTCTGCCTCGATGCGGAGAGTGGCGGCTTCTGACGCAACGGCGCACGATGCGGCCCATGGAGCCGGGCACTTGGCCGGCCGGCCCAGATTTCCCGAGGAAAGGCTTTCCCATGCTGATCGACAAAGACCCGGTCCACGCCTTCGTGCCCTATGGGGCGGTGCCGGTGGCCGGCGCGACGACGGGGCCGCTTGCCGGCCTGCGCCTTGCCGTGAAGGACATCTTCGCCGTCGCCGGCTACCGGACCGGCTGCGGCTGCCCGACGAAACTCGCAACGAGCGACATCGCGGTGACGACGGCGCCGGCCGTCGAGCGCCTGCTCGGCGCGGGAGCCCGCTTCGTCGGCAAGACCCACACCGACGAACTCGCCTGGTCGCTCTACGGAATGAACGCGCATTTCGGCACGCCGGTCAATTCCGCCGCGCCGGACCGCATTCCGGGCGGCTCGTCCTCCGGCTCGGCCGCCGCCGTCGCGGCGGATCTCGCCGATATCGCCGTCGGAACCGACACGGGCGGATCGGTGCGCGCGCCGGCGAGCTTCTGCGGGCTGTGGGGAATTCGCCCGAGCCACGGCCGGGTGCCGCTCGACGGCTGCATGGAACTTGCCGCGAGCTTCGACACGGCGGGCGTCTTCGCCCGAAACGCGGCAACCTTCGAGCGCGTCGTCGCAGTGATGATGGGCGACGACGCCGACGACCGGCCAGAAGAGCCGCGCTGGCTGACGCCGACCGACATGCTCGCCCGGCTCGGCGATGC
Source organism: Jiella sonneratiae (assembly GCF_017353515.1). Lineage (GTDB taxonomy): Bacteria > Pseudomonadota > Alphaproteobacteria > Rhizobiales > Rhizobiaceae > Jiella > Jiella sonneratiae. Next base: position 62,158 of record NZ_JAFMPY010000021.1, read on the forward strand.
GCAACGGGCCGTCTACGACGCCCACTTCGGCGGCCTAGACGCCCGGCCTGTCGCGGTCTATCCGGCGGGCGGGGCGGACGCCCTCTACGAGGCGTTCCGCATCCTCCAGAGTTGCGATGCGAAGCGCGCCGTGGTGCCGTTCATCGACGCGTCGGCGATGCCGCTTCCCGCCGGCCTCGACGAACGGGTCGCCTTCGCGCGCCGGATGACGCCCGAGGACGAGGCGGCCGGAAATGCCGTGCGTGACCCGTTCGCCGCTGCGATGGACGACCTCCTCGGCCATGACGGCGTCCTGCTGGCGCCGGTGGTGCACGACGCGCCCTTCAGGCTCGACGCCGGGCGTGCGGTCTTCGACGGCTTCCGCCACTATGCCATCAAGCTCTTGGCGGTGGCCGGCATGGCGCGGCTGCCGCAGGTGGTGTTTCCGGCAGGCACCGTCGACGGCGCTCCCTTCGGCCTGTCGGTGATCGGGCCGCGCGGATCAGACCGCTGGCTCACACGGCTGGCGGCCCGCCAGTTCTGATTCTCCACGACCGGATCCACCGCACGATAGAGGGCTTCTATCAGAGAACGAAGATTGCGCATTGATTCATTGCCATCGACAGTGTTCCGTCTCTGGAAGCATTCAAATAAGGGGCGGGAGGTAACTGCTTGGTTTATCAGGCGACCTACGACGAGACCGAGGCAGCCGAGATCATTGCCGAGCATGAGGCTCTGGAAGGGCCGCTGCTGCCGATCCTGCATGGCATCCAGGCGCGTTTCGGCCATGTGCCCGAGGCGGCGGTGCGCCAGATCGCGGCCGCGCTCAATCTCACCCGCGCCGAGGTTCATGGCGTCGTCACCTTCTATCACGATTTCCACAAGGAACCGCGCGGCCGGCACATCCTCAAGGTGTGCCGCGCCGAAGCCTGCCAGGCGGCCGGCAGCGACGGCATCGCCGATGCGATCGAGAAGGCGCTGGGCATCGGCTTCGGCGAGACAACTCCGGACGGGCAGGTGACGCTGGAGGCGGTCTACTGCCTCGGCCTCTGCGCGGCGGCGCCTTCGGCCATGCTCGACCGGCGGATCGTCGGGCGGCTGTCCGAGGCAAAGGTCGGGGCGCTCGTCGAGGAGGCGCGGCTGTGACCAAGCTCTTCATCCCGCTCGATTCTTTCGCCGTTGCCTGCGGCGCCGACCAGATCGCCGAGGAGTTCGGGCAGTTGCTCGCCGATCGGGGGCTTGCCGTCGAGATCGTGCGCAACGGCTCGCGCGGGCTCGCCTGGCTTGAGCCGATGATCGAGGTGGAGACGCCGGGCGGGCGCATCGCCTACGGCCCGATCGAGCCCGGCGAGGCCGCGGCGCTGATCGACGCCGGTGTCCTGGCCGGTGCGGGCCATCCGAAGCGCATCGGCAAGGTCGAGGAGCATCCGTTCTTCGCCCGCCAGAGGCGGCATACCTTCAAGCGCTGCGGCATCACCGATCCCCTGTCGCTCGACGACTACCGCGCCCATGGCGGGCTGAAGGGTTTGGAACGGGCGATCGGCATCGAGGCCGAGGCGATCGTCGCCGAGGTGACGGCGTCGGGGCTGCGCGGCCGCGGCGGCGCGGGCTTTCCGACCGGCATCAAGTGGAAGACCGTCGCCGAGGCGAAGGGCGACAGAAAATATATCGTCGCCAATGCCGACGAGGGCGACTCCGGCACCTTCGCCGACCGGATGATCATGGAGGGCGATCCGTTCTGCCTGATCGAGGGCATGGCGATCGCCGGCGTCGCGACCGGGGCGACCAAGGGCTACATCTATCTGAGGTCGGAATATCCGGTCGCGATCGCGGTCATGCGCGAGGCGATCCGCCGGGCCGGGAAGGCCGGCCTGCTCGGCGCGTCGCTGCTCGGTTCCAGCCACGCCTTCGACCTCGAGGTCCGGGTGGGTGCCGGCGCCTATGTCTGCGGCGAGGAGACCTCGCTGCTCGACAGCCTGGAGGGCAAGCGCGGGCAGGTGCGCTTCAAGCCGCCGCTGCCGGCGATCCAGGGGCTGTTCGGCAAGCCGACGGTGATCAACAACGTCATCACGCTTGCTTCGGTCCCGGAAATCCTCGCGGCCGGCGCCGACGGTTACAAAGAACTCGGCATCGGGCGCTCGCGCGGCACGATCCCGATCCAGCTCGGCGGCAATGTCAGGCATGGCGGCCTGTTCGAGGCGCCATTCGGGATGACGCTCGGCGCGATCGTCGAGGAGATCGGCGGCGGCACCGCCTCGGGCCGGCCGGTGCGCGCGGTCCAGGTGGGTGGACCGCTTGGCGCATACTTCCCCGTTTCGCTGTTCGACACGCCCTTCGACTACGAGGCCTTCGCGGCGAAGGACGGCCTCATCGGCCACGCCGGCATCGTCGTCTTCGACGACACGGTCGACATGATGAAGCAGGCGCGCTTCGCCTTCGAGTTCTGCGCCATCGAGAGCTGCGGCAAGTGCACGCCCTGCCGGGTCGGTGCAGTGCGCGGCTACGAGACGGTGAAGAAGATCATCGACGGGGAGCGGCCGGCCGAGAACCTCGCCCTGGTCGAAGACCTCTGCAACACGATGAAGTTCGGCTCGCTCTGCGCGCTGGGCGGTTTCACGCCCTACCCGGTGATGAGTGCAATCCGGCATTTTCCGGAAGATTTTCACGGGGAACCGATGAGGGTCGCGGCGGAGTAGATGGCTGAAGGATGGCTCTGGACTTCGACGACTTCGATTGGGACGAGGGTAACTTCGACAAGTGTAGCAAGCATGGTGTATCAGTTGATGAGATAGAGGAACTTCTCCTCGGAGATCCGATTGTCGCGGAAGATCCCCTCCACTCGGAGAGCGAGCCTCGCTTTCGCGCAATCGGTCGTTGCGCGAACGGACGGCACGTCTTCGTCGCCTATACTCTTCGAAATCATCGCGGGCTGCGCTTCATCCGGCCGATCAGTGCCCGCTACATGCATCTGAAGGAGGTGCGTTTCTATGAGCGACACCAAACTTAAGCGGCTACCACCGCTCAAAAGCGACGAAGAGGCCGAGCGGTTCATCGAAGAAGCCGATCTCACGGAATACGATCTGTCGCAGTTCAAGCCGATGAAGTTTCGCCGGCGGGGCAATGCCGATCGCGTGACGTTTGAACTTCCGCCGGAGCTCGTTCGCAAGCTGTCCGATAAGGCCAGAAAAGACGGCATGACCGAAGGTGATCTCATGCGCAAAGTGCTCGAAGATCATCTCAAAGACGTTTGATCCGGCGCTTATTGCGTCAGGGAGGAAACCATGAGCCTCATTCGCGAAATCGACTACGGCACCCCGGCCTCGAAGGCCGAAAAAGCGGTGACGCTCACCATCGACGGCGTCGAGGTGACGGTGCCCGAGGGCACGTCGCTGATGCGCGCGGCCATGGATGCCGGTGTCCAGGTGCCGAAGCTCTGCGCCACCGACATGATGGACGCCTTCGGTTCCTGCCGGCTCTGCGTGGTCGAGATCGAGGGGCGGAACGGCACGCCGGCCTCCTGCACGACGCCGGTCGCGGCTGGCATGAAGGTCTCCACCCAGACCGAGCGGCTGAAGAAGATCCGCAAGGGGGTCATGGAGCTCTACATCTCCGACCACCCGCTCGACTGCCTCACCTGCGCCGCCAACGGCGACTGCGAACTGCAGGACATGGCCGGGGCCGTCGGCCTGCGCGAGGTGCGCTACGGCTACGAGGGCGAAAACCATCTCGGCAAGGCCAAGGACGTCTCGAACCCGTACTTCCAGTTCGATCCGTCGAAATGCATCGTCTGTTCGCGCTGCGTCAGGGCCTGCAACGAGGTGCAGGGCACCTTCGCGCTGACGGTCGAGGGCAGGGGCTTCGACTCCATCATCTCGGCCGGCACCGGCAGCGACGACTTCTTCTCCTCAGAATGCGTGTCCTGCGGCGCCTGCGTCCAGGCCTGCCCGACGGCGACGCTGGAGGAAAAGTCGGTCATCGAGATCGGCACGCCGGAACATTCGGTCGTCACCACCTGCGCCTATTGCGGCGTCGGTTGCTCGTTCAAGACGGAGATGCGCGGCGAGGAACTGGTGCGCATGGTGCCCTACAAGGACGGCAAGGCCAATCGCGGCCACTCTTGCGTCAAGGGCCGCTTCGCGCTCGGCTACGCCACCCACAAGGATCGCATCCTCAATCCGATGATCCGCGACCACCACACCCAGCCCTGGCGCGAAGTGTCGTGGGAGGAGGCGATGTCCTTCACCGCCGCGAAGATCAAGGACATCCAGGCGAAATACGGAAAGGGCGCGATGGGTGGCATCTCCTCGTCGCGCTGCACCAACGAAGAGGTCTTCCTCGTCCAGAAGCTGGTGCGCGCCGGCTTCGGCAACAACAACATCGACACCTGCGCAAGAGTCTGCCATTCGCCGACCGGCTACGGCCTCAACTCGACCTTCGGCACCTCGGCCGGAACGCAGGATTTCGACTCGGTCGAGGACACCGACGTGGTCCTCGTCATCGGCGCCAACCCGACCGACGGTCATCCGGTCTTCGCCTCGCGCATGAAGAAGCGGCTGCGGGGCAAGCCCGGCCAGCCGGGGGCTAGGCTGATCGTCGTCGATCCGCGCCGCATCGACCTCGTCAAGACGCCGCATGTGAAGGCCGACCACCATCTGGCGCTGAAGCCCGGCACCAACGTCGCCATGCTGACGGCGCTCGCCCATGTCGTCGTCACCGAGGGCCTCGTCAACGAGAGCTTCGTGCGCGAACGCTGCGAGTGGGACGAGTTCCAGGAATGGGCGGCCTTCGTCGCCGAGGACCGGCATTCCCCCGAGGCGGTCGAGAGCGTCACCGGCGTTCCGGCGGAGGAGGTGCGCAAGGCGGCGCGGCTCTACGCCACCGGCGGCAATGCGGCGATCTATTACGGCCTCGGCGTCACCGAGCACAGCCAGGGCTCGACCTCGGTCATCGCCATCGCCAATCTCGCCATGGCGACGGGCAATATCGGCCGGCGCGGCGTCGGCGTGAATCCGCTGCGCGGGCAGAACAACGTCCAGGGCTCCTGCGACATGGGCTCGTTCCCGCACGAGCTGCCCGGCTACCGCCACATCTCGGTGGACGCGGTGCGCGAGACCTTCGAGGATCTGTGGGGCGTCAAGCTCGACAAGGAGCCGGGCCTGCGCATCCCGAACATGTTCGACGCGGCCGTCGAGGGAACGTTCAAGGGCCTCTATTGCCAGGGCGAGGACATCCTCCAGTCCGACCCCGACACCAAGCACGTCTCGGCCGGACTTGCGGCACTTGAACTCCTCATCGTCCACGATCTCTTCCTGAACGAGACGGCGAACTACGCCACCGTCTTCCTGCCAGGCTCGTCCTTCCTGGAAAAGAACGGCACCTTCACCAATGCCGAGCGGCGCATCAACCGCGTGCGCAAGGTGATGAGCCCGAAGAACGGCTACGAGGACTGGCAGGTCACGCAGCTGCTCGCCCAGGCGATCGGCATGGACATGAACTATTCCCACCCCGCCGAGATCATGGCCGAGATCGCGGCGACCACGCCGTCCTTCGCCAACGTCACCTACGACCTCCTGGACGAGAAGGGCTCTGTCCAGTGGCCCTGCAACGACGAGCATCCGGAAGGCTCGCCGATCATGCATGTCGACAGCTTCATGCGCGGCAAGGGCAAGTTCATCATGACCGAGTATGTGGCGACCGACGAGCGGACCGGGCCGCGCTTCCCGCTGCTTCTGACCACCGGCCGCATCCTGTCGCAGTACAATGTCGGCGCCCAGACCCGCCGCACCGGCAACGTCGTCTGGCACGATCAGGACCTTCTGGAGATCCATCCGCACGATGCCGAGCAGCGCGGCGTGCGCGACGGCGACTGGGTGAAGCTGCAGAGCCGGGCCGGCGAGACCTCGATCCGGGCGAAGATCACCGACCGGGTCGCGCCGGGGGTCGTCTATACGACCTTCCACCATCCGATGACCCAGGCGAACGTCATCACCACCGACTTCTCCGACTGGGCGACCAACTGCCCCGAATACAAGGTGACCGCCGTGCAGATCTCGCCCTCCAACGGCCCGACCGAGTGGCAGGAGGACTATCGGGAACTCACCATGGAGAGCCGCCGGATCATGCCGGCGGAAGCCGCGGAGTAGGGGCGGTTCGCTGTCACCGAGCGGGCGAGATGCGGATGCGCCGTTACCCCCCTCTGTCCTACCGGACATCTCCCCCGCAAGGGGGGAGATCGGCAACGTTGGTGTCGGCCGCATGTCGGTGGTCGCCGTTTCTGAATGGGCGATTGCATAGAGCGATGGCTCAATGGGCGAAGCCGAGAGCAAGGTCGATCTTCGCCCTTGCGGGGGAGATGCCGGCAGGCAGAGGGGGGTGTCGACGCCGCCCGATCGTCGTCGGCCGGCCCACGAGGCTTGCGGCGCTGCCGGCCGGAAAGTCCGTCTTCCAATGACATCGCCAGAGCAGACCGCATCGACCGGCGTGGAAACGCTCGTCTTCCGCGACGGGTCTTTCCATCGCGGAACGCGCGTGGTTCCGGCCGAGGTCGCCGTCGCCGTCTCGATCGGCGGCACGACCCATGCGGTGATGATGGCGACGCCCGCGGATCTCGAAGACATGGCGACAGGCCTCGTCCTGAACGAGGCGATCGTCGACGGGATCGGCGAAATCGAATCGATCGCCATCGTCGAGACGGAGGCCGGCATCGACTGCCAGATCCGGCTGGTCGAGGCGCGGGCGAAAACCTATGTCGCGCGGCGCCGCCAGATGACCGGGCCGGTCGGTTGCGGGCTGTGCGGCGTCGAATCCCTGGAACTCGCGGCCCCGGCGCTCCCGCGGGTCGAGGGCGCGCTCGCCGGCCCGCTCCCGCCTGCAAGAATCACCGGCGCCGTCGCGGCGATGGCTGAGGGCCAGGCGCTCGGCCATCTGACCCGGGCGGTACACGCCGCCGGCTTCCACCTGCCGGCGGGCGAGACTGGCGCCGGCCTCGTCGTCATGCGCGAGGACGTCGGGCGCCACAATGCCCTCGACAAGGTGGCGGGCCATCTGGCGCGCGCCGGCATCGATCCGCGCCGCGGCTTCCTCACCATTACCAGCCGGGTGTCGGTGGAACTGATCCAGAAGGCGGCGAGGATGGGATGCGGGCTCCTCGCCGCGGTTTCCGCGCCGACGGCGCTTGCGATCCGCGAGGCGAAGGCCGCCGGCATCACCCTCGTCGCGGTCGCGCGCGGCGAGGACTTCGAAGTGTTTTCGCATCCCGAGCGGATTGCCGGGGCATCCGCGATCCCGGATGATGCGGTCAATGGACAGACGATGAAGGGGAGGGCCGCCCATGGAGCGTGACAAGCTCGTCTACATGGCGAACCAGATCGCCAAGTTCTTCGAATCCGCCAAGGAGGGCGCGCGCTCCAAGGGGGTGGCGGACCACATCAACAAGTTCTGGGAGCCGCGCATGCGGACCCAACTCTTCGAGCGCGTCGACGGCGGCCGGACGGATGGCATGCATCCGCTGGTGCTGGAGGCGATGGGCGCGATCCGCCGGCCGGAGACGCCGGGTGGTGCACCCAACCGGGACGATCCGTCGCTTGCCTGAAATGGGAGCCTGAGGCGGGCGCCGGGGCGACGAGGCGGCGTGGCGAATATTTCGCTGGCAAATTGTGCAGGCCGGCTGCCGATCGCAAGCGGTCATTAACCTTAACGCCTTACCAACGACCGGGTCCGCAACCTTTCCCGCCCGGTTCCCATGCGCTCGAAGCGATCTGTCCTTTTCGCCGCCCTCGCAGCCTCGCTCCTTGCCGGCTGCGCCGGCAACGACCGCAACACGATGCGGATGTCCGCCACGCCGGCGCAAAGCGCGTCGCCGGCGCTCGGCTATCAGTCGCCGGATGCGGCCCGCGACTTTCCGCTGTTCCAGTCGTTCCAGCCGCCGGTCGGTTCGGCCCTCGCCGGCCGCACGATCGCCGTCGCGCGCTATTCCGACATCGCGCTTCGTCCGAAAGAGGTGGTGCTGACCTTCGACGACGGCCCGATGCCCGGCAAGACCCATAAGATCCTCCAGGCGCTCGCCGACCACGGCGTCAGCGCGACCTTCCTGATGGTCGGGCAGATGGCGAAGGCCTATCCGAAGATCGCGCAGGAGGTGGCCCGTGCCGGCCACACGATCGGGACCCACACCTTCCGCCACGCCAATCTTCGGACGATGAGCGATGCGGCCGCGATGGCCGAGATCCGCAAGGGCCAGATGAGCGTCGCCGACGCCCTGAAGCCGATCGGCATGGCGCCGGCGCCGTTCTTCCGCTTTCCCTATCTCGCCGATACCTCGCGCCTGCGCCACGAGCTTGCCGAAGAGGGTATCGTCGCCATCGACGTCGACGTCGATTCCAAGGACTACTTCCGCGACGCCCCGGAGACGGTCCGCGACCGCACCCTGCGGGCGCTCGACAAGCACGGCCGCGGCATCATCCTGATGCACGACATCCAGGCCCGCACGGCGGCGATGCTGCCGGGCCTGCTCTCCGCGCTCGAGGCGCGGGGCTACAAGGTCGTGCGGCTGGTGCCGGCCGGACACGCCGAGGTCGCCGGTTTGTAGCAACTCGCCCCCGGCCTTCGGGATCGCGACACGCGGGTCGTCGCATCTTGGCGCCCGACGCATGCGTCCTGGCGTCGCGTGCCCATCCGAGCGGCGAGGGGGGCGAGATCACCCGTCGGCAAAGGCGGATCAGACCGCCGCCTTGGCATCCTCCCGCGGCCGGGCGTCGACCGCGCGTCCGTCGGCGAGAAGCTCGCGTTCGCGAACCCAGCCGATGCCCGAGCCGTCCTGGCGGAAGCCGCGCTCGCGCTGGATCAGCTGCCAGGTGGACGGCCCGCCGGAGATTTCGAAGAGATTGTAGCGCGATGCGGGGTTCTTGCTGCCGGGCGCCTGGCTTGCCGAGGGAACGCCGATCACCGGGACCTGTCCGTCGGGACCGTGAAGCCAATAGAGCGTGTCGAGATGGGTATGGCCGTGCAGCACCAGTTCGGCCCCGACATCGCGCATGACCTTCGAAAAAAACTGCTTGCCGATCAGCCGCTTGTGCCAGGAGGTCGAGCCCGAGATCGGCGGATGATGGATCAGCACGACGCGGAAGAGGCCGAGCGCCCGCGTCGTCTCGAGCAGCTTGGCGAGCCGCAATGCCTGGCCGCGCTTGAAGGTGCCGGTGGCGAAGAAGGGCGCGGTCGCCTCGGCGGTCGAGACACCGAGGATGGCGACGTTCTCCCGGATGCGCAGATAGGGAAAGGACTTCTTGGTCGAATTCAGGCTCTCGTCGCCCGTCATGTAGGGCTGCCATTCCCGGAACGAGCGCTGCAGCGCGCCGGGAACGTAGGCGTCGTGGTTGCCGGGGACCAGCGAGACCAGTTGCGGGGTCCCGAGATCGCGCAGCCATAGCCCGGAAGCGATCGTCTCCTTCTTGGTGGCGAGATTGACGAGGTCGCCGGTCACCGCGATATGGTCGGGGTTTTCGTCCTTCAGATCGAGGACGAGATCGCTCAGCGTGTCGCCGAACATCATGCGGCGACGGTTGCGCTGCCAGTTGTACCAGCCCGTCACGCGCTTGGAGGCGAGCTCGCGGAAGGAAAGTTCCGGCAGCGGCCCGAGATGGATGTCGGAAAGGTGGGCGAGACGGAACATGAGACGATCATCCTCGATTGCATCGGCTTGCCGATCTGACGGCGCTGCGCGGGTGAGATTTCCCGGCGCCGCTGCCGCCGTCAGGACCTCGACCCCCCGTCAACCGATTGTAGAAACAAAGGAAGCGAGTGGAACCGTGCGATTTCAGAAATTCCTGATCGGGGCGATGCACGGCGCGCATCTCCTGACCCGTCCGATGACGCTCGGCGTCCGCGGCGCCGCCTTCGACGAGGCGGGCCGGATCTTCCTCGTCCGCCACACCTATCTGCCCGGCTGGTACATGCCGGGGGGCGGGGTGGATCCCGGCGAGACGGTGGAGGAGGCGCTGCACCGCGAGTGTGCGGAGGAGGGCAACCTCAGCCTCACCCGGCCACCGGAACTCGTCTCGGTCTACTACAACCGCGCCGCGTCGAAGCACGACCACGTCCTCCTGTACCGCTGCGAAGGCGTCGTCCAGAGCGAAACGAAACGGCCGGACCGGGAGATCGCCGAGGCGGGTTTCTTCCCGCTCGACGGTCTGCCCGACGATCTGACCGCCGCCACGCGCCGGCGGCTCGACGAACTCGCCGGAGCCGGAGCGCCCGATCCCTATTGGTGACCGGCGGCTCGCCGCGCCGTGGTCGAGGACCGCCACCGCGGCCGAAGAACGTGCCGGACGCCGAAGGCAAGGTGCCGCGAATTCAGCCGGTGGCCGGCACGGCCACCCGTCCGTGCGGCCGGTCGAGGTCGAGTGTCGGCCCCAGCGGCACGATGCCGGTCGGATTGATGGTCTTGTGGCTCGTGTAGTAGTGGCCCTTGATGTGCTCGAAATTCACCGTCTCGGCGACGCCCGGCGACTGGTAGAGCTCGCGCATGTAGGCGTCGATCGCGGCATAGTCGGCGATGCGCCGGAGATTGCACTTGAAGTGGCCGTGATAGACGGCGTCGAAGCGGATGAGCGTCGTGAAAAGGCGCCAGTCGGCTTCCGTCGGCGCCTGCGAGCCGACCAGATAGCGCTGGCCCGACAGGCGCTCCTCCAAGATGTCGAGGGTTTCGAACAGCGGATGGAAGGCCTTCTCGTAGGCTTCCTGCGTCGTTGCGAAACCGCATTTGTAGACGCCGTTGTTCACCGTGTCGTAGACGCGCCGGTTGATCGCCTCGATTTCCGCCAGGTGCTCCGAAGGGGTGAGGTCGACCGAATTGTCGGCGAAGTCGGAAAAGCCGGTGTCGAGGATGCGGATGATCTCGGCGGATTCGTTGTTGACGATCGTGCCTTCGCGCTTGTCCCACAGCACCGGGACGGTGACGCGGCCGGTATAGGTCGGTTCGGCCGTCAGATAGACCTCGTAGAGCCGCCTCTTGCCGAGCACGGCGTCGGGGATCGCCCCGGGCCGCTCGGAGAACACCCAACCCTCTTCGCCCATGTGGTAGTCGACCACCGAGAGCGAGACCACGTCCTCCAGCCTCTTCAGCTTGCGGGCGATCAGCGTGCGGTGCGCCCAGGGGCAGGCGAGCGAGACATAGAGGTGGTAGCGGCCGACCTCGGCGGGATGCGCCTTGCGACCCTCAGGACCGGGCGCGCCGTCGGGGGTGATCCAGTCGCGGAACGTCGTCGTCGATCGCTCGAAGCTGCCGCCGGTCGACTTCGTATCGTACCACTTGTCCTGCCACTTGCCGTCGACGAGAAGTCCCATGGCGGTCGCCTCCTTGATATCGCGGGTGGTCGAAGGGGTTGCTCGCGCCGAGACGGGGGCGGCGACCTCGTCGCACGGTTTTAACAGATGGCCGTCTCCGGGTGTTCCTGCCTGCGAGCGACAGTCCGTCACCGCGGCGGTGCCGCCCGCCGACGCGCAGTGGACCGGGCGCGTCGAAGATGCTAACGGGCCGGACGAAAATCGAGCAGGACGATCCGCGATGACCATCGACCGACGACGAAAGACGAAAGGCGCCAGAGGGCGCTGACCGACCGTCGTTCGGCGCCCGGGGCTATCCCTCCGGGGCGAGCGGCGAGCCCGCTCGATCGATATCCGGACACCCCCATCATGTTCGACCTGAACGACGTCAGGTATCTTCCTGAACTCGCTGCCCATCATGCCGCCATCGAGGCGATCGCCGACGAGGCGTTCGGGCCCGGGCGTTTCGCCCGCGCCGCCGAACGCGTGCGCGAAATGGCGTCGTGCGATGCGCAACTTTCCTTCGTGGCGGAACACGAGGGTGCCATCATCGGCTCGGTCAGGCAGACGCCGATCATGGTCGGAAAGGTGCCGAGCCTGCTGCTCGGACCGCTCGCCGTCCGCCCGGCCTACAAGAACCGCGGTGTCGGCAAGGCGCTGATGCGGCTCGCGGCGGAGGCGGCGCGCGCGAAGGGCGAGACATCGATCGTCCTCGTCGGCGACCCGCCCTATTACGCGCCGCTCGGATACCGGCCTCTGGCCCCAGGAAGCGTGATCATGCCGGGCCCCGTCGATCCCAGACGGGTGCTGGGGCTGGCGCTCGTCGAGGGCGGCCTCGACGGCCTGCGCGGCGAGGTCCGGGCGAGACGGTAGGGGCGAGGCTATCGCCCTTCGCGGTACCAGGTGGCCGACAGCGCCAGGAGAAGCACGGCGAGGCCGAGGAAGCCGGCAAACAGCGGCGTCCGGTCGACGCCGCGCAGGATCGTCTCGTCGGTCGTCTTCAGGCCGATCCAGTCCCGTCCGTCGCCGTCGGCTCTGCCGCTGATCGGAACGATGCGCGGAATCGAGACGTCGCTCGACCCGTCTTCGCCGATCCGGCGGACGCTGCCGCGCGTCGCTTCGGCGATCGGCCGGAGCTTCTCGGGGGTCGAGATCGCCTCGCGATATTCGCGCGGATTGACCGGCCCGACGGTGCCGAGCGCCCTGAGATCGCCGCTCGCCGCCTGGAACAGGCCCATCTCGTCGGTCTTCAGGACGCCTTCCCAGAGGCCCGGGCTGACGTTCTTCAAAGGGAGATTCTCGGCCTTGCCGGACGGCGTGATGACCGTCGCGGGGCCGGGGTCGTCGCCGATCGTCTGGCGCGTCACAACGAGATCGGAGCCGCGGGCTTCGGCGTTCAGCGATTCCTCTTCGAGTTCAGGCTCCTTCATCAGCCAGTGGGCGACCCGGCGAAACAGCGCGACATGCGGGCCGCCGCCTTCGAAACCGCGCGACCAGAGCCATTCCTGATCCGACAGGAGCAGCGCGACGCGCCCCTCGCCGACCCGGTCGAGCACCAGCAGCGGGTGGCCGTCGGCGCCGTTCATGACCGTCTCGCCCTTCGGCTCCGTCACGTCGATCGACCGGAACCACGGGCTCCAGTCGGGCGGCTCGGAACCCGATCCCGGCAGGTTCCGCGTCACCGGATGCTTTTTCCCGAGGTCGGAAACCTGCGGATAGAAGGCCTTCTCCTCGACCTTGCCGGTGGGCTGGGCCGGCAGGATCCACTGCAGCGGCGTCTGGGCGATCGACTCGTTGCCGGCATATTCGGGACCCGCGGCGATCAGCATGGCGCCGCCGTTTTCGACATATTGGGCGATGTAGTCGAAATACAGCGAGGGCAGGACGCCGCGCTCCTGGTAGCGGTCGAAGATGATCAGGTCGAAGTCCTTGATCTTCTCGACGAAGAGCTCGCGGGTCGGAAAGGCGATCAGCGAGAGCTCGTCGATCGGCGTGCCGTCCTGCTTTTCCGGCGGGCGCAGGATGGTGAAGTGCACGAGGTCGACGGTCGCGTCGGACTTCAGGAGGTTGCGCCAGGTGCGCTCGCCGGCATGGGGTTCGCCGGAAACCAGCAGGACGCGGAGGTTTTCACGGATTCCGTCGACGACGGCGATCGCCTTGTTGTTGACGCCGGTGATCTCGCGATCCTCGCGGGAGACGGAAACTTCGAGGATGTTCTTGCCGGCGCGCGGAAGCTGGAACGCAACGGTTTCGTCGGTGCCGGGCGTCGCCTGCTGGCGGGCGATGAGATCGCCGTTGAGGAAGACCTGCACGGGCACCGGCGCGGTGCCGGCGCCGGCACCTTCCTCGACGACGCGGTAGGTCAGGCGCTGGTCCTCGTCGACCAGACCGAAGCGCGGGCTGTTGCGGATTTCGATGCGCCGGTCGAATTCGTCGTCGTGGCCGGTGACGAGGGCGTGGACCGGCGCGTCGAAGCCGAGCTTAGAGGCCTCGTCCGGAATGTCGTGGACCTGACCGTCGGTGACCATGATCGCGCCGGCGACGCGGGCCGGCGCGACATCCTTCAGCGAATCCGACAATGCGGAGAACAGCGCGGTCGTCGCGTCGTTCGCCGGCGTCCCCGCGGACTTCGCCTCGACCGTCCTGACCTCGAATTCCGGGTATCGGGCTAGGCTCGCCCGCAGCGCCGCCTCCGCCGCGTCGGTCTGGGCGGTGCGGTCGCCGATCGACTGGCTCTGGCTGCGGTCGACCACCAGCGACACGACGCTCTTCATCGGATCGCGCTCTTCCCGCAGGACGACGGGATTGGCGAGGGCCAGCACCAGCGCGGCGATCGCCAGGACACGGACCAGCGCGCCGGGCGTGCGGGCGACGAGGAGCGCCAGCGCCAGGAGGGCGGCCGGCACGGCGATGACGCCGAGGACGGTCCAGGAGAAAAACGGATCGAAGGCAACGGACCAGTTCATCATTGGCCGAGCCTTTCGAGGAGGGCCGGCACGTGGACCTGGTCGGCCTTGTAGTTGCCGGTGAGCACGTACATCACGATGTTGACCCCGGCCCGATAGGCATATTCCCGCTGCGACGGGTCGGACGAATCCGTCGGATAGAGAAACAGGCCGCGATCATCGACGGCCCAGGCACCGGCGAAGTCGTTGGAGGTGATCATGATCGATGACACCCCGTCGCCGCCGCGCGCCGGCCTCGCCCGGCCTTCCGCGTCGGGAACCAGCGATTCCACCCAGAGCGGCGAGTCGGAATGAAGCCCCGGAAACGAGCTCAGAATGTAGAAGGCCTTGGTCAAGACGTGGTCCGGCGGAACCGGCTCGAGCGGCGGAATGTCGAGGTCGCCGAGGATCTCGCGCAGCCGCCGCTGGCCGGGCGACACCGAGTTCGCCAGCGAGGAGACGGCGTCGTCGGCGACGTCGAACAGCACCGTCCCGCCCTGTTTCATGTAGGCGTCGACGCGGCTGACGGCGGCTTCGGACGGCATCGGTGAATCGGCGCTGACCGGCCAGTAGAGCAGCGGGAAGAAGGCGAGTTCGTCGGACGAGATGTCGACGCCCATCGGATCGCCCGGTTCGAGGGCGGTCTTCGCCGCGATATATTGCGACAGGCCGCGGAGACCCGCCCGGGAACGGTCGTCGAGCGCGGTGTCGCCGGTCTCGACGAAGGCGAGATGGGTCTGCGACGTCGCCTCGATGGCCCGATCGACGTCGAACTTGTCGGATTGCCGGATCGTCTGGGCGAGGGCCGGCCGCGGCGCGACGAGGCCGGCGAATGCGGTAAGGCCGATCAGACCGGCGAGGAGAACGGACACGGCCGCGCCGCGCGCGGGGCGGGCGAACCGCCCGCGCAGCCGGCCGAGGCCGCCGTTCAGCCACAGCATCGCCAGCGCATCGAGCGTGAAGAGCACGAGTGCAGCGGCGAAGAGATAGGGTCTCAGATCGACGCTGTCGCCGTTGCCGTAGGGCCGCTCCTCGGTCGCCGCGCCGAGGTCGAGGGCGGGAAGGGGGGCGAGTTTCGCATCGGGCCCGAGCAGGTTGTGGGCGACGTAGCCGTCCTCGCTGCCATAGAGGCCGGGAGGGTTCTTCAGGTCGACGGCGGCAGAGCCGGCCGATGCGAGCTCCAGCGGCTGTACCTCCGGGCCGGGGGCGACCAGACGCCCGGTGCCGTCGAGCACGCGGTAGGGCGGCAGGCTCTCGGCCGCCGTCCGGCCGTCCGCGGCGCCGGCATTGGCACGCGACAGGCTGACGATCCGCCTCAGCATCGAGACGAAGGCGCCCGAGATCGGCAGGTTCGACCACGTCGCCTCGGCGGTGACGTGGAAGAGCACGATCGTGCCGGCGCCCTGGCTGCGGGCGGTGACGAGCGGCGTCCCGTCGGCAAGGCTCGCCCAGGTGTGCTGGGCAAGGTCCGCCGAGGGCTCGGCCAGGATCTGGCGCGAGACCGTGACGTCGTCGGGAACGGCGATGCCGGAGAACGGCGTCGTATCGCTCATCGGCGCGAGCTTCTGCGGCTGCGACCAGGACATCGCGCCGCCGAGCTGGCGTTCGCCGGCCCGCAGGCGGACCGGCACCAGCGGATCCTCGCCCGTGGTCGCGGCAAGGCGCGGCCCCGCGAAGCGGACGAGATAGCCGCCCTCCTCGACGAATTTCTCGAGCGCGGTCCGCGCCTCCTCGGGCAGCACGCCGATGTCGGCGAGGATGACCACCGAGGGTTTGCGTTCGAGGAGTTCCGGGATCGCCTTGGCGAGATTGGCCGTCGAGGGGCGGACGAGGTCGGCGAAGGGCTCGAGGGCGCGCGAAATATAGTAGAGCGGCGACAGCAGCGGCTGTGCGTCGTCGGCGGATTCGCCCGAGACGAGCGCCACGCGGCGGCGGCGGAAGGAATCGTCGAGCAGCCGCACGGCGCCGGCGGTCGACGCGCCTTCGACCTCGATGCGGGCGATGTCGTTGCGCATTTCGACCGGGATCTGGAAGCGGGCCTCGGCCGCGCCGCCTGAGCCATTAAAGCCGACGGGGGCCCTGCCCACCTCGCGCGACTGGGCGTCGCGCGCGACGAGGGTGAAGCTCTTGGCGGGAAGGCCCGTCGGCCGCACGGCCGACACCACCAGCGCCTCGGTCGAGTTGTCTGCACCGGTCAGGCCGACCACGGCGTCGATCGACGGCTCGTAGAGGATCGACTGGCCGGGGACGAGATCCGCGAGCACCTTCGCCGCGTCGCCGGAATCGTCGGAGTCGAGGCCGTCGGAGAGAAAGACCAGCGATCCAGGACGCTGGCCGGAAAGCGCGGTCGCGATGCGCCGTGCCGCGGCGAGGCGGTCGGTCGGCACGGGGCGCGGCGCGCTGGCCGCCAGACGCTCGAGCGCCGCCGCGGCGTCGACCGGGCGCGCATCGTCGTCAGGCCCTTCCGCTGAAAACGCCATGGCGACGGTGCGGCCCGCATCGCCGGCCTGGCGGATGATCTCCTCGGCGGCGCGCCGCCGCTGATCGAAGTCGGCGCCGGAGGACCAGCCGTTGTCGATGAGGATGCCGAGCGGTCCGGAGCCGGAAATCTCGGTGCGCTGCGGATTGAGGATGGGAACGGCGAGCGCCAGGATGACGAGGGTGGCGAGCAGGAGCCGCAGCAGCGTCAGCCACCACGGGCTCTTCGACGGCGTCTCCTCGCGCTTCAGGACGCGCTCGAGGATCTGCAAGGGCGGAAAGGCCTCGACCTGCGGCCGCGGCGGCGTCAGCTTCAGGAGCCACCAGATGACCGGAAGCGCCAGCAGCCCCGCGAGGACGAGAGGCGCGCCGAAGGAAAGCGACAGGCCGCCGATCACGAGCGCTGCCCTGCAGGCTGCGGCACGCCGGACAGGCGGGAATGCAGCGTGACCAGAGCCTCGGAAGCGAGGCGGTCGGTGCGGTGGAAGACGAAGCTCCAGCCAAGCCGCCGGCAATGTTCCGCGAGGGTCTCACGCCGCGCCCGGTAGAGGGCGACATATTCCGCCCGCAGCGTCTCGGCGCGCCCGGCCGTCAGCCGGCCGCCGCCTTCCGGATCGCGGAACTCGGTCCGCCCGGCATAGGGGAACGTCTCCTCGGCAGGATCGGCGACCATGACGAGATGGCCGCGGATGCCGCGACGGCCGAGCTTGTCGACGAAACCGAGAATGTCTTCGAGCGGGTCGAGGCAGTCGCTGACCATCACGATCTCCGAAAAGCGACGCAGCCGGTCGTCGGGCGGAAGGCGGTGCGCCGGGCGGTCGTTGATCAGCGCCGCCGCGACCCGCTCGGCGGCGTTGCGGGCGGCGACCGGCTCGATCACCCCCGGATAGCCGATCCGCTCGCCGGATCGCGAGAGGAGTTCGGCCAGCGCGAGGACGAGGACGAGCGCCCGCGATTCTTTCGACACCTGGGCGGCATTGGAGCGGTAGCGCATGGACGGGGAGGGATCGGCCCAGAGCCAGACGGTGTGGGCGGCTTCCCACTCCCGGTCGCGCAGATAGATGTGGTCGTCGCGGGCCGAGCGGCGCCAGTCGATGCGCGAGACCTGTTCGCCCTGGACGAAGGGCCGGAACTGCCAGAAGTTCTCGCCGATCCCGCGCCGCCGGCGTCCGTGCCAGCCGGCGATCACCGTCGACACGATGCGGCGCGCCTCGACCAGGAGATCCGGCAGGAGCACCGCTCGCTGGCGGGCGCGGACCAGAGCGTCGGAGGCTCGGGTCAGTTCGACGGAGGCGCCGATCGGCATCAGGCCCGCTCCAGAATCAAGCGACGCCGCGCTTCAGCGTGGCGATGACGTCCCGCACGCTCATGCCCTCGGCCCGGGCGGCGAAATTGAGCGCCATGCGATGCTGGAGGATCGGCTCGGCGAGCGCGAGGACGTCGTCGATCGAGGGGGCGAGGCGGCCCTCGTAGAGCGCGCGGGCGCGCACGCAGGTCATCAGCGACTGCGAGGCGCGGGGACCCGGACCCCAGGCGATGTGGGTGTCGGCTTCCTCGTGGCCGCTGCCCGGACGCGCCGAGCGGACCAGCGAGAGGATCGCGTCGACGACGCTTTCGGGCACCGGCATGCGGCGCACGAGGGCCTGGATCTCGCGCAGGCGGACGGCGGTCAGCACCGGCTCGGCATGGTCATCCTCGCCGCCGCTTTCGAGCAGGATGCGCCGCTCGGAGGCGAGATCGGGATAATGCACGTCGACCTGCATCAGGAAGCGGTCGAGCTGGGCTTCGGGAAGCGGATAGGTGCCCTCCTGCTCCAGCGGGTTCTGGGTCGCGAGCACGTGGAACGGCGCCGGCAGGTCGTAGCGTTCGCCGGCGACCGTGACATGGTATTCCTGCATCGCCTGGAGCAGCGCCGACTGGGTGCGCGGCGAGGCGCGGTTGATCTCGTCGGCCATCAGCAGCTGGGCGAAGACCGGGCCTCTGACATAGCGGAAGGAGCGGCGGCCGTTCTCGTCCTGGTCCAGCACCTCGGTGCCGATGATGTCGGACGGCATCAGGTCCGGCGTGAACTGGATGCGCCGCGCATCGAGCCCCATGGCGATGCCGAGGGTGTCGACGAGCTTGGTCTTGGCGAGGCCTGGAACGCCGACGAGCAGCGCGTGGCCGCCGGCGAGAATCGCGATCACCGTCTGCTCGACGACGCTCTCCTGGCCGAAGATGACGCGACCGACGGACTTGCGGACCCTGGCGATGTCCGAAAGCGCCGTCTCGGCGAGCCGGACGATCACGTCTTCGCTGAGGGTCTGTTCCTGCGGCGCAAGCATCGTCATCATCGGTTCTCCAGGGGCCGGTGCCGGAATCGGCCGGTAGCGGGATCGCGGGCGCCGACGGCCCGTCATGGCCGAAGCCCGACCGGCCGGGCCCGGTTGCGGTGCCGCATCGTCCATGAATACGACGGCGACGAACGGTGGCAAGCGCTTCGGCGCCAACTATTTCGTGAGGACGAAGGCGGGCCAAAATAAGACCGCCGACGACCCGATCCATCGCGCACGGCACATTGGAAAGCATGACGAATCAACAAAATACCGCTTCGGTCAGCCTCGCCGCGCTGATCTCGCGCGCCGAACGGGCGGGGCGCGGGGCGCCGCCCGTGGAGCGATGGAACCCGGATTTCTGCGGCGACGTCGACATGGTGATTCGCGCCGACGGCACCTGGCTCTACCAGGGATCGCCGATCCGCCGCGAGGCGCTGAAGCGGCTTTTCTCCTCGGTGCTGCGCCGGGACGAGGACGGGCGGACCTATCTCGTCACGCCGGTCGAAAAGCTCGGCATCACCGTCGAGGACGCGCCGTTCCTGGCGGTGGAGATGAGCCGCGAGGCGCGCCCGGACGGCACGGCGCTGACGGTGCGCACCGACGTCGGCGACCTGGTCGAGGCCGGCCCGGACCACCCGATCCGCTTCGCAGAGGCCAAGGACGGGGCCTTCCGGCCCTACATCCTCGTCCGCGGGCGGCTGGAGGCGGCATTCACCCGGGCGCTCGCCATCGAACTCGCCGATCTCGTCGAGACGGACGAGGAGGGAATGTTCGTGCGCTCGAACGGGGCGCGCTTTGGCGTGCCGGCGGGCGGCGCGTGACGGAACTGGCCCGAACGCGCCTGACGGCGGCCGATCTGAAAGCGCGGATGCAGGCTGCGGCCTTGCCTGCCGACGGCCAAGAGAACGACGCACCGGAATACGGGGATCATCGGCTGAATGCCGGTCTCGTCACGAAGATGGAGCGGTCGGCGGCACGCGAGGCGGCGGTGCTCGTCCCGGTGGTCGACCGCGACGAGGGGGCGACGGTGATCCTGACGACGCGCACCCGCGCGCTGCGCAAACATTCCGGCCAGGTCGCCTTTCCCGGCGGCGCCGTGGACCCGGCCGACGCCTCGCCCGAGGCAGCGGCGATGCGCGAGGCGTTCGAGGAGATCGCGCTCGATCCGGCCTATGTCACGCCGGTTGGGCGGCTTCCCCGCTATCTCACCACGACGGGCTTCCGCATCACGCCCATCGTCGCCATCGTCGCGCCGGGTTTCACGTCGAAGCCGAATCCGGCCGAGGTGGACGACGTCTTCGAGGTGCCGCTCGGCTTCCTGATGGACGCCGCCAATCACCGCCGCGAGGCCAGGGAGTTCGAGGGGCTGCTCCGCCACTACTACGCGATGCCCTTCGGCGAGCGGCTGATCTGGGGCGTCACCGCCGGCATTCTGAGAACCCTCTACGAACGGTATTACGCATGACCAGAATTTGTGCCGAATGGCTGTCCGACGAGCGGCTGCAGGCTTTGCTCGCCGCCCTGTCGGCGAGCGGCGAAGAGGCGCGGGTGGTCGGCGGCGCGGTGCGCAACACGCTGATGGAGCGGCCGGTCACCGACATCGACATCGCCACGACCACGCTGCCCGAGGAGACCATGCGCCGGGCCGAAGCCATCGGCCTCAAGACGGTGCCGACCGGCATCGAGCACGGGACGATCACCGTCGTCGCGAACGGGCGGCCCTTCGAGGTGACGACGCTGCGGCGCGACATCGAGACCGACGGGCGCCACGCGGTCGTGACGTTCGGCCGCGACTGGCGGACCGACGCCGAGCGGCGCGACTTCACCATCAACGCGCTCTATGCCGATGCCGCTGGAGAGGTGCTCGATCTCGTCGGCGGCATCGCCGACATCGAGGCGGGGAACCTGCGTTTCATCGGCGATGCCGAGCAACGCATCCTCGAGGACCGCCTGCGCATCCTGCGCTTCTTCCGCTTCTTCGCCTGGTACGGGCGGGGGCGCCCGGACGCCGACGGGCTGAGGGCCGCGACCCGGCTCAAGGACGGTCTGGCGCAGCTTTCGGCCGAACGGCTCTGGGCCGAGACGAAGAAGCTCCTCGCGGCGCCCGATCCCTCGCGCGCGCTCCTGTGGATGCGCCAGACCGGCGCGCTCACCATAGTGCTGCCCGAGACCGAGCGCTGGGGGATCGACCATATCCACCCCCTGGTGGCGAGCGAGCGCGCCCGCGGCTGGGCGCCCGATCCGCTGCTCAGGCTGATGGCGATCGTGCCACCCGATCCGGAACGGCTCGCCGGCCTCGCCAGGCGCCTGAAACTTTCCAACGGCGAGCGCGACAGGCTGTTCGCCTTTGCGCTGGAGCGCCAGCCAGGTCCGGACGAGGCGGACCGGGCGTTGCGGGCGCGGGTCTATTTCGGTGACCGGCAGGCGATCGTCGACACGCTGCGGCTCGAACTCGCCAGGGCGCAGGGCAAGATCGGGCAGGATCCGGATGCGTTGGAAAAGACGGCCAGTCTCGCCGCGCGGCTCGACATCGCGCAAGGCTTCGAACCGCCGGCATTTCCCCTCAGCGGCGGCGACCTCAAGGCGAAGGGCTTTGCGGCGGGCCCGGGACTTGGGAGCGAGATCGCCCGGCTGAAGCAGCTCTGGGCGGAGACGGGCTTCACGATGGGGCGGGAGGCGCTTCTCGCCAAGGCCGGCAAAGGCGAGAGCGACGCCTGAAGAGGCTGGCGACGACCTCGTTGGGGCCGAACCGGTGCGCCGCCGAAGACCGACGCCGCGCGGCGCCATGACGAGGTGATATGGTTTCCGGCAGATCACTTCGTGATGCCGGAAACAGCGACGCACATTCGCCGCGCGGGCTTGATCCGAGCCCCGCTCTGATCGAGCGGACCTCGTATGAGGCGGGGAATGCCCTTGGCCGCCCCGATCGTCAGCCTGGTTCTTTCGGCAAAAGAAAACGGCGGCACCCGGGGGGCACCGCCGTCGCAGCATTCACGATGCGCTACGCCCGTCAGGCCGCGCGGACGGTGGTCTCGGGCCGATCGATCATCCGCTCACGCATGGTATCCATCATCATGGGGCTGATGCGCTCGATCCCGAGAGCATTCGCCTGGGCGATCGCCCGGCGGATGACGCCGGCCCGCGTGTCGGCGCGGATGACGCGCTCGCAACCGGGGAATACGAGGCTGCAGTCGAGTTCGTACATGTTTCCTCCCGTGGTGTTTCTTTCGTCATATGGGAGAAAAACGTGCTGAAAAATATCGCAGTTCAACCTGACCGAAAATTTTTTTCGGTCGCGACGATAGGTCAAGGCCATTTAACTATCGGCGGCATGGAGGAGAGGATCGACTGCACGTTGCCGCCGGTCTTGAGGCCGAAGAGCGTGCCGCGATCGTAAAGGAGATTGTATTCGACATAGCGGCCGCGGCGCACCAGCTGCTCTTCCCGATCCGCTTCGGTGAAGGCGAGCCCGGCATTCTGGCGGACGATGTGCGGATAGACCACGAGAAACGCCTTGCCGACGTCGCGGGTGAAGGCGAAATCCTCGTCCCAGCCGCCGGCATCCTCGGCGGAATGGAGCCAGTCGTAGAAGATGCCGCCGACGCCACGCGGCTCCTCGCGGTGCGGGAGGTAGAAATACTCGTCGCACCACTCCTTCAGCTTCTGGTGGTCGGCGACGCGCCGGTGCCGGTCGCAGACGAATTTCAGCGCCCGGTGGAAGGCGACGGCGTCGGCATCGTCGTCCTTGCGGCGCCGGTCGAGGGTCGGCGTGAGGTCGGCCCCGCCGCCGAACCACTGGCGGGTCGTCACCACCATGCGGGTGTTCATGTGAACGGCCGGGACGTTCGGATTGCGCATGTGGGCAATGACCGAGATGCCGGAGGCCCAGAAGGTCGGGTCATCCTCGGCGCCGGGGATCTGCTGACGGAACTCCGGCGAGAATTCCCCGTGCACGGTCGAGACGTGGACACCGACCTTCTCGAACAGCCGGCCGCGCATGATCGACATGACGCCGCCGCCGCCGTCGCCCTCCCGCAGCCATTCGGTGCGCTCAAAGCGGCCGGGATCCGGCGCGATGTCCTCGCCGAACTCGTCCTCCAGCGCTTCGAAGGCCGCGCAGATGCGATCCCGCAGGGCTTCGAACCAGGCTCGGGCCATGGCCTTCTTGCGCTCGATATCTTCCGGCAAGCCCTCCGGCAAGTCAGGTCTCTGCATCGTCGGTGTCGTCCGTTCCCCCCGGATCGGCGCCGGTCCTTCAGGCAGGCTCCACCTGAGGGGGCGCAGCGACGGGTGGCGCGATCGCCCATCCCGGCACAGAGCTGCGCGTTTCCACCAGGGGCCGACGCGTCCGATTCGTCATTCCGTCGAAAAGACACTATCTTGCGAAGCTTGCGAGAAGAACCCGCAATTGGCGAGAGTCTCCATGTCCCCGCTCGATCGGCCACCGCTCGAAGGATTGCGACGCGCGCTTCACCGCCGCCGCGAGCACGTCGAGGCGGGCGGGGGAGCGGGCGGCGGCCGGGCGAGGAGCGCCGGCGGCGACAGCTTCGTGCGCGAGACCTTCACGCTGCGCCGGGTGGAGGCGCGGCAGAAGGCACGGGAGTGGTTCGAGAAATATCCGAAGGCCGCCTATTGGACGCAGGTCGAGAGCTGGCGAGAACTCCCAGACGAGCGGATCGAGTTCACCATGCGGCGGCTGCCGACCGCGGACTGACGAGGGCCGGGCGAGGCTGCCGTCACCCGCCGGTGCGCCGGGCGAGCTGCCGCAATGCCTCGGCGGTGACGATCCCCGCCGAGACGGCGAGGTTCAGCGAGCGGGCGCCGGGCACCATCGGGATCTTCAGCCGGACGTCGGCACGGTGGTGGACGTGTTCCGGAACGCCGGCGCTCTCGCGCCCGAAAAGCAGCCGGTCCCCGGCTTGGAAGGCGAAGTCGGCATAGCCGGTCTCGGCCTTCGTCGTCAGAAGCACCAGGCGGCCGGGCCGGGCTTCTACGGAACCGAGAAAGGCGCTCCAGTCGGCATGACGCCGCAGTGTCGCCATCGCGGCATAATCCATGCCGGCGCGCTTCAGCGCCCGGTCGGACGCATCGAAGCCGGCCGGTTCGATGATCTCGACCAGAAGGTCGAAACAGGCCGCGAGGCGCAGGATCGTGCCGGTATTGCCGGCGATGTCGGGTTGATAGAGCACGATCGACGGCCGCGCGGCCGCGGCGTCCTCGGCAAGTTCCAATGGGTCAGCTTTTGCCATAATCTGCCTGCAAGGCGGTGCGGGATGCAAGGCGGCTGCCGCGGTGGGCGCGCGGCCGCCGATCGAGGTGCCCCGGCCGGTGACCGTCCTGCGCGATGATGCCGGTCTGGCGCCGAGCGAACGAGCCGCTCTTTACCGCCGGCATCGTCATGGCGAGGACAGCGCACCGGGAGAGCGGCGCGGCGGCTTTACCGGGCGGCAGCGCTCCGGGCCCGCGGCCGGGCGTCCGAAACGGGACTTTCAGAGGGCCCGGCGGGCGAATTGCATCCGGCATCGGTTTTCTGTTCGATGATTGGCAGCAGAGTTCGAGCGTCGCATCAGATGTCACACCCGCACGTCCCAGGAGAACCGCCCGACCGCGAGACACGGCCTCGTCTGCGTCGCCGGGTCCTGAGATTTTCGCAACGGAAAGGACGGGCGGGTGCCGCAGGACTAGCACTGTGGCCTGCAATGCGTCGAGTTGCGGGGAGCCGCGGGACGGAGAGCGCCGAGAGCGAAATGGCGAAGACGCGTGCACGAGCGCTGGAAGGCGACGAGACTTACGGGCGGCGGTCGCGGTGGCCGGCCGCGGGCCTTTCGCGCCTGCCCGGTCTCGCGTGGCGGCCGTCCCTGCGCTGGCGGCGAACGGCTCGACCTGTCGGCACGGGAGCGGTGCGCCGGCTCGAAGGAGCGGGTGCTTTTCTGAAGAACGGCGGGCGCTTCATGGCTCAGGGCGCGCGCGGATTTCGGCGCCGGGTGGGACGGGCGACGGGCGGTATCGTCTCCCGCCTCTTCGTCGCCGGCGGACGTGCGGCGGCAATCATGCGCCGCGTGGTCGGCCGGCGGTCCGGCTGGCGGGCGTGGAGCAAGCGCGACCCCAGCCAAAATGCCGCGGCGCCAAGAGGCCGGGACGGAACGCGGAAGACGCCCGTCTGGGACGCTGGCGGGACGGCGGTTCCGCGGGCCGAGAGGCGCGGCGGCATCCTGCCGGCGCTCGGCCTCGTGTCGCGGCTCGGGATCGTCGCGCTGGCCATTGCCGGCGGCCTGGCGATCGCCTTTCTCAACAGCCGCGCCGGGGGCTCGCTCGGCGAAAGCCTGCGGCGTGCCGCAGAGACAGGCTCGGTCTTCGGCGGGACGCCGTCCCGGCCGAGTGCCGAGAAGACGGACGCGGTGAGGCCCGCCGAGGGCGACGGCGCTCCCATCCGGACCGCCGAGCTCGCACCGATCACCACGGCGCGGCTGCTGATGCCCCCTGCGACGCCGAAGACGCCCGAATTCGTGCGGCTGGCGATGGTCAGCCCGAAAAAGCTCTGCCGCGCCATCGATCCGGGCAGGGCGATCATGACCTGGCACGAAAGCGCCTTCCTGCAGGGACAGTGGGAATGTTACGCCACCGCGACGGCGGACGGCCGCAAGGTCGATCGGAACGGCGATCTCGAAGACGGCCCGGCGACGGACGACCCGGAGGCCGTCGTCGAACCCGCTTTGCCGAGCGAGCCGCAGCTCTTCGTGATGGCGCGCGGCGTCCGCAAGGATGCGCTGACCAGCGTGCGCATCAAGCTGATCGCCGACAACGAAGCCAAGGCCAAGGCGGCCGGGCAGCGCCTCGCCGAGCTCGCGGCGGCGCTTTTCGCGGCTCTGCAGTGGAACCCGCCGGCTGGGCTCCATGACAAGCTTCGCAGCCTTCAGAACTTCCAGCTCGACCAGGCGGAAACGCGCCTGATTTTCAAGCGCGAGCTCAGCCAAGGCTGGCAGTACAACCTGATCGTCGTGTTTCCGAACTACCTGCGCTATGGCGACGGGCCGCGCTTTCAGGCGCCGCCACAGACCAGCGGAGGCGGTGTCCGGCCTCCGTCAGCCCCCGAGGCTGCCGCCGGAGACCTCCCGTGAGGGTTTGGCGCGGCGGCGGCCGAAGGCGGCCTGCCGAGTCCGCGCCGCGGGGCGGTGGCCACCGCCTTCGCCGTGAAGGGGCTGGTGCCGGGCCCTCGTCTGCGGGTCGGGACGTTCCGTCGTCGGAGCGGTTTCGATGCCGAGCACGGAGAGGCATTCCGGGATCGACGATTCTTCATAGAAGCGCCGTAGGCCGGCGAATTCCGAGACGTTTCGCCCGGCCGTGGGATGCGCCATCATCACGACGGTCATCGTGTCGGCGAGGCCGAGATCGAGAAGTTTCAGCGCCGCGGTGAGAACGGTGCCGTCGTTTTCCCCGATGAGCGCCGCGACGGTTTCCGGCGCGAGGTCGAGCGTCGTGGCGATCAGGGCGACAACGCCGTCGGGCCGCGCCTTGCGCGCCTCCAGCATCAGGGCCGCGCTCGGGGGCATTCCGGCATCGCGGGTCGAGAGGGACGGAGCGGCTGCCGGCTTTCGCGGCGACCTGCCGGAGCCGGGCGTCACCCGCACGAGGGCGCGCAGGGCATCCCGCGCGGCCGCGGCGCTTGCGAGCGGCGGCTCCGATCGATGCGCGACGTCATCCGGCCGGCGGGGCGGCTTTTCCCCAGCGGATTGCTCCGGCACGGGGCAGGCGCTCGACGCGTCCGGGCCGGCATCCGCCGAAGGCTCGGCGTCGGAGGGAAGTCCGGCAACGTCGTCGCGCGTCAGGCAGGGGCTCGAAAAAAGGAACGGCGCCGAGATCTCCGCCGGCTCCGCGACGAGGATTTCCACCACCGGCCGGGGAATGTGCGGCGAGTTCGCGACGGCGATGGCGAACTGGCGCTTCGTCTCCAGCGACAGCTTCGACCACATCGACGTGACCAGCCGGGCGAAATCCGCAGCCTGGGCGCGGTTCGGTCGGCGCAGATCGAGGAAGCCGGCGGCGGCCGCCCTGACGATGGCGTCGAAGGTCGACTTTCCGTCGCGGGTTTCGAGCCTTCTGAAAAGGCGCGGCATCTGGTCGACCATGACGCTCCGCTGAGCTTCGCTTGCCCGTCTGCGACACCATGCCCGATCCGCGGCGGCCCGGGATCGTTGCCGCGGTGTCACGAAGCGGCGATTGGAAAGATTTTGGATAGGTTTACGCAAGATTTCTTAGCAAGCTGTTAACCCTCGGGCAGTGTTCTGTGAGCATGTTGACGCGGCTGCGGTTCCGCCGGGCATCGAGGTGAGAAGGGGAGGTGACGCACGATGGGGAATGTATTGACGTTTGACCGGCGAGAAACGGGCGCGAGCGCGCCCCGTGCAGCGCCACCGACAGGCGCCGAGGTCGGCAGGATCCTGATCCTGCCGTGTATCCGCTACGAGCGCCTCGAAGCGCCCTCCGCCGCGGCGCAGGCTTCGCCGGCGCGACCGAACCAACCCTGCCGTAGCCGCAACAGCCTCTCCCTCGGCGGCCCGACGGCCGCCTGAACATCCCGTTCGGACCAAACGCTCCAACCACCGGACCTTCCGGCCGCACGGCTTTTGCCGCGCGTCGCCCGAACCAGCCCGCGCCACGTCGTCGCAGCCAGGGTTGCGGTGCGGGGCCATCGCGACGCAAGTCAGCTTCGCCGACGAGTTTTCCACGTCGACGCGACGGCCGCGCGCAGCGCCGCGGCAGCCGGAAAAGCGAAAACCCTGGGCAGACGTCGCAAGACACAGTCAGTCGCAACACGTTGGACAACGCAGGCACAGCGGATAGAATTGCCGGACCGCTCGGCTCCGGCCGAGCCGTCCAAATCGTGCCGCCATCCCGGCCGACCCGTTGACGGCAGGGACGCTTCGTCACGCCGGCACCGACGGGCGCGGCGGCGACCCCATCGTCTGGAAAGGCGCAGAACCATGAAATCGCTGGTGCTCGAACGCCAACACGAGCTCTCGCTCAGGGACTTTCCGATCGAGCGGGAAGAGGAGCATCTCGGCCCGCGCGACCTGCGCATCAAGCTCCATACGGTCGGCATCTGCGGCTCCGACGTCCACTACTACACCCATGGCCGGATCGGGCCGTTCGTCGTGACGGCGCCGATGATCCTCGGGCACGAGGCCTCCGGAACGGTGATCGAGATCGGCTCGGAGGTCGCGACGCTGAAAGTCGGCGACCGCGTCTGCATGGAGCCGGGCATTCCCGATCCGAACTCCAAGGCGACGCGGCTCGGCATGTACAATGTCGATCCGGCGGTGCGTTTCTGGGCGACGCCGCCGATCCACGGCATCCTCAGGCCGACTTGCGTCCATCCGGAAGCCTTCACCTTCAAGCTGCCGGACAATGTCGGCTTTGCCGAGGCGGCGATGGTCGAGCCGCTCGCTGTCGGCGTCCATGCGGCGACCAAGGCGAGGATCAGGCCCGGCGACATCGCCGTGGTGCTGGGGGCCGGACCGATCGGCCTCGTCACGGCGCTTTCGGCGCTGGCGGCGGGCTGCGCGCGCGTCTACGTCGCGGATCTCGCGACAAAGAAGCTGGAGATCGCCGAAAGCCTCGCGCCGGCGATCGTCGGCATCGATGCCGGCAAGCAAAGCATCGCCGAGCGGGTGAAGGCCGACACGGACGGCTGGGGCTGCGACGTCGTCTTCGAGGCGACCGGCTCGCCCAAGGCCGCGGCGCGGGTGTTCGAGCCTCTGGCACCGGGCGGCTGCGTGGTGATGATCGGCGGCCAGCCCGACCCGATTTCCTACGATGCGGGCGCCGCGATGATCCGCGAGGCGAGGGTGGAGAACATCTTCCGCTACGCCCACGTCTTCCCGCGCTGCGTCGCCATGCTCGCGTCGGGGACGATCGACGTGAAGCCGCTGATCACCCGGACCTTTTCATTCGCCGACAGCGTCGAGGCCTTCGACATCGCGGCCTCCGCCCCCGCGGTCGACGTGAAGATGCAGATCGAACTGCCGCAATGACGGCATCTGGCACTGGCGCCGGGCACAAGCCCGGCGCTCGTCAGGCTGCGCTGCCCGGGAAGGCCGACATTTATTTCTCATGAAGATGGTGGGCGCGACAGGGATCGAACCTGTGACCCCTTCGGTGTGAACGAAGTGCTCTCCCGCTGAGCTACGCGCCCCCGAACCCAAAACGGCTTTCGCCTGTTCCGAAAGGTTCGGCATTTTTCTGCGGCACGGCCCGTGCGGAAGGTCCGCCTCACACTCTCTCGAAGCCGTGCGCCCGTCGCCGAGCGGCGACGCGGAACCTGCCTATAGGGTCGGACGGCGGCCGCCGTCAATATGCGATCTCGCGGCGATGCTCTCGCCGACCGGCCGTTCCTCGCGCCGGCCTGTCCGGCGCCCGCCTCAGCCGCGCGGCCCGGCCGCAATCAGCCGGTGCGCGAGGTCCGGGGTGAGGTCGCGGTAATCGGCGATCTCGCCGGACGCCTTGGCCCGGGCCTCCGCATCCGGGGCATAGCCGAAGTCGACGAGGAGCGAGGCAATGCCGGCCGCATGGGCGGCGTCGATGTCGGCGGCCGAATCGCCGACCATCAGCGCTCGCCGCGGCGAGCCGCCGGCGCGGGCGATCGTCTCCTCCACATGGGCCGGGTGGGGCTTGCGCTGCGTCACGACGTCGGCGCCGCAGATCGCCGCAAAGCGCGACGCGAGACCGAGGGTTTCGAGGAGCAGCTCCGACAGCGCCTGCCGCTTGTTGGTGCAGACGGCCAGCCGGAAGCCGGCGGCGGCGAGACCGTCCATCGCCGCGACGACGTCAGGGAATGGGAGCGACGCGTCGGCGATGTGGGCTTCGTAATGGGCGAGGAAGCGGTCGAGCGCCCGGGTCATCTCCGCTTCCGGCAACGTGAGGCCGCGTCGGCGCCATGCTGCATCGAGCATCGCCCGTGCGCCGAGGCCGGCATGGGGCCGCACGACGGCGAGCATGTCGGCCTCGTGACCGGCTTCGCCGAGGCAGTGGTTGAGCGCGGCGGCGAGGTCCGGCGCCGTGTCGACCAGCGTGCCGTCGAGATCGAAGATCACCAGGGGGGCGTCGGAGGAGGCGATCTCTGTCACGGCGTTTCACCGAGACGCGTGGTCATCGGGCAACGTTCTAAGACGAGACGGCCGGACAGGGGTTGCCGCCGGACGGTGATAATGGTACAAATCATGAACATTGCACAATTTCGCCCTGTATTGTCGCATTGCCGACGCGCGCCGTCGCTCCGCGGGGAGCCTCTCCGTTTGATGGCCGTGACATAGCGGCTCGGACTCCCGACGCCCGGACGTTCTGGGCGATCATCGGTCGCCGGTCAATTTCGCCGCCTGCTCTGGCCCGGCTTTCTCCGCCGGGCGCACTTTGCTCGAAACGACAGCCGGACCGACGTGCGCCTCGATCAGGCGCGGCCGGCTTCGGCCCAGGCACAGCCCGGCCGCCCGGCCGCCCGGCGAGCCGGGCATTTTTGCGTCTCCCCGTCTCTTCCGTTCGCTCCCCCGTCTGTTTCAAGGAGATCGTCATGACATTCGAAACCTGGCTGCAGAGCCGGTTGACCGCCCACGGCTTTGCCTGCGGGCCGATCGACGGCATCGTCGGTCCGATGACCACCGCTGCCATTCGCGCCTTTGAGGCGGCGCGGGGGCTGCCCGTCGACGGCATGGCCGACGAGACGGTCGTGACGGCCCTGCGGGAATCGTCGAGCGCGGTCGATCCCGAGACCGCCACTGCCGTCGAGCACCGCGATCCGCCGGAAGCCGAGGTCCAGAAGATTGCCCTCGCCTCGCTGAAGATCAACGCCTGGCCGCGGCAGTCGGGCGTCCCGTCCTTCTACGGCGCGGTCGGCACCCGTCAGACGCATATCGAGATCCCCTTCGACATGGTCCTCGCATGGTCGAAGACGACCAGGGTGGCGAGGATGACGCTGCACGAGAAGGTGGCGGCCTCGGCGGAAAGGGTGCTGCAGCGGGTCGCAGAGATCTATTCGGCCGAGGAGCGCCACGCCCTCGGTCTCGACCTCTACGGCGGTTCGCTCAACGTCCGCCGGATGCGCGGCGGCACGAGCTACTCCATGCATTCCTGGGGCATCGCCATCGACTTCGACCCCGAGCGCAACGCGCTGAAGACCCATTCGCCGCAGGCGCGGCTGTCGCATGCCGACGCGCTGCCCTGGTGGCAGGCCTGGGAGGCCGAAGGCTGGCTCTCCCTCGGCCGGGCGCGGAACTACGACTGGATGCACGTCCAGGCGGCGCGGCTCTGACCACCCGCCTCGGGTCGACGGCTGCCGGCTTCGCTGCGCGGATGCGGTCGCCGTGAATGTCGCCGCCGCTGCACGCCGGCCCGCGGCCTCGACCGGTATCGGCGCCGGCCCGGACCGCCGGAGGCGGAGAACCCCACCCCAAAAGACAGGAGGACTGCCATGAACTTCGGAAAGGTCGCCAAGGCGATCGGCGCCACCGCCGCCACCATCGCCGCGACGGGAACCACCGTCTTCGCCACCGTGCCGGAGGGCGTCGACATGCCCTGGTACGCCTGGCTCGGCCTCGGCATTTTCAATGCGCTGCTCGGCTTCGGCGTCGTCTATCTCGCGCCGAAGAATACCGCCTCGGAGCCGGCGAAATGATCTTCGTTCACGTCCGCAAGCGGGCGCGATCGCGCTACGGCGAGTGGTTGTGCGCGGTCGATCTCGCCTTCGTCGGCATCACCTTAATGATTCCGGAGACGAGCTTTGCCGTCACGTCCCGCCCGCCCGTCGCGGCGACGCCGGGGCAGACCGGTGCCGGTCTCCTCGCCTTCTGCCTCGGTCTCGCATGGGCGTCCGGGCTGGTCGCCGGCGGGTCCCGCCACGCCGTCGCCGCGACGGTGCGTGCCGCCTGCTGCTTTGCCGGGGCGATCGTCTTTGCGCTGATCCTCCTCGCCCGTCTCGCCGAAGCGATCGACGCCGGGGTCTTCACCCCGGAGGTCGGGACGAACGGCGCGATGGCGGCGCTCTCGCTCCTGTGCCTCTACCGGATCGGCGAGGAGAAGGGGTGCCGCGACGATGCCTGACGCCGGCTCGCTTCCCGAATGGGTGCTGTGGACCGGCGGGGTGATCGGCGTCGCGGTCTCCACCGTCGTCCTGAAGCTCGGCTTGAAGCGCGGCGAAAGGAGCGAGCCCGCGCGGATCGACGCGGCGCTCGTCGACGGCGTCTCGGTGCGCAATCTCGCGGGATCGGTGGAGGCTCTGGCATTGACGATGCGCGAGCTCGACAAGTCGATCGGCGAGAGAGCCCGGCAGGCGGGCCGGGAAGGCGTCGAACAGGCCGAAGCCTTCGGCGAACTCATCCGCGACCTCGCCCGCGAGGTGCAGGAATTGCGGCTCGAGCTGCGCCAGCTCCGCGCCGAACTCGGACGCGGCTGACCGGGCCGGCGCGCGCTCCGGCGACGGGGACGCGGCGGCCGAATTTCGCTTCAAAAGCCGGCGATGTTTCCTTATGTCAGGGGCGACCGCCCGCCCGGGCCGACCAGCGAGGAAACCAGACATGTCCTTCAACGATCGCGCACAGGATTTCGAAAGCCGGTACGTGCACGACCAGGAACTGCGCTTTCGCATCGAGGCGCGCCGCAACAAGCTGCTCGGGCTCTGGGTGGCCGAGAAGCTCGGCTTTGCCGGCGAGGAAGCCGAGCGCTACGCGCAGGAACTCGTCGCCGTCGCCTTCCAGACGCCGGGCGACGAGGGGATCTTCCAGAAGATCCGCTCGGACTTCGACGGCGCCAAGATCGAGCAGTCGGATCATCAGATCCATCGCCACATGGCCGATCTTCTGGCGGAGGCCGAGACGCAGATCCGCAACGGCTGAGCCGCCGCCGGCGCAGCACCGCCAACCGCGCTTCTACTGTTCGTGCGGGATGTCCTCAGGTGGGCTGGTGGTCGTGGGTTTTGGCAGGAGGAAGCGCTCCGCCGCGGGCGGCACCGCCCGGCTGCCGCAAGGTTCAGTGCGGCGGGCGGGGCAGGCGGCTGAGAAAGCGGCCGAAGGTGAGGAGGCCCTCCGGCCACGGGCCGTGACCGCTGTCGGCGTTGAGGTGGCCGGATTCGCCCGCGTCGATGAAGAGCGAGCCCCAGGCTCCGGCGATGTCTTCTGCCGCCTCGAAGGACGAGAACATGTCGTTGCGACTGGCGACGACGAGGCTCGGAAACGGCAGGGGATCGCGCGGATAGGGGCCGAAGGTGCGCAGGTGCTTCGGTCGGATGGCGGGACTTTCGACGTCCGGCGGCGCGACGAAGAAGGCGCCGGCCACCGGCCGGTCAAATTTTCCCAGCGCCTGGACGGCCGCGGCGACGCCGAGCGAATGGCCGACCAGCACCACCGGCCGGGTCGAATCGTTCACCGCCGCGGCGACGGCGTCGGTCCAGTCGTCGAGGACGGGTTTCGACCACTCCGCCTGCTCCACCCGCCGGGCCGTGGAAAGCTTGCGCTCCCATCGGCTCTGCCAGTGGTTTTCGGGCGATCCCTTGTATCCGGGAATGATCAGGATGTCGGCTTCGGCGGCGCGCATGGCCCGCACATGCGAAGGTGGCGGGCCAAAGTCAACCATTGCCGCCGAAGGTCGCGCCGCTCGCAAGGGGCCGGGGACCGGCGACGAGGCCTGCCCCGACCCTGGGCCGCATTGCGGCCGGTTCAGCTCGCCGGAACGAAGGCGAGTTCGAAGGTGACGGGCGACGACGGGGTGATCGGAATGTCGCCGGCCGCCTCGCTCAGCTTCTTCAGGCCGTCCTCCATGCCGAAGTCGGCGGTCGAGACCGTCACCGGAGAGGCCGAGGCGACCGACACCAGATTGTCGCCGAGCTTGGAGATGACGACAGGGACGGTGAAGTCCTTGCTGATGCCCCTGACAGTCAGGGTCAGCGGCAGATCGTAGGTCATGCGCGCCTCGTCGAAGACCTGTCCGATCGCCTGCGGGTCGATCTTGGCGGTGATCGTCGCCTCCGGGAACTGGTCGATGTCGAACAGCAGGAAGCGCATCCTCACGTCGCGAATGTCGATGCCGGTGCTGACCGATTCCAGCTTGATCTTCACCTCCGCCTCGCCGCCCGGCGCGACGGAGCCGCTGAGATCGCCGAATTTCTGCGTCTCGACCACCGTCCCCTTCTTGATCGTGACGAAGTTCAGTCGCGAGCGGGCATTGTCGAGCGTCCAGCCCTTGGCGAAGAACGCCTCCTTCGCGCCCTGCTGCGGCTTTGCGGGCTCGTCCTGCGTCGCCACCGGCGTCGGCTCGCTCACCGCCGCCACGGTCGTGCCGGCCGGCGCCGCGTCGCCCGGAGCCCGGACCCAGCCGTCGACATTGTACTTGACGTTGGCCACCGTATAGAAACCGAGCCGGTACCACTTGTGGCCCGCCGGATCCGCGGCCTGCTCCATCACGCAGGCCTGCGCCGTCTCGGGAAGCACGGCGAAGGCGAGACCGGCGCCGCTGTCCGGCTTGTCGAAAAGCTCGGTGCGGTTGTCGATCGCTTCGTAGAATTCGCAGGCCCCGGCGGAACCCGCGACGGCCAGCATGGCTGCGAAGCAGCCCGCCGCCGTCATCACGTGTCTCGTAGCCATTTGGCGTTCCTCTTCCACACGGTTGGCGGATGCTGTACCCGGCGGTGCGTCGACCTCGGTCTACTGGCAGCCGCTGGCGGCCCAGGTCGACAGAGCCTTCTTGAACGGCCCGCCATAGGGATGCTGGATGCGGATGATGCTGCCGGGATTGGCGGCGTAGGACTTGCCCTGGTCGCAGAGCCGATCCTTGTTCCACTGGTGGCAAGTGGTGCACTGCCGCTTCCATTTGGCTTCCGGCAGGCCCTCGATCGGCGAGAACAGCGGCAGCGAGTTCGACAGCTGTTCGAGGGTGCGGCCGCGCACCGGGAAGGGGCCGAACGGCACCGGCTCGCTGAAGCTCAGCGTCACCGGCTGCTCGGTGTCCGGCGGCGGCGCGACCGTCTGGCCGCTGCCCGGATCGGGCACGGCGCCCGCCTGGTCGTCGCCGGCGACCGGCGTCGGAGAACCGGCGGGCTGGTCGACCTTGGCGAGGTAGCGCAGCGACGTCCAGCCTTCGGCCTTCTGCGTGTCGCTGCCGTCCGGCCGGCTCTTCGAGACGACGTAGCCCCAGTCCTGCCCGCCCGTCGTCTCGTTCTTCGAGACGCAGACGAGTTCGTTGTAGCGCAGGACGTCGAGGATGGTGCCGAAGACGTTCGGCTCCGCCCGCATGTTCAACAGCCGGGCCTCGACGCGGTAGGTGTCGCAGGACTGCGCGAGGGCCGGGCCCGAGAGCGCCAGCGCTCCGAAGATCGCCGCGACCAACAGGGACAATCGTGGCATGGGAAACTCGCTCCTCTTACGCGTGATGGGATTTCGCAAACGTCGCCCCGTCGATGGGGATGACGGGACAAGCGGGTTATCGTGAACTTCGCACGAGGCTCGACGCCGCCGCCGTGCCGCTTGGCGACGCGACCTGGATCAGTCCCGCGCCGCAGCCCTGCGGGCATTCGGCGCTGGAGCGGGGAAGCGCCGTCGCGGCGAGCGCGTCGCGCGCCTCCTTCGCGGTCATCGCCGGTCTGTCGGCGACGAGCGCCGCGACCGCCGCCGAGACGAGAGGCGTCGCCATGGAGGTGCCGTTCTTCAGGCCGTAGCCGCCGGATACCAGCGACAGGATGCCGTCGCCGAAGCCGTTGTGGTCGTCGTCGCGGGCGCTGTTGCCGCCGGGTGCCAAAACGTCGATCCGGGGACCGAAATTCGAATAGGGCGCAATGACGCCGCGGGCGTCCGAGGCGGCCACGGTGATGACGCCGTTGCAGCTCGCCGGCGAGGATTCGCGGGCGTCTTTCGCCTCGTTGCCGGCGGCGACGACGAGGATCGCCCCGCTCGCCAGCACCTCGTCGACCGCGGCCTGGTAGGCCGCCGGGCAGGCGCCCGGACCGCCGAGCGACATGTTGATCACCTTCGCGGGGTTGGGGTTGTCCGGCACGCCCGCGACGGTCAGACCCGCAGTCCAGCGGATGGCGTCGATGATGTCGGCATCGAAGCCGCCGCAGCGGCCGAGGACCCGCACCGGCAGGATGCGGACCGGGACGCCCGGAAGGCCGATGCCGATCCGGTTGTCGCCCTCGACCGCGCCGGCGATTCCGGCGACGTGGGAGCCGTGCCAACTGCTCGTCGTCGCCGGCGTGCCGGGGCCGCAGAAGTCGGCGGCGCTGCCGTCGCCCGGGTCGGTCGGATCGCTGTCGCGACCGTCGCCGTCGTTGGCGACGAGATCAAGCGAGATGAAGTCGTAGCCGGGAAGAATGCGATTGACCGCAAGGTCGGGATGGCTGGCGATCAGGCCGGTATCGACGATGGCGACGACCGGTGCCGGGCCGGAGCCCTGGCGGTGGGTTTCGCGGAACGTCCGGAAGCCGGTGCCGCCGGGAACGCGGTTCGCCTGGTTGTCGGCGGAATGGTCGAAGAGCTGCCACTGCAGCGGCGCCAAGGGATCGTCCGAGAGCGCCGGGATGTCGGCGCTTGCGACCGGGGCTCCCGGTGCGCCCGGCGCGTCGACCTGGGGGGTCGGCCGCGCCGCGTCGCGGGAGGGTGCGCCGAGGCCGCGCGGCGGCTGCCCCGAGGCGCTGGGCGCGGTGTTTCCCGAAGGCGCATCGCCGCCGAGAATGGCGTTGATGGCGGCGGCCGGATCGGCCGTCTGGGTCGGAAAGCGCATCAGGTTCGGCTCGACCGCCGCCACCTGCGGCAGGTTGCGAAGCTCGCCGACGAGGCGGGCGGCTTCCGGCGCGAGCCCGGCGGCGAAATCGCTGCCGCGTTCGAGCCGGCGGGGGGCGGGAGCCTGGCCGTTGCTCTCGCGGCTGGCGCCGGGAAGGGTGAGGACGAGCGTCCGGCCGCTGGCGTCGGCGGAGGCGATCGCGGCCACCACCGCGTCCATCGCGCCGCCGGCGGATTCGCGTTGCCGCCGGGTGGCCTCGACCCGCAGGCTCTCGCGGTTCTGGCCGGCCTTCAGGGTGACGAGCACCCGGGCGGGATCGACGAGGCGGGGCGGGTTCTGCGACAACGCGGCGGCGGCGCCGGGGACGATCTGGCGGCTGGCTTCGGCGAAGCCGTCCTGGGCGTTCGCGAGCGGCAGGAAGAGGCCGGAGGCGGTCATCGTGACGGCGAGGGCGGTGCCGGTCTGGGCGAGGGCGCGAAGCCGGCGGCGACGTGAGACAGTGCGGTCGATCCTGCGCATCGCTTCGAACCTTCGGGAAAGGGGGCGGGCCCAGTCAAAGACGGGGCGGCTCGTCGGGGATGGCGCCCGCCGTCGGGGCGGGCGCCGGTCTTCTGTCAGTTCTCGCGGACGCCGAGGGCTTCCACGACGATCTCGTTGGAACCCTGGGTCTGCGGCTCGGCGACGACGCCCATCAGTTCGAGCATCAGCCGGACGTTGCGCAGCACGCGCTGCTGGTCGGAGCGGGTCTTGTAGGAGAAGGTGATCTCCGAGAAGTCCGACGACGTGACGTCGAGGTCGAGCGCGCATTTCCAGTAGGACATGTACTCCTCGACCGCGTTCACCTGGCGCTGCTCGAAGCCGCGGAAGGTGACGGCGAAGGTGGTCGGCGGGTTGTCGCAGACCGAGCCGCCGACGCCATGGCGGGGCAGGCCCGCGACGTCGTCACCGATCGCCTCGTTGGTGTCGCCGTGTTCGACGATCGTCTCGGAATGACCGCTGCCATACTGGCGGCCGAGCAGGGCGGCGAGCTGGATGGCGAGCTTGTTGCCGGCGTTGCGGGCAAGCTTCTCACCGTTCAGCGACACGAACTCCTTGATGCAGTGCGGGTCGGCGGGGGTGCCGTTCAGACCGGCGGCGCAGCCGGTGAAGGAGACGCCCTTGGTGTCGAGGTCGAGATTGTCGCCGCCGACGAAGCGGCCGCTGCGCACGTCGAGGGCGCGATAGTTCAGCGACATCTGCAGCTTGACGATGCCGCTGTAGGGCTCGGTCACCGCCCGGGCGTAGAGCGTATAGGGCATGACGTAGTCGATCTGCGGATTGTCGATCGACCGCACGACCGAGATCAGCTCCTCGTCGGTCCGGCGCTGCCGGTCCTGCTGGTAGAAGTTGAGGGTCAGCGCCGTCTCGTCGTAGACGTCCATTCCCTCGATGCCGTACTGGCGCAGCTTCGACTGATAGGCCGGGGCGTTGAGGGTCTGGTTGATCGTCGACAGGACCGCATTCTGGATGCGGTTGTTGCGGGGCAGGCTCTCCTGGTCCCAGTCCTCCTGCATGACGAGGACGTTGATCGTCGCGGCATGCGCGGCGCTTGCGGCCATGGCGCAGACACCGAACACCGCGGCGATGGCGGTTCTTGCGAGCATCTTCATTGGGGCTCTCCGGTTTCTAGAAAAGGGTTGCGGGGCATTTCGGACGGGCTGCGCGGCCACCGGCCGCGCGGATCGAGAGACGATGGTTCGTTGCGGCCCCTCCTTCACTGCCCGATCGCCGAGTTCTGGTCCGCGGCGCCACTGGCCGGCGGACGCACGACCGGCGTCGCGTTGTCGGATCTCGGCGCCGGCTGCGTCGTCTGGTCAGCCTGATCCGGCTGTTCCTCGTCGACGGGTTCCGGCTGGGTGGGGGCGACGTTCTTGGCGACGTCGCTGCAGGGCACCGGCGTCGGCCGGTTGCCGAAATCGTCGAGGCCGGTGTCGGACGGCCGGGGATCGGAAATCCCCTCGGTGCCTTCGCAGTCGGCATTCGAGCCGGCGACCGGGGCGGGGGCGTATTCGACCAGCCCGAGATCTTCGGCGCTCGGCGCCGGTCCCTTGCGGTAGGTCGCGCGCGGCGCCTCGAAGCGCTCCGCCGTCGGCCCGGAATAGCCGTCCTCGATCAGCGTGATCTCGACGCGGCGGTTGATGCCGTCGCGCGGGCGCCGCGGATCGGCGAGCCGGCTCTCGCCGAAGCCGACCACGACCAGCCGGTCGGGATCGATGTCGAACTTCTGCACGAGATAGCGCTTGGCAGCGAGCGCCCGGCTTTCGGAGAGCCACTGGTTGTAGCCGTCTTTGCCGGCCGCGTCGGTATGGCCGGCGATCAGATACTGGCTGCCGTCGAGCTCGCTCGCCTCCAGCGCGTAGCCGAGATCGTCGAGGACCTCCGCCGTTTCCGGCGTGATCTGCGAGCTGTCGAAGTCGTAATAGACCGCGAGATCGATCGAGTGGTTGTAGTTGAGGATGATCTTCTTCATCTGATGCCGGCCGGGCAGCGGGATCTCCATCTCGATGATCCGGTTGGCATAGGCGGCGTCGGACTGCCGGCTCTGCCGATCCGGGCGCAGGGTCCGGATGATGCGCTCGGCGCGCTCGCTCTTCGGCTGCACCTTGGTCTGCTGCGCGAAGGCCGTGGCGCCGGCGCCGACGGCCGCCGGCGCCACGGAGACCAGCATCGCTGCCAGGAAGAGGCGCGCC
Organism: Jiella sonneratiae; assembly: GCF_017353515.1. GTDB lineage: Bacteria > Pseudomonadota > Alphaproteobacteria > Rhizobiales > Rhizobiaceae > Jiella > Jiella sonneratiae. The sequence continues at coordinate 101,677 of NZ_JAFMPY010000021.1, forward strand.
ACGCGGGCAGGCATCACGGCACCGGGCCGCCCCGATCTCACGTTTCGTCCGCTCGTCGAACCCGTCATCCTTGCCATGTCCTTGAAGCCTTCTGATGCGGTTGATCGGTTGTCTCGGGTGCAGTGGAAGCGCCAGAGGGCGTTGCGTGGGCTCACTGGCTGAGAAGATCGTTGTATGGCTGCGCCCGGTCGCTGCCGCCGATGATCGGGTTGGGGTCGCCGCCGGCCGCCGGCTGGCGGGCGCTCGTCGGCTGCTGCGCGGCCGTGGGCTGCGGCGAAACGGCGGGCTGGCGCGCTTCCGCGGCCGCGGCGGTCGTCGTGCCGGGGGCGGTCTGTGCCGGATTGGTGGCGACCGCGGCCGGGGCGCCGGCATCCGACGCGGGATGGAGGAAGGCGCTCTCCTTGATGATGTCGACCGTGTTCGAGCCTTCGTTGAAGCTGTTCGGGTCGTTCTCGTTGAGGCCGCCGGAATGGTGGATGCCGACGACCTGGCGGTCGGAATTGAAGATCAGCGCCCCCGAGGAGCCCGGCAGCGTGTCGCAGCGGTGGCGCAGCATCGGGCCGTCGTCCTGCTTGTCCGCCGCATAGCAGCGGAACTGCGTCATCATCTTCGGCTGACCCGCCGGATGATGGATGACGATGAGGCGCTCGAGCGGCCGCGAGCGTTCCTTCGAAAAGGTCATCGGCTCGAGATCGCTCGGGGCCGGGCCGGCGAGGCGCGACAGCGAATAGTCGAGCTTGGGGTCCTTCTCGACCGGCGTCGTCTCGACCGGAATGCGCGTCGTCTTGCTGTCCGGGCCGTAGTAGTCGAGCAGGATCGAGGCCTCCAGCACCTTGCCGGAGAAGCCCGGAATGCAGTGGTAGTTGGTCAGGACGAGATTGCCCTCGACGATCGTGGCGGTGCAGGTCGAGAGGAACTGCTGGCCGTTTTCCTCGACCTTCAGGTCGAGCCGGCCGATCGACCGCGACAGGCGGCGCATCGGATCGTCCTCGCGCAAGAGGCCGACCGGCTCGAAGACGTTCTGCCGGTCGACGACGTCGCGGGCGGCATCGCCGAGCGACTGGTGCAGCGGCAGGACGACCTTGCCGTAATCGTCCGCCGGCAGCTTGAAGTCGGCCGCGTCGGCGAGCGTCGGAAGGGCGGCGGCGCCGAGCATCGCGGCGGCGAGAAGCGCTGCGAGCCGGGGCTTTCCAGCCCTGCCGGTCCGGTTCGTCGCAGAAAGGGAACGCGCCATGGTCGGGCTCCTCAGCTTCCGGGTTTGTCTTTCCGGACCAGTCGCAGCGCGAAGCTTTCGACGGTCGGATTCGGGGAATCGATCTGGTCGTCCCAGACCGCCTCGACGCCGATCGACAGGGCCTTCACGTCGAGCGGCCGGATCGGCGTCATGATCTCGCGTCCCGGCCCGAGGGCGATGCCGGAATTCAGCCGGCTGTCGGAGACGATCGCGACGGTCTTCAGCTCTTCGCCCACGCGCACCACGACGGTGCGCCGGTCGGATTCGTTGCGGATGCCGAGAAGGCACAGCTGGCCGAGGTCGAAGTCGAGCGTGCCGCCCACCGCCGCGGTGTGACGCACCCGGGTCGAGGGCCGGATGTCGAACAGAACGTCCTGGCACTTCTCGCCCGGCAGCGGATGGACGGAGATCACCGACAGGTTTTCGACCGGATGGTCGCTGTTGACCCAGCGTTCCTCGCCGCCCTTCGCGACGGGAACCTCGGTCGCCGCCCGGCCCGTTTGCGGCGCCGTTCCCTGGTCGACGGTTCCGGGAAAGGGCTGCGGACGGATGCCCGGGGTCCCGGCGGTCTCGCCGGCGGCGGGAGTTTCGCCGCCGAGGATCGCGTTGATGTCGGTCTGGGCCCGGACCGGGCCCGGCAGGGCCAGCGCAACGAAGCCGGCAAGGCCCGCAAACCCGGCAAGACGGCGCGCGCGAAGAAGGCGGAGCGGCGTCGGCCGGCGGCCTTTCGTGGGGTGCTGTGCTGTCATGCCGGTCCTCCCGTTTCCAACATCGCCGCGCACCGTGCCTTCACTCGATCGCGATCGAAACGCGGCTTTCCCGGCCCGTCGGGTCGCGCAACACCGCCTCGGACGAGAGGGGGGAGGGTGTTCGCGCGAAATAGAGAAGTGTCGCCTCGCCGGCGGAGAGATCGCCCCCGGACAGGATCGACGCCCCGCCGGGGATCGCGAGGCCGGTCAGCCGCGTGTCGACGAAGAGCTTCTGTGCCTGTTCGGACATGTTGCGCAGCCTGAGGCCGCAGAGGCCCTCGCTCGCCTTGAGCTGGTAGCCGTCGCCCACCCGTTCGGCCGGCTCCACCACCAGATGCTCGCCGGTATAGATCTTCTCCTGACATGCCGCTCGGTTCTCCGCATAGAGCCCGTCCACCGCGAGATTGTCGGCTGCGGCGACGAGAGCCCGTTCGGGCTCGTGGCCCGTCTCGGAAAGCGGAGTGGAACTGTCAGAGAGAAAAAATGCGATGCCGGCGACGGCGAGACCGGCGGCGGCGACACCGCCGAGGCCATAGGCCAAGCGTGCGCCACGCTGCGGGCGGATCTGCGGCAGCGCCGGGCTGACGTCGGCCAGACGTGCCGGGGCGTTCGCCGCGGCGGTCGACGCCGCCGCTTGCGGGGACGCCGCGTCGGGCGCCTCGAGCTCGGTCTCGAGGCCGAACGCCGCCGTCACCTCGGCAAGCGAGGCCGCGACCGTCAGCTTGGCGCCGAATTCGGCGGCGAAGGCTTCCACCAGCCGGCGCTCCTCGTCGCTCTGCAGCGGCGGGACCACCATGGCGATCTGCGCGCCGCTCGCCTCGGCTTCGGCGAAGATCGGCTTCGACAGTTCGAGCTTCAGGGGAATGTGGTAGTCGGCGCTCTGTGGATTGAGGTCGGCATCGACCATCCCGGTCGCCCAGAGGAGCAGCGGCTCGCGGGCATCGAGCCGGCCGGCCGCCTCCATCAGATGGGCGAGAAGCACCGGCAGCTCCCAGGAGCGGCCGCAATCGAGCGCGTCCGACAGGCTGAGTTCCGTCGCCGGGAGATCCGGCACCACGAGACGCAGCGGACCGTTGACGAAGCGGTGGTAGTCCGCGGACAGGGCGAGCGGGCGGAAGTCGCCGACGACGGCCATGTAGCTCGCGGGCACGCGCGGCCGCCGCTTGACGGCACGCAGCTCGACCGGTTTCGCCGTGGTCGGGATGATGACACGCATACGCTTCTGCGCGTTGCCGTTCGCCGCCAAACGCGCCGCATCCATAACGAGATCGGAAGCCGGACTGTGCGTGAACTGACGCACGGTTTCAAGCGCTTGCATCCGGTTCTTCTCGACACCTTCCTCGCGGCTTCCGACGGCGAACCTTTGCGGCCCTTGCGAAAGCGCGGTGAATTCAACTCGTCAGGACAGGTAGATCTCCGTCCTGGGATCCCTCAAAAGCTCGATCGTCCTCCGGTCACCGTCCGACGCAGGGTCGAGCCCCATCTGGAGCACACCCCCGATAGGATTACCCAACGGAATATCCAGTGACAATCTCCTTTCTTCGTGGATCAAGGTAAGGTGACGCGGCAGTTCCCCATCGGAATTCGGGGAGATGACCACGAAGAAGGCGTCGCCCTCGTCCAGAAGCTCGAGCCGGAAGCCGCCGATCGTCCGCGCGACGTCGGCTTCCGTGCTGGCGGCGCGGGCGACCGTCGAGAAGGCGAGGCTGCGGCTCTGGAGATATTGGCGCCGCAGGCGCAACAGGCCGATCGGCACCGGCGCGCCAACATCGGCGCCGCCCCCCGCCAGAAACGCCGCGACGTCGATGCGGCCCGCAGCGCCGGCCCGTTCCTCGCCGTGACCGGCGAGTTCGCGCGTCGCGCGCCGGTCGACGAAGCGGCGTTCGGCTTCGGCGAGAAGCTCCGGCGAAGTGATCTGATCGATACGGATTGTCACGGCTTTATCCCTTTCGGACCGGCCTTCTTCGGGGCCTTCGGTCGCATCGTCCCGTTTCTGGTCGCGGCACCGGCCGCTGCCGGCGGCGCCGCACGATTTCAGGTGGCGTAGAGCTTCGTCAGCTGCGCCGCGAATTTGGCCCGGTCTGCCTCGAAGCCGGAGTCGAGATCGTCGCTCCGGACCCGCCGCCCGCGCACGGCGGCGCGGAAGTCGGCGAGCGATCGGGCGAGCGCCATCAGCGCCCGTTCGACCCTTTCGAAGGCGTCCGCGAGTTCCTCGCGGGGCCTTGCCAGCGATTGACTGCGCCGCGTCTTCAGGAGCTGGACACCCTCGGCGCGGATGGCATCGGCCCGGGCATTGCCCGTCGCTTCCTCGGTGCGGATGGCGAAGGCGATCTTCAGCCATTCGGTCATCGCGGTTTCGAGGTCGCCGATCTCGCCCATGAGCACGCCGTAGCGCCGGGCTTCGACGCAGGTGACGCGCTCCTCGAGCGAAAGGGTGGCCTTGCCTGTCCTCAGGGAATTGGAAAGCGCAGACTGGATCGGGTGGAAGGCGAGGAGCCGCAGCGTCGCCAGCGGCAGGCTGCAGCCGAACCTGCCGGCCGAGACGATCGGCGCGGCGAGCATCTCCTCGCGCTTCTTGATCAGCTTCACCTCGCTGTCGGCCACCGCCTTGAGTGCCGCGCTCGCCGCCTCCTCGCCGCTGCCGGTCGCTGCCGCGGCCGCCTGTTCGGCGTCGTCGGCGACGTCGCCGATCGCCGCCCCGTCCTCGTCCTCGAATTCGAACGGATCGACGAAGTCGACCGAGAGTTCGGCGGCGATGCCGGGCGCGTCGATCTCGCCGGCCCGCCGCATCGCGGCGCGCGAGCGGGCCTCGGCAAGGGCGTCGACATAGTCCTTCAGAGCGAAGAAGCTCGCCTGGTAGGTCTTGAAGTGGCTGTTGGTCTCGGCCGACCAGAACTCGAACACGGTGTCGTCGGTGATGGTGTCGCCGATGCCCGCTAGATAGGCCCTGAGGATCGAAAAGGCCGAGGTGGCGTGGCCGTCGTCGAAATGCTCGGTCCGGTAGCGGTAGAGGATCTTGGCGATGGACTTGACCGCCGTGTCGATGGCGCCCTTGTCCGACAGGCCGCCGCGCAGGCAGGCGTCGAGGAGGCCGGCCACCTCGCCGGAATGGGCGAAGCCGTCGCAGGAGATCAGGAATTCGAGGTATTTCTGCAGGAGCTTCAGCCGGAACCGGTCGAGCAGCAGGCCGCCGCCGGGAAGCTTGAGATGGAAGGACCCGCCCTCGTTGGCCGAGACCGCCGGATGCCGGCAGGCGCCGAGATGCGCGAACGCCGTGTTGGCGGGGAGCCAGAGGAAGTCGAGCGCGCTCTTCAGTCCGGCACCGGTCTCGCCCAAGAGCGCCAGCGTCCCGGCCAGCGCCCACACCGGCTTGTCGCGATTGGCGCCCCAGCCGCTGGCGATCGTCTGGGCGAGAGCAAGCCGGAAACGGTCGGAGGCGTTGCTGCCGTCGACCAGGGCGTCGAATTCCGTGCGGGCGGTCTCGGACCAGGTGAAGAGCGTCTCGGGCTGCGCCATGCGCCGAACCTTTCAATGGCTGCAGCGACCGGATGCCGCCCTCCGGTCGCTGCCGATTACCCCGTCTGCGACTTTTTCCGGCGTCAGCCCTTCTCGTCGAAATCGCGGACCAGCTGGCGGGCGTGGCCGGCATAGCGCCCGGTCGGCCGCTTTCTCAGATATTCGACCAGCGCGTCGCGGGTGCGTTCGACGAGGACCTTCTGCCAGTCGGCCTCGTCCGCGAGCATCTCGATGCGGTCGCGCGCTTCGCCGAGATGCTTGCCCGTCGGATACTGCAGCACGTAGCGGCGATAGGCCTCGACCGTGTGGATGTTGGAGACCTCTTCCCAGGTGGCTTCCTGGGCGAGCAGGCTGGTGAGCCGCTCCTTGATTTCAGGCACGTAGACGCTCTTCGGATATTGCGCGAGGAAGTTGTCGTAGTCCGTCGAGTCGGTCGACGACATGGTGGTCTTGTAGGCCTTGAGATCCTCGCTCTCGACGGCGGCCACGCGCTGCTGCGGCGCGGCCTCGGCGGCAGTCGGCGCCGCGGCGTCCTTTGTCGCGAAATCCGGCCGGCTCTCGATCTCGGCGACCAGCTTGATCGCCTCGCTCATTTTCTGGCAGGCGCCGCAGACCGGCGGCAGGTCGTTGCAGCTGGCGAGGTAGCGCAGCAGGCCGTCATAGGAGCGGTCGGCCGGAAACTGCGTCTCGACCGTGTCGTGGGCACGCTGGCAGATGCCGGCGACCTTCTTCTCGCCCTCGCGCTTCTTCGTGCACTCCTCGCAGTTCTGGACGTAGTACCAGTAGGCGTCGAGCGTTCCGTCCTTTTCCGCCGCCGCCCATAGGGCCTCGTCCTTGAGGGCGGCCGGATCGGGACCGTTGAGCTTGGCGAGGCGGTCTTCCAGCGGCTTCTTGTCGCCGCAGCATTCGCAGCTCTGGAGATAGGCGCCGATCTCCAGCGCGCTGCCGCTCTTCAAGAGTTCGGCGGAATGACGCTCCTCGGCGCGGCAGATCGCCTCGCGCCGCCGCTCGGTCTGCACGAGGTCGCGCAGCTCGTCCTTCAGCGGGCAGTAGACGCAGCCCCGCAGATAGGGTTGCACGCCCCCGAGATCCTTCGATTCCAGGATTTCCCGGGCGGTGAGGAGCTCGTAGTGCTCGCGCTCGGTCGCCTCCTCGCGGCCGACGCCGTCGTCGGGCAGCGTGAACAGCACCTCGGTCGGCGCCGCGCCGTCGATTTCCGGCGTCTGGCGGAACTCCGGGCGCAGCTGCTTGATCCGCCGCGACATGCGGTTCTGGAGAAAGTCGTCGAGCTCGGCGACCGTGACCTTGCCGTCGCCGTTGCCGCCGAAGCGCTTCTCGTCGGCCTCGCCGTAGAGCGCGGAGACCAGGGCGTCGGTGAAGACGCCGTGGCGATATTCGGAATCCCACACCGCGACCTGGTCGGAATGGGCGGCGGCGATCAGCGTCACGCCCTTGTCGGCCTTGATCACCGGCGGCTCGCCGGAATTCGGCGCGCTGACGCCGGTCACGAAGTCGCCGGCGTCGGAGCGGCCCGAAAAACAGCTCTCCAGCATCATGACGACCCGGCCCTTCGGAAAGGTCTTCTCGCGAAGCTGCGCGAGCCGCTTGATCATCGTGTTGAGGTCGTAGCCGGTCAGGTCGAGCCGGTCGGGCCGGCTGTCGATGCCGAGGAGATAGGGCGTCCTGTCGTTGCCGCCGCCCATGAAGGAGCGCGAGCCGTGGCCGACGAAATAGACGTAGACCTCGGCGTTGGGCGAGGAGATCTGGTTGGCGATGGTGCCCGGCTTGTCGGCATCGCCGAAGAGATACTCGAACTCCGCCTTGGTCAGGTCCTCGTAGCGGGTGATGTTCGCCGGGGCGAGACCGAACTGCTCGACGAACAGCTTCTCGACGGCGCTGGCGTCGTTCGGAGCAAAGCGCACGTCCTCGGCATAGCGGTAGGCGTGATTGGCGATGATGAAGAGGTGGCGGGGCGGCTGGCCCTGGTCGTCCTCGGCCGCCGCGCTGTCGTCGCCGCCGGTCGCGGGGGTCGCCGAGGCCGCCGCGTCGACGGGCTGCGGCGCCGGCTTCTCGTCCGCCGGGACCGCCGAGGCGGCGTCCTCCGGCTGCTGCGGGGCGACCTTCGTCTCGGTGCCGGAAGCTGCCGGCGAGGGAGCGGCACCGGCCGGGGTGCCGGAAGCGTTCGGGGCGGCCGACGCGTTCGGGGCGGCGGAGGCGGTCTTGACGGCCGGCACCTTGGCGGCCTCGACCACCGCCTGCGGCCGGCATCCGTCGAGCATCCCCTCGTCGGCGACGGCGAGCGCCTGGCGCCGCGTCAGCACCGTCTTTCCGGTGCGGATGGTGAGGGTCAGGTCGACGATCCGGCCGTTCTTCTCCGGCAGGCGGTAGTCGACGTCCATGACGACGCCTTCCGCCTTGTCGTCGGCCTGGCCGGTGATCAGCGGCGGCAGCGGCTTGCCGTCAAGCCAGGCGGCGAGATCGCCCTGCTGCATCTGGAAATAGGCGGTGGTGAAGGTGTCGGCCGCCCGTTCGGAGAGATTGCAGCTGCCGTCGACATGCATGTCGGGCTCGAAGCTGAGGCTCGTGGCGGAAGCGAGCTTCGGCGCCACCGTGCCGAGCACCGACTGGTATGCGCCGGAGAGCTCGACGAGGTCGACGCTCGATCCGCGGAAGTCGCCGATCGCGGTGAAGGACGGCAGGTGCAGGTTGATGGCGACGGTGCGGTTGCAGCTGTAGGAGCCGGAGCCCGACCGCGCGAAGATCGCGACGTTGAGCCGGGCGACGTCGACGGTCGGGCGCGAGGCCTGGACGGCGACGGCGAAGGTCGAGGCGTAGAGCCGGTTGACCATCTGCTCGAGCTGGCGGCTGCTTTCGTCGCTGGCGCCGAGAATCGGCAGGAGGGCGCGGGCGTTCTCGGCCGTGTTGACGTTGATCGCGAGGCCCGAGCCGCGGATCGCCTCCTGCAGCGCGCCGTTGATCCGCGACCTGAGGCTCTCCGAAACGTGCGGATCGCCGGCCGGCAGGCCGAGATAGGTCAGGTCGTAGGGGCGCGGCGCGTCGGGGGCGATGCAGTTCGAGGTGAGGATGCCGGCGATCGCCGCGGTGACCTGGGTGCGCACGTTGTCGACGAGGGGAGCGCCGGGGCGCAGCACCTCGTCCGCCCTCGCGGCCGGCGCCGCCGCGGCAACAAAAACCAGCGCGAATACGACGGCTTGACGTAGGAGACCGCCCAGGTTCGAAGCGCCGTTCATCGTCGTTGCGTCCTCAATATTCCTCGAGAGTTCTAGCACGAAGTCGTGCGCTTGAAACCCATCAGGAAAGTGGATCGATCAGGCAGTGGAGGCTTTCGAAGGAAAAGCATTCGCGGCAGAGATTCCGCAGCGTTATCCGTGAATTGACGGGGATTCTCGAAGGTCGGCACGCTGTTCGGTTGCATCGTCCGGCGGCTCGCTTCTGCGAAGCCCTGCCGGCAGGCTCGAAGGGCGGGCGGCTTTCGCCGGCCCGCCCCGTCCGTTTCAGTGACCGATCTTGCAGACCTCGATCACCCGGCCGCCGCCGAAGTCGTCGATGTCCTGGAAGCCGGCGGCCACGAGACGCCCTTCGACCGAGTAGTCGGCATGCGGGTAGGCCGGAACGCGGCAGGTCGGCTCGGCCGTGCGGTAGCTCGCGGTCTCGGCGGCAACCGGCTCGCCGGCATCGGCGACCGGGCGGTCGCCCGTCTTGTCGAGATCGAGGCCGAGCAGCGCCACCACCACCTGGCGGTTTTCAGGCGCCAGCGGATCGTCGATGCCGGGCGCCGGCGTCTCGCCGAAGGGTGCTTCGACGAAGCGGTCGGCCGGAATGTCGAACTTCTCCGACAGGTAGGCCTTCACGGCGGCGACCCGCTTCATCGAGATCGCCTCGTTCTGCTCCTGCGTGCCGGTCGCGTCGGTATAGGCGGTGAGGAGAACGCGGACGTCGGTCTCGGTATAGGCGAGGAGGATGTTGCCGATGCGGTCGAGGTCGGCCGCAGCCGTCTCGGAAAGGCCGGACATGCCGGCAGCGAAGAGGATCGGCCGGCCGACGTCGCTGCGCGGCTCCGGCTTGTCCGTCGCGGCGTGCATGTCGTGGGCTTCGCCCTGCATGTCGTGGGTCTCGACCCGGACGTCCTGCGTCTCGACCGTCGGCTCGGCATAGTCGGTCGCCGGCTCGAACGGCGCATAGGTCCGGTAGCGGTAGACCACCACGCCGCGATGGCGGCGGGGAGCGTGGAAGTCGTCGAGGTCGCCGTAGTAGCGGTCGCCGTAGCCGTGGTCGGCATAGCCGTAGCCGCGGCCGTCGTGCCCGTAGCCGGCATGGCCGTAGCCGTAGCCGTCATGGCCGTAATCGCGCGAAACGTAGCCGCCGCCGTAGCCGCCGCCGTAACGCGGGGAATAGCCGCCATAGCCGCCGCCATATCCGCCGCCATAGCTGGAAGAAGAGTTGATGACGTGGTTGATCTCGGCGGCGCTGGCGCGCGGGCCGAAATAGTCGCCGGCGCTGGCGGCCTGCGGCAGGAAGGCCGCACCGGCGGCGAGGAAGCTGGTGGTCAGAAGGGCGGTGGTCGAAAGTCTCGAGCGCATCGTTTGTCTCCTCAGGGTCGAAAGCTCGCTGCGTTTCGAAAAGCCGAGTGGAAGACCCAGAGAAAATCGCGCCGGGGAACCATGCGCGAATGCCGGCGCCGCCCCTACGGGGAGACGCCGGCAATGCCGGATCCGGGCCGGGGGGGCCGCGGGGGGGCGCCCCCCCCCCCCCCCCCCGGGGGGGGGGGCCCCCCCCCCCCCCCGCCTGTCTCAGCGGTTCTGGTCGACGCCCGCAAAGCCCTCGTCGCGCGGCAGCCGCAGCGTGTGCAGGAAGGCGAGCAGCGCGTCCTGATCCTCGGCGGGCAGCGCCTGGAAGGCCGTCACCGCACCGTTCGCCTCGCTGACGAAGCCGGAGCCGTTGTCCGCGCAGGCGGCGTCGGAGTGCTTCAGGATCGCGTCGCGCAGGCTGAGCGCCCGGCCGTCGTGCAGCCAGGGCCCGGTGTCGGCGAGGCCCCAGAGCGCGCGGGTCACGTACTGATCGCGCGGCACGAAGACGCCCGCACGGTCGGTCTGCTGGTGGATCACGTCGGCAAGGCAGCGGCCCATCTTGTGACGCTTCAGGTCGGAGAACAGCGGCACGTCGACGGCGCCGGTGACGTCGGAGGCAAGCCGCGGCTCGGAGGCGAGGAACACCTTCTCCTCGAAGGGCGTGTTCATGTTGAGGTTGAAGGCGAAGGCGGCGCCCTTCGGGAAGCCGCGGCCGGCGGATTCGTTCGCCTGGGCGGCCGGGGCGACGGCGCGTTCCTTCGCCGCGGTCTGGCCGCCCTCGAGGAACTCCTGCTCGACCGGCAGCGGCAGGCCGCGCGGTGCGGCCTGGCCGAGGCCGACGCCGTTCTCGGTGACGGTCAGCGCCGGCTCGGGCCGGTTGGATTCCCGGGCGACGACGCGCAGCGACTCCCGGTCCGGACGCGGATCGTGGATCCTCACGACCGGGTTGAGGACGGTCTTCGAGGACTGGTGGCAGGTGACGCAGGCGGTCGTCGGATCGCCGCCGGCCCGGCCTTCGAAGATCGCGCGCCCGCGGGCGACCGCGGCGATCTCGGTGCTGTCGGCCGGGGCGATCTGCGAGGGCGGGCGGGCGCCGAGCGCGAAGGCGGTGAGGGCCGTGACCTCGCCGATCGACACCTCGTCGACGATGCCGTCGCCGTCGGGATCCGGATTGGCGCCGGCGGCGATCAGTTCCTCCGGCACCATGCCGAAGTGGAAGTTCAGCGCGTCGCGGACGAAGTTGCGCATGTTGGAGGCGATGCCCTTCCACTGGAACGGCCGCACCACGAAGTCCTCGCTGACGCCCTCGATGCGGTCGCAGCGTTCGACGAGGCTCTGTTCCTGGCCGCAGGGCGCCAGCAACTCCCCGGGCGCCGGCGCGCCGGCATTGACCCGGACCTGGTAGCGGCCGAAGTCGGTGCCCTTGGAGTTGAGCCGGATCTCGTACCACTGGCCGCGGTTCTGGGTGGCCTGGTCGACGGCCGCCCGGCGCTGCGCCAGGAGATCGAAGCTCATCTCCTCGGCGAGCTTCTGGGTGTAGCCGGCGCCGAAGACGTGGGGCGGATTGCGCAGGAACACCGCATACATGTTGCCGGGATCGGCGACGCCGCGCTCCTGGAAGGCTTCGACCACCCATTTCGGCGCCGGAAGCTCGAGCAGCGGATTGATGATCGCCGCCGAGGTCACGGCGCCGGCGCCGGAGACGCGGTCCGGCCGGACCGTCCGCCCGGGCGTCGAACCGCCGACCGGCGTCTCGAAGCCCGACACGTTGTGGCATTCGAGGCAGGCCTGGGCGTCGAGGCCGTGGACGCGCATCCAGGGGATCTGCGCGAAGGCGGCCATCGGCCCGATGCCGCTCGCGGTCATCTGGTGGCGCTTCTTCTCGCGCGGGCCGGTCGGACCCTCGCCGTAGCCCTCGACGGCGGTGAAGGACTGGGTGAACAGGTGGCGGCCGATCTCCATCATCGAGCGGAAGCCGACATTGCCGGCGGAGATCTCCTCCTGCGACAGGCGGATGCCCTGTCCGAGGGAGGGCTCGTCGCCGGTCGTCAGATGCACCGGCACGGTGCTGCCGCCGGGCATCGGGGTCGGACCGCCGCTGGAATAGTTCGGCGTGGCGTTGGCCGGCGCCGACTGGTCGTCACCGGCGGCCGGTGTTACCGGCTGCGGCGTCGTCCCCGCGGTGTCGTTCTGCTGCGGCTGCGGATCGGCGGTAGACGCCGGCGGCTGGTCGCCGGTCTGCGTGGTGTCGCCGGCGGGCGGCTGCTGGTCCGCAGGAGGCTGCTCCGACACCGGCGGCTGCTGGTCGGCCGGCGGCTGGCCCGCATCCGGCACGGCCGGCGGGTTGGCGACCTGACCCCGGCCGGAACCGCCGCCGAAGATGGTGTCGTTGATCGCGTCGCTGAGCTGGGCCCGGAGCGGGCTCGACGCGCCGACGACGAGGCAAAGCGCCGTGCCGGCGAGAATGGCGTTGCGGAGCTTGGGCATCGGTCTGAGGCCTCTCGATTGGGGACGGGGTGAAGGGCGGTTCTTCACTGCGGGGACTGCCCGCGGCGGCGAAGGGCAGGCGAGGCGGGATGCATCGGACGGCGAGGCCGAACGTCTCGCAATGTCGACTGGGCATGGGGCATCGACGACGATCCGTTTGCTGCTTTGACGCCTGGACCCGGCCCGGTCGCAGTGGAAATTCCAGACGGTGTTTCGCGCCACGGGCCGCAAGGACGAGCGGGGTCGCTATGCGCCATGTCGCTGGAAACGATAGCCTTAAGTGCTTTTCTTCCGCAACGGAAATTAGCGTGATCGACGCGGCATCGCAGGTCGGAGCGGCTTCGCAAGCGCCATCCGGACGCAAGGGAAGCCGCCGTTCACGATGATTGCATCGCGCCGTCTCGGGTAAGGACGAACCGTGTTATACCAACCGTCCTAACCCTTGACCTGTGCCCATGATCGCCGGGTGATTGATGCGACGGTTGCCGGGTTTCGTGCGAAGAATGTCCATGCATCGCAGCAGACGTCGACGATGTGGGCATAGTCGTCGAAGACGGTTATGGCGAGTTTGTTCTGGCGCAGATACTGCCAGACGTTCTCGACCGGGTTGAGTTCGGGGGCGTATGGCGGCAGTTCGACGATGGTGATGTTGCCGGGAACGTTCAGGTCGTGCGACTTGTGATAGCCCGCACCGTCCCAGACGAGGAGGGCATGGGCATCTTCGGCGACCTGTCGGCCGATCTCGTCGAGATGCAATTGCAGCATCTCGGCGTTGGCCCGGGGAAGGACGAGCGCCGCGCTCGTTGCCCGGGTGGGGCAGACGGCCCCGAAGATATACGCCCATTTGTAGCGTCGGTCGCGCGGGCCGCGTGGTCTCGTGCCCCGCCGTGCCCAGACGCGGGTCAGCGTGCCCTGCTGGCCGACCCGGGCTTCATCCTGGAACCAGATCTCGATCGGCTTGTCCTTTGCCGCTTCCGGCAAGGCCGCCTTCACGGTTTCGCAGAAGCTTTTTTAAAAGCCTCCTGCGCTTCGGGGTCCGACTTGGGATGCTGGGCGCGA
>NZ_JAFMPY010000022.1 GCF_017353515.1 Jiella sonneratiae
CGGGCGACAACGTGACGATGGACGTGACGCTGATCGTGCCGATCGCCATGGAGGAGCGCCTGCGCTTCGCCATCCGCGAAGGCGGCCGCACCGTCGGCGCCGGCATCGTCGCCGCGATCGTCGAGTAAAGACGATCGCCGGCGCGGATGCCGATCAGCGCCGATGGCAAGCAAGAATCGACGCGACGGGCCCTTCGGGGCCCGTTTCGCGTGGCGGCGCCGGGGGGGCAGATGGGCGGTGCCTGTTCGCTCCGCTCCGCATCATTCCACGGCGACGAGGAAGCCGCCGTCCTCGCCGAGCCGGACATGGGCGCTGCGGGCGGGCTCGCCGCTCACCATCCTGGCGAGGAACATCCGCGACAGGTCCGGCAGCAGCGTCTGGGTGACGATGCGGTCGATCGTCCGCCCGCCCGACTGCGGATCGCGGCAGCGCCGGACGATCTCCGCAACGACGGCGTCGTCGATCTGAAGCGTCGCGCGCTGGCTCTCCCTGACCCGCCCGACCACCCGGGCAAGCTGCAGCCGGACGATCCCCTCCAGCATCTCCGCCGAGAGCGGCCGGTAGGGCACCGGCACCATCCGGCCGATCAGCGCCGGCGGAAACACCGTCAACAGCTCCGGCCGCAGCATGGCGTCGAGCTCCTCGACGGCGACGGCCTCGGTGCCGTCGCCGGTCGCGCGCATGATCGCCGCGGTGCCGACATTCGAGGTCAGGATGATCAGCGTGTTGCGGAAATCGATCCGCCGGCCGTTGCCGTCCTCCATCCAGCCCTTGTCGAACACCTGGAAGAACAGCTCGTGGACGTCGGGATGCGCCTTCTCGACCTCGTCGAGAAGCACCACCGCATAGGGCCGGCGCCGCACCGCCTCGGTGAGGCGGCCGCCCTCGCCATAGCCGACATAGCCCGGCGGCGCGCCCTTCAGCGCCGAGACCGTGTGCGCTTCCTGGAATTCCGACATGTTGATGGTGACGAGGTTCTGCTCGCCGCCATAGAGCGTTTCGGCGAGCGCCAGCGCCGTCTCGGTCTTGCCGACGCCGGAGGGCCCGCAGAGCAGGAAGACGCCGACCGGCTTGCCGGGATCGTCGAGGCCGGCGCGGCTGGTCTCGATCCGCCGGGCGATGGTTTCGAGCGCGTGGTCCTGGCCGACGACGCGGCGCTTCAGGAGCCCGGCGAGCGTCAGGACCGTCTCGACCTCGTCGCGCATCATCCGCCCGACGGGAATGCCGGTCCAGTCGGAGACGACCGCGGCGACGGCGTCGGCATCGACATGGGCGTGGATCATCCGCGCGTCCGGGTCGATGGCGGCGAGGGCGGCCAGCGCCTCGGGCAGCGCCCCGGCGCCCGGGCCGCCGGTCTCTGCCGCGGCCTCGTCCGCCGCCGGCTGCGCGTCATCGGGGGTGCCGTCCGCCCCCTCCGATCGCAAGGCGGGGCTTTCGGTGTGCGGCCCGTCTTCGTCGACGGGCGGCGTGCAGGCGAGGATGGTCTCAATCACGGCCGCCTCGTGCCGGTGCGCCGCCTGAAGCGCGTCGAGCCGCGCGGTCTTCTCGGCGATCGAGGCGTCGATTTCCGCAAGACGCTCGCCGTCCGACGGCCGGAGGGCCGCCTCGCGCCGTCGTGCCCGGCCTTCGGTGCGGAGCGCCGCAATCGCGGCGTCGAGGTCGGCGATCGCCGCCGGGACCGTCGTCTGGCTGACCGCGACCCGCGCCGCCGCGGTGTCGAGCAGGCTGACGGCCTTGTCGGGCAGCTGGCGTGCCGGAATGTAGCGGGCCGAGAGCGAGACGGCGGCGGTCACCGCCTCGTCGAGGATCCGGACGCCGTGATGGCGCTCCATCGGCCGGGCGAGACCGCGCAGCATGAGCGTCGCGCGGCCGAGATCCGGCTCACCGATCTCGATCGGCTGGAACCTTCTGGTCAGCGCCGGATCGCTTTCGATATGGGCGCGGTATTCGGCGAAGGTGGTGGCGCCGATGGTGCGCAGCGTCCCCCGGGCGAGGGCGGGCTTCAGGAGATTGGCCGCGTCGCCGGTGCCCTTGGCGCCGCCGGCACCGACGAGGGTGTGGATCTCGTCGATGAACAGGATGATCGGCTCCGGGCTCGCCTGCACCGCGTCGACGACGGCTCTCAGGCGCTGCTCGAACTCGCCCTTCACCGAGGCGCCGGCCTGCATCAGCCCGATGTCGAGGGCGCAGAGCCTGACGCCGCGAAGCGAGGGCGGGACGTCGCCGCTCGCCAGCCGCTGGGCGAAGCCCTCGACGACGGCGGTCTTGCCGACGCCGGCATCGCCGGTGAGGAGCGGATTGTTCTGGCGCCGGCGCAGGAGCACGTCGACGATCTGGCGGATCTCGTGATCGCGGCCGACCACCGGGTCCATCCGCCCCCCGGCCGCCTCCGCGGTGAGGTCGGTGGCAAAGCGCGCCAGCGGCGATCCTGCCGCGCCATCCGCCGCGCGGTCTGCAGTTCCGGGGCCAGGCGCGGCGTCGGGACGGGGCAGCGACGCACCGTCGAGCGGTCCCTGCCGCTCTTCGGCGGAGCGTGCCCAGACGGCGCGGGCGGAATTTTCGACGCGTTCCGGATCAAGGCCCGCGAGGCTCTTCGAGGCGGCGGCGAGCGTCTTGCAGAGCTCCGCGTCGCGCAGCGCGCCGACGAGAATGTGGCCGCTGCGGATCGCCGCCGAACCGAAGAGCAGCGAGGCGTAGAGCCAGCCGCGGTCGAGGCTTTCGCCGAGCGGTTCGCCGATCGACGGCATTTCGGTGACGTTGCGCTTCGCCCGGCCGATCGTCTCGGCGAGTTCGGCGAGGACGACGTCCGCCCGGGCGCCGAAATGTTCGAGCGTCGCGGCGACGTCCGAGCCGTCCGCCGCGGCGAGCTGATAGAGGAAATGCGCGAGCTCGACGTGGCGGTTGCCGGCCTCCTTGGCCTGCCAGAACGCCTTTCGGAAGGCCTCGTGGGCGAGCGGCGTCAGCTTGCCGGTGAGGATCTCGTAGCTGATGTCGGTCATGACATGGCCTCTTCGGCTGACGCGGCGCCCGGCGGTGTCGGCTCTGGCGGGGCGGGCCCGCACGGAACCGGCCCGGACAGGGCGGGATTTGGCAGGGCGGGACCCGGCGGGCCGGGGACGAAGCGGGCGTCGAAGCGGCAGGCAGCCGCCGCCTCGCCGGGGTCCCTGTCGTCCGTCGCCCGGGGCTGGCCGATCCAGCCGGTCCAGCCGAGTTCTCCGGCCTTGCCGAGGCAGATCGGCGGGGCGAGATGCGCGGGAAGGCCGAGCCGGATCTCGGTCTCGACCCGGCGGCCGAGGGCGAGGAAGACGAGTTCGCCGAGAAGCCGTGCCCGGGCGCCGCGGGGAAGGAGCGCGCGATAGTCGGCGAGGCTCTTGGCGCGGATCTCGATCGCGATCTTGTCGGCGAGCGACAGGGCGCGCGACCCGAGCGCCGTATCCTCGCCGAGCCTCGAGCGGTTCACCCCGAGCGCCGTGCACTCGGCGGGTTCGAGCGTCAGCCTGAGCGGCACGCGCTCGACGATCCGCGCCCTGACGCCGAGGACGCCGGAAAGGATCTGCGACAGGACGGCCGGTCCCTTCACCCGCGCCGCTAGAAGGCCGGCATGGCCGGTTCGTGCCGCCGCGACCGGCCCCTGGCGGGTCCTTGCCGCCTCTTCCGAAAAGCCTGCGACGGCCCCGAGATAGCGGCAGAAGCGATCCGCCTCCGGCCGGTCGGCCTGGACGATCGCCCGGGCGTCGCCGAAGGCGCGGAAGAACAGCTGCAGGAAGCGGTTGGAGAAGATCTCGGTGAAGCGGAGGAAGGACTGGTCGCCCGCCTCCTGCCAGTCGATGGCGTCGAGGGTCGAAAGGAGCGGCAGGGCGCCCTGCGGCCCGAAATAGCCGAGGAAGCGGGTCGTGACGTGCAGCCGGCCGGCGCGGCGCGTGACGCCTGCGACGTTGCCGGACGGAAACGCCACGAAAGGCTCCTGGCCGAGCGTGACGCCGTCGTCGCGGGCGGCGCGGCTTTTGCCGATGCGGGGCCTTTCCGTTGCCCGGCGCTCGGCCTGCCTGAGCAGGACGAAGAGATCGATCGCCTGCGGATCCTCCGCGGCAAGCTTTCCCAGTTGCTCCCCGAGCATGACGGCCAGGAATGTGGGCGGCCCAACGAGCGGCGCGCTCACAGCACCGGCCCCGTGCCGGAGCGCGGCGGCCAGCGTTTGACGAGGCCGCGCGCCGGGGTCTCGATCACCGTTTCGGTGAAGGAGTTGACGCCGGAAAGATCGGCGAGAAAACGCTCCAGCACCGCGCCGAGCAGCATGACGCCCGCTCCCTCGAAGGCGGCGTCGTCGAGCGTGATCGTCACCTCGACGCCCCGTGCGCCGTAAAAGCCGTCGGGGCGCCGGAGCCGCCGTGTCACCGGCCGGCAGGCCAGCGCGAGGATGCCGCGCAGCCGCCGCTCCGTCGCGATGTCCGAAAGGTCTGAATAAAGAGACAGGACGGCGCGGAGCGCTTCGGCGCCGTCCTCCGGATCATGGCCGGCGAGGCCGGTATGGTTGAAGGAGAGAAAGCCGACCAGCCGCCAGAGGATCTCGCCGCGCTGCAGGTTTCCCGGAGGGTTCTTCCGGGCGACGACGGATTCCTGCGGCTCGCTCGGCCCGGCCACGGTTTCGAGTTCCAGTTCGCGGTTGCCGGGGAGGCGCATCCTGCCGCCGCCGGGAAGGCGGGCGAGTTCGCCGGCCAGATGCCGGTTGGAGCAGAGCGCCGTGACGGAGAGTTCGCGCGGTACGGCGTCATCGCCTTCCGCCACCGTCCCGCCGAGGCTGAGGAACAGATCGGTGCCGCGGTAGGCCGGGGCCGAACCGTGGCGGCGCTCGAGGTCGGTGGTGCGGCGGGGCAGGCGACGGGCGGTGTAGGTGAGGGCATTGCCATGACCGCCGCCCATCGCTGCGATGGCCGCGGCGGGAGCGTGCAGCGGCAGGACGGGCATGCCCTTGGCGCGGCCCGAAAAGATCGCCGTGACGCCGAGGATCCGGTGCGGCTCGTAGCCGAGGAGTGCGCTGCGATCGGGCACGACCTGATGCTCGTGACGGCCGGTGGTGAGGCGGATGCGGTCGCAACTCTTCTCGAACAGGTTGACGGCCGGCGCGGCGAAAAGTCGGAAGCTCTTCGCCGAAACCCGCGCGGCGAGCGAGGGAGCCGTGTCCGTGAATTCGAAGACGAGGTCGACCGCGTCGGCCCGCAGGCCGTCGAGCGCTGCGCGAAGGCCGGTCAGCCGGAAGCCGAGATACTTGTCCGGAAAAGCGAAGAATTCGCGCAGCAGCGCAAAGCCCGGCGCAACCCGGTCGTCCGGCGGAAACAGCGCCTCGGCCGGCGCAAAGCCGATCTGCCCGATAGCCGAGGCGGGCAGCCTGGCAGCGCGGGGATCGCGGTTCTCGTCGAGGTGGCGGACGGCGATCCCCGAGAGCCGGGCGAAGAGCTGTTCGTAGATCGCGTCCTGTTCGGCGCGTTGGCCGGCGAGGTGGACGACGAGGTCGTCGAGTTTCAGCTCGCCGATCGGGCGGCTCCTTCCCTCCGGGCCGCCGGCGGGCCCAAGCCGCTTCAGCGTGATCTTCAGTCCGGCGACGACGTCTGGCCCGGCGCCGACGCGCAGGGCCTGCATCGCCGCGGCCGAGGGCAGATATTCGGCGGCGGTGATCTCCACCGGAAAGAGCGCGATCGGGCTGGTCAGGCGGAACTGGCAGGCGACGCCGCTGGCGGCGTCGCGGTGGAGGCTCTCCACGATCGAGCCGGTGGGGACGAGGCGGGCCGCCGTGTCCGCGTCGCTCCCCGCCGACGGCTTGGCGGCGAGGAGGGCAAGCGAGGGCACCGGCTCCAGATGGCCGGGCAGGAGCTGGTCGAGGAATTCGGTGGTGAAGGTCGAGAACTCGGCATCGAGCTGCAGTTGCACCCGCGCGGCCATGAAGGCCGCGCCTTCGAGAAGTGCCTTGATTCCGGGGTCGACCATGTCGCGCTTCAGGCCACCCAACCGCTCGGCAACGCCGGGAAAGTCGGCGGCGAACTCCTCGGCGCGCTCGTAGAGGATCGCGAGTTCTTCCTCGAAGGCGGCAAGCAGCGCGTGATTCACGGCGGCGGTCAGGACGGGCCGGCGACGTCGATCTCGAGCTTGCCGGCGGCGACGTCGATTTCGGCGTGGAATTTGATGGGGATCGGCAGCGGCGCGAAGGCGAGATCGAGGGAAATCTCGAAGCGGAGTGACTGGCTCACCGCGTCGAAGCCGTGCCGATACGTCGCATCCTCGGCCGGCCCGATGGACAAGCTTCCCTCGACGATGCCGGGTTCGTGGCGTTCCAGGGCCCTGCTCAGGGCCGCGGGGAGATCGCCGAGGCCGTTCGGGTCGGCGATCATGCCGGTGACGTCCGGGCGGCCGTAGTTGAGGATCGAGGCGGCGACGCGCGGATGGGCGGACAGGTCGCAGGCCGCGGCGAGATCGATCGACGTCGAAAGTGCCTTCACCCGCTCTCTGAAGTCGTTCTCGATCGCCCTGCGTTTGCCGGCGCGGGCGGGGGCGCTCACCTCACGGACCTTGTCGACGGGCTCGTCACCCACTTCGTCCACGGGCTTGCGGAGGCTCTGCCGCCTTCGCAGTCGTTCCTCCTTCTCGCGATGCGGCCCGGAAAAGGCGAGCATCAGCGGTTCCTCGAAACGATCGGGAACGGGACGCGGCGGCATGGCTCGCTCCGGCTACAGGCGGGGGGAAAGTTCGGTCAGCCGTGCGGCCGACCGAAGCGGGAACACGTCGGAGATGCACGCCTTCGTGCCGGCATGCACCCGACCCGGCTTCACGATCCGACGTTGGCGGCGATGTCCCAGGTGGCTTCGGTCGCCGCGCCGGCGGTGCCCTGCTGGGTCTGCTCGGTGTAGGTGACGGTGAATTTGCGGAAGTTCAGCGTCACCGTTTCCTGCAGCCGGTCGAGCCCGTCGGCCGAGCCGCCCGTCGCATAGGAGGAGACGATGAGGTCGGTCATCTGCAGCTTGAAATATTCGACCGGCGCCTCGCCGCCGGCCTTGCGGATGGTCAGGAGCGCCTGGGGGATGTGCTTGCCGTTCGAGCAGAACTTCAGGATGTTGGTGGTCGCCTTGTCGCAGTATTTGGTGAAGGTGATGTCCTGGACGGCGACTTTGCCGGAACCGGCGCCGGGACCCATGTGGGTGGTGCCGCTCTGGGCGAGGCCCCAGCTCCAGGCGAGGATGTCGATCTCGGCCCGGTGCTTCTCGTCCTGGGCTTCGCCCTGGATGCCCTCGATCTTCAGAAAGATGTCGACTGCCATGTCGCCTCTCCAGTGATGGCCGGACGGATGTTCCGGCCGCAACGAACGTCATCTGCGATGGCGGCTCCCGGACTTTCGCGCGGCGGCAGGGGACGAAGCGCGCTGCCGCCGCGGCCGGCCCGGAGGCGGCGTCAGGCGGCCTCGCTCTTCGGCAGCTTCGAGACCAGGCTGAGGCCGATATCCATGCCTTCCAGCTGGAAGTGCGGGCGCAGGTGGAAGCGCGCGCCGTAATAGCCGGGGTTCTCCTCGTCGGGAAAAACCTCGACCTGCGCCGCCGCGAGCGGCCGCTTGGCCTTTGCCTCGTCCGACGAGTTCCGGGGGTCGCCGTCGACATACTGGTAGATCCAGGTCTGCAGCCAGTTCTGCAGCTTGTCGCGCTCCTTGTAGGTGCCGATGTGGTCGCGGACCATCTGCTTGAGGTAATGGGCGAAGCGCGAGACCGCGAACATGTAGGTCAGCCGCGAGGACAGGTTGTCGGAGGCCGTCGCCTCGGCGTCGTCGTAGGCCTTCGGGCGATAGAGCGACTGGGCGCCGATGAAGGCCGCCTTGTCGGTGTTCTTGCGGTGGATCAGCGGCAGCAGGCCGGCCTTCGACAGCTCCGCCTCGCGCCGGTCGGAGATTGCGATCTCGGTCGGGCATTTGAGGTCGATCATCTTGCCGGTGCCGGCGTCGGGATCGCTGGTCGAAAACGCGTGGGTCGGAAGGTCCGACACCTCGCCGCCGGAATTGACGCCGCGGATCTGCACCGTCCAGCCGTAGTCCTTGAAGGCGCGGTTGATGTTGGCCGCATAGGTGTAGGCGGCGTTCATCCAGGCGTATTTCTGCCCCGAATGGCCGTCGGTCTCCTCCTCGAAGCCGAATGCCTCGACCGGCACGGACTTCGCGCCATAGGGCTCGCGCGACAGGACGCGCGGCATGCAGAGGCCGAGATAGCGGGAGTTCTCCGAATCGCGCAGGCTCTTCCAGGCGGCGAAGTCCGGGGTGTCGAGAATGGTCGAGATGTCGCGCGGCTTCGACAGCTCGTTCCAGCTCTCCATGTCGAGCAGCGCCGGCCCGGCGGAGGCGACGAAGGGACAGTGCGAGGCGGCGGCGATCTTGCCGAGATGCCGCAGCAGCGCGATGTCGGTGGGCGACTTCTCGAAATAGTAGTCGCCGATGAGGGCGCCGTAGGGCTGGCCGCCCAGCTGGCCGAACTCGGCCTCGTAGATCTCCTTGAACAGCGGGCTCTGGTCCCAGCGTCCGCCGCGGTAGGTTTCGAGCTCGCGGTAGAGCTCGGTCTTGCCGACGTTCATCACCTTGAGCTTCAGATTGGCGTCGGTCTCGGAATGGGTGACGAGATATTCGAGGCCGCGCCACGCGCTCTCGATCTCCTGGAAGGTCGGGTGGTGGATGATGGCGTTGACCTGATCGGAGAGAACGGCGTCGATCCGCGTGATCATCGCGCCGAGGGTCTCGTAGACGTCGCTGCCGACGAGATCGGCATTTTCCAGCGCCTCGCCGATGAGCGTGTCGAAGGCCTTGTCGAGTTCGCTCGCCCGGGCCTCCGAGCGCGTCGGATTGATGCTCTGCTTGAGCAGTGCCGCGAAGGCGTCGGCCTCGCTCGCCTCGGCGGCGACCGCCTCGCGGCCGGTCACCTCGTGGTCGGCCTCGATGCCGGCAGATCGGATGTCACTCATCGGCAATTCTCCCCTCCCGCCCGCTCAGGCGTCGTTCCGGCCGCTGTCAGGCCCATCGACACCGTCCGCCGCCGCGCCGTCCGCTGCCTCAAGGCCGTCCGTCCGCTGCCGGCGGTTGTCGCGGATCGCCGCCATCAGGGCCGGATCGGCGAGGAGCTTCTGCATCAGGTCTTCCGCCTGGACCCGGCCGGTCATGTAGCTCCTGAGATTGGAGAGTTGCCGACGCGCCTCGAGCAGCCGCCGCAGCGGCGGAACCTTGGCGGCGACGGCGCTCGGGCTGAAATCGTCCATCGAAAGGAAGTCGAGCTCGACGGAGAGCCTGTCGCTGTCGTTCTCCTTCAGCTTGCTCTCGACGGCGAAGCGCACGCCCGGCTTCACCCGGCCGATGAATTCGTCGAAGCTGTCCATGTCGACCTGTTCGAGACGCCGCTCGCCGACCGGCGGCTTCTCCGCGCCGGGCGCATTGCCCGAAAGGTCGGCCATCACCCCCATGACGAAGGGAAGCTCCACCCGCCGGTTCGCATCGTGCGGGTCCTCGTAGGAGATCTGCACGCGGGGCGGCCGGTTGCGTTTGAGGTAGCGCTGGCCGGAGTCGGAGGGCATGGATCGCGTCTCCTAGGTGGTGCGATTTCGCGCAGCAAGCCAGAGTTGTTTAACAAAGTCAAACAAAACCTTTGCGAGAGTTTCTGCCCGCCGCGGCTGGCCGCTCATCACCGGTTTTCCTGCCGCAGCGACGGAAACAGCTGGGGAAGCAGCGCCAGAAAATCCCGGCCGACGAGGCTGCGGGCGCGGGCGAGCAGCAGCGGCACCGGGCTCGACGGTTCGCTCTTGTGGAAATACGCCTCGACGCTGGCGACCAGCGCAGTCGCCGCTTCGCGGGTCGACGCGGCGAAGGTGGTCTCCGCGGGCCGGGACGGCGGATCCTGCGACGATGCCGGGGACGCTCCGCAGGCGCCGGGCTGAAGCGCGGCCTCGCCGAGGCTGGCGAGCCGGCCGAGGTCGAGCGCGAAGCCGGCCGGCCCGCCGACGTCCAGCGAGGCGGAGACGGCGAGGTTCGGCGCCAGAACCTGCAACGCCTCGACCAGCGGCCGGCCGATCAGCGTGCGGGCCTGATGGATCAGGAGAAGGGCCGGCGAGGAGGGTTCGACGCCGGCGAAATAGGCCTCCGCCGCCACGAGGGCCTCTGCGGCCTGACGGTGGTCGGCGATCGGGACCGTCGCGATCGCCGCGGCCGGCCGGAGCGCCGGATCCGGTGCGGCAATCCGTTCGGGGGCGGCCGGGTCGGTGTCCGAAGCGGCGCCGGCGGAAGGGGCGCTGCCCCGCGCCTCGTCGATCAGCGCGAGGATCCGCGCGACCGTCGCGAGAAAGGTCTTCATCTGCGGGGCAGCGCCGGCTTCGCCGTTCTCCGCGAAGGCCGCCCGCACCGCCCCGAAGGCGTCACGGGTCGCGGCGAGGGCGCCTCGCGCCGCGTCGACGGCGGCGGCGTTCGCGGCATCGGCCAAAGCGGAGCGGATGGTCGCTTCGTCCGGTGTGCGCTCGCCTTCCGGTCCGGCGGCCTCGCCGGTGGCGACGAGGAAGTCGCGGAAGCGGATGGCCCCGGCCCGCCGATCGCGGAGGAGCGGCACGAACTGCAGCGGGATCGATCCGGAAACCGGCGGCTCGAAACTTTCGAACTCGCCGCGGCGCTGCGCGACGTCGCGCGGGTGGGCGCTTCCCCAGCGCGTCGCGAGAAGTTCGGCGGAAAGGCCGATCGCCCCGGCGAGGCCCGGCAGGTCGCCGGCGAGGAGGCGCAGCCGGGCGTCGATCAGGAGAAAGCGCAGATCCCGCGAACGTTCGAGCAGGCGCGCGAGGGTCTTCGCCTCCTCCGCCGGCCGGATGTCGCGCGGCTCGAAGGGCTGGCCGTCCTCGCGCATCAGACGGCCGCCCGCCATGCGGACGGGAAGGAGGCCCTCCAGCCGGTCGCGGAACGTCAGGAAGCCGGCGTCGTCCGCCGCGACCAGGTCGGGGCCGCAGGGCGCTTCGTCGGACAGCGGCTGCAGGATCAGGGTGCGATCGGCCATGGCTCAGCCCGAGGCGGCGTCGACGATGCCCGCCCGCCGCTACTGCACGCTGACGCGCATCTCGACCCGGCGGTTGACGGGATCGTAGGGATCGGAAACCCGCGGCACCCGCTCGCCGAGGCCGGCCGCCTCGATCTTGGCGGGATCGATGCCGAGTGCGAGGAGATAGGCCCGCACCGATTCGGCGCGCCGTCGCGACAGTTCCTCGTTGTACCAGTCGGTGCCGCGGGCGTCGGTGTGGCCCTCGACGACGAAGCGCATGGCGCTGAGCCGCCGGTCCGCCAGAGCCGCGGCCATCTCCCGCAGGTTGTCGCGCGCGGCAAGGCTCAGCGTCGCCGAATCGAGATCGAAGTTGATCAGCATGTCGAAACCCTTCGGCCGCGCCTTCGCCCGGCACTCGGATTCGAGGCCGACGCAGATGCCGCGGGTGTTGGCGAAGCGCATCGAGCGGGTCTTGCCGAGGGCGGGCCCGTCCCCGGCGGATTTGGCGAAGAAGTCGACGACCTCGCGGCGGTCATAGGCCGGATCGGCGGCCGCAGAACCCGCTGCTGCAAGGACGATCGCCGCGACCAGAAGGCTGGTTGCCCGGAGCCAACGGAACGTCATGACACCCCCTCCGTCGATGACGGAATTGCTCGGAAAGATTGCAGCAATCTAATTCGACGCAATCAAAGGTGTCAACGACGGCGACGCCTGCAACCGCGCGGTCGAGCCGCTGCGGCAGGCGTGATCCGGCCGGCTGCCGGGGATAGGAGAGGGGAAACGAGACGCTGCCGGGCAGTTCGACCGTCCCGGCGCTCTCGTCAGGCCTGGCGCGGCCCGAGTTCGGCGTAGGCCGGGAACGTCTCCCCCCTCCGTCGATGACGGAATTGCTCGGAAAGATTGCAGCAATCTAATTCGACGCAATCAAAGGTGTCAACGACGGCGACGCCTGCAACCGAGCGGTCGAGCCGCTGCGGCAGGCGTGGTCCGGCCGGCTGCCGGGGATAGCAGAGGGGAAACGAGACGCTGCCGGGCAGTTCGACCGGCCCGGCGCTCCCGTCAGGCCTGGCGCGGCCCGAGTTCGGCGTAGGCCGGGAACGTCTCGGCGAAGCTTTGCAGCCACGCCGCCAGAGCCGGGCGCTCGGCCTCGAGTTTGCCGGCGAAGCGGAAGGACATCCAGCCGAGCAGCCCGGCGACGGCGAAATGCGCCGTCGTCGGTCCCTCGGGAAGATCTTCGATCTGGCCCTCGAGCACTTCCAGCCCGCGGTCCGCCTTGCGCATCTGCTTGTCGACCCAGGGCTGGTGCCGCCTGTCGGCGGGCCTGTAGCGCTCCTCGTAGAGGACGAGGATCAGCGCGTCGCCGATCCCGTCGGCGGTCGCTTCCGCGAGCTTGACCTTCGTCCAGTCCTCGAGGGTCTGGGGCACCAGCTGGCCGCCGGTCAGCTTGTCGAAATAATCGCAGATCGTCCTTGAATCGTAGAGCGCCGTGCCGTCGTCGAGGACCACGGCCGGGATCTTGCCGAGCGGGTTGCTGGCGAGGAGATCGGCCGGCTCGGCCTTGGTGTCGGTGTCGACGCTCTCGAGTTCGAGGCCGCAATGGCTCGCGGCCATGCGGACCTTCGCCGCGAAGGGGGAGGCGGGCGAATAGAAGATGCGCATCGAGGCGATCCCGGCTGGAGGGTCAGTATTTCGAGACGTAGCCGGGGTAGGAACCCGTCGCCGCATCGGGCGGATAGCGGCGCAGCGACTGGCAGTTGGCGCCATAGACGTGCCACTCGTCGAGCCCGAGGACGCAGCCCTCGGCCTTCCACGCCTTCACCGGCGAGAACAGGCCGAGATAGTCGCCGGCGGCGGCGTATCCCATCGGATATTCGACGACGTAGTAGACCGTGCGCCACTTCTGGTCGGAGATCAGCGCCTTGGCCTGGCAGTAGCGTCGTTCGATCGGGTTCGGCGCCGGATAGGGATCGTCGAGGAGCTGCGGCTGGTAAGCCTTTTCGAACATGCCGCGGAATTCGAGGATCGACAGTTCGGCTTCGAGCATGCGCGGCGCGCCGTATTCGAACTGGTCCTCGACCTCGCCGAGAACCGCCGGATCGTCGCAGGCCGGAACCTTCGCGGGGATCGTCTCGGTGCGGTAGCTCTCCATGACGTCCGCGGCGCCGGCGGGTTGCGAGGCGAGGGCGGCGGAGGCGGCGCCAAGGGTCAGGACGATGGCCGAAAGCCGGTTCATGGTGGCAAACTCCCGCACAACCAGATCACTCTTCGCGGCGACGCTAGCACCATTCGCCATCGCTTTGATGTCACGATGCCTTGCCGGGCCATTCTTTGACGGTGGTTGTTGCCCTGTTGCCGCGCCCGAGGACAGGCGCGAGCAGCGACAGGATCGCTTCCGCCTCTTCTGCGAAGACATAGGGCGGGTTGACCACGGCGAGCCCGCTGCCGACGAGGGTTTCGGCCGGCGTCGGCGGCTCGCGCAGGAATTCGGCGACGACGAGATCGCCGGGTGCGAGCGCCCGCAGACGCTCCTTCAAGGCCTCCACCATGGCGGCGCGCTTGACCGGATACCAGACGGCGAAGACGCCGCCGCGCCAGCGCGCCAGAGCCTTTTCGAGGGCGTCGCCGATGTCGTCCACCTCGCCCGGCTTCTCGAAGGGCGGGTCGACGAGGACGAGGCCGCGTTTTTCCTTCGGCGGCACGTGGGCGCCGAGCGCCAGCCAGCCGTCGAGGGCGATCGCCTTGACGGCCGGGTCGCCGGCGAAGAGGGCTTTGAGCTGCGCGGCGTCCTCGGGATGGAGTTCGTAGGCCGACAGCCGGTCCTGCGGCCGCAGCAGCTGCCGGGCGATCAGCGGCGAGCCGGGATAGCGGCGCTCGGAGAACTCGGCTGCGACGATCGACCAGTAGTCGCGAAACAGCGGGTGTTCACGGATCCTTTCGCCGGCCGAAGCCAGCGCCGATATGCCCGCGGCGTGCTCCATCGTGCGCGTGGCGGCCTCGCCCGCCAGGTCGTAGAGACCCGGCCCGGCATGGGTGTCGTAGATGCGGATCGCGCCGTCCTTGCGCTGCAGGTAGCGCACCAGCCGGCAGAACAGCGCGTGCTTGACGACGTCGGCGAAATTGCCGGCATGGAAGGCGTGGCGGTAGTTCATGCGGCGGCCGGTCCGGGCGAGGCGGCAGGAAGCCGGCCCGGCCCGCGATGCCGGGTCCGCGCGACCGGCGCCCGCGACCGGTCCGATCGTCGCCTGGAAACGAACGCTACGTTCATGGCGCTGTTCGGCCTGTTGCGCTGCACCACATTGAGGCACCGACATTGAAGTTCCGCGGCGCCGCATGCCGGCCCGCCTCGCGAAGGACATCCGCTACCATGAAGCACGAGCATCTCCTACAGCCCTACGACCTCGGACCGATCGCGCTGAAGAACCGCATCGTCATGGCGCCGCTGACCCGCAGCCGCGCGACCAGCGACGGCGTGCCGAAGGACATCCACGTCGAATATTATCGCCAGCGCGCCTCGGCCGGGCTGATCGTCAGCGAGGCGACCAACATCTCGCCGGAGGGCCGCGGCTACGCCTGGACGCCGGGCATCTTCAACGACGAACAGGTCGCGGCCTGGAAGAAGGTGACGCAGGCCGTCCACGGCGAGGGCGGCAAGATCGTGCTGCAGCTCTGGCATGTCGGCCGCGTCTCGCATCCGGACCTGCAGCCGGGCGGCGCCCTGCCGGTCGCCCCCTCGGCGATCGCGCCCGCGATGAAGGCCTTCACCGAGGGCGGCATGAAGGACGCGGTGGCGCCGCGGGCGCTCGAAGCGAGCGAACTGCCGCGGGTCGTCGCCGACTACGCCAAGGCGACGGAGAACGCCAAGGCGGCCGGCTTCGACGGGGTCGAGATCCACTCGGCGAACGGCTATCTGCTCGACCAGTTCCTGCGCGACGGCGCCAACCGGCGTACCGACGAATTCGGCGGGTCGGTGGAAAATCGCCTCAAGTTCCCGCTGATGGTCGTCGACGCCGTGTCGAAGGTCTTCGGGCCGGAGCGGACCGGCATCCGCATCTCGCCGGTGTCGCCGGCGAACGACCTGAAGGACAGCGATCCGGCGTCGGTCTTCACGGCCTATGTCGAGGCGCTTTCGGCCCGCAAACTGGCCTATCTCCACGTCGTCGAGGGCGCGACCCGCGGCGACCGCGACCCGCACGCCTTCAAGGCCTGGTCGCTGCGCCGGCATTTCGACGGCACCTATATGGGCAACAACAACTATACGCCCGATCTCGCGGAGGAGCGGCTTGCGGCGGGCGACATCGATCTCGCCTGCTTCGGCCGGCCGTTCATCTCGAACCCCGACCTCGTCGAGCGCATCCGGCTCGGCGCGCCGCTCGCCGAGTGGGACGAGGCGACCTTCTACGGCGGCGCCGAAGCCGGCTACACCGATTACCCGGCGCTGACGGAAGAAGAGCGCCGGCGCTACGCCGCCTGAGCGGCCGGTCCCCGCGCGGCCGGTGCGATCCGGCTCGCGCGGGGTCTTTCATTCCTCGCATCGTGGAGCCAAACTGTCTCGATTGGCGGGAGGACGGGCAATGTCGCGTGACCGGCTCAAACGGCGAGCGCGGTCCGCCCGCCTTGTGCCCGATCGACCGCGTCCGCGTCCGAGGCTTCCGCCGCCTCGCCGAAGACGTTGCCGACGCCGATGAGGATCGGCCGGTCGAGGCCGATCGCCTCGACGATCGCGGCGAGATCGGCGAGGTGGCCGGCGGCCCGCGTCTCGTCCTCGCGCGAGAGGTTCGCCGCGACGGCGACGGGCGTTCGCTCCGACAGGCCCTCGGCGATCAGCCGCGCGGCGATGCGGCCCGCCATGCGGCCGCCCATGTAGAAGATCGTGGTGGCGTTGGGTTTTGCCAGTGCCGGCCAGTCGACGTCCTCCGGCAGGCCGCCCTTCTTGGAATGCCCGGTGACGAAGCGCAGTTCCTGGGCGTGGTCGCGATGGGTGAGCGAGACGTTGAAGGCGGCGGCGAGCGCCGAGGCGGCGGTGATGCCGGGGACGATCGCGACCGGGATGCCCTCGGCCTTCAGCTCCTTCAGCTCCTCGCCGGCGCGGCCGAACACCGAGACGTCGCCGGATTTCAGCCGCACGACCGACTTTCCGGCCTTGGCGAAGCGCACCATCAGGGCGTTGATGTCTTCCTGGCGGCAGCTCTCGCGGGCCGCCCGCTTGCCGACCAGCATCCGCTTGGCCTCGCGGCGCGCGAGTTCGAGGACGCCGTCCGAGACGAGGTCGTCGAACAGGATGACGTCGGCCGCCTGCAGGGCGCGCACCGCCTTCAAGGTCAGGAGTTCCGCCTCGCCGGGGCCGGCGCCGACCAGCGTCACCTTGCCGAGCCTCGCCCCGAGGGCCGGCTCCGGCGCCGCGGCGATCGCGTCGATCAGCCGGCTTGCGGCCGCCTCGTCGCCGGCTTCCGGCGCCCGGGTGAGGAAGGCGGCGTCGGTGAAGCGCTCCCAGAAGGTGCGGCGTTCCAGGCCCGGCGAGAGCTTCTCCATCGTCGCCTCGCGCAGCCTTGCGGCGAGCGCCGCCCAGCCGGCAAGGGCAGGCGGCAGCAGCGTCTCGATGCGCCGACGGATGGCCTGGCCGAGGATCGGCGCGGCACCGAAGGTCGAGATGCCGACGACGACCGGCGAGCGGTTGACGATCGAGCCGAAGGCGAAGTCGCAGAAGGCCGGCTTGTCGACGACGTTGACCGGGATCGACGCCGCCCGCGCCGCACAGGCGAAAGCCTCGCCCTCGGCCTCGGACTCCGTGTCGAGGACGGCGAGGGCGAATCGCGGGGCGGTGCCGGTGAACAGGTCGAGCGACCAGGGCCGGTCGTGATGGCGGATGCGGCCGGGTGCGGGCGAATCGCTCGTGCCGATTTCGGCGACGAGCGCCGCCATCTCGGCGTCGCGTTCGGCGGCGGGGGCATAGAGCTCCACCCGCGCGCCCGCGGCCGCCAGAACCTCGGCCTTCCACGCCGCGGCCGCCGACCCGCCGGCCATCAGGACATGCCGCCCCTTCAGCGCGAAGAACACCGGCAGGACGGCGAGGTCGCCCATCCGCTTGGGGCGGGCGGGGGTCGGCGTCCTGGCAGGCTGGGTCGGCGTCAGCGACATGGCGGCGGTCATCCTTCTCATCCCGCCAGCATAGATCGGAAGCGGCGGCGGCGACGAGGGTGCATTTTTCGCAATTGCGAAGGAAATGGCAAGTTTCTCCTCACATGCGCTCTCTGCATGCTTTGCGGGCGCCACCGCCATGCCGGCTTGCGCCGCGGCGAGGCGCCACGCTACAGCATCCGCGCGACCGCACCGGTCAGAGCCGAGCGAGGAGAGGCCCGTCCCCCATGCCCGTCGATCCCCAGACGCTGCCCTATCGTCCCTGCGTCGGCATCATGGTCCTCAACCCCGCCGGACTCGTCTGGGCCGGGCGGCGCTTGGTCGAGGAAAAGGGCGAAATGACCGGCGCCGAGAAGCTCTGGCAGATGCCGCAGGGCGGCATCGACGAGGGCGAGGACGCGCTCGAGGCGGCGCGGCGCGAGCTCTGGGAAGAGACCGGCATGAAGACCGTCTCCTATCTCGCCGAAACCCCCGGCTGGATCACCTACGACCTGCCGCCGCATCTCGTCGGCGTCGCCTTCAAGGGCCGCTATCGCGGCCAGAAGCAGCGCTGGTTCGCCTTCCGCTTCGAGGGCGAGGAGGCGGAGATCGCGATCGACCCGCCGCCCGGTGGCCATGACGCCGAATTCGACCGCTGGGCCTGGAAGACGATGGACGAGCTTCTGGAGGCCATCGTGCCGTTCAAGCGGGGCGTCTATGAGGAAGTGGTGAAGGCTTTCCGTCACCTTCAGAAGTGACGCCGCCGCGTCGCGCCGCCCGGCTTCCGCGCGGGTCCATCAGCGATTTCGCCCGAATGTGCCGCCGTCACCCCCCCTGGCCGCGACAAGGCGCCGGTCAGAGGCTTGCCGCGAAAGCACGCGGTCGATCGCCGGTGCGCGGCCGCGATCAGTCGGCAACCCGCAGAATATGATCGAGCAGGCCCGGGAAGCGCGAATCGAGGTCTTCGCGGCGCAGCGTGTTGATGTTTTCGACGCCGCGCTTGACCATGCGGATGACCCCGGCCTCCCGCAGCACCCGGAAGTGGTTCGACATGGTCGACTTGGCGAGGTCGGGGCAGGGCGCCGCCTGGCCGCAATTGATGCCGCAATCCGCCTGGTCGAGCCGTTTGACGATCGCGAGCCGCGTCGGCTCGCCGATCGCGGCGAGGACTGCGGTCAGGCTGATCGCCTCCGGTGCGGGATGAAAGAGTTCGGCCATGGCCCGTCCTAGCAGAGGAATTGACAGCCTCCAATAGTTCCATATATCCGTAATTCGGAATTAACGAACTAATGGAAAGGACGCGTCATGAGCGGACAGTTCGAGGGCAGGACCGTGGTGGTGACGGGCGGTTCCTCCGGCATCGGCCTTGCGGCGGCGAAGGCCTTCGCCGCGGCCGGCGCTCGGCGGATCTACATCACCGGACGGAGGCAAGCCGCGCTGGAGGCCGCGGCGGAAGAGATCGGGGCTTCGGCGCAGGCGGTACAGGCCGACGCCGGCGACGTCGCGGCGCTCGGCCGGCTCGAGAAGGCGATCACGGCGAACGGCGACCGGATCGACGTGCTCTTCGCCAATGCTGGCATCGCCGAGAAGAACCGCCTCGGCGAGACGAGCGAAGCGGATTTCGACCGGACCTTCGACGTCAACGTCAAGGGCGTGTTCTTCACCGTCCAGAGCCTGCTGCCCGTCCTCGCCGACGGTGCCGCCGTGGTGCTCAACGCCTCGATCGTCTCCGGGAAGGGGATGCCCGACCTCAGCCTCTACAGCGCCTCCAAGGCAGCCGTGCGGTCGCTGGCGCGCTCCTTCGCCAGCGATCTCAGGGCGCGGCGCATCCGCGTCAACGCCGTCAGCCCCGGGGTCACGAAGACGCCGATTCTCGAAACCGGCCTGAAGATGTCGGCCGAGGAATTCGAAGGATTTTCGCAATATGTCGCCGAGGCGGCGCCGGCCGGCCGGGTCGCCGATCCGATCGAGATCGCGGCCGCCGTGCTGTTTCTCGCGTCTCCGGCCGCGAGCTACGTCAATGGCGTCGAACTCGCCGTCGACGGCGGGCTGGCGCAGGTCTGAGCAGAGGCCGGCTCGGAAATGAAATCGGCCCGGAACCGTCGCCGGTTCCGGGCCGCATGAATTGGCCGGAAGTCGTCGCAGGCCATCAGCCGGCAAGGCCGGCCCGCGCTTCCTTCAACTGGTCGAGCCTGTGCTGGGCTCTGGCCTTCACCTCCGGATCGGCGGCGTCGGCGACGTCCTCCTCGGCATCCTTGATGCTCTGGTCGAGGGCGGCCATGTCGACCTTGTCCGCCGGCTCGGCATGTTCGGCAAGCAGCGTCAGGCCGTTCTCGTTGACGTCGGCGAAGCCGCCGCGCACGAAGATCCGTTCCTCGCCGCCGCCGTCCTTGGTCACCGTGACGATGCCCGGCTTGATGGTCGACATCACCGGCGCGTGCTTCGCCATCACGGTGAAGAAGCCTTCCGAGCCGGGGATCGAGACGGCGGTCACCGCCTCGGACATCAGGAGCTTTTCCGGCGAGACGAGTTCGAACTGGAAGCTATCGGCCATCGGTCTCTCGTTGCTTCGCGGCGGCTTCAAAATGCGCGATCGCCGCGGCGAACTTGTCGCGGCAGCCGGGATTGCAGAAGCCGACCACCGCGCCGTTGTACATCGTCAGGGAATCGTCCGCGATCGGCTTTCCCGACCACGGACAGGTCTCGTTGATCGCGTCCTCGATCAGAAGATCGCGATCGCCGCTCATCAGGCGGCTTCCTGCGCCAGCTTCTTGGCCTTCTCGACCGCCATGTCGATGGAGCCGACCATGTAGAAGGCGGCTTCCGGCAGGTGGTCGTATTCGCCGCCGACGAGGCCCTTGAACGAGCGGATCGTATCCTCGAGGGAGACGAGCTGGCCCGGTGTGTTGGTGAACACCTCGGCGACCGCGAAGGGCTGCGACAGGAAGCGCTCGATCTTGCGGGCGCGGGCGACGGTGAGCTTGTCCTCTTCCGACAGCTCGTCCATGCCGAGAATGGCAATGATGTCCTGCAGCGACTTGTACTTCTGCAGGATCTCCTGGACCCGCCGCGCGACCTCGTAATGCTCCTCGCCGACGATCAGCGGCGACAGGATGCGCGAGGTGGAATCGAGCGGATCGACGGCCGGGTAGATGCCCTTTTCCGAGAT
Organism: Jiella sonneratiae; assembly: GCF_017353515.1. Taxonomy (GTDB): domain Bacteria; phylum Pseudomonadota; class Alphaproteobacteria; order Rhizobiales; family Rhizobiaceae; genus Jiella; species Jiella sonneratiae. The sequence goes on from NZ_JAFMPY010000022.1 coordinate 20,308, forward strand.
CGCGCGGTTGAGAACCGTCGTCGCGTCCAGATGGGCGAAGGTGGTCGCCGGCGCCGGGTCGGTCAGGTCGTCGGCCGGAACGTAGACGGCCTGGACCGAGGTGATCGAACCCTTGGTCGTGGTGGTGATGCGCTCCTGCATCGCGCCCATGTCGGTGGCGAGCGTCGGCTGGTAGCCCACCGCCGAGGGAATGCGGCCGAGCAGCGCCGACACTTCCGAACCCGCCTGGGTGAAGCGGAAGATGTTGTCTACGAAGAACAGGACGTCCTGGCCCTGGTCGCGGAAATGCTCGGCGATGGTGAGGCCGGTCAGCGCGACGCGGGCGCGGGCGCCGGGGGGCTCGTTCATCTGGCCGTAGACCAGCGCCGCCTTCGAGCCTTCGGCCGAGCCGTCATGTTCGTGCGGATCCTTGTTGACGCCCGACTCGATCATCTCGTGATAGAGGTCGTTGCCCTCGCGGGTGCGCTCGCCGACGCCGGCGAACACCGAGTAGCCGCCATGCGCCTTGGCGACGTTGTTGATCAGCTCCTGGATCAGCACCGTCTTGCCGACGCCGGCGCCGCCGAACAGGCCGATCTTGCCGCCGCGCGCATAGGGCGTCAGGAGGTCGATGACCTTGATGCCGGTGACCAGCACCTGGCTCTCCGGCGACTGCTCGATATAGGGCGGGGCCGGCTGGTGGATCGCGCGCTTCTCGTCGGAGTTGATCGGGCCGACCTCGTCGATCGGCTCGCCGATGACGTTCATGATGCGCCCGAGCGTCGCGTCGCCGACCGGCACGCGGATCGGCGAGCCGGTGTCGACCACCTCCTGGCCGCGGACGAGACCTTCGGTCAGGTCCATGGCGATGGTGCGCACGGTGTTCTCGCCGAGATGCTGCGCCACCTCGAGCACCAGGCGCATGCCGTTGTTGTCGCATTCGAGCGCGTTCAGGATCGGCGGCAGATTATCGTCGAACTCCACGTCGACGACGGCGCCGATGACCTGGTGGACGCGGCCGGTGTTCTTGTCAGCCATGGCGTGGCCTCCTCTTCATTTTCGTGTCAGAGCGCCTCGGCGCCCGAAATGATTTCGACCAGTTCCGTCGTGATCTGCGCCTGGCGCTGGCGGTTGTAGGAGATCGACAGGCGGTCGATCATGTCGCCGGCGTTGCGGGTCGCATTGTCCATGGCGGTCATCCGCGCGCCCTGTTCGGACGCGGCGTTCTCCAGCATGGCGTGCAGGATCTGCACCTTGATGTTGCGCGGGATCAGGGCGTCGAGGATCGCCGCCGGGTCCGGCTCGTATTCGTAGACCGCGGCGGCGCCGTTTCCGCCCGCGCCGGCCTCTGCTTCCTCCGACAGGTCGGCGGGAATGATCTGCTGGGCCGTCGGCACCTGGCTGATGACGTTCTGGAACTCCGAATAGAAGATCGTGCAGACGTCGAATTCGCCCTTGCCGAACAGTTCCATGATCTTCTCGCCCAGCATGTCGGCCTGTTCGAAGCCGACCTGCTTCACCTCCCGGAAGTCGACGCGGTCGACGATCTTGCCGGAGAGGTCGCGGCGCATCATGTCCCAGGCCTTCTTGCCGACGGCCAGGAACTTGACGGTCTTGCCGTCGGCCTCGAGCTGGCGCTGGCGCTGGCGCGCCAGCTTGACGATCGAGGCGTTGAACGCGCCGGCGAGGCCGCGCTCGGCGGTGAACACCACCAGAAGGTGGGTGTCGCTCTTGCCGGTGCCGACCATCAGCGGCGGGCCGTCGCCCTCGACGGCGCCGGCGATGTTGGCCAAAACGGCCGCCATGCGGTCGGCATAGGGCCTTGCCGCGGCCGCCGCTTCCTCGGCCCGACGCAGTTTCGCCGCCGCGACCATCTGCATGGCCTTGGTGATCTTCTGCGTGGACTTGACCGACGTGATGCGGTTTCGAAGGTCCTTCAGTGATGCCATGGTCTGGCGCAGTCTCCCGCTGGATCGGCCTCCCCCGGCGAAATCTGCCGGGCGAGGTCGCGAGCCGAATTGTTCAGATCAGGCGAAGCTCTTGGCGAAGGAATCGATCGCCGCCTTCAGCTTCCCGCGGATGTCGTCCGTGAGAGCCTTTTCCTTGGCGATCTGGTCGAGCACCTCCTTGTGCTCGGTCCGCATGGCGGTGAGCAGGCCGTCCTCGAAGTCGCCGACCTGGTCGACCCGCAGCTTGTCGAGATAGCCCTGGGTGCCGGCGAAGATCACCGTCACCTGCTCCTCGGTCTTGAGCGGCGAGAACTGCGGCTGCTTGAGCAGCTCGGTGAGCCGCGCGCCGCGGTTGAGCAGCCGCTGCGTCGCCGCGTCGAGGTCGGAGCCGAACTGCGCGAAGGCGGCCATCTCGCGATACTGGGCGAGCTCGCCCTTGATCGAGCCGGCGACCTGCTTCATCGCCTTGATCTGCGCCGAGGAGCCGACGCGCGACACCGACAGGCCGACGTTCACCGCCGGGCGGATGCCCTGGTAGAACAGGGTGGTCTCGAGGAAGATCTGGCCGTCGGTGATCGAGATCACGTTGGTCGGGATGTAGGCCGAGACGTCGCCCGCCTGGGTCTCGATGACCGGCAGGGCGGTCAGCGAGCCGGCGCCGTGGGCGTCGCTCATCTTCGCGGCGCGCTCGAGCAGCCGCGAATGCAGATAGAAGACGTCGCCCGGATAGGCCTCGCGGCCCGGCGGGCGGCGCAGCAGCAGCGACATCTGGCGGTAGGAGACGGCCTGCTTCGACAGGTCGTCGTAGCCGATCACGGCGTGCATGCCGTTGTCGCGGAAATATTCGCCCATGGCGCAGCCGGCGAAGGGCGCGATGAACTGCATCGGCGCCGGATCCGAGGCGGTCGCCGCGATGACGATCGAATACTGCATCGCGCCGCGCTCCTCGAGGGTGCGGACGAACTGCGCGACGGTCGAACGCTTCTGGCCGACGGCGACGTAGATGCAGTAGAGCTTGTCGGTCTCGCGGTTCTCGTCGTGAGCCGGCTTCTGGTTGAGGAAGGTGTCCAGAAGGATCGCGGTCTTGCCGGTCTGGCGGTCGCCGATGACCAGCTCGCGCTGGCCGCGGCCGATCGGGATCAGCGCGTCGATCGCCTTGAGGCCGGTCGACATCGGCTCATGCACCGACTTGCGCGGGATGATGCCCGGTGCTTTGACGTCGACGCGGCGGCGTTCCGCCGCATCGATCGGGCCCTTGCCGTCGATCGGATTGCCGAGACCGTCGACGACGCGGCCGAGCAGGCCCTTGCCGACCGGCACTTCGACGATCGCGCCGGTGCGCTTGACCGTGTCGCCTTCCTTGATCTCGCGGTCGGAGCCGAAGATCACGACGCCGACATTGTCGGCCTCGAGGTTCAGCGCCATGCCCTGGATGCCGCCGGGGAACTCGACCATCTCGCCGGCCTGGCAGTTGTCGAGACCGTAGATGCGGGCGATGCCGTCGCCGACCGACAGAACCTGGCCGACTTCGGAGACTTCCGCCTCGTTGCCGAAGTTCTTGATCTGGTTCTTCAGGATCGCGGAGATTTCCGCAGCGCGGATGTCCATCAGCCGACCTCTTTCAGTGCAAGCTTGAGCGAATTGAGTTTGGAGCGGAGCGAGGTGTCGATCTGCCGCGAGCCGATCTTGACGATCAAGCCGCCGAGGATGGCCGGGTCGACCTTCTCGCGCATCGTCACGGATTTGCCGGCATAGCTGCCGACCGCCTCGGCGAGCGCCCGGCGCTGGCCGTCGTCGAGCGGGTGGGCGCTCGTCACCTCGACCTCGACCTCGCCGCGATGCTCGGCGGCGAGCTGGCGGAACCGGCGGATCATGCCGGGCAGGACGAACAGCCGGCGGTTGGCCGCGACGACCTTGAGGAAGTTGCCGGTGAGCTGGCTCGGCCGGGTTTCGGCGACGATCGCCTCGATGGCGCGCAGCTGCGCGTCGGACGAGAAGGCCGGACTCTCGACCAGCCGGCGGAAGTCGGCGCTCTCGTCGATCAGCCGGCCGAAGGAGACCAGTTCGGATTCGACCGTCTCGATCGCGTTGTCGTCGCGTGCGAGTTCAAACAGGGACTGGGCGTAGCGGTCTGCGACCCCCGAAACGGGAGAGGATGATTGTGCCACGGACGACCGTTTCTCTTTCGCTTTCCTTCAGGATCCGATGTGCGAGACCTTTTTCGTCACTCGCCGCAAGGCCCTGAAACCGTTGGTTGGATGCCAAGCGGACTGCCAACCTAGCGCCGGCCCTCCCCCTTGAGACTGGGTCCGTCTAGCATAGGGATTTCACCGCGACAACACGCTTGCCTCAGGCAATTCGCAGGCTTTCGCGGGTTATTCACGCAGGCTTTCGAAGAGGTGCCGCGCATATCCGCGCGGACGACGCCGGCGCCGAAGATCAGTTCAGGATGAAACGAAGCCGAAGGCCGGCGCGAGAGCGGCCGCGGCGAGGACGAGTTCGACGAGAAGATAGAAGATCCCGCGAAAGCTCGCCCCGTCGGTAAGAAGCGAGACGAGCCGCCCGAAGGCCGAGAACAGCCATCCCGCTCCGACGGCGAGTTCGACGAAGGGCTGGTCGTAGAGCGCCGCCCCGACGAGACCGACGCCGAGCCAGAAGCCGGCGAGCGAGGCCCGCGCCCCGGCCAGCGCGTCGATGCTGCCGGCGCTCGGCGCGAGGCCGATCGCCGAGAGCACGAGGCGCGGCGCGAACAGCGCGCCGAGGCCGAGCAGGGCGGCGACGACGGCCGCGGCGAAGGGCAGCCAGCCGGCCGGGTTCGTGGGAAGGGCGAAATCCATGAGGTCTCTCCGTCGTCTCGCCGGACCGAAGCCGCCCGGCCTCGTGGTTCGATTCCGACATTTGCGTCCGGCTTGTACCGGTCTCGCGGCAAATGTCGGAATCAAAGAACCACTCGTGAACTTATTGTTTCTAGTGGAGCTTTCGAATTCGACATTTGATGCGAGGTCGACGTCGCATGGGACTCAAATGTCGAATTCGCTCCACTAGCCGCTGCAGACACCGGCAGGGGCCGCGAGGTCAAGCCATGGCGGCGCCACGCGTCGCGCCATGCCCCGGGGCGGGCGGCTCTGCGGCTTCCATGTTCGAGGGGCGACGCCGTGCGGCAGGCTCGCCTCAGGTGTCGCATCGGGGTGCTCATGCCGCTCCTGTCGCCCTGCCGCGGGCGGTGCGGGCGCGCGGCGACGGCGATTCGGCGCAAGGCGAATGCGGAGGGCAATTGTGATGGCGACGATTTCGGGTATGTCTCGTCGCGTCCGGGGTGTTTGTCGCTGGGGTGCCCATTGAGCCGAATGACGCGCTTCGATCGCTGCCGGTGCCGGTTCGTCGCGGGCGCTGTCGCCGTCGTTCTGGCGGCCGTGCCCTGTGCCGCCCGGGCCGAGCCCAGCACCGGCGAGACGGACGCGGCGAAGCGGACCGCCGTCGGCGAGGCATATCTGAAATCGGTGGAAGGGCGACGCCTGCAGACGCCGATCGTCTATCTTTCGCCGGACTCCGACCTCGGCGCGGCAAAGCCCGGCGACCGCGGTCCCGATCCGCTGTCGGACACTCCCCCCCATACGCTCGAATGGGGCGGGACGGGCGTCCTCGTCGTCCTCGCTCTGGCGCTCGCCCTTTTCCTCTGGCTCGCCCGCGGCCAGCTCGCGGATCTCGCAGGGCCGCGCAATCGCGGCTTTGGGTCCGACGCGGCCCGCGGAGAGGCCTTCGCCGACGCGGAACTCGACCGCGACCTCATCGCCGGCCTGCGACGCGAGAACGACCCGCGCAAGGGCCTGCGCATGGTGCTCGAGCGCTTCCTGCGGCTTGCGGCCGAGGACAACGCCATCGTCCTGAAGCGCTCGCTGACGACGCGCGAACTGATGCAGCGGCTGCCCGGCAGCTGGGCGCATCGCCGCCAGCTGGAGGTTCTCGCCCGGCAGACCGAACTGGTGCTCTTCGGCGGCCGCGACATCGGCGCCGCCGACTATCAGCGCTGCCTCGATCTCGCCGAGCCGTTCCTGAAGCGGACGGCCACATGACGGAGCGGGCCGCAAATCCATCTGCAAGCCCGGCGCCGGCGAGCCGCGCCGGCGGCGAATGGGCGAAGAGCCTGGCGATCCTCCTCGCGGTCTGTCTCGCCGTCGGCCTGTTCTATCTCCTCGGCGCCCGCCGCCCGATCGAACGCAGCGCCATCGGCCTCGCCGGCCTCGAACGCTGGCTGGAGACGAGCGGCGTTCCGACGGTGCCGGCCTTTCAGGGCGGTCCCGGCGCCCAGAGCTTCCGCATCCTGCCGGTCTACGATCCGAAGCTGCTCGGCGAGGGGGTCGAGCAGGCGGATGGCGGCGAGGACGAACGCGGCGCTCTGTCGCCGCAACCTCTCGCCAGGGCCGACTTCGTGGCGCGGGCGACGGCCGGCCCGATGTTGGCGGTGCTGCCGAAATGGCGCGGCGGCATGGTCGCGAGGGGCGCGGCGCATCCGGACCTCCTCGTTCCGCCGGGCGCCATGGACTTCTTCGGTGGCGAACCGGTCAGGCGCCTCGCCGAGAAAGGCCTCGCCACCTACAAGGTCTACGACAAGGAATTCGGCCAGCCGGTCTCCCGGCCGGCGACGCTCTATTCGGCGCAGGTGCTCGGGCAGGGACTCGAGGCGAAGTGCAACCCGGTTCTCGTGCTCGAGGACGACCGCGGCGATCCGCTCGGCACGCTGATGGCCGACTGTACCGGCAAGCTCTTCGAGGGATCGGGCAACACGTTGTTCGTCCTCTCCGATCCCGACGTTCTCGACAATGCCGGCCTCGCGCTCGGAGACAATGCCGGGCTGGCGCTGACCATCGTCGAAGGCTTTGCGGGCAATTCGGCGATCTTCGTCGACGCCGACACGGCCAGCGAGGCCGTGCAGGGCGCGACGCAGCCCGAGGGCGGCGAGGATCGGCGCCAGCGCACCCTCGCCGACCTCGACCGCTTCTTCGTCTATCCCTTCTCTTGGTTCTGGATCGGCGTCGTGCTCGTCACCGGGCTGGCGCTCTGGCGGGGCAGCCGGCGCTTCGGCCGCCCGCAGGAGGAGGTCGAGGCGGCGGAAGCGTCCAAGCGCCGCACCATCGAGGCCTCGCGCCGCATCCTGCTTCTTTCACGGGAAGACGAGCCGCTGGTCGCGCGCCACGTCGCCGACCGCATCGAGGCGCTGGCGAGCGCGCTCGTCGAGACGACGCGCCGGGACCGCAGCGGCGAATTGGCGGCGCTCTCGCGGCTTCTCGCCCGTCGCTCGCCCGAGCTTGCCTCGCGATTCCACAAGGCCCACGCGGCCGTGACCGCCACCGGCCTCAAGGAACGGGCGCGCTTCGACGCGCTCGCCGCCTTCGAGGCCGTGATTCAGGAGACGTGGCATGAATTTGGACGAGTTGCGGGCCCTGCGCGACCGGATCGCCGCTGAGATCGAAAAGGCCGTGCAGGGCCAGGCGGCGGTGGTCGAGCTGCTGCTCGTCTCGCTGTTCGCCCGCGGCCACTGCCTGATCGAGGGGCCGCCGGGAACCGCCAAGACGCTGCTCGCCCAGAGCCTCGCGGCGGCGGTGACGCTCGACTTCAAGCGCCTCCAGTTCACCCCCGACCTGATGCCGGGCGACGTCATCGGCTCGAACGTCTACGATTTCGGCTCGCGGCGATTCGAGCTGGTGAAGGGGCCGATCTTCACCGACATCCTGCTTTCCGACGAGATCAACCGCGCGCCGCCGAAGACGCAGGCCGCGCTGCTGCAGGTGATGAACGAGCGGCGGGTGACGATCGACGGCGTCGATCATGCCGTCGGCAACGTGTTCTTCGTCGTCGCCACCCAGAACCCGATCGAGCAGCAGGGCACCTATCCGCTGCCCGAGGCGCAGCTCGACCGCTTCCTGTTCAAGGTCGAGATCGCGTTTCCGGACGAGGAGGCGGAACTCTCGATCCTCAGGCGCCATGCCGGCCAGCCGCTCGACCACGACGCCCGCAAGGCCGCGATCGAGCCGGTCGCCGGGCTCGGCGAGATCCGTGCCGGCCAGGAACTGGTGGACGCCATCCGCCTCGACGACGAGATCCTGCGCTACGTGCTCGGCCTCTGCCGCGCCACCCGCGCCGACGTCGACATCGCCTATGGCGTCTCGACCCGCGCCGCCGACGCGCTGTGCGGCGCGGTGCGGGCGCGCGCCGCGCTCGACGGCCGCGACTACGCCATCCCCGACGACGTCAAATTGCTGTTCGGACCGACGATGCGCCACCGTGTCGTGCTCTCGCCGACGGCGGAGATCGAGGGGCGGAGCCCCGATTCGGTTCTCGCGGCGCTCGTCGAGCAGATTCCGGCGCCGCGCTGATGCGGCCTTCGCCCCGCCTCCTTCTCGTCGCCAGCCTGATCGCGCTCCTTTCGCTCGGCCTCGTGATCCTGCCGGAGGCGCCGGCGGAGCTGGTGCCGGCGGCCTGGGCGCTGCTGGCGCTCGCCGTCGTCGCCGACGCGCTCGCGACGCCGGGCGGCAAGCGCTTCGTCCTCGACGCGCCGCAGACCCGGGAGATGTTCGTCGGCGAGACGGCGGAGCTCGGCTTCGTGCTGCGGCCGGTTGCAGACGGCGGGCGCCTCCCCGGTTCGGCGATGGCGCGCCTCGCCTGGCCGCAGGAACTCGAAGGCCCGGCGCAGTTCGTTCTGAGCCCCGGCCCGGCCGGCGCCTCCGCCGGCATCACGGTGCGCGCCGCCGGCCGCGGCGACTTCACGCTCGGGGAAATCGCGGTGCTGCGGGCGAGCCGGCTGAAGCTCGTCGACGTCGTCGCCGTCTATCCCTGTGCGACGCGGCTGGTGGTCGTCCCGAACATCCGGGCGGTCACTTCCGGCGAGATCGACGTCCAGATCGCCACCGAGGCCTTCGGCAGCCGGGCGGCGCTGATCCGCGGCGAGGGCTCGGAGTTCCATCAGCTGCGCGACTTCGTCGCCGGGATGGACAGCCGCACCATCGACTACAAGCGCTCGGCCCGCCACGGCACCCTCGTCGCCCGCGAGATGCGGGCCGAGAAGAACCACAACATCGTGCTCGCTCTCGACAACGGCCATCTGATGCGCGAGACGATCGCCGGCCTGCCGAAGATCGACCACATGATCAACGCCGCGCTGGCGCTCGGCTGGGCCGGCGTCCAGGGCGGCGATCTCGTCGGCCTCTACGCCTTCGACGCCCGGCCGCGCCTCTATCTACCGCCGGGCGGCGGGCGCCGCGCCTTCGCGCAGCTGCGCTCCAGGGCGGCCGAGCTGCGCTACCGGGCGATCGAGACCAACCACACCCTTGCCATGACGCATCTCGGCCAGCGCCTGTCGCGGCGCTGCCTCGTCGTCGTGTTTTCCGACTTCGTCGACACCACCACCGCCGAGCTTCTGGTGGAAAACGTCGCGGTGCTGAACCGCCATCACGTCGTCGTCTTCGTCTCGATCCGCGATCCGCTGCTCGCCGGCTACCAGCGCCGCGCCGCCGGCGATCTCGGCGAGGTCGCCGCCGCCGTCGCCGCCGCGGGCCTGTGGCGCGAGCGCCGGCTGGTGCTCGAGCGGCTCGCCCGGCTCGGCGTCTTCGTCGTCGATGCCGATCCGGGCGGCATCACCGCGCGGCTCGTCTCCACCTATCTCACGATCAAGGCGCGGGAACTGATATGAGCGCCACCTCGGGCAGCATCCGCTCCACGCGCTTTCGCGACGAACGCGAGGCCGGCTGGAAGCGTCTCGCCGAGATCGTCGAGGCGGCGGAGAAGCGCGGCCTGTCGCGCCTGTCCTTCGACGACGCGCGCGACCTCGTGATGCTCTACCGCCAGGCCGTCAATTCGCTGTCCGTCGCCCGCGAGATCTCCCTCGACGCGGCGGTCGTGCGCTATCTCGAAAGCCTCTGCGCCCGCGCCTATCTCGTCGTCTACGCGCCGCGCGAGGGTCTGCGCGGCCTTCTCGCCCGCTTCTTCGCCCGCTCGGCGCCGCAGGCGGTGCGCCGCTCGTTCGTGCCGATCCTCGTGTCCTTCGCGCTGATGGGCCTCGGGGGGCTCGCGGCCTATCTTCTCACCAACGCCGATTCGACCTGGTTCTACGCCTTCGTGCCCGGCGACCTCGCCGCCGGCCGCGGCCCGGGCGCCAGCGCCGAGGCGCTGCGCCGCGTCATCTACGGCGAGGACCGCCAGCCGCTCGGCGAGCTCGGCGCCTTCGCCACCTATCTGTTCTCCCACAACACCAAGGTGGCGCTGTTCGCCTTCGCGCTCGGCGTCGTCTTCTGCGTTCCGAGCGTGCTGCTCCTCATCTACAACGGCGCGATGCTCGGAACCTTCGTCAGCGTCCATGCGGAAAAGGGCCTGGCGCTCGACTTCATGGGCTGGGTGACGATCCACGGCGTCACCGAGCTTTCGGCCATCGCGATCGCCAGCGCCGGCGGCCTGACCCTCGGCTATGCCATGCTGTTTCCGGGCCTCAGGAGCCGCGCCGCGGCGCTGCGCCATGCCGGGCGGGACGCGGCGAAGCTCGCGGTCGTCGCCGCCGTCATGCTGGTTGCCGCCGGAATCCTCGAAGGCGTCGGGCGCCAGCTCGTCACCGACTTCTGGGCGCGCCTCGCGGTCGGCTGGGGCGCCGGCCTCGGCTGGCTCGGCTGGTTCGTGCTGGCCGGCCGCGGCGGCCCCGGGCCGGCGGGCGCCGGCGGAGCGGAGGCCTGAGGATGGCGCGCTTCAGACGCAGGGACGACCGGAAGGCAAAGGCCGGCGGCCGCCGCAAGCGACTTTTCGCGGAGGAGGGCAAGCGCCTCGTCCTGACGCCGCCGGAAGGCGTGCCGCTGCACCTCGTCGTCGCCGGCCTCGGGGCGCGGCTCGGGGCGCAGATCGTCGACCTCGTCCTCACCACCTTCGCGACCTTCGCCATCATCCTCGCCTTGCTCTTCGCCGATCTCGTCGGCGAGGCGGCCTTCGGCGCGATCGCGACCTTCGTCATCCTGGCGCTCGGCACGCCTTTCTACATCGTCTGCGAGCTGCTGATGAACGGCCGCACGCCGGGCAAGAAGCTGCTCGGCCTCAGGGTGGTCTCGAACAACGGCTCCGGCCTCTCGACGCACCAGATCGTCGTGCGCAATCTGACCAAGGAGGTGGAGGTGTTCCTGCCCGCGGCCTTCCTCATCGGCGGCGGCGAGGAATCCTTCTGGTTCAACGGCATGATGCTGTTGTGGCTCGTCGTCGTCTGCGCCGTGCCGCTGCGCAGCGCCGCGAACCGGCGCATCGGCGACCTCGTCGCCGACACGGCCGTCGTGCTGGACCCGCGGCCGCTGCTCCTGCCGGACGTCGCGGATGCGGTCGGGCGGGCGGCACGGGAGCGCTTCGTCTTTTCGAGCGGCCAGCTCGACCTCTACGGCGCCTACGAGCTGCAGGTTCTCGAACGGCTGCTCCGCGGCGGCGAGGAGGCAAGGGACAGCCGCGAGCGCCAGAAGGGCCTCGCCCGCATCGGGGCACGCATCCGCGCCAAGATCGGCTATGCCGAGCGCATCTCGCCGCAGGAGGAGGAGGCGTTCCTGAAGAGCTTCTACGTCGCCCAGCGGGCCTATCTCGAACAGAAGAAGCTGATGGGCGAGGCGCGGGCCGACAAGTTCCACCGCGAGGAGACGACGGTCGAAAATCCTTGATATGACGTTGCGTCATGTGGCGATGCAATGCCACCATCGCCGTGGCAATCCCGCCGGCCACGCGACGAAAGGAAACGAAATGACCGCAATCGACACCGCCGCCGGATTGCCGAAGCCGCGCTTCGGGGTGGGATCGCGGCTGAGCGACACCTTCCAGATCTTTTCGAGCCGCTTTGCCCTGTTCGGCCTCATCGGCGTGGTCGCCGGTTTCCTGATGCAGCTTCCGAGCTATCTCGTCGTCGGCGCCCAGACCTTCGATTCGGCGTCGCAGCAGGCGAGCCAGGCCTTCATCGGCGAGAACCCCTTCCTGTTCGTCGCGGTCGTCGTCGCCCTGCCGCTCCTCGTCTATTCGGTGCTGACCGCGGTGCTCGTCCTTGCCGCCTACGACGCCAAGGCAGGCCGCGACGCCAATGTCGGCGCCTATGTCGCCACCGCGCTGCGGGCCATGCTGCCGCTGATCGTGCTCAGCATCGTCGCCTGGATCCTGATCGGGCTCGGCTTTGCCGTCTTCGTCGTTCCGGGCCTCTGGCTGCTCGGCGTCCTGGCGGTCTACGTGCCGGCCATCGTCGTCGAGGGCGCAGGCTTCGGGGCGCTCGGCCGCAGCGCCCGCCTGACCAAGGGCTATCGCTGGCCGATCGTCGGCTTCGTCGTTCTCGTCTACGTGCTGTTCTATCTCGCCGGGATCGCCCTCGGCTTCGTCGGCGGCCGGGTGGTCGGCGTCTCGCCGGTCCTGTTCCTGCTGCTGCAGGGGATCGTGAGCGGGCTCTCGGCGGCCTTCGCCTCGATCGCGGTCGCCGTCGCCTATGCGCGGCTGCGCGAGATCAAGGACGGCGTCGGCTTTGCCGACCTCGCCGACGTCTTCGCCTGAGGGAAGGAGCCGGAGAATCGGACCGTCAAACGTCCGCCGCCGGCTTCGGGCGTGACCGCCGCGGGCGAAGGCCCGCGGACGGGGTCATACGGTTTCCGGCAGATCACTTCGTGACGCCGGATACAAAGACGCTCATTTGCCGCGCGGGCTTGATACGCGCTCCGCTCTGATCGAACGGATCTCGTATCAGAACGGCAGCACGGCCTGCCGCATCGGGCTGAAGCTCATGCGGTGCAGCGGCGAGGGGCCGAGCAGCGCGATCGCCTCGAGATGGGCCGCCGTCGCATAGCCCATGTGCCGCGAGAAGCCGTAGCCGGGAAAGGCAAGGCAGGCGCGGCGCATCATCCGGTCGCGCACCACCTTGGCGACGATCGAGGCGGCCGCGATCGACAGGCAGGCGGCGTCGCCGCCGATCACGGCGGAGGCCTCGCACGGACAGCCGGGCGGTACGTCCCGGCCGTCGACGAGGGCGTGGTCGGGGGCGGCACCGAGTGCCGCGAGCGCCCGCCGCATGGCGATCAGCGTCGCGCCGCGGATGTTGAACCGGTCGATCTCCGCCGCGCTCGCACAGGCGCTCGCCACCGTCGCGGTCGCGAGGATCTTGACGAAGAGCGCCTCCCGCCGTTCGGCGGTGAGCGCCTTGGAATCGTCGAGGCCGTCCGGAATGTCGTTCGGGTCGAGGATTACCGCGGCCGCCGTCACCGGCCCGGCGAGCGGGCCGCGCCCGGCCTCGTCGATCCCGGCGACGAAGCGCCGGCCGAGACCCAGCAGATGCGCCTCGCGGGCGAAGTCGGGACCCGGGCGGGTGCGGCCTGCGGCGTCCGCCTTTCCGGCTCGTCCGGCGTCGGACTCCTTGCGGCCGGCTCCCGGCGCACCCGCCGCGGCGGCGGATCGCGGCCCCGGGGTTGCGGCTCGCCGCGCCCTGCGGGGCGCTGCGTTGTGGGGAGACGGGCGAGAATCGGAGGGATGCGCGGTCATCGTGCGGCGGAGACTCGCGCATCCTCCGATCCCATGCAAGGCCCGCCGCGACCACGGGGGGCGTCGGGGAGGGCGGGCCTTTCCGGCGGCCTTGCGGCCACCGGTGCGCCGGACGGGTCGATGCGGCAGACCCGGCCGACTTCATGCCAGCGGTTGCGGGTGTTCCCGGCCGCCGAATGCGCCCGGAGCCCGGCCCTTCGGCGGGGCGTCGCCTCTCGGGCGGTCGTCGAGCCGCCGCCGGAGAGCCCGTCCGGACCGGCGGCGGGATCCGGCAGCTGTCGTCAGAGCAGCGCCAGCTGGACGCCGGCCGCCTTGGGCGGCGTGAACAGGTCGGTCCGCAGCTTCAGCCGGTCGTCGTTCAGGCCGAGGCGCCGTGCCGTCATCTCGAAGCGTCGGCGGATCTGGAAGGCATAGGGCCCCGAACCGCGCATCCGCTTGCCCCATTCGGCGTCGTAGTCCTTGCCGTCGCGCATCGAGCGCAGCAGCGACAGGACGTGCCGGTAGCGGTTCGGATAGTGCCGCAGCAGCCAGTCCTTGAACAGCGGCGCGACCTCCAGCGGCAGGCGCAGCAGCACGTATCCCGCCTCCTTCGCCCCGGCGGTGACGGCCGCTTCCAAAAGTCGCTCGATCTCGCTGTCGTTGAGGCCGGGAATGATCGGCGCGGTCATCACCATCGTCGGGACACCCGCCTCCGACAGTGCCTTGACCGCGTCGAGCCTTCTCGCCGGGGTGGCGGCGCGCGGCTCCATCGCCCGCGCCAGCGTCCGGTCGAGCGTCGTCACCGACAGGGCGACCTTGGCGAGCCCCTTCGCCGCCATGCGCGCCAGGATGTCGATGTCCCGCGTCACCAGCGCCGACTTCGTGACGATGCCGACCGGGTGGTTCGCCGCCTCCAGCACCTCGAGGATCTCGCGCATGATCCGCCGATCCTTCTCGATCGGCTGGTAGGGATCGGTGTTGGTGCCGATGGCGATCGACTTCACCTCGTAGCCCCGCCGGGCGAGTTCGCGCTCCAGAAGCTCGGCGGCATTCGGCTTGGCGAACAGCCGCGTCTCGAAGTCGAGGCCCGGGGACATGCCCATATAGGCGTGGGTCGGGCGGGCGAAGCAGTAGACGCAGCCGTGCTCGCAACCGCGATAGGGATTGATCGACCGGTCGAAGGAGATGTCCGGCGAGGTGTTGCGGGTGATGATCGTCTTCGGCTTTTCGACCTGCACCTCGGTCTTCAGCGCCGGCAGGCTGCCGAGCGTGTCCCAGCCGTCGTCGAAGCTCGACCGCGAAAAGGGCTCGTAGCGGCCCGACGGGTTGATGCCGGCGCCGCGGCCGCGCCGCCGGTCGGCGGGAAGCCGCAGGTTGGCGCCGTCGACGATGCGGTTGGCGACGTCGACGCCGTCGGCGCGGGCGAAGGCCGCTCGGTCGGCCGCGGTGATCTGCTGCATGGTCGGCCCTCCGTTCCGAGGCGTCTCGTTTCGTGAACAAACAGCTAACGCCAAAACGCGAACATTTCAAGAACAAAATCCGATCGGGGGTGGCGGCCGGCGCCGGCCTCGGGTAATCGTCCGGAATGCTGAGCGTGTTCATGGATTGCGGACCGGACGACCGGAAGCTGGCTGCGACGCTGTCGAGCCTGGTGCCGGGGGCGGTGGACGGCATCGTGCGGGAGGTCGTGCTGGTCGATCGCGCCATGGGCGTCGACGCGCGCAAGGTCGCCGAACATGCCGGCTGCCGGGTCGTGTCGGCGGAGGCGCTGGGGGAGGCGATCGGCCAGGCCCGGGGCGACTGGCTGCTGCTCCTCGAGCCCGGGGCGCGGCTGCAGCCCGGCTGGATCGCCGCCGTCGCCGATCACCTCGAGACGGCGGGCGGTGCCCACGCCGTGACGCCGGCCGCACGGTTCCGCCGCGCGGCGATCGACCGGCCGGGGTTCCTCGCCCGGCTGCGACGCAGGCCGGCGGCGCTTTCGCACGGCTTCCTGGTCCGGCGCAGCCATGCCGTCGGGCTGTTCGGCAAGGGCAGGACGGTGCGGCCGCTCGAGCATATCGCCAAGGGGGTGGCGGTGGTGCGCCTCGACGGCGAGATCCGCCCGGCGCAACCCTAGATCCGAGTCGGAGCATCCCCGAAGCGGGAGGCGCCGCGCGCCTGCACCGACCAGCCGCATGCCCGGTTTTCTTCGGGATGGCACGGGGTCTGCGCGGGGCGCGCTGGCCGGCAGAGCGGCGCTGAAGCAGTTCGTAACCGTTCGTTACATTCGGTAACCGAAACCGCAAGGATCCGTTCAGGTCCGTCTGTCTAGGTGATCGTTGCAAGTCAATTCAACGTGACCGGGCCGAGAGGATTGTCATGTCACTGACCGTTGGATCGAGCAGCACGGCCGTCACCCTCGTTTCCGGCGATTCCTCGTCGACGAGTTCGACCGACGACGTCGCTGCGATCAAGGAAAAGCTGGCGGCTGCCGAAAAGGCGCTCGCCGAGGCCGAGCAGCAGGAAGATGCCGACGAAGCCGCCACGCAGCAGGCGCTCGTCGACAAGTATACCGCGCAGCTCGCCAAAGCCGAGAAGGCGAGCGAGGCGAGCGGATCGTCCGCCGCCGGCGCTGCGAGGCCGGCCGGCGAGGCTCAAGGCGCCGAAGCCGGCGAGGCCGCCAATCCGTACAAGCCGACGATGCGGGCGGATCTGACGACGCTCGCCGCGGCCGGGGCCGACGAGGAGGCCTCGACGGGCGAAACCGACGCGGCCGGCGACGCCGGCACGACGGCCGACGCCGACAGCCCGGCCGAGCGCGTCGAGAAGGAATACCGGGCCAACATGACCCAGCCCGGAGAGGACACGGTCGCCGCCTGACGCCGGAGCGGGACGAGGCGGCCCGCACCCGTCGTCCGGCTCCATCTTCCCGGGTCCGCGTGATCCTTTCCGAAAGCCGGTTCCGACTTCTCGGGATCAGCTCCGGCGGCGGCGCGCCGGCTCCGGGCGCGACCGCCCGGAGCGTGCGGGGTCAGGCCGGCGCGATCATCGTCGAGGGATCGACGATGCGGTCGTAGTCTTCGGCGGAGACGAGGCCGGAGCCGACCGCCTCGTCCCTCAGCGTCGTGCCCTTCTTGTGTGCCGTCTTGGCGATGTTCGCGGCGTTGTCGTAGCCGATGGTCGGGGCGAGCGCCGTCACCAGCATCAGGCTCTGCTCCATCAGGCTCCTGATGCGCTCCTCGTTCGCCTCGATGCCGTCGACGCAATGCTCGGCGAAGCTCTCCATGCCGTCGGCGAGCAGCCGGATCGACGAGAGCACGGCGTTGGCGATCACCGGCTTGAAGACGTTGAGCTCGAAATGACCCTGGGAGGCGGCGACGGTGACGGTGGTCTCGTGGCCCATCACCTCGGTCGCGACCATGGTCAGAGCCTCGCACTGGGTCGGGTTGACCTTGCCCGGCATGATCGAGGAGCCCGGCTCGTTGGCCGGCAGGTTGAGTTCGCCGAGGCCCGAGCGCGGTCCCGAGCCGAGGAAGCGGATGTCGTTGGCGATCTTCATGAGATCGGCGGCGAGCGTGTTGAGCGCGCCGTGGAAGAAGGTCAGGGCGCCGTGCGAGGCCAGCGCCTCGAACTTGTTCGCGGCGGTGCGGAACGGGTGGCCGGTGAGGCTGGCGATCTCCGCGGCGATCTCGGTGTCGAAGCCGACCGGGGCGTTGAGGCCGGTGCCGACGGCCGTGCCGCCCTGGGCAAGGGCGAGAACGCCGTCGAGCGCGTCGCCGATGCGCTTCTTGGCAAGCTCCAGCGCCATCGCATAGCCGGAAAATTCCTGGCCGAGGGTGACCGGGGTGGCGTCCTGGGTGTGGGTGCGGCCGATCTTGATGATCGAGGCGAATTCCTGCGCCTTTCTGTCGAGCGCGGTGTGCAGCGTCTCGAGCGCCGGCTCCAGCCGCGCCTTCGCCTCGACGACCGCCGCGACGTGCATCGCCGTCGGGAAGACGTCGTTCGAGGACTGGCTCATGTTGACGTGGTCGTTGGGATGCACCGGCTTCTTCGAGCCCATCTTCCCGCCGAGCATCTCGATCGCCCGGTTGGAGATCACCTCGTTGACGTTCATGTTGGTCTGGGTGCCCGAGCCGGTCTGGTAGACGACGAGCGGGAAGTGCTCGTCGAGCTTGCCGGCGATGATCTCGTCGGCGGCCTTCTCGATGGCATCCTTCAGCTCGGCCGGCAGCCGGCCCTTGGCGGCGTTCACCCGCGCCGCGGCCTTCTTGACGGTCGCGAGCGCGCGGATCAGCGGCAGCGGCTGGCGCTCGGTGCCGATCCTGAAGTTGTTGCGCGAACGTTCGGTCTGGGCGCCCCAATAGCGGTCGTTTTCGACCTCGATGGCACCGATGGAATCGGTTTCGGTCCGTGTCGTCATGGAGGTGCCCTTTCTCTGCGGCTGTCTCAGGCTGCACAGCCAATAGCGAGACGGCGCCGCGATCGGAAGAGCGGCGCCGGGCTAAAATCGGTTGAAAGCCGTGCCCGGCTTCGCGCGCGGTGACGGTGCGACAGATTGGTCTCGTTTCAAAACCTTGTTGAGCGTTCGACGCGACCAATCTTCTCCGATCATGCGAAGCAATGTCGGGAAGGAACAGACATGAAGACCATCGGACGAACCGCCCTCATCCTCGGCCTCACCGCCGGGCTCGCCGTCTCCGCCGGCTGCAGCCGGACGCAGCGGACGCTCGCCGGCGCCGGCATCGGCGGCGCCAGCGGCGCGGTGATCGGCAATGCCGTCGGCGGCACGGGCGGGGCGATCGTCGGCGGCGTCGGCGGTGCGGTCGCGGGCGGCTACATCGGCCGCCACTACTGATCCGAGCGGGGGAGGGTCTGCAGACCTTCAGGCCTGAACGAGGCCGAAACGAAAAGAGCCGGGCGTCGCCGCCCGGCTCTTTTTTCACTGCCGCCGCGGAGGCGGCGTCAGGCTGGTCCGGCCGGCGTCGGCTCAGCCGGACGTCAGCGGCGAGATCGAGATCTCGACCCGGCGGTTCTGGGCGCGGCCCGCCTCCGTCGCGTTGGTGGCGACCGGGCGGCTCTCGCCGAAGCCCTGGGTGTTGAGCCGGCGCGGATCGACGCCCTGGCTCGCGAGATACTGGCTGACCGAGGAGGCGCGGTCCTGCGAAAGGCTCAGATTGTAGGCGTCGGAGCCCTGGCTGTCGGTGTGGCCGTAGACGTCGACGATCGACCGGTCGAACTCCTTCAGGACCAGCGCGACGGAATTCAGCGTCGGATAGAAGCCCGGCAGGATCGAGGCCTGATCGGTCGGGAAGGTGATGTTCGACGGCATGTTGAGGATGATGCGGTCGCCGACGCGGGTGACCGAGACGCCGGTGCCGCGCAGCTGGGCGCGCAGCTTGGCCTCCTGATTGTCCATGTAGAGGCCGATGCCGCCGCCGGTCAGCGCGCCGATGCCGGCGCCGATCAGCGCGGCCTTGCCGCCGTCGTGACCGGTGGCACGGCCGACGACATAGCCGCCGAGCGCCCCGACGCCGGCGCCGATGCCCGCGCCTCCGAGGGTGTTGGAGAGTTTCGACTCGCCGGTGTAGGGATCGGTGGTGCAGCCGGCGAAGGCGGCGGTGAGGGTCAGTGCGAGGGCGAGTTTCTTCATGGGTTTCCAGCCTGTCCTGGCGGGGGTCCGCCTTGGTCTCCTTCGAATGGGCGGATAGACAGCACAGACGGCTGGATTAGGGCTGGGCGGCGGGGCCGGCGATTTGTCGGCCGCTGTTGCGAAGGAGGCACGGTGGCGGCCTCTGCCGGGTTGTCTCCACCACAGGCGATTGACGCCGGCGCCGCCGCGGCGTGTCATCGTCCCGTCAGTCGGACGGGCGACAAGACGCCGTTCCCCTCAGCGGAGGCACGCAACATGGCACCGATGCACCCCCTCGTGCCGATCCTCGCCGGACTTCTCGCCGCGGCCTCCGCGGCGGATGCCCGGGCCGACGAGGCGCCGCTTCCCGCCCCGACCTATCGCGGCGAATTCGTCGTCCCGACCGGGCTGAAACTTTCCGGCAGCGAGTTCGGCGGCATTTCGGGCCTCGACTACGACCCCGAGAGCGAAACCTTCTACGCGATTTCCGACGACCGTTCGGAAAGGGCGCCGGCACGCTTCTACGCGCTGAAGCTGGCACTTTCCGAAAAAGGCATCGGAACGCTCGACATCGCCGCGACCGAGACGCTGGAGAACGCCGACGGCAAGCCCTTCGCCGCCGGCGCGATCGATCCGGAGGCGATCCGCATCGATGCGAAGCGCCGGAAGATCTACTGGTCGAGCGAGGGCGACGGGGCGGGCCGGCCGCAGATCTTCGCAGCCGGCATGGACGGCAGGGCGGAGCGGAGCTTCGACCTGCCGGAGGCCTTCCTGCCGGATGCCGGCGGAACCCGCGGCATCCACGAAAACCTCGCCTTCGAGGGTTTGGCAATCTCGCCGGACGGCACGACGCTCTACGCCATGACCGAGAACGCCCTCGTCCAGGACGGCGACAAGGCGACCTTCGAGGCGGGCAGCCGGTCGCGCCTGCTTGCCATCGACCTTCGGACCGGCAAGCCGGGCGCCGAATATGTCTACGAGACCGACAGGATTCCCTTCCGTCCCAAAGAGGAGGGCGGCAGCGCCGACAACGGCGTCAGCGAGATGACGGCGCTGCCGGACGGCCGGCTCGTCACCGTCGAGCGGTCCTACGTCGCCGGGGTCGGCAACCACATCGCCTTCTACGTGGTCGATCCGAAGGCGGGCGAGGCGATCGGGGAGGGCACGGCGGCGGCCGATGTCGCGCCGCTGAAGAAGACGCAATGGTTCAAGATCGACGAGGGCGACTTCGGCGGCCTCGACATCGACAATATCGAGTGCCTGACCTTCGGCCCGGAGATCGCCGGCGAGCGCTCCATCGTCATCGCGTCGGACAACAATTTCAGCCGCCACCAGAAGACCCAGTTCGTGCTCTTCACCTTCAAGAAGGGCGACTGAAGCCCGGCCTCCGCCGTCGAACGCGTGTCGGACGAGTCGACGGCTTCGGAAGGGCAGAACCCTTCTCGTCCGGCGCGCTTACGTCGCGATGTAGCGGTCGGTCCGGTGGTTGACGGCGAGAAAGCCGTTCAGCACCAGTGCCCCGACCAGCGAGAAGATCACCGCCTGGAACTCGACGACGAACAGCGCGATGACGAGAATCGTCAGGTCGAAGGCGAGCTGCACCAGGCCGGCGCGGAAGCCGAAGCGGTCCTGCAGATAGATTGCCAGGATCCCCGCGCCGCCGAGGCTCGCGCGGTGCCGGAACAAGGCCAGCAGCGCGAAGCCGATCAGGAGCCCGCCGATCACCGCGCCGGCGAGCGGGTCGATATAGGCGACCTTGAACACCAGCGGCAGCCACCAGGAGACCAGCGACAGGAGCGCGATCGCGACGAAGGTCTTCAGCGTGAAGGCGCGGCCCATGCGGCCGGCGGCGAGGGCGTAGAAGGGGATGTTGATGAGGAAGAAGGCGAGCCCGACATTGATGCCGAAGACATAGGAGACGATCAGCGCCAGCCCGGCGACGCCGCCGGTCAGAAACTTCAGATGGGCGAGGATCGACAGGCCGAGGGCGGCGAGCAGCACGCCGGTGAGAATCGCCTGGGCGTCCTCGGCCGGCGTGTGGTGGGTCGCCGTGGCGCTCCAGTCGCCGAAGCGGGAACGGCGCCGGTCTGCGGCGGTGCCGTGGTCCGGGGCTTCGGCGGGTCGGCTCATCGGCATTCTCCGGGTCGTGCTGCAGTGCGGAACCGGAACGCTAGCGCGGCCGCCCGCCGGAGGGAAGGGCGGCTTTTGCGGGCCGTGGCCGCGACCGGTAACGGCGCGCCGGGCGCTCCCGCCCTATCTTGCCCGGCATGATCAAACCCGAAGACCTCCTGCGGCCGACGCCCGAGGGGCTCTACTGCCCGCCCGGCGACTTCTTCATCGATCCGGTCCGCCCGGTCGAGCGGGCGCTCGTCACCCACGGCCATGCCGACCATGCGCGGCCGGGCAATGCCAGGGTCATGGCGACCGAGGAGACCCTCGACATCATGGCGATCCGCTATGGCGAGGCCTTCGCCGGCGAGCGGCAGGTCGCAAGGCTCGGCGAGACGATGCGGATCGGCGACGTCGCCGTGTCCTTTCATCCGGCCGGCCACGTCCTCGGCTCGGCGCAGATCGCCGTCGAATGGCAGGGGCTGCGGATCGTCGCCTCGGGCGACTACAAGCGCCGCGCCGACCCGACCTGCCGCGGCTTCGAGCCGGTGCCCTGCGACGTCTTCATCACCGAGGCGACCTTCGCCCTGCCGGTCTTCCGCCATCCCGACACGGCCGCGGAGATCGGCAAGCTTCTCGATTCGCTGAGGCATTTTCCCGAGCGGGCGCATCTCGTCGGCGCCTACGCGCTGGGCAAGGCGCAGCGGGTGATCCGCCACCTGCGCGAGGCGGGCTACGACCGGCCGATCTACATCCACGGGGCCCTGAAGAAGCTCTGCGACTACTACCAGAGCCGGGGGATCGATCTCGGGCGTCTGGAGCCGGCAACCGTCGAAGGCGGCAAGAAGGGCGATTTCGCCGGGGCGGTGATCGTCGGGCCGCCGTCGGCCTTCGCCGACAAGTGGGCGCGGCGCTTTCCCGATCCCGTGGCGAGCTTCGCCTCGGGCTGGATGCGGGTCCGCCAGCGGGCGCGCCAGCGCGGTGTCGAACTGCCGCTGATCGTCTCCGACCACTGCGACTGGGACGAGCTGACCGAGACGGTCGACGAGCTGCGGCCGCAGGAATTGTGGGTGACGCACGGCCGCGAGGAGGCGCTGCTGCGCTGGTGCGAACTGCGCCAGATGCGGGCGCGGCCGCTGCATCTCGTCGGCTACGAGGACGAGGCGGAGTAACGCACCGGCGATCAGGAAACCAGGCAGATCCGAGTTGCGGGTCAATTCATAACGGATTATATAACGGATTATGTAAACGGAGCGGGTCGCATGACGGAAGACGTGGTCCGGGCGCTTGGCCTGTTGTGCCTCGGCACGCATCTGAAGCGTCTCGGCGAGAGGCTGCAGAGCGAGACCGACACGGTGATCGCCGCGCGGGGCCTGGCGATCAGCGCCAGCCAGTATCCCTATCTCGCCTGCCTCGACCGGCTCGGACCCCTGACACTCGGCGAACTGGCCGAGGCGGTCGGGGTCAGTCAGCCCGGTGCGACCCGGACGGTGAACGCCCTTGTCGGGCAGGGCGTCCTGGCCGCCGAGCCGGCGCCGGACGACCAGCGGCGCAAGATCGTCGCGCTCTCGGCCGAAGGGCGGCGCCTGGTGGCGATCGGCCGGGCGGAGATCTGGCCGCGCATCGCCGCGGCGGTCGGCGATCTCTGCGCCGACCTCGACGGCCCGATCCTCGACCAGCTGAACGCCATCGAAGACCGGCTGCGGCAAAAGCCGCTTGCGGAGCGGGCCCCGCCGCCCTCGGGAAAGGATTGATATGACATGTTCGATGCCCTCGATCGTCCGATCTGGACCGCCCTCACCACCCGCCAGTCTCATCTCGCCCTCGGCGGCGCCGATGCACGGCGCTACCCGCCCGCGGTGAGCCCGTTCGCGGCAAGCCGCGACGACGGCGAGGCAAGCCTCGCGGCCCTCGCCGCACTCGCCCGGCCGGGCGAGGCGATGCTGTTCCTCCAGCAGTCTCCGGCGGTCCTGCCGCCGGGGCTCGTCGCGACAAGGACCGCCGATGCCGTGCAGATGGTCGCCGCCGGACCGTTCGAAGCCGTCGACGATCCGCGCATCGAGCGTCTCGGGCCGGGGGACGCCGCGGCGATGCTGACGCTCGCCGAACTGACGAAGCCGGGGCCGTTCACGCTGAAGGCGCAGAGCTTCGGCGCGTTCTTTGGCGTAAAGGAGAACGGCCGGCTGGTCGCGATGGCCGGCGAGCGGCTGAAGCTTCCCGGCATGACGGAGCTGAGCGGCCTCGCCACGCATCCGGACTTCCAGGGGCGGGGGCTCGGCCGGCTGCTCTTCCGCCACGTCGCCGGCGCGATCTCTGCCCGCGGGGAGGCGGTCTTCCTGCACGCCTACGCCTCGAACGAAAAGGCGATCCGGCTCTACGAGCGGCTCGGCTTCACCCTGCGCAGCGAGATGTCGGTGGTCTTCGCCGAAATTCCCGCGGCGTGAGAGAGGGCGGCCCCGGCGGGACACGGATCCCGGCGGTGACGGCCGGCAGGGGCTTGCGCCACCGCAGCCGCCGCGGCCAATCCTATGTCTTGGAGGCGAGCGCGCCGCGGGGAGCTGCGGGCGCCGGCGACAAGGACCATGGGAGGAACGGACGATGGATCTCGGATTGAAGGGCAGGCTCGCGGTGATCACCGGCGGCTCGGTCGGCATCGGTCTGGCGGTGGCGGAAGGACTTGCGGCGGAAGGGGCGCGGATCCTCATCGCCGCCCGTGGCGGCGAGCGCGCCGGGGCAGAAGCCGCGCGCATTGCCTCCACCTTCGGGGTAGAGGCGGCCGGCGTCGCCGCCGACGTCGCGACGGCCGAGGGCTGCGCGGCGGTGATTGCGGCGGCGGGCGATCGCGGCGGCGCCGACATCTTGATCAACAATGCCGGCACCGGCTCGAACGAGACGATCATGCAGGCGCCGGACGAGAAGTGGCAGTCCTACTGGGATCTCCACGTCATGGCGGCGGTGCGGCTCGCCCGCGGCCTCGTTCCGCAGATGCGCGGCAAGGGCGGCGGCGTCGTGCTCAACAACGCCTCGATCTGCGCCGTCCAGCCGCTTTCCTACGAGCCGATCTACAACGTCACCAAGGCGGCCTTGATGATGTTCTCGAAGAATCTCGCGACCGAGGTGATCGGCGACGGCATCAGGGTCAACTGCATCAATCCGGGGCTGGTGCTGACGCCCGACTGGGTGAAGACGGCCAAGCAGCTGACCGCCGGGTCAGGCGGCGACTGGCAGGGGCACCTCCAGGGCGTTGCCGAGGAACATGCCGACATCAGGCGCTTCGCCTCGCCGGAAGAGGTCGCGCATTTCTTCGTCTTCCTGTGCTCCGACAAGGCGAGCTACTCCGTCGGCTCGACCTATTTCGTCGACGGCGGCATGCTGAAGACCGCGTGAGCGAGGTTTCGTCGGAACTGCCGCCGCTTCGTCGAAACGTCACGGAACGCTGCGCCGCGCGAGGCGTTCGCCCTTCAAATCCATGCAGGGCGATCCTGCGACGAAGGGAGACGAAGCAATGAACTGGGACCAGATCGAAGGCCAGTGGAAGCAGCTGCGCGGCAATGCCAAGCAGCAGTGGGGCAAGCTCACCGACGACGACCTCGACCAGATCGACGGCAACAAGGACATCCTCGCCGGCAAGCTGCAGGAGCAGTACGGCATCGAAAAGGAAGAGGCGCAGCGCCAGATCGACGACTGGATCAAGGGGCGCCAGTAGCCCCGGACCGAAACGTCCCGACGCCTTCGGCCCGCACCCTGGTGCGGGCCGTTTTCATGTCGGCCGCCTCATCGGGCGGCCCGATGCTCCGTGCTGCCACCCGCCTCGGACGGAAGCGCCGCGAGGGCTTCGAGATTGCGCCGTCCGGCGGCGCTTCCCCGCATGGCCGCGAGGCTGAAATAGCGCCGCGCCGCGGCCGGGTCCCGCGGCATGCCGTCTCCTGCAAGATGCATCGTGCCGAGGAAATTCGCCGCCTCGCCGTTTCCCGCCTCGGCGGCAAGCGCCAGCCAGCGGGCGGCGAGGGCAGGGTCGCGCGCGGTGCCTTCGCCGTCGCGATGGGCCTCGCCGAGCATCAGCAGCGCCGGCGTGGCGCCGCCCTTGGCGGCCGTTTCGAACCAGGCAAGGGCCTCTCCCCTGTCGGCGGCGACGCCCTCGCCGTGCCAGAGATCGAAGCCGTAATTGGCGGCACCGACGGCAAGCCCGTTTTCGGCCGCGGCAAGGTGCAGCGCCGCCGCCCGGGGGAGATCCGGCCGGTCGGCGAATTTCAGGAGATTGGCGAGATTGTTCATCGCCAGCGGGTCGCCGGCGCCTGCCGCGGCCTCGTACCAGCGGCGCGCTTCGCCGAGGTCCCGCTGGATGCCCGATCCGATCTCGTAGGCGAGGCCGAGCCGGGTCGCGGCCGTCGCCTCGCCGGCACTTGCCGCGACTTTCAGCCATCGAACCGCCTCCGCCCGGTCCGCGGGGGTCCCGGCGGCCTGCCAGAGCAGCAGCCCGAGATTGCCGGCGGCGACGGCAAGGCCGGCCTCCGCCGCCCGGCGGTAGAGTTCTTCGGCGCGGGCCGGCTGGCGCGGCACGCCGTCGCCCGTCGCATAGCGGAGCGCGAGATCGTTGAGGGCAAGCGTGTTGCCCTGTGCGGCGGCCTCGCGGAGGCCGGCAAGCGGGTCGAGCGCCGCGACCTGCCGCCCGTCCGCGGTGACGACGAGCCCCCAGCCGGAGGCGTCGACGACGACGTTTCGAACGCCGGACAGCCGGGTCTTCGCGCCGTCGAGGCTGAGGGCGTCGGGCAGGATGACGAGGCGGTGGCTGCCGATCGAGACGAGGGCTCCGTCGCCGGCCGTCTGCAGGCAGCCGGCATCGGCGCCGAGCAGCGTCACCGTCACGCCGGCGGCAGTCGTCGCCTGCGCCGCGGCCGGTTCAGGGGCCGGCTTTCCGGCGGGGGCCGCCCCGGCGATGGCGGGATGCGCGGGAAGCAGCGCGGCGAGGACGATGAGAGCGGCAAGACCGCCAAAACCGGCAAGGCGTCGCCGCCACGGCGAGGCCGGAAGCCGCGCCCGCCCGTCACGGGACGGCCGCGCCGCGGCGCTTCCGCAACGCCGGACGCCCGGTCTTTGCCGATGCGGGCCTTTCGTCATCTCCTCCGCGCTCCTTCTCCGGTTGACGCGAATTTTTCACGAAATCGGTGAAGGGAGGCCTAAGCGGCGGGACCTTTCGCGAGTTCGGGCCGCGCCGGCCGGCGCCGGCCGGCGGCGATGGACAGGGTCCGCACGATCCGGCAGTAGGGTGACCGAGGCACCAGCAGCGACCGGAGGGCGCGCCCATGACCAAGATCGTCTTTCTCGACCGCGAGACCTTCGGGCCGAATGTCGAACTGACCCGGCCGTCGGCCGGCCACGAATGGGTCGAACATCCGGCGACGCGGCCGGATGAGGTGGTGGAGAGGCTCGAGGGCGCGACGATCGCGGTGACCAACAAGGTGCCGATCCGGCGCGACAGCCTCGACCGTTTGCCGGATCTGAAATTCGTCACCGTCGCCGCGACCGGCTACGACGTGATCGACGTCGAGGCCTGCCGCGAGCGGGGCATCTCCGTCTCCAACGTCCGAGGCTATGCGGAAAACACCGTCCCCGACCACGCGATGGCCTTGATCCTCGCGCTCTCCCGCTCGATCCCCGGCTATCGCCAGGACGTGATCGACGGCGCGTGGCAGAAGGCCGGCCAGTTCTGCTTCTTCAACCATCCGATCTTCGATCTCGCCGGCCGCCGGATCGGCATCATCGGCGAGGGCGTCATCGGCAAGGGCGTCGCGCGGCGCGCCGAGGCCTTCGGCATGACGGTGATGTTCGCCGCCCACAAGGGCGTCGCGGGCCTCGGGCCGCTCTATACGCCCTTCGACGAAGTGATCGAGACCGCCGACGTCATCACCCTGCACGCGCCGCTGACGCCGGCGACCCGCGGCGTTCTCGCCATGCCGGAGTTCCGGCGGATGAAGAGGAAGCCGCTGATCGTCAACACCTCCCGCGGCGGCCTCGTCGACGAGGCGGATCTCGTCCGGGCGCTGGAGGAGGGGCTGATCGCGGGCTTCGGCTTCGACGTCCTCACCCAGGAGCCGCCGGCGCCGGACAATCCGCTGCTGAAGGTGCTCGATCGGCCGAACGTCATCGTCACGCCGCATGTCGCCTGGGCGAGCGACGAGGCGCAGACGGAGGTCTGGCGGCAGGTGGTCGAGAGCATCGACGCGTTCGCCGCCGGGGAACCGGTGCGCCGCGTGGTGTGATCTCTGCCGGGCGCGGGGACGCTTTCGAAGCGCGGAAGGGCAGCGGGTGTTGCCGCCGTCGCCACACCTCATCGGCGCGCCGCACATTTCTCCCTCACGGATCCGCCAGGACGGAAGAAGCGCCCTATTCCGGCCGCTTGTGGATCGGGTCGACCCAGTAGACCTCCTCCGGCTTTTCGACCGGGTCGACGTCGGTGATGTTTACCACCACCGCCTCGTTGTCGGAGCGCACCAGCACGCATTCGAGCGGTGCGCCGGGATCGGCGTTGATCTCCTGATGCGGCACGAAGGGCGGCACGAAGATGAAGTCGCCGGGCTCGGCCTCGGCGACGAATTCCAGCCGCTCGCCCCAGCGCATCCGCGCCTTGCCGCGAAGCACGAAGATGACGCTTTCCAGTTCGCCGTGATGGTGGACGCCGGTCTTGGCGTCCGGCTCGATGGTCACCGTCCCCGCCCAGATCTTCTGCGCCCCGACACGGGCATGGTTGATCGCCGCCTGGCGGAACATGCCGGGGGTCTGGGCGGTGTTGGGGTCGAGCATGTCGCCCTTGATGACCCGCACGCCGTCGTGCTTCCAGCGGGGTTCGGTGGCGTCGTGGCTGTGCTCGGTCATCGCGGCTTCCTCCCTGCGGTTTCAGGCGATGGTATCTGCAGGCCGGCCGCGGCAAAAGCCGTGCGGCTCGCCGCGGGCGGAGCACCTCCTCATACGGCTTCCGGCAGATCACTTCGTGATGCCGGAAACAACGACGCTCATTCGCCGCGCGGGCTTGATACGAGCCCCGCTCTGATCGAGCGGATCTCGTATCAGTCGCCGCCGCCTCCATCCCCGCCGCCGCAGTCGCTGCCGCCGTCCGGGCCGCAGGCGTCGCCGCTCGCGGCGAACCACCCGCCGTCGCCCGCAATGCCGGCACTCGTCGTGTCGCCGCCGCGGGCGAGCCGCCGCTTCCGGCCGCGCGGCCGCAGGAAGCCGGCGAGGATCGTCCCGAACACCAAAGCGAGGGCCGAAAGGCCGAAAATCTGACCAGGCGACATGCGCGTCTTCCCCGAAAGCGTCGACCGACGATGCGTCCTGCCGGGCCGCCCGGTCTGTCCCTGCCCGTCATCCGGCGCGTGCCGGGCCCCGCGACGCGGCCCTTTGCCTTGTTTCCCCCGTCCTGGCCGCTCTTTTCTTGGCCCGCGGGTCTCGCTCCGTGCCGTTCAGGCGGCGGGCGGCGTCGCCGGAACCTTCGCCTCGAGATCCGGACGCAGCACCACGCTTTCCTGCTCGTTCGGATCGGTCCGGGCGATCACCGCGACGCAGGGCTCCGTCCCGGCATTGTAGGGAAGGTGCGGCATGCCGGCCGGGATGTAGAAGAGGTCGCCGGCGGCGACCACGGCGTGGCGTTCGAGATCCTTGCCGTACCAGGTTCCCGAGACGCCGCTGATCACGTAGATCGCCGTCTCGTGGCTCTCGTGGAGATGCGCCTTCGCCCGGCCGCCCGGTGGGATCGTCAGCAGATGCATGCAGATGCCGGTCGAGCCGGCGGTCTGCCTGGCGATCCCCTCGAAATAGCTGAAGCCCTGCTTGCCGTCATAGGTCGAAGCGGGCCTTATGAGCCGGCAGTCGGCCTCGGCATTCGAAGGATTTGAGGATGCGTCCATCGAAAAGTCTCCCATCGTCGTCCCGGGAAGCGTCGCTTTCTCCCATGATGGAGGATAGCACGCGCCGGGATGCCGCAGGAGGGTCGCCGGTCATCGAGGCGAGGGGGCTGAACCTCGTCTTTTCCACCGCCGACGCGCCGGTCCACGCGCTGAAGGACGTCGACCTTTCGATTCGCCGCGGCGAGTTCGTCTCGCTGATCGGCCCGTCCGGCTGCGGCAAGACGACGCTTTTGCGCGTCGTCGCCGATCTCGAACGGCCGACCGGCGGGACGATCACCGTCAACGGCATGTCGCCGGACGCGGCGCGGCGCGCCCGCGCCTATGGCTACGTGTTCCAGGCGGCGGCGCTCTATCCCTGGCGGAGCATCGAGAAGAACATCGCCCTGCCGCTGGAGATCATGGGCGTCGACGCGGCCGAGCGGCGGCGCCGCGTCGAAGCCGGGCTCGACCTCGTCGGGCTTTCCGGCTTCGGCAGGAAGTTTCCCTGGCAGCTCTCCGGCGGCATGCAGCAGCGCGCCTCGATCGCCAGGGCCCTCAGCTTCGATCCCGACCTCCTCCTGATGGACGAGCCCTTCGGCGCGCTCGACGAGATCGTCCGCGACCATCTCAACGAGGAACTCCTGAAGCTCTGGGCAAAGACCGACAAGACCATCGTCTTCGTCACCCATTCGATCCCCGAGGCGGTGTTCTTGTCGACGCGCATCGTGGTGATGAGCCCGCGGCCCGGCCGCATCCACGAGATCATCGACTGCGACCTCGGGCCGGACCGCCCGCTCGACATCCGCGACACGCCGCAATTCCTGCAGATCGCCCACCGGGTGCGCGAGGGCCTGCGGGCCGGCCACGGCTACGACTGACCGGGCGGCGGGCCGAAGCGGCGGGCGGGGGGAGGCTGCCGAAGCTTCGCCGGCGGACCTTGTCGAAAAGCGGATCGCCCGCTCAGCGGGCGGCGAGGTCGGTGTCTGGCGCCCGGGGCGCATCCATATCGCCGAGCTTCGCGCCGCTGCACCAGTCGCGCCGCCTGCCGCCGCGATAGGGGGCGACGAGCCCCTCCTTCAGGAGCGTGCGCGAGAGGTCGTCGTTGCCGCGGACCGAAAGCCGCGCCAGGACGCGGCCGAAATACTTGTCGCCGGAAATTTCCGAAAGAAACACCTCGCCGCCTTCGACGAGCTGGCCGAGCCGCGCCGTGGCGCGGGCGGCCGCGGCCTTTTCGGCCTCGCAATGCCCGCGTTTTTCCGGCGCGTCGATGTCGCGCAGGCGCACCGCCACATGGACGCTCTGCATCGGCCAGACGAAGGCCTCGACCTCGACCGTGTCGCCGTCGCGCACCTTGACGACGCTGGCGGCCACCGGCCCGTCGATGGCGCGCTGATAGTCCTCCTCGCCCGCCGCGGCCGGCCTCGCGGCGGCGGCGCAGGCGATGCAGCCGATGAGTGCAGAGATGGCGAGGCCGCGCAACGGATTGATGCTCCGACTATGAACATCTTCCTATGTACGGAAAGTGGATCACTCCGGCAAGCCGCGACGATTCACGGCTTCGGGAGCGGAGCCGGCGAAGCGATCATGGAAGGGGTCGGGAAGCGGGCGGCGGGAATCGCTGTCGTTTTAGGATCATGCGCCTACAAGAAATGGTTGCATGGCGCTGCTCTCGGATTGCCGGCGCTCAGAAGTCCGAGATGATGCCGTTCTTCTCCCAGTCGCCGTAGCGGATCGGCTCCGGCCCGTCGCGGCCGTTGACCTCGCGCGGCAGGTCGCCGGGACGGATCGTTTCGGCGCCGCGCTGCCGCCGCCGTTCCTCGGCCTCGGCGAGGGCGCGTTCGGCGGCGGGCGTCAGGGCACGCCCGACCCGGCCGGCCGGCTGCGCCGACGACAGCCGCATCGCCGCCTTCCCGCCGCCGGGGGCCGGCGCCGGGTCGTTCCGGCCGGTCTGGTCATTGCTGCTCATCCTGCGCCTCGCCCTTCGTATCTTCGATCCGCCATGCCCCAAGATAGGCGGTGTCGGCCGCGGGCCAAAGGGCGGGGCGGAGCTTGCCCGTCGCCGGTGCCGGTGCCGCCCGCGCACCCCCGTGCGCCGGAGCGTCAGGGCACGAGCTCGCCCCAGCGCGGGTCCCAGTCGACGCCGACCTCCATCTCGACCAGCACCTCGGTGTCGCCGAGCATTTCGCGCTGGTTCTCGACGGTACGGAAGGCCTGTTCCGGGTCCATCTCCTCGCTGGGGAAGATCGTCGGCTCGGCGATGTCGCCGGTCGCCTCGTGGCCGATGATCAGGGCCTTCACCATGTCGCCCTCCTTCACCAGCCGGACGACGATCTGGCCTTCCTCGCGCTTGCCCTCGAGGCGTCGATAGCGTGCCATGGGCGGGTGCTCCTTCGATGCGGGACGCGGCGCGCCGGAAAAAAGCGGCGCGGCGTGAGACCGAACAACTCGCCGGCGCGCCCGAGGCTCCGGCGGCTGCCCGGCGATGTTTCGAGCCGCGACGCGATCGGCCGGTTTTCGCCGCCTGCCGCGGCGCCGCGCCGGGCGCTCGGGCAGGACATTGAAGCGCGGCCGGCAAGGCCCCAGATTTCAGGCGATCGGGCGGGCTCGGCCCCGCTGTTGGAGTTTCCTTCGAGGCCCCCATGAACATGATCAAGACGGCGATGCTGATCGCCTTCCTCACCGCGCTCTTCATGGGCGTCGGCCTGTTGATCGGCGGGCGCGGCGGCATGCTGATCGCGCTCGTCTTCGCCCTCGGCATGAATCTCTTCGCCTATTGGAACGGCGACAAGATGGTGCTCAGGATGTACGGCGCGCGACAGGTCGACGCGCGCACCGCGCCGGAATTCTACCGGATCGTCGAGGGGCTCGCAGCGCGGGCCGGCCTGCCGATGCCGCGGGTCTTCGTCATCGACAGCGAGCAGCCGAACGCCTTCGCCACCGGCCGCAACCCCGAAAACGCCGCCGTCGCGGCGAGCACCGGCCTTCTCCAGAGTCTTTCGCCCGAGGAGGTCGCCGGCGTCATGGCGCACGAACTCGCCCATGTCGAACATCGCGACACCCTGACCATGACGATCACCGCGACGCTCGCCGGGGCGATCTCGATGCTGGCGAATTTCGGCTTCTTCTTCGGCGGCAATCGCGACAACAACAACCCGCTCGGCTTCGTCGGCGTGCTCCTCGCCATCATCGTCGCGCCGCTCGCCGCGATGATGGTGCAGATGGCGGTGAGCCGGACGCGGGAATACGAGGCTGACCGGCGCGGCGCCGAGATCTGCGGCGCGCCGTTGTGGCTCGCCTCGGCGCTCGGCAAGATCGCCGGCGCGGCGCGGCGGCTGCCGAATTACGGCGCCGAGCGCAATCCCGCCACCGCCCACATGTTCATCGTCAATCCGCTGAGCGGCCAGCGCATGGACAATCTCTTCTCCACCCATCCGGCGACCGAGAACCGCATTGCGGCGCTGCGCGAGCTTGCCGGCGAGACCGGCGCGGTAACGCTCGGCGACCGGCGGCCGGAACGCATCGGCGATGCGGCGCCCGGCGGTGCGGCTGGACGCGAGGTCCGCTCCGCCGATGCCGGCCTCCGGTCGGCGGACGGCAGGCTAAGCCGCGGCAGGGCAGGGCCCTGGGACGGGCGGCCCTACGACCCCGACGAGGACGAGGCGGCCGGCGGGGGCGACCGGCGCGGCCCCTTCGGCGGGACCGGCGGCGGGCGCCGGCCGACGCGCCGCGGACCGTGGGGTTGAGCGGGCCGAAGCCGCCCCGGCCGCAGCAGGGCCGGGCCGCGGGTGAGCACAAGAGCCGGGCGAGGCCGACCGGCAAGGGCGGCGGGGAAGGCGCGGGCGGCCGGCCGGCCGGCGACGAGCGCCCCGGCCTCTTCGCCCGCCAGGTCGCCGCGCGGCTGCTGTCGGCGGTCGTCTCCAGCCGGACCTCGCTCGACGGCCTGACCGATGCTTCGACCGGCCATCCGCATTTCCGCCAGCTTCCGCCGCGCGACCAGGCGCTGGTCAAGGCGATCCTGACGGCGGCCTTCAGGTTTCGCGGCAGCATCGAGGCCGAGATCGCCGGCCGGCTCGAGCGGCCGCTGCCGCCCAATGCCGCCGCGTTGCGGCACGTCCTGCATGTCGGCGCCGCGCAGATCCTCTGCCTCGACGTGCCGGATTCCGCGGCCGTCGACCTCGCCGTCGCCAGCGCCGCCGCCGATCCGCGCTCGGCCCGCTTCGCCGGTCTCGTCAATGCGGTGCTGCGGCGGATCGCCCGCGAGGCCGGGCGCCTGCCGAAGGCCGGAGCGGACGAGGCGGCGGAGGCAGGCGAGGCGGCGGACGCCCGGCGCGACTGCCCGGACTGGCTCTTCAAGCGGCTCAGCGAACAGTATGGCGCGGCACGGGCCGGGCGGATCGCCGCCGCCCATCTCGTCCGTGCCCCCGTCGACCTTACGACGAAGGCTGACGCCGCCGGCTGGGCGGCGCGGCTCGGCGGCCGGGCCATCGGTCCCCGCACGGTCCGGCTCGGGGAGGTCGAGGGGCCGATCTCGGCGCTTGCCGGCTTCGAGGAGGGCGCCTGGTGGGTCCAGGACGTCGCCGCGACGCTTCCGGTGCAGCTGTTCGGCGACGTCTCGGGCCGGCGCGTCGCCGATCTCTGCGCCGCGCCGGGCGGCAAGACGGCGCAGCTCGCCGCGGCCGGGGCGTTGGTGACGGCGCTGGAGAAGTCGGCCTCGCGCATGAAGCGGCTCAGGGAGAATCTCGACCGGCTGAAGCTTTCCGCCGAGACGGTCGCCGGCGATCTTATGGACTTCGCGCCCGAGGCGCCCTTCGACGCGGTGCTTCTCGACGCCCCGTGCTCCTCGACCGGCACCATCCGGCGCCACCCGGACGTCGCCTACACCAAGGACGACGCCGAGATCGAAAAGCTCGCCGCCCTGCAGCTGTCGCTCCTGACGAAGGCGGCGGCGTGCGTCGCGCCGGGCGGCTGCCTGGTCTTTGCCAACTGCTCGATCGACCGGCGCGAGGGCGAGGAGGTCGCGGCGTCCTTCCTCGCCGCCAGGGAGGGGTTCAGGCTGGAGCCGGTGGCCCCCGCCGAGCTGCCTGACTTCGCATTCGCCGTCTCTGAGGAAGGCTTTCTTCGTACCACGCCGGAGATGCTTTCCGGTGACAGTGGGCGGGGCGGCGGGCTCGACGGCTTCTTCGCGGCGCGGTTCCGTCGCGAAAACGCTTGATTTCCGAAAGGATTCGACCGCACATTCCGCAACGTCATTCCGGGTGAAAGGATTTATTTACCCTGTTGACGGAAACTTGGCGATGACGAAGCCGCGGCCGAACCCGCGGCGACGGGGCGGACGGGCCATGCGACGGAGCCCGGGCCAGCCTGTCGACGAGGGAGTGAGCGGGAGTGTCGATGTCCTTGGCGGACAAGCCGCAGATTGCGGTCCTGACGATGCAGGAGGCCTGGCGCCGGCTTCGCCGGAGGCTGCGCAATGGCCCGATCCATCGTCTGCGCTTCGCCGGCACGGCTCCCGAGCGTCTCGCCGTCGTGCCGCCGACCCTCCTGCAGGGCGATCCCTTCACCGCCGAGGCGATCTATGGCGGCCGCTTCCTCCTCGCCGGCCGCCTCGTCGAGGCCGGCCGTGCCTCGATCTTCCAGGTACCGCCGCCGACGCCGGAATTTTCCGCCGAACTGCACGGCTTTTCCTGGCTCTGCCACCACGCTGCCGTCGGCGACGCGCTGGCCGCGCGCAACGCCCGGGCGCTCGTCGCCGACTGGCTGCGCTTTGCCTCCGGCCGCCTCGGCGGCCCGGCCTTCGAGCCCGAGGTCGCCGCCCGGCGGCTGATCTCCTGGCTCTGCCATGCCGAACTGCTGCTCGGCTCGGCCGAATACGACTTCTACCGCCGCATCCTGAAGAGCCTGACCTCCCAGACCCGCTATCTGCGGTCGATCGCCCAGGAAGCCCCGGCCGGCCTGCCGCGGCTGACGGTGCGCGTCGCGCTGGCGCTGGCGAGCCTCAGCCTGCCGGGGCCGGCGAGCCGGGCCCGCGCCGCGGCCCAGCACCTCGCCGACGAACTCGACCGGCAGATCCTGCCCGACGGCGGCCATGTCAGCCGCAACCCGGCGGCGCTGGCGGCGATCCTCGCCGATCTGCTGCCGGTCCGCGAAACGCTGCTCGCCCAGGGCCAGCCGGTGCCGAAGGGCATCTATTCGGCCATCGACCGCATGCTGCCGGCGCTGCGCTTCTTCCGCCATGCCGACGGCACGCTGGCACTGTTCAACGGCACCGGCGCCTCGGACATGGCTCTGACGGCGGCGCTGATGCGCTTCGACGAGACGCTCGGCGAACCGCTCGCCAACGCCCGCCACTCCGGCTACCACCGGCTGGCGGCCGGGGGCGCGGTGGTGATCGCCGACACCGGCTGTCCGCCGGCGGTGGCGCTGTCGCGCAACGCCCATGCCGGGACGCTCGCCTTCGAACTGTCCTGCGAGGCGACCCGCATCGTGGTCAATTGCGGCGCCCCGCAGCCCGGCCGGATCGAACTGCGGCGGCTGTCCCGCTCGACCGCCGCCCATTCCACCGTCACCGTCGCCGACCGGTCGTCCTCGCGCTTCGCCGGCCAGCCGCATCTCGACCGTTTCCTCGGCTCGCCGCTGGTGCCCGGCCCGACCGAGGTGCTGACCGAGGACGTCGAGGCGGACGAGGCCGGCGGGCGGATCCTCGGCTTCGAGGCGACCCACAACGGCTATGAGCGCGATTTCGGCCTCCTCCACACGCGGCGGCTCGAACTGCGCGACGGCGGCCGGCAACTCGCCGGCACCGACAGGCTGGTTTCGACCCGCCGCAGCCGCGGACAGGAGGATGCCGGCGCGGCGACCATCCGCTTCCATCTCCATCCGCAGGTGAGCGTCGAGACGCTCGGCGGTTTCGCCCGCCTGACGATGCGCGGCCAGACCTGGCGCTTTTCGGCCGACCGGCCCTTCGTCGTCGAGGATTCGATCCTCTTTGCCGACAGCGCCGGCCCCCGCCGGACGCTGCAGATCGTCGTCGCCGTCGATCCGGGGCTGACGCCCGAGGTTTCGTGGAGCTTCGAGCGCCTCGCCTGAGACGGGTCCGGCAGCCGGCGGCATGCCTCGAATTCGCCATGCGGCGGGCCGAGGGAGGGCCGATGGTCCGACGGCGTTGCGCATTTTTCATCCTCATCGCAGCCGCGCTGATCCTCTCGGCCTGCGGCGGGATGAACCGGGCGGTGACGACCCTGCCGCGGACTTTCGACGATCTCGGCGCCAAAACCGCCCCGCTGCGCGGCGAACGTGACCAGCGGCCCGAGCAGGACGAGGCACCGCGGACGTCGCCCTGAACGCCTCGAGCCGCGTGGGACGGGGCAGGCTGGCGCCGCCGCGCCGCCGGCCGGCCTTTGCTGCCGGCCGGCCTTTGCTGCCGGCAAGTCGTCTCGACCGGACAGGCGTCGCCGCCAAATGGACGGTCCGTTTACTTTTCGTAAACCGCCGTCGGCGCGGCGTTTCGGTCGGCACGCGGTTGCCCGGCCGGAAACGCTCCCTTAATCGCGATCGCCGAAAGCTTCGCGGAGCCCTGCAAGGTGGCAGGCGCCGTTACGTGAACCTTATGCATTGGCGGACATTCTAGCCCTCGTATCACGGCTTTCGGATCACTAGATCCGCGCAACGAAAGGGTATATCGACGCCGCGCGCCGACAGGACGGCGCCCGCGGCTGGGCGTCTGCCAGCGATCTGCCGGAATGCCGCTTTCGCGCAACTCACCGAACCATCGACCAACAAGCAAGTTCGGGCCGAACGCCCCGTCGCCGTTCGCCCTGTAACGGAGTGCGGCCATTCGGCCGTTCGATCATGATCGACACCCCCATAGACCTGTCCGACGCCGGAACGCGTCCGCGGTCGCACCACCGGACGACCCCCGACCTCGCCCTGACCGTCGGCGCCCTCGGCGTCGTCTTCGGCGACATCGGGACGAGCCCGCTCTACGCCTTCAAGGTCGCGCTGGACGCGACGGGCAGCGCCAGCCAGACGGCCGTCTTCGGCGTCCTCTCGCTGATCTTCTGGGCCCTCGTCCTCGTCGTGACGGCGAAATACCTGTTCTGGATCCTGCGCGTCGACAATGCCGGCGAAGGCGGCATCCTGGCGCTGGCGGCGCTGCTGCGGCTCGACCGACGGCACGGCATGAAACCCTACACGCTCTTCCTCCTGGCGATCGCCATCGCCGGCGGGGCGCTTCTCTTCGGCGACGCCGTGCTGACGCCGGCGATCTCCGTGCTTTCGGCGGTCGAGGGCCTCGGCGAGATCACCTCCAGCCTCGATCACTTCATCGTCCCCGTCGCCCTCGTCATCATCGTCGGCCTGTTCGCCGCGCAGTTTCTCGGCGCCGGGCGGATCGGCAAGGCCTTCGGGCCGATCATGCTGGCCTGGTTCGCCATGCTGGCGATCTCCGGCGCGGTGCAGATCGCGCGGATGCCGCAGGTGCTGCTGGCGGTCTCGCCGCATTATGCAATCGTCTATCTCGTCGAGCATCCGGCGATCGCCTCGGCGATTTCCGGCGCCGTGTTCCTCGCCGTCACCGGCGGCGAGGCGCTCTATGCCGATCTCGGCCAGTTCGGCCGCCGCGCCATCACCCAGGCATGGCTGCTCGTCGCCTTTCCGGCGCTGGTGATCAACTATTTCGGCCAGGGCGCCCTGGTTCTCGGCGGCCAGTTTGGAGGCAGCACCTTCTACAGCCTGTTCCACGGCTTCCTGCTGCCCTTCGCGGTGGTGCTCGCGACGCTCGCCTCGATCATCGCCTCGCAGGCGGTGATCACCGGCATCGCCAGCCTCGCCGGCCAGTCGATGCGTCTCGACTTCCTGCCCTCGATGCGGATCCAGTATTTCTCCCACTCCAATCCGCACGATCTCATCGCACCGGCGGTGAACACCGTCGTCGGCGTCTGCACGGCTCTCGTCGTCCTGTCATTCCGTTCCTCCGACGCTCTGTCGAACGCCTACGGCATCGCCGTCGCCGGCGCGATGCTGAGCACCACCGCGCTTTTTCTCGCCTATAAGGTCAGGGAAAAGGCCGGGGGCGCGTGGCGCAGCGTCTCGCTGGCCGTCACCGTCCTCTTCCTCTGTCTCGATCTCGCCTTCGTCGCCGCCAATCTCGGCAAGCTCGAAGCCGGCGGCCTGCTGCCGATCGGTCTCGCCGCCGCCGTGGTCTTCCTCGCCGTCTCCTGGCGAGTCGGCCAGATGCGCATGGCCGAGCTGCAGGAGGGCGAGGAGCAGGGCCTGCGCGACTATCTGAAGGCCTGTGCGAACCGCCCGCCGACGACGCAGCGCTCCGCGGTGTTCCTTGTCAGGCGCGGCGCCAGCGTGCCGCGGGCCCTCGTCGAACTCACCGATCTCGCCGAAACCCGCTTCGCCCGGACGATTCTCGTCTCGGTCCGGACCTGGGCGATCCCGCGGGTGCCGCAGGAGGACCGGATCCAGCGCACCGAGATCCGCGAGGGGCTGACGCGCATCGTCGTCAGCGTCGGCTACATGCAGCGCATCAACCTGCCCTCGCTGATCGCCGGCGAGCTGCAGAGCCTCGGCTGCGATCCCGACGAGACCGTCTACATCACCGGCCTCGAGCGGCCGGTCTCGCCGTCGATCTTCGCCAAGCCCGCGGGGATCATCCTGTCGACCTACGCGACCATGGCGCGCCTTGCCCTGCGCCCGCCGGACCGGTTCATGCTGCCGCCGTCGCGCACCATGGAAGTCGGCATGCCGCGCTATCTCTGAGCGCCCCGCGCCGCGACGCCGCGGCGCGGCCATTGCCCCGGGCGGTGCGGCCGACTATCAGGGGCGCGACCGGCCGCGCGGCCGGCCCGGCGGGCGAAGCCGCCCGCTTCAGGGGCGGGCGGCGCGGACGGCGATCGAGCGCCGAGGATGAAGTCCGCCATGTCCGTCAAAGCCAACGCAACGCCGCTGCCCGACCGCGTCAAGCTCCGGCGCGCGCTGATCTCGGTCTCCGACAAGACCGGGCTGATCGATTTCGCCAAGGGGCTCGGCGAGCTCGGCGTCGAGCTGGTCTCGACCGGCGGCACGGCGAAAGCGCTCGCCGAGGCGGGGCTTTCCGTCCGCGACGTGAGCGACCTGACCGGCTTTCCGGAGATCATGGACGGCCGGGTGAAGACCCTGCATCCGGGCGTCCACGGCGGCCTTCTGGCGATCCGCGACGACGCGGCCCATGCGGCGGCGATGCGCCAGCACGCCATCGCGGCGATCGACCTCCTCGTCGTCAACCTCTATCCCTTCGAGGCGACCCGCGCTTCCGGCGCCTCGCCCGAGACCATCGTCGAGAACATCGACATCGGCGGTCCGGCGATGATCCGGGCCGGGGCGAAGAACCACGGCTACGTGACCGTCGTCGTCGACCCTGCCGATTATGCTGCGGTGCTCGCCGGGCTGCGGGCGACCGGCGGCGAGACCTCGCTCGACGAGCGCCGGCAGCTTGCGGCGCGTGCCTTCGCCCGCACGGCCGCCTACGACGCGGCGGTATCCGGCTGGTTCGCCGAGAGCCTCGGCGAGACGGCGCCCCGGCGCGTGGCGATCGCCGGCGAGCTCGCCGAGGAGCTGCGCTACGGCGAGAACCCGCATCAGTCGGCCGGCTTCTACCGCACCGGCGAGGGGCGGCCGGGGGTCGCCACCGCACGCCAGGTCCAGGGCAAGGCGCTCTCCTACAACAACATCAACGACACCGACGCCGCCTTCGAACTCGTCGCCGAGTTCGATCCGGCGCGCACCGCGGCGGTGGCGATCATCAAGCACGCCAATCCCTGCGGCGTCGCCGAGGCCGGCGACCTCGCCGGCGCCTATCACGCGGCGCTCGCCTGCGACCCTGTCTCGGCCTTCGGCGGCATCGTCGCGCTCAACCGGCGTCTCGACGCCGCAGCAGCAGGCGAGATCGTCAAGGTGTTCACCGAGGTCATCATCGCGCCGGAGGCCGACGACGAGGCGATCGCCATCGTCGCGAAGAAGAAGAACCTGCGCCTGCTTCTGACGGGCGGGCTGCCGGACCCGCGCGCCGCAGGCCGGACCTTCCGGTCGGTCGCCGGCGGCTTTCTCATGCAGTCGCGCGATGCCGGGGTGGTCGAGGATCTCGATCTCAAGGTGGTCACGAAGCGGGCGCCGAACGAGGCGGAACTTGCGGACATGCGCTTTGCCTTCCGGGTCGCCAAGCACGTGAAGTCGAACACCATCGTCTATGCCAAGGGCGGGGCGACGGTCGGCATCGGCGCCGGACAGATGAGCCGGGTCGATTCGGCCCGCATCGCGGCGCGCAAGGCTGAGGACGCCGCACAGGCGGCCGGGGCGGACCGCTCCGCGACGATCGGCTCGGTGGTCGCCTCCGACGCCTTCTTCCCCTTTGCCGACGGGCTGCTCTCGGCCGTCGAGGCCGGCGCCACGGCGGTGATCCAGCCGGGCGGCTCGATGCGCGACGACGAGGTGATCGCCGCGGCGGACGCGCACGGCATCGCCATGGTCCTCACCGGCATGCGTCATTTCCGGCACTGAGTGCCGGCGGCGGCCCGTCAAAGATCGCCGAGGTCCTGCAAAGATACAAGTATGTGGTAAATTGGCACGCCGGGA
Source organism: Jiella sonneratiae (assembly GCF_017353515.1). GTDB lineage: Bacteria > Pseudomonadota > Alphaproteobacteria > Rhizobiales > Rhizobiaceae > Jiella > Jiella sonneratiae. Next base: position 60,945 of record NZ_JAFMPY010000022.1, read on the forward strand.
GACGGCCTTCGGCCTATGGGCGGCTGCAGCCGTTCATGAGTGTCGCTGAATATCAATCGTCGGCACTCAGAGGGCGGACATGCCACAATCGGCTGGGAGCGAGCGCTTCCACAGGTGTCGGCTCGATTGTCCTGCTCTTTTGAAGCATCCTTCTCTTGATGGGGTCCGGTTCCCGAAGGTCGGGTCTTCCGGTCATTCCCAATCGAGCCAAGGCAAGATCTGCCGCTTTGATGAAGGCTGGGTCGTCGCCGGCCGGCGGAATGCGGTCGAGAAGTTCGGCGTTGCGCCGTGCCTCGCTGATCGTCCTGTAGCGCTCGTTCATCTTTGCAGCGTCCTTCGCGCGTAATTTTCGTAGATCTCGAGAGAAGTAGGGTCTCTCAGGTCGAAACTCCCGCACCAATCCGCCAGGATCTCGAGGAGGAGGACGCGGCCAAGCGGGCGCAAGATCGCTTCGCCTCCGCTCGTCCGCTCCCTGCTCGGAACCGGCTCTTCCCAGGACGCGATTTCGCGGACGATCTTCGGATCGTCGGAGTCGAGGGCCGCTTCGTAATATCTGTAGTTTTCGTCGGACAGGGAGGAGCGGGCCTTGGCAAGGCGATCACGGATTTCCGGCCTCAGCCGATAGCGCCACCCGGTGTTGTCGGGAAGGAACCCGGCCCTGATCCATGCGTATCTGCCGATGTCTTGAGCTTCGATATCGATGCGTTCGATGCGCATTCGCAGCGCCATGTCGAACAGGTCGCCCATCAGATGGCGGCCGATACCCTGACCTTGGGACCTTTCGGGAATCACCATCTCCCGCGCATGAAAGGCTTTGCCTCGAAGATCCAGGCCACGCTCCGTCCACCAGGCCTCACCGGGATCACCGAGCGAACCCACGACCTTGACGACGAAGCTGTCGCTTTCGGGAGAGATCCCGAAATAGGTCACGGATCGGTCGCCGTGGACACTTTTCGTCAGAACGTCCGCAAACTCGTCAGGGTAGAGGCCGTGGGGTTCGAAGATGTGCTCGCGCCACCAGTCCTTGGCTTCGTCGGACCATTGCGGAACGAATGTCAGCCTGTTGTCGCCCTTGAATCTGTCGACGTCGAAGTCCCGCTCGGGGTTCCATCTGCTCATATGGCGTCATGGACCTCTGCAGCCACCGGTTACGCCGGCCACTCTTATGCGCATTTGGGCATGAAACGACAGAATGCGGAAGCCTCGTCGCCGGACCGTGACGATGGGACCGCGCCGGCAAGGACGAACAGACGAGGAGGTTTTCCGGCCCTTATTCGCGCAGGCCTCGGATCTTTGGTGTCCGGTTGTGCGGGTTCGGGCGACCGGCGGATTTGAGGGCGGCAGGGGGGACCGGTGATCGCCCGGTGCGGGCTGCCCGGCAAGACGACGGGGGAGCAACGTCCAGAAACGGGCCGCAAGGCCAGTTCAGGGTTTCGGTGATTTCGGTGGCGGTCCGGCTGCCGGTATCAGGCGAGGATCGTCTCCGGCTCGAGATAACGCGCGAGGCTCGCCTCGAGGGCGGCGCGGTCGAAGGGCTTGTAGACGTAGCTTTCGAAGCCGGCCCGCTTCAGCCGGGTCATCAGGCCGAGATTGGCCTCGACGATCATCGCGACGACGTGCATGGCGCTGCCGCAGCGTTCGCGGATCGCCTTGATCTCGTCGACGATCGTCTTGTCCTGGGCGCTGACGCCGACGACCATGAGGTCCGGCGCGCCGTGACTGTCGATCCAGTCGAGGACCTGCGAGGGCTTTTCCAGCGTGTCGACGTCGACGCCCTCGCGACTGAGCAGCCTGAAGGCGATCTTGCGGATCACCGGGGCCTCGTCGATGACCAGACAGGTCTTCATGGGTTCTGCCTTTCGATTCGGCTTCGGCGGTCGACGTCCTGCGGAAAAACGGGCCGCGGCAACGCGCCGGGCCGGCGCCTTGGCGGCCCCGTCGTGGCCAAAGCCCACGACGCCGCGGTCGCCTTGCAACGCAACGTAACGTAACGACCCTGTCGAAAGGTTGAGAAAATTGGTCAATCGCCGGTAAATCCGGCCGCAGCCGCCGGCGGGCGGCCCGTCGCCCCGGCCGTTCAGCCGGCAGCTTCCGCGGGCCCTTCCGCAGGCTTCGGCGCGATCTTGAAGACGACCCGTTCGGCGGTCTTCTCGTAGGTGACGGAAAGGCCGGATTCCTCGGCGAGGAACAGCGTGTAGTAGGGCTGGATCGCCTGGGCGTCCAACGCCTCCTCGCCATTGGTGCCGTCGAGCATCGCGACGAGGCGCGCCTGCAGGCGGATCCGCTCGCCCGTCGCCGAGATGCTGGCGGAGAACGGTTCGATCTTCTCGATGACGACCTTCACCTCGCCGCCGCGACTGATCGAGGCGCTGGCCATGACCACGAGATTGAGGACGATCTTGGCGCAGTTCTTCGGCACGAAGCCCGGCTCGCCCTCCCAGACGAGGCTCGGCTTCTCGTGCTCCATGTAGCCGGCCGCGACGGTCTTGGCGTCGTTGAGGTCGATCGCCGCGGTCTGCGAGCCGGCGGCGCCGAAGGCGATGCGGGCGAACTGCAGCTTGGCGACGGCCGATTTCAGCGACGAGCGCACCAGCTCCATCGATTCCTTGTCGCCTGGCATGTCGTCGAGGAGTTCCAGCCCGCTCTGGATGCCGAAGACCGGCGAGATGATGTCGTGGCAGAGGCGGCTCGCCAGGAGCGCCGCGAGGTCCGCGGCTGAAATCGAGGGCAGGCTGGTCATGGTCGAACCGTCCGCGCGCTGGTCGTCTGTTCTGGTCGAGGCGAATCATCGCCCGGTTTTCGCGTCGACCATGATTCCTGGGGGACGGGCCGTCAACCGACTGGAGCGGCGCGTCGTCCCGGGCAAGCCGGGCGCCGCGCCCGGCGGGGCGCTGCGACCGCCCGGGGCGAAGCCTGGCGGAAAAGCGCGCCGTCTCCGCCCGTCATTAGGCTTTCGGAAACCACGATCGGATCAAATTGCGCACAAGCGCGAAATTTGACCGCGTTTGTCGCCGAAACGATCACTCCTCGCGAAAGGAATGGATCATGCGCCCGATCGCCCGAATGCTTCGCACCGTCCTTGCCGCCGCCTCCATCGGCCTTCTCGCCGCCGCCGCCCTGCCGGTCCCGCCGGCGGCCGCCCAGGTCGCCCAGGAGGGCTATACGATGGACGAGGTGGTCTCTACCGGCCACCGCTTCTTCGGCTCCACCTCCGGCGGCCTCGCCCAGCTCATCGAGCGGGCCTTCCAGACCTACGGCCTGCCGAACGGCTACATCCTCGGCCAGGAGGCCTCCGGCGCCTTCTTCGGCGGCCTGCGCTTCGGCGAGGGCACGCTGTTCACCAAGAATGCCGGTCAGCGCAAGATCTTCTGGCAGGGCCCGTCGCTCGGCTTCGACGTCGGCGGCGACGGCGCGCGGACGATGATGCTGGTCTACAACCTGCCCAGCGTCGACGCGGTCTACGGCCGCTTCGGCGGCCTGTCGGGCAGCGCCTATCTCGTCGGCGGCGTCGGCATGACGGTGCTGGCCCGCGACAATGTGCTGCTGGTGCCGGTGAAGACCGGCGTCGGCGCCCGCCTCGGCCTCAATCTCGGCTATCTGAAGCTGACGCCGATGCCGACCTGGAACCCCTTCTGAGACCCCGCCGCCGCGGTCTCGCGATGAGCATTTCGGGCCGGTCTGCGGCAGGCGGCAGGACCGCAGTCGGCATGCCCCCGTCGGCATGCGGCACCCGGCCGTGCGTGACGAATTCACCATAGGAACTTGCATTTATCGTCACATGCGCAGCCGGGGCGCGCATTGACCGGCCGAATGATCTATATGTCGGGTCGAAGGACGTAGAGCCCCCGGAACCCTGATGATCGCCACCGCCCTGACCTTCGTGTTCGGCTTCCTGACGGCAACGCTGATCGCGCTCGTCGTCTCGCCGCTGTTCTGGTCACGGTCCCGTCGCCTCGCGCTGCGCGAATATCGCGCGACCATCCCCGCCTCTGTGCGGGAGGTCCGCGCCAGCCTGGATCACGTGCGGGCCGAGGCGGCCGTCACCGCGCGCCGCCGCGAGATGCTGGCCGAAGCCGAGATCGAAAAGGCCGCGCGCGCCCGCGCCGAAGCCGGCCGCGTCGCCGGCGAGAACGCCGAACTGCGGGCCCGCAACACCGCGCTCGCCGAAACGCTCAACGCCACGACGGCCGATCTCGCCGAGGCCGGCGAGCAGCTTTCGCTGCGCGACGCCGAGATCGAGGAACTCGAGAGCGAGCTGCGTTCCGTCGGCAACGACCTCGAACTGCGGACCGACGAGCTCGAGGCCCTGAGCGACCGCTTCCGCGATCTCGGCGCCATCGCCGACGAGCGCCGGGCGACGATCGAGGAGCAGGACGTTCGCATCGAGGAACTGTCGGATGCGGTCCGCGAGGCCGAGCGCGAGCGCCGCGAGACCGGCAGCGCGCTGGAGCGCCTGCGCGGCGAGGTGGCCTCGCTCGAGGCCCATCTCGCCAAGGAGAAGAACGCCGTCAAGCGACTGGACGACAAGGTCTCCCGCCTGACCGGCCAGGTCTCCGACCGGGACGACCAGATCGCCCGGCTGCTCGGCGAAGCGGCGAGCGCGGCGGCCGTCGCGCGCCACGGCCCGGCGCCTGCCGGCCACGCGGTCCGCACGGTCGCGAACGCCGATCAGGAGGTCTCGGAGGGCGGCGAGCCGCCCGCCGGGAGCCGCCTGAGGCTGCGTCCGGCCGTCCGCCCGTCCTTCGGACGCCGGCCCGATGAGTCGGGCGGCGGGGAGGAGAGTTCGGAAGACGAGGACGCTGCGGAGGCAAGGCCTGCCCGCGCGGCCGCGCCCGCCGCCAGACGGGCCCCGGCCGCCGCCCAGCGGCAGGCAGTCGGGATGGAGGCGAGAACCGCCGCCAATGCTGCCGAAACGACGGCCGCTGCGAAGGCGGCCGCTGCCGGGCCGGACGGCAGGGGCGCCGAGAAGGTGGCGCCGCCGCCGCCTTCCGCCGAAAGGCCGGCGACCCACGAGAAGGAGCAGCCGTCCTCCCTCGCCGCGAGCCTCGGCCTGCCGGAGCGGCCGGAATTTTCCGAGGCGCTCGGCGACGGCGAACTGCGCGAGAAGCTCGGCGAACTCGCCGCGCAGGTCATCGCGCTGTCGGCCGACAGGGACGGGCCGCGCTCGCCGCTCGACGCGATCCTCGACGCCGAGACGACCATCGCGATGCCCGGCCGCCGCGACGCCACCAAGCCGTCGCTGGCCGACCGCGCGCGGCGTCTGCGCCGGGAGGCGCGCGATCACGCGGCCGAATAGAGCCGCGCCAGCACGATCGCGGCGGCCGTCGCGACGTTGAGGCTGTCGATCCCCGGCGCCATCTCGATCCGGACGGTTTCGGCGCGCCGCATCAGCCGCTCCGGCAGACCGCCTCCTTCGCTGCCGAGGACGAGGGCGAGGCCGGGTTTTCCGGTCATTTCGGCGAGCCGTCTCCGGCCGCGGGGCGACAGGGCCAGCGGATGGTGGCCGGAGGCTTCGAGCCTCTCGACGATCGCGTCTGCCGGGGCGCCGTGATGGAACGGCAGCGTCAGCGACGTGCCGACGGCGACGCGGATCGCCTTGCGATAGAGCGGATGGCAGGAGGTCGCGTCGAGAACGACGCCGGAGGCGCCGAAGGCCGCGGCGTTGCGGAAGATCGCCCCGACATTGTCGTGATTGGCAAGGCCGATGGCGACGACGAGGGGGCCGCCTTTCCGGCGCGAGCTTTCGAGAAACCCCTGAAGATCGCGCGGCTCCCCGGCATCCCGATCCGTATCCGCCCCGGTCCCGCCGGGCGCGTCGCCTGCGCGCCGGTCCATTGCATGGGCGAGAACGCCGCGGTGGACGGCAAAGCCCGCCACCTGATCCATCACCGGCCGTTCGGCGACGTAGATCGGCACGTCCGGCGGCACGCGCGACAGGCGGGCGTCGAGGCCGGCGACGCGGCTCTTCAGGAGGAACAGGCTGGTCGGCCGGAAGCGCGTCGATCGCAGGAGATGATCGAGCACCACGGTGCCTTCGGCGATGAAGCCGCCGCGTGCGACGAGATCGCGGTCCCGGATGTCGCGATAGTCGGCGACGCGCGGGTCTCCGGGATCGGCGATCCCGACGATGCGGGCGGCGAGGGAGGGCGAAACGGGCATTGGGCTTTGTAGGGCATGCAGGCTGCGGAAAGAAAGGCGACGGTCGAGACCTCGTCCAATCCCCCTCTGCCTCCTGAGCCGGTCGAAAGGCGGCATCTTCTCCGCAAGGGGGAGGTCTGGCGGCAGAGGGGGAGGCTGCTTTTTCCGGAGACGTCGTGCGAGGGCTGTCGGCGATCCGGATGCGCTGCGGGAGGCCGGGATCGATCTTCCCCCTTGCGGCGAAGATGCCCGGCAGGGCAGAGGGAGGCGAGAGGCGCCGACGTTCGACCGGTGACGAGCGAATGCGCTCGTCGCCGCGGCGCCAGAAACGTGCTGCACCTCATTGAAAGGCGAGACCTTGATCCTTTTTCCCGCGATCGACCTCAAGGACGGCGCCTGCGTGCGGCTCAAGCTCGGCCTGATGGACGAGGCGACGGTCTACAACGCCGATCCGGCCGGCCAGGCAGGAGCCTTCCGGGACGTCGGCTTCACCCATCTCCACGTCGTCGACCTCAACGGCGCCTTCGCCGGCAGGGCGATGAACGAGCCGGCGGTGGAGGCGATCCTCGCTGCGGTCGGCTCCGCCATGAAGGTGCAGCTCGGCGGCGGCATCCGGACCATGGCCGACATCGAGCGCTGGCTGGAGAAGGGGCTTTCCCGCGTGATTCTCGGCACGGTCGCGGTCCGCGACCCCGATCTCGTCCGGGCGGCCGCCGGCCGGTTTCCCGGTCAAATCGCCGTCGGCATCGACGCCAAGGGCGGCAAGGTCGCGGTGGAGGGCTGGGCGGAGACCTCGGAGCTTTCGGCCGTCGATCTCGCCCGCCGCTTCGAGGACGCAGGGGTTTCGGCCATCGTCTACACCGACATCGACCGCGACGGCATTCTCGCCGGTATCAACTGGGAATCGACCATCGCCCTCGCCGAGGCGGTTGCGGTCCCGGTCATCGCCTCCGGCGGCCTCGCCTCGATCGCCGACGTCGAGAGGATGACGCAGCCGGATGCCCGGCGGCTGGAAGGCGCGATCTCGGGCAGGGCGCTCTATGACGGCCGGCTCGATGCGGCAGAGGCGCTGCGGGTGCTGGCCGGAAAGGGCTGAGACGGGTGCCGGCGCTGCGTCCCTTGTCCCTGGCTGGCAGGTGCATCGGCTGCAGGAGAGTGCGCGCGGCTTGATATCTGGCGCGCCCGGTGGGCTGACATTCGCCGCGTGAGCACTTAGATTGGAATTATTCCAATCTACTGCCGCCGGCCGCCCATGCTCGGGCGCCGGCCGTCGCCGCGAGGTCGCCATGCTCTCCTTCGCCCCGTTCTCCCTCTTGTCCGGCCGCCGCCGCTTCGCTGACCTCTCCGAGCGCGAGATCCTCGCTCTGGCGGTCTCGGCGGAGGAGGACGACGGGCGGATCTATGCGACCTATGCCGACCGGCTGGAGGCGGACTTCCCCGCCTCCGCGACGATCTTTCGCGAAATGGCGAAGGAGGAGGACGGGCATCGCCGCGCGCTGATCGCCGAGCACGAGCGCCGCTTCGGCCCGACGATCCCGCTGATCCGCCGCGAGCACGTCGCCGACTACGTCGCGCGCCAGCCGAACTGGGTGGTCGAAAATCTCGGCCTCGACCGCATCAGAGCCGAGGCCGAGCGGATGGAGGCCGACGCGGCGCGCTTCTACGAGATGGCGGCGCAGCGCACGGGCGACGCCGGCACGCGCCGGCTGCTCGGCGATCTCGCCGCGGCGGAACGCCGGCACGAGCACCGGGCCGAGGAACTGGCCGAGGCGGCGCTCGGGGGGAACGAGCGGGAGGAGGAGGACCGGACGGCCCGGCGCCGGATGATCCTGACATGGGTGCAGCCGGGCCTTGCTGGGCTTATGGACGGTTCGGTCTCGACGCTGGCGCCGATCTTCGCCACGGCGTTTGCGACGCGCGATCCCCACACGACGCTGCTCGTCGGCCTCGCGGCGGCCGTCGGCGCCGGCATCTCCATGGGCTTCACCGAGGCGGCCCACGACGACGGCAAGCTCTCCGGCCGCGGCTCGCCGATCAAGCGCGGCCTCGCCTCGGGGGTGATGACGGCGCTCGGCGGCCTCGGGCACGCGCTTCCCTATCTCATACCGGAATTCTGGACCGCGACGGGCATCGCCTTCGCCGTCGTCTTCCTGGAGCTCTGGGCGATCGTCTGGATCCAGCACCGCTTCATGGAGACGCCGGTGGTGCGGGCGACGGTGCAGGTCGTGGTCGGCGGGGCGCTGGTGCTCGCCGCCGGCAGTTTGATCGGCGGCGGCTGACGGTCGGGTTGCAGGCGCGAACACGAAGACGCCGCGGATCCCGCCGGATCCGCGGCGTCTTCGTGTTCGCAGCCGGGCCGGCCTCGTCTCAGGCGGCGGCTTCCTCGGGCTCGCGCAGCACGTAGCCGCGGCCCCAGACCGTCTCGATGTAGTTCTTGCCGTCTGCGGCCGTCGCCAGCTTCTTGCGCAGCTTGCAGATGAAGACGTCGATGATCTTCAGCTCCGGCTCGTCCATGCCGCCGTAGAGATGGTTGAGGAACATCTCCTTGGTCAGCGTCGTGCCCTTGCGCAGCGACAGGAGCTCGAGCATCGCATATTCCTTGCCGGTCAGATGCACCCGCTGGCCGCTGACCTCGACGGTCTTGGCGTCGAGATTGACCGTCAGGTCGCCGGTATGGATGACCGACTGGGCGTGGCCCTTGGAGCGTCGGACGATGGCGTGGATGCGGGCGACGAGCTCGTCCTTGTGGAAGGGCTTGGTCATGTAGTCGTCGGCGCCGAAGCCGAGGCCGCGCACCTTGTCCTCGATGCCGGCCATGCCGGAGAGGATCAGGATCGGCGTCTTGACCTTGGAGAGGCGGAGCGTGCGCAGCACCTCGTATCCGGACATGTCGGGCAGGTTGAGATCGAGGAGGATCAGGTCGTAGTCGTAGAGCTTGCCGAGATCGACGCCTTCCTCGCCGAGATCGGTCGTGTAGACGTTGAAGCTCTCAGACTTCAGCATCAACTCGATGCTCTGGGCGACCGCGCTGTCGTCTTCGATCAAAAGAACGCGCATCAGAAAGTCCTCTCAGCCAGCCGAGCCGAACCCGGGCAATTCGGCAAAGCGTTTTTTGTCATCGTTTGGCCCAAACTGGCACTGAATGGTTAACAAATCCTCCTGGCCCGTCATGGACCCAGGCCGCGAGCGGCTCGCGGTCTGAACGGGGGGATCCGGCATCGATGCCGCTCCACGATCCTTGCGTCGCCAAGCGACATCGGCGTGGTTCGGTTTACCCTGCCTTAAACCCTCGGCCCTATGATTAACCGTGCGCGTAAACAGACGGTTAAGGGCATAGGCCACGAGCCTTGTCCGAAGCCTTATTGCGCCGAGTTCCAAAGGCCCCGGCTCGCCGAGGCCCCGAGTTGAGGGTGTGTGCATGAAACGCGACAACATGGTGCGTCTGACGCGCTTTAAGGTTCTGGAGAAGCGCCGCCAGGTCGAACAGCTCGAACTCATGCTGGAAGATTTCTCGCGCATGGCCGGCGAGCTCGATGCGCAGATTCTCAACGAGGAGAAAAAGTCGGGGATTACCGACGTCAACCACTTCGCCTATTCCACCTTCGCCAAGGCGGCGCGGCTGCGGCGCGACAACCTGCAGAACTCGGCCAAGGACCTGAAGGTGCAGATCAATGCGGCGCGGCTGTCGCTCGAGGAGGCCGAGGCCGAGCTCGAGAATGCCGAGAAGATCGAGCAGCGCGACGGTCTGCGCGACGAACCGGAGCCGCGGCGCTCGGCGATCGCCTGAGGCCGTATACCCGGCGAGGTCGTCTCGCGGAAAGCCGCTCCGGAGCCCCGAGCCGGCGCGGGCGCGAACGCCGCGCCCGGATTAAGACCGACAGCCCCGGCCGTTGCCAGCCGAGGGCTTCAGGCTGCCGCCTCGAAGGAAACGGTCAGCGGCAGACGGTCTTGTCGCCGAGGACGATCTTGCGGCCGTCGTGCGGTTCGCAGCGCTTCACCGGCTCGTCGAAGCATCCGCGCCCGATCGCGGCTTCGTGGCGTCCTTATCGACGCATCGCGGAGCCATTGCCGTTGCCCGAAGGTCGACGGCCGGGTACCCTCTGGTCGCGTCGCGCCGAGCGCGAGGGTTCGACGGACTTCGGGGCGCCCTTCACGTTGTTCACCTACAGGATCACGAAATACGACCCGAGCCGCCGGGACGCTTCCGGCGCCTTCACCGAGCCGGACTGGACCTCCATGAGCGACGTCGGAAAGGCGATCCGGGGTGAAGTTCTGTCGCCCGAGCGTTATCTCGCGACCGAAGACAGTTACGTCGCGTACATCCTCTGGTTCTTCGACAGGCCGGGCCTCGCGCATCTGCGCATGACCGGCGTCGAGACCGCCAATCTCGGCGAGAACCTGAAGAAATCGATGCGGGATCCGAAGACCTTCGATCCGAGGTTCCTGACCATCGCGCCGGAAGAAGACGGGATCCTGCTTCGGGCGGACATCGCGGCGGTTTGCCGGATGGTCCTGCGGGAAATCTTCTGGTGCAGGCTCGAGGTCGCCGAGCGGTTCTTCGTCCATTTCGGCTGGGACTATTACGTCTATGTCGGCTCGCCGGTGCCATGGGACGGCTCGGCGGACATCCATCCGATCCCCCTCTTCGTGGGGGAATGTCCGTCTCCCCACGGTCGCCCGGCGGACAGGGTGCCGGAATTTCATCTGTCGGTCTTCGACAAGATCACCGGCACCTGTCTCGGCGACATCCCCGTCGATGGATCGAGCCTCGAGAAGGTGCGCCGTGTTCTGGGTGTCTCCGCCGAGCATCCGGCCTACGGCATCTTTGACCTCGACGGCGACCGGCGCATTCGCTTCGAAGCGGAGTTCGACATGGCGCTGGACGGTGACCGGTTCTGCTACGAACTCAACGCCACCTGATCTGCGGCCGGCCGAGCATGGTCCCGGAACGCGGGAACCGGTTCGGAAAGATCATGCGCATGCGAAGAGAGAGCATGTTGACGAGTGGCGCTCGTCCCGTCCTGCGCCGGCAAAACGGTTCCGCGTTCACGGAATCGACGGTTCGACGGCTATCCGGCGGCCACGGGCCCTCGTCCGGGGTGAGCCCCGTCAGGCCGTGTCCTTCAGCGCGACGCGCGTGACGATCTCGCGGATCTCGCCGCGGCAGGAGCCGCAATTGCTGCCGGCCCGCAACAGGCGGCCGATCTCCTCGACACTCGTCGCCCGCCCGGAGACGACCGCCGCGGCGATCTCGTTGACCCCGACGGCAAAGCAGGAACAGACGATGGCGCCGGGGTCCGGCCGGTCGGCGCCGCCGCGGCCGGCGAGCAGGCGGAAGCGTTCGCGGCCGGCATGCGCCTGCGCCAGATGCCCGGCGGCCCAGACCCGCGAGACCGCGACGGGCGTGCGCGAGAGATAGAGCGCGGCGACGAGCCGGTCGCCCTCGAACGCCGCAAAGCGATGAGATCCGCCGCTGCCGTCGTGATAGGCGAGGACGCCTTCGGCCGGCACGCCGGCGAGCCGTTCCAGAAGGCGGGCCGGGGCATCGAGTTCGGCGCGTCCCGCCATCTCCATCCGCCACCCGCCGTCCGCCCGCGCCAGCGCGAAATAGTCGAGGCCGGCGGTCTCAGGCCGGTGTGCGGTGACGGCGAAGCCGTACCAGGCCGCCGGAAAGCGCGTCACCTCGACATCGGTCGCCTTGAGCCCCGGCTGGCCGGAGACGGGGTCGGTGCGCGGCGCGACCACCGCGTCGATGCGGCCCTTCGCTGCGGTCTCGCCGGTCCAGTGCATCGGCGCGAAGACCGTGCCGGGGCGCTGCCTGTCGCTGACGAGGACGCGCAGGAGCGCATCCCCATAGGGCGAGGCGACGCGGGCGAGATCTGCTTCGGCGAGAGAAAGACGGGCGGCGTCGCCGGGATGGATCTCGAGAAACGGCTCGGCGATATGGGCCGACAGCCGCGCCGACAGCCCGGTGCGGGTCATCGTGTGCCAGTGGTCGCGCACCCGGCCGGTGTTGAGGACGAGCCGCCCCTGCCGTTCCGCGGCGCCGCTCTCCGAGCAGGCGTCCGGGGCCGGCCGCGTTTTCGGCCGCGCCGCGACCGGCGTCGGGACGAAGCGGGCGCGTCGGTCGGCGTGGAAGAAGCCGCCCGCGGCGAAGAAGCGCGTGTCGGGCCGCGGGCCGGGCCGGCCGGGGCCCGCCGGCTGCGGCCACTGTGTCGGCGCGAGGCCGTCGTAGCCGGCCTCGCCGAGGCCCGCGAGGCCGGCGATGTCGAAGTCGCGGGTCCCGGCGTTCTCGAAGCCGGAGAGCCTTGCATGTTCGTCGAAGATCTCGCCGGGACCGGCATAGGCGAAGGCCGCGCCGAAGCCCATGCGCCGGGCCACCTCGCAGACCATCCACCAGTCGGGCTTCGCCTCACCCGGAAGCGGCAGGAAGGAGCGCTGGCGCGAGATCCGCCGCTCGGAATTGGTGACGGTGCCGTCCTTCTCGCCCCAGGCCGCGGCGGGAAGCGCCACCTGTGCATACTTGAGAGTATCGGTGCGGGCGACGACGTCGGAGACGACGACGAAGGGGCAGGCGGAAAGGGCCTTGGCGACGGCATCGGCGTCCGGCATCGACACGACCGGGTTGGTTCCGGCGATCCAGATCGCCCTGATCCGTCCGTCGGCGACGGCCCGGAACATCTCCACCGCCTTCAGGCCGGGCCTCGCGGCGACGGCCGGCGCCTTCCAGAACCGGCGGACGAGCTCCCGATGGGCGGCGTCCTCGATCGAGAGATGCGCGGCGAGCATGTTGGCCATGCCGCCGACCTCGCGGCCGCCCATGGCGTTGGGCTGGCCGGTGACCGAGAACGGCCCGGCGCCCGGCCGGCCGATGCGGCCGGTGGCGAGATGGCAGTTGACGATGGCGTTGACCTTGTCGGTGCCGCTGGTCGACTGGTTGACGCCCTGGCTGTAGACCGTGACGGTCCTGTCGGTCGCGGCGAAGAGCTCGTAGAAGCGGCGGATCGCGGCGGGATCGAGACCCGTGTCGGCCGCGACCCGCGCGACGTCGAGCGCCTCGGCGGCACCGAGCGCATCGACGAGCCCGCCGGTATGGGCCGCGACGTAGCGTTCGTCGACCGCGCCGACGGCGTCCAGATGGCGGAGCAGGCCGGCGAACAGCGCCACGTCGCCGTCGCCGGCGATCGGAAGGTGCAGGTCGGCGAAGTCGGCGGTCATCGTCCGGCGCGGGTCGATCACGACGACCCGCATGTCCGGCCGCCGCGCCTTTGCGGCGACGAGGCGCTGGTGGATCACCGGGTGGCACCAGGCGAGGTTGGAGCCCACGATGACGACGAGGTCGGCGCATTCGAGATCCTCGTAGGTGCCGGGGACGGTGTCCGAGCCGAAGGCACGGCGATGCCCGGCCACCGAGGAGGCCATGCAGAGGCGGGAATTCGTGTCGATGTTGGCCGAGCCGATGAAGCCCTTCATCAGCTTGTTGGCGACGTAGTAGTCCTCGGTGAGAAGCTGGCCGGAGACGTAGAAGGCGACGGAATCCGGCCCGTGCGCGGCGATCGTCTCGCTGAAGCGCCTGGCGACGAGGTCGAGGGCGGTGTCCCAGTCGGTTCGCGCACCGTTATGGGCGGGATGCAGCAGCCGGCCCTCGAGCTGCAGCGTCTCGCCGAGCGCCGAGCCCTTCGAACACAGCCGTCCGAAATTTGCCGGATGCTCCGGATCGCCGGCGATCGCGACGCTGCCGTCCTCGCGCGGCGTCGCCAGGACGCCGCAACCGACGCCGCAATAGGCGCAGGTGGTGCGCACGGTGGTGGCGGTGGGGGCGGCGTCCATGGGGGTGTCCTTTGCGAAGGGTTCTGAGATGTATCGGATGGTCGGGAGGTTCCGGCTTCGCGGCGAGCGCGAGTCACCCCCCTCTGGCTTTCCAGCCATCTCCCCCTCAAGGGGGGAGATCGGACCTCGTTTGACGGCATCGCCTCGCCGCTACCGCCAGTTCCAGCGCCAAATCTCAGAAGAGCCGCAAGGCAGGAAGCTTCCGATCTCCCCCCTTGAGGGGGAGATGTCCGGCAGGACAGAGGGGGGTTCAAAGCACTCCAAAGCACAGGTGCATCAAGACGAAGAGGCACCCGGAGACCGTTCAAGACAGCCTCGCCGGCCGATCGCCTCCAGCCACCACCCAACCGGGACCCGGCCCTCACCACTTCTTGTAGGGCAGGAACTTGCCGGTCATCTCGACCTTCACCCTGTCGCCCTTCGGATCCTCGACCCTCGACACGCTCATGTCGAAGTCGATGGCCGACATGATGCCGTCGCCGAACTTTTCGTGGACCATCGCCTTGAAGGACGGACCGAACACGCCGGCGATCTCGTAGAGCCGGTAGATGCAGGGATCGGTCGGGACGTCGCGGCTCCAGTCCTTGCTCGGACATTCCTGCAGTTCCTCGACGGCGGCCTGCGGCAGGTCGAGCAGCCGGCCGAGCATCTCGGCCTTGTCCTTCGGGCAGGCGCCCATCCCGGTCGCGACCATGTGGGTCCAGATCGGCGACATGCCGATCTCGGCGGCGATCGTCTCCCAGGCGAGCTTCTTGCGCTTCTTCTGGGAAATCACGAGGGCGGTGACGGCGTCGCGGTCCATGATGTCGTCGGTCATGCGGGCTCCTCTCGGTGGTGTCGGACGGGGATCATCCGCCGGCCAGAAGGCCGGCGAGAACGATGACGATGAGCGCGAGGACGGCCGAGATCGCCTGCCAGAAGCGCACCGGATGACGCATCGCGAGCGGCTCGGGCTCGCCCTCGATGAATGCCGGGTTGGGATGGGCGAGGTCGTGGACGAATTCCGCCACCTCGCCGTAGCGGCGGGCCGGATCGATCGCGAGGGCCCGGGCGAGGGCGCCTTCGACGAAATCCGGAACGTCGACGCCTTCGCCGCCCGCCGGCAGATAGGCGAGGCGGCGCTGTTCGCGCCAGGTGCGGCTCCGCGCCAAAGCGGCACCATAGGGCAGACAGCCGGTCAGCATGTGATAGGCGAGGACGCCGAGCGAGAAGACGTCGGAGCTTCGGCGGCCGACCTCGCCACGGAGCTGTTCGGGGGCAGAGAACTGCAGCGCCCCGGCCGGGCGCGCCTCCGGGGCGAAGGGCCGCGCCTCCTCGACGCCGGCAACGCGCGCCGCGCCGAAGTCGATCAGCACGGCGACGCCGTCGCGGTCGATCATGACGTTTTCCGGCCGAAGGTCCTGGTGCACCATGTCCTTGCGGTGCATTGCCTGGAGGCCGGCGGCGACGTCGCGGGCGATGCGGCGCACCTCCGCGACGGCCAACGCCGGGTTCCGGTCGAGAATGGCGCTGAGGGTCTCGCCCTCGACGAGCTCCATCGCCGTATAGAGCGCGGCCCGCGGCCGCCGCCGGCGGATCGGCTTCAGACAGTGGCGGCTCGACAGCCGGGCGGCGATCCACTCCTCCATCAGCAGGCTGCGCCGGGCGTCCATTTCCCCGCAAAGCTCCGAGGCGAGGAATTTCAGCGCCGCACTTTCGCCCGTTTCGGCGTCGCGGGCGGCGAGGACGTGGCTGCGCGGGCCGACGTGGAGCGCCCGTTCGATCAGCCAGCCGTCGAAAATTTCACCGACGCCGGGGATCGCGGCCGGCGGCGCCAGGTCGCCGCCCGCCAGCCACTCCTTCGCCTCGGCGCGGGGCAGGCTGTCGACACGGAGGATGGCGGCGGTGACGTCGTCCCGGCTGCCGGCGTCGAGCGCCGCGGCGAGGATTGCGGCCGCCGCCGCGTCGAGGTCGCCGCGAGCCGCCGCGACCAGCCCGGCAAGCCGCCCCGGCGACAGATGTTCGTGGACGCCGTCGCTGGTCAGAAGGAAGACGTCGCCCTCGCGAAGCGGGATCTCGCAGGTGTCGATCTCGACGTTCGGCCCGGTGCCGAGGGCCCGCGCCAAATAGGTCTCGACGGAGGAGACGAAGAGGCGGTGATCCTCGGTGAGGGGCTCGAAGGCCTTGCCGGAAAGCCTGCTGACGCGCGTGTCGCCGACATGGAAGAGGTGGGCCGTGCGACCTTTCAGAACGAGCGCGCTGAAGGTGGTGACGAAGCCTTTGTCGGGTTCGGCGCCGGCGGGCGAGGCCTCGGAGGCCGCGGCGCGGCGGGTCTCGCCATGGAGCCAGGCGTTGGTGGCGGCGATCACCCGGCTTGCGGACTGGCGCACGCTCCAAGCGTCGGACGTGCAGTAATAGTCGGTGAGAAAGCTCTTCACCGCGGTCTCGGCGGCGATCCGGCCGTGGCGCGAGGAGGAGATGCCGTCGGCGATCGCGATGGCGATGCCCTTGGCGGCGAGCGCCGAGCCGTCGGGCAGGACGGCGCCGTGAAAGTCCTGGTTTCCGGCTTTCGGCCCGGCCCTGGTGGCCGAGCCGAAGGTGACGGCGATCCGCTGCTCCCCGGCCTCGGCGACGTCCGGCGCCGCCTCGGCGGCAGCCGCCGCCCCGGTCGCGACGTCCGCCGCTGCTGCCGCCCCGCGTGGCGGGACCTTTCCGGCGGTCTCGCTCGAAGCCGGAAACCCCTCCTCGACGGAGCGCAGCAGCGGGCGGGTCATCGCGGCCGATCCTCGCAATCGGAACCGGTCACTCGGCCGGCTCGGCGAGCGGGCTGACCGGGCCCGCGGCGTTGCGGGCCTTCGGGGTGCCGTAGTGGGTCGAATAGAGGGTCGCCCCGACGAAGGTGATGCCGCCCACGATGTTTCCGAGGATCGTCGGGATCTCGTTGTAGAGGAAATAGTCGCCCCAGGTGAAGTTGCCGCCGAGGATGATGCCGGACGGGAACAGGAACATGTTCACGATGGAATGTTCGAAGCCGAGATAGAAGAAGACGAGGATCGGCATCCACATGGCGATGACCTTGCCCGACACCGAGGTCGACATCATCGCGGCGACGACGCCGGTCGAGACCATCCAGTTGCACATCACCGCGCGGATGAAGAGCGTCAGCATGCCGCCGAAGCCGGCCGCCGCATAGCCGAGGGTTCGGGCTTCGCCGATATGGCCGATCTTCTCGCCGACCGCGTCCGGCGCCTTGGTGAAGCCCATGGTGAAGATGATCGCCATGAACACCGCGACGGTCAGCGCGCCGGCGAAATTGCCGAGAAAGACGAGACCCCAGTTGCGGCCGAGCCCTTTGAGATCGCAGCCCGGCCGTCTGTCGAGGAGGGCGAGCGGCACCAGCGTGAAGACGCCGGTGAGGAGGTCGAAGCCGAGGAGATAGAGCATGCAGAAGCCGACGGGGAAGAGCAGCGCCCCGACCAGCGCATTGCCGGTATTGACCGTGATCGTCACGGCGAACGCCGCCGCCAGCGCCAGGATCGCGCCGGCCATGTAGGCCCTGATCAGCGTGTCCTTGGTGCCCATGAAGATCTTCGCCTCGCCGGCGTCGACCATCTTGGTCACGAATTCCTTTGGCGCGAGATATGACATTGCCTTCACCCCTGATTGAACGTCTCGATGCTGATTGCTTGACGCCGAGCGATCGCTCGACCCTTTGCGCGAACCCTGTCGGCCGCTTCCTCCGTTCGGCATTCGTGTCGTGCGGTCTCTCCCCAGCCGCCGGGAAAGCCAGGTCGTTGCCGTTGCCGGCGCGCCCCGGCCTATTCGGCCGCCTCGGGGACGCCCGCCGCCTCGGCGAGCGAAAGTTCGATGACCCGGGTGAGCGGGTCGACCCGGGTCGCGAAGACCCGCACCCGGCCGCCCTCGGGGCCCTGCATGAAGCCGGTGGCGAGTTCGATCACGGCGTTGTGGAGCGGGCAGGTGACCGAAGCGTCGTGAACGATGCCCTGCGACAGCGGCCCGCCGCGATGCGGGCACCGGTCCTCGGTGGCGAAGATCTCGTCATCGGCGGTCCTGAACACGGCGATGCGGCCGAAGGGCGAGGTCACGCAGCGCGCGCCGCGCCGGGGAATGTCGGTGAGAAGGCCGATGCGGTGCCATTCGCGGGTCATTCTGCGGCCTCCCTGTAGGAGATTTCCGCCATCGGGCGGAATTCGTGCGGGGCGACGCCGCCCGACGCCCGGTCCGCCCAGGGATCGCGCTGGGCGAAGCGCTGGGAATAGGCGAAGCGCTCGAAATAGTGGCGGCGCTTCTCGGCATCCTCGACGATCGCCGCGCGGATCGATTCCATGCCGACGCGCTTCAGCCACTTGTAGATGCGTTCGAGATAGTGGCCCTGCTCGCGATAGAGCTGGACGAGGGCGACGATCATTTCGAGCGCCTCCTCCTCGGTCTTCACCTGGGTGAGGACCTCGGTGCCCTTGATGTCGAGCCCGGCGGCGCCGGCGAAGTGGATCTCGTAGCCGGCATCGGTACAGATCACGCCGACGTCCTTGCAGGTCGCCTCCGCGCAGTTCCGCGGACAGCCGGACACCGCCATCTTCACCTTGGCGGGGGTCCAGGAGCCCCACATGAACCGCTCGATCTTCACGCCGAGGCCGGTCGAATCCTGGGTGCCGAAGCGGCACCAGTCGGTGCCGACGCAGGTCTTCACCGTCCGCAGCGCCTTGCCGTAGGCGGCGCCCGAAACCATGCCGGCGGCATTGAGATCCGCCCAGACCGCGGGGAGATCCTCCTTCTTCACGCCGAGCATGTCGATGCGCTGGCCGCCGGTGCACTTCACCGTCGGGATGCTGAACTTGTCGACGACGTCGGCGATCGCCCGCAGTTCGCTCGCCGAGGTCAGCCCGCCCCACATCCGCGGCACGACGGAATAGGTTCCGTCCTTCTGGATGTTGGCGTGGACGCGCTCGTTGATGAAGCGCGACTGGTCGTCGTCGGCATATTCGCCGGGCCAGTCGGCGAGGAGATAGTAGTTCAGCGCCGGCCGGCATTTGGCGCAGCCGCAGGAGGTCTTCCATTCGAGCTCCTGCATCACTTCGGGAATCGACTTCAGCTCCTTGGCGACGATCAGCCGGCGCACGTCGCCATGCGACAGGTCGGTGCAGGGGCACATCGGCTTGACCGCGGCCGGGTTGTAGGCGGCGCCGAGCGTCATCGCCATCAGCTGCTCGACGAGGCCGGTGCAGGTGCCGCAGGAAGCCGACGCCTTGGTATGGGCCCGGACCTCGTCCAGGGAGGTCAGTCCCTTCGCGGTGATCGCGCCGGTGATCTTGCCCTTGCAGACGCCGTTGCAGCCGCAGATCTCCGCATCATCCGGCAAGGCTGCAACGGCCGCCATAGGGTCCAGCGGCGCGGTTCCCTGATAGGACTGGCCGAAGATCAGGGTCTCGCGCATCGCCGAGACGGGAGCGCCCTCGCGGATCAGGTCGAAGAACCAGTTGGCGTCGCCGGTGTCGCCATACATCACAGCGCCGACCAGCCGGTCGTCCTCGATGACGAGGCGGCGGTAGACGCCCTGCGCCGGATCGCGCAGGACGATCTCCTCGCGCCCGTCGCCGGCGGCGAAATCGCCGGCCGAGAAGAGGTCGCAGCCGGTGACCTTGAGCTTGGTCGAGAGTTCCTTCACCGCGAAGCTGCCGGGCCGGCCGAGCAGGCAGCCCGCGAGGATCTTGGCCTGTTCGTAGAGCGGCGCCACGAGGCCGAACAGCGTGCCGTTGAATTCGACGCATTCGCCGACGGCATAGACGTCGGGATCGGAGGTGCGCATCTGCGCGTCGACGACGATGGCGCGGTTCACCGCAAGGCCCGCCGCCTTGGCCAATTCGACCGAGGGACGGATGCCGACGGCCATCACCACGAGATCGGCCGCAAGCCGGGTGCCGTCGGCAAGTTCCACCGCCTCGACCTGGTTCTCGCCGAGGATGCGCTCGGTCGAGGCCCGGGTCATCACGGAAATGCCGCGCTTTTCCAGGTCGCGCCGCAGGAGGTAGCCCGCCGCCTCGTCGAGCTGGCGATCCATCAGATGCCCGGTCAGATGCAGGACGGTGACTTCCATGCCGCGGAGCCTGAGGCCCGCTGCCGCCTCGAGGCCGAGCAGGCCGCCGCCGATGACGACCGCGCGTCCGCCGGCCCTTGCCGAGGCCTCGATCATCCGGTTCGTGTCGTCGAGGTCGCGATAGGTGATGACGCCGGGAAGATCGCGGCCCTCGACCGGAACGATGAACGGCACCGAGCCGGTGGCGACGATCAGCTTGTCGTAGGGCACCTCGCCGTTCTCGCCGACCACGACCTTGCGGGTCCGGTCGATCGCGACGACCTTCTCGCCGAAGCGGCAGACGACGCGGTTGGCGCCGTACCAGGCATCGTCGTGGGTGACGATCTCCTCGAAGCTCTTTTCGCCGGAAAGCACCGGCGACAGCATGATACGGTTGTAGTTGCCCCGCGGTTCGGCATTGAACAGCGTGACCTCGAAGGCCCCCGGATCGGTTTCGAAGAGCGTTTCCAGCACTCTTCCCGAAGCCATGCCGGCGCCGATCACGACCAGTTTCTGCATGATGGGTCCTTTCAGTAGTACCAGGCGACGACGTGGGCGAGCACCCCGTCCCGATAGAGCGGGAGGGCCACCATCGACGCGTAGCCGGCGGTCAGGAGCGCGGTGTCGGTTCTGACCAGCGGCAGGCCGGAGCCGAGGGCTTCGCCGACGGCGCCCTGCCAGGCGGCGACGCGTCGCTCGTGCTCGTCGTCCCAGAGCGGCCCTTCGCGCTGGCAGATGCCGTCGGCAAGCACCGCCTCCGTGGCGGCGCCGCTCCGTGACGACCGGACGTTCCACAATTCGAAGCGCCGGGCGATCGGCGTGCCGCGGGCCGAAAGCAGCGTCAGGACGTAGGTCCGGCGCCCCGGCACGGCGATCGGCAGGCCGAGCCCGGTGGTCAGGCCGGCCCGGCCGGCGCTGTCGGCGCGGATGAAGCGATAGCCGGAGCCGAGATCGCGCAGGAGCATCGGCGCGTTGGCCGCCCAGACGCCGCCGG
This sequence comes from Jiella sonneratiae, assembly GCF_017353515.1. Classification (GTDB taxonomy): domain Bacteria; phylum Pseudomonadota; class Alphaproteobacteria; order Rhizobiales; family Rhizobiaceae; genus Jiella; species Jiella sonneratiae. The sequence goes on from NZ_JAFMPY010000022.1 coordinate 81,980, forward strand.
GCAGGCCCTGGCCGCGGGGAAAATGCGTGTGCTGCGAAACCCACTCGAAATGCCGGGCGGCGCCGTAATAGCCGTCGTCGAGCAGGAGAAGGCCGTTCTCCTCGTGCCAGATCTCGATCGCGCCGGTGCGTTCCGCGTCGTCGCCGCACAGGACGACGACGACGGCCTTCAGATCGTTGCCGGCAAAGACCGGGATCGCCACGGCGCTGGTCAGCCCGGCGACCCGGGCAGCCTCCGCCCGCAGGAAGTATGAGCCGTCGAAGCCCTTGAGCACGACGGGCCTTGCTTCGGCCCACGCCTTGCCGGGAAGGCCTTCGCCTTTGGCGAAGCTCTGCTTCTCGGAGATGGCGGCGAAATCCGCCAGGGCACCGTAGTCGCCGCTCGACCAGACCAGCCGGCCGTCCTTCGGCACCCAGACCTCGGTCACCGCGATGAAGGGGCGCGTCGTTTCGTTCACAGTTTCCATGACGGCACTCATGCGGCTGGCCTTCGTTGGAATTGTTGCCGTTCGATCGATCGACTCGACGACGCAGGTTTGCGCCAGGCGCAAACGCTACCTGGAGTGGCAAGGATGGTCCGAGCGAGTGCGGGATGGTCGAGTACGACTGGAATGACGCCAAGCGCGCAGGCAATCTTGCCAAGCACGGGGTCGACTTTGCCGAAGTGCATCACTTCTTCTGGGACGTCGCCATCATCCGGCCGGATGACCGCAGCGACTATGGCGAGACCAGGCTTTCGGCGACGGCGCCCTTGCTGGGGCGCCTCCACGTGATGATTTACGTCGTCCGGGATGACACGATCCGGATCATCAGCCTTCGCAAGGCGAACAAGCGGGAAAGGCGCCGTTATGAAAAAGAGATGGCAAACCGAACCGATCAGCGATGAAGAAGACGCCGCCATCACCACTGCTGCGCTTTCCGACCCCGACAATCCGCCGCTCACCGACGAAGAGCTTGACCGGATGCGGCCGGCCCGCGACGTGATGCCCCGCGAATTGTTCGAAAAGCTCACCGGGACGAAGGCCGTCTTCGTACCCGAGGCGGTCGTCGCGCATTTCAAGGAGAAGTTCGGCCCCGACTGGGAGGAGGAGATGCGCGACGTCCTGCGCGCTGCCGCCGATCGCAAGGACGAGGCGGCGGAGTAGCAACGCGGGCCACCCGGGAAATTCCTCTTTCCATTGTTAAATTTCAGTTTGCGCCATAAAGTGGTTTTTGCGTGTTGGGGGCGCGTATGGCGAGTTGGGACGTCTTCGAATGGGATGAAGCCAAGCGCGCTTTGAATCGAGCAAAGCACGGCGTGGATTTCGAGTTGGCGCGTTCTCTTGACCGCGACGTGGCACTGATTCAGCCCGATTTGCGGAGGGACTACGGCGAAGACAGGTTTCAGGCGACCGGTCCGATCGGCACTCGCCTCTATGTCATGATCTACACGCTTCGCACGGACACTTCGGCTGGAAGGGATATCGTCCGGGTGATAAGTCTTCGGAAAGCAAATGACCGAGAGGTGCTGCGCTATGAAAGCGAGACCGAAATTGATTCGCCCGACGCCTGAAGAAGACGCCGAGATCACCGCAGCGGCACTTTCGGACCCGGACAATCCGCCGCTGACCGACGAGGATTGGGCCCGCATGCGGCCGGCGCGGGAGGTGATGCCGCCGTCCTTCTTCGAGCCGGTCACGGCGCCGCCCCGCCGCTTCTTCATGGCGGAGATCGAGCTGGACGTGGCGGAACATTTCAAGAAGGAGGCGGGCGACGACTGGCAGGCCCGCATCAACGACGTCCTGCGCGAGGCGATCGCCCGCAAGGAAGCCGCCGAGTAGCGCGGCCCTTGCGGCAGCGCGGGCGCCGGGCAGCCGGGCAAGAGGACCCCGCCCATCACGCTGCCTCCCGGGCCTTGGCGCCCGTCGGCGATTCTGCGTCGCGGCTTTCCGGGGTCGCCGAAGTCTCGCCGCCCGGCGCCTCGTTCGGCCGGGCGCCGCCTTCGTATTCCTCGAGGAAGCTCAGGAGCTGCTCGCGATAGAGGTAGTAGTCGGGGTGTTCGAGCAGCGCCTTGCGGCTTCTCGGGCGCGGCAGGTCGACTTTCATGATCTTGCCGATCTTCGCCTTCGGCCCGTTGGTCATCATCACCACCCGGTCGGCGAGGAGGATCGCCTCGTCGACGTCGTGGGTAACGCAGACCGCCGTCACCTGGGTCCGCTTCCAGACGTCCATCAGGACGTCCTGGAGCTCCCAGCGCGTCAGCGAGTCGAGCATGCCGAAGGGCTCGTCGAGGAGGAGCAGCTTCGGCGACAGCGCGAAGGCCCGGGCGATGCCGACCCGCTGCTTCATGCCGTTGGAAAGGTCGGCCGCCCGGCGGTGCATGGCGTCGCCGAGCCCGACACGGTGCAGGTAATGCTCGACGACGTCGCGCCGCTCGGCGGGCGTCGCGTTCGGATAGACCCGGTCGACGCCGAGGGCGACGTTTTCGCGGGCCGTCAGCCACGGCATCAGCGACGGCGCCTGGAAGACGACGGCCCGGTCCGGCCCGGCGCCCGACACTTCGCGGCCGTCGAGGACGATGCCGCCCGAGGAGATGTCGTTGAGCCCGGCGGCCATCGACAGCACCGTCGACTTGCCGCAGCCCGAATGGCCGATGAGCGAGACGAACTCGCCCTTCGCCATCTTCAGGTCGAAGCCGTCGACGACGGTCAGCGACCCCTTCGGCGTCGGATAGACCTTGCGCACCTCGAAGAACTCGACGAAGCCCCGCTCGATCGGCGAATGCGCGGCGTCGCGATAGGCCTTCGGCAGCTCGGGCGCGGGCACCCGCTTCTTCGCCTCGAGGCTGATCGGCACGACGTTCGGCAGCATCACGGGATCGCCGGCCTCGGCGCTCGCATGCCGGCCCTTCTCCATCAGGTAGTTCGTCACGTCGCGCCGCAGGCGCTTGAAGCCCTCGTTGGCGTTCATCCCGGCGCGGTCCCGCGGACGGGGCAGGTCGACGGAGAAGGAGGGCCCGAGCGTCGCGCGGGGACCGGGATCGAGAGGAATGATCCGGTCGGCGAGGAGGATCGCCTCGTCGACGTCGTTGGTGATCAGGAGAACCGTCTTCTTCTCGACTTGGCTGATCGCCGCGAATTCGTCCTGCAGCTTCGCCCGCGTGAGCGCGTCGAGCGCCGAAAGCGGTTCGTCGAGGAGGAGCACCTCCGGACTCATCGCCAGGGCTCGCGCCACCGACACCCGCTGGCGCATGCCGCCGGACAGCTCGGCCGGCTTGCGGTCGGCCGCATGGGCGAGACCGACCATCTCGACATATTTGTCGACCCGCGCCCGGCGCTCGGCCTTCGTCTCCCTGGCGAAGACGCTGTCGACGGCGAGCTGGACGTTGCCGCGGACGGTGAGCCAGGGCATCAGCGAATAGGACTGGAAGACGAGGCCGCGCTCGGGGCCGGGCCCGGTCACCTTTTCGCCGCGCATCAGCACCTCGCCGGCGTCCGGCGCGATCAGCCCGGCGAGCAGCGACATCAGCGTCGTCTTGCCGGAACCGGAGAAGCCGACGATGGCGACGAACTCGCCTTCCTTGACGCTGAGATCGACCTTGTCGAGAATCTCGGCGCGGTTTTTGCCCTCGCCATAGTGCTTGCCGATGGATTTGAGCTCGATGATCGGGGTCATGGCTGGTCTCCCTCTACGTCCGCTCAGCGTGTCGACGAGAAGGTGAAGGCGGCCTGCAGCGCGGCCATGATCCGGTCGAGGGCGAAGCCGACGATGCCGATGGTGATGACCGCGACGATGATCCGCGCCAGCGAATCCGAGGAGCCGTTCTGGAATTCGTCCCAGACGAACTTGCCGAGGCCGGGGTTCTGGGCGAGCATTTCGGCGGCGATCAGCACCATCCAGCCGACGCCGAGCGACAGGCGCAGCCCGGTGAAAATCAGCGGCATCGCGGAAGGCAGCACCAGCTTGGTGATGGTCTTGGCGGTCGAAAGCTGCAGGACCCTGCCGACGTTCACGAGGTCCTTGTCGATCGAGGCGACGCCGAGCGCGGTGTTGATCAGCGTCGGCCAGAGCGAGCAGAGCGTTACGGTGATCGCCGAGACCACCATCGACTTCGGAAAGGCTTCCGAGGCGTTCACGTAGAGGGCCGAGACGATCATCGTGACGATCGGCAGCCAGGCCAGGGGCGAGACCGGCTTGAACACCTGGATGAGCGGATTGAGCGCGCCGTTGACGGTCTTCGACAGGCCGCAGGCGATGCCGACCGGCACGGCGATGATCGTCGCCAGCAGGAAGCCGAGAAACACCGTCTCGAGGCTGGTGAGGATCTGTTCGGGATAGGTCGGGGCGCCGGTGTAGTCGCGGACCTTGACGCGGTCGGCATGGCCGGCCTCGACGAGCTTCTGGTTGCGCTCGTCCTGCCGCTCGTAGAAGGCCGTCTTGTCGGCCTCGACCCGCCGGTAGTCCGCGTAGAGGGAGCCGACCTGCTGCCACACCGCGCCGGGGCCGGGAACCGTCCCGAGCGAGGTCTGGACCTGCGGCGCGAGCGCCGCCCAGACGGCCAGGAAGCCGACGATGCCGATCAGCGGCACGAAGAGGCCCTGCCAGACGCCCTTCAGGTTGGATCGCGGGTCGTCGCCGGCCGCGATCTTCAGGATCGGCACCGCCCAGCCGAGCCCGACGGCGGTCAGCGGCCCCGTCGCGCGGGTGATGCGCAGCATGCGCTTTTCCCGCTGCAGCGTGCGCCGCTCCTGCTCTGAGAGCTCGTGGCCCATGAAATCGGAGGCGGTGCTCATCTCTCGTCGTGTCCTTGAAGGCTGCGCCGCAGGTCGAAGGCATCCGGCGGCGCGTCGCCGCGCCGGCCGGGCAGGGGACCGTGCTTCAGTTGGAGAGGCTGGCGAGATCGTCGCTGCCCTTGAGGCCGATGGAGAATTTCTTGAGGTAAGCGTTCGGCGCGTGGCCGTCATATTCGATGCCGTCGATGAAGGCGGCGGTCGCCGGCTTGTAGCCGTCGGTGTCCGGCACCTCGGACGCCTCGAGTTCGCCGTCGTCGATCAGGGATTCGGCGGCTTTCCGATAGATGTCCGGGCGATAGACGCTCTTCGCCGTCTCGGCATACCAGGCGTCCGGCTTTTCCTCGGCGATCTGGCCCCAGCGGCGCATCTGGGTGAGATACCAGACGGCGTCGGAATAATAGGGATAGGTCGCGAACTTCTTGAAGAAGACGTTGAAGTCCGGCGCTTCGCGCTTGTCGCCCTTCTCATATTCGAAGGTGCCGGTCATCGAGTTGGCGATGACCTCGGCATCGGCCCCGACATATTCCGGCCGCGACAGGATCTTCACCGCCTCCTTGCGGTTCTCCGGGCTTGCGTCGAGCCACTTGCCGGCGCGGATCAGCGCCTTGGTGACGGCGACCGCGGTCTGCGGATTGTCCTCGACGAACTTCGCCGTCATCCCGAAGACCTTCTCGGGATTGTCCTTCCAGATCTCGTAGTCGGTGATGACCGGAACGCCGATCCCCTTGAACACCGCCTGCTGGTTCCAGGGTTCGCCGACGCAGTAGCCCTGGATGGTGCCGGCCTCGAGCGTCGCCGGCATCTGCGGCGGCGGCGTCACCGAGAGGAGGACGTCGGCCTTGATCTGGCCCGAGGTGTCGGAGGGCGAATAGTAGCCGGGGTTGAGCCCGCCGGCGGCGAGCCAGTAGCGCAGCTCGTAATTGTGGGTCGAGACCGGGAACACCATGCCCATGTTGAAGGGCTTTCCCTGCGCCTTGTACTTCTCGACGACCGGCTTCAGCGCCGATGCCGGAATCGGGTGCTCCGGCTTGCCGTCCGGCCCCTCGGCGATGTGCTTCTTCATCTCATCCCAGACGGCGTTCGACACGGTGATGCCGTTGCCGTTGAGATCCATCGAGAAGGGCGTGACGATGTGGGCCTTGGTGCCGTAGCCGATGGTCGCGGCGAGCGGCTGGCCGGCCAGCATGTGGGCGCCATCGAGCTCGCCGGTGATCACCCGGTCGAGCAGCACCTTCCAGTTCGCCTGCGGCTCCAGCGTGACGTAGAGCCCTTCGTCCTCGAAGAAGTGCTTCTCCTTGGCGATGGCGAGCGGCGCCATGTCGGTCAGCTTGATGAAGCCGAACTTCAGCTCGTCCTTTTCCGGGATCAGCATGTCGGCGGCCGCCGGCATCGAGGCAAAGGCGGCACCGGCGAGGCTCGCTCCGAGGAAGAAGCGGCGGGTCATCGCAGTCGATATCGGCATGAACAAAGCTCTCCCGTGGCCCGGAGCGGTGCATCCGCCGGCTGGTCTGTGACAGGAAACAAAAAAGGCTGCCCGACACTTCCCGCCCCGAGCATCGCTCGAAGCGTCTGGGAGAAGAGTCGGCAGCCTTGCCAGTGACGCCCGCCTTTGGACGTCGAAACAGTCAGACGATTACCATCGCCTGACATGGATTCTTAGAACAGCTCGCATGATGGTGCAATGCGGAAAACGTGATTTTCGCAATATTTTTGAGCGGCTTCGCCATATGCACTCAAAACAGGCATAATGAAATTCGGATGGGCACCGCCGCTGCTCAGCGAGAAAGCAGCTGCCCGCGCGAGACGCAACCGTGCGACATCAAATGGCGCGGACCCGAGACGGCGGACAGATCGGCTGGCGCATTCGGGTCGCGACGCTGCGCTCAAAAATGTTTTGGCGAGCAGGCGTCCATCGATGCCTGAACGAACCGGCTATCCGACCTGCGTCGAGACCGCGAGGCGCCACGATTCACTCGTTCACGTCATACAGTCCGCGCGGCCCCTGAGGGGTAGCCGCATCATCGTCTCCGGTCATGTCGGATGCCGCCTGATTGCCGTCGCCGATGCCCATCGCCAGGTCGTACAGCGTCGGATCGAAGGTCGCGCCAGCGATCGCAGCCCCTTCATCGGATGAGGGCGCGTCGCCCCAGCGCACCATCTGGCGATAGAGCCAACGGCCATGGGCCGGGTCCGGCCGGTTCGCTCCGCCGCCGGCAAAGACCATGAAGTCGGCAATGTCCCGGAACCGGCCCGGCGCCGTCTGCAGCCGGCCGGCAAGGCCCGGCATCAGCGTCTCAGGCTCGACGTCGAGGCAGTCCCGCGCGGCGAGGAGGCCGGCCAGTTCGGCGAAGTTCTCCGGCCTCGAACACCAGGCCGCCGCGTCCGCGAGCGCGAGAACGAGACGGGCGAGGGCTTCGGGGTTTTCGTCGGCGAAGGCCTTTCGCACGCCGAGCACCTTCTCCGGACCGCGCCGCCAGATCTCCGCCCGGCTGGTAACGATGCGCCCGACGCCGCGCGTGACGGCGATCGTGCCCCACGGCTCGCCGGCGCAGAAGCCGTCGATGCCGCCGCCGGAGAGCGCGTCCGGCATCAGCGGCGGCGGCACGACGGTGATCTCGACGTCGCGCTCCGGCTCGATGCCGGAGGCGGCGAGCCAGTAGCGCAGATCGTAATTGTGGCTCGAATGATGATGGACGACGGCAAGGCGCAGGGGCTGGCCGCCTTCCGCCCTGCGCGCGGCGACGACGGCCGCAAGGGCACGCCCGGCCCCGGCCGGCGCCGCGTCGTAGCCGGCCGGCCCGGCGCGATCCATCGCCGCCGCGACAACGTTCGAGACCGTCACGCCGTTGCCGCCCAGCGCCAGCACCATCGGGGCGAGCAGCGGCACCGGCAGCGGCCCGAGCCCGAGATTGGCGGCGATCGGCATCGGCGCCAGCATGTGGGCGCAGTCGAACTGGCCGACGCCGATCCGGTCGCGGATCGTCGCCCAGGAGGTTTCGCGCTGCAGCGCCAAGGCGACACCGCGCGCTTCGGCAAAGCCTTTCCGGGCGGCGGCGATCAGGACGGCGCCGTCGAGCAGGGGAACGTAGCCGGCGCGGATGAAGCTCGTCCCGGCCATCACGCGTCTCCGAGAAGATTGTAGGCGGAGACGAGGCTCGCTGCGACGTCGCCGATCCGGCGGTTCTCGTTCATCGCCGCGCGGCGCAGCAGCTTGTAGGCCGCATCCTCGTCGATCTTCTTCACCTTCATGAGGATACCCTTGGCGCGGTCGATCGTCTTGCGTTCGGCAAGTTCGGATTTCGCCTCGGCGAGCTCTCGCGCCAGCCGGCTGACCGCGTTGAAGCGCGAGATCGCCATTTCGAGGATCGGCTTGATCCGCTCCTTGCGCAGCCCGTCGACCACATAGGCCGAGACACCCGCCTCGATCGCCGCCTCGATCTCGGCGGTGTCCGAGCGGTCGACGAACATCGCCATCGGCCGCTTCACCGCCCGGGAGACCTGGAAGAAATGTTCGAGCTGGTCGCGGTTGGGATTTTCCAGATCGACGACGATGACGTCGGGGTCGAGCCGCTCGATCCGCTTGACGAGGCCGGCGACGGTGGTCACCACCGAGACGTTGGCATGGCCCGCCTCGCGCAGGCCCTCCTCGATGATCGAGGCGCGCAGGCCGTTGTCGTCGACGAGAAGGATGTTCAGCGGCTGCGCCATGCCGGGAATATTGCACACGCGAAGTGCTCTTTCGCAACGGCAAAAATCGCTGCGCCGCCGTCCTCCTGCGACGTCATGACGAGCCGTGAGCGACGAAGGCGGTCCGGTGGCGCGTCGGCCGTTCGATTGATCCCGATCAAGGCCGCCCGCGACCGAAGGCATCAGGCTGGCGTCATCCCCGACGGATGCACAAGGAGGATGCCAGCATGTACCGCACGATACTCGTCTGCCTCGATGCCGCCGAACGGGTCGACCGGCTCATGGACGTCGCGCTGCCGCTCGCCGCCCGGCACGGCGCCCATCTCGTCGGGCTGCATGTGATGCCGAGCGCGCTCGCCGATCTCGCGACCGAAATCTCGGTCGACTATCTGGAGGCGACGCGCAGGGCGATGCGCCATGCCGCCACGGCCCTGAAGGCGGCATTCGACGAGCGGGTCGCGAGGGACGGGGGCGTGTCGGCGGAATGGCGCTGCGAAGAGCCGACCAGCCCGGACTACGCCCGGGCGGTGACGCGTCATGCCCTCTGCGCGGACCTCGTGGTCGTCGCCCAGTCGCACACGTCGGAATGGAACGGCGGCGGCATCGTGACCGACGTCCTGTTCGAGACCGGTAGGCCGATCCTGTTCGTGCCGCGGGAAGGGCGTTTTGCCGAAATCGGCCGGTACCCCGTGGTCGCCTGGAACGGAACCCGGGAGGCGGCGCGCGCCGCCTTCGACGCGCTGCCGCTGCTTGCGGGCGCCGATCTGGTGCGCGTCCTGTCGATCGATCCCCACCGGGGCGGGGGGCGGGAGGGGCTCGCGCCCGGCGACGACCTGGCGGCTTCGCTGGCGCGCCACGGCCTGACGGTCGAGACGGCGACCACCTACAGCGGCGAGATCACCGCCGGCGATGCGCTGCTCAACCATCTCGCCGAGGTCGGTGCCGACCTCCTCGTCATGGGCTGCTACGGCCACTCGCGCATCCGCGAGATGCTGTTCGGCGGCGTGACGCGCAAGATCCTGCGGGAAATGACCGCCCCGGTCCTGATGTCGCGCTGAGCGCGGCGGCCGGGGAATATGCCTCGCGACGCGGCCGCGCGCATGCGCGCGGCATCTGTCGGTCGGCTGCCTCGATCGATGATCGGGGCGTTTTTTCGCGTCAGCGCTGGCGGTCGAACATGCCGGCGTTGAGGCCGAGGTGGCGGAGCGCTGCCTCGCGCGGACGGCGGCCGGCCTCGACGGCGGCGGCGCATTCGCGTGCCGCACGGAAATCGGCGAAGAAATCGCTGACGTGGGAAACGAAACCTCTCTTGCGGCTCATGATCTCAGCTCCTCGTTCTGCTTGTCTGTGCTTTCTGCTTCCTTCATTGATCTAGTCTGTCCGGGTGTTTGAAAGAAGCGTCCATATGGCGGCCCTGCCATGCAGTGAGAACATGACGATGCCTTCTGTCATGACGGCGGGTCTTTTTGCGGCGCACCGCCGGTCCAGCCGCAAAGCCGGAGGCCGGCAGCGCCGCCGGAAGGGCTTTTCAGGAGACGGTGAGGGTGCCGGCCGTCGCCAGACGCGCGACGAGCGTCTCGATCGCTTCCGGCTTGCTGAAGAAGTAGCCCTGCGCGAGGGGAATACCGGTCGCGGCGATCGCCTTCACCTGCGCGTCGTCCTCGAGACCTTCGGCGACCACCGTGAAGCCGATCCGGTCGGCGAGATGCTGGACGAGTTCGACGACGGATCGCGCGGCATCGTTGTCGCCGATCACGCTGGCGAAGCTGCGGTCGATCTTCACCTTGTCGAAGGAGTAGGTGGCGAGATAGCCGATCGAGGCGTAGCCCGTGCCGAAATCGTCGAGCGAGAAGCGCAGCCCCATGGCGCGCAGTTCGGCCATCGTCTCCAGCGTCTGGCGTGAATCGTCGATCAGCACCGATTCGGTGACCTCGACCTCCAGCCGGCCGGGGGAAACCTTCTCGCGCTCCATGATGGCGCGGATGGCCGCGACCAGGCGGCCGGGCTGCCGGAACTGCATCGGCGAGACGTTGACCGAGATCGAGACCCCGGCCGGCAGCCGCCGGGCATCGGCCGCCGCGCGGGCGAAGACCCATTCCCCGAGATCGGAGATGAGGTCGCTGCGCTCGGCGATCGGAATGAACTCGGCCGGCGAGACCCGGCCCATCGACGGGTGGTTCCAGCGCAGCAGCGCCTCGACGGCCACCACCTTGCCGGAGGTGATCTCGACGATCGGCTGGTAGGCGAGCTCGAACTGTCCGGCGGCCAGCCCCTCGCGCATTTCCCCCTCGAGTTCGGTCCGGCGGCGGAAGGACGCCGCCATCTCCGGCCGGAACAGGCAGGCCCGGCTCTTGCCGCTCGACTTCGATTCGTAGAGGGCGAGGTCGGCGGCGGTCATCAGCGAGGTGCCGTCGGGGCCGTGCGACGGGCCGACGGCGATGCCGATGCTGGCGGAGATCTGGAACTTGCGGTCGCCGACGATGACCGGCGGCGCCAGCGCCTGCATCAGGCGGTCGGCGGCGGCAAGGCCGGTCTCGCCGTCGGCCGAGGGGATGATCGCGACGAACTCGTCGCCGCCGAAGCGGGCGAGGAAGTCGGAGACGCGGAAGGCCGAGCGGATGCGTTCGGCGATCGCGACGAGAACCTTGTCGCCGGTGCCGTGGCCGAGGGAATCGTTCACGGTCTTGAAGTCGTCGAGGTCGATGTAGAGGATCGCCACCGATCCGATCCCCTCGCGGAAGCCGGGACCGATCGATTCCAGCATGCGGTCGAGCTCGTGGCGGTTGGCGAGCCCGGTCAGCGGATCGGTGCGGGCGAGGGTCTCGATCTTCTGCTGGGTCTGCTTGCGCTCGGAAATGTCCTCGGTGACGATGAGGACGCCCGACGCCTCGGTCGGCTCGACGTGGACGAGCAGCGTCTTGCCGCCCGGCGCCGCCAGTTCGCGCACCGACATGATCTTCTGCCTGAGCGTGCGGGCGACGTCCTGGCGGATCAGCGTCGCGTCGCTGCGCGACAGCCGCCGCGACCTGACCGCGGCGGTCAGCATGCCGTCGAGGCTGCGTGCCGAGGGATCGCCCTTGATGCCGAAGAGCTCGCCGTGGCGGTCGTTCTGCAGTTCCAGCGACAGCTCGTCGTCGAAGGTGACGAGGCCGTGGGTCATCGAGCGCAGCGCGAGATGCGCCTGTTCGGCGTGCTTGCGCGACGACGCCTCCTTCTCCTCGGCCACCGAGGTCGCGTCGGCGAGGGCCCGGAGATTGCGGTTCAGCGACAGCACGATGACGAAGTTCGTCACCATGTAGAGGACGATGAACACCGCGATCGACCGGTAATACGGCTGGTTCGAGAACTCCAGCGCCATGATCAGCGGCACGCACAGGCACAAGACCTGGACGATGACGTATTTCGGCCGGCCGGCATTGCGCGCGACGTATCCCGAGGAAAAGGCGATCGCCGCGATGACGTTGAGAAGCTGCACCGCCGGCAGCGTCTGATGGGCGATGGCGTGGAAGCAGCAGCAGCCCTGCAGCCCGGCAAAGAGCGTCGCGCCGATCTGGAACTCGATGTCCCAGCGCCGCACCGCCCGGCGATCCTCGCCCTCGTGGCAGGCGAGGCGATAGCGCACGAGCGTCGCGATGCGGCCGATGAGGACGACGATGGTCAGGCAGCTGAGCGTGTAGAAGACGCTGTCGCCGGTCCATTGCCAGGAGATCAGCATCACCATGATGCCGACGACGTTGGAGATGACGATCGAGGCCGGGGAGGAGAAGAGCGAGCCGACGAGCACGCTGTCGCGCTCGACCGACGCGCCGCGTCGCGATCCGAAACGCGGGCTGCTGGTCCCGCGGCCGTTCATGGCCTGCGAGGCGAGATGGCTATCGGCTGAAATCGACACCGCTGATCCAGGTCATGGTGGCCCCACTGGCCGAAACGCTATGACCAAACTATTGACGCTTAACTAATGGACCATGGTTACGGAGAGGAAAATTCATGAAAGTCGAGCGGAATGGCGGTTCCGCCCGAAAATGCCGCTGCCGGTGCGACGCCGGGGAGCGATCAGCCCATGCGGCCGAGCATGCGCTCCTGGGCGCTGACGATGCGCCGCAGCCGCGTCACCTCCGCCTCGCCGAGCGCCAGCATGTGCTCCACCCAGGCGGCGCCGGCGGCGGAAAGCTCGGACGCGAGGTCCGGCGCCATCCGGTTGAACGCCGCGGCGATGGCGATGCGCGAGCGGCGCGAGGCGGCGGACTTCTTGCAGAATTCGCGCACCCACATCGCCCCGGCGCCGTCGCCGACGACGGCGTCGACGGCGCCCTTTTCCTGAAATTCGAAGGCCGAGAAGTTCCTGCCGGAGAGCAGGATGCGCTCTGCCTCGATCGGTCCGATCCGGCGGGCGAGGATCGGCGCGGCGGCGATGGGAAAGTGGTTGTAGTTGATCTCGGGATAGCAGAACGTCGCGGATTCCTCGGCGACCATGACGTGGCAGGCGCGGGCCGGATCGATGCCGCCGCCGAGCGCCCGCCCGTGCACCGCCGCGACGGTGGCGAAGCGCCCGCCGAGGCCGGTGAGGTTGTTCTCGATGACGGCGCAGGCGGTCTCGGCGTAGCGCACCAGCCCGTCGCCGTCCCGCCGCGCCAGGCAGTCGAGATAGAAGTCGAGGTCGCCACCGAGCGAGAACACCGGGCCCGCGGTGCGGAAGGCGAGCACCTCGACCGGCATCGGCTCGCCCGCCTCGACCATCGCGCGCAGCGCCGTCTGGACGCGCAGGACGCTGTCGACCAGCGGCAGGGTGAAGACCGGCTTCGGCTCGGGATGCATGACGATCCAGAGCAGGCGGTCCTGTTCCTCGAACATCAGCTGGACCTGCGGCAGGGCGCCGGTCCGGTCGATGATGCGGTCGACGATCCGGTTGTCGGTCCGGGCGGGAGCGGGCGCGGCCGCGGGTTGCAATTCGAGGCTATTGACGACCTGAACCTGCAGCATTGGATACAATCTCCACTCGACCGACAAGGAAAGCTTAACGGTGCAACCGCACTCTGTAAATTTGCATCGTAAGAGAGGGTTAATGTGACCGGTTTGCGTAACGATTTCTTAACCATGCGGCGGCCGGGCGGGGAGGCGTCCGGGCTTGGCCCGGCGCCGCGGCGTTGCGAAATCGGCAAAAACAAATCGCTGGGAGGCTGACGACAGGAGGTGAAAGGCCGGGATGGGAGGTGGACCGCCCGCCGGTTTGCCGCCGCGCCTCGGCTATCGTCGCGGCTCCCGCTCGCCGGTGACGGCGTACCGACCACTCGGCTGACGCCACGTCCAAGCCGGACTGCGCTTCACGCGCTCTCGAGGCTCCGGGTCGGACAAGCGGAATTTTGGTGGGCGCGTTGGGACTCGAACCCAAGACCTACAGATTTAAAGTCTTCACCGGAAGCCTTTATCCCAAAGGTTTGAGCGGTTCATGTCGCATCCATGTCGCATCAAGCCAGCAGCGCAGCCTCGGCTGAGGCCAGTTCCGAGGCGTCGTCGCTGGACGGGAAGAGGTGCGAATAGGTGTCCATCGTAAGCGCGATCGTGGAATGGCCGAGCCGTTCCTGAACGGTTTTCGGCGGCAGGCCGAGCCCGCCGTCCTCGCGCCGGTTGATCAGCCAGGAGGCATAGAAATGCCGCAGGGCGTGAAGGCCGGTGTATTTCGCCTCCGGCCCGTCCTCGCCGTCCACAGCCACGCCCGCGGCGATCATGGCCGGATGAAGCCCGCGCCGGACGATGTTCGTGTGGCTTTCGACGTTGCCGGATCCGTTCGGGAAGACGAGCCCCAGGTCTCCCTTCGGACAGGCGAGCTTCCATTCGCGCAACGTGTTGATGACGAGCGGCGGGGCAGGGACCGTGCGCTCGCCGGCCTCCGACTTGGGGCGGCCGATGTCGTTCAGGAAGTCGGCCCGCTGGCGGACATGCACCACGCCCTTGTCGAGATCGACGTCGTCCCAACGAAGGCCGCGCAACTCCGAAGCCCGAAGCCCGGTGAAGATCGCCGTCAGAAGGAGCGGGCGCCAGCGGCCATCGAGGACGCCGACGAGCGCCTTCACCTCCTCGCGGGTGGGAATGTCCACCCCGAGCTTCAGACGGCCCTTCTGACGCTTCTCCGCGCGCCTGTCGCGACCCTTCTGCCGGGCCCGGCCCTTGTCCCTGACAGCGTTCCTGACGACGAGTCCGCGCTCCTGCGCATCGGATATGATCGATCCAAGCGTGACCATGACCTTGCGCACCATCGCGGGCGAGCGGCCGGTCTCGATCATCGTCTCCTCGAACTCGCGGACGGCGGGCACGGTCAGGCGCGACAGCAGGGTCTCGCCGATCAGCGGCACGATGTGCAGCCGGACATGCTGGCGATACTGGACCAGCGTCCCATGCTCGACGCGGCGCTCGGAGGCCTTGAGCCATAGCTCGCCGGCCGCGGCCACCGTGGCGCTCGCGGAGTCGGCGACGTGCGTCCCCTCGCGCACCTCGACGCTCGCCGTCGCGGCGAACGCGTCGGCCTCTTTCTTCCGGGCGAAGGTCTTCAGCCGGCGCTTGCCGGCGCCGTCGGTGTAGTCGACGACCCAGGCGGTGCGCTCGACGCCCTTCGGCGTGGTCCAGGTGCGGCGGCGGACGCTCACTTCAGAACGTCCGCTTCATCGTCAAGATCTTCGCGCGATAAAGCCTCATGCCGAGCACGCAGACCGGCTTCGTATCCTTCTTTGTAGATTTCAAACTCCTCGTCCGACATTCCACCGCCGCGCTGAAGTCGTCGCGCCATAGCTCTCCAGTCTGGATCTAACGGGTACTTCGCGGTGCTCCGCCCACGCGAGAGAGCATCGATCTCGACCTGATCCAGCCGGGCGGTGTCTTGTTCGGATTCGTCTTCAGCGAACTCCTCTTCCCACAGCTCCAAGCGACGATGGAGACGATCGCGTGTGGCTTCGTCAACGCCTCCAAGAGTTCCGTCCGAGATAGAGCGTAAAGTATCGACGAGTTCGTTGAATAGGCGATTGACAGGTGGGTTTTCCTCCCCCGCCTTCAAAACGGCAATCAAGCCGAGAAGCCGCGACACTCGCTCCTCGATCCCCTCCGGCTCAGGAAACTCATTTTCCAGAATGCGGATGATCTCGTCGTTCATGGATCGACCCTGAAGCTCCGCGTACGCCTTCACGCGGTCGCGTAGTCCCGGCGGGAATCGCAACATGTATTGGTCGGCACCCCTGCCTGCCTTCGCCATTTTCCATCGTCCCCCGTGAATGCCTAAGACTGTCTTAGGTGACGCTTGACTTCAAGCCTAAGACCGTATTACCCCTATGACCGTCTTATGAAGAAAGGCTTACCGTGAATGACAAAGGAAACGAATGACGCCCTCGATCTCCTGTGGGGGATCGCGGCGATTGCGGCCTTCATCGGAAGGACCGAGCGGCAAACCTACCACATGCTCGTGTCTGGGCATCTGCCGGCCAAACAGGTCGGTGAGCGCTGGGTGGCCAAGCGCGAGGCGCTGGAGCGGTTCTTTGAGGAGACCGCGGCATGACCCTGAAAACGAAAAGGCCCGGCCAGGAGCTTGCACCCTCCTGCCGAGCCGGAACACCCGAAAACCCTAGGGAGAGAAACCGGATGGACACGGAAACGAATACCACGCGCGCCGTCGAGGCGGCAAGCGAGCGGCGCTACTCGGGACCGGGGCTTTACAAGCTCAGCGGCTACAACGGGCCAAGCGTCGTCTTTCTGGACCCGCTTCCTGAGCCCCAGCGTACCAATCTTGGCGATGACGAGGATTGGCTCATGCTGTCGGAGACAAAAGAGATGCGCCGGGATCAGGGCAACTGGTGGGTCCGTGCCGGCATCATCGAGCCCATGATCGTCCGCAAGGTGAGAGCCGTTCCTGCGGTCTCGGATACAGAGCGAAAAAGGAGGGCGTCATGATCCGCGCCCGCATCATCTTCGCGTGGCTGCTCTTGCGAGCGGCCCGCATCCTCACCGCCGCGTCGGGCGTCGTGGCGCCCGAATTGAGGGGGCGGCCATGACGGTCTCCAATCTACCCATCGACCAAACGCAGATCATGCGTCTCGCCCTCAAGCGCATCGAGGCTGGCGCCTCAGTCGAGGACGCCGTGACGGATGTCATGCCTCGCGGCGCATGGGATCGCCTACCGCCGCACGAACGCGACGAACTCTTCAAAGTCGGCATCTTCAGCCGGCTGCAGGAAGCGATCATCACCTTCGTTGATGCGAACAAGGAAGCGCTGGTCGATCACATCGAAGCGACGGCTCCAAAAGAGCTCCGCTTCCTTGAGCCGGTACTACGGTCGCGGTTCGAAACCCGCGATCTCTTCCGCGCCATCCGTGAGCTGGAGATCGAGCCATGAGTGACTGTGTCCTTCGGCAGCTTCAGGATGGTGTCTGTAGAGAGATCGACGAGATGGTCGACGCCGCCCGTGAGGCAATCGAGAATGACTGCCATCCCGGTTGCACGCTAAAAAAGCGATGGCCGCATCTGACGTGGGTGAACGCGGCAGAGATCTGCCGGATCGCCTCCGGCGAGGGCGACGAAAGCCGTCTCTTTTGGGAGGAAGCAATCCGTGTCTGCGCTAAGATGGACGGAGACGCGGCATGAGCACCTCCGCTCTCACCCCACCCGAGCACGAGCATAGCGCGGCTGTCGACGAGGCCGCGCGGTGGCTCGCTTCTCAGGCTGTCGCGCCTCATCCCATCGTTCCGGCGCTTCGGCGCCGGTTCGGGCTGACGGCGCCGGAAGCGTGCCAGGCGATCCGCGAGGCGGGGCTCATCCGCGGGAGAAGCCATTGAGCGGCGGCAAGCAGCGTGTAGACGCCACCGGCCGAAGCTCCGGTCGAATGACGCCACATGGGCCGAGGGGCAAGAAGGGCATCGGCAGCCAGTTCATCGCGCACCGTCGGGAGATGCGCCTTAGCGTCGGCTGGAGGCTCCTGACGGGCAACGACAAGCTGGCGCTGGAGCGGATCGAGGAGGAGCACATGGCGCACGCCGGCCGTGAGAACGGCAAGCTCCACGTCACCTACTCCGACTTCGTTGAAGCGGGATTGCGCAGGGCGGCGGTCTCGACAGCACTGGCGCGCCTTCAGGCTCTCGGCTTCATCGAATGCGTCGACCATGGCCGCGCATCAAGAGCGGAGTTCCGCTTCCCTGCCTCGTATCGGCTCACCTACGTCCAAGGCAACGTGCCCGCAACTGACGAATGGAAGGCGATCGTCACAGCCGACGAAGCCGAGCGACGGATCGCCAACGCCATGACAGCGCTGAACGAGCGGACGTCCGATCTGCGCAAGAAGCTGAAGGCGAAGAGGGACGAAGCGTCTCCGGCAAGGAGGGCGGCATGAAGAAAAAAAGCCAGTGCGGAAAGCGGAACCAAAGCCAGTGCGGAAAGCGGAACCGATCACCTCAAAAGCCAGTGCGGAAAGTGGAACTACTGTATCGGTTCCGGTTTCGTAACTACTATCTAGACTTCTCCGGAGGGGCCCCCGATGAAACATCGTGACGAGCCGCGAGGACTGCCATTGTTCGACTGGAGCCCGCCCACTGCCGACGTGATCCCATTCCCAGCGAAAGCACGGGTCGGGAAGATCCGCCGGACTGCCGAGATGATCGACGAGACCACCACCCGCGGCGCCGAAGCCTACTGGCGGCGGACCGTTTCCGATCTTCGCCGTCAGATGGAACGGGCGTGTGTGCCTGCCGATCGGATCGAAACCGAGCTTCGGGCTTTCTTCGATGCCGTCCAGACCGAGTTGACCAGGCGAGCCTACGCAGGGCACCGCTCGCGACCGGGAGGCGACGCGGCATGATCCGATCGAGATCGGCGCGCCGACCTCGGAGGCAATCTCCACGGCACAAAATGCGCCGCAATCTTGAGCCCTCACTGCAAGTTGCGGCAGCGTTGCCCAACGAACGGAAGCTGGATTGCCGAGATGGATGAGCAGGTTGAGCCGACTGTCGACGAGACCACCTGGGATCAAGCAAGGTGGGAGGAATTTCATGCATGGGCAATCAAAGGATATCTCGGGTGGTATAACCTCCACGCCAACCGGTATGAGCGACGAGCGGCAAGCGCAGAATGGATCGCGATCGGGCTCGGGGTAGCAGCTACGGTGGCAGCGGCGTTTCCGTCGAAGGATCTCGGATGGTCCGACAATGAACAGGCCTTGGTCAAATGGCTGGTCGTCCTGCTCACTGCATGCGCTACCAGTGCCGCTGCCATCTTCGCCAAACTGGCAGACCTTGCTCGCAAACGCGAACGGGGCCGGGCCGCAATGGCCGCGATAGAGCAGGAAGCCCGTATCAAGCTCACCATGGAACCCATGGGGGATCGGGCCCGGTCGCATTACCTCCTCGATCTCTCGCGCCGGATCACCGACATCGAAGGCAAGTATGGAACGGAGTTCGCAGAGAGATCCAAGGCATAGATGCCTCTTCTCCCGCCCCCTGCTACGAACCACGATGCCTCATTTTCCGCGTTGGCAAACAGCAGGGGGGGCAGGATGAAGGTGCGAAAGGAAGTGCGAGCCCTCGTTCTCGAACGCGACCATTGGCGCTGCTATCTGTGCGGCAGACGCACCACAAGCGCGACGGGCTATCCGCTATTGGAAACGGCAGCCACAATCGATCATGTCGATCCGCGATACTGGAAGAACAGGAACGAAGCGGAAAACCTCCGATGCTCCTGCCAAAGGTGCAACCGCGCGAAGGGCGGGCGACACGTCTGGTTCTTCATCTCGTTCTGGGCATACCCCGACGCCGGCGTCTCCGATGAGCGGCCATGCAGCCGAAGGCTTACCCCAGAAGAGATGGGCAGCCTCTGGCGCCACTACATGTTCGATGGCGATGAACCTGCCGAGCCGTGGGGAAAACCTCCTCATCCCCTTCTGGCTGAGGTGATAGACCCGGATTACCTCTGATCAAGGGCCTCACGAGGCGCCCTACGCTCCGCGCGCGAGATCGCTAGATCGGCTTGCATTCCTCGGCTTATGCGCATTCGAGATAACACGAGCAGGCGGCACCGCTTCTTGAGCGGCAGGACTGGAACCAGACTTGCTCACGCTTATTTCGTTTATTGCGTTTATAGCGTTTAGCCACTACGGCTAAGACGCTTGAGGAGAACCCCGATGACCGTGCCAGCTTTTGCCAAAGAGTTTGGTGGTCGCCTGCCATCCGCAAATGAGCAGAAGGCCGCAAATCAGTTGAGAACAGTCCTTGCAGCACAGGCGGCAGGGGACGCGACGCTGCGTGTGCTCGACGACGAGAAGAAGCCCTTCGAAATCACCCTCACGCCTGGCCTGTCGAACCTCCTCATGGAGTTGTTGCGGCATGTCGGCCGAGGTGACGCTGTGACGCTTGTGCCCGTTGAGCAAATGCTGACGACACAGCAGGCGGCCGACATTTTGAACGTCTCCCGACCCTTCCTGATCTCGCTGCTGGAAAAGGGTGAGATCGAGTATTCTACGGTCGGCAAGCACCGCAGGATCAAGGCCGAAACCCTCTTTGCCTACAAAGCTGCCAAGGCAGCAAAGCGATCGGCTGCCTTGGAGGAGTTGGCGGAACTGGATGCGGAGTATCTCTAGGCTTTGTTCGCAAATCGCTTCACTGCCCTGATCGACGCGTGCACGCTGGCCGGGACACTGCGGAGGAATTTGCTGCTCAGCCTGGCGGAAGCTGAGTTCTTCCGCATTCGCTGGTCTGAGCAGATTATGGAGGAGACAGAGAGGGCAATAAACGCGATCCTCGAAGGCAAAAACGCGCCGGACGCTGCCGAGAGAGCCTCTCGAGCTCGGAAAGCGATGGAAGGTGCATTCGAGGAAGCTATGGTCTTCGACTTCGACCTCTTCCTGCCCGCATGCGGAGAGTTGCCCGATCCTGGTGATGCGCACGTTCTCGCAGCCGCCATCAAGACGCAGGCCGCGATCATCGTCACCGAAAATCTAAAAGACTTTCCGCCAGCCTATTTGGACAGGTTCGGGATCGAAGTCAGATCTGCCGATGCATTCCTAGCGAACACGATCGCTTTGGACGAAGGCAAGGCCGTTGCAGCCATCCGCATCATGCGAAAGCGCTTGAAAATTCCTGAGAAGACGCCGGCCATCCTCCTTCTCGAAATGGAGGCGGCGGGCCTCACTGAGACGGTTGATGTTCTCCGCTCTCACGAACGATCTCTCTGAGGCCGGCGAGTAACACCGAGGTCGTGATAGATTGCTTAGCCGTGCGATCTCTCGAGGCTGCATTGAGTGGTGCCAAGGCCTGTGAATCGGCGTGGAATAAGGACCCCGTTTCAGGGGTGATCGGCGTCCAAACGGGACCCCTGTGACGCAGGGGTTCAAAGTGCCTTCCGAGATTGATCGGAGGCCGAGTTGGGATGCTTGTCGTGG